>CAVOSR010000014.1:0-392707 GCA_963698925.1 uncultured Actinomycetes bacterium | reverse complement strand
ACAGGACCACAGGGCGCGGATCGCCTCGAGCTGCTCGTGCGCCGCGCGCGCGGTTCGGACGAGGTTGGCCTCGTCGGCGTTCGCGAGCCGGTTCGCACTCGCGCGAGTCGCCGAGACCACCGCCTGCTCCTCCAGCCGGAGCGCCGTGTCGACCGCGCCCGCGACGACGAGCAGGTCGCCGATCGACTCGTGCCCCTTCGCATAGGCGACCGCGTGGTTGCGTCGCTCCGCGACCGCCATGCGCACCTCTTCCCGTGCGGCGAGCTCCGCCACGAAGCGGGCGGCCTCGATCCCGGTCGCGCGGACCTCCAGATGCGGGTCACGGGGGCCGGAGAGCGAGCCAGCGCCGAGCAGCGCTCCGCGCAGGTATGCGCCACGGCAGCACGAGCGGCCGACGACGCGCTTCGGGGGTACCGCGAGGGGCGCGCCCGATGCGGAGAGCACGCCCGCCTCGCGGAGCGTCTCGTGAGCGCGGGCGTCGACCTCGACGTGCAGCTGGTAGCGCGTGGCCCGGTCGAATGCGCTGCGGCGGTAGGTGCGGATCTCCGACCGCACGGCCTGGTCACGCAGCAGCGCGAAGGCACGGCGTGCCGCGGCCGAAGCGCCGAGGTCGAGGTGGACGGCCACGCTGCGGCCGCGCAGGTGCCAGGCACCGGACGCGTGGAACAGCGCCGAGATCTCCGCCAGCCGGCAGCAGCGCCGCACCGGCGCGATCTGCGCCAGCTCGTCGCGGAGGTCGTCCGAGAGCGCCACTAGAGCGAGACACCTTCGAGCGCGAGCAGCCGACGCTTGTAGTCGACGCCGAGGTCGCCGTACGAGCCGATGCCGTTCGAGCCGACGACCCGGTGAGTCGGCACGAAGGGCGACAGCGCGCAGCGGCCGCAGAAGGTGCCGGCGGCGCGCGCAGCGTTGGGGAAGCCCGGCGAGCAGCGCGAGCTCGCCGTAGGTGACGACCTCCCCGCGCGGCACCGCGCGGAGCACGCGGACGCAGTCGCCGTAGAACCCGTCCGGGACGGCCAGGGGCACGTCGAGGAAGTCGTCCGGCGTCCCGGCGAAGAATCGCCGCACCCGGGCGCGTAACGTCTGACCTGACTCTGACCTGAGTCTGACTCGCGTCAGACGCCGAGGTCGCGGCAGCTCGCAGTGGAAGACACGGCCGCTCTCGTCGAGCCAGATCTCGCCCACGCCCCAGCCGGGCGCGTCGTACTGCACGAGCGTCGGCTTCATCGACCGATGTTGTAGCTTCGCCGGGTGACGCGGGCCAATCTGCCGGCACTCGGATACGCATACGTTGTGCTCGCGTTGCCGGCCCTGATCCTCGGGCCCGAGCACCGGCACGCGACGTCGGCGCTGCTGACCGCGGCGGCGTTCGCCCTGCTCTGGTTCCTCGCCAGCCTGCGCGCCCAGCTGGTCCGCTTCGACCCCGACGCCTTCTTCGCCTCCGCAGTCGTGCTCGGCGGCGCGGCGTTCCTGCCACTGCAGGCGCTCGCGGTGCTCTCCGGCGAGACCGAGGTCGCCGCCCTCTCGTCGGCGTGCGCCGCGACGGTGATCGTCGCCTCCTCCCTCGCTGCCTGGCACGCCCGCAAGATCCCGCGCTGGTTCGGCCAGGCCGGGATCGTCGGCGGGATCGCGGTGCTCGCCGTCGGGCTCGTCGAGGGTGCAGCGGACTGGGTGTTCGCGGACGAGACCGTCTTCGCGTCGTCGCTCGGGTTCATGGTCTGGGTCGCAGTGACGGCGACCTACCTCCTGCGGCGCTGAGTGCGTCTCTAAGGTACGACGCATGAGCACACACGCCACCTTCCGTCCCCCGCCCGCCGTCAACGAGCCGATCCTCGGCTTCGAGCGCTCGAGCCCCGAGCGCGCCCGCCTGCAGCTACGTCTCGAGCAAATGCGCAACGAGCGGCTGGACGTGCCGCTCGTGATCGGGGGCAAGGACATCAGGACCGGCGACCTGAAGCACTCCGTGATGCCGCACGACAAGGCGCACGTGCTCGCCGACGTCCACCAGGGGAATGCGGATCACGTCCAGCAAGCGATCGACGCTGCAGCCACCGCCTGGGAGGACTGGTCGCGCTGGCCGTGGGAAGAGCGCGCCGCCGTCTTCCTGCGCGCCGCCGAGCTCCTCTCAGGCCCGTGGCGGGAGACGCTGCTGGCCGCAACCATGCTCGGCCAGTCGAAGACCGCCCACCAGGCCGAGATCGACGCCGCCTGCGAGGCGATCGACTTCTTCCGTTTCAACGTCGACTTCATGCTGCGCGTCTACGCCGAGCAGCCCATCTCCTCGCCGGGGATCTGGAACCGCATGGAGTACCGCCCGCTCGAAGGCTTCGTGTTCGCCGTCTCGCCGTTCAACTTCACCGCGATCGCGGCCAATCTGACGAGCTCCCCGGCGCTGATGGGCAACACGGTCGTCTGGAAGCCGGCCGGGACCGCGATGCTCTCGGCCTACCACCTGATGCGCCTCTTCCAGGAGGCGGGGCTGCCCGACGGCGTCATCAACCTCGTCTACGGCAGCGGGGCGACGATCGGCGACGCCGCGCTCGGCAGCCCGCACCTCGCCGGGATCCACTTCACCGGCTCAACGCCGGTGTTCAACGGCATGTGGCGCACGGTCGCGTCCAACATGGAGCGCTACCGCAACTATCCGCGAATCGTCGGAGAGACCGGCGGCAAGGACTTCATCGTCGCCCACCCGTCGGCGGACGTCGAGTCGCTGGCAGCGGCGATCGTCCGGGGCTCGTTCGAGTACCAGGGTCAGAAGTGCAGTGCGTCGTCGCGCGTCTACGCCCCGTCGAACATCTGGCCGGAGCTGCGCGAGCGCCTGCAGGAAGAGATCTCGACGATCAAGGTCGGTGACGTCACCGATTTCAGCAACTTCATGGGCGCCGTGATCGACAGCTCGTCGTTCGCCACGCAGGCCGAGGCGATCGAAGAGGCGAAGTCGAACGCCGACAGCGAGATCGTCGTCGGCGGCGGCTACGACGACGCGCAGGGGTACTTCGTCGACCCGACCGTGATCGAGACGCGCGACCCGGACTTTCGGCTGCTGCGCGAAGAGATCTTCGGTCCCGTCGTGACCACGTATGTCTACGACGAGAAGCACTGGGACGACACCCTCTCGCTCGTCGATCGCACTGCACCCTACGGACTGACCGGCGCCGTGTTCTCACAGGATCGCGCAGCGGCGGCCGACGCACAGCAGAAGCTGCGCTACGCGGCCGGCAACTTCTACGTCAACGACAAGCCGACCGGCGCGGTCGTCGGCCAGCAACCGTTCGGCGGAGCGCGGGCGTCGGGGACGAACGACAAGGCCGGGTCGATGTGGAACCTGATCCGCTGGGTCAGCCCGCGGTCGATCAAGGAGACGTTCGTGCCGCCGAAGAGCTACCGCTATCCGTTCCTCGATTCCGACCCGGCCGAGTAGTACGCCCTAGCGGACGACGAAGACGTGCGCGACGGCCGTCCCGGCGGTCGCCGTGCGCGCATAGGCGACAGCGAGGTGCTCGCCTGGCGCGAGGTCGGCGCTCGGCGCGCCGTAAATCGTGCCGCGCGTCGGCGTCAGGCCGCCGCCCTTCTCGAGCAACTCGACACCGTCGACCCACAGCGCCGACTCGGCGAGCTTCGTCGGCGCCCGGAGCTCCGCCGCGACCTGCGGCATGGCCGGCGCCGGGCTGTCGGGGCCGAGGAACGTGACCTTGACTGTCTTCGTCCGGTCCGGGTGCCAGGCACCGTTCCGGAAACGCAGCGCGACCGCATCGTTCCCGGAGGTGACCACGGCCCAGTCACCGCCCTGGTAGAGCACCGTGCCGTCGACGGCGGACGTCGGCGAGGGCCGCTCGGCGGGCGCGGTGGTGGTCGACGCCGACTGCTTGGACGAGCCGCAGCCCGCCAGCAGCAGAAGCACGAGGACAATCGGGAGCCGGCGCACCGCGACAATGTAGTCCGCGTGAACGACCGCAGAATCGTTCCCTGGACGGATGATTCGCCGCTCCCGGCGGCTTAGGCTCGCTCCATGCAAACGTCGATCTCCACCTCCTGGCTCGGCGCCCGGCTCGGGCGCGACCCACAGGCACTCGACGCGGCGCGCCGCGAGGGACGCCTCCTCGGTGTCCGCACCGAGAGCGGCTACGCCTTCCCCGCCTGGCAGTTCGGCCGTGACGGCGACGTCCTGCCCGCGCTGCCACGGGTGATCGCCGCCGCACGTGCTGTCGGCCTCAGCGACGAGCGGCTCGCCTCACTGCTGCAGGCGCGCTCCGGCCTCGGTTCCGGCCGGGTGCTCGCCGACTCCCTGCGCGACGGCAATGTCGAGCATGTGCTCACCGTCGTCCACTCGGCTGCCGCCTAGGACCGCGAACAACGCATCCGCGAGCGGCCGCCCGGGCTGCCTCGAGCGCCGTCGAGTGCGCTGCCGAGCGCTCAACCAGCCATGTCTCGGAGTCTGACCCCAGGGCATCGCTCAACCAGCCATGTCCGCGGGTCTGACCCCAGGGCATCGCTCAACCAGCCATGTCTCCGGGTCTGACCCCAGGGCATCGCTCAACCAGCCATGTCTCCGGGTCTGACCCCAGGGCATCGCTCAACCAGCCATGTCTCCGGGTCTGACCCCAGGGCACCGCTCAACCGAGGCATGTCCGCGGGTCTGACCCCGGGGGACGGCTATGTGCGGCCGGTGCGGTGCAGCTGCTCGTAGATCCGGCGGGCCGTCTTCGCTGGAACGCCCGGGACGCCTTCGAGCTCGGCCTGCGACGCGCCGACGACTCGCTCGGCGGAGCCGAAGTGCTGCAGCAGGGCGCGCCGCCGCGCCGGGCCGACCCCGTCGAGCTGGTCGAACATCGACTCCTTCGCCGCCGCGTCCCTGCGCTGCCGGTGGAACGTGATCGCAAAGCGATGCGCCTCGTCGCGGATCCGCTGCAGGAGCTGCAGCCCGGGCGAGCTCGAGGGCAGGAGGATCGGGCCGGAACGGCCGGGCACGAACACCTCCTCGATCCGCTTCGCCAGCGCGATCACCGCGACGCGGGGCAGGTCGAGCTCGTGCATCGCGGCGAGCGCGGCGCTCAGCTGGCCCTTGCCTCCGTCGATCACGACGAGGTTCGGCGCGGCGGCGAACGACTCGTTCCACTCCTCCGAGCCCGGGTCGGCGGCGAGCCGTGAGAAGCGGCGCGAGATCACCTCGCCCATCGACGCGAAGTCGTCCTGCCCCTCGACCCCGCGGATCGTGAACTTGCGGTAGTGCCCCTTCTTCGCGACCGCGTCCTCGAAGACGACCATCGAGCCGACGACTTCCTGGCCCTGGATGTTCGAGATGTCGAAGCACTCGATCCTGATCGGCAACGACTCGAGGTTGAGCGCCTCGCGCAGCTCCTCGAGCGCCTCGATCCGGCGCGCACGCTTCGTCTCGGTCACGAACGTCTCCGAGTCGAGCGCCAGCTGGGCGTTCTGCTGCGCGAGCTCCTGCAGTCGCCGCTTCTCGCCCCGTTCGGGCACGCGCACCTCGACGCGCGAGCCGCGGCGCTCGGAGAGGAACTCCTCGAGCGCACTCGTGTCGCCCGAGCCCTTGCGGAACGAGGATCTGCGGCGGGATCGACGGCGCCGAGCCGTAGTACTCCAGGCAGAACTGCTCCAGCACCTCGTCCAGCTCCTCGCCGGCAGCGTTCTCGAGGTGGAACGCGTAGCGGTCGACCATCCGCCCGTCGCGCAGCGGGAACACTTGCACTGCCGCGCGCTCCTCCGAGACGGCAACGCCGACCACGTCGATCGTCCCGATCGACTTGCGCTCGACGGCCTGCCGCTCGCTCAGGCGCTCGATCGCGCGCGAGCCGGTTGCGGTAGCGCGCCGCGTCCTCGAACCGCTCCTCGGCCGCCGCCGCCCGCATCTGCTCTTCGAGGTGGCGCCGGATCGGGCGATCGTCCCCCGACAGGAACTCGATCACCTGCTCGATCAGCTCGCCGTAGTCCTCCTTCGAGATGTAGCCGACGCAGGGCGCATGGCAGCGCTCGATATGGAAGTCGAGGCACGGGATGCCGCTGTGCCGACCGGGCTGTGGGCCCTCACAGGGGCGGTAACGGAAGACGCGGTTGAGGACGTCGAGCGTCTCGCGCACCTTCTTCGCGTTTGCGTACGGCCCGAAGTAGACGACGCCGCGCCGGTGACGCTCGCGCGTGAACATGACGCGCGGGTAGTCGTCCTCGACGGTGACGGCGATGTACGGGAACGACTTGTCGTCGCGCAGCCGGACGTTGAACGGAGGGCGATGCCGCTTGACGAGGCTCTGCTCGAGGTGCAGCGCCTCGACCTCGGTCTGGGTGACGATCGTCTCGATCGTCTCGACGCGCCCGGCCATGTGACGGATCCCCTGGCGCGTGTCGCTCGAGCCCGCCTGGAAGTAGGAGCGGACGCGCGGGCGCAGCGATTTCGCCTTGCCGACGTAGAGCACCTCGCCCTGCGCGTTCCGGAAGAGATAGACGCCGGCACGCTGCGGGACGCGCTTCAACTGGCTCTCGATCCGGTCTGCGGCCATCGGGTTGCCAGCGTACCGAGGCGCTACTGTCCCGAGACGTGCGGGCTCTTTGCCTCGTTTTGCTGGTCTTTTGCACCTGGTCGGGAACCGCAGCCGCGGGCGGTCCGGCCATGCTCGTCGGCGCCGCCGAGGACGTGGCGAAGCAGCAGGACCCCGACTTCGCGAAGCTCGAGATGGACAAGGCGCGGCTCGCCGGCCTCGATTCGATCCGCCTCACCCAGACGTGGACGACCGGCCAGACGAGGCTCGGGCCCAACGACGAGGGCATCCTCACCAACGCCGTCAGCGCAGCCCAGTTCACCGGACTGCGGGTGGTGCTCTCGCTCTATCCGTTCGGCTCGAGCGTGACGCCGCTGACCGACCAGGATCGCGCGGACTTCGCGGCGTTCGCGGTCGACGTCGCGCTGCGCTACCCGCTGATCCGCGACTTCATCATCGGCAACGAGCCCAACCTGAACCGCTTCTGGCTGCCGCAATTCGACGACGCCGGTGGCGACGCCGCGGCGCCCGCCTACCTGCAATTCCTCGAGACCGCCTACGACGCGCTGAAGGCGGCCCGCCCCCACTCCACGCTGTACGGCGGAGCACTGGCGCCGCGCGGTGTGGACAAGCCGTTCACGGGCCGTGACACGCACTCCCCGACGACGTTCATCGCAGACCTCGGCGCCGCCTACCGGGCGAGCGGCCGGCAGGTTCCGGTGATGGACGCATTCGCCTTCCATCCGTACCCCGAGACGTCCGCCACCGGCCCGGCGCTCACACACGCGAACGGCACATCGATCGGGCTGGCCGACTACCCCAAGCTCGTCGCCCTGCTCGGCGCCGCGTTCGACGGCACCGCCCAGCGCGGCAAGGGCCTGCCGATCCTCTACGACGAGTTCGGCATCGAGACCCAGCTGCCGCCGGCGAAGGCGGGCCTCTACTCCGGCGTCGAGCCGACGACGACGAAGCCCGTCGACGAGACGACCCAGGCGCAGATGCTGACGCTCGCACTGCAGATGACGTTCTGCCAGCCGACGGTGCTCGGCCTGATGCTCTTCCACGTGCAGGACGAGCCGGCCCTCGGCGCCTGGCAGTCGGGCGAGTTCTACGTCGACGGCACGCCGAAATCGTCGCTCGGGCCCGTGCGCGCCGCAGCCCAGAGCGTGCACCGTGGAATCGCCGCGACCTGCCCCGGCCTGCGGTTGACACCCAAGCTGGTGATCTCTGCGAGTTTGTTGGACAAGAAGGGCGTGAAGGTCACGCTGACGTGCTCACTCGACTGCTCCTACACGCTGTCGCTGGACGGGCGCCTGCTGCGCGGGACCGCAGTCGGCCGCGTGGCGAGATCCGTGGTGCTGAGGGGCAGGCCGTCGCGCGGCACGCACCGCGTGACCGCGCGTGCCACTGCGCTCGTGAACACCGGGTCTGCAGCGGTCGCCTCCGCCTCGTTCCGCTCCTTCTAGCACTGCTGGCACTCACCGGCTGCGGCGGGAGTGACTCACCACCACCCGGTCTCACCGTCGGCGCCGTCGAGGACGCTCCCAAGTGGGCGCCTGATCCCGGCTCCGAGCTGAAGGCCGCGCACGACGCGGGCTTCCGCGCGATCGTCCTGAGCGCCGTCTGGCAGTCCGGCGCGCCGGCGGGCGCGCTCGTGCCGCCGCTTCGCCGCGCCGTCGATGCGGCCGTCGCGAACGACGTTCAGCCGGTGCTCGCCGTCTACCAGCTCAGCTCCAATACACCGCTCGAGCCCGCGGCGCGGAGCGAGTTCGCGCAGTTCGCCAAGACGCTCACCCGCCGGCTCCCCGACGTCCGCAGCGTGATCGTCGGCAACGAGCCCAACCTCAACCTCTTCTGGCAGCCGCAGTACGACGAGAGCGGAGGCGATGCGGCGGCGACCGCCTACGAGACGCTGCTCGCCGAGACCTACGACGCCCTGAAGGCCGCCGACCCGGACCTGACCATCGTCGGCGGTGGACTCGCGCCGCATGGCTCCGACGACCCGAGCGCCGCCCGCCAGACTCACTCGCCCACGCAGTTCATCCTCGACCTCGGCCAGGCCTACCGGGCGAGCGGTCGCACCCGCCCGTTGATGGACGCGTTCTCGCTGCACGTCTACGGCGAAAGCCCGCGGGTGCCGCCGAGCCGGCCCCACGCGCGCTCCACATCGCTCGGCATCGCCGACTACCCGAAGCTGGTGCGGTTGCTCGGCCGAGCCTTCGACGGCACAGCGCAGACCGGTTCGAAGCTGCCCGTGTTCTACGGCGAGTACGGCGTCGAGACCACCGTTCCGGCCGCGAAGGCGTCGGCCTACACGGGTCACGAAGTGATCAAGCCGGTCGATGCTGCGACCCAGGCGCGCTACTACGCCGACGCGATCCGGCTCGCCCGACGCCAGCCGACGGTCAGCGCGCTCTACCTCTTCCACATCGTCGACGAGACGCGGCTCGAGGGGCTCCAGAGTGGCGTTCGCTACGCCGACACGACGCCGAAGCCGAGCCTCGCAGCGGTGCGTGAAGCTAGCCTACGGCCGTGAGCGAGGACGCCGGCCAGTACATCGCCTACACGTTCTTCCGGGCCGATCCCGCGTGGCGGCGGCTACCCGTCGAAGAGCGAGCGGCGGCAAAGGACGCGTTCGCCGAAGTGCTCGACGACTTCGCGCCGCGCTTCGACACGCTTCGCACCTACACGACGACGGGCGTACGTCCCGATACCGACTTCTTCCTCTGGAAGATCACGTCTCGGTACGACGACCTGGGCGAGCTCGGTGCTGCCCTGAACGGCACGCCCCTCGCCGCCTGGCTCGAGACGCCCTACTCCTACCTCGGCACGACGAAGGCCTCCGAGTACACCTCCGCCCGACGCGCACGCAAGATCTCGCCGAAGGGCTCGCCGTACCTGGTCGTGTACCCGTTCGTGAAGGTGCGGCCCTGGTACGCGCTGCCCGAGGCCGACCGGCAGCGCGCCATGGACGAGCACATCCGCATCGGGCGCGAGGAGTTCCCGACGATCCACAACCACACGACCTACTCGTTCGGGATCGACGACCAGGAGTTCATGACGGCGTTCGAGTGCGACGAGCCGTCGGACTTCATGCACCTGATGCTGCGCCTCCGCGACTCGGAGGCTTCGCGCTACACCGAGCGCGACACGCCGATCTTCGTCGGCCAGCACGTGCAGCCCCGCGAGGCGCTCGCGCGCCTCGACGGTTTGGCGTCATTCGTCGACGTCGAAAACAACCGTTAGGCGCCGGACGGCGCCGCGGTCGTGCTCGAGCAGCACCCGGCCGGTGCCGCCGTTCGTCCAGGCGAACGCGGCGGCCACGTTACGCTCGTCGTTCTCCTGGATCCCGAGCAGCTGGATCGTGTCGACCGGCGGCTGATCCGCGTACGCCTGCCTGATGGCGTCGAGCCCCACGAACGGGCCGGCGGGGACGTTCTCGAAGTACAACTCGGCATCGTCGGCGAAGCGCGCGAGCATCGGCTCCCAGTCACCGTCTGCGACCGCGGCGTTGAACGCCCGCACGTGCCGCTCCATCAGCTCGCGGCCGCTCACACGAGCCGCTTCTGCTCCCGCCAGGTCCGCACTCCCGCGTAGACGCACGCAGCAGCGACGAGGATGAAGACGAGGAAGTCGCGGCCGGCGGGCGTCGCGGTCAGCCACCAGCCGATGTCGACCACCAGCAGCCCTACCGCGCCGTAGATCACCCACTGCGCACGTGTGGGCCAGGTCTCGATCTCGCCCCGCGCGAAATCGCGCCAGTAGAAGTACGCCACGACCGCGATCGCGATGAAGAACGCGAACCGCAGCAGCGTCCCCGCTGTGACGAGCGCCGTCTGCTTGTCGAAGACCACGATTAGAGCCGCGACGGCAGCAAGGATCAGGAGGTTGCGGACGAGCGGGCTCATGCGGTCATGTACGCGCGCACACCGAGTGCCGCGGCGATCAGGGTGGCTCCCGCGAACCAGAGCAGCCGCGCGCGAGGCTCCACGGGTGCGTAGAGCCACGGCGAGAGCACCGCGAGGAGGGCGAACGTCCCGTACGCGTAATGCAGGTGGTCGGCGGCCTCGCGGTGGTCGGAGAGCAGCAGGAGGCCGAGCGCGACCTGCGCTACGACGAGCGTCTGCGCGAGCGCGAGGAGCTGCGCGACCCCGCCGCCGGCGTACCCGCGCCGGCGCGCCCAGAGCGCACCCGCGCCGGCGGTCACGCAGACTGCGAGCAGGAGGAATGCGTTCACATGGTGGGCCGTTAGCATCGACGAAAACCTACAGAGAGGAAGCCGTGGTCGAAGAAGGCAAGCCCGCTCCTGATTTCCAGTTGACGAGCGACAGCGGCGAGACCGTCAAGCTGTCCGACCTGCGCGGCAAGCAGGTCGTCCTCTACTTCTACCCCAAGGACGACACGCCCGGCTGCACGGCCCAGGCCTGCGGGATCCGCGACGTCTACGGCGAGTTCGAGCGCGAAGGCGCGATCGTGCTCGGCGTCTCACCCGACGACGAACGGTCGCACGTCAAGTTCAAGGAGAAGTACGAACTGCCGTTCACCCTGCTCGCCGACGCGGACCATGCGGTTGCCGAGGAGTACGGCGTGTGGGGCGAGAAGACCTACATGGGGCGGACGTACATGGGCATCGACCGTTCGACGTTCGTGATCGCCGAGGACGGCACCGTCAAGCGTGTCATGCACAAGGTGAAGCCGGACACGCACGCCGACGACGTGCTGGCGACGCTGCGGGCGTAGTCCGCGAGCTACGCCAGCGCGACCGTACGCTCGTCGCCGACGCCGGCGAAATCGTCGCCGAGCTTCGTGCGCAGCGTCTCGCCCAGTTCACCGCTCGCCTCGAGCTCCTCGACGATGTCCGCGCCGCCGACCAGCTCGCCCTTGACGAAAACCTGCGGGATCGTCGGCCAGCCGCTGATCGCGGTCAGATCCTGGCGGATCTGCGGGTCGGGCAGCACGTCGACGGCGGTCACAGTCGCGCCCGCGCGACGCAGGGCCTGCAGCGCGCGGTCGGAGTTGCCGCACATGACGAACTGCGGCGTTCCCTTCATGAAGATCGCGACGTCCGAGCCGTCGATCACCTCTTGGATCTTGTCCGAATACGTCACGCCGCTCCCTTCGTCTTGATCCTCAATTCATGGATGGTGCCGTCGGCGAGCGGCGCCGCGAGCGCCTCGTAGACGCGCCGGTGCTGCTCGACGAGCGAGAGCCCGCTCAGCGACGGCGCGGTGACGGCCACCTGGAAGTGGTCGCCGCCGCCGGTCCGATCGACCACGTCGACCTCCTGGGCGTCCGGAAACGCGCTCTGGAGCAGGGTTCTCATGCGGCTCGACGCTCACGTGTCGATCGTACCGAGCACGAGGCGGTCGCCGGCCGCGAGGTCCTGCGCAGCCCCTTCGGCCACCTCGATCACGACCTTTGCGCCCTTCCGTGCCGTGGTGCGCCAGGGCCGCAGGTTGCGAGCCACGTCGATCACGACGAGGTCGCCGTCGCAGAAGATCGCGTCGAGTGCGAACCGCATGAAGAACATGTGAATCGAGCCCGCCGGGCGGAAGAGCATGCCTTCGCCGGGCTCGAGCGACGACCGTCCGAGCAGCCCCTTCATGCGCGCGAATGGGTTCAGCGCGAGGTGGCACTGCGTGCACACGATCGTGCCGTCGTGCTTGCTGAGGGTCGCGGATCTCACTTGATCGAGGTATCGAGCCTAACCCTTCAGAGTGATCTTTGAGCCCAGTTCGTTGCGGATCACCCATTCGGGGTTTCTCGATCGCCGCGCGTCGTCCTACATGTACGAGCGACAAACAAACGGCGAAGCGGCCGCCAACCTCGATTCACGAAGGAGCAATCCTGTGAACGACTCCGCTTCCCGTTTCGACCGCCACACAGCTCTGCCCCTCGACGCCGCCGAAGGGAGGTGCAGTCACATGGAGCTTCGCAACTGGTTCGACCGCGCTCGCATTCAGATGAGCCGCGAGGACGGTCAGACGATGACGGAGTACGGGGTCCTTCTCGCACTCATCGCCGTCGGCGTGATCGCCGTTCTCATCGTTCTCGGTCCGAAGATCGCCGACGCGTTCACCAGCGTCAGCAACTCGCTCTAGGTGACTCGTATGACCCGTTTGTGCACACGCCTGTACCCCGTCGGAGTGATCTTCGCTTCGGCCCCGCAGGGTTCGCGCACGACCGGCGTCTTGACCACCGCACACGATTTGCACGCGAACGATTTCGCCCCTCGCGCCGCAGAAGGGAGGTGTATCGAATATGAAGATTCGTGACTGGATCGACCTCGCTCGCATCGAACTGCGCCGCGAGGAAGGCCAGACGATGACCGAGTACGGCGTCCTCCTGGCGCTGATCGCGGTCGGCGTCATCGCCGTCCTGATCGTCCTCGGTCCGAAGATCGCCGACGCGTTCACGTCGGTGCTCCAACTCGCTGTAGGTCGCAGGTACGCCGGCGGGCCTCACCGCCCTGGGGCCCGCCGGTGCTTCACCCCCACCCGCTACGTACGACGGAAAGCCGCCGCCAAATGACTCTCACCCGCCGCCCAATTCGCCTCGACGACGCAACCGGTCAGACCATGACCGAGTACGCGTTCATCCTCGTGCTGATCGTCGCGGTCGTGATCGTCGCCATTCCCCCGCTGGCGTCGGTGACGATGAACTTCTTCAACGACTTTTCGAACGCGTTCGGAGGCTGACCGATGCGCCTCCTCGCCCAGCGCCGTACGTCGACGCTCGTCTCGGACGAGCGCGGCCAGGCCGCGGTCGAGTTCGCGCTCATCCTCCCGATCCTGATGGCGCTGCTGCTCGGGATCATCCAGTTCGGGATCGTCTTCAACAACTACGTGACGATCACGGACGCAGCTCGCGCCGGTGCGCGGAAGGCTGCCGTCAGTCGCTTCCTGAGCGACAACGGCGCCGCCGCGAAGGTCGTCGCGAAGAACTCGGCTCAGGGCCTCGACCAGAGCAAGCTCGGCGTCGCCGTGTCGGCCTGCGCGTCGGGCGTCTGCGGCCCAGCCGCCTGGAACATCCCCGGCAGCGACGTCGTCGTCACCACCACCTACCCCTACTCCATCCACATCCTCGGCTGGACGGTCAAGGCGGGCAACCTCACCAGCACGACCAAGGAGCGCCTCGAATGACCCGCTTCCGCTCGGCCGACGGTCAGGTGACCGTGATGGCCGCCGTCCTCATGGTCTTCCTCGTCGCGATGGTCGCGTTCGTGCTCGACGTCGGCTCGTGGTTCCGCCAGCAGCGGATCAGCCAGTCGACCGTCGACGCGGCCGCGCTCGCCGGCGCCCAGTCCCTGCCGTCGAACCCCGCCGGCGCGACCACGCTCGCGAACACCTTCGCGACGAAGAACGGGGGCGTGCTCGGAGCGACGATCACGATCGGCAGCAAGTGGGAGCCGAACGACATGATCACCGTCAAGCAGACGAAGAGTGCGACCGGCTTCTTCTCGAAGGTGCTCGGCATCAACACGGTCAACGTGCACGCCAAGGCCACCGCGGTCGCCGCGATCCCCAACCAAACGCTCGGCATCGCGCCGATCACCGTCAACATCCTCCACCCGCAGCTCGCGGGAACCGGCTGCCCCTGCTTCAACGTGCCGACCACGCTGCCGCTCGGCAAGACCGGCGCACCCGGCGCGTTCGCGCTGCTCGACCTCGACTACACCGACGCGAACGGCACCGTCGGCGCGAGCACGCTCGCCAGTTGGATCTCACAGGGTTACAACAACTACCTGCCGCTCGGGGTCTACTTCTCCGACCCGGGCGCGAAGTGGAACAACTCGATCATCCAGAACGCGCTGATCGGCCGCTACGGCACCGACCTGCTGTTCCCGGTCTACGACACGCTCCTCGGCTCGGGGTCGAACGCCGAATACCACGTGGTCGCGTGGGTCGGCTTCCACCTCCAGAACGTCGAGGCAAGCGGCACCGAGGGCTCGCTCACGGGCTACTTCACGCGAATCATCTGGCAGGGAATCGTCAGCAAGTCAGGGCCGAACACGCCCGCCATCCCCGACCTCGGCGTCCGCACGGTCGCCCTCATCGACTAACGAGGAATCCGCAGACATGACCTACCGCCTCCGCAACATTGCCGTCGCTGTCGGGCTCGCGCTCGTCGCGGCGCTTCTGACGACGTTCTACGTCGCGAACTACAAGCGCCACGTCCGCCAGGGCGAAAGCACCGTCAAGGTGTACGTCGCGAAGCGGGACGTGCCCCAGGGCACGTCGGGCGCCGAGATGATCAAGCGTCACCTGATGGTCACCTCCGACGTCACCGAGCGCACGGTCGTGCCCGGCTACGTCTCGAGCCCGGAGCAGGTCGCATCGCTCCTGACGACACAGACCATCTTCGCCGGCGAGCAGGTCACGCTTCGCCGCTTCGCATCGCACGCCCAGCAAGGCATCCGCTCGCAGCTGCACGGCACCCTGCGCGCGCTCTCGCTCGCGGGCACGACCGATCAGCTGCTTGCGGGAACGCTCAAGGACGGCGACCACGTCGACGTGATGGCGAACCTCAAGACCGGCAGCTGCGCGACCTGCTTCGCGGTCCGCGTGGTCGCACGGGACCTCCTCGTCCTGGACGCGCCGACCACCGGCTCGGACCCCTCGAAGGTGGGCTCGGGCAACGCGTCGGTCGTGATCGCCGTGAGCGACCGCCGCGAGGGGCAGAAGGTCTTCTTCGCAGTCCAGAACGCCGCAGGCTGGACGCTCCAGCTGCGCCCCGTCGCCAACGCGACCGACACGCCCTATGACCTCGAGGGCGGCGCTTCGGTGCTACGCGACAACGTCACCCCGGCCAACCTCAGCCACTTCGCAGGGAGGGGAAGATGAGCGATACAACAGAGAACCCGCGCACTCGCATCTACTTCACCGGTGACTGCGACGGCTTCGCGGACCTCCGCGAAGGTCTGAGCAACCACCCCGAGCTCGAGGTGGTGGGCTGGAGCGACCACGTCGCCCAGGCCGCCGGCGTCCTCGCCGGGGGACATCTCAACTGCATCCTGCACGGGACGCGGTCCGAGAGCTTCCCGGGCACCGAGGTGGCCGCGATCCGCGAGCAGACCCGGAGCCCGATCATCGTCGTCGCATCGAGCACGGCCAACGAGCTGCTCGAGGAAGCACTCACCGCCGACATCGCGGACGTGCTCGTCCTCCCGCAACTGATGGACAACGTCGTCTTCGCGATTCGCAAGGCCGCCCACGTCAAGCGCCTGACGCCTGTCGTCTCGCGCGTGCAGGCCGGCCGCGTGATCACGGTCTTCTCACCCAAGGGCGGTACCGGCAAGACGGTGATCGCATCGAACCTCGCCGCCGCACTCGGCAAGCAGGGGCGCAAGACGCTGCTGCTCGACCTGGACCTGCAGTTCGGCGATGCCGCGATCGTGATGGGCATCGAGCCCGAGAAGACCATCTACGACCTCGTCGTCGCACCGGGCGAGCTCGACATCGAGAAGCTCGCCGGCTATACGACGAAGCACCCGTGCGGCGCCGACATCCTTCCCGCACCGCTGCGCCCGGAGGACGCCGAGCTCGTCACCGAGTCGAAGATCACACGGCTGCTCGAGGTTGCACGCGAGTGCTACGACGCGATCATCGTCGACACCTCACCGTTCTTCCACGGACCGATGCTCGCCACGCTCGACCGGACGGACGAACTGCTCGTCCTGTGCGGTCTCGACGTCCCGACCCTCAAGAACGTGCGACTCGCGATGCAGACACTCGAGCTGCTCTCGTTTCCCTCGTCGCGGATCCGGTACGTCCTGAACCGTGCAAACACGAAGGTCGGCCTGAGCAAGCGCGAGGTCGAGGGCGCGCTGAAGGTCGCCGTGCACGTGGAGGTGCCGTCCGACCGGATGGTTCCGATCTCGGTCAACCGCGGCACGCCGGCGGTCATCTCCGAGCCCGGCTCCGACTTCGCGAAGGCGATGAACAACCTCGCGAAGACCGTGATGACGACCGAGCAGGACACGAAGCGCAGCAAGAAGCGCATGAGCCTGGCGAGGCGCTGAGATGGGCCTGCACGACCGCCTCTCGAAACAGGGCGACGGCGGCACAGTCGTCGCCCTCACCCCGAACGGCCACCGCCCCACGCCGCCGAGCGTCGTCTCGGTCGATCCGTATGCGGAGCTGAAGGCACGCATCCATCACCAGTGCATCGCCAAGCTCGGCCCCGAGCTCTACAAGCAGGACAGCGACGACCTCTCTGATCGCGTCTACCGCGCGGTCAACGAGGAGCTCGCACTCGACCGCACCCCGCTGACCCGCGAGGAGCGCCGCGAGATCGTCCGCCAGCTGACGGACGACATCCTCGGCTACGGCCCGATCGAGCCGCTGCTGCGTGACGACAGCGTGACGGAGATCATGGTCAACGCGCCCGACAAGGTCTACGTCGAGCGCCACGGCAAGCTCGAGCGCACGGAGGTCAGCTTCGTCGACGACTCGCACGTGATGCGCATCATCGACAAGATCGTCTCGCAGGTCGGTCGGCGCGTCGACGAGGCGTCTCCGATGGTCGACGCCCGCCTTCCCGACGGCAGCCGCGTCAACGCGATCATCCCGCCGCTCGCACTCAGAGGCCCGACGGTCACGATCCGGAAGTTCTCCCGCGACCCATACGGCATCAACGACCTGATCTCGTTCGGGACGCTGACCGCCCGCTCCGCCCAGTTCATCGCCGCGTGCGTGAAGGGCAAGCTGAACATCCTGATCTCCGGCGGTACCGGCACCGGTAAGACGACGACGCTCAACGCAATGAGCGCGTTCATCCCCGGCGACGAGCGCATCGTCACGATCGAGGACGCGGCCGAGCTTCAGCTGCAGCAGGACCATGTCGTGACGCTGGAGTCGCGGCCGGCGAACATCGAAGGCAGCGGCGAGATCAAGATTCGCGAGCTCGTCCGCAACGCCCTGCGCATGCGTCCCGACCGCATCATCGTCGGCGAGGTTCGCGGCGCCGAGACGCTCGACATGCTCCAGGCCATGAACACCGGCCACGAAGGCTCGCTGACGACGATCCACGCGAACTCGCCGCGCGACGCCCTCGCCCGCCTGGAGACGCTCGTCCTGACCTCCGGCGTCGAGCTCCCTCACCGCGCCATCCGCGAGCAGATCGCGAGCGCGTTCGACCTGCTCGTGCAGATCGAGCGTCTCGTCGACGGCTCCCGCCGCGTCACCCACATCTCCGAGGTGCTCGGCATGGAGTCGGACGTGGTGACCCTGCAGGACATCTTCGTCGCGTCACCGCCGAGCGAGGAGGAGGGCGGCGCACACCGGCTGCTCTCACCGCTCCGCGCGAGCGGGCTGAAGCCCCACTTCCTCGAGCGTCTGGCCGCGAACAACGTCGTGCTGCCGCCGTCGTTCTTCTCGGGTGAGGACTCCGACCAGGTGCGGGCGTCGTTCGCCGCCTCCGGGTTCGTCGGGGGTCACGAATGAAGCGGGCGCTCCTCGCCGCCTCTTGCAGTCTGCGTCGTGCTCGCCCCGACAGCGGGCGCGGTGCCGCGCATCAGTGCTCTCGACACGAGCTCGTTCCCCCAGCTCCGGGTCACGATCCTGGCGCCGCTCGGCGCGAGGGCCCCGACGCTGCGTGAGAACGGCCGGCCCGTGGCGGGTCTGTCCGCCGTCAACCTCGGCCGTACGAAGAGCATCATGCTGGCGATCGACCGCTCACAGTCCATGCGCGGCCGGCCGCTCGCGAACGCCCTCGCGGCCGCACAGTCCTTCGCCGGCGCCGCCGGCGGCGAGGATCACGTCGGCGTGGTCGCGTTCGGCCACTCGGCCGTGGCGCTGACGCGCAGCTCTTCCACCCCGGCCGAGGCACGCGACCAGCTCGCGGGCATGACCGTCGACCCGAAGGCGGGCACGGCGCTCTATGACGCGATCGTCGCCGCCGCCGACCGACTCGGTCAGGACGACCGGCCGGGCCGCGCGATCGTCGTCGTCACCGACGGCGACGACGTCTCGAGCCTCAACTCGTTCGAGGACGCGGTGCGCGCGGCTCACAAAGCCAACGCCGCGATCTACGCGATCGGCATCGCCGGCCCAGCGTCGACGCCCGCCACGCTCCGGAAGCTCGCGTCCGAGACCGGCGGCTCGTATCGGCAGGCATCGTCGTCCGCTCAGCTCGCCGCGACGTATGCCGGGCTGCAGGACGAGCTCGCCCGCACCTGGCAGGTGACGTATCTGACGTCGTCCCGCCCGGGCGCGAAGGTGACCTTGACCGCAGCCGTGGCGGGCGCCCACCCGCGTTACGACGCGACGATGCCTTCGGGCGCAAGCGGCGCCTGAAGCCGCAACGAGTCTCATCCCGGCGGCGGGCTACAGCGCGCTCGGCACCCTGGTGATGGGCGCAATCGTCGGCGGCCTGATCCTCCTCTCCGCCTGCTTCTGGTTCGCTTCGCGCCGCGAGTCGCGGGTACGCGCCCGGATCGAGCCGCACATCGCGAACGACGCGAAGTCGGGGCGCGCGCGGCGTAAGCAGAACCGCGCAGCGACGCGGGCACGTTTCGTCGATGCGATCGAGGACGCGTTCGCGAACGTCAAGCAGTTCAAGCAGCTCACGCAACTGCTCGAGCGGGCCGACCTGCCGCTGCGCCCCGGCGAGCTGCTGACGATCTGCGCCGGTGCGGCGTTCGTGCTCGGCCTGTTCGGCGCCGTGCTCGGCGTTTCGTCGCTCCTCACGCTGACGCTGATGGCGATCGGGGGTGGCGCTCCGGTCGGCTACGTCTCGTTCAAGGCCAAGAGCAGGGTCCGGAAGTTCGAGAACCAGCTGCCCGACCTGCTGATCACGCTCGCAGCCTCGCTCAAGGCGGGTCACAGCTTCCGGCAGGGCATCCAGTCCGTCGTCGAGGAAGGCGCCGAGCCGGCCGCGAGCGAGTTCAAGCGCGTCCTCACAGAGACGCAGCTCGGCAAGCCGATGGATGCCGCGCTCGCCCACATGGCGGAGCGTGTCGGCTCGGACAACTTCACGTTCGTGATCACCGCCGTCACGATCCAGCGCCAGATCGGCGGCTCGCTCTCCGGGCTGTTCGACATGGTCGCCGAGACGGTTCGCCAGCGGCAGCAGTTCGGCCGCAAGGTGAAGAGCCTCACGGCCATGGGACGGATGTCCGCCTACGTGCTCGTCGGGCTGCCGTTCTTCCTCGCAGGCTCCGTGACGTTGATGAACCCGTTGTACATGGCACCGCTGTGGCACACGGGTGCGGGTCAGAAAATGGTCGTGGCAGGGCTCGTGATGATCGCCATCGGGAGTCTCATGCTCAAGAAGATCGCGTCCTTCAGGGGGTAACAGCGTGTTGTTGTTCATCGCAGTCCTGTTCCTGGCCGGCGCCGCGTTTGCGGCGGCCGAGGTCGCGACCTATCCGGCGCGCCTGAAGGAGCGCTCGATCCGCCGCGCGGCCGAGTACGGCCGGATCCGTGTCCCCGACAAGGCAGACGAGCTGCTCAAGTTCCGCGAGCGCGTGCTCCAGCCGGCCGCCGCCAAGCTGGCCGCGATCCCGCTCAAGCTCAACCCGAAGCTGAGCGTCGAGTCGATCTCGGCCAGGCTGCTCGCCGCGGGGCTCGCGCAGCGTCTGACTCCGGCTGCGTTCCTCTCGATCAAGGGCGGCGCCACGGTCGGCGGCGGCCTGCTGGGCATCTTCCTGGCTGCTCTCGCCTCACCCGCGCTCGGCATCCTGCTCGTGCCCATGTTCGCCGCGGCCGGGTTCGTCGGCCCCGACATGGTCCTCTCCTCCAAGATCCGCGCCCGTCGCGACGCGGTCCGCAGCGACCTGCCGGACGCGCTCGACATCCTCGCCGTCAGCGTCGAGGCCGGCCTCGGGTTCGACGGCGCGATCACGAAGCTGACCGAGCACATGAAGGGCGCTCTCGTCGAGGAGTTCGGGCTGCTGCTCTCCGAGATCCGCATGGGCGAGTCACGGCAAGCCGCGCTCAAGAACATGGCCGCGCGCGTCGGCGCGCCCGAGCTCTCCGCCTTCGTGCGCGCGATCGTGCAGGCAGACCAGCTGGGCATCTCACTCGGACGGATCCTGCGAGTGCAAGCGGCCGACTCGCGTCTGCGCCGCCAGGCTGCGGCCGAGGAGAAGGCAATGAAGGCGCCGATCAAGATGCTCTTCCCGACCGTCATCTTCATCTTCCCGGCCATGTTCATGGTTCTCCTCGGCCCCGCCCTGATGAACATCCTGAAGGTGCTTTGAGATGACGCCTCCCGAGACCGAGAAGGGGTTCGGCACCGGACTGCGGGCACAGCTCGAGCGCAAGCAGAACGGCGACGCCGCACCCGAAGTGGTCGCAGTCGTCGAGCCTGAGGAGTCTCACGAGGAGACCTTCGAGGAGGCCGCGACGCAGGCCGTGGCCGACGTGGTCATGCAGGACAAGGCACCCGAGCTCGAGGACCTGCGGGCCGAGTTGCAGGAGGCGCTCGAGCGCGAGCGTGTCGCCCGCGACGAGATGCACACGAGCGCCCGCGCGATCGCCGAGCGAGAATCCGAGCTCGAGCACTGGGCCGGGGAGCTCGGCGAGCGTGAGGAGTCGCTGCAGCGGCGCGTCGCCGACCTCGAGCGCGAGCAGGCGGCGCTCGTCGAGCGCCACACCGAGATCGTCGCCGAGTACGCGCGTGTGCAGGAGCTTGCGGGACACGCAGAGGGCCGCGTCGAGGAGCTCGAGACCGCGGAGCGCGACCGCGCAGAAGCCGCCGGCGAGCTCGCCAAGCAGCTGGCCGAGATCAGTGAGCGCGAGCGTGAGCTGAAGCGCGAGCGCGCCGCCTACGAGGCGCGGCAGCAGGAGGCCGAGGCGCGGCTGTCCTCGCGCGAGAGCACCGTGCGCGAGCGCGACGCGTCGGCCGCGCAGCGCGAGCATGCTGCCCGCGAGATCGAAGCCGAGGCAGCACGCGAGCGCGGCCGGGTCGAGGCCCGCGAGACGGCTCTGGCGAAGCTCGAGGAGGCGCTCGCCACGCGCCAGCGCGAGCTCGAGCAGCGGGCCGAGACGCTCGAGCAGTCGCTCGAGAGCCGCGCACAGACGGTCGCCGACGGTGAGACGTCGCTGCGTGCGTGGGAAGAGCGCCTGCGCGACGAGGCCGAGCGCCTCACGCTCGAGCGGAACGACCACGGGCAGGCATCGCAGGATGCGTTCGCCCTCCTCTCGGAGCTCGAGACGCGCGAGGCGAACATGCAGCGCCGCGAGGCGGAGATCC
The DNA here is from genome assembly GCA_963698925.1 of uncultured Actinomycetes bacterium. Taxonomy (GTDB): domain Bacteria; phylum Actinomycetota; class Thermoleophilia; order Gaiellales; family Gaiellaceae; genus PALSA-600. The sequence continues at coordinate 371,012 of CAVOSR010000014.1, read as the reverse complement.
AGGAAGCTCAGCGCCAGTTGCAGCTTGCAGCGACCGTCGACGCCGACGGCGCCCGGCGCCGGGAGCTGGACGAGCGCGAAGGCGCGCTCGTCGCCCGCGAGGCCGAGCTGAACCGGCGGATGGCGGCCGCGGCGCGCGAGCAGAAGGAAAGCGACCTGAGCGAGCAGGCCCGGGCCGAGCTGCGCCAGCGCGAGGAGGAGGTCGCCGCACGCGAGCAGGCGATCAGCGATCGCCGTGAGCGGCTCGAGAGCCGCGAGGACCGGATCTCACGCCTCGAGCACGAGGTCTCCGCGCGCGCGACCGCGCTCGAGCGGCTCGAGGACGAGGTGCGCGTCAAGGAGTCGCGCCGCGAGACCGAGCTCGAGCTGCGCGAGGACAAGGTCGACGCCCGCTTCACGGAGCTCGAGGAGCGCGAAGCGCGGCTCGAGCAGCGCGAAGCGAACCTCGCCGGCTACGTCGAATCCGTGCAGCAGCGCTTTACAGCTGCCTAGGGCCCGACGCGGCCCCGCGCACGCGCGGCTGGTGCACCAGGCGCCGCGCGGCTTGATCTGCCGCATCCCCCGCAAGCACGCCTGCCCACATCGGGCCTCTCGGCCCGGGCTACACTGACGCCGCCGGCGGATGTGGCGGAATTGGTAGACGCGCACGGTTCAGGTCCGTGTGCCCGTAAGGGCGTGGAGGTTCAAGTCCTCTCATCCGCATCGCCGTTTCAAGCCGCTCGCGGGAACGATCAGGGAACAAACGTGGTAGCGGACGCAGATCTCAAGACCTTGTCTCCGGCTTCGACGCCGCCCACGCCCGTCTGTCGCCCTTGATCCTCGAGCGCCGACTCGCCTGCAGACCTCGTGTTCTTCGCTCTCTTCGCGGCGCTCGGCTGGACGATTGCGATCATGAACTTTGCGAACGAGAACCAGGTGACGATCCCGGCCGACCCTGACGATCTGGCCGGGCTCGAGTTCGCACGCGATCGTGTTCATGCCCTGGCGGTTGAGCGGAACCGCTCAGGCCCACTCTCTCCCGCGCGAGCGGATTGTCCTTTGCACCGGCGTTAGGTAGATGTCCGAGCACTCTGACCGCTCGCTAATTTCAGCGCGGCGTCCAGATACCCCAGCGGCTTCTAGAATGCAGCGGAGTTGACCGCTGAGCAAGACATAGCGGCTGTCGCCGCACAGCTAGCGGAGCTGACACGGACAGTGGGAGACCTGGAGCGGCAACTTGTGGAGGTCCGTAGACGGGCTGATGCGCAGCAGGTGCGCGCTGACACTCAGCGGGAACGGACGGAGGTTCAACAGGAGCGGATTGACCTCGCTGCGCGGGAGCTCGCGGAAGTCAGCGAACGTTTGCAGGCTGCGGCGGATGCGCTTCGAGAATCGATCTGAGCCCTAGGGTTGCTCGGGTAGCGCGCTCTCCCGGTCTCCGTCGAGTAGCGGCGGCGGAGCCGCTCGAGTCCCGTTCCACGAGTGGAGTCGCGCCGCTGGCGCCCTCTCTGCGTCAGCGCCGCCGCTGTCTCTAGCGTTTCCCCCGCAGCCAGTTCGACATCCGAGTTGAGAGCGGAGCCTTCCCCGGAAGCCACTTTGTCTGGGGCGGCGGCGTGTGAAACGCCTCGAGCATCCCGGCGTCCCCCGAGGCAATCTTCAGGGTCACCTCGCCGGGATAGATCGCCCCGACCTGCTCACCCGGCACATAGCGAAGCTGCGTTGGTTGCTTCGACTTGACGGCCAGGCCGTCGAAGATGTCGCTTTGCTTATCGCCTTCGACCTGCGCAACCGTCCCAACGATGACGCCGTCCGAGGCGACGACGTTCCACCCTTGCGCGATCTGCAACCACGAGACGGGATCCGCCATCGCTCGGCCACGCTAGCACCACCGAGATCCACGCGCGTGCCGTCGTCGGACTGCGAGGTTTGTCGGAGGAACGGCACGGTAGGACCGCTCGTGCCGCCTCACGAACGGCGCGCGCCGTCGGCGCAGTTGGCCTTCTATGGAATCTACGCGAGCATCGTGTCGACTGCGGGAGGACTCTGGGCGCTCCTGCACGGCATGTTCCGCGACCGCGCCCGCCCGATCGACTTCCAGCTTCGCTTCGCTGCGGTGACAGGCGCGTCGACCAACTCGGCAGCTTCGCGAAGGGCGCTGCCCCCGGTCCGGCTCACTCCTCCTGCGCGCTGCGCACGGTCCGGTGGCAGTTTGACGAGGCAGTGGTAGAGCGCGATTCAACTCGCTGCACTGACCGCCGACAACGACTTACCGCGCCTCAGCGCCGCAAACAGCTTGTCTGTGGCTTAGTACGGTTCGGCAGGTCGAGATTGCAGCTAAGGTGAGCATCAGCGCGTTGGCTCTAGCTGTTGCTAAGCCGCCGAGGCTCTTGGCACGTTCCTCTCCGACTGTGACCCTGGCCTAGCCGCCGCAGTGCGCCCAATCGAGTGCGCTGTCCTGAAGGACTCCGGAAGGAGCACCACATGTTCGCCACCATTCGTCGCTACGAAGGCGTCGACCCTGCCCGCACAAGCGACATCACCGACAAGGTGAACGAAACGCTCGTCCCACAGCTCCGTGAACTCCCGGGCTTCCACGGCTACTTCCTCATCGAGGGCGGCGGCGGAGTCATGAGCTCGCTCGGTCTCTTTGATACCTCCGAACAGGCCGACCAGTCCACGAAGGTCGTCTCGACGTGGATCACCGACGAGCACCTCGACAAGGTGATCCCCAACGCTCCGAAGATCACGAGCGGCAAGGTCGTTGCGCACAGCGACCGCGTCCTGTCAGTCGCCTAGCTCCATCGAACTCGGTGACCGGGAGGGCCTGGCGACCGCCAGGCCCTCCTGCCAATGCACCGCCGCAAACGCTCGATGATCCGCGAACATGCTGAGGTCCAGCTCACGGATCAACCGGAGTGCGCTCCCATGATCGAATCCATGGGCAGGTTGGCCGGATCCGGTCATGACGGCTCTGAAAAGCAGCGGCGCGAGATGGTCGACGTACTGGTCGAAGGTGATCCGTCGGCGCGGTTCGTGCGTGCGTTTCCTGGTGCCGGGTGATTTCGAGCCGACAGAGACGGCGTTCTCGTTGGCGGAGTTGACGGGGCTCGAGGCTGTCGATGCGGCGGCGCCGATTCTGCAGCGGGGATGCACGTGAAGACGGCGGACGGCGGTGATGATTCGCTGTTCGCGTATTGCGCCGACGGGTTGCAGTCGCGCACCAGCTACAGGCGGCGCCGTTCCAGCCCGACGCGGAGAGACGTAATCAGCGAAGCGCTGTGTAGCGCGACGCGAACCGGCGCGCAACCTCCGCGAGGGGTATGCCTCCCTTGAACCGGCAGACGATTCGCGTACGCAACGAGTGGCAAGGCGGGCATGCACTTTCCTTCCCGACCCAGAGCCGCTGATTACAGAGTGGGCTTCGGTCCTGCCATTTGCGCCCAGGTGGTGCGCGCGACCGCTGCTACTTCTTGAGGCCCTTCAACCAGGCGCGAAACTTCTCGATGAAGCTCGACATGCCACGAACCTACGCCTCACGCTGTGGCTAGGCAAGCACGTGCTCCGAGGCGTCGGTCGAAGCGACAGTCCGTACCCTGGTTTGACGGCCACGAGCGTGATGCCTTAGTCCGCGCGCGGGCAACCTCCCACACACCCGTACAGGCGCCATCGAGTTAGACGGGGTGCATCGGTGGAGTGCTACGCGCACCCACCACGCCGGCCGGCCCCGGAGCGTCCCGCCCGTATACCCGACGTCTACGTGCTCTCGCGGAGTGCCCGGGCCACAGCCTCTGCAGCCGTGCGCACGCCAAGCTTCGCTTCCAGGCGAGCGAGCCGCTCGCGGACGGCGTGAAGGCTGAGGAACAGCTCCCAAGCGATGTCCGCCTCGTCTTCCATCACGGTGGCCGCGCGCAACACCTCGCTCTCGCGCGCGGTCAGCCCGAGGCGGTCGAGCGAGTCCGTCCGGAAGCTCGTGACCTCCTCCTCGAGCAGCAGCGCATGTGGATCGCCGGGCAGCAAGTGGACGGTCAGGCGCCGACCGTCACGCACGCTGACGAGCGCCGGGCGCGGCGGCAGCGCCAGCCACTCGGCTACCGGCCTCGGTAGCCAGCCCGGGTGTTCGGCCGCACCGAAGTGCTCGGCGAGCCAGCGCTCGCCGTCGAGGCTCACGTACTCGACCTCGCCGTAGGAGTCGAGCAGTGCGACGGCGGTACCGAGTGGCGGATTGGCGGCGAGCGCGCGAACGAGGCGCTCGCGCGCCTCCGCGGCCCTCAACGCGTCCTCGATGACGGGGCGCACGAGATCGAGGACGTCACGGTCGCGCTCGGAGAACTCACGCTCGGTGCGGCCGAGGCCGGCGACGACCACCTCACGACCCCCTGCGCGGACGCCGATCGCGATGCCGTACTCGACGCCCGACCGGTGGAGCAGGTCGCCGTACAACTCGCTGTGGGACAGGCGGCGGGGCTCGACGGCCTCGGAGAGGCGCAGCGCCGGACGCCGACGGACAGCATGCGCGAGCAGGAGCGGATGTCCCACCGCGTCGCCCACAATCGTCTCGAAGGCGCCGGGCGGCTCGGCCGCGGAAGGGACCGCCTCGTGGCGGACGGCGCCGGTGGCGAGATCGACGCGGTCCCACGTCAGCACATCTGCGGGGACGAGCCCAGCGAGTTCCTGCAGCGCCCGGCCTCGCAACTCGGCCACCGTCCGGGCGTCGGAAATCGTCCGGGCGAACCCGTGCACCGCACCCACTTCTAGGTCGGCGAGCCAGGGCATGGCGAAGCCACCTGCGAAGATACACCTCGCGGTGCGTGTCCGGTGCGCAAACTCCAATCCCTGAGGGTTTCAAAAACGGTGTTCACACCGCGGCTCGATAGTCGTGGATAAGCCCGCCCGAGGAGGTCGTGCCCTCGATCGTGTTCGCGGTCGGCGGCTTCCGCGCTCGTCCTACGCGCAGATCCACCCCACCTCTGAGAAGTTCGCAACACGGGTCACAAAGTCAGGTATAGTGATCCGACTGGCCCTGCAGCCAGAATTCCGGCCTAAGCCCCATAACAACGCCGACGCGCCTTCTGGCACGCGAGGCGTTCAGAGCTAAGGCAAACAGAGTTCGACTCCGCAGGGCCAGTTTCCGTTCACGCTCCGCACCCTGCTTCGACGGACGAGCGGCTGAGACAGAAAGGGCGCCAGCGGCGCGGCTTACACCCTGCGCGGCCCTTCTGGACGTGGCCGACAGGCCACCAGGCGGCGCGTGTCAAACCCCCGTAGCGTGACCGCTGCCGGCGCGAGGGGCGGAAGTGCTCGACCGCGGCGAGAGTTCGACCGCCCCGCCCGGCAGCCTTAGGATGAGACTCGCGGTGGACGGGGTCGGCAACGGAGGGAGCGTTCGGCCCCTCCGTGAAGGCGAGGTCGCCTGTGTCTGTTGCGGCAAACGGCTCGTCGAGCCCGCGGGCATGCCGATGGAGAGAAGACAACCTTGTCCGAGCTGCGGCGGGCTAACTCGAGTGACCGGAAAAGAGCTCGCTGCCGACGTGAAACTAAGCGCCTCGCTGACGACGCGGTTCATTGCGTCGGCGGTCGCCGGCTATGCCGCCGGACAAGTCATGGTCGATCCACCGAAACCACACGACGCTCTCCATCCCCACCACGATCACGGCGACGTCATGAGCGCCCTCTTCTATCCGGCGTTCGCCGCCGGTGCCCAGGCCGCATCGGGTCGTCGAGGTTTTCGGTTCCTGAAGCGCGTTCCCTAACCGCTGCCGAGGTGGCTCATCGGCCCGACTGATCTGACGTGCTAGCGGCTGCCCACTCACTGCCTAAACGTCGCGGAAAGCGTGTCGTGCAGGCATGGGGCGCACCGGCCGAGAATGCCCCAGCGATGCGGGTTCCCGCCACTTGCGATGTCCTCCCGCCAGCCCCCTGCGAACCGCGTGGAGGTTCAAGTCCTCTCATCCGCATAGCCGTTTAGAGCCAAACCCGGGAACACTCCGGGAACAAACGACCGAAACGATCGCCCCGGCGGTTAGATGCCCGTCCTGGTCTGCGCCAGAGTTTCGGGGAAGTGGCTTCGGCGAGCCTCTGAGGAATACTTAGGGCTGTGCGTCGGATTCTCGTCGTGGGGATGTCAGGGTCAGGCAAGACCACTGCCGCGCGTCGCATCGCGGCGTGGATAGATGTGCCGTTTTACGAACTCGATCAGCTCGCTTTCGCGTCTAATTGGTCGACAGCGCCTAGGTTTGTGGAATCTGTAGAGCAGATCGTCGCCGGGCCTGCATGGATATTCGACTCCTGGGGTTACCTGCCAGTACGCGATGCGATGTGGGCCGCAGCGGACACGATTGTTTGGCTTGACTACCCCGCTCGAGTTGTGGTGCCGCAACTCGTGCGCCGTTCGTTATGGCGAACGGTTACCCGTGCCGAGATCTTCAACGGAAACCGAGAGACCTGGTCAGGGTGGCTGAGCAAGGAACACCCGGTGTGGCACGCCGTGACATCGTTCGCAGCGCGCCGCGAGTACCTGGCGAACCGAATCCAAGGCGCGACATCGCAACACCTCCGTACGTTCCGATTCACGAGGCGGCGCGAGTTTGACCACTGGTTTGGAACCTTGAACTCGGACGACACCGCCATGTAATGAACCGCCGGGCTTGAGCGCTCTCACGCCTTTAGGACGAACTCGAATCGAGACGTCGTACCGGCCGTCCTAGCCAGTCGCCGCCACGTCGTAAGCATCAAACGCCGCCCGGAGCTCCGCGTTCGTCCGCTTGAGCCACCGCGCGTAGGTGTCCTCGATCTGCACGACAGATGTTCCCATGATCGTCGCGAGTTGCCAGAGCGGCACGCCGTCCTCGATCGCCCACGTCGCGAACGTGTGTCGGCAGTCGTAGATCCGGCGGACGGATCCAGTTCGGTCCGGCCATGGCTCCAGGGTGTCACGGCGACGCGACGGGAGCCAGGCCAGGCGGAAAATGGGCTCGCTCCGCCGACGTGCCGCGCAGTTAGGAGTTAGCGCGTTCGGTTGATCGCAAGATTGAGCTTCTCGAGCTCAGACTCCGAGCGTTCGATCATTCGATTTAGGTCTGCGCAAAGCTGCGCATCGACCACGTTGTCCGCCGCTTCGAACGCTGTACGCGCGGTCGAGCATGCAGCAATAAGGATGATCAGCATGCTTCGCTGCTGCACCAGCTCAGGTATGGACAAGCTCACGCGTCCCTCCTGACCAGCCAGGGACGTTCCAAACCACAGGGCTAGGCGCGAGGATCGTCGTCCTCAGCGACGAGGCCGGCGACGCCGTCCTTTTCAACGACGACATAGCCGTCGCGATGTCCGATCACCTGCTCGACCTCGATGTCTTCGTGACCGGGCGCCAGCAGGAAGTGAGTTCCGTCTTCCCGGACTCGTTCGTACTCTTCGACAGTTAACGAGAGCCGCTCGAAGCAGCCGCTCGTCGCACATTCACAGATGAACTCGAACGGCTCCCGGCCACCGAGCCCGCTGGCCAGACCGTTGATGTTCTCGTTGAGCGTCCTGAACAGCGACTCATTCTTCGCAAGACGCTCTTGCTGGTCTTCATCCACGCCCATCCAGCGTAGCCACGATCTGTCCCTCGTTGATCGGCCGCTTTACGATCAAGAAGGCCGTGACATGCAGCCTGGACCGCGCGAGCGTTCTCTCGCCAGGCGCCAAGAGCCTGTAGCCTCTTCCCGCCGCCCGGCTCCGGAGGGGCACGCACGACCGCAGAGGGACATCCGAGGGCCGTCTTCCATCGAGCGATCGAGCGCGGCAACCTCCTGGTCGCGGAGAACATGCTGCGCGAGATCGGCCGAGTCACGCTCGTCGACGCAGGACGGCCGCCCCTGCGGACCTCTTCGTGTGCCTTCGCACCAATCACCTCTTCCCCTAATCCGGACCCGTTCAGATCAGACCGCCTTGGGTGCCTCATCATCCTCGGGTCGGCCACAAAGCGACCACCGTTCGCAACGATCTCCGCGCAGAACTCCTGGACCTTCCGCTGCTGGCTGCGCGCCATTCCTCTGATCATCTCGAAGGCCACATCGATCGGGACATCGCAGCGGGCACTAACGGCACCCTTGGCCTGCTCGATAACGATCCGGCTCTCAAGCGCTTCCTGCAGCTGATCAACTTTTGCCTGCAGCCGGCTCAACTCGGTCGCCTCAGCCGCACCCGCTCCGTTACTCGGAGCATCCAAACGCGGGTCGTTCTGCATCCTCGTCCTCCGTCCCTACGCCAGGCCACAGCGGCCAGGAGGGTCACGGGGTCAAAGAAGACGCTAGACCCACATTGTAGTGGCGATCGGGCTTCATCGGGCTCAGGCCCGCACGAAGGGGGCGTATCGGATCGACCCTCGTGCCGTTGACTATGTGTGGAGCATGAAGAGAGGAGTCCTGACCTGGAAGGATTGCCAATGGCGACCCCGGCTTTTGCACGCCACTCTTGGCGACTGTTCCAGAAGGCCCTCGACCCGCTCGGCCGAACACGTCCGCTGCCCCCAGCTGACCGCAAGACAAAGCTCCGTTGGTCTCGACGGTGGCCTGCCTAAACAGAGAGCTTCGCGAAAATGGAGCGCGTGCCGGATGTAGGAACAAGAACTGCGACACGCCCGGCTTCGTCAACATCGTCAAGGAGCAGATGAGGGCGGAACACGCGACGCCATCTGCGCCGGCCGCCTCGAGCGACACCCCGCACATCGCGGACCAGATCCGCAAGCTCGGTGAGCTTCGTGACCAGGGGCTGCTGACGGCCGAGGAGTTCGATACGAAGAAGACCGAGCTGCTCGCGCGCTTGTAGCGGGCTGGGGTCAGCGCCGACCGCTATTCGCTGAGTCGAGCGGCTCGAGTAGGTCTACGAGAGTACGGCCGCGCGGCCGGCGCTTCGAGTCGCCGTAGCGGAACAGTTCCCCGGAATCTCGCTCGACGGGCTGACCGAGGTCGGTACCACGACGCCACCGCTCGCCCAGCCCTAAGCCGGGGGCTGAACTTCCACGGCGGCCGTGTGACGTTGGCCGCTTGGCGAACGTGCGTACAAGGCGGGGCGGGAATTCCCACCGGGCCCTCGGACGTGTCCTGACTCGTGGGCGTTTAGCGCACGACGCGCAGGGTGAATCTGCTACTCGGGCCGCTTTTACCGCAGTTGACGACGACCGGCCACCGTCCGAGCTTCGTGTTCGAGCCGACCTTCCAGCGCCACGTAATCAGGCCGCCGATCTTGGCCCTCAGGCCCGCTGCGCTCGACGGGGCCGGTCGAGTAGACGACCTTGATCGTGCACCGGGCGCGGGGCCGGACATTCACCTTGAGCGTCGCGTAGTCGTTCCTGGACACGACCGACGTGAACGACACCTTTGTGATGGGGCAGTACGGATCACACTCTTGCCGTAGCGGGGACGCGGGCGCGGTTGCGACGGCGACGAGCGCGAGCGCGCCCAAGCAGGCGATCGTGATCAGCACCCTCACGGGTAGGAAGATAGGCCAGGTCGAGCGGGTAGGCAAGGCGTGTTTCGGGGATGAAGCGTCGCGTCAAGCGTGTGCTCTCGGCCGAGACGGTGACCGAGGCGATGGGCCCGCCGCGTCGACGATACGTGTGTCGACGAGAGCGAGCAGCAACGACAGACACGCGACGCGCATCGACGACGGGCTCGCCACCGTCGACGACCTCGGCCTGCTCCACCCGACGACGCGCGGACGCGAACTCGGGGAAGGGATCACCTGAACCGCGCTCAGTAGATCCGCGGCGGCTCGCGCTCGCGTAGCCCGAGCGCCACGAGCACCGACGACACCAGCCCCGCGATCAGTTCCGCCACGCTCCCCGGCCCCGCACCGTGGGGCTCGTAGCCGATCGACCCGAGCGCCTGCATCCGCATCGTGGTCGCAAGCCGATGCTTACCTGCCGCGTCGAGCCGCTCGATCAGGTCGAGCACGTCGCCGCCGGCGCCGAGGAACAGGCCCGCACGATCCTCCGCAGTAGCGCCCGCGCGGGCGTGACCTGGCGCGAGTTCTGGAACGAGTGGACGACCGATCCGCTTTGGATGCGTCCGGCCGAGTCGACGAACGTTCACCGTCGCGAGCGGACGACGAAGTTCGTCAGCGGGTACGGGAACCTGCCGATCCGGGCGATCGGTGACGAGCACGTCGCCGCCTGGATCAAGGGCGGTCGCAACCTCGGCACCGTCCAGCACCTACGGACGCTCTGGAACGACGCCGCCACCGTCCCGGCCGGAAGACTCGTCGAGCGGAACCCGTTCGCGAAGCTCGGGCTACGCGGGAGCCGCGGACGCCGCGACACGATGCCGCCCGGACAGGCCCAGACCGCTGGGCTCGTACGGCTCGCCGACGAGTTGACGCCGCCGTCGTTCGCCGCCTACCTCGACGTTGCCATCCACGAAGGGATGAGGCCGGGCGAACTGGACGCACTCGCCTGGGAGCAAATCGACTTCCAGGCCGGGACTATCGTCGTCGACCGGCAGTGGAACGCAAAGGTTCGGAAGTTCACAGAACCGAAGCACGGCGTCGTCCGCACTATCGCGCTCACCGATCCGGCACGTACGCGGCTACTCAATCTGCCGCGCGAGTCCGAGTTCGCGTTCCCGACGTTGCGCGGCACTCACTACACGCCGTCGGCCAGGTCGCCCCACTGGAACCGCGTCCGTTGCGGCGCCGGACTCGGCAACGTCGACCTCTACGTCGCGAGCCGTCACTACTTCGGCTGGTACGCGCTCAACGTGCTCGAACTGCCCGTCCACGTGATCGCACTCCACTTCGGCCATCAGGACGGCGGCGAACTCGTCCGCAAGCTGTACGGCCACCCGGACGCGAGGCTGGCCCGCGACCGTGTCCGCGACGCGTTCCGGCAGGCACCGACCGCGCGCGTGCCCCTCCAAGTCGCCGCAGGAGCGGGCGTGATCGCGGGTTCCGTGCCACGCGTCGTGACACGAACCCCCGATTTGCAGGGACGATTTCCTATCATCCGCATAGCCGCTTTGAGCCGTTTCGGTGCCTACTCAGTGCCCAAACGCCCGGATTGGAACAGCGCTAACGGCGGTTCCATGCCCGCTCTTCTGATCACGATTGGACGGCTGCGATGGTCGTCCGAGCCTGGTCATCCTCACCAGGCGTAGGCCTGCGGTGCTTCTCCTGGCCCCGGCCAGATCTGGTCGAGCCGCGCGACGACAGCTCTGTCCAACAGCACCGACAGGGCGCCGAGGCTCGACACCAAGTCCTCGGTCGTCGTCGGGCCGACGATCGCCGCCGAGACGACCGGGTTCTGCAGGAGCCAAGCCAGCGCGACGTGCGCCGGGGCTGCGCCCAACTCGCGGCACAACCCCTCGTAGGCTTCGAGCTGAACGCGGTGGCCGTCAACCGGCGGCTGCATCTCGTTCGGGCTGCGCCCGTCGACATCGGCTTGCAACGCGCCAGCAAGTAGCCCTGAATGCAGCGGGCTGTAAGGAATCAGACCGATGCCGAGGCCCCGCAGTGCAGGGATCACTTCCAGCTCCACGGTGCGCACCGCAAGGTTGTAGAGGCTCTGCTCCGACACCAACCCGAGGAAGTGGCGGTTCGACGCGGCGGACTGCGCGAGCGCGACGTCCCAGGCAGCAAAGTTGCTGCTGCCGACGTAGCTGATCTTGCCTTCGCGCACGAGTTGCTCCATCGCCTGCCAGATCTCCTCCCACGGAGTGGCTCGGTCCACGTGGTGCATCTGGTAGAGGTCGATGTGGTCGGTCTGCAGCCGTCGCAAGCTCGCCTCGCACGCGCGCCGTATGTGGAAGGCCGACAGCCGCCGGTCGTTCGGCCCCGTTCCCATCGGCTGGTAGACCTTCGTCGCCAAGACGATCTCGTCGCGGCGGCCGGTGCGCTTCAGCCAACGGCCGATGACCTCCTCCGAGATGCCGTAGCCCTTCTCCATGTCCGGCGACTGCGGCCCGCCGTAGACATCAGCGGTGTCGAAGAAGTTGACGCCAGCCTCGATCGCGGCGTCCATTATCGCGACGCTGGCTTTCTCGTCCGCAGTGAATCCGAACCGCATCGTCCCGAGGCCGATGCTGCTGACTCGTAGCCCCGAGCGGCCCAGATGGGAGTACGTCATCTCGCCGCTCACTGCTGTCAAGCGTACGCCGTCACTGACGACGGCGGAACGCGAAGGTTCTCGCGGTCGACGTCGGCACGGTGCAGCCCGAACAGCTCCTCGGGACGCAGGCCGCAGCCCACTGCGAGGATCGGGATGACCCGGAACTGCGGATGCAGCTCGTCGGCGACTGCCTGCACGTCGGCCCACGACCCGAAGAGGAGCACGTCACGGCGCTCATGGCGGTTCCACTTCGGATTCTTGATTCCTACGGACGTGACGAGGCCGCGGGCGAGGCCCCACTGGAGCGCCCTGCCGGAAAACGCGAACGCGCGGTGCCGTGACCTTCGGCGATCTCGAACCGCCAGTCCTCGAGCTCGACACGGCGGAGCGAGCCCCGGTTCCGGTCACCGAACTCCCGGCGTGCATGCTCGCCGACGGGGATCTCGCGTGGGTCACAGACAACCGGGGCGTCGACGGTTCGGGGAGCGATCCCTACTCCGGCTTACGGGCCGCCAATTGGGCCGAACGTCTCGAGATCGCCTGCCGGGTGGTAATTGACGAAGTCGCGCTTTCCACAGCGGCGGCATTCGCGGTAGGGCTCCTCGTCGTCGTGATGCGGCACCCATTTGTGTGACAGCACCGAGCAACACAGAGCCTTCAGGCGACGACGCATCTTCAAGACTCTACGACGATCGCCGCCTCGTTAACGGGGCGGCCCCGCGAAACATTGCGGTTTCGTTCATGCGGCCCGAAGGGAGTCGCACCGGGAACGTTTCCTGAACGTTTCGTCGGCGACCCTTTCGTGTCATGCGGTCCGGCGCAGCGACTCACTACGTTGGCTCAGAGGCGCCGACGGCCGACCGTACCCGCTCGGGGAGAGTGCAAGATCCAGAGTGGCAACGCGCCGTCGGCGCCTTAAGCGTGCCTCGGTAGGCACTCGACGCCGTCCGGTCCCGCGAAAGGCGATCTGACCGCCCATCTGCCGACCTTCACGTCTGGAAACGAAGGGCGGGCGCCCGGCCCTCCGCAGCTTCTTCGCATGTCGGACCTTGACCCACCGGCGGGCGGATGGTTACCTCCGGAGCTTCGGAGCCGACGCTTCCTGACCGGGGCCAAGGAGTCGAGCATTGGCCGGCGGTGACAGACCAAGCTCGGTTCCCCCAACCCGAGCACGCGACATCCGCCGGTGTGATGCGCGGCAGCCTCGGTGAGCCGCCTTTCCCAGGGCTGCCGCGCACTTTGCTGAGGCCGCGGCGCGGTCCATAAGCGCCGCTCGTCGCCGGCCCTGGAGAGGCTGAGAAACGGGATTCCGTTACACGCGCGTGTCGTCGATCAGGTGATCGATCTGCCGACGCCCTGAACGTTCGGCTGTCGTGCGGTGCCTCACTGAACGACTCACTCGAGCCCGCTGAGGCCCTGGAGGAGGATCCAGGCGAACACCACGAACGTCCCGACTGCCGTAAGGACGACCGCCGGCCAAGGACGGAGGAACAGTCGAGACACCCGGAACGCCGTCAGGATCGAGACGACGACCGTGAGCCGCAGAAGCAGCCACCAACCGTCGAGGCCGCGGGCGCGGTACCCGTGTTCGCCACCCAACAGTGTCCAGCCCGGTTCATTGGCTTCCGGGGATCGGCGTGCGTCGGCCTTGAGCTCGTCGATCGCCGGCTGGAGCAGCGGGCCGCCGTTCGGTTCTTCGTGTCCGATCACACCGCCGGACCCCGGCCAGCCGAGTCGGTCGTCCACGTCCAACACCGCTCGCAGTGACAACAGCGCGACGGCGCAGGCCAGAAACACCAGGATCGGTCGATTGCCCCAGATCAGCGCCGTCGCGCTCGTCACGAGGAGAACCAGAGCTGCGGCGAACATCAGCAGCGACCACGGCCGCAGGTCGGTGAGAGGGGTCAGCTGACGGTCGTAGTCGAAACCGCGCTGTTCGTTGCCGGCCCCGATGTATGCGCCGATGCCGATCTCGAACATCGGTCGAATGCAGGTGACCGCTGCGACGAGTGCCGCCAATCCGATCATCGCCCAACACGCGGTGCCACGGTCCGGAAGTCGCGTTAACGCATATCTCATCGCGGCGTCAACGTTACGACGATCGGTCTCGACCGCGGCGAGAGTTCGACCGCGCCGCGGGCGCGAACGAACAGCCGAACAGCTTCGCGACCGAAAGACCAACCGTCCGCGGAGCAGGCGGCTCGTTCGTCGCCTTGTTAGGTGTTCTGGTGCCGTGCTCGAGGGGGCCCGGCTTCGATGCGCGCGGCAGACGAGAATGGGGCCGCCCTCCCAGGCTGCCGCGCCCAACTCTTCGTTTCTCAAACGCGTCGTGCGGGTTGCAGCGGTTTCAGCTCTCCGCGACCTGCTTTAGGCCGGCGAGCATCTTCTCCCAATTGGCCTTCGAGTGTTCGGCCGCCTCCTCGGTCGCATTGTTGTCCTGGCTCAGGGAAACGGAGGTCCCGCCATTGCGTTGCTCGAGCTGGTAGACGAGCGTGTGATAGTTGGCAGGGACGTCCTCGTCACCGCTTAGCGCGCTGAAGTGAGTCATCTCGAGGCGTCGCTCGGGCTCGACTTCAAGGACCTCGCCTTTGTCCTCGTAGGCGTTGCCCTCATATGTGCCTTTCCAGATGATCGGGCTGCCAGGTTTCCAGTCTGTCTCGACCCGGGAGCCGAACATGTACTGCTCAATTTCGTCCGGATCCGTAAGAGCTCGCCACACGCGTGCAGGCGGGGCGGCGATTTCCGTCTCGGCCTGAGCGACGTATCCAGTCACGTTGTCTCCTCTCGCTGATCTCGTTCGCTTCGTACCCTCCCGGGAAGACGTCAATCGTCGCGGCGAGAGTCCTTCCGCCCGCGCGGTACCTGCTTGGAAAGAAGTCTTAACCGACGCCGGCCCCCAGGTGAGCTAGGGTGGCTTGACTGGCCCTGCGGCCAGAGCCCCGGCTGAGGCCCAAACTACGTCAACGCGCAGCGCGCGCGAGACGAAAGAGCCCCGGCAAACAGAGTTCGACTTGCAGGGCCAGTTACGTCGTCGTGCGACGACGAGTTCGATCGCCCCTGCCGGCGCTCCGGACTCGCCATACGGGCCTACCCCTTCGTGTCAGGTGGTTCGGCGCAGCGGCCGGCTACGTTCACTTCAGTGGTGTCGGCGGTCGACGGAGCCGCTCGCTTTCCTCCCCGTTCGCGCTGCGGTGCCGCCGCCGCCGGCGCCCGAAAAAGTGATGCAACGCCCGCACTATGTGCGCGCACTCGCGCTCGTCGGCGACGGCGAACCAGCGGACTCCAACCACGTCACGAACGGCCTTGTTAGGTACCCGTACAGTGGTCGACGAACTGGCGCAACGACGCGGCGAAACGGTCGGGATCGACCAGATGCACGAAATGCCCGTCCCCCGTCCATTCCTCGAGCCGGACGTCCGGCAGACGTGAGAACCGCTCGCGCTCGCCATCGGTCGTCGGCCGACCGAACACGGCGAGGCAGGGAACCTCGAGGTGCGGAAGGATTTGCGTATCGATCCAGGCTTGGAGCTCGGCCGGATCCGTCTGCAGCATCGTTTCCCAGTAGCCGAGAACGACCTCCTGCTTGACGTCATGGGCGGCGAGCGCGAGCGGGCGCACGTCCTCGGGGATCTGTTCGAGGCCAAGGCTGTTCTCGTACGTCGACCACACCTCGGCGAAGCCGGAACCGCGAAGCGCCGGCTCGAGTCGTTGGGCGAGCTGCGCGAACGGCCGAATCTCGGGACCGCTGTCGACCAGGACGATGCCGCGGGTCGGATACGTCACGGCGTAGATGCAGGCGAGGCCGGCCATCATCGAATGCCCGACTACGACCGGCCGCTCAACGCCCAACCCGACGAGCAGTGTGTGCACCTGAACGGCGACCTCGTCGAGCGTGCCCGGTTCCCCGCCGCTCTCGCCGTGCGCAGGCAGGTCGATTGCAATGCTGCGCACCGACCCGCGCAGACGCTCCACGATCGGCCGCCAGGTGCGACGGTCGAAGGTGAGGCCGTGCAGGAAGACGACCGGGACCCCCGTTCCCTCCGCGTCGTAGGCAAGCGCTGAAGTGTGGTGCGTTGCTGTGGTCATCGGGCTCCCTCGGGTCGTCGACTGACTTTTGCAACTCCGTAACGTAACGTCGTTCCATTACAGTGTCAAGCGATGGGCCGTCCGAAAGAACACAATGCCGAGACAGCCGCAGCGCTCCTGGAAGCGGCCGAGCGAATCGTGCAGGCAGAAGGGATCGAGGCGCTCACCGTCAGGCGCGTTGCCGACGAGGTTGGAACCACCACCCGCGCCGTCTACAGCCTGTTCGGCTCCAAGGAAGGTCTCGCCGGCGCACTCGGGCGACGGGCGTTCGAGATCCTCCGCGACGGACTGGCCGCATTTCCAGAGACGGACGACCCGACGGCGGATCTCGTCGAGGGAACGATCGCCTGCTTCCGCAGCTTCGCGATCGAGCACCCCTCGCTCTTTCAGATCGCACTCCACCAGCCGCCGTCGCCGCAGATCAAAGCCGGCTTCAGGGACGCCCAGACCGAGGCGCTCGCGGGCCTCGAAGCGCGAATCGCCCGACTCGAAGCGGCCGGGCTGCTCGGCGGCCGAACGGTCTGGGCGGTCCTCTGCGAGTTCGACGCGCTCTGCGAGGGGCTGGCGGCCCTCGAGCTCCGCGGCGTCCTTCGTCTGCACCCCCCAGCGTCTTCCCCGGTCGACGACACCGCCGACCTCGTGCGTCCCGACGCTGACGGCGAGGCGGCAGACGGCGCGATCGAGGAGCACATCTGGCGTGACGCGCTCACCGCACTCCTCCGTGGGTTCGCGGGCGCACACGTAGAAGGTGTTCGAGAGGAGCGACGGGGTTCGAACCCGCGAGCTCCGGCGTGACAGACGCGCGGAAACTGCATGCCGGGCTCGAGCAGTCCCCCGGACGCGCGTCTGGGAGTTCGACGATAGGTATCCCCGGTACCGCAGGTACGTGGTTCGCACCGTGGGCGGGCGTGCAGGAACGGGACCCTGAGTGGAGTGGCGGTTTCCCGCGCCGAGTTTTCGAGTTTTCGCGGATGCGCCTCACGCGCATGACGGCGACCCTTGCTGTGGTGAATCGAGTCGGGAGGGCGTGATGAAACTGCCGAAGATCAAGACGCTGAACCATCAGGTCGATGTCATCGAGGCGAACTCGACGGCTACCGAGGCACGACTGGCGAACATGGAGAAGATCCTCGAACGGATCGCCGAGCAACTCGAGAAGAAGTCGGCCGGCAACTAGCCATACGGCGAGCGGTTCGCTTCTCGGCTGCGCCGGCGTTCCGGAACGACGCCCGACGGCAAGCGCGCAACATGGACGGGTAAGCGATTGCCTCGTCTTCGTTGACGCGGCGGGAGGGCCGGAGACGTGGTCCGCCTGCGACGGCGCGGTGTTCGCGATCGGGTGGTTGATACAGACGTAGCAACGTGATTTGCTACGGACGCAACAAACCCAGGGGTCGTTACGAGGGGAGTAGGAATGCCACGTAGGCGATTCCTGTGGCTCGCGGCAACGGCCGCGCTTGCGCTGGTAGGGGCGCTCGGTGTCATTGGCGCGGCGGCTGCGCCACCCGCCGAAGCGGACGCAAGTGCAGTCATTCAGTGGAATTCCATTGCGGTCAACACGCTCACCGGGCTTCCGCAGCCGGCAGGCGGAGCAGCGCCGTCTTCTCAGGTCAGTGTGGGAATGGTGCAGGGGGCTGTGTACGACGCCGTCAACGCGATCACGCCGAAGCATCACCGGCCGTACCTTCTGACGAGGCGGTTCGGAAACACAGCGTCCGAGGAAGCGGCGGTTGCGACGGCGGCGTACCTCGTTCTGAAGAACATCGTCGAGACCGTTCCTCAGAGCATCAGCTTCCCGACGAGAGCAACCGTGCTTGCATCACTCGACACGCAGTACAACGCTTCGAAGGACGCGATACCCGACTCGCCGTTCAAGGACATGGGAGTCGCTGCCGGGACTGCGGCGGCGCAGGCCATGATCGATGCGAGGCAGGACGATGGACGATTCGGACCTTCTCAGTGGGTGCCAAACAGCGCACCGGGCCATTGGGATCCGGTGGCTCCGAACGGGACGACGGTGCAAGACCCGACCCCCTGGGTGGGTGGCGTCAAGCCGTTCCTGATGCAGAGCTCGTCGCAGTTTCGAGGCGCCGGTCCCCCTGCGCTCACCAGCGCCGCCTGGGCGGCTGACTTCAACGAAGTGAAGGCGATCGGTGGCGACGGCGTCGTGACAGCCTCGACCCGTACGAGCACGCAGACGTACATCGCGAAGTGGTGGCAGAGCAACCCGGCTGCGAGTTGGAACGACGTCGCACGCCAGCTGATCGTCCGGAACGACTTGAGTGCTTCGGACGCGGCCTGGGTGCTCGCGATGGAGAACCTCGCGGCCGCGGACGCGGCGATCAACACCTGGAACAACAAGTACCACTTCGACTTCTGGCGGCCGTTCCAAGCGATTCGCAGGGCGGCCCTGGACGACAATCCGGCGACGTCGCCCGACCCGACGTGGACGCCGCTGATCTCCGCGCCGTATCCGGACAACTCATCGGGACATCTCGGGCTCGACAGCTCGCACACAACCGTGCTGCGGATGTTCTTCGGCGACGCACCCGCGGGCGGCTACCAGATCACGAGCAGCTTCGTGAACCCCGGCGGGTCCGCGACGCGATCGTTCAGCAGCTTCTCGCAAACGGTCGACGAGATCGTCGAGGCACGCATCTGGGCGGGGCTCCACTACCGCACAGCCGACGTGCAAGCGGTCCAGCTGGGAACGAACGTCGCGAATTATGCAGCCGCGAACTACTTCGAGGCTGTGGGCAACCACTGAACGCACATCGAACCTAAGGCATGACCGAGAAGGCCCGCTCCGGCGGGCCTTCTTGCGTACGGACGAAGGATCACCAGCCTGCGCCGGCGTTCAGGAACAACGCCTGAACGTTGCACACGAGTCGTGGAGAGAGACACGGAACTTACGTGCGAGGTATGACGGTGAGGACCCGAATGACGTACGTCCGGAACTGATGCATGTAGTTGGCGAGGAAGGTCTTGGTGGACTCGTCAGCGACCTCTCCCTCGCCCGGGAAGATCTCCGGGGAGTATCGGATGTAGGCCTCGGGTGCCGTCATCTGCCGGGCATTGCAGAAGCTGAGCACGCCCCGCAGGCTCTGCTGCGCCATCGCTGTTCCAAGCTGCCCGACAGATGTCCCGATCACGGCGGCCGGCATCTGCTCGAAGGAGTTCTGACCCGACGGCCGCGATGCCCAGTCGATGGCATTCTTCAGCGCTCCGGGAATGGAGCGGTTGTACTCCGGGGTGATGATCAGAATGGCGTCTGACCCCGCGATTGCCTCCTTCAGTGCCCTTGGTTCCAGCGGGAAATTCTCGTCGTAGTCGGGGCTGTACAGCGGCAGATTCCCGATGGGGATCTCTGTGAACTCGAGATCCTCGGGCGCCAGGCGGATCAACGCCTTCGAGAGCTCGCGGTTGATCGACGCGGAGGACAGGCTTCCGACGAAGTAGCCGACCTTGTACGTGGTCATTGACTCCCTTTCCTGACGGGTTGCCAACTTCAAGTGATGATCCTCGGCCCGACCCAGACGCTTCTGCCCCACGGCGATCATCCCACGGCACATCGGGCTCGCCCGGCGAATGATGCTGGAATGACCCGTGAGGACCGGCCGCGTGTCGCCTGGGGCGAGTGGCGTGCGGTGACTCCTGACGATGCGTCCGGTCGATCAAGATGACGGGATGCTGATTGCGGTCATCGGCGGTCCTATTGCCAGCGGGAAGTCATCGCTTGGCCGCGCAACGGCTGCGCGCCTTCAAGAAGTGTGTGGAGCAGAGGTTGGGGTGATCGACCTCGATCTGATCTACGAGATGCTCGACCCGCGAGCGCGGTCAGGTCGGCCGAAGAGCGACGAGCGCCTGTGGTCGCAGGCGCGGCGGCTGGCGGGTCGACTGGCAGCAGCCTTGCTCGTGGACGGTCGACATGTCGTGGTCGAGGGAAACTTCGCCGGGGACCAGTCGCTTGCCGAGTTTGAGCAAGAGTTGCCGGGAGATGCTCGGCCACGGCTGATCATGCTCGAGGTTGACTTCGAGATTGCGCTGCAGCGCACGAACGCGGATGCCTCTCGCGGACTCTCGAAGGATCCGGTGTTCCTGGCGACTCAACACGGCGTGTTCTCGCCCGAGTGGCGGGGGCATGAGGTGCTCGAGCTCGACACAGGCGCACTGTCGCTCGCGGAGGCCACGGACGCGGCGATCGCCTGGCTCACGCCGATGGGGTGATGGCTGCCTGCCCATGAATCCTCCGACGCAAGGCTGCCGACCAATCCCCTGACGTGGCATCAGGCGCGGCGGGAGTGAGCATTCGCTCAGCGTTGCCACATGCGCTTACGTGGTGGAGACCCCGAGCGCGGTGCTGAAGGCGACCTCGGCGTAATGAACATCGCCTTCCAGGCTGATTTCGGCCATGTTGGCCGCGACCCATTCGGCGACTGCGACGCTACCGCTCTCGGCTTCGTCTCGG
Organism: uncultured Actinomycetes bacterium; assembly: GCA_963698925.1. GTDB lineage: Bacteria > Actinomycetota > Thermoleophilia > Gaiellales > Gaiellaceae > PALSA-600. The sequence goes on along the minus strand of CAVOSR010000014.1, from coordinate 350,401 downwards.
CCCTCCCATACGCTGGACGAGAAGACTTTGCCCTCGCCGATCGCTACCGCGTAGCTCTTGAATCCCGGCTGCGCCTTGAGAATCGGCAAGATTCCTGCCTCGGCCCGCTTGCCGAGTTCCTGCGCGTCGCCGGTGAAGCTGTACGTCGCAATCCTTGCCACCATGTGGCTCCCTTCGTGCGCCGAGTCGTGAAGCGCAACGCACTTCCATCGACCAGCGACTCCACACGACCCTGACACATCGAGAGCGACCGCGTCGCGTAGGCCCACGCGCGCTCGCCTGACATCGCCCAATATGGCCGTCGCGCTGAGTTGCTTGGGCGACCAGCGAACTGTCCCGTCGGCCATGGTCGTGCGGCCGGCGACGATTCTCGTGTCGGGTTCGGGCCGCGTTGCGCCACGGAGGAGCAGGCTCGGAGGGCCTCTAAGCTGATCAGGAGGACGCGAAGACGGGCGAGTGGGCTTCCGTCCGTTGCTACACCGAGCCGGCGACGATGATCGCGCACGCTGAGTCATAGGAGCGAGTCACAAAGGAAGCAGGTCACCCCGACCGGATGATGTGCCTGGGCATCGTCGGGTGTGGCCTTGTGGATAGCCAGGCGGTGACGGAACCCCGCTGCCCCTCAATCCTCCCAGCGGGCGTGACGCCCGCCTGGCTGTTTCTCAGCGGGGAGGGCAGCCTTCAACCCCTTGGCGCCGCTCCCGCGCGGGCATCCCTCGGTCCCGAGGCCTGCTCACAGGGGCGTAAGGTGCGCGGCGGCCACCTCCCCCTCACCCTGATTGCCGCGCCGCTTCACGATCGGTTGCCGAGCGAACCCGAACGACGGCCGATCTGTGTCATCCGGCCCGTGCGCGCGAAGGTCGGGGCAATGCGCCGGCTCTAGACGTCGGGGAATCGAAGACGCGAGACGCGCCTGCTCACGGGCTTGAACGCCTCACCGCAGGCGGGGCAGATGTAGCTCTGCCGGTCGGACTCGGGCAGCACCACAGGAATCCCGCCGGAGCTTCGGCTCGTGCCCACGATCCCGCGGATGATCGAGAGCGACTCGTCGGAAACGACGTCGACCGCGTCGGGCGTCATGACCGCGGCGACGAAGTCGCAGTGCGGACACCGAGCTTCCGTCACTCCAAACCTTTGTTTCGGCATGCAAGTAAGTATCGACGGGACTGACGCGCAGGCGGTTGACGCGTCTAGGTCATTGGTGCTGATCCAGGTCAAACGCCCTTAACCCGACCTTCGCAACGGTGCGCTACGTTGCCGCGAACCCGTGCAGCCAAGCCATCTCACCCGATCATCCGCACTCTGACGAGGGTCATCTCACTCCTTCTGGCGGCGGCGACAGCCGCCGTCGTCTTCTCCGGCGACGTCCTCGGCGCGCGTGAGCCTGCGGCCACGACCGAGGTCGTGGTGACGCTGAAGGCGCCGTCGCTGGCGTCGTTCGGACGGACGCTCCAGTCCGGTGGCCACGTCGCGTATCGCGTGCGCATGCGGGCCGCCCAGGACGTGCTCGTAGACCGCGTGCGCTCGACCGTCCCCGGCACCCGGATCCGCTGGCGCTATTCGATCGTGGCGAACGGCTTCGCGGTCGTCGTCCCGCGCTCCGAGCTCGCCGCGCTCGCAGCCGTGCCGGGCGTCGACCGTGTCTGGCCGAACGTGCGCTACCACTCGCTGCGCACCGTCGGCGGCCCGGAGCAGATCGGAGCCGACAAGCTCTGGGGCACGAACTTCGCCACTGCCGGCAACGGCATGAAGATCGGCATCATCGACGACGGCCTGCAGGCGAACCACGCCTACTTCAACCCGGCCGGATACGCCTATCCTCCGGGGTTCCCGAAGGGCCAGACGCGGTTCACGACGCCGAAGGTGATCGTGCAGCGGACGTTCGCTCCGGCGTCGCCGGCGTACGGCTCTGCCAACACGCCGTTCGATCCGAAGGAGTCGTTCCACGCCACTCACGTCGCCGGTATCGCTGCGGGGAACCGCGGCACGAACGTCAACGGCACGATCATCTCCGGGGTCGCACCGAACGCCTATCTCGGCAACTACAAGGCGCTGACGATCCCGACGCCCGACTTCGGCCTCGACGGCAACAGCGCCGAGATCGCCGCGGCGATCGACGCCGCCGTCTCGGACGGGATGGACGTGATCAACCTCTCGCTCGGCGAGCCGGAGATCGAGCCCGCCCGGGACATCGTCGTCGCGGCGATCAACCGGGCAGCAGCAGCGGGCGTCGTGCCGGTGATCGCCGCCGGAAACGACTTCGACGAATTCGGCGTCGGCTCCGTGTCGTCACCCGGCAACGCGTCAGGTGCGATCACCGTCGCCGCGGTCAGCTCGAACGGTGTCGTGGCCGACTTCTCGTCCGCGGGGCCGACGCCCGTGTCGCTCGCGATGAAGCCCGATGTCTCGGCGCCCGGCGTGCAGATCCTCTCTTCGCTTCCGGGCGCCTATGGCGTGCTCAGCGGCACGAGCATGGCGGCGCCTCACATCGCCGGTGCGGCCGCGTTGCTGCGCGAGCGCCACCCCACGTGGACGGTTGCGCAGCTGAAGGCGGCGCTGACCGAGACCGGTGGCGCGGTCCGGTCGGAAACCGGCGGAGAGGTGCTCTCCACCCGCGAGGGCGGTGGGCTCGCGAACCTCGTCCGTGCCGACAACCCGCTGCTGTTCGCCCAGCCGACGGGACTCTCGTTCGGACGTCTCGCGGCGCGGGCCACCGCCACACAGCCGGTCGCACTCACCGACGCCGGCGGCGGTGCCGGCGACTGGGCCGTCTCGGTCGTGCAGCAATCCGGCAGCGGCTCGGTCTCGGCCCCGCCGACCGTCACCGTGCCCGGCTCGCTCGCCGTGACCGCCACGGCAGGCACGACTGCGAGCGACGTCACCGGCTTCGTCGTGCTGACGCACGGGACCGACGTGCGCCGCATCCCGTTCTTCTTCTACGTCTCCATCCCGCGCCTCGCGGGCGAGACCCGCACGCCACTCTCGAAGCCCGGCTCCTACCGCGGCACGACGAAGGGCGCCCCCGCCCGGATCAGCGTCTACCGCTACCCCACCGGCGGCGACGTGTCCTATCCGGGTCCCGAGCGCGCGTACCGCGTCACGATCACGGGCCGGCCGGCCAACTTCGGCACCGTCGTCACCTCCGGTCGCGCTGTCCCGCACGTCACGTTCGACGGGCTCGAGGATCACCTCGTCGGCTACACCGGGCTGCCGATCGACCTCAACCCGTACCGGCCGACCTACGGCGCCCACAGCCGCGCCGCCGGGCGCCGTGCTGCCCGCCGACGGCGCCTACGACCTCGTCTTCGATTCGCGCTCGACCCGCGACGCGGGACCGTTCACGTTCCGCTACTGGGTGAACGACGTGACGCCGCCCCGCCTCGTTGCGAATGCGTCGAAGCGGGCGATCCTGGTCCGGGCGACAGACGCCGGTTCGGGCGTCGATCCCTCGTCGATCGTCGCCCGCGTCGACGGCAAGCTCGTGCAGACGACGTTCACCGCGGGCACGATCCGGATTCCCGCGACGAGCGGACGCCACGCGCTCGTGCTCCAGGTCGGTGACTACCAGGAGACGAAGAACATGGAGGACGTCGCGAAGATCCTCCCGAACACCTCCACGCTGCGCGCGACGCTGCGCGTTCGTTAATTCTTCCGATCGCGCTCGTCGATCGTCGGCAGCGCGGCGAGGTCGCGCTCGACGGAGCGTGCGAAGTCGTCGTCGGGCTCATCGCGCACGACGTGCAGGTGCTGCTTGCGGCGCAGGCGCCGGCCGTCGCGCCGCGACAGGCTCTTTCCCGCGAACCCGCCCCGCTCGGCCAGCCGGGGCCACTCCGTGGCCACGACCAGGGCGACGGCGGCGAGCAGCAGGACGAGGGCGATGAGGCTCATGCCGAGAGGATAGGTGCCTGGCACCGGCCGGTGCCAGGCACCTGATCGTCAATTCCCTACCAGTTGCCCCCGAACGAGGGCGGCAGCGGGACGGAGGCGGGTCGCATCACGTAGACGATCCCGCCGGAGGCGGGCAGCCAGGTCCGCTCGAACTCGGCCCGGTCGTAGACGCGCTGCACGCTCGCATTGCTGGTCGCCGCCGGATCGTTGACCACGACGTTCCCTGTCGCAGTGAAGCCGACGATCACGAGCAGGTGCCCGTTCGTCCCCTTGTCGAGCAGGAACCCGGTCAGCTTGTTGGGATTCGCAGCGACGGAGGCAACGAGCGGGATGCCCGCCTTGATGAACTGCTCGGCCTCGTTCAGCCCGCGCAGCTGCGTGACGAAGGCGTCGAGCCCGCGGCCGCCCGCATAGGCGGTGTTGAACGGCCAGTTCCCCGCGCCGTCGTAGTGAACGTCGAACACCTGCCGAGCGGTGTTGTCGACCCAGGGATCGGCGTAGGACGGGTCGACCCACGACCACTCGGACGGAGGCGGCAGCGCGCCCCAGTAGGCGAGCACCATCGACGTCGAGGTCGGGCTGCACCACGCCTCGCCGCCGCCGTCGTACTCGGGATACTGCCCTGCGTGGATCTCCTGCGAGTACGGCGGCACCGCGAGCGTGATTCCCTCCGCTCCCCCGAGCGGCGTCGGGATGGACGGCTTCTGGTTCGGCGCATCCGAGGCGACGGCACCGACGAGCCGCAGCCGCGGCTTCGCGGTTGTCGTTGGCGTGCGGTAGAGCGTGACCCGCAGCTGGTACGACGTCAGCAAGTGGTCCTTGGTGAAGAGCGTGTCGATCGAGACGAAAGCGTCTGCGTCGCCCTGACCGCCGACCGACGTGCGCAGGATCGTGTCCTCGCCGTAGGCCCAGCGGCCGAGCACGTACCACTTCGTCGTGGCTGCCTTGGTGATCACGCCGCGCACCTCGACCTGAAGCCACGTACCAGGCGGTGTGTCTGCGTTCCACGAGGACACGAGCTCGCTGAATGCGAACCCAGGACTGAATGCAGGTGAGGTCCAGGTCCCTGCGACGGCGGCGATGTCGCCTGACCGCGGATCGGTGTACGTGACGTTCGACGTTCCCGAGCCGGCAAGCGTGATGCCACCCTCGACCGCAGTCGTCGTGCCGGCAAAGGTCCCTCCGTTGAAATCGCTCGACGAGGCCCAGGCGTGGTACGACACCGGTACCGGCTGCGCAGCACGCGCGACCCCCGGCACCAGCAGCGCAACCCCGAGCGCGACGAGCGCAAGCGTTGTTTTGGTCATCTGGCGACCCTGCCAAACTGGGAGCCGATGAGCAAGCACGCACTGACGATCGCAGTGCTCTGTCTCGCGGCCGGAGGCTGTGGCGACTCGAACGACGCCGCCACGACGGCGACCGCACCGACCGAGTCGACGACGACGGCGCCGACCACGACCAGCGCCGCGCCGATCTCCGTCACAGTCTTCCGCGTCCGCAACGGCAAGCTCTATGCGGACGTCGAGCAAGTGCAGGGGACGCGCGCCGTCGCGGCCGCCTCGCTGGCCGCGCTCGGACTTGCCCTCCCCGTCTCGATCTCCGGCGGCACCGCCACGGTCCACCGCGACCAGGCGAGCCCGGCGGAGGTGGCCGAGATCGTCTACACACTGACGCAGTTCCCGAGCGTGCAGCGGGTCGACGTCGCGCAGCAGACCGGGCTTGATCCGCGGTGACGTCGCGCGCTTCGTGCCGCCGATTCTGATCGAGCAGCCCGCCGCCGGAGCGACGACGGGAACGACGATCCACGTCGTCGGGCAGTGCGAGCGTCTACGAGGCGACGGTCCTGCTCGAGCTGCGACAGGGCGGCAAGCTCGTCCAGAAGAAGGTCGTCACGGCCGCCGAGGGAGCACCGGGTCGCGGGCCGTTCTCGGGCACCCTCGTCGCGCCCGCTGCGGGGCCTTACGTCGTCGCGGCGTACTCGCAGTCGGCGGCCGACGGCAGCCGACAGCACGAGCAGGACGTGCCGATCACCGTCACGCCTTGAGCTGCTGCGCGAGCACCCAGAGCCCGGCCACCGTGTAGAGCACCATCAGCCCGACGAGCGGCGCCCCGGCCCACAGCGCGCGCGACGAATCTGTCCGCTGCAGCGCCTGCCGATGCGCGGCAAAGACGCCGGAGACGTGGCCGCCGACGATCAGGAGGATCTCGATCCACCAGACGGCGGCAGCCGGCGCGATCCCCTTCCAGAGCTCGTACTCGCCGAGACCCGCCGGGTTCCAGCTGTGTCCGAAGGGGTCGACGATCACGCCGAGAGTCGCCTGGCCCGCGATCAGGAGATAGGCGAAGTAGTGCGCAGCGAAGTAGACGCCCGCGATCGGGATCAACGTCGGTGCGTACGTCCGCGCCTCCCGACGCGTGATCGCGAGGTAGGCCAGCACGAAGATCGCGACGACGGCAAGCATCGACAGCGTCTGCAGGACGCCGGTGTGGACGGCGAGGTACGACCAGCGGTCGTAGAACCACTGCTGGAAGCTGCCGAAACGGTCGGTCTGCGACCAGCCGTCGAACACGACTGTCGCGAGCGCGGTCAGCACGAACGCGCCGCCGCCGGCCGGCAGAGGCGGGTCGGTTCGCAGCCCGGCGCCGTACGGCCGTAGCCGCGCCGTGCGTTCGGCGGCAGGAGTCGAGGCCCAGACCTCCGGTACGAACGGCCGCAGCTCGAGCGGCGAGAAGCGCGAGAGCGTCCTAGCGACGACCGAGAAGAGCTCGACGTTGCCGAGCCATGCCTCTGCGCCGACCAGAGCGCAGCCGATCAGCGTCGCGGCCAGGTACCCGAGCAGGAGCAGCGCGAGCACCCGCGGCTCCTTGGCCGGCCCCCAGATCAATTCGAGCCACGACCAGACGAGCAGCAGGCCGACCGCCGGCCACTGCCCCAGACCTGCCGGATAGGCGAGCGGGTGCACCTCGCGCCGGGCGAGCACGCCGTCGAGCCACCGCGCAGCGACGTTCAGCGGCGAAAGACGCTCCCAGACGTTCCCGACGAGCCACGAGAAGATGCCGAGGCCGACCCAGAAATCGACCCACGTGAGCACTGTGACGGGGTTCTCGAAGAATTCCTGCGATTCAGCGGTCGTAGCGAAGAGCCCGCCCGCGAGCGCGACGACCAGGAGTGCTGTCGCGAGCACGACGAGCGGCCGGCCCAGCCGGCGCACCGCCGGGTAGAGATCGCGCCCTCGGCGCTCGCGCGGGGCGTCCCCGCGCACGGCGAGCGCCGCCGCCGGCGCCGACAGCAGCACGGCTGCACCGCCCGCCAGCACGTAGAGCCAGATCGGCAGCGGGAACTTGTAGGAGATCGGCGCTGCATGGGCCAGCAGGGCGAGCACGCCGCGCAGGCTAGACGACGCCGCCCCAGGCGCCCGCTTGCCAGACCAGTGCTGCACCGCGATCCTGTTCGCATGCTGCAGCGCCCCACGGGCACCGTCACCTTCCTGTTCACGGACGTCGAAGCCTCGACCACGCTGCTCGGCGACCTCGGTCCGGCGGCGTACGCTTCCGAGCTCGCCTTGCATCGGACCGAGCTGCGCGGCGCGTGGGAGGCGCACGAGGGCGTCGAGATCGACACGCAGGGCGACTCCTTCTTCGTCGCCTTCGCACGCGCGGCGGACGCAGTTGCTGCGGCCAGGCGCGTCCAGGCCGCCCTGACCGAGCACGTGATCCGCGTGCGGATCGGCATCCACACCGGCGAGCCCCTCCTGACGAAATCCGGCTACGTCGGCATGGACGTCCATCGCGCCGCGCGGATCGCGGCCGCGGGCCACGGCGGGCAGGTGCTGCTCTCGCAGGCGACCCGCGACCTGCTCACCCGCGAGGACGACGTCGTCGACCTCGGTGAGCACCGGCTCAAGGACCTGACGCGGCCAGAGCGGATCTACCAGCTCGGTCAGGAATCGTTTCCGCCGCTGCGCAGCCTGAACAGGTCGAGCCTTCCCGAAGCGGCCCACCCGCTCGTCGGGCGGGCGACCGAGCAGCGCGAGGTCGCGGAGCTCCTCCGGACGGAGCGGCTCGTGACGATCACCGGCGCCGGCGGCACCGGCAAGACGCGACTCGCGCTCCAGCTCGCCGCCGAGCTCTCCGAGGAGTTCCCCGACGGCGCCCACTTCGTTTCTCTGGCCCCGCTGGTGGATCCCGACGCGGTGCTGCCGGTCGCGCTGCAGGCACTCGGGCTGTCCGAGGCCGACAATGTCGAGCACCATCGGGCGCTGCTCGTGCTCGACAACTTCGAGCACGTGCATGACGCGGCCGCGGCGGTCGCGCAGTTCCTGCGCACGCCGGGTCCGACGTTGCTCGTGACGAGCCGCATCCCGCTGCACGTCTCGATGGAGACCGAGTATCCGCTCGACCCTCTGCCTCAGGCCGCAGCGGTCGAGCTCTTTCTCGACCGCGCGCAGGCGGTGCGCGCGAACGCCGAGCCTTCGGCCGAGGTCGAGGAGATCTGCCGCCGGCTCGACGGGCTGCCGCTGGCGCTCGAGCTCGCGGCCGCGCGGCTGAAACTGCTCGACCCGGCCGCACTGCTCGCCCGGCTCGATTCGCGGCTCTCGCTGCTCACGCGCGGCCCGACCGACATGCCCGAGCGCCAGCAGACGCTCGAGGCGACGATCGCATGGAGTTACGACTTGCTGCACCCCGATGCGAGGGAGGTCTTCCTCCGGCTCTCGGTCTTCGCCGGGACGTTCGATCTCGAGGCCGCCGAAGTCGTCGTCGGGGCAGACCTCGAGGAGCTGACGACGCTCGTCGACGCGAGCCTGCTCAAGTCGCGCGGCGACAGCCGGTTCCTGATGTTGGAGACGATCCGCGAGTTCGCGCAGACGCGCCTGGCCGTCGACGACGCCGAGCGGCTACCCGACCGGCACGCCCGGCACTATCTGGCGCTCGCCGAGGCGGCCGCTCCTCACCTGACCGGGCCGGAAGCCGGTGAGTGGCTGGCCCGGCTCGACTCCGACCACAGCAACTTCCGCACCGCGCTCGACTGGCTCGTCGCTGGACGAGCCGCAGCTCGCGCCGCGCCTTGCGGTCTCGCTCTGGCGGTTCTGGCTCGTGCGCGGCCTCTACGACGAAGGTCAGACCGCGATCGAGCGGGTGCTGCGCCTCGACCCGACCCCGTACGACCGCGCCGAGCTGCTCTACCAGCTCGGCGCGATCGTGATCTCGCGCGGCGCCACCGCCCGGGCGCGCACGATCTTCGAGGAGGCGCTCGAGTGCTTCCGCGAGCTGCGGCTCGAGCGCGGCGAGGCGCGCTGCCTGAGCGCGCTCGGACACGTCGCTGCCGACGCCGGCGAGTGGGCCGAGGCGATCGAGCGCTACGCAGAGGCGACCGGCCTCGTGCGCGCGATCGGCGACCGGTTCGGGCTCGGCGGCGTGCTCGGCGACCTGGCGACCGTGCACCTGCGTTCGGGCTCGCCCGAACGTGCACTGCCGCTCGCACGCGAGAGCGCCGGCATCCAGCGTGAGGTCGGGAACCGCGAGGGCGAGACCCTCGCGCTCGCGACGCAGGGCTACGCGGAGCTCGGCCTCGGCAACCTCGCGGGCGCGCGCGCGGCGCTGAGCGAGAGCACCGCGATCGCTCATCGGCTCGGCTACCTGCACGGTCTCCTCTTCAGCCTGAACGGCCTTGCCGCCGTCGCCTACCGCGCGGGCGACGAAGAGCGCGCCCGCAACCTCTTCGAGGCGGCCCAGGCGCTGCGCGAGTCGATCGGGATCGAGCACGATCCCGACGACGCGCTGGTCGCCGGCGACCGTGCAGCGATCGGCGGCGCCGCAGACGGCCGCCTCGACGACTTCGACCTCGACCGGGCGGTCGAGGTCGCGCTCGCCCAGCCCTCCTAGCAGTTCTCGTCGAGCTCCTCCTCCAGCCAGAGGCGGATCACCTGGTGGCCGTTGAGCTTCGCGATCATCCCGTCGATGTCGCCGTCCTTGACGAGCACGTAGGCGTGGTTCGGGCTCTGCTTGTCGTCGAACCAGAGGTTCTCGAGCACGCCCCCCTCCTCCGTGACCACCCGGTCGACGTCTTCCCGCCTGCGGCGGCCCGGATTGGGCGTCGTGGCGTTGATCTTGATGAAGTTGTGCGGCATTTCGCGTCCCTCCTTGGGTTACCCGTCAGAATCATCTGTCGCCCGGCGCCGGCGCGCAAGCGGCGGGCCGACCGGCCGTGGGTCAGGCCCGCTCGGCGGACAGGAGCTCGACGACGTGCTGGAGCAGTTTCCACGTCACGTCGGGGTTCTGCAGCGCGAACTCACGGAAGTCCCAGAACGGGATCTCGAGGCAGCGCAGCTCGGTGCGCGCCGTCACCGTCGCGCTCCGCTCGACCTCGCTGACAAGCGCCACCTCGCCGAAGTGGTCGCCGGCCGAGAGACTCGCAACGTCGTTCCCGTTGACGCGAACGTCGGCGTCGCCCTCCGTGATCACGAAGAACCCGACCCCGCTCATCGTTCCCTCCTGCACGACCGCCGTGCCCGGCTGGAAGGTGCGCTCGCGAAACTGGCCGGCGAGCTTCTTCAGCTGGCGGTCGCTGAGGTCGGCGAAGAGCGGGACGCGCTTGAGATTGTCAGCCGCAGCCACGTCCGGAAGATCCTACAAGTCCGGTGGCGGCGGTCCGTCCGACCGTGCACGATCGAGTCGGCTACGTGACCGTCGCAGCGAAGTCATCGGCGGCCTCCAGCATTCGCGACCGAGGTTCCTCCTGCCTGAAGGGCGCCGACGGCGCGTCACAGCCCCGTGCCGTCAGCCGCCGGCGCCCTACGAGCCAACGTCGTCGGCCGCGGCGCCCAACCCGCTGACACGAAGGGGTAGGCCTGACCGGTGCGCTCACCCGTCGGAGCGCATGCCCTCGCAGGGGATCTGGCTGCGTCGAGCACGACACCAGCGGGCGACGAGCGAGCCGTCGCACACCGGTCGGCTGGAAGGTGACCCACGGGGAGGGAATGCTGGTGAAGACACTCCCTCCCCGCGAGCTTCGCCGGTTCACGGTGCGAGGCCGCATCGAGGCGACGAGCAAGTTTCGGTGGGTCGAGGGATCCACGTGTTTGGAACCACATCTGTCCTACTTACAAAAGGGGTCTACCTTGAAGAGGATTCTTGTTCTCGGCGTGACGGTGTTCGCGCTGGTGCTGGCGGCGACCGCGTCGGCGGCGCTCGTGCCGGGCGTCTACGATCCGGACGCGACCGGCTGCCCGACGGCGACCTACAGCGCCGGTGTGCTGCATCTGGTCAAGAACTGCCCGACCACGACCAACGCGGCGGCCGGCGCTGACCTCACCGGGTTCGACGGCCAGACGTTCACGTCGGCCTCGTTCACGCTCGCCAGCGCCGCCCAGTGCCAGGGCGGCTCGCCGCGGTTCGACGTTGTCACGACGGCCGGGACGTTCTTCCTCGGCTGCAACAACGTGATCCCGACCGCGAACGCCGACGGCACGGTCACCTACACCTTCAACGCTGCGACGATCGCCGCCGCCGGCGGCCAGGTGCCGTTCCCGACCGGGACGATCACAGCGGTCGACATCCTGATCGACGTCCAGGGCAGCGCCGACATCTCGAACATCACGTTCAACGGTGTCCTGCAGGTGCCCGCCGCCGGTCCGGCGACGAAGGACGCCTGCAAGAACGGCGGCTGGAAGACGTTCAGCGACCCGTCGTTCAAGAACCAGGGTCAGTGCGTCGCCTACGCCAACCACCACAACGGTTCGGGCGACGACGACGAATAGCACGACCGAGCACGAGACCTAACGCAGAAAGGGCTCTGGGGTACCGGGACCAGGTCGGTACCCCAGAGCCGAACGCGCGGGCGAATGTTCCGGGATGACGGCCTGAGCGATTCCGCGGCCGATGAGTTATGCGTCTCTGCTCGGTCTCTCAGGAGAGCACTACTCCACCCGCGAACGAAGGAGCACGAGATGACGAGCGAGGCACGTGCAGGCGACCGCATCCTGGGCAGCCTGCGATCCGCCGAGGGGAAGGGCATCGTGCGCATCGAAGACCGCTTCGAGACCGATGTCGACGACCTGTGGTCAGCGCTCACCGATCCCCGGCGTCTCGCTCGCTGGATCGGCGAGGTAGAAGGCGACCTCCGCCTCGGCGGTGAGTTTCGCTTCGGCTTCTTTGCGAGTGGATCGGAGGGCACCGGGCGCGTGGAGGCGTGCGAGCCCCCGCGGCGGCTGCTGCTGACCATGGCCCTCGACCAGCCGGACCAGGACGTCATCGAGGCCACGCTGAGCCCCGATGGCGACCAGACCATCCTGGTCTGGGAGGAACGCGGCATGCCCCTGGACCAGCTCGCCGCCTACGGGGCCGGGGTGCAGATCCATGTCGAAGATCTTCCTGCGTACCTGGCCGGGCGTGAACGCCGCGATGCAGCCGCCCGGTTCGGCGAGCTGTTTCCGACCTACCAAGAGTTGCCCATCGACGTCGGCTAGTCACCAATCAGGCAACCACATGAAGCTTCGACCGACCCGCATTGCGGACATCCATTTGCGAAGCGCGAAGTTCAGAGGCACCAGCGAACCACCGTCCAACCAGGATCGGACGCGCAAGGATCCAAACTGCACGCAGCGTTCCCGGTCCCCATAGCGCCGCCTTACAGGCCCGGTCGCCGCTCGGAAGGTCATCCAACATGCGTGACCCGCCACCCGTTCGGTCCAACGGTACCGATGCTCAGCGCGGCGGCACACGAGCGATGTCACGCGTGTCCACCTTCGCCGTGTCGGGCGGTCCTTCCCCGTACGGCCTTGCGCTCGTCCGGCGGCTGATTCAGGCTTAGTACGTCCGTCCCCTATTCGATCTTCTGTCGCTGTTCTTCCTCGGGCTGGGGATCACTAGCGCCTTGAAAGGGAAGTACGTGCCTCGGCCGCCCTTGGGATCGTCGTCCCGTTCTGGCTCTGGCCTGTCGGTGCTGTGCGGCTGGCCAAGCCTCGCTCGGTGTGGGCGAGTTGTTTCTATGACGACGCCAAGCTGCGACGCGCTGCAGTTCGATACGGACAGGAAGAGATCGCCGAACCTGATGCCCGCCTAAAAGGACTGGCGGGCGAGATCGCCGAGTCCGCCCCCGATTAGCGGGCAGAAGCTCTGGCGTCATTCCGGAACGCTGACCCAAGCGAGCGTTCCACTAGCAGTCGCCCTGACTGCGCTGCCGGCGAGGTGCGTACGCTTGCGGCATGGGCAGCGAGCATGACGTACTCGCATCTGGGACGGTCGGGCTTGCAGGTCAGCCGCGTCGGTCTCGGGACGATGCGGTTCGGCTTCACTGCGGATGAGTCAGCCAGCTTCGCGATCATGGACGCTGCGATCGACGCTGGCGTCAACGTCTTCGACACCGCTGATGTCTACGGCGGTCCGCAGTCGCCGGACATGGACAAGGGGTACGGCATCTCGGAGGAGATCGTCGGCCGCTGGCTGAAGCGCACTGGGCGTCGCCACGAGATCGTCCTTGCGACGAAGGTCTATCAACCGATGGGAACCGGCCCGAACGACCGGCGATTGTCCGCGTACCACATTCGTCGCGCGTGCGACGAAAGTCTTCGGCGGCTGCAGGCGGATCACATCGATCTGTACCAGATGCATCACGTGGATCGGGCCACACCGTGGGAGGAGATTTGGCAGGCGATGGAGCAACTGGTCCGTGAGGGGAAGATCAGCTACGTCGGGAGTAGCAACTTCGCCGCTTGGGATGTTGCCCTCGCGCAGTCTGCCGCGTCGGCGCGCCACTTCATGGGCTTGGTCTCCGAGCAGAGCCTCTACAACCTCGCGGTGCGAACGGTTGAGCTGGAACTGATCCCCGCGTTGCGGAGCCTTGGCATCGGCCTCATTCCTTACAGCCCGCTCCATTCGGGCCTGCTTGCCGGCGCGCTGCAAGCCGAGATCGACGGACGCAACCCGAACGAAATGCAGCCGCCACTTGACCGGTACCGTGATCAACTCGAGGCCTACGAAGGACTATGTCGCGAGTTGGACGCGACCCGGCTCGGGTCGCGCTGGCCTGGCTCCTGCAGAATCCGATCGTCTCGGCGGCGATCGTCGGCCCGACGACGAGCGAGGAGTTGACCTCGAGTCTGGGCGCCCTCTCGGTGCGGTTGGACAGCGCCGTCCTCGAGCGGCTTGACGAGATCTGGCCGGGGCCGGGCGAAGCCCCGCAGGCTTACGCCTGGTAAGAGCGGCGAGTCTAGCCCGAGCCTTCCCGCACGGCCGTGAACGCTACCTGCCGCAAGACTCGGGCATCATTCCTACACTGGCGCGGGCGAGTGTGTTCTGGCCTTGGGCCAAGGACCGGGACGAGACCAAAAAGCGCCGATTTGCGAGTCCGGCACCGGTCCAGCACGCGGTGTCCAAACGCGACCTTTGCGGCACACCTGACCTGAGCGTTTAAGCCAAATCGGCTCGCCTGAAAAGGGGCGTTACTCCCCGGGTTGGACTCGAACCAACAACCCTTCGGTTAACAGCCGAATGCTCTGCCAATTGAGCTACCGGGGATCGCGGCGCGCAGTGTAGCGAGCGGCTTCTCAGGCTGTGATCGAGGCGGCCCGCTCGCGCAGCCGCGCGAGCGCCTCGCCGAGCTCCGCGCGCTGCTCGAGCGGGGCGTGCTGGAGCTCGCGCTGGAGCTCCCGCTCGCGCAGTCGCAGCAGCAGCTCGGTCCCGGTCGCCTCGCCGATCCCCTCGGCCTCGGCGTGCGCGTCGAGCTCGGCCAGCAGGCCGACGCCCGCCTCGCGTCAGCGGCGCTCCCTCGACGACGTGGTCGCGCAGCTCCCGGTGGACCGGGTCGTAGAAGTTCTCCGGCCCGAGCTCTTCGAGGAGCGGCTTCAGCGACGGGTGCGCGAGCACGCCGGCCAGCGCGTTCCGCTCCAGCTTGGCGCTCGCATCGAGCGCACGCTGCGAGGGAGCCGCCGCGGCTCGAGCCGACGAGGCGCCGGCGCGCAGCTGCACCGTCATCCCGAGCCGGTCGTTCGCGAGCCGCCAAGCGTCCTGGCGCTCCGGCGAGTCGGGCGCCGCGTCGAGCAGCTGCTTGACCACACGAAACGCCCCCTCGCGGTCGTCGGCGCGATCGATCTCGATCCGGACGCGGTAGAGCAGATACGGGTCCGCGGTGGCGAGCCGCTGCTCGAACCCGTTCGGGTCGTCGGCGGGATCGACGCCGGGCGGCAGCGCGACCACCTTCACGTCGAAGCCCTGCCTGGCGGCGAGCTCCATCCCGCGCAATGTGGCGGTCTCTCCGGCAGCATCGCCGTCGAAGGCCAGCCAGAGGCGCTTGCTCAGCCGCCCCAGCTCCTTCAGCTGCGCCTCGGTGAGAGCCGTGCCCATGCTCGCGACGACCGGCTCGAGTCCGGCCTGGTGCAGCGCGATCACATCGGTGTTCCCCTCGACGATGCACGCGCGATCCTCCCGGGCGATCGCCGCGCGAGCCTTGTCGAGGCCGTAGACGACCGCGCCCTTGCGGAAGAGCTCCGACTCAGGCGTGTTCACGTACTTCGCCTTGAGCGGATCGTCGTCGTGCAGCCGCCGCGCCTGGAAGCCGAGCACGCGCCCACGTGCGTCGGCGAGCGGGAAGAGCAGGCGGCGTGAGAAGTAGTCGTCGCCGCGCTGCCGCGTGAGGCCGGCCGCGCGCAGCTCCTCGCGCGTGAACCCCTTCGCGAGTGCTTTCCGGGCGAGCGTGTCCCCGCCGAGCGCGAGCCCGAGCCGGAAGGCCCGGCAGGCATCCTCGCCGAGCCCGCGGCCCTTCAGGTAGTCGCGCGCCATGCCGCCGGCCTCTGAGTCCCAGAGCGTGCGCTCGTAGAAGGTGGCCGCCTGGTCGAGCAGCGCGAACAGCCGCTCCCTCCGCTTGCGCGCTGCATCCTGCGCAGGCGAGCTCTCCTCGTACTCGAGCGGCACCCGGAAGCGCTCGCCCAGCCATTCGATCGCCCCGGCGAAGTCGAGCCCTTCCGTCTCGCGCACGAACGTGATCAGGTCGCCCTTCGCGCCGCAGCCGAAGCAGTAGTAGAGCTTGTCGACGCCGTTGACGGAGAACGAGGGCGTGCGCTCCTCGTGGAACGGGCAGCGGCCCATGAAGCGCCCTCCCCCACCCTTGCGCAGCTGGGTGCGCGCGGAGACGACGTCGACGAAGTCCGCCGCCGCTTTCACCGCATCGACCGATGAGTCCTTGATGCGCGCCATCAGACCGGCAGTCTCTCAGCGTACGACAGGGCGAAGCGGTCGGTCATGCCGGAGATGAACTCGACGACGTCCTCACTCGCCTGACCGAGTCCGGTCAGGTGGCCGTAGATGCGCGTGATCGTCTCGTGCGCCCGCTCGTGCTCGACCTTCGCCTCGGCTCCGAGGTACACGTGCTCGAACATGAACGTGCGCAGCGAGAGCATCGCCGCGCCGACCTCCGGGCCCTGGACGACGTCGCCCGCGGCGTCGGAGCTCTCGACGAGGTCGTGGACGAGCCGGTCGATGCGCTTGGCCCCGGTCGGACCGAGCACGTCGATCTCCTCCAGCGGCAGGTCGCCCTCCTCGAGGATCCCGTAGCGGATGGCGTCGTCGATGTCATGGTTGATGTAGGCGACCCGGTCGACGATCCGGACGATCTTGCCTTCGAGCGTCGTAGGCTCACGCTCGCCCGTGTGCGTGAGGATCCCATCGACGACCTCGTGCGTCAGATTGAGGCGTCGCGCGATCAGCGCCGACTGCTCGTTGTGCCGGAACCCGCCGGGCAGCAACTCGTCGAGCGCCGCCTCGCCCGCATGGCCGAACGGCGGGTGGCCCATGTCGTGCCCGAGCCCGATCGCCTCGGTCAGGTCCTCGTTGAGCCGCAATGCGCGCGCGACGACCCGCGCGATCCCGGTCGTCTCGAGCGTGTGCGTCATGCGGGTGCGGTAGTGGTCGCCGGCCGGATCGATGAAGACTTGCGTCTTGCCCTTCAGCCGCCGGAACGGCTTCGAATGGAGGATGCGGTCGCGGTCACGCTGGAACGGCGTGCGCACTCCGCATTCCTGTTCGGGGCGCTCGCGGCCGAGCGTCTCGAACGAGCGCACGGCGCCGGGTGCGAACGCGCGCTCCTCCAGCTCGCGAATCCGCGTGGCGAAGGCGTCGGCAACACTCCCGGCGAGCTCGGGCATCACGGCCAGCGTAGCCGTCGACCCGGCGGTCTCCCGAGCAGGAAACCGCCGGGTCGAGCGCTTACGGACAGTGCCCGACCAGGTACTGCGCATCGGCGATCAGGATCGACGCGACGGTGTTGTCGATCGCGTGCGGGCCTGACGGCACGTCTGTCAGGAGGATTGACTCAGATGATGATCGGCACCGTGCCGCCGTCGGCGGACCAGGCGGCGCCGGTCACGTACGAGGAGCGCTCCGAGCAGAGGAAGACGATCACGGCGGCGATCTCGTCCGGCTCGGCGAGCCGGCCGAGCGGGCGGCCGGCACCGACCTTGGCGAGCACGGCGTCCCGCTCGCCCTGCTGCTCGGCGAGGCCGCCTTCGCCCAGCCACGCCTCGGTCGCCGTCGGCCCGGGCGTGACCGCGTTGCAGCGAATGCCGTCGGCGGCATGGATGTCGGCGACGAGGCGCGAGAACGAGAGCAGCGCGGCCTTCATCACCGAGTAGTCCGGCATGACGCCGGACGGGCGCTTCCCGGCGGTCGACGAGACGTTGACGATGGTGCCTGCGCCCCGCTCGCGCATCCCCGGGCAGCGCGGCGCGCGTGGCGCGGATCGCGCTCATCAGGTTGAGCTCGAACGACGCCTGCCAGTCGGCATCGGTCAGCTGGTCGAGCCTGCGGATCTCCGTGCCGCCGACGTTGTTGACGAGACAGTCGACCCGGCCGAGCTGGGCCTCCGCCGCACCCACGACCCGCTCGGGCTCGCCAGGGCGCGCGAGGTCGGCGACGACGTGCAGGTCGCCCGGTCCTTCCCCGCTCCGGCCGGTGCTGACGACGACGGCTCCCTCCGCCTGCAGCTGCCGTGCGACCGCGAGGCCGATCCCTCCGGTCGAGCCGGTGACGAGGCACACCTGGTCGCGCAGGCCGAGCTCCATCGCGTCGCTACGTTAGCGGCGTGACCACGCTGCTCCTCGTCCGACACGGCGAGACCGACTGGAACAACGAGCGCCGCTGGCAGGGGCACACCGACAGGCCGCTCAACGCGCGCGGCCGCGAGCAGGCGCGAGACCTGGCGGCCGAGCTGGCCGGACGGCCGATCGACGCGGTCTACTCCAGCGACCTGTCGCGTGCGCGCGAGACCGCGGAGATCGTGGCCGCGCGGCTCGGGCTGGAGGTTCGGGTCGACCCGGCGCTGCGCGAAGTGGACGTCGGGACCTGGTCCGGGCTCGTCCACAGCGACATCGAGGCCGACGACCCCGAGGGCTTCCGCCGCTGGCGGGACGGTGGCAAGGGCTGGCAGGACGGCGAGAGCTACGAGGAGATGGGCGAACGGGTGGTCGCGGCCGTGACCGGGATCGCCGCCGCGCACCCCGGCGAGACGCTGCTCGTCGTCACACACGGCGGCTCGATCCGGGCCTGCCGCGCGGCGGCTGCCGGTCTCGACTACGGCGCGGCCCGGGTCTCGGGCATCGGCTCGACCAAGAACTGTGCCGTCGTCGAGCTGCGCCTCGACGACGGCCGCCTCAGCTCCGCGTAACTTGTCTCGCGGCCGCTCACGTGGGAGAGTCGCCTGTCGAAGCAAGGAGGCAGGCGTGTCAAGATTTGCGGCTCTGATCGCCACCGCCGGGGCTCTCGCCCTGGCGATCGCCGGCGGCGCCCTCGCGGTGCCGCCCGAGCATCACACCGATGTCTCGGACTACAGCGGCAGCAGTTCCTGCGGGACGTTCAACGACCTCTACCGCGGGCATCTCGACGCGAACATCGTGTCGACGTTCGACAAGGCCGGGAACCCGGTGCAGGACATCGTCCACATCACGGGCTGGGAGACGAACTACCGGTCCGACAAGCCGTCCGTGTCGATCACGGCGCACCGGAGCTTCACCGTGATCTACACCTACGCGACGGACAGCGAGCGTGATGTCGGCAACGTCATCACGCAGACGGCGCCGGGCCTGGGCGTGCTGTTCCATGACGTCGGCTCGATCACCTTCGCGGCGAGCGGCGTGACGATTCATGGGCCGCACGACGTGTTCGAGCAGGGCGACGCGGCGTTCTGCAACGCCCTCATCGCAGCGACTCCCTGACGACCGGACCCGGGCGTGCGGCGGACGGCCGCCGTGTGCCCGATCCGGCAGCGGACACCCTGCCTGGCGGCTTGGAACGGCTAGATTCCGATCCGTGGAGGACTACACCAACAAGTACAAGGGCGAGCAGGTGGAGATCGCGCTCTTCGGCGGCGAGTACCAGGACGGCGTCTTGACGGCGTACTGCTACCTCGAGGACGTCGCGCACATCGAGTTGAACGGTCACATCCTGATCCCCCTGCAGAACGTCGCTTCCCTCCATTGCTCGAGCCGCTGCGACGCGCCGGAGCCCGATTGGCCCCCGCGCGGCCTCGCCGAGGACGACGGCGCGGACGAGCGCGACGACGCCGAGTAGCGCCTACCCGTGAGCCGGCGGCTCCTCGTCCTGCGCAACGTCCTCAAGGCCTGGCTCGTCGTGGTCGTGTTCGGCCTGCTCTTCGGCTTCGCCGGGTGGAAGCTGGGCGGCTTCCGGCTCGGCGTCCTCTTCGGCGCGTCGATCGCCCTCCTCGCCGCCGCGCTCTACTTCTACGCGGAGCGGATCGTGATGGGGATGGTCGGTGCCCGCGAGCTGCTCGCCGGGGAGGCGCCCGCGCTGCACTCGACGGTCGAGCGGATCGCCAGCCGGGCGGGCGTCGTGAAACCGCGGCTCTACGTGCTCGGCGACAGCTACCCGCGCGCGCTTTCTGCCGGGCGCGGCGCAGGCGGCGGGACGGGGCTCGCGCTCTCGGTCGGCCTCGTCGGTGTCGCCTCGCCGGCCGAGCTCGAGGGCATCGTCGCGCACGAGCTCGCGCATCTGCGGCACCGCGACGTGCTCGTGCAGACGATCGCGGTCGTGGTCGCGGCGGCGATCGTCGAGACCTCTCGGATCGGCGGCGCGCTGCAGCGCCAGCTGCTGTTCGTGCTGGGCCCCGTGGCGGCGGCGTTCACGCACCTCCTGCTCTCGCCGAAGCGTGAGTTCGTCGCCGACCGGTTCGCGGCCGAGCTCTGCGACTCGCCGCACGGCCTGGCCGACGCGCTCGCTGCGCCTCGAGCAGGCGATGCTGCTCGTCGGCTTCGAGGCGAGCCCGGCGACCGAGCCGGTCTACACGACCAACCCGTTCGCCGAGGAAGGGCTGGCGGCCGCGTTCGTCACGCATCCGCCGGTCGGCGAGCGGGTCCGCCGGCTGCGCGCGCTCGATCCGGACTGGCGCGAGAAGCTGCGCGCGGCGTAGAAACGCCCGAGCGACGGCGCGAGAAGACGACGGAGTCTCGCGGGCCCGACGGGGTCGCGACGTAGCCGCGCACCAGGCCCTCGCGGACGAAGCCGGCTTTCTCGGCGACACGCTGCGAGGCGGTGTTGCCCGGATCGGTCGTCAGCTCGAGGCGGTCGTATCCGCCCTCGTCGTGCGCCCAGCGCACGAGAATCTCGACCGCCCGTGTCGCGAGGCCCCGGTTGCGCGCCCACGGTGCGACCCAGTACCCGACCGCCGTGCGCTCGCCGACGTGCAGCGCAACCGTCCCATTGAGCTCGCCGCCGTCGTCCGAGATCGCCCAGATGTAAGCCGAGCCCTCGTCCCACTGCGCGCGCGCCGCGGCGAGGAAGCTGCGCGCGTCGGCTTCCGTGTAGGGCGCCGGCATACCTGGGATGAAGCGGGCGGTGTCCGGGTCGTCGCACGCCCGCGCGATCGCCGGCACGTCGTCGTCGGTGAGCGGCCGCAGAACGACGAAAGGCCCCTCGTCGGGGCCTTTCAAAGAAATGGGCGGCGTCCTACTCTCCCGGGGGATTGCTCCCCGAGTACCATCGGCGCTAACGGGCTTAACTTCTCTGTTCGGAATGGGAAGAGGTGTTTCCCCGTCGCTATGACCGCCCAATTGTCGAGGCGTGCGCTGGCGCAGCACGAACCCTCAAAACTCCATAGCAGCGAAATGATGAGTTCTAAATCAAGACCTCGAGCAATTAGTACGGGTCCGCTGAACACATTGCTGTGCTTGCACGTCCCGCCTATCAACGTGGTGGTCTTCCACGGCTCTTACTCTCTCTAGGAGATGGGAGCTCTCATCTCGAGGTGGGCTTCCCGCTTAGATGCTTTCAGCGGTTATCCCATCCAGACGTGGCTAATCAGCAGCGCCGTTGGCACGACGACTGATACACCAGAGGTCCGTTCGTCTCGGTCCTCTCGTACTAGAGACGACTCCTCTCAAAGCTCCAACGCCCATGGTGGATAGGGACCGAACTGTCTCACGACGTTCTGAACCCAGCTCGCGTACCGCTTTAATGGGCGAACAGCCCAACCCTTGGGACCTACTCCAGCCCCAGGATGCGACGAGCCGACATCGAGGTGCCAAACCCTTCCGTCGATGTGGACTCTTGGGAAGGATAAGCCTGTTATCCCCGGAGTACCTTTTATCCGTTGAGCGACGGCACTTCCACTTGTTACCGCCGGATCACTATGGCCTGCTTTCGCACCTGCTCGAGCTGTCGCTCTCGCAGTCAAGCTCCCTTATGCCATTACGCTCTACGCACGATTTCCAACCGTGCTGAGGGAACCTTTGCGCGCCTCCGTTACATTTTAGGAGGCGACCGCCCCAGTCAAACTACCCACCAGATGCTGTTCCCGCCCCGGATCACGGCAGCGGGTTAGAAGCCCAGACTACGAAGGGTGGTATCCCAAAGGTGGCTCCACCGACACTGGCGTGCCGGCTTCAAAGCCTCCCACCTATTCTGGACAACGTACCCCGAACTCCAACATCTAGCTGTAGTAAAGGTTCACGGGGTCTTTCCGTCCAACCACGGGTACTCGGCATCTTCACCGAGACTACAATTTCACCGGATCCCTCGAAGAGACAGCGCCCAACTCGTTACGCCATTCGTGCAGGTCGGAACTTACCCGACAAGGAATTTCGCTCTTTGTCTTATTCGGTCATGTCCAACAAGGAACATGTCGAACGGGAATGGCACTCCTTTAATGCCGCTCCCCTGCATGTCGCCATGCAGATGGGACTATCTCATGACCCTCTGTCGAGGGTCTCTGGCGTATAGTCTCTGAGGATTCTGATCAGTTCCTGTCTGGACTTCCTCCGGTTCATCGTCTCAGCGATCTCGGCGATTTCGATCAAGCCGGCCGGCGTTAGATGTCGCCCGTTTGTCACGAGGTCGACACACGCCGCGAACTTCTCAAAATCGCTTTGCTTCGCGGTTCGAAGTGGGTTCTGACGAAAGAACGGAATCACCGTTCCCGCCAGGTCCTCACGCCGATCAACAACGAACTGGGCCATGTTCTCGCGATGGTTGTCGTGACGCCGGTTGACGAAAACTCGTCCACACCCGAAGAAGCCCTTGAGCTCCTCGAGTACCTGGACGCTGCCTACGCCTTGCGACACCACGAACCGTGGCAAGACCTGGTATCCGAGCTTGTAGCCTCTTCGCGTCACACGGTCACTTTGCCGTGAGAAGCTAATCGAGAAGCATCCTTCTCCGTCTACAAACCCGATCACCCAGCCAGTGAACTCGATCAGCCTTTCCTGCTGATTTTCCGCACCCGACACATTGTCACTCTAACGCCCCTTCGGACGGAAAGAGTAGCGCGGGATACACGGGTTTTCCAGCATTTGGCCAGATACGCACCACGCCATTACTGACGTGGGGGGCAACGAATTCGCCTGGACAGCTGCACACTGTCTAATCAGGCATGTCACCTTAGGACGGTTATAGTTACCGCCGCCGTTTACCGGGGCTTGGATTCGAAGCTTCGTCCGAAGACTAACCTCTCCTCGTGACCTTCCGGCACCGGGCAGGCGTCAGCCCCTATACGTCGTCTTACGACTTCGCAGAGACCTGTGTTTTTGGTAAACAGTCGGTTGGGCCGTTTCACTGCGGCCATCTCGGGCTCAAATTCGCGAAGAATTATCACCCTACCATGGCGCCCCTTCTCCCGAAGTTACGGGGCCATTTTGCCGAGTTCCTTTTCGAGGGTTCTTCCGATCGCCTTGGTATCCTCTACCTGCCTACCTGTGTCGGTTTTGGTACGGGCACGTCCCACCTCCCTAGACGCTTTTCTAGGAGGCATGGTGACAGCCACTTCGAGCTGAGCGCTCTCGGCATCCCGTCTCAGGCTATGTGAGCCACGGATTTCCCTATGGCTCGCCCTACGCGGTTACCCCAGGTCGACCATCGCCTGGGTTGGCTTGACCTACCCCGTCCCGCCATCGGTAATAGCGGTGGGGACGTGGTACAGGAATATCAACCTGTTGTCCATCGCCTACGCCTTGCGGCCTCGGCTTAGGTCCCGACTAACCCTGAGCAGATTAGCTTTACTCAGGAACCCTTAGGCATTCGGCGGAGGCGTTTCTCACGCCTCTTTCGTTACTCATGCCAGCATTCTCACTTCCCAAGCCTCCACGGCTGGCTTCCGCCGCCGCTTCAATGGCTTGGGAACGCTCCCCTACCACTCCAGCAAAGCTGAAGTTCGTGGCTTCGGCTCCATGCTTGAGCCCCGTTACATTGTCCGCGCCCGACCACTTGACCAGTGAGCTGTTACGCACTCTTTGAATGGTGGCTGCTTCTAAGCCAACATCCTGGTTGTCTCTGCAATCGGACATCGTTTCCCACTTAGCATGGAATTAGGGGCCTTAGCCGACGATCCGGGCTGTTTCCCTTTCGACCACGAAGCTTATCCCCCGCAGTCTGACTCCCAGGCTCTGGAATAACGGCATTCGGAGTTTGCCTGATTTCGGTAAGCTGGTAGGCCCCCTAGACCAAACAGTGCTCTACAACCGTTATTGAACGCCTGAGGCTATACCTAAATATATTTCGGGGAGAACCAGATATCTCTGAGTTTGATTAGCCTTTCACTCCGATCCACAGGTCATCCGCCCAGTTTTCAACCTAGGTCGGTTCGGTCCTCCACGGGGTCTTACCCCCGCTTCAACCTGCCCATGGATAGATCACTCAGTTTCGGGTCTACCGCCCACGACTGAACGCCCTGTTCAGACTCGCTTTCGCTACGGCTCCGTTTCCTTAACCTCGCCGTGGACGAGTAACTCGCTGGCTCATTATGCAAAAGGCACGCCGTCACCGGACAAAGCCGGCTCCGACCGCTTGTAAGCACACGGTTTCAGGTGCTATTTCACTCCCCTTCCGGGGTACTTTTCACCTTTCCCTCACGGTACTAGTTCGCTATCGGTCGCCAAGGAGTACTTAGCCTTGCGGGGTGGTCCCCGCGGGTTCCGACCGGGTTTCCCGTGCCCGGCCGTACTCAGGTACTTCAGAAGTGAGGCTCAACTGTTTCGGCTACGGGGCCTTTACCCTCTGCGGCGTGCAGTTCCATGCACTTCGCCTACAGCTGAACTTTGTAACTCACCGACCCGCCGGCAGACGGATCAACTGAAGCCCTACAACCCTCCCGTGACAACGACTGCCGTCTATCACATCACGGAAGTTTGGGCTCTTCCCTTTTCGCTCGCCACTACTCAGGGAATCGAGGTTTCTTTCCTTTCCTCTGGGTACTTAGATGTTTCAGTTCCCCAGCTTGCCTCCTCACACCCTATGTATTCAGGTGCGGGTACCAGCGCATTACCACTGGCGGGTTTCCCCATTCGGAAATCCCGGGGTCAAAGGTTGGTCAGCACCTCACCCGGGCTTATCGCAGCCGCCCACGTCCTTCTTCGGCTCTTGGCGCCAAGGCATCCACCGTGTGCCCTTAGTCTCTTGATCGTGAAGAACTCATAAATCGCAGCTATGGAGTTTTCAAGGTGCGTGCGAGCTCCCGCTCGCCCAACGAGAGAACGCCGGCCACAACAGCGGCCGGTCTCTCAAAACTCAACAGCGAAACGTCCTCGTCAACTCGAGGTCGACGTTGATCTAGGCGAGCCGGGTGTCCTGGACGAGGGAGCAACTGTCAACGACAGCTCGCTCAAACATCAACAGGCCCAGCGGCCACCAGTAGTAATTGCTACTGGGATCCCTAGAAAGGAGGTGATCCAGCCGCAGCTTCCGCTACGGCTACCTTGTTACGACTTCACCCCAATCATCGACCCTACCTTCGACGGCTGCCTCCCTTGCGGGTTAGCCCACCGGCTTCGGGTATTGCCGACTTTCGTGGTGTGACGGGCGGTGTGTACAAGGCCCGGGAACGTATTCACCGCGGCAATGCTGATCCGCGATTACTAGCAACTCCGCCTTCATGAAGGCGAGTTTCAGCCTTCAATCCGAACCGGGACCGGCTTTTTGGGATTCGCTCCCCCTCACGGGTTTGCAGCCCTTTGTACCGGCCAATGTAGCACGTGTGTAGCCCTGGACATAAGGGTCATGCTGACTTGACGTCATCCCCACCTTCCTCCGATTTGTCACCGGCAGTCTCCTATGAGTCCCCGTCTTTCACGCTGGCAACATAGGACAGGGGTTGCGCTCGTTGCGGGACTTAACCCAACATCTCACGACACGAGCTGACGACAGCCATGCAACACCTGTGCACGAGCCCCGAAGGGCTGCCGTATTTCTACGACATTCCCGTGCATGTCAAGCCCAGGTAAGGTTCTTCGCGTCGCGTCGAATTAAACCACATGCTCCGCTGCTTGTGCGGGCCCCCGTCAATTCCTTTGAGTTTTAGCCTTGCGGCCGTACTCCCCAGGCGGGGTGCTTAATGCGTTAGCTTCGGCACAGAGGGAGTCGACACCCCCTACACCTAGCACCCATCGTTTACGGCGTGGACTACCAGGGTATCTAATCCTGTTCGCTCCCCACGCTTTCGCGTCTCAGCGTCAGTACCGTACTAGAGAGCCGCCTTAGCCACGGGTGTTCTTCCTGATATCTGCGCATTTCACCGCTACACCAGGAATTCCACTCTCCTCTTCCGGACTCTAGCTGGAGGGTTTCCATCGGCGTCTCGAGGTTGAGCCTCGAGTTTTCACAACGGACCTACCCAGCCGCCTACACGCTCTTTACGCCCAATAAATCCGGACAACGCTTGCCCCCTACGTATTACCGCGGCTGCTGGCACGTAGTTAGCCGGGGCTTCTTCTGGAGGTACCGTCACCCTCTCGGCTATTAACCTGAGTGGCTTCGTCTCTCCTGAAAGGGGTTTACAACCCGAAAGCCTTCTTCCCCCACGCGGCGTCGCTGCGTCAGGCTTTCGCCCATTGCGCAAGATTCCCCACTGCTGCCTCCCGTAGGAGTCTGGGCCGTGTCTCAGTCCCAGTGTGGCTGATCGTCCTCTCAGACCAGCTATGGATCGTCGCCTTGGTGAGCCGTTACCTCACCAACAAGCTAATCCACCGCGGGCCCGTCCTTGGTCGGAGGCCGAAGCTACCTTTTCCAACCGCCCCGAAGAGCTGTTGGGCCATTCCGTATTAATCCGGGTTTCCCCGGGCTATCCGGATACCAAGGGTGGGTTGCCCACGTGTTACTCACCCGTTCGCCGCTTTCCCCTGGCCGAAGCCAGGTTCTCGCTCGACTTGCATGTGTTAAGCGCGCCGCCAGCGTTCGTCCTGAGCCAGGATCAAACTCTCCGTGAAGAATGGTTGCCAGCATAGGTGTTGAAAACAACACTGCAGCCGGCGATCCTTTCACTTCGAGCTCGGTGCTCTCCAAAGAGAGCAGTGCTGCTCAAAGGCCGTCTCCACGCCACCTCCGGGCAAGCCCGGCGGGACGCTTCGACGACGAGGTCAATACCTGTTCCTCCCCTACGCCCAGGTTCGGGGCAGGGTCGGTCCAGTTCTCGACGTATCGAAGAACGTTCGCTGTTGAGTTTTCAAAGACCGGTGCCGCGTCGGAAAGAACGGCGCAAAAAAAGCCTCCGACTCGCGCCAGGAGGCCTCCGAGGGTGCGAATCGTAGCACTACGAGTCGGGCCGGGAGGCTCCTATGGTCGAGTTACAAGGGTTTTCCAGCGCCGGCCTAGCGGACGGCCGAAGAAGTATAGCGACTCGGCCTACCCTGTCAAACGGGCGAAGCGCCGCTTGCCCACCTGGAGCAGCGCGCCGGCGAGCGCGTCGCGGCCGATGTCGAGGCCGGCTGCGGGCTCGCCGTTGACCTTGACGCCGCCCGCCTGGATCAGCCGCCGCGCCTCCGAGGTCGAGCCCACCCCGAGGCTGCCGACGAGCAGTGCGGGCAGGTGCACCGGGTCGCCCTCCGGCAGGGGCACCTCCGGCACCTCCGCCGGCGCCTCGTGGCGGCGGACGACGCGGGTGAAGTGCTCCTCGCCCGCCTGCGCCCCCTCCGGGCCGTGCCAGCGCTCGGTGATCCGCCGGGCCAGCTCGAGCTTCCAGGCCATCGGCTCCTCCGGGTGCTCCTCGCCCGCGAGCAGCTCCCACCACTGGGGGAGCGCCTTGTCCGGGATCGACATCGTCTTGCCGAACATCTCCTCGGGCGGCTCCGTGATGCCGATGTAGTTGCCCCGCGACTTGGACATCTTCAGCTCACCGTCGGTGCCGACGAGCAGCGGATAGGTGACGACGACCTGGGGCTCCAGGCCGTACTGCGGCATCACGTCGCGCCCCGCGAGCAGGTTGAAGCGCTGGTCGGTGCCGCCGATCTCGACATCGGCCTCGATCGCGACGGAGTCGTAGGCCTGCATCACCGGGTAGAGAAGCTCGGAGAGCGAGATCGGCACATGCCCCGCAAAGCGCTGGGCGAAGTCGTCGCGCTCGAGCAGCCGTGCGACCGTCATCGTCCGGGCGAGGCGCACGGTGTCGGCGTAGGAGAGCTTCCCGAGCCACTCGCCGTTCAGGCGCACCTCGGTCTGCTCGCGGTCGAGGATCCGGAATGCCTGTTCGGCGAAGTAGGTCGAGTTCTCGTCCAGCACCTCGTCGGCGAGGATCGGGCGCTCCTTCGAGAGGCCCGAGGGGTCGCCGATCCGGGCGGTGTAGTCGCCCACGATCAACACCACCTGGTGCCCCGCGCGCTGGAAGTCGGCCAGGCGCTCGAGCACGAAGGCGAACCCGAGGTGGACGTCGGGCGAGGTGGGATCCACGCCGAGCTTGACCCGGAGCGGCCGGCCGAGCTTCAGCTTCTCCTCCAGGCCGCCCGCCGGCAGCAGGTCGACCGCGTGGCGGGTCAGATCGGTGGGGGCCATAGGCGGGCTAGACTACCCCGGTTCTGGCGCTCTTTCGGAGAAATGCACGCCGGCCCCGTCGGCGGCGGATCCGCAAGCTCAGACTCCTCGCCCTGCTGGTCATCCTCGGGCTTCTGGGCACGGCATCCTTTACCGTCGGTCTCCTGACCGCGGTCGCTGCGAAGATCCCGCAGCTCGACCCGGGCCGGCAGAAGACGCAGGCGAACACCTACGTCTACGCCTCGAACGGCCACACCGTGCTCTCGATTCTCCGCGGCGAGCAGGCCCGGATCATCATTCCCTCGACAGGCATCTCCCCGTGGATGAAGCACGCGATCGTCGCGGCCGAGGACAAGCGCTTCTACGAGCATCGCGGCATCGACGTGCGCGGGATGGGACGCGCGCTCTGGGCGGACATCTCGAACCGGGGCGCCGTCCAGGGCGGCTCGACGATCACCCAGCAGTTCGTCAAGAACGCCTACCTGACCAACCAGAAGTCGATCGGGCGCAAGCTCGGCGAGGCAGCGCTCGCCTGGCAGCTCGAGCAGCGCTGGTCGAAGGACCGGATCCTCACCTCGTACCTGAACACCGTCTACTTCGGGAACGGCGCCTACGGGGTCGAGCAGGCCTCGCGCATCTACTTCCACCACCGCGCCGCGAAGATGCGCCCGGCCGAGGCTGCCCTCCTGGCCGCGATCCCCGAAGACCCGAGCTCGAACGACCCGGTCGCCCACCCGCAGCAGGCGAAGGAGCGCCGCAACCTCGTGATCGGGCTCCTCTACTCGCAGGGCTACCTGACCGAGAGCCAGTACAAGAACTCGCTCGTCTACCCGATGCCGAAGCCGGACGAGGTCAACCTCCCCTCGACGCAGGGCGTCGCCGCGCCCTACTTCGCGAACTACGTCAAGGACCAGCTCGTGCACAAATACGGGCCGGGCCGCACCTTCGGCGGAGGCCTGCGCGTGACGACGACGCTCGACGTCGGCCTCCAGCAGCTCGCGCGCGACGCCGTCAAGGACGTGCTCCCGCCGGAGACATCGGGCCCGACCGCGACGGTCGTCGTACTCGACGCACACACGGGCGCGGTGCTCGCGATGGTCGGCGGCGAGAACTACCACAAGAACCAGTTCAACCTCGCGACGCAGGGCGAGCGGCAGCCGGGATCGTCGTTCAAGCCGTTCGTGCTCGCGACCGCGCTCAAGAACAACGTCGCGCCGTCGACGGTGCTCGACTCGCGCCAGGTCACGATCAACGCGGACGGCCGCCTCTGGGAGGTCAACAACTACGAGGGCGAGTACCTCGGGCCGATCGACCTGAAGCAGGCGATCGCGTACTCCGACAACTCGGTCTTCTCACAGCTGACGGCGATCATGGGACCACGCAACGTCCGGGACACGGCGAAAGCGCTCGGGATGACCACGCCGCTCAAGGGCTACTTCGCAATCGGCCTCGGTGCCGAACCTGCGACGCCGCTCGAGATGGCGCGCGCCTACACCTCGTTCGCCGACGGCGGCAAGCGCATCGACGGCTCGATCTTCGGGAACGAGCCGCGCGTCGTCAGCGAGATCAAGGTCGAAGGCAAGACCCACTTCAACAAGGTCGTCGCGAAGCCCGTCCTGACGGAGTCGCAGGCGGCGATCGTCAACGACATGCTGCAGGGGGTCGTCCGCTACGGCACGGGCAAGGCAGCTGCGCTCCCGGGCCGGCAGGTCGCCGGCAAGACGGGTACGACCGAGAACTACGGTGACGCCTGGTTCGTCGGCTACACCCCCCAGTTCGTCGCGGCCGTCTGGGTCGGCTACCCCGACAAGCTCATCCCGATGACGACCGAGTTCCACGGCCATCCGGTCGCGGGCGGCACGTTCCCGGCGCTGATCTGGAAGTCGTTCATGACGAAGGCGCTCGCCCAGTACAACCTGCCGCCCGAGAGCTTCAATCCGCCCGAATACGGCTATGCAGCGCCTGTCACCGTGGTCAACCGCGGCGGGGTGCTCGAGCGCGACGACGGCGCGTGCCACAACACCGTGCAGCTCGAGTTCTTCGGCGGCGAGGGCCCGTCCAAGGTCGCGACCTGCAAGCCCAACGAGGTCGAGATCCCCGAGGTGATCGGTCAGCCGCTCGCGACCGCGAAGGCACGCCTCCAGGCGCAGCCGCTGACGCCGGTCGTCGTCTACAAGCCCGCGAAGAGAGCCGAACGCCTTGGTGTGGTCGTCGCGCAGTTCCCGGCGAAGGGCACCGCGTCTGCGAACGACCGCATCACGATCGTCCTCGCGAAGTCCACGCACGGCCTGGTGCCGAACGTGGTCGGCCTGCCGCTCGACAGGGCTCGTGCGAAGCTCGACCGGATGAAGATCGAGGTTCGGACGACCGGGGACTCCGACGGCAAGGTGACGGCGCAGTCGGTTGCGCCGGAGCGCGCAGCCGCCCCGGGCCTCGCGATCACTCTGACGGTGGCGGGAACGGGCGACTGAGGAAGCGCGAGCCGGCCAGGCCGTAGCGCCAGGGCAGGTCCGCGGCCTTGGTGATCCCGATCCGCGGGCCAGTCACGATCTCCACCTGCGCGATCGACGGCCGGAGTTCGAACGGCGGCCGGTCGACGCGCAGCCCGTCGTGCTCGCGGGTCACGGCGAGCGCCTGACAGAGCCGCCCCGGCCCGCTGCAGAGCAACCGCTCGTCGGTGACGCCGCGCCGCGCGGCCATCAGCTCGAGCCCGTGCGTCGGCTGGAGCGCGCGGATCAGCACCGCGCCGGCAACGCCGGGCTCCTCGCAGACGATGTTCATGCACCAGTGGATCCCGTACGAGCGGTAGACGTAGACGTGACCGCCGGACAGGAACATCGACGCATTCCGTTCCGTCCTCCGGTTGCCGAAGCCGTGCGCAGCCGGATCCTCGTGGTCGTAGGCCTCGACCTCGACGATCACGCCGCCGACTCCGTCGACGAGCAGCTCGGCCCCGAGCAGCTCGGGGGCGATCTCGTGTGGGCTACGTCTGAGGTTCAAGCGGTTCCCGGCTGTCGTAGTGGCGGAATTGCGGCAGTAAGAGCGCCGTCACCGCGCACGCGATCACGCAGAGCACACCGCCCGAGACGACCGAGAACCGCAGGGACGTGAGCGACGCGAGCACCCCGGCCTCGAGGTCGCCCAGGTTCGGCGCGCTTGCGACCTGCGCGAACTCGATCCCCTGCAGCCGCCCGAGCAGGTGCGGCGGCGTCGACCGCATCAGGATCGTGCTGCGGAGGACGGCGCTGAAGAAGTCGGCTCCGCCCGCAAGCGCGAGGAAGAAGAGCGCGGGCCAAAGCGAGGTCATGAACCCGAAGACCGCGATCGACACGCCCCACGCGCACGCCGCGACGGTGACACCCAGCCCCTGCCTGCGGACATGCGAGGTCCAGCCCGAGAAGAGCGAGCCCACGAGCGCGCCGGCCGCAGGCGCCGCGTAGAGGAAGCCGACCGTCGACGCATCGCCGCCGAGCCGGTGCAACGCGAACGCCGGAAAGAGCGCGGTCGGCATCCCGAAGACCATCGCGCTCGTGTCGACCGCGAAGATGCCGAGGATCGGCTGCCTGCCTTTCAGGAAGCGAAACCCGTCCACGATCGACTTCAGGCTCGGGCGGTCGACATCCTCGATCGGCGGGAGCCTGGGCAGCAGCCAGATGACGAAGAACGACGCTGCATAGGTGACGAGGTCGATGCCGTACGTCCACGAGAAGCCGACGAGCTTGATCAGGATGCCGCCGACCGCCGGCCCGCCGACGCCGGCCAGCGAGTTGTAGACACTCGAGAGCGCGACCGCCGCCGGGATCTCGTCGTCGGGCACGAGCCGCGGTGTCAGCGAGCTCATCGCCGGACGGCCAAGGCTGAAGATCGCGACGGCGACCGACTGCAGCACGAAGAGCGCCCAGACCCGCGGATGCTCCAGCTGCGAGTTGAGGACGAATGCGCCCGCGACGACCGCCATCCCGGTCTCGGTCCGCAGCAGCACCGAACGACGGTCGTTTGCGTCCGCGATCGCACCGCCGATCAGGGGGACGAAGAGGAGCGGGATCAGCGAGGCGAGCCCCAGCAGGCCGACGAGCGCCGTCGAGTGCGTGAGCGTGTAGACCTGGTACGGCACGGCGACCGCGCCGATCTCGCCGCCGATCGTCGAGATCGCCTGGCCGAACCACATGTTCCGGAAGTCGCGGTGCTTGAAGGGCCGCGTATCGACCCGCATGCGCTTGATCAGGCTCGGACGCTCGCCGGTGTGCATCGGGTCGATCGCCATCAGTCGTCCTCGAGCTTCTCCCAGAGCACGTGGTCGACCCACTTGCCGCCGATCAGCAGGTGGCGTCGCAGCAATCCGACCGTGGTGAACCCGTTCTTCTCGAGCACACGCTGCGACGCACGGTTGTCGGCACGCGTGCCGGCCTCGACCCGGTGCAGGCCGAGGTCGTGCCAGGCGACGTCGAGGATGGCGCCGACCGCGCCCGTCGCGAGCCCCCGTCCAGCCCGCGCCTCGTCGACCCAGTAGCCGATCATGCCGCTGAGCGCAGGCCGTCCCGTGACGTTGAAGAGGCTGATCGTGCCCGCGATCTCGGCGCCGTCGAGGATCACGAACGCGCGCTCGTGCCGCGTGATCCAGCCTTCGATGCCCGCGAGCGTGTAGCGGGCGTCGGGATCGTCGCGGTCGGGCTCCGTCCACTCGAGGTACTGCCGGTTGGCGAGCCGCAGCGCGAGGATCGGCCGAGCATCGGCGCTCTGGAGCGGGCGGAGCTCCACCCGCTAGAAGAGGTTCTCGTCCTGCGGCGCGGGGCGCGACCGGCCCGGCACGACGCCCATCTCGGCGAGGATCGCGCGCTCGGTGCGCGAGGCGACGATCGGCTCGGGGATCCCTTCCACCCACACCCGCGTGCGGGCGCCGGAGCCGCGCTCGTCGACGATCGGCTCGACCGCGTAGATCCGGTCGGAGCGCACGTACTTGCCGAAGCCGAGGAAGACCATGCGGGGCGGGTCGGCCACGCGCCGATCTTAGGTCAGACGAGCGCTGCGCTGAGCGCGTCCGCGACGCGCTCCTGATCGCCACGTTCGAGCCGCGCGTGGAACGGCAGCGCCATCGTGCGGGCGCTGCAGTCCTCGCTCACCGGCAGCATCCCCTCGCCAAATCCGTAACGGTCGCGCATGTACGACTGCAGGTGGATCGACGGCAGATACGGGGCGGTCGCGATCCCCTGGTCGGAGAGTCGGCCCATGACCGCGTCGCGGTCGACGCCCGCCGGGAGCTTGACGACGTAGACGAACCACGACCGCACATGGTCGGCGTCGTCGGCGAGCGGTGTCTCGACCTCGACCTTCGACAGCAACTCGTCATAGACCGCAGCAACAGCGCGGCGCGACTCGAGGATCCGGTCGAGCTTCTCGAGCTGGCCGATGCCGAGCGCAGCAGAGAGGTCGTCGAGGCGGTAGTTGTAACCGAGGCGCCCGTGCTGCAGCCAGCTCGACGTCTCGAGGCGGCCCTGGTTACGCAGCGAGACGAGCAGCTCGTAGTAGGACTCGTCGCCGGTCGTGACGGCGCCGCCCTCCCCGGTCGTCATCTGCTTGTTCGGATAGAACGCCCAGACAGCCGGGTGGCCGTGCGAGCCGAGCGGCTTGCCCTTGTACTGCGCGCCGAGCGCCTCGCACGAGTCCTCGATCAGTGCGAGGCCGTGCTGTTCGCAGAGCGCCAGCAGCTCGTCGTACTCGGCGGGGTAGCCGAAGATGTCGACGGCGACGATCGCCTTTGTGCGCGGCGTGATCGCGGCCTCGACGGCCGCCGGGTCGAGGTTGTACGTGTGCGGGTCGATGTCGGCGAACACCGGCGTCGCGCCTTCGTAGATGGCGCAGTTCGCAGAGGCGACGAACGAGTACGGCGAGGTGATCACCTCGTCGCCCGCGCCGACACCTGCGATGTGCATGCAGAGGTGCAGGCCGGCGGTTCCGGAGGAGACGGCTGCGCAGTACGGCGCGTCGACCGCATCGGCGAGCATCGCCTCGAAGCGCGGGCCGGTCGGGCCGAGCGAGAGCCAGCCCGAACGCAGCACCTCGAGCACGAGCTCCTCGTCGCGCTCGTCGATCCACGGCGAGCTGAGATTGATCCGGTCGGTTGTCGTCGACACGTCAGTCTTCACTCCGGCGCCGGCCAAGCCGCCGCCCGCGCTCCTGGTTGAGCTCCGTCGAGCCTACGCTCATCAGCTGCGCGCGAGCTGTGGCACCGGGTCGAGCCACTGCTGCCAGCGGTCGCTCGCGCCGCGCACCGTGTCGAGATAGGCCTGCTGGATCGCGAGTGTGATCTCACCGACGCCGATCTCGTGGTCGTCGACCGAGCGGAGCGGTGTCACCTCGGCGGCGGTGCCGCACATGAACACCTCGTCCGCGAGGTAGAGGTCCGAGCGGATCAGCGACTTCTCGACCACCGTGTAGCCGAGGTCCTGTGCGATCTGCGTGACGGTGTCGCGCGTGATCCCGGGCAGGATGCCGGTCGCGAGGTCCGGGGTGTAGATGACCCCGTCGCGCACGACGAAGATGTTCTCGCCCGAACCGTCGGCGACCGTGCCTTCCGGCGTCAGCAGGATCGCCTCGTCGTAGCCGGCGTTGATCACCTCGGTCACGGCGAGCATCGAGTTGAGGTAGACGCCCGTCGCCTTCGAGACGTGAGGGACGACGTTGGGCGGGACGCGCTGCCAGGAGGAGATCTTGGCGCGGATCCCCGTCTTGAGGCTCTCCTCCCCCAGGTACGGCGCCCACGGCCAGCTCATGATCACGGTCTCGACCGGGTTACCGCGCGCGGCGACGCCGAGCTCGCCGTACCCGTAGAACGCGATCGGTCGGAGGTAGCACTCCGGCAGCCCGTTGGCGCCGATCAGCTCGTTGCAGGCGGACCGCAGCTCCTCGAGCGAGTACGGGATGTCCATGTAGAGCAGCGTCGCCGAGTTGTGCAGCCGCTGCAGGTGCTCGTCGAGGCGGAAGACGGCGGGCCCCTTTGGGGTGTCGTAGCAGCGGACGCCCTCGAAGACGCCCGAGCCGTAGTGCAGCCCGTGCACGCCGACGT
This sequence comes from uncultured Actinomycetes bacterium, assembly GCA_963698925.1. Lineage (GTDB taxonomy): Bacteria > Actinomycetota > Thermoleophilia > Gaiellales > Gaiellaceae > PALSA-600. The sequence goes on along the minus strand of CAVOSR010000014.1, from coordinate 315,222 downwards.
GGACCTTCGCATCGGCCCAGTCGACGAGCTCGCCGTTCATCCAGATCTTGTCGGTCTCCTGCACTCCTGGGCTCCTTTGCCGGTCGCCGGATCGGCGGAAGTCTACCCGCGGGAGGTGAGATCGAAGACCGTCGCCCCCGTCAGGCGCTGGAGCTCCGCAGGCCCGAGCGCCGCCATGTGCGAGGCGCTGCCGGCGCCGATCCAGACGAGGTCGAAGCGGAAGAAGCTCCTGTCCATCAGCGTTTCGGTGACCGCGCGCCGCGGGAACGGCGCGACGCCGCCGGGCTCGAAGCCCGTGGCGTGCAGCACCTCGTCCGGCCGGGCGATGCGAACCTCCGATACGTCGAGCTTGCGACGGATTGCCGCCTCGTCCGCTCGCCCGTCGCCGGGCACGAGCGCGAGGACGTAGGCGCCGTCGCACACCAGCACGAGCGACTTGACGATCTGCGGCAGCTCGCAGCCAACCGCACGCGCGGCATCGCGGGCCGACGGGGTTCCGTCTGCGAACTCCTCGATCCGCGCGTCGATCGCGGCCTCCCGCAGGACGGCCGAGACCCGCCGCACCGGCTCGGGCCAATCACGCTCCGTCGTCAGCATGCGTGACCGATTGTGCCTTTCCCACGTTGTCAGAGAGACACCAGTCAACGTTCGGGAGACGATTCAGTGGATGACGTGAAGATGGCGCGGACCGAGTCCGCCTTTCGTGAGGTCAACGAGGCCATCGCGAGGACGGCAGCCCGCTTCGACGCGGAGGAGACCGACTTCGTCTGTGAGTGCGCGGATCCGACGTGCGCCCGCCGGCTGACCGCCGAGTTGGACGACTACGAGGAAGTGCGGTCCGACGCAGCGCGTTTCCTGCTCGCGCCCGGGCACGACGAGCCGGGCATCGAGCATGTCGTCGAGCGCTCGAGCGAATACGAGATCGTCCTGAAGTTCGGCCCGCGTGTGACGCCGATCGTCGAGCAGCTCGACCCGCGCGCCGCCTAGCTACGAGACTCGTCAATCACTGGATCACGTAGGCGTCGTCGACGCCCTCGCGCAGGCGGTCGATCAGGTCGCCCTGTGCGGGAGCGTCGATCGAGAGTGCCATCAGGGCCTTCTCGCCTTTGCGCGTGCGGGAGACCGCCATGTTGGCGATATTCACGCCCGCCTCGCCGAAGAGCGTGCCGACCCGGCCGATCACGCCCGGCACGTCGTCGTAGCGAAGCAGGACGAGCCGCGGAGCGAGCTCCATCTCGAGCTCGAACCCGAGCGCCGAGACGAGCCATTGCCGGTCGTCGTTGCCGATCGTCGTCCCGGCGACCCGCGCGGAGTCGGCCGTGACGGCGACGAGATTCGTGAAGTCGCGCGAGGAGCGTCGCTTCTCCTCGACCACGTCGATGCCGCGGTCGGCCGCCACGACCGGTGCGTTCACGTAGTTGACCGGCTGGTCGGTCTGACCCTGGAACGCGCCGTTCAGCGCTGCGACCGTCAGCAGCCGCGTGTCGTACTCCGCGAGCTCTCCGTACACCTCGATCGTCAGCTTGCGTACGTCACCGCCGGCAAGCTCCATCGCGAAGCGGCCGAGCTTCGCGGCGAGCGGGATGTACGGCCCGAGCACTTCGAGGTCGTCCGCGCCGACCGTCGGGATGTTGACCGCGTTCGTCACGAGCCCACCCTCGAGTGCGGCGGCGACCTGCTCCGCGACGATCACCCCGGCGCGATCCTGTGCCTCTTCGGTCGAGGCCGCCAGGTGTGGCGTGACGATGATGTTCGGCGCCGCGAGCAACGGTCCCGAATACGGCTCCTCGACGAAGACGTCGACGGCCGCACCGGCCACCTTGCCCGAGATGAGCGCCGCAACGAGGGCATCGTCGACGACCAGGTCGCCTCGGGCGGCGTTGACGATCCGCACGCCGTCGCGCATCTTCGCGATCGCGTTCTCGTCGATCGCGCCGCGCGTCTCGTCGGTGAGCGGCAGGTGCAGCGTGATGAAGTCCGCGCGGGCGAGCACGCCTTCGAACGACGCGCTCTCCACACCAAGCTCACGGAAGCGGTCTGCGCCGACGAACGGGTCGTACGCAATCACCTTCATCTGGAGGCCGAGTGCGCGCCGGGCGACCTGCCGGCCGATGCGTCCAAAGCCGAGCACGCCAAGTGTCTTGTCGGCGAGCTCGACGCCGCCCCACTTCGAGCGCTCCCAGCGGCCGTCGACCAGCGCGGCATGCGCCTGCGGGATGTTCCGCGCCAGCGCCATCAGGAGCCCGATCGTGTGCTCCGCGGCCGAGACGACGTTCGACTCCGGCGCGTTCGCGACGACGATGCCGCGACGCGTGGCCGCGTCCACGTCGACGTTGTCGACGCCGACGCCGGCGCGGCCGATCACCTTCAAGCGCGTCCCGGCGTCGATCACGTCCGAGGTCACCTTCGTCGCCGAGCGGACGATCAGAGCGTCGTAGTCGCCGACGATCTCTTCCAGCGGCGTCTCCCCGTCGACGTCGACCTCGAACGACTTGCGAAGCAGCTCGACCCCCGCCTCGGCGATCGTTTCACGGATCAGGACCTTCACTACGCGACGACGTGTGCTTCGTACGCCTCGAACGCGCGCGCGACCGCGACGCCGCGCTCGATCTCCGCGCCCAGCTCGGTCAGCGACAGCTCGACCGCGGCCAGCGCCGTCGCGATGTCGAAGACGTCGAACCAGCCGATATGACCGATGCGAAAGATCTTGCCCTTCAGGTGCGCCTGCCCCGGCGCGAGCGTGACGCCGTGCCGGTCGCGCAGGTGCGCGAGCAGCTCGTCGCCGTCGATCCCGTCCGGCGGCCGCACCGCAGTCACGACGGCCGCGCTGTCGTCGTCGGGCGAGAAGAGCTCGAGCCCCATCGCCTTGACGCCTGCACGCGCCGCGCGACCGAGCCGCACGTGACGCTCGAACGCAGCGTCGAGCCCGTCGCCGAGGATGAGCCCGAGGGCGACGTCGAGGCTGCGGATCAGCGACACCGCCGGAGTGAAGGCGGCGTCCAGCTTGTCCTGCGCCTTCTTGTTCGCCTGCCAGTCGAAGTAGAAGCTGCGTGACGGCTTCGCGCGGGCAAGCACGTGCTCGGGCACCGAGACGGTTGCGAGCCCGGGTGGGCACATCAGCGCCTTCTGGGAGCCGGAGACGACGACGTCGATCCCCCAGGCGTCGGTCTCGAGCGGCACCGCGCCGAGCGACGAGATCGCATCGACCACGAGCGCCGCGTCGCCGACGGCCTCCTTGACTGCGCGCACGTCCGAGACGACCCCGGTCGAGGTGTCCGACTGCTGGCAGAGCACGAGGTCGACGCCCGACTCGCGCACCGCGGCCCCGATCTCGTCGGCGTCCGGCACCTCGCCCCACTCGTAGCGAATCGCTTGCACCTCGACGCCGTGCTGCTCGCAGATCGCGACCCAGCGCTCCCCGAACGAGCCGTGGCTGACGACCGCGACGCGATCGCCTGGAGCGCACAGATTCGCGACGACCGACTCCATCGCGCCCGAGCCCGAGGCGGTGAAGAGCAGCACGTCGGACTCGGTGCGGTAGACGCCCTTCAGGCGCTCGAGCGCGCTCGCGTAGATCTCGCGGAAGTCGAGGCCGCGGTGGTGGACGATCGGCTCCGCGCCGGCCGCCAGCACCTCCGGCGGAACGGGAGTCGGGCCGGGCGTGAAGAGGTACCGCTTCTCCAAGTCAGACAGGTTAACGACAGCCTCGGTGGTGCGAAGACAATGCGAGGCACCACGCCTCGCCCGCGGGCAGCAGACTACGGCCGTGGACGTGCTCCTCTCCTTCGCGGCGGCGCTGATCTCACTCCGGCTCGCGGGCCGGCTCCTGCGCGCGGGACGCATCGCCTGGGGCGGCGGGCTCCTGTCGTTCGCTGCAGCCGCCGGCGCGATGGCCTGGGGCGCTGCGCACGGTTGGGACGCCGCGTCGTTCCGGGTCTACTACCTCGCCGGCGCGCTCCTCTCCGCGCCCCTGCTCGGCATCGGGTCGCTGCAGCTCTGGCGCAAGGCCTGGGCCGGGCCGCTCGGCCTGCTCTACACGGGCCTCGCCGTCGGCGTCGCCGCGGCGATGGACGTCCACGGGAGCTTCGGGACGGCCGTCCCACGGGCGCAGGATCACGTCGACGTCCTGCCGCGCGTGGTCGCGATCGTGGGCAGCTCCCTCGGCGCGCTGGCCGTGGTCGTCGTCGCGCTCGCGACGCTACGGCGCCGGCCGCGCGCGAATGCGCTCGTCGTGGGAGCTGTCGTGGCGGCTGCGGCGGCCTCCGCGCTCACGCAGACCGCCGTCTCTGCCGCCTCGGCCTGCTTCGCGCTGGCCGCGGTGCTGCTCGCCGCCGGCGTGCGCGCCGCTTAGAGCCTCGTCAATCTGGCGCCTCGAGCGAGTACCACGCGACCACCCGGTCGGCGAAGAGCTCGTCGGCCGTCTCGCTCTCGCTGCGCTTGAACGCCTTCGTTCGCACGTCGCCGAGGTAGCTCGCGATCTCCTCCGGCCCCTTGCCCTTCCGCAGCATCCGCCCGACGCGCTCGAGATAGGGGTCGTAGACGTCGGCCTGCGATGCATCGTCGTAGACGCCGACCGGATCCCAGTGCTCGATCGCCATCACGCGGAGCGCCGGCATCCCGACGCCCGACCACCAGCGCCGCCACCGCCAAGGCGTCATCGGTTCAGCGTCACCCAGACCGTGCCGGCGCCGGCCGCGATGCCGCGCGGCAGGCCGTCGACGTGGATCGGCGCATCGGTCTCGTCGGTCGCCGGGTCGACGCGGACGACCGTATTGTCGCCGCACGCGACCCACACGCCTCCTTCGCCGAAGGCGACAGCGAGCGCGTTTCGGCAGGCTTGGATGCTGTCCCGAATCCCGCCCAGCCGCCCGTCGATGCGCAGCACGCTGCCGGAGCTGGTGCTGATCCAGAGCGAGCCGGCGCCGAAGACGGCGTCGGTCGGGCTCGGCAGGATGTTGCCGGCCGCCAGGCTCTCGTCGGTGGCGAGTGTCATCGAGTTGGTCAGCCTGCCGGTGCGCGCCGAGACGCGCGCGACCCGTTGGCCGATGCTCGCCACGTAGTAGACGGCCTGGTCGTCGGCGGTCACGAGGTCGCCGTAGATGCCGATGTTGATCCGCCGCATCTCGCCGGTGCGCGCATCCGAGCGCGCCGCGCCGCGCACGTGATGCCCGAGGTAGCCGGTCGACCAGAGCGCGCCACCGCCCGCGGCGATCACGCTGGCTCCGGTGCCCGTCTCGAAGGAGCGGTCGACCGCCCCGGTCGACGGGTCGATGCGCTCGAGCTCGGCGATCTCGAGGGGCTCGTTCGTGCGCGGGCGCCCGACGAACCAGATCCCGCCCGCACCGAGGGTGACGTCGTTGGCCGTCGAGTCGGGCTCCATCGTCGCGACGACGCTGTGGGTTCTCGCGTCGATGTGCGTCAGCGTCCCCTCTCCTCGGTTCAGCACCCAGGCGCCGCCGTAGCCCGCCGCGACCGCGGTCGGCTGACGGCCGACCGTCACGCGTCGCGACGACGTTGTGGCCCCGCGGGTCGATCATCGCGACTGCGTCGCCCTCAGCGGTCGGCCGGGCGGCGGCCGGTTCGGTCCCGTCGTGCGCGAGCACGACGATCGCGACGTCCACCGCCAAGACGACGAGCCCCGCGGCAACGACGGCCAACACCCAGCGCGGAACGCCCATCGTCCGAGTCTAGGACGGGCGCGGCGGCTTGCCTAGCGCGGCGCCTCGTGGAAACGCACGCGGTCGCGCTGCAGCGACGGGACGTCGGCGCCGGGGTGGATGATCGCGCCCAACGGAGCCCGCTGGGGCGACGACGTCGACCGGACGTGCGCGGCTGCGACGCCAAGGCCTGTGCCGAACACACCCACGAAGACGGCGAGGATCAGGATCGCCGCTACGTCCGCCGCCTGCAACCGCCTGAGCATGTCCAAAACGGTAGTCACGACCGGCCGAGATCGCGTCGTCCTCAAGGAGGATTCCGGGGGGCTGCGGGGCGGCTTGATCGGAACTACAGTGAATTGCGATGCGGAACGTCGCCCTCCTCGCTGCGCTGGCCGCGGCCGCTGTCGCGGCGCTCCTCGCGCACGCAGGCGGCGCCGCGCAGTCCGCGGCCCCGACGTACAACCGCGACGTCGCCCCGATCCTCGACGCAAAGTGCGCCTCGTGCCACCGGATCGGCGGCATCGCCCCCTTTCCGCTGACGACCGCCGCCGAAGCGCGCACGCACGCGCCGGGCATCGTCCGGATGACGAAGGCCGGTCTGATGCCGCCGTGGATGCCCGGGCCCGACTCCGCCGGGATCGTCGGACGAGACGTCCGCCGCCTGAGCGCGGCTGAGCTCTCGACCTTGGCCGCCTGGGCCGCAGCCGGCGCCCCCGCAGGACAGGGCTCCGATCGCCATACGAAGCCTGCGCGGCCGGCGGGACTATCCGGGCCGGGTCGCACGATCACCCTCGCACCGCCGCGGGCCTACTCGCCGCACGCGGCCGGCGGAGGTATCGACGACTATCACTGCTTCCTGCTCGACCCGAAGCTGCGGCAGAGCGCCTTCGTGACGGCGGCACTGATCCGCCCGCAGCGGACGGGGAGCGTTCACCATGTGATCCTCTACGAGGCTGCCGGAACGCAGGCGACCGCCGCGACCCACCTGAACGCCTCACACGGCGGCAAGGGCTGGTCGTGCTTCGGCGGGCCCGACCTCCCGGTCGACCTCGGTTCGACGGGCGCGCTCGACCGGCTCGGCCAGCCGCCCTGGATCGCGGCGTGGGTGCCCGGGCACACATCGAACGCGCTGCCGGCGGGCACCGGCGTCCTCCTGCACAAGGGCGCGAAGATCGTGATGCAGGTGCACTACAACCTGATCGCCGGCTCGGGGCCTGACCGTTCACGCGCTCAGTTGCGGCTGCGTCCTGCCTCGACGAAGCTGACGACGCTCGAGACGCAGCTCGTCGCCGCGCCCGTCGAGCTGCCGTGCCCGACCGGCTCGTCGGGGCCGAAGTGCAGCCGCACGCAGGCTTTCCAGGACGAGGTCACGAAGTACGGCGTGCAGAACGCGTACATCCCGACCGCGCTCCTCAGGCTGTGCGGAAAGACCCTGGCCGACTACCCGCAGGACGTCGGCGCCGGCAAGAACATCCCGACCTCGTGCGATCGCAGCTTCGACGGCCCGCAGACGATTTACGGCGTCGCCGGCCACATGCACCTCCGCGGCCAGGACATCTCCGTCGTGCTCGACCCTGGGACGGCGAAGGAGCAGACGCTGCTCCACATCCCGGCCTGGGACTTCCACTGGCAGGACGTCTACTACTTGAAATCACCGGTCAAGGTCGGTGCCGGCGACACGGTGCGCGTGCGCTGCACGTACGACAACTCGAAGGCCGGCCAGCCCGTCGTTGGCTCGGCGCAGCTCGCGCCGCGCTACGTGCTCTGGGGGGAAGGCACGACCGACGAGATGTGCCTCGCGATGCTTTCGGTCGCACGGTGACTCTCGAGGATCACTGGCTGAGCCGCTCGCGCACGCGCTCGTTGACGACGCGCGCGTCGGCCTTGCCCTGCGTCTCCTTCATCACCTGGCCGACGAAGAAGCCGAGCAGCCCCTGCTTGCCGCCGCGGTACTGCTCCGCCTGCGACGGGTTCGCCGCGATCACGCGCTCGATCACCGGATCGAGCTCGGAGGCGTCCGAGACCGCCTTCTGCGCGACGTACGGGTCGGCGCTGAAGCCCGGATCGCCTACGTGCGCGAGCGCATCGTCGAACGTCGCCCGCGGGATCTCGCCTGCGTGCCGAGACGAGCTTCGCGAGCTCCGCAGGAGAGACCGAGCCGGGGTCGATCCCGGTCGCGACGAACTGGTTCGCAAGCACGTTCGCGGCTTCCTTCGCGTCGGCGCCCGCGTCGACGACCGCAGCCCAGAGCCGGTCGAGCCCGCCGGTCACGAGCACGTCGGCGTCGTAGAACGAGAGCGTGTCGGCGATCCGGCCGATCCGCGCGCCCGGCAGCTCGCCGATCTCGCCGCGCAACCGCTCGACGAGGTCGTCCGGCGGGTGAACGGGGACGAGGTCGGGCTCCGGGAAGTAGCGGTAGTCCTGCGCCTCTTCCTTGGAGCGCATCGGCGCCGACTCCTCGTTGCCCGGATCGAAGTGCAGCGTCTCCTGGTCGACGGTGCCGCCCGACTCGTAGACCTTGATCTGGCGCGCGATCTCCCGCTCGATCCCCTTCGCGGCGAAGTTGAACGAGTTCATGTTCTTCAGCTCCGTCCGTGTGCGCAGCTCGTCGGAGCCGGCCGGCCGGACGGAGACGTTGACGTCGAAGCGCATCGATCCCTTGTCGAGCTCTGCGTCGGACAGCTCCAGCTCGACGACGGTCTGGCGTAGCAGCTGCAGGAAGCGCTTCGCCGTCTCGGCGTCGTGCAGGTCGGGCTCCGTCACGATCTCGACGAGCGGCGTGCCGCCGCGGTTGAAGTCGACGAGCGTCGCCGTCGCGCCGTGCAGCCGCCCCGACTCGGCGACGTGGATGTTCTTCGCCGCGTCCTCCTCGAGGTGGGCGCGCGTGATGCCGATCGTGACGCCGCCGTCGTCGGTCGGGACGACGAGCTTCCCACCCGCGCAGAGCGGCTCGTCGTACTGGCTGATCTGGTACGCCTTCGGCAGGTCGGGATAGAAGTAGTTCTTGCGATGGAAGACGGCCCGCTCTGCGATCTCACAGTCGAGCGCCAGGCCGAGCTTGATCGTCTCCTCGATCGCACGGCGGTTCGGCACCGGCAACGCACCCGGGAAGGCGAGGCAGACCGGGCACACGTTCGAGTTGGGCGGATCGCCGTACGAGTTGCGGCAGCGGCAGAACATCTTCGTCTTCGTCTTCAGCTGGACGTGGATCTCCAGCCCGATCACCGGCTCCCAATTTCCCGCTCGGGCGCCGGTCGAGCCGCCGCCTTCGCTCCTGGGCGGCTCCGCCGAGCCTACGCCGCTGCTCATCTCAGGCGCTCCGGGACGATGTCGAAGCCGAGCGCGCCCTCGAGCGCGTGCCCGACCCGGAAGAGCGTGTTCTCGGCGAACTGCGGCCCGATCAGCTGCAACCCGACGGGCAGGCCCTCCGAGAGGCCGCAGGGGATGCTCAGCCCCGGCAGGCCGGCCATGCACGACGGGATCGTCAAGAGGTCGTTGAGGTACATCGCGAGCGGATTCTCGGTCTTCGCGCCGAGCTCGAACGCGACGGTCGGGCTGGTCGGCGAGACGAGCAGGTCGAACCGCTCGAACGCTGCGTCGTGCTCGCGCTTGATCACCGTGCGTACTCGCTGCGCCTTGCCGTAGTACGCGTCGTAGTAGCCGGACGAGAGCGCGTAGGTGCCCAGCATGATGCGCCGCTTCGGCTCGTCGCCGAAACCGGCGTCGCGCGTCTTCATCACCATCTCGCGGAAGTCGGCGCCGAGCTCGCGCAACCCGTAGCGGACACCGTCGTAGCGCGCGAGATTCGACGACGCCTCCGCCGGCGCGACGAGGTAGTAGCACGCGAGGCCGTACTCGACCGACCGTGGCAGCGAGCACTCCCCCACCTCCGCGCCCAGCGACTCGGCGAGCTCGATCGCCTTGCGCACCGCGTCGCGCACCCCGGTCTCGATTCCCTCTGCGTCGTTGAGCTCCTTGGGCACACCGACGCGCACGCCCTTCAGGTCGCGGTCGTCCGCCTGCGGCACCAACGTCTCGGGAACATCCACAGTCGTCGAGTCGTTCTCGTCGCGCCCTGCGATCACCGAGTACAGGAACGCGCAGTCGCGCACGTTCTTGGCCACCGGGCCGACCTGGTCGAGCGACGACGCGAACGCGACGACGCCGTAGCGCGAGACCGTTCCGTAGGTCGGTCGCAACCCGACGTTGCCGCAGAGCGCCGACGGCTGCTTGATCGAGCCGCCGGTGTCCGACCCGAGCGCCCACGGCGCGAGGCCGCCGCTGACCGCGGCTGCGCTGCCGCCGCCGGAGCCGCCGGGGACGCGCGTCGGGTCCCACGGGTTGTGTGACGGGCCGTAGGCGGAGTTCTCCGTCGACGAGCCCATCGCGAACTCGTCGGTGTTCGTCTTGCCGAGGATGCGCAGTCCGCGCGCCTTGCAATGCTCGATCACGGTCGCGTCGTAGACCGGGACGTAGCTCTCGAGCATCTTCGAGCCCGCCGTCGTCCGCATGCCCTTCGTCCCGATCACGTCCTTGATCGCGATCGGGATCCCCTCGCCGGGGCTGTCGTCGCAGACGTAGAGGTAGGCGTGCAGCTCCGGGTCGCGCTCGCCGATCGCGGCCAGGTAGGCAGCGAAGAGCTCGTCCGAGGAGACCTCCTTCGCCGCGAGCAGCTCGTTGGCACGCTCCGCCGTCAGGGTCAGGGTGTCGACGCCGTTCCCGCTCCGGCGCCGGCCAAGCCGGCACGTTCGCTCCTGGGCGGCTCGATCGAGCCTACGCCGCATGCGGCGGCGTCCTGAAGTGGTCGTCCTCGTGATCGGGCGCGTTGCGAAAGACGTCGTCGTGCTCGAGCGACGGCCGCGGCTCGTCCTCCGCCCAGGCGTTCTGGATCTCGAGCGGGTGCGCGGTCGGCGGCACGTCCGACAGGTCGAGCTCAGCGACTTTCGAGACCGCCTCGAGGATCGCCGACAGCTGCCCCTGGAACTTCTCCACCTCGGCATCGGTCAGCTCGAGGCGTGCGAGCCGCGCCACGTGCAGCACTTCGTCTCTCGTGATCCCAGCCATCACCCTCCTATAACACGAAGGGCTCCTCTCGGAGCCCTTCAAACCGGTTCCGATCTTTCCTAGAGCGCCGAGACGTCCGACGCCTGCAGGCCCTTGTCGCCCTGCACGACCTCGAAGCTGACGCGCTGACCCTCGGTCAGCGACTTGTAGCCCTCACCGGTGATCGCGGAGAAATGGACGAACACGTCCGCCTCGCCGTCGCCACGCTCGATGAAGCCGTAGCCCTTCTCGTTCGAGAACCACTTGACCGTGCCTTCAGCCACGTTCACGCACTCCTTGCTCGACGACTAGATCCCCGCACAGGCGGAGCGCGCGCAACATATCAACGCTGCGCGGCCGGGTACACGAGGTCGCCGCGGCGGTAGCGGGCGCAGCGAACGGCGTTCTGGAGCAGGCACGCGATCGTCATCGGCCCGACACCGCCTGGCACCGGGGTCATCGCAGAGGCGCGCTCGGCGCGCTCCGGGATCGACATCGCCGACGAGCCCTGCGTCCGTTCGGTTCATGCCGACGTCGACGACGACGGCTCCCGCCTTGACCATGTCCGGAGTGACGAGCGCGGGCACCCCGACGGCGGCCACGAGGACGTCGGCGTCGAGCGTGTGGCGCGGCAGGTCACGCGTGTGCGAATGACAGAGCGTCACCGTCGCGTTCGCCTGCTGCAGCAAGTGCGACAGGGGCTTCCCGACGATGTCGCTGCGCCCGATCACGACGGCCCGCGCTCCGTCGAGCTCGACATTGTGCTCCTCGAGCAGTGCCATCACACCGCGAGGTGTCGCCGAGACGATCGCCGGCCGGCCCAGGTAGAGCTCGCCCGCGTTCATCGGGTGAAACCCGTCGACATCCTTGGCGGGAGACACCGCGCGGATCACCTGCTCCTCGTCGAGGTGACCGGGCAGGGGCAACTGCACGAGGATCGCGTCGACGTCGTCCGACTCGTTCAGCTCCGCGAGCTTGGCGAGCAGCGTCTCCTGCGCGGTGTTCGCCGGCAGCCGGAGGTCGGTCGCGTCGAAGCCCGCCTCGAGCGCCGCCTTGTGCTTGAGCCGGATGTAGACCTCCGACGCCGGGTCGTCACCGACGAGCACCGTCACGACGCCGATGTGGCCGATCGTGCGCACCTCCTCGGCCACCTCGGCACGAATGCGCTCGGCCAGGGGCTTGCCCTTCATCGGTGTCGCCGCCATGCGCCGGAGTCTAGGCTCCGCCTATGCGGTGGCCCCGGAAGAACGACGCGGCGTCGATCGCGTCGCGTCGCGCTGCGATGGGCGTGCGCGACGGCCTCGTCACGAGCGTCGACCTCGACCCGTTTGCCTCCGCCGCGGAGTCGCTCGTCGGCGTGGCGGTGATCCCCGTCTCCGCCGTCCCGATCGAGCTCGAGCTCGGCGCCTACGAGCTCGACGACGACGGGTCGGTACGGGAGCAGAGCCGCGCGACGGAGACGGTGCACGTTCCGCTCGCGCACACCGAAGGCGGGCTGACCGCATCGATGACCCGCGGCGCGCTCGCCGCCGGGACGATCCGCACGTACGTCCTGCACGATCGCATCACCCGCGCGTCGTGCTTCGTCTGCGCCGACGCCGCGCACGCGGTCGAGCTCGCCCGCTGGATCGACTCCGAGGTGCCCGCGATGCAAGAGTGGCTCGCGACCTCCGACGACGCCTCGCTGTCGAAGCGTGCGCGGCTACGCGGCGTGAAGACGCACGTCGTCGGGCCGATGTGCCACGTCCTCTGGCAATGGACGACCGGGGACGCGGTCGGGCCGAACATGATGACGCGCAACTCCTACGCGCTGAACATGGCGTACGTGATGCAGCGCGCGCCGGTGAAGCCGGGGCGCGCCATCCTCGAGGCCAACATGGGCGGCGACAAGAAGCCGTCCGCCGAGTTCTTCCAGTCCGGCCACGGCAAGACCGTGCTCGCCGAGGCGTTCCTATCCGACGAGCAGATCCGCCGGGTTCTGCGGACGACCGCCGATGATCTCGAGGCGCTCTCGTGGGCCGGCACGCACGGCGCGGTTGCGAGCGGCATGCAGTCGGTCGCGTTCACCCCCGCCTCGGCGATCGCCGCGATCTACGCCGCTACCGGGCAGGATCTCGGCATGGTCGGCACGAGCTCGATGGCGCACGGCACCGGTCGCCGGGTCGAGGGCGGCCTGCAGGCGACGATTCGCTTCGGCGGTCTCGAGGTCGGCACCGTCGGCGGCGGCACGACGCTGCCGTCGGCCCGCGACTGGCTCGCCTCGATCGGCTGCGCCGGCAGCGGCACCGTCTACCGCTTCGCGCAGATCGTCGCGGCCGCCGCACTGGCGCTCGAGATCAGCGCCTCGGCGGCGATGGCGACCGCCGGCAGCGAGAACTTCTTCCAGGCCCACCATGAGCGCGGCGGATTGAGATGACCAGATGATCGCGCTCGTCTTCCGCTACGAGGTGCGCGACACCGAGAGCTTCGAGGCCGCGTACGGCCCCGAGGGCGACTGGGCGCAGTTCTTCCGGCAGGGCGCGGGCTACATCGGCACCGAGCTGCTGCACGACGTCGAGGAGCCGGAGCGCTACCTCGTGATCGACCGCTGGGAGTCGGCCGATGCCTACAACGCCTTTCTCGCGGAGAACCAGGTCGAGTACCTGCGGCGCGGCGACGAGTCGCGGTTCCACTACATCCAGGAGCTGCGGTTCGGGACGTTCGAGAACGTGTGGCATGCAGAAGATCCCGCCGCACCATGACCCGGCGTGCTGGGGCTGCGGCGACAACCCCATGGGGCTCGGGCTGCCGGCGCCGGCAGCCGAGGGCCTGAGCGAGTACGAGGCCTACTTCTCGTTCGACGAGCGCCACCAGGGCGGCCCGGGGCTCGCCCACGGCGGGCTCGTCTCGGCGGCACTGGACGAGGCGTGCGGGCTGCTCGCCACCTGGTTCGACTTCCCGGCCGTGACCGCGCGCATGTTCGTGCGTTTCCGCCGCCCGGTGCCGATCAACACCGAGCTCCTCCTGCGCGCCCGCATCGACGACGCGCACGGCCGGCGCATCCACACGACCGGGTCGATCGTCGACGGTGACGAGGTCCTCGCAGAAGCGCGCGTCGCGCTCCTGCACGTGCCGCTCGAGCACTTCCTCGCGACGCCCGAGGGCCGCGCCGCGGCCGACCGCTGGCGCGAGTGAGAACGTTCCACCTGGAGCGGACGCAGATCGTCGCCGCGCCGATCGACGAAGCCTGGACGTTCTACGCCGACCCCGGGAACCTCGAGGCGATCACACCGCCGTGGCTCGGCTTCCGCATCGACTCGGCTCCTGCCGCACTCGAACGCGGCGCCTTTCTGCGCTACCGGCTCCGGCTCTTCGGCGTGCCGATTCGCTGGACGACGGTGATCGCGCGCTGGCATCCGCCCCGGTCCTTCGTCGACGTGCAGCTGAGCGGGCCGTACCTCCTGTGGGAGCACACCCACCGGCTCACTTCCGTTCCGGGAGGCACCGAGATCCACGACCACGTCCGCTACCGCGTGCCCGGCGGCCCGCTCGCGCCGCTCGTCGAACGTGTCGTCGCCCGGCTGCTCGCGGCGATCTTCGACTACCGGTCGGAACGAACGGCGGCGCTGCTGGCGTAGACGCCGCACAGACGTGTGCGCAGCAGGTCGCGCGCACGGCTGCTGTCGAGCGAGACGTCCGGTGCGCGGTCCGGCGTCGTCTTGGCACGCTCGATCCGAGCGGGGTCGGCGCCGAGGGCCACCGCGAAGTCGAAGCGGCTGAGGTCGTCCTCGCCGCCCAGATGGAGCGGTCCGCGCGCGTCGAGCGCGAGCAGCTCGAGGAGCGCTTCCGCGAGGTCACCGACCCGCACCGGCGAGCGAATCTCGTCGACGAAGAACCTCGAGCCCTCGAGCGCGAGCCGCTCCTGCGGGCCTGGCTCGGAGCCGCCGTAGAGGAGCGAGGTGCGTGCGATCGTGGCCGACGGGTGAGCCGCCGCCACGCGACGCTCGGCCTCTTCCTTCGAGCGGCCGTAGCTGTTGACCGCCCCGGGCGCGTCGTCCTCGCGGTAGCGACCGCGGCGGCCGTCGAAGACCAGGTCGGTCGAGAGGTGGATCAACCGGGCCCCGGCGGCGGCGCGCGCGACGCACTCGGAGCCATCGACATTCGTCGACCACTCGTCCTCACCCTGCCGGTAGGCGGTGTGGATGACGGCTTCGACACCGTGCATCGCCTCGGCGACTCCGTCAACGTCGCGCACGTCGACGCGCCGCCAGTCGGCAGCGAGCTCCGGGCGCGCTGAGTGCCACGTCGCCCGCACCTCCCAGCCGCGGGCGGGTGCGCGACGCACGAGCTCGCGGCCCAGGAAGCCTGCTCCTCCGGTGACCAGCAACCTCGGCACAGGTTGCAAAGTCTCGCGCATGGAGAGATCCGCCCCATGACTCAACCTCCTGAACCGCCACCGCCCCCGGACGACGCCTGGCCCACCGCCGGACGACCCGACCGTCATCTCCTCGCGCGAGACCGTCGTCGGTGAACCGGCCCCTGCCGGCCCGCCTCCGGACCGGCGGATCGGCGCGGGCATGCTGCTCGCGCTCGGCGCGCTGGCGCTCGTCGCGGCCGGGATCGCGATCGCGTGGTACCTCACCCACCGCGACGACGACAAGAGCACGACGACGGTCACGACCGTCCAGACCGCGACAACCGCGGGCCAGGTGGCCGTTCCCGAGCTCACCGGAAAGCCGTTCCCCGAGGCTCAGGCGACGCTCGACGCCGCCGGGCTGCACACGACGAAGAAGGCCGTCAGCTCCGACCAGCAGGCCGGGATCGTGATCGGCCAGCAGCCTGAGGCCGGAGCGAGCGTGGCCAAGGGCTCGACCGTCACACTCTCGGTCGCGTCGGCGGCGACGTCGACCAGCACGTCGACCGCTGCGACGACCACCGAGGACGAGACGACGACCCAGGAGACGACGACCCGAGGAGACGACGACGACCGAGGCGACGACGACTGCACCCACGACGACTGCTCCCGCGCAGCCGACGACCGCGACGATGCCGGACGTCACCGGCACGACCGAGGCGGCCGCGGCCACGAGCATGAACCGTGCGGGCATCCTCGCCAGCATCGTCTTCGTGCCCGCCGACGATCCGCTCGGCACGGTGCTCCAACAGGCGAAGGCGGCCGGCAGCACGCTCCCCTACCACTCGCACGTGCAGATCAACGTGTCGAAGGGGCCGAACGCCGCCACGGACCTCACCGTCCCGAACGCCGTCGGGCAGACGCTCAGGCAGGCAGTCTCGACGATGAACACGGCGAAGCTTCGGCTGATCTTCGTCAGGTTCCCGGTGACGTCCGATTCCCAGACGGGCAAGGTCGTGCAGCAGACACCTCTGGGCGGCGGCAAGGCACCGGAGAACGCACAGGTGCTCGTCTACCTCGGCGCTCGGCAGAGGCAGTAGGAAGAGCGGCGTCCGACGCCTTCAGGCGTCGGACACTGATTACGCGGGTGCGGCCGCAGCGCGAGACGACGCGAGTGCGGGCTCTGCCCGTGCTCGCACACACTCATTCGCAACGTGTCGGAAAGGGGCCCGCGAGGGGAAACCGGAGGTTTCCCCGCGCTGCCCTCTACCAGCCGCGCGTCTCGAGCAGCTCGCTCGGATCGAGCGACTGCGTCGAGATGCCGACCATCGCCTCGCCGAGGCCGGCCGAGACGCGCGCGAGCACGTCCGCGTCGAGGTAGTGCGTCGTCGCCTCGACGATCGCGCGGGCGCGCTCGGACGGGTTGCCCGACTTGAAGATGCCCGAGCCGACGAAGACGCCGTCGGCGCCGAGCTGCATGCAGAGCGACGCGTCGGCCGGCGTCGCGATCCCGCCGGCGGTGAACGTGACGACGGGCAGGCGGCCGTTCTCGGCCACCCACTTGACGAGGTCGTACGGCGCGCGCAGCTCCTTCGCCTCGGCGTAGAGCTCTTCGCTGCGCAGCGACTGCAGGCGGCGGATGCCGCCGAAGACCGAGCGCATGTGCGTGACCGCGTTGACGATGTCGCCCGTGCCGGCCTCGCCCTTCGTGCGGATCATCGCGGCGCCCTCGGCGATGCGCCGCAGCGCCTCGCCCGAGGTTCGTGCAGCCGCAGACGAACGGCACCGTGAACTGCCACTTGTCGACGTGGTGCTCGAGGTCGGCGGGCGTGAGGACCTCGGACTCGTCGATGTAGTCGATCTCGAGCGACTGCAGGATCTGCGCCTCGGCGAAATGGCCGATGCGGCACTTGGCCATCACCGGGATCGTCACCGCCTCCTGGATGCCCGCGGATCATGTCGGGATCGGACATGCGGGCGACGCCGCCGTCGCGGCGGATGTCGGCCGGCACGCGCTCGAGCGCCATCACCGCGCACGGCACCGGCCTCCTCGGCGATCTTCGCCTGCTCGGCGTCGACGACGTCCATGATCACGCCGCCCTTCAGCATCTCGGCGAGGCCGCTCTTGACCCGCATCGTCCCGATCTCGTGCATGCGGCTTACTCTAGCTCGCGGGCCAGGACCGCGGCCACGGCCCGCAGCGCCACCTGCGTCTCGCCGAGTGTCGGCTCACGCGTCGTCAGTCGCTGCAGGGCAAGACCCGGCACGAGGAACGCCCGCCAGACCCGGTGCGAAGACATCTGCACCATCCGCCAGAGCTCCATCGTCAGCGCGAGCGAGAGCACGAGCACCACGAGCGGCGACCAGAACGCGGGCGCGAGCGGCAGCACCCGGTCGGCGAGCGTAGGTGACCGGAAGCGCCAGCGCCGCGAAGTTCGTCCCGCAGCGCGGCGAGAAGCGCGTCGGCTTGACGGCGCCGCTCCACGCGGCGGCCAGGCGGCGCTCCTCGGCGGCCGCGATCGCGCGGTGCTCGGCGCCGTGCAGATGCAGGGCGCGGCCGCGCAGGATCGTGAAGAGCAGCGCCAGCGAGATGGTGATGCCGCCGACCGTCGACCAGGGAGCCGCGAGGAAGGCGAAGGGGATCGGCGCCAGGACGGCGGCCAGGATCAGGACGCGCTCACGCGGCCTGGCGACACCGCGGCGGCGGAACATCGGCGACAGCGAGGCGCCGAGCCGGACGAGCCCGCGCGCGAGCGGCAGGCTGTGCACGGCCTCGGGCGGCTTCGGCATCCGTCCCTCGCGGAGCGAGCCGTCGACGCCGGCAAAGGCCCAGAAGCGCTCGGAGACGATCACGACGCCGTCTGGCCGCGCCATCCCGCCGAGGCGGGGCAGTGCGAGGGCGGCGTCACCGCGGCGGAGCATGGGCGGTGTCGCATCCATACCCCTGTTGTATCGGACAAATGGGCCGCCCCGCGAGAGCGGGACGGCCCATCATTCGAGTCCGTCGAGTCCTACAGCCTGGCTACCAGACGCTGCGCGAGAAGAAGCCGAGCAGCGCGAGCACCAGGACGACGATCAGGATGATCCAGAGAATTCCCATGTGTGAGTTTTCCCCCTTTCACGAGGGCATAACGACGGTCAGGCCACGGGAGATACGGGCAGCAGCCGCTCGATCGCCGGCTCGACCCCGAAACGGTCGCGCAGCTCCACGTACTCGGCCCGCGCGCGAGCCTCGCGCGCGGCGGAGGGTGCCCGCACGGCGCGCAGCATGACGTTCTTGGCGGTGTGCTCGGCCGACACGAACTCGATCACATCGACGCGATAGCCAATCGACTCGAGGGCAGCAGCGCGCAGCGCGTCGGTCACGAGATCCGCCTGCCGGCCGAGCAGCAGCCCGTGCCGTAGGAGGGCGTCCTTCTCGTGCTTCGCGATCTGCGCGGCGAGCTCGTGGTGGCAGCACGGCGCGACGACGATCGCCTCGGCCTCGAGCCGGACGCCGGCCGCGATCGCCTCGTCGGTCGCCGTGTCGCAGGCGTGCAGCGAGACGAGCAGGTCGATCGGCCCGTCGGGCTCGTAGTCGTCGATCGTCGTCGCCTCGAAGCGCGCCTCGTCGTAGCCGAGCCCGGCTGCGATCGCGCGCACCGTCTCGATCACCGACTGGTTGCTGTCCAGGCCGACGAGCTCGACCCGCGTGCCGACCTCGCGCCCGTAGGCGACGAGTGCCAGGCTCATGTACGCCTTGCCGCAACCCGCATCGACGACACTGATGCGCTCGCGGTCCCACAGCGGCAGCGCACGCAGGAGCTCGACGTAGTGCTGCACCTGGCGCTCCTTGTCCCGTGAGCTCTTCGTCGCGGCAAACAGCGGATGCCCGGCCGGGAGCGGATGCCGCGGCGCGCGGTCGTGCTGCTCGGTGGCCGGCGCGGACGACGAGGGCCGTGCCTGCGAGACGAGCCAGCGGCCCTTCTTCGTTCGGCGGGCGTGGAAGTCGCCGTCCGGGGCGAGCAGATGCACGTTGGTGGCGCCGTCGAGCAGCCCGTCGAGGCGGGCCGGCCAGTCGGCCAGCGGCACGGTCTCCGTCCGAGGACCGTCGACCATCTTGACCGCGT
Organism: uncultured Actinomycetes bacterium; assembly: GCA_963698925.1. GTDB lineage: Bacteria > Actinomycetota > Thermoleophilia > Gaiellales > Gaiellaceae > PALSA-600. The sequence continues at coordinate 296,077 of CAVOSR010000014.1, read as the reverse complement.
CGCCGCGGCGCAGCGTCACCGGCGTCGCGGTCACGCCGTCAGCGACGAGCTTGCGCCAGCCGACGCCGAGGGCGCGTGCGCGGAGGTCGTCCATCCCGTGGAGTGTACGAGCGGGATCACCTCCAGCTCGGGCGGCGGACGGCGCAGGAATGCCGCCGCGACCAGCAACTCGTCGGCCACCTCGGGCGCCGACGTCGGCTCGGCGCGCGCGACCGCCGCCAGGCCCGCCTGCCACTCGAGCCCGTGCGGGCCGTGCCACGGCCGCGTGCAGACGACCTGGCCGCGCGCGATGTACGTCGCCCGGCGCGTGCCTTCCTGCTCCCCGGGTGTGATCACGCAGACCGACAGACCGCGCAGCCGCTCGATTCGCTGCAACTCGCGCACGACGTGCTCGAGCGCGTCGATCCGGTCGCGCAGCCGCGCCGCGTCCTCGAACCGGAGGTCGAGGGCGAGCCGCTTGAGCTTCGCGCGCAGCTTCGGGAGCGCCTCGCCGACGGACTCCCACTCGACGCCTTGCAGCGCGCGCGCCGCGAGCTGCGCACGCCGCCTGCTCTTCAGCGGCCCGAGCGGGCCAGGGGTCGACGAGCAGACGACGCTGTCGCCGCGGCGGCGCAGGTAGACGTAGCGGTCGGGCCGTGCCGAGCGCGCGTTGGCGGGCGGTCGCAGCTCGCGAATCAGCCGGAGCTCCTCGAGCGCGGCCTCGAACTCGGACCCGAGCACGCGCCATTCGATCCGGTGCAACGCGCCGAGCGCGCTCTCGACGGCGGGCCGCTGCTTGTCGGACCGGAAATACGACCGCAGTCGCGCCCGCAGGTCGCGTGCGCGCCCGACGTAGAGCACCTGGTCGTGCACGTCGCGGAAGAGATAGACACCGGGCCGCTGCGGTGCGCCGAACGCGAGGTTGCGCTTGCGGTGCACGCGCCGCGGTCGTGTCGCCGAGAGCTCGACGAGATCGGCGACCGTGCGCGCGCCGCGCTCCTGCGCCATGCCGATCAGACAGAGCAGGATCTCGGCGGTCGCCTCAGCGTCGGGCAGCGCGCGGTGACAGGGCCGCGCATCGGTCGCGAAGCGATACGAGAGCGCGCTCAGGTTCGCCGGCTGCCGGCCGAGCAGCTTGCGCGCCAGTCCGACCGTGTCGATCACGGTTGCGACGACGCGGTTCCCGGTCAGCCGCATCGTCTCGTTGTCGAGGAACGCCATGTCGAAGCGCGCGTTGTGCGCCACGAGGATCGCGTCGCCGGCGAAGCCGAGGAACCGCCGCACGACGGCGGCCACGGGCGGTGCGCGGCGCAGGTCGTGGTCGCGCAGGCCGGTCAGCGCGGCGACGCCGGGCTGCAGCCGGGCGCCGGGGTTGGCGAGGGAGCTGAAGCGCTCCTCCAGCTCGAGCGAGCGCACCCGGACCGCGCCGACCTCGCACGGCCGCGCCGTCCCGGGCCGCAGGCCGGTCGTCTCGAGGTCGAAGACGACGAACGTCGCCTGCTCGAGCAGCAGCTCTTCGCCCGGCGCGCCGGTCAGTGCGACGAGGTCGCCGGCCCAGCGCAGCCGCGCGTCCGCCGCGACCGCCTCGGCAAGCAGCGAGCGCGCGAGCCCGACGGGGACGGCCGCGCCGAGCTTGAGCACCTTGCGCGCCGCCTCGTCCGCGGCCACCGGCCCCCGGCGCTCCTCGACGAGCTCGACGAGGCGGTCGGCGGCATCGAGCCGGAGCTGCATGCCTCGATGCTAGAGCGAACATATGTTCGTGTCCAGCCCCACTGGGGCGATCGCGCTCGTACGTTGACTCGCGGTCAGTGCGGGCGGACGGTCAGCCCGCCGTTGATCGACGCGATCACCTCCCGCTCGGCCGACGACACGTGCTCGGCGTCGTCGGCGAGCTGACCCAGCACCCAGCCCGTCAGCACCTCGTCGAGCGCGCCGTAGAGCATCCACGCCGCGATCCGCGCATCGACCTCGGCGCGGAACGTGCCTTCGTCCTGCCCACGGCGGATGATCCGCTCGAGGCTCGCAAAGGCCTGCCCGATCTCGTCGAGCTCGTCCTGGATGTGCGGGCTGCGGGTGATCTCCCGCACGAGCAGGCGTACGAGGTCGGGATCGTCCCGCCAGGCGCGCAGCACGATCTTGACGACCAGCGCGAGCTGCTCCGGCGCGGTCCTTCCCGTCTCTTCGGCGAGGGCAACGGCCGCGAGCAGGCGTCCCCAGGCTTCGCGGAAGACGGCCTCCAGCACCGCGTCCTTCGAGCCGTAGTAGTGGTAGACGAGACCGTAGGCGACGCCCGCCTCCTTGGCGACGTCGCCGACCGGCGAAGCCTCGTACCCCTGGCGCGCGAAGACGCGGACCGCGGCCTCGAGGATCTGCCGCCGTTTGTCGTCGCTCGCCATCAGGCCGTGCCGAGCGCGGCGGCCGCCTTGTGCAGGATGTACGCCTGCGAGGCCTCGTCCCCGGGATTGTGGAAGAAGACGATCGACTGCCTGCGCGCACCGCGTGCATCCGCCGGGGGCAGCGCGACGCGGTGCAGGGTCGACGTCCAGGCGCCGTCCGTCAGGTCGGCGAGCAGGTCGCCGATGTTGCAGACGAACGCGTCCGGGGTCGGGGTGACCTGGACCCAGTCGCCCGCGACGGTCTGCACCTCGAGCCCGCCCGGCGCGTCGTCGCTGCGCAGGATGGTGAGGAAGCCGTAGTCCCGGTGTGCACCTGCGCGGAGCTGTCCAGGCTCGGGCGCCGTGTCGGGCTCGGGGTAGTTGATGACGCGCAGCGACGACGAGAGCTCGTCAAAGCGCTCCTCGAACCAGTCCGGCGGATGTCCGAGCGCCTCTGCGATCACGCCGCGCAGCCGCCGCGCGAGCACGTGCAGCGCGCGCAGGTAGGTGACGTACGGACGTTGCAGCCCGGCAGGCCAGTCGACGCCGGCAAGCGACGGCCCCCAGTCGAGCGACTCCTTCAGATCGGCATGATCGACGCCGTGGCCGGTCGCGCCGAGGCGTTCCGAGCGCAGCGGCCGGTACACGGGCAGCCCGATCACGGTGCCGGGTCCGGCAAACCGCTCCTTCGCGGCAGGCGACTGATCGAAGAAGCGTCGCGACGCGTCGGCCACCTGCTCGATCGCGAGTGGGTCGACACCGTGGCCGACCACGGTGAAGAAGCCGATCTCCTCACAGGCGCTCCGCAAGGTGTCGACGGCGTCGTCGCGCCCCAGGTCGACCACGGGGATCACCCGCCAAGCCTACGCCCGGTCGCCTCCATCCGTCACCCCGGACGGCCGTTTCGCGTCTCTGCGCGACGGTCTACGCCCGGTTGCGGATCTGCGACGACTCGTTGAAGAAACCGTTGCGATCCTTGCAACCGCGTCCCGCCGTCCATCGCCTTGTCTTGGCTGCAGCCGCGGAGTAGGGTGCGCTGCGAGTTCGAGCTGCGGCGTGGAGGACGATCGGCATGTCCGAGTCTGCGGGGCAGGGATCGAACGGGCAGCGCAGCGGCGGCGGAACGCAAGTCTCGTTCTCTGACGTCGCGCGCGCCCATCACGACTGGGACGCGGCCACCGACGGCGCCGACGAGAGCGCGCGCGTCGAGTTCGAGCGCAAGCTCGAGCTGTTCGAGCAGGAGTCGCAGAGCAAGCTCGTCGACGCGTACTGGTGTCGCCAGCGCGCCTCTGCGGTGGCGCTCGCAGAGCGGCTCGAGCCGCCCGACACGCGCCGCTGGCTGACGCGGCACCTGCAGGGGCCGCGGGTGCCGGAGTACCGGATCCACCGGGAGACGGATTGGCTGACCGGTGGGTTCACGAGGCTCGCCGATCTGCTGCACGAGTGTGACGTCCTCGCGATCAAGGCGATCTACGGCCTCGAGGGCTTCCAGCAGGCGCTCGTCATGCAGTGGCTGCTGCGGGTCGAGGCGCACATCCTCGGCTACATCGAGTGGCGGCATGCGCCACCTCAGCCGGCCGATTCGGATCAGTCGAACGCGGCGCGGAGCGCGCGGGCGGCTCAGGCCGATCTCGATGCCTTCCACAAGCGCATGCTGCGCGAGCTGAACCGGATCGAGGACTACTACCAGGCGGCCGGAGACAAACGTGCGCGCCTCCACTACGTCACCGGCATGATCGGAGCCGGGATGCTCCTGGTAGCCGCTGCGGCAGTCGCTTCCGCCTTCGTCCTCTGGATCTTCGGGTTGTTCGACGTGAACGAGCCTGGAGTCCGGCGCTTCTACGCGTGCCTGGCAGCCGGCGCGGTCGGGGCTGTCGTCAGCGTGCTGATGCGCATGTCGGGACGCGGGGGCGGCTTCGCGATCGATCACGAGCTCGGTGCCGTCGGAGTCCGCCGGCTCGGCGCGTTTCGCCCGTTGATCGGCGCCGTCTCAGGCGTCGTGCTCTCGTTCCTCGTCCAGACGAGCCTCGTGCCGATCAAGCCGTCGGCGCTGTCGATCGAGTTCTACGTGGTCGTCGCCTTCCTGGCGGGGTTCAGCGAACGCTGGACGAGGGTCGTGCTGGACGGCGCGATGCGCACCGTCGAGCCGGCCGGCGACGCGCCGAACCAGCAGGCAGCGCAGCCGCCTGCCAAAGACCCGCGCGGAACGCCGCTGAGGCGGTGATCAACCGCCGGCGGCGTCTTGATCAGCCGGCTTGGCTTGCCGTCGGGCCAGCGACAGCAGGAGTCCCGACCCCGAGAGCGCGAGGTAGGCGGTGAGGACGGCCACCGTGACAGGTGCAACCTGCAAGGCCCCGATCTGGGTCGTGATGACGCCGAGGAGGATCAGCGAGAACGGAGCGGCGACGAGCGAGCCGGGAAGGGCGGCGAACATCGCGGTGAACGCGAGCCCCTCGGGCACGCCGGGGACGAGCAGGTGGGTCGCGATCCCTGCCGTGCCGCCCGTGAACAGCATCACGAGGAACGGGCCCCCGATGAAGCCCGTGGCCTCGCACACCGCAAACACGAAGATCTTCGCGAACACGATTGCGATGAGGAGGCCCGCGCCGAGCGCCGTCCCGTCGTGGATGATCGTCGTGAGTTGATCGGTTCCCGTGAACAGCGTCAGCGGCAATGCGACGCCGACCAGCCCGAACACGATTCCCCCGACCGTCGAGCAAAGGATCGTACGCTCACGGAGACGGGCAGTGAGCCGTGTCAGAACGGCGATCGCCAGGGTAGTGACCAGCGCGAGCGCTGCGGCGACGAGCCCGAGCGGCACGGCCGCCAGCAACTGCCAGTCCTCGTACTCGAAGGACGGCAGTGAGTAGATCCCCACGAACGTCGACCCCGCGATCGGAAAGAAGACGGCAAACGCGACCGTCGACGACAGCAGCGCGGCGACCAGCGTGTCCATGAGCCTGTCCGCCTTGGGACGCGCAAGCTCGAGCACGAGAATCGTCGCGAGAATCGGAGCCGACAGGAGGCCGCCGTACGACGCCGACATGCCGCTGAGCGTGTTGGTTCGGCGGACGTCGTCGCCGAGACGCCGTCGCTCTGAGACCCAGGTTCCGAGCCCGCCACCCAGCAACCCCAGACCCTCCTCCGGCCCAAGACTCGCGCCGCCTGCCAACGACACCACCGAAACGGCGACACCCTGGAGCGCGGTCGACGGTTCGACTCGCTGATCCCTCAACTCCTGGACCGTTCCGGCCATCTTGGTCGGGAGGCGGAACACCCGCCGCAGCACGCCGACAGCCACTCCGGCCCCCGCCGTGACGGCCACCCACCAGATGCTCCCGTCCATCCAGCCCGGATCCTTCGGAAGCGTGAACCAGAGGTCGGTCCCGCCGCTCACCAACCCGAGGTACGCCAGCCCCGCGAACGCGAGCACGACACCGAAGAACACCGCATAGCGCATGAGCGGCCAGAACCCGGGTGACCTCGTCAGCGCCACGGGGCCGTCGTCACCGGAAGTCGTTGCCGGCCGTGGATTCTCGGCTGGGGTCATCCAGCGACCGAGCATCGCCGTCAGACGAGGACGCACGCATCACCCGCAGGGGATGAAGAAATCCGACAGGCGCCCTGCCACGCCGTCGTCGCACGCGACCCGCTCAGCCCATCATCCGAAGGGGATGATGCGTACCAAGACCTGCCTCCTGGGATGCTCGAAACTCGAGCAGGCGTGCGAGATCGACTGTGAGGGCAGGCCTTCGATCGCTGCGACAGGTTCGAGGCGCCGCCCCTCCCGTCGTGCGCTCGCCACACAGCCCAACTGCCGGTGTGCCGGCGGAGATCGGAGGAGCAGAAGATGAGGCGCGCGCTCGAATGGGGAGGCATCGCCGCCGGAGTCGTCCTGATCGCGTTCGGGATCGGCTCGATCGTCCTGTCGGCGAACGGGAAGTCGGACGTGAAGTCGCAGCTGAAGGCGGAGAAGATCGTCGGCTCTCCGGACATGAGCCCGGAGGCGATCACCGCCGAAGCTCAGAAGGCTGGGCTTCAGGACGTCGACGTGCCGTCGTGCACGGTCGCGAACGAGCCGATCGACACCGGCGAGGAGGCCCGCTGCTTTGCGAGCTACATGCGGATCCACGCGCTCGAAGCCTCCAGCGGGCAGACCTATGCGGAGATGCCGCGCTACGCGACCGAGGATGGAGAGGGCACCAACGACGCCGAGCAGGCGCAGAAGGATGCGAACGGGAACCCGGTCTCGAACGCCGCCCGTGACCTCTGGGTAACCGAGACTGCACTGAGCACCGCCCTCAACACCGCCTACCTGGCGGACCAGCTCGGCACCTTCGGCCTCGTCGTCGGCGTCGCGCTGATCCTCGCCGGCATCGGCTTCATCGTGCTCGCCCTCGGCGGTGCCCTGCGCCGGCAGGCGGCAGACGAGCAGGCGACAGCGGCCGCTTCGGCCTGAACGAACGCCGACCCCGTGCTCGGACGCGGGCGCCCCTGGTCGAGACGAGGGGCGCCCGTTGGATCACCGGTGCGCCAAGAATCCGACAGGCGATTCTCGAGGTAGTGCCTCTTGTCCGCATCACTGCGAGAGGGAGGTCTTCCATGAGGTCGTACATCGCAGGTTTGCTGTCGGTGGTGCTGGTGGCGGGGCTCCTCGCGATGGCCGCAGCCGCGCAAGAGCGATCAGGTCCGGACATCTTCACCGTCCATTCCCTGGTGTCCGACGGCACGGCGACCCCGGCCGCCGCGACGGATACGTCGCTCGTCAACGGCTGGGGCCTCAGCGTCGGCCCGACGACGCCGTGGTGGACAGCGAACAACGGCACGAACACCTCCACCCTCTACAGCGGCGCCGGCACGAAGGCCGCGTTGACCGTCGCCGTTCCGGGTGGTCCGACCGGGACCGTGTTCAACGGCAACAGCGCGGACTTCGTCGTCAGCCAGAGCGGCAAGTCCGCAGCAGCGCGCTTTCTGTTCGCAACGGAAGCCGGGACGATTCTCGGTTGGTCGCCGACAGTTGCGCCCACGTCCGCCGTGGTCGGCGTCGACCGATCGGCGAGCGGTGCCGTCTACAAGGGTCTCGCGGTGACCAACGATCGCCTCTACGCAACCGACTTCCACAACGGCCGAGTCGACGTCTTCGATGCGGCGTTCGCACCAGTTGTGACCACGGGCGGGTTCAAGGACGCGAAGGTGCCGAAGGGCTTCGCTCCGTTCGGCATCCAGGCACTTGCCGGCAGCGTCTTCGTCACGTACGCGAAGCAGGACGCGGCCGCAAAGGACGACGTTCCCCTGCCTGGGCAGGCATACGTCGACGAGTTCACACCCGACGGGAAGCTCGTCGCACGCGTGATCAACAGCGGCAAGAAGAACGCGCCGTTGAACGCCCCATGGGGCCTCGCGCTGGCACCGGCCGAGTTCGGCCCGTTCGGAGCCGACCTGCTGGTCGGCAACTTCGGCGACGGACGGATCAGCGCGTACACGAAGCGCAGCAACGGCTGGGTGTACAAGGGCCAGCTCCGCGTTGCGACCGGCGCGCCGATCACGATCGACGGTCTGTGGGCGATCGCATTCGGGAACGGCGCGGCTGCCGGCCCGACGACGACGCTGTACTTCCTCGCCGGCCCGTCAGGAGAGAAGCACGGCCTGTTCGGCTCGCTTACTGCTGGATGAGGCTCGATCGTGGGCGGGGAGTCGAGAGGCTCCTCGCCCACCTCCATGGAAGTCGAGACGACCCGCGCGCTCTCAGCGAGCCGGCTGACCGACGCGGATCTCGTTGCCGTCCGGGTCGAACATCGTGAACGCGCGCATGCCGAAGTTCGTGAACGCGAGCGGTGTGAAACTTGCCGACTCTCCTGCGCCCGAACGCCACTGCTCGTAGACGCTTTCCACATCGTCCGCATAGACCCAGCAGCATCCAGGGGATCGTTCGTCCACGACTGGCCCGAGGAAGTGAAACTCACCGCCCCCGTACTCGATGATCAGGTAATCCCACTCGTCGTGCGGCGCACCCTTGTTGGTGAACCCAAGGCCGCGGTAGAACGCCGCAGTTGCCTCGAGGTCGCGACTGGCCAGGAGAGGAACGGAACGAATCATCCCGGCGCGACTATAGATCGCGGGCGACGCCGGGTCTGAGGCGACGGAGCGGTCGCGCGGCCATACTGTCTCGCGCGATGAGCGCCCACCGTCGGGCAGGGAGAACAGGGTTCCGCGACACGGTTCACGGCATCGACGACGCCGATCGCCTGCGCAGGCTTCAGGCGTTGACGGATGCGGCCCTGGCGCATCTCGAGCTCGATGCGCTCCTGCCGATGCTTCTGCTTCGCACCCGCGAGGCTCTTGACGTGGACACCTGCGCCGTGCTGCTCCTCGACCCGGAGACCAACGAGCTCGTTGCGCGGGCAGCGGTCGGGATCGAAGAAGAAGTGGAGCGCGGCGTTCGTATTCCCGTCGGCCGCGGGTTTGCGGGCCGCGTCGCGGCCGACCGGCGGCCGGTGATCCTCGACGACGTCGACCACGCAGACGTGCTCAACCCGATCCTGCGCGAGAAAGGGATCAAGTCGATGCTCGGAGTGCCGCTCCTCGTCGCGGGCCAGACGCTGGGCGTGCTCCACGTCGGCGTCCTCCGGTATCGCCGGTTCGACGAGGACGACGTCGAGCTGCTGCAGCTCGCCGCGGATCGGGCGGCGATCGGGATCGAGCATGCCCGAGCATTCGAGGCCGAGCGCCGCGCGCGGGAACGGGTCGAGCACCTGCAGGCCGTCACGGATGCCGCACTCGCGCACCTCGAGCTCGATGACCTTTTCACCGTGTTGCTACCTCGCATCCGCGACATCCTCCGCGCGGATACATGCGCGGTGCTACTCGCCGATGAAGCGACCAACGAGCTGGTCGCGCGAGCGGCTTTGGGAATCGAAGAAGAGGTCGAGCAAGGCATTCGCATCCCCATCGGGCGCGGGTTCGCGGGCCGGATCGCAGCGGAACGGCGGCCGGTGATCCTCGACGACGTCGACCACGCAGACGTGCTCAACCCGATCCTGCGCGAGAAAGGGATCAAGTCGATGCTCGGGGTGCCGCTGGTCGTCGGAGGGGAAGCGCTGGGAGTGATCCACGTGGGGACGCTCGTCCAGCGCAGGTTCACCAAGGACGATGTCGAGTTGCTGCAACTGGTCGCAGACCGGGTCGCCCTCGCGATCGAGCGTGCCCAGCTCCACCAGCAGATGGTGCAGCTCGATCAGCTGAAGGCGAATTTCGTTGCGATCGCGTCACACGAGTTGCGAACACCTGCCACATCCGTCTATGGCGTCCTCACCACGCTGCTCGAGCGGGACGCGCAGCTGAGCGATGATCTTCGTCGGGATCTGCTGCAGGTCGGCGTCGAGCAGGGCGAACGCCTGCGGCGGCTGCTCGAGGAGCTGCTCGACCTGTCGCGGCTCGACGCTCGCGGGGTCACCGTCGAGGCAAAGCCCGTGGTGCTCGCAACGGTCCTGCGCGAGATCGTGTCGGGCGCCGTGCCGGCTCGAACCGCTGTCGAGCTCGACGTTCCCGAGGATCTTGCGGTCGTCGCCGATCGTCTCGTGCTCGATCGCATTCTGTCCAACCTGTTGATCAACGCTGTGCGCCACGGGGCCGAGCCGATCGCGGTGTCGGCAGAGGCGCGGGGCACCCACTTCCGCATTGTCGTCGAGGACAGTGGCGAGGGCGTCTCCGACGCCGTGCGCCCTCACCTGTTCGAACGTTTCGCACGGACCGATTCGCCGAATGTCGGAAGTGGCCTCGGGCTTGCCATCGCACGCGCCTACGCTCGAGCGCACGGAGGCGACCTCATCTACGACCCGGGCGAGAAAGGAGCGCGGTTCGAGCTGGTCGTGCCGCAGAACTGACGGTCAGCAGACGCGGCTGAGCGCACCCGTGTGCACGTCGTACACGAATCCCCCGACCTGCAACGACTCGAGCGGCTCGAACGACCGTACTCGCTGGACATCGTCGCTCACACTCGCCACCTGATCCGCTGACGTGACGAACGACAAGTCGTCTGTCGCAGGTCCACCGGCCTCGCGGATCGCCTCGTGCAACTCGGTCGGGCTCTTCGCGACCAGCCGGCAATCGGTGTGTGCGACCACGATCAAGCGTCTGACACCCAGCAGATACCGCGCGATCACCAGTGTCGCGAGCACGTCGTCGTTGACGCGAGCACCGGCATTGCGAAGGATCTTCGCGTCACCGGCCCTCAGGCCGAGGATCGCGAGCGGGTCGATTCGGGAGTCGATGCAGGTCAGCACGGCGAGACCACGAGCCGCGCGACCGTCGGCCTCGATCGGCGAGAACGCGCGGGCGTACGCCTCGTTCGCCGCGAGCACGTCCGCGAACTCATCGTCGTCATGCACACCGGCATCCTGCCGAAGTCGGCCGCCTCGCCTGGCGGCTGCTGTCTGTTGCCGTCGTTACCGCCTGCGCCACTCGGGCCCCGAAGGGCCCGAGTCTTGGCTCGTTCTGTGAGGGCCCGGGTGGATTCGAACCACCGACCCACGAATTATGAGTTCGCTGCTCTAACCGCTGAGCTACGGGCCCGCTACCGGCGATCATGCCTTGCCCGCGAAAGACGTTACCGCCCGTTCCTCCCGAGACCCTCCCGTCTGGATGACGGCGTCAGACCCTCGCTCGTTAGACTCGGCCCGATGAAGGTCTTCCAGGCGGAGCGTCACTTCCAGACCACCGGGGGCCTGCATGTGACGGACATCACGGACGACGTGCGCGAGATCGTCCGCGAGTCGGGCGTGGTCGATGGGATCTGCTGCATCTACTCGCCGCACACCACGTGCTGCGTCCGTGTCAACGAGTACGAGCGGGGCATGTTCGAGGACTTCGGCGCGCTCCTGCGGCGCCTGATCCCGCACGAGACGTACTACGCGCACGACGACTGGGACCGGCGCACCGAGAACATCTGCGACGAGGACAAAGAGGTCGGGAACGGCCATGCGCACTGCATGTCGATGATCCTCGGCTCCGCGGGCGAGTCCGTCCCCGTCGGCGAGGGCGAGCTGTGCCTCGGAACCTGGCAGCGGGTGCTCTTCATCGAGCTCGACCGCTCGCGCCCGCGCCGCTGGCTCTGCAAGGTCGTCGGCTCCTGACCTGAGCGAGGTACGCACCGGGCGAACCTTCGAACGTGGTTCGCGCACGAACCACGTTCGTGTCCGCTTACGTCTCTTCGACCGCGAGCGGCGCCCGCGGTGCCCGCTGCTCGGCGTCCAGCTCGAAGACCCAGAACTCCCGACCCATCACGTGCACCGCGACGTTGTAGACCGGCACGCCGTCGATCTCGCCTTCGAACGACCCGTGGTGTGCGTGGCCGTGCACGACGAGGTCGGGGCGATGTGCAGCGATCGGGCCGGCGAGGCGGTCGGCGCCGAGCACGAGCCAGAGCCGTTCGGGCTCACCGACGAGTGTCGCCTCGACCGGTGAGTAGTGCAGCAGTGCGAGCCGGACAGCGCACGGCTCGATCGCGGTGAGACCGGCCTCCAGACCGTCGACGTCCTTCGTCGTCTCGGCGTAAGCCTCGCGGAAGATCGGCTCGCCGAAGTTCGCCCACTGCTGGCCGAACCCGCCGACGAAGCCCTTGACGCCGGCGACGCCGACGCTCGTGCCGTTGACCGGCAGGATCGTGTGCGACCGGTCGAGCACCACGACTCCCGCCTCGGCGAGCGCGCGCGTCAGATCAGCGGGGCGATCCGACTGCCAGTCGTGGTTGCCGAGCACCGCCACCACGGGCACCGCCAGCTCGCGGCAGGCGTCGGCGACGACGCAGACTTCGTCCACCTGGCCGTGCTGGGTGAGGTCGCCCGCGAGCAGGATCAGGTCCGCCTGCTCCTCCACACGCCGGAACGCCTCGCCTACGCGGTCTCGCTCCGCCGCCCCAGCGTGGATGTCACCGGCCGCCGCGACCCGCACCGTCTTCCCCATGTGAGGCTCCCTACCCTGATTTGCAGTTGCCAGTCGCGGGTACGGTCGGTCGATGCCGAGCGACGGAGCGATCAGTGACCTCCTGGATGCGATGAAGCAGGCCGCCGCGGTGCTGCGCGACAACGGGATCGAGTTCGCGCTCGCCGGCGGCCAGGCCGTCTACGCGCACGGCGGGCCTGAGAGCGGGCACGACGTCGACTTCATCCTGCGCGAGCCGGACGCCGAGCGCGCGCTGCACCTGCTCGGAGAGGCGGGCTTTCGCTCCGAGCGGCCGCCCGAGCATTGGCTGTACAAGGTGTACGACCCGAAAGGCGCGATGATCGATCTGATCTTCGCGCCGAACAGCCGCCCCGACGCGGTCGACGACCAGCTCGCGCGCGCCGAGGAGCTCGAGGTCTATGCGTTCGTGTTGAAGGTGATGAGCGTCACGGACGTGCTCGCGACGAAGCTGCTCGCGCTCAAGGAGCACGAGGCGGACTACGGAAGCGTGCTCGAGGTGACGCGTGCGCTGCGCGAACGCGTCGACTGGCCTCTGCTGCGCACGTTGACCGAGGGGAGCCCCTACGCGCGGGCGTACTTCACCCTCTGCGAGGAGCTCGGGCTCGTCGACACGAGCTAAGCAGCCTTCAGACCCGCGAGCTCGCGCTGCTCGGCGAGCCGCCGCAGCGCTTCGGCCTCGAGCTGGCGCACCCGCTCGCGCGTGATGCCGAGGATGCGGCCGATCTCCTCGAGCGACTTCGGCTCCTCGGTGCCGTTGAGGCCGTAGCGCAGCGTAGAGGATCCGCTGCTCCCGCTCAGAGAGCTCGGCCACCGCCCTGTGCAGCGCCTGCTCGGTCAGCTCCACCTCGACCTGCTCGTCCGGTGTCCTCTCGTCGCTCGCGAAGAGGTCACCGAACGAGGCGGAGTCGTCCTCCCCGACCGGCTTGTCGAGCGACGCGACGGCGCGCGCAGCGGCGCGCACCTCGCGGACCTGCTTGAGCGGGAGCTTCGCCTTCTCGGCCAGCTCCTCGTCGGTCGGCGTGCGCTCGAGCGTCGCGACGAGCTCGCGCTCGGCGCGCGACATCTTCTGCTCGCGCTCGACGATGTGGACGGGGATGCGGATCGTGCGCGCCTTGTTCGCGACTCCGCGCTGCACGGCCTGCCGGATCCACCAGGTCGCGTAGGTCGAGAACTTGAACCCCTTCCGCCAGTCGAACTTCTCGGCCGCGCGGATCAGCCCGATGATCCCTTCCTGGATCAGGTCGAGCAGCGTCAGGCCGTGCCCCTGGTACTTCTTGGCGATCGAAACGACGAGCCGCAGGTTCGAGTTGACGAGCAGGTCCTTCGCCGCCTTGTCGCCCTCCTCGATCCGCTTCGCGATCTCGACCTCCTGGGCCGCGGTCAGCAGCGGGTAGCGCCCCGCCTCGTTGAGGAAGAGCTGCAACGAGTCGGTGGTCGCGGACGCGATCTGCGTGTTGGTGTAGCTGACCTCCTCCTCGATCGCGCGCGAGCAGTCATCGGTCAGCTCGATCCCGTGCGTGTCGAGCCGCTCGAGCAGGCTCTCGATGTCGTCCTCCTCGAGCTCGAGCTTCTGGACGATCTCGTACAGCTCCGTCATGTGGACGCAGCCGTGCTCCTCGCCGTGCTCGATGAGGGTTGCGATGGGATCGGCGCTCATGGCATCACGCGTTCCCCGGTAGGTGCCGGGTCTAACCATCAACGGACCTCCCAGCGCTTCGGTTTCGGCCGTTCCCGCCGGGTGAACGGCTCCCGCCGCGACCTCCGAGCGCTACGATCGCGCCCATGTGGTGGCTCTACCTGCCGGTCTTCATCATCCTCCTCGCCCTGGTCGTCTTCGGCCTGCTCGTCTTCCTGGGCCGCTTCCGGAACGGCGCGCTGCTGCGACCGGTGATCGCACGGCTCTCGCGGATCGGTTTCATGCGCCGGTTCTTCACGAGCGTCAGCACGAAGGCGATCGAGCGCCAGAACCCCGACCTCGCCAGCGCGATCAAGAAGATCAATCCGGTCGCGTCGAATCCGAACCCGCAGGCGGTGCAGAAGGCGATGAGCCGCCTCACCCCCGCCGAGCGGCGTGCCTACCTGGAGGCGGCGCAGGAACAGGGCGGCGTGCCCGACACGGCGAACCGCCAGATGCGCCGCCAGGCCGAGCGAATGCAGCAGCAAACCCGCGGCGGCCGTCCCGGCGGCGGCGGCGCGAGCAGCTCCCGCAAGCGCAAGCGCAAGTAGCGCGGCGGGCCGATGGTCCCGGAGGCGCTCCCACGGACGACCAAGAACGGTCTCGTCGTGGACGGCGCAGGCTGGTTCGTGCTCAACGCGCGTGAGTCGCGGTGGCGCAGCGAGGGGCCGCTCGGCACCTACTGCAACTTCGAGGGGAAGCGTCGCTTCCCGCAGCTCGGGATCAACATCAGCGTGCTCGCGCGCGGCGAGGCGATGGGCAAGTATCACCGCGAGCGAGCGCAGGAAGGGTTCCTGGTCGTCGCCGGCGAGTGCCTGCTGATCGTCGAAGGAGAGGAGCGCATCCTGCGGGCGTGGGACTTCTTCCACTGCCCGGGCGGCACGGAGCACATCATCGTCGGGGCCGGCGACGAGCCTGCCATCGTCGTGGCGGTCGGCGCGCGCGGCCGCGGTGTCGGCGGCGGTCTCGTCTACCCGGTCTCGAAGGTCGCGGCGCGTCACGGCGCGAGCGTCGAGCGCGAGACGACGAATCCCGGCGAAGCCTACGCCGCGATCTTCGCCGACCTTCCGCGCTCGCGGTTCGTGCCGTACAGCCCTGGCCTGCTTCCGGAGCCGCCCGAGCACGAGGGGTAGACGCGCCCGAACGGCCGTGTCCCGGGGACAGTCCCTGGGACAGCTCCCGTTGGGACGACGCGCGTCAATCGGTCGGCATCCCCGCGGGCACTAGGCTTGATGCATGACCACGGTGACCGCACCGACCAGTCAGCTGCTCGCGTGGATCGCGGAGCAGTCGCGCGGCTACGCGGAGACGATCGAGGTGTGGAAGACCTCCTGCCCGCGACTCGCGGTCTGGGAGGACGCCCTGGCCGACGGCCTCGTGCGCGTCGACAACGGCTCCGTGCTCTTGACGGCAGCCGGCAGAGACGTTCTGGCCACCGCGTAGCCCGACCGACGGGTGGCCGGTCAGGCGCAGCGTGTGCGGGCGGCGATCGGCGTTGCGAGCAGCACCGGCAGCGAGACCATCACGTGGCGCCGTTTGATCGACGCCACCGTGCGCCGCAGAAGCTCGTCCCCGCCTGCCGCGGGAAAAGCGACATCGGTGCGAGGGCGCAGGGGCCGGTGAGGCGGCGAGCGCACCCCCTCACAGACCCCGTTGCTGCCGCCGAAGCCCTCGCCCCTCTCCCCAGCGACCTCTCCTCGGACGCGCTCCCCCGCGCGTCGTTACTCAACGTAAAGGTCGCCTGGCCGGCCGGTCAATGGGCCGTTCGGCCCATCTCGAGGCGATGCAGCGCACCGCCGGCTTCGACCTGCGGTCGGTCAGGCCTGAATCAGGTACGCACAGCCGCGTGTGTCGGACGGGAACGGCGAAGCGCCGCGCCGGGCGACCTGGTAGCGGCCGATCGGCAGCACGACGGTGTCCCCGTCCTGGGGCGCAGGCCCCGTCCGCTCGAGCGTGACGTAGCCCGACTCGGACGGCACGAGCAGGACGTGGTTGCTCTCGTCGTAGCAGTGCTCGGCGGGTGCGGCCTGCTCGACGGTCTCGGCCCGCTCGGCAAGCTGGGTCTCGAGCGTGGCGATCCGTGCGTCCCGGCCCGCGACCTCGCTCTGCAGCTCCTGTGTCAGGGCTTCGAGCGCCGCCGCGTGCTCGTGCGAGCGAGCCTGGTCGGCCCGTTCCGACGACAGCTGGGCGATCTGTGCGCGCGCCGCTTCGAGCTCGTCGCGCGCAGCGCTCGAGCTCCGCGGCGGCGACCTCGCTCTCCTGCTGGAGCGAGACGAGCGTCTGGTGGGCGATGTCGGCGCCCATGCGCTCGACGTCGAGTGCTTCGAGCTCGGCGATCCGCGCCCGCGCGGCCGCGAGCTCTGCGCGTCCCTCCGCGAGTGTGGCTGCCGTCTCCTCGGCCCGCCGCTCCGCCGCCGCAAGCGCGTCCCGGGCCGCTTGGTCCTCCTGCGGCGCAGCAGGCTGCGCTGCGAGCTCCGCGACCTGCGCCCGTGCTGCTTCGAGCTCGGCGCGTGCCTCCGCGAGCGCGGCCGCAGTCTCCTCGGCCCGCCGCTCCGCCGCCGCAAGCGCTTCACGGGCCGCATGATCCTCCTGCGGCGCCCCCAGCTCCGCGATCTGCGCCCGCGCTTCTTCGAGCTCGACGCGTGATTCGGCCAGCGCGACCGCAGTCTCCTCGGCCCGCCGCTCTGCCGACGCAAGCGCTTCCCGGATCGCAGGGTCCTCCTGCGGCGCAGCAAGTTCTGCAATCTGGGCCTGCGCGGCTTCGAGCTCGTGACGTGCGATCGTCAGCGCCGCGTTCGCCGCGTCAGCGTCGGTCTGGAGAACCGCGAGCCGTTCGCGTTGTGCCTCGGCGCTCGACTGTGCGGCCTCCTCGGCGGCGCGGCGCGCCTGGTGTGCCTCGTCGAGCCGGTCGCGCAACGCGTCCCGCTCGAGCTCGGCGGCCGCAAGCTGTCCCGCAATCAGGTCACGGTCGTCGGCGACCACCAGCGGCGTCTCGAGGAACGCCGGCTCGTCGAACCGCACCGGCTCCGCAGCAACGGGGTCGAGCAGCGGGACGACGACGGGCAACTCGGTGGTGGCGAGCGCCTCCGGCGGCGCTGCGCGGGCAAGCTCGAGGTCGGGGCGGCGCGCCTCGATGCTCTCCTCGGCGGCGGCGGGACCCGGGTCGGTCGAGAGCAAGAGCGGCGAGAGCGAGACCGAGTCCCCGGCGGCCGGCGACTCGAACGAAGCGACCGGGGGCAGCGGCGGAGCCGTGCCGCCTGGGTCAGCGTCGTTCATGGCTGCCGCGCGCTGGGCGGCCGAACGGCCGGTCGCGAAGCCGTACTCCGTCTTCAGCAGGCCGCCGTGCTGCTCGGCGAGCGCCATCGCGATCGTCGAGCCGGCCAGGAAGCCGCCGTCGACGAGCATGCGGCCGAGCGGCGCTCCGGTGCGGCGCTGCTCCTCGAGCAGGCGATCGAGATCGACCTGGGCCAGTACACCCTGGTCGACCAGCAGCTGGCCGAGTGGGACGCGATCGCCGTCGTGTTCGGTGTGCGGTTCCGGTGCCGACATGTCCGAGTCTCCTACGTTGCCGCAGTGCATTGCCCCTACGAAACTGGCTATCGGACAGGGATTCCGGGCTCCGCATCCCCCTGAAACGGGAGATTGCGCCGGAGCGATGATTTTTCTCGCTCCGGCCGGTCAGAAGGGCAAAACGGGGTTCGAGCGAGAGGAGCACAGCAGATGGGGAATCCGGTCGTGCACTTCGAGGTGATCGGCAAGGACGGGGACAAGCTGCGCAGCTACTACGGCGAGCTCTTCGGCTGGGAGTTCAACACCGACAACCCGATGAACTACGGCGTGGTCTCGCGCGAGTCGAATCCGGCGCCCGGCGACCTCGGCAGCATCGGCGGCGGCGTCGCCAGCGGTCCGGACGGGTACGAGGGACACGTCACGTTCTACGTCGGCGTGCCCGACGTGGGTGCGGCGCTCGACAAGGCCGAGCAGCTGGGCGGCACCCGCCTCTTCGGGCCCGACGAGATCATGGAAGGCATGATCCTCGGCCAGTTCAAGGACCCCGAGGGCCACTTGATCGGCCTCGTCAGCGGCACGATGTGACCTTGCACGCGAACCTGGCTCGCCCCCGCGAGCCAGGTTCGGTGTCAGTGCTGCCGCAAGCCGGGTGCTACGAGAGCGGCATCTTGACCATGATCTGGTTCGGCATCGGCAGCTCGTCGGCGGACTCGCGCAGGAGCCCTTCCTCGTCGGGAAGCTCGAGCGAGCCTGCGGTGCCGGTGATCTCGTGCAGCTCGCCGTCGACGACCTCGTAGGTCTTCAGATCGCCGTCGGTGAGCGTGCGCACACGTGCGCCGACCGCGTCCACGATCGCATCGTCGCCCTTGGCGAGCACCATGGCGACCGGCGACTCGATCAGGGAGGCCACCTGCTTGAGCACCGAGTCGTCGAGCTTGTGGCGGTGGAAGCGTCCGGTCGTCTTGTGCAGCTCGACCTTGCCGTCGTCGTCGTGTGAGACGAGCGCGACGTCGTCCAGCTCGATGCGCTTCTTCTCGGCCGCCTCGTGCAGGGAGGCCAGCACGAACTCGCCCTGGTCGCGCCCCGGAGCCCTGATCGCGAGTACCTTCGTCACGCGGGCAGCCTACTCAAAACCCGGCAGTCTCATCCACCTGGATCACTGCCCGCCCCAGGTCACCCGAGCGTCGGGTACTGCGGATCGAGCCGCCGCAACGCCTCGACGAGCACCGTCGTGACGGCGAGGTTCCGCACCCAGTTGCGGTCGGCGGGGATCACGTGCCACGGGGCCGTCTCGCTCGAGGTCTCGGTCAGGGCCTCCTCGTAGGCGGCCAGGTAGTCCCCGAAGCGCTTGACGGTCTCCTCGTCTCCGGGGTTGTACTTCCAGGCCTTGGTCGGGTCGGACAACCGCTCGTCGAGCCGATCGCGCTGCTCCTTGGCCGACACGTGGAGGAAGCACTTGAGCACCGTCGTCCCTTCGCCGGCGAGGTACTGCTCGAACCCGACCACCCGCTGCGCACGAGACCGCCACACCTTCTCCGGAACGAGGCCGAGCACGCGCACGGTGACGATGTCCTCGTAGTGGGAGCGGTTGAAGACGCCGATCATCCCGCGCTCCGGGCACTGCGCGTGGATGCGCCAAAGGAAGTCGTGTGCGAGCTCGAGCGGCGTCGGCGCCCTGAACGACGAGACCCGGCAGCCCTGCGGGTTGACGCCGGTGAAGACGTGCCGGATCGTGCCGTCCTTGCCGGAGGCGTCGAGTCCCTGCAGGACGAGCAGGACGCTACGGGTGCTCTCGGCGTAGAGCCGCGCCTGCAGCTCGGCGAGCTCGGCCACGAGCTCGTGCAACAGCTCGGCGGCCTCCTCCTTGCCGTCGAGGCCGAGGGTGTCGCGCGGGTCGCGCTCGGCGAGCCCCGCGGCCGAGCCCGGCTTGACGAGCAGCGAATGCAGCATCGACCGAGCCTAGTACGGCGGCTCTCGCCCCGGGCATTCATCCCATGTGGGCGATGTGAGCCGGGACCGCTGGGCCGATCCTCGGTACGGTGGGCTCGACCCATCGAGTCGGCCCTGAGGCACGAGGTCGTGGGCGCCGACGCCCCACTGCGAACGGAAGGGAGACAAGAGACGATGTTCAGACGTAGACGCCCTCTCGCACGCGCAGCGATCGTCGGCGGAACCGCCTACGCGGTCGGCAAGCACGTGCAGGGCAACCGTGACGACGCTGCCGCCGAGCAGGACCAGGCAGTCGCGGACGCGGCTCCGGACACGGAGGACGTGTACGCCCAGCTCGAGCAGCTCTCCGCGCTGCACGAGAAGGGCATCTTGACCGACGCCGAGTTCGAGGTGCAGAAGCACAAGCTCCTGGAGCGGACATGACCAGCTCCCCAACAGAGTTCGGGCCGGTCCAGATGCTCGTGGTCGGCTTCGAGACCGACAAGCTCAGCGGCAAGGTGCTCGAGGAGCTGAGGAAGCTGCGGGAAGCGGACATCGTGCGCCTCATCGACCTGCTCGTCGTTGCAAAGGACGACGAGGGCGAGCTCGTGGCCGTGCAGGCGTCCGACCTCTCGCAGGACGAGGCGATGCAGTTCGGCGCGCTCGTCGGCGCGCTGGTCGGCATCGGCACCGGCGACGAGGAGACGGCGGAAGCCGCGGCGATCGCCGGTGCGGCCGAGATGGCGGACTCGCACGTGATGGACGACGCCGACGTCTGGTACGTCGCCGACGCCGTCCCGGCCGGTACGACCGCGGCGATCGCGCTGCTCGAGCATCGCTGGGCGATCCCGTTCCGCGACGCGATCATCGACCAGGGCGGGATCGTGCTCGCCGACGAGTGGATTCATGCTGCCGACCTGGTCGCGGTCGGCGCTTCTGCGGCCGCTGCCGTCTGACCCCGGCGACAGCTGACGCGGGCGCCCCGGCGGCAACGCCGGCGGCGCCCGCGGATTTTCCCTCGTTCTCAGGTACCGGTCAGGTTCGTCCGCTCGGACGATCGAATCCGTCCCTGCGGCCGATGCGTCCGCGTGCGATCGGGCGCACACTCGATGCATGGCAGATCGCGCGCTCCAGCCCGTCGACTCCCCCCGCCCGGTGGGCCGGACGCGCGCGCTCCGCCGCCTCACCCGCTCGCTCGACGCGCTCGTCGCTGCGAACACCGATCCGGAGGTGATCGCGCAGCGCGTCGGCATGCTGCTGCGGCCCGCACTCGCGGATCCGGGACTGCTCGAGCAGCGCCACCAAGAGCCGGCACCGGACCGCTACCGGCAGCACCTCGTGCACGTCCATCCCGAGGGGCGCTATTCGATCGTCGCGCTCGTCTGGAAACCCGGGCAGGCGACGCCGATCCACGACCACCTGTGCTGGTGCGTCGTCGGCGTGTGGCGCGGGTACGAGCGCGAGACGACCTACGACCTGCACACCGACGGCGGCACGCCCTACCTCTTGGAGCGCCGTTCGGTCTTGACGGGACCCGGCGACGTGTCGGTGCTCGTGCCCCCTGAGGAGGACATCCACCGCGTCGAGAACGGCGGCAGGGAGCTCGCCATCTCAATGCACGTCTACGGCGACGACATCTCCGTGCTCGGCTCGAGCATCAACGAGCAGTTCTCCGACGGCCTCGTCCGCACGCGCTCGTGGTCGCAGGGCACCGTGCCGATCGCGTGGCGGACGATGGGCGGGTCGGCTCAGCCCTGAGCCGGACGCAGCGGTTTCTCCCAGACGGAGACGTGCTGCATGCTCTCGCTCGTGAACGGCTCTCGCTGCCAGCCGCTCCACCGCTCGCGCAGGGTCAAGCCCGCGATGCGGGCCATCAGGTCGAGCTCGGACGGCCAGACGTAGCGAAACGGGATCGACCAGAGCTGGAACTCGCCGCCGATCACGGAGTAGTGGTGTGAGATCAGCCCCTGCGACACGACGTCGTATTCATCGAAGCCGAGCTTCGACGGCGTCACGGTGAACGGCCGGATCGTCTCACCCGGCGGCAGGCGCTGCAGGTCGGGCACGCCGACCTCGATCACGAAGCAGCCGCCCGGCTCCAGATGGGCGGCGACGTTCTGGAAGCACGCGACCTGATCGTCCTGCGACGTCAGATTCATGATCGTGTTGAAGACGAGGTACGCAACGGAGAACGTTCCGTCGACCGTCGTCGTCGCGAAGTCGCCGATCGTGATGCCGATCTGCTCCGAGCCGGGCTTCTGTCGCAGTCGCGCGACCATCGCCGTCGAGAGGTCGATGCCGTGCACCCGCACGCCGCGCTGCGCGAGCGGCAGCGCGATCCGCCCGGTGCCGATGCCGAGCTCCAACGCGGCCCCCTCCTCCCCGCCAGGTCGGCGAGGAAGTCGACGACGGGCTCGACTGCGGAGGTCCCGGAGACCTCTGGATCCGACTCGTCGTAGCGCGCGGCGATCCGCTCGCCGAAGTAGTCCGCAGGCATAGGCCCATTCTCTCAGGCAGGCGTCCTTGACCGATCGTCTCAGCCGGGGGAAGGTTGCGCACGGCCGCGCATGAGTGACCTCCCTACCCCCACGCTGATCGTCGTCAGCGGGCCGCCGGGCTCCGGTAAGTCGACGCTCGCTCGCGCGCTCGGCGACGCGATTCCCTGTCCCGTGCTCGGGAGGGACGAGATCAAGGAAGGCATGGTGCACGCGTTCGGGCGCGAGTTCGAGTCGGTGCCGGGCGACCCGCTGACACAGCGAACCTTTCCGCTCTTCTTCGACGCGCTCGGCGTGCTGCTACAGGGTGGTGTCACCCTGGTCGCGGACGCTGCGTTCCAGGACGCGCGCTGGCGGATCGGCCTCGAGCCACTGGCCGAGCTCGCGCACCTGTGCGTCGTCCAGTGCCACACGGATGCGGCGACCGGACGAGAGCGAGCAGCGGCGCGCGCCGAGGCGCGGCTGGGAGTCTCGCGCCACACGCTGACGCCTGAGCGCGGCCGGGATCCGGCATTCGACCGGAGCGACGAGGAGTGGCGGGAGCTGTACGCCGGATTCGACCGTCTCTCGATCGCGGCGCCGTCGCTCGACGTCGACACGACTTCCGGCTACGAGCCCGCGCTCGACGAGATCGTCGCGTTCTGCCGGTCGGCGCCGTGAGGCGCCGCTAGAAGCGGCCGTTCCGCCTGGGCGCCGCACGCCGCATGAGTGTGCTCTGTACTGCAAGCGTGCCCACTGCGCCCACGACCATCATGGTGACGTTCGTGGCGAGCACGCCGAGCGCCCCTCGTGCCTCCTCGAACTCGCCCAGCCCCGCCGCGACTCCCAGGTAGGCGGCGGCGGGAATCGTCGTCACCGAGATGGCGACTCCGACCCCGGCACTGGCGCGGGTCTCGAGCGCGAGCATGCCGGCGATGCCCGCAGCCAGGGCGACCGCGATCGTCTCGTTGCTGACCTCGACCAGGCTTTCCAGGACGCCCGTTTCGTGCAGGTTGAAAGCCGAGGGAAGAAGGTCGAACTGGTCTTGTCCGAAGGAGAAGATCGCCGCCGCGGCGCTGGCGAGCGCGAGGCCGAGTGCGAGCGTGAGCAGCGCACGGCCGGCGAGCCTGACGCGACCGCCGAAGAGCCCGACCGCGATCGCGGTGATCGGCAGCAGATCCGGGCTGACGGCCATCGCCCCGACGATCAGGATCACGTTGTCGTCGACGACGCCGTAACAGGCGATCACCCCTGCCACGAACATGAACGCGAGATACCGCGCGACCGGTCGCGAATTCAGCCACGCGGTCCCGAGCACATCCGCCCAGACCAGACTCACCTCGGTGCGCCCCTTCGCGAGGGACCCGACGACTTCGACGCGTGTCAGCGTGACCTCGGAATCGAGCACGCCTTGGTCGCGCAGCGTGGCGAGCACCACGTCGACCGTGCGCGGCCGCACCGCGGCGGAGACGACGGAGTGCCCGGGCCGGATCGCCTCGACGACGCGCACCCTGCTGACGCCCTCGAGCTCGTCGAGCGACCTTGCGACCCTCGACATCACGGCCGACTCCCCGAACACCTCGACGTTGATCACGGCTCGACGCTACCGCGGCCGTCTTCCTGCGGGCTCGATCTCCCTGAGGTACTGGTGCACGAAGGCGATCGCCATGCTGCCTTCGCCGACCGCCGCCGCAACTCGCTTCACAGGACTGAACCGGACGTCGCCGCACGCGAAGATGCCCGGGACGCTCGTCTCGAGCAGGTACGGATCCCGGTCGAGCTGCCATTGTCCCCCGGCTCGCACGTCGGTGCCGGTGAGCACGTAGCCCTTCGGGTCGAGCGCGATCTCTTGCGGGAGCCACCCGGTCTCGGCGTCTGCGCCGATGAAGATGAAGAGCCCACCCGACTCCAGCCGAGTCGTCTCGCGGGTAGCAGTGTTGTGGACCTCGATCGCCTCGAGGGAGGCGGCGCCATGGGCGGCGACGACCTCGGCCCGGTAGAGGACGTCGATGTTCGCGCGCGTGGCGAGCTGCTCGACGAGGTACTGCGACATGCCCTGCTCGAGGCTCTCACCGCGGTAGAGGATGGTCACGCTCCGCGCGTGCGACGAGAAGAACATTGCCGCCTGGCCCGCTGAGTTTCCGGCGCCGATGATGTGGATGTGCTGGCCGTGGGTGCCCGCTGCTTCGCTGCGTGCGGCGCCGTAGAAGATGCCTCGGCCGGCAAGGCGGTCGAAGCCGTCGATCGCCAGGTGTCGCCATGTGACGCCGCAGGCGAGGATGATCGTCCGAGCCTGCAGGACGTCGCCACCGTCGAGGTGCACCTGATGCGTCGCAGCGTCGATGCGCGAGATCGAGCGGGTGACGAGGATCTCGGCGCCGAGCCTCCGCGCCTGCTGGAGCGCCCGGCTCGACAGCGCGTCGCCGGAAACGCCCGAGGGGAAGCCGAGGTAGTTCTCGATCCTCGAGGACGTGCCCGCCTGGCCGCCCGGCGCCTCGCGCTCGATCGCGATCGTCCGCAGTCCCTCGGAGGCGCCGTACACAGCCGCCGCCAAGCCGGCGGGTCCGGCACCCACGATGACGGTGTCGTACTCCGCGTAGACCGGCTCGGTCGCGATGCCGAGGAGCTCCGCCACTCGCCGTAGCGGCGGGCGCAGCACGGTCTTCCCGTTGACGACGCGCACGGCTGGGTAGTCGCCCTCGGCGGGCAACGGGCCGGACCACTGCTCGGCGTCGGCGGGCACGTCCGGCTGCAGCCACCTGAACCGGATCTGGTTGCGGTCCAGGAACCGCCTCAGCTCCGCGCACGACGCGTCCCGACGATGGCCGAGCACGATCGCCCGAAACGCGACCGGAACGGCCGCCCGGGCCTGGAGGCCCCTGGGGCCGGTGAGCCGGTTGTTCGCGAGGACGCTTATCCGCTCGCCGATCTCCGGCGCGACGACGGCGAGCTCCTGGAAGTCGTGCAGGTCGATCCGGAAGACACGCGAAGCCTCGGCCGCGCGGAATCCGCCCGGGTAGAGCATCCCGAACGCGATTGCCATCTCGCCGAAGACCTCACCCGGCTTTCGCTCGCCGATCAGGCTCTCCACGCCGTCGACGCGCCGGACCACCTCGATCCGACCTTCGAGGAGACCGAAGAGCGCCCGCTCGTCACCCTCGTGCACGGCGTACTCGCCGGGCACGAGCGTGATGTCTGCCACGACTCGGGCAAGCCGTTCGCGATCGGCTACTTCGAGGTCTGCGAACACCGTGATCTGACCGATCTCGTCCGCCGTCACCATGAAAGGCGCACCCGCCGCCGGCAGAGCGGCGTCCTGCGGTCGATGATCGGCACTCCGGGAACGACCATACGGTGTTTCGACCGGTAAACGCGCGAGCCTCGAACTGCGCAAGCTGCCACGGCGTTGCTGCAGCAAGCTGTCTTCCGGCGAGACCAAGCTGACTATTCGACAACGAACACTTGACTGTCGTCATAGCGGGTGGCATGTTCGTTTCGTCCCAACACACCGAGGTGTGCGGCCGCCTCCTAGGGGAGGAGTGCGCAAATGCGCAGATTCACATTTGGACGTGTGCGCTGGTTGCTGGGCGGTGCGATTGTGGGTTCCGTCGTCGCCGGGGGCGCCGCCTTCGCGGCGATCCCCGACTCGAGCGGAGTCATCAACGGCTGCTACCAGAAGAACGTCGGCAACCTGCGTGTGATCGATCCGAGCGCCGGCGACAGCTGCCGGCCGTCGGAGATCGGGATCAGCTGGAGCCAAACAGGGCCCCAGGGGCCGACCGGCGCCACCGGCCCTGCCGGCCCGAAGGGTGACACCGGTGCGACCGGGCCGACCGGCGCGACCGGGCCGACCGGCGCCACCGGCCCTGCCGGCCCGAAGGGCGACACCGGCGCGACCGGCGCGACCGGGCCGACCGGCGCCACCGGCCCTGCCGGCCCGAAGGGCGACACCGGTGCGACCGGTGCGACCGGCGCGACCGGCGCCACCGGCGCCACCGGACCGGCCGGCCCGAAGGGTGATCCCGGAGAGCTGAGCCTGGCGAATCAGACGTGCCCGGCGGGCGCGTTCGTCACAGGCTTCAACTCCGTTGGGCACATCGTCTGCAGCAATGTCACGCCGCCGGCGACGTGCTCGCCCACCACGCTCACGACCACGATGACGAGCTTCACGAACAACGATCTCATCCAGGTCGAGCAATGGCCGGGCGGACAGGTAACCCTGGGAACGCCGACGTGCCACGTCACGATCCAGGTGCCGTCTGGCCGCATCGACGTCACCGGGCTGACGCTGCCCGGATGGTCCGTGGTGAGCACGGTCGGCTTCGGTACGGCCGTGCTGAGTCCGGCGATGGCGTCGTGTGCCTCGGTCGGAGCCATCAGCGAGGCGGTCACCAACAACAGGCCGGCCTGCACCGTAGCGCTGAGCTTCTTCCTGGGGTTCGGGCCGTTCCACTCGACCGCGGCTCTATCCGTCGCCGCGTCGTAGCTTCGTAGGAGAGCACTCGTTTCAGAGGGGCCCGGCTTCCGCCGGGCCCCTCTCCTGCCGAGGGCCGGCGCGACGCGTCGAGCACCACGTCATCGAAGGTTCGACGCCTCCCGGCGTGCAGCGATCAGAGCCCGTACTGAACGGCGACGCGACCGGTCTCGGCCGCCCGCTCGAGCGCCTGGTAGTCGCGCTCGTTCTGATCGGCATACGTTTCGCTGAACGACACCATCGCCTGGTCGAACCGGTCGCCTGCCCCAAGGTAGGCGGAAATCGCAACGGCATCGCCTGAACGGGCATGGGCCCTGGCGAGGGTCCAGCCGCAGATCACACCGTATGCGCTCAGGCCGCGGGGATTCATGACCTCGATCTCCGCCGAGCCCTTCGCATCCCAGAGTTGGCGGATGTAGAAGTCCTTCGTCTCGCCGTCGATCGCTTCGATCCGCTCCCAGCCGAGCATGATGTCCCCGGCTGCTTGCATCATCCGCTGGCCGACGACGATCCGCTGCCCGTGCTGCGCGAACCGACTCTTTCCCAGGAAGTCCTCGAGCACCGACGCCTGCGCCTCTTTGAACTGCAGGAACAACGGGTCGCCGTCGTCGCGTCCCAGCAGAAGCAGGACCCAGGCCCGGGCGCCGACGCTCCCGACGCCGACCACCTTACGCGCAGCGTGAACGTAGCGATAGCGCTCGAGCAGCTCCCGCCTCTCGTGCGAGAGAGACTTCGCGTATGTGTGGATCATGCGACGAATGACGGCGTCGAGATGAGCTTGCTCGTCTCCCGGCAAGACGTCCTCGATCGGGGTGATCAACGGTGGGTTGCCGACGATCCTCAGCTCGCCATCGACCACTCGACAGAGTTTGGCGAGCGCCCGGACGCTGTCCTTCGTCCGCGCCTTGGCCAGGTCGGCCTTCATCCGCCTCTTCGTCTTTGTCGTCATCGTGGCAGAGAACTGCTCAACGATCCCGTCGGCGTCGAGGCGCGCGTACCAGACGTCGATGTTCCGCATCAACGAGAAGCGCGCCATCGCCTCGCGGTACGCACGCGCGGTCGCCAGGACGACGGAACTCCGCGTCGCCTCGTCGAATCCGAGCTCCCGGCCGGCGACTGCGAAGCTCGCCGCCAGCCGCTTGACGTCCCACTCGAACGGTCCCGGCAGTGTCTCGTCGAAGTCGTTGATGCTGAACACGAGGCGACGATCAGGCGCGGCGAAGAACCCGAAATTGGAGAGGTGCGCGTCGCCGCACAGTTGAGTGTGGAGGCCCGTTCGTGCGCCGTCCGCGAGGTCTGCCGCCATGATGTAGGCGGCGCCGCGAAAGAACGTGAACGGCGACACAAGCATCCGTCCGTAGCGGATCGGGATCAGCTCCGGGAGGCGCGTTCGCCCCTGCTCCTCGAGCAGTTCCACAGGGTCGCGGCGAATCGAGGCGGGCTCCCAGGCCCCATGCGCCGAACGGGGTACCTCCGACCGAGCCGCCTTCCCACGTGCCCGCCGTTCTGCAGTGGTGAAGACGGTCGGCTTCGGTGCGACATCGGAGAGCGGAGCATCCGTTGTCGAATCGGCGTGCGACTTCGCGCTGACCATGATCCAGCGAGCCTAGCCCGACGTGCGCGCCGGGCTGTCGTCCGAAACGGGTGAGCCGGGAAAGGGAGCGGCCGCCGCCGGAGATCCCGATCGAGCCGTGCTTACGGCGCGACGTTCTGGTTCATGTGGAAGAGATTGTCGGGATCGTAGGCCCGCTTGACCTGAACCAGGCGGTCGTAGTTCTGGCGGTAGTTGTCTCGAATGCGGTCGTAGTCGTCGTCCTGCATGAAGTTGATGTAGCCGCCGGGCTCCGAGTACGGCGACAACGCCTCGTAGTAGTCGCGGAGCCATTTGATCCGCTCGGAGTCGTTGGCCGGGTCGGTCCAGCCGGCCAGGAACACCATCCCGTACGTGGCGTCGCGGTAGGCGAAGGCGGTGTCGTTCGCTCCGACGCGATGGCATGCGCCGTTGATCGGATACATGTGCATCGTGCAGGTCACCTCGGGGACCTGGGATCCGTGCTCGACGTGGGCCGCGATCGCAGCGTCCGGAAGGTCCTTGACGAACGCCCCTTTCCAGTACGCGCGGAGTCCCTTCGGATAGAGCGCGTCGAAGGCGCCGTTCAGAGCCGGATACGGCAGCGGTCCGCTTCCGTCCGCGACGATCGGCGCGACGTCTCGGAACGGTTGCAGCACCTGCTCGGCCTTGTCGAGGTCACCCGCCCAGTGCACCACGACGAGACACAGAGGATCGCCGTGCCGGTCTTCCGGGATGAACGGCAACGGCGGGGCGATCTGGAATCCAGGGAAGCCGCCGAACTCCTCCGGAGCCTCGCGGATGAATTCGTCGAACATGCGAAACACGGTGGCGGCGTCTTCCAGGTTGTAGAAGATCGGGCCGGCGAAGACCTGATCGATCTCGCTGAGCCGATACTCGAGCGAGGTCACGACCCCGAAGTTGCCACCCCCACCGCGGAGACCCCAGAAGAGGTCCTCGTTCTCGCGCTCGCTCGCGGTCAGGAACCTCCCGTCCGCGGTCACGACGTCTGCGGAGATCAGATTGTCGATCGACAGCCCGAGAGCGCGGTCCAGGTAGCCGATCCCTCCTCCCAGCGTGAGACCGGTGATGCCCGTCGTCGAGATGATCCCGCCTGTCGTCGCCAGACCGAAGGCGTGGGTTGCGTAGTTGAAATCCCCCCACGTCGCTCCGGCATCGGCACGGGCCGTCTTGCTTCGTCGGATCCACACGCACGGTGCGCATCTCCGACATGTCGATGACCACGCCTCCGTCGTTCGTCCCGAACCCAGGCCCGCTGTGCCCGCCGCAGCGCACGGAGAGATCGAGCCCGTGCTCGCGGGCGAAGTTCACAGCACCGATGACGTCGCCGACCTGTTCGGCCTTCAAGACCGCCAGCGGAGACCTGTCGAAGATCCCGTTGTGGACCATCCGCGCGTCGTCATAGCCGTCGTCCGCAGCGGTGATCACTCGACCACGCACCTGCTCACGTAGGGCCTGGACGGACTCGGTGTCGGTTGTCGCGGCGATGCCTGCCATTTCCCTTACTCCCTTCCGAGGAACCCCGTGACGCCGATGCTACGCGGTCAGCCGAGCTCTGAACAAGCCTGGAGCGGCAGCCGGACTCAGTCCCGCTGGGCAGCGAGCACGCCCGCCGCCGCGTCGCACCCGGCTCGGAGCGCCCGGGGCAGCTCCGCTCCGCTCGCGAGGGCAACGAGGAATCCGCCCGCGAACGCGTCGCCCGCGCCGAGCGTCTCGTCCAGCTCGATCGGGTTCACCCCCGCGTGTACGACGCTTTCGCCCCGCGCAGCAAGTGCCCCGGCACTGCCGAGCTTGACGCAGACGACGTCGTAGTCCCGCGCGAGCGCGAGCGCGGCGTCTTCGGCGTCCAGCCCGGTGAGAGCGCGTGCCTCTTCGGCGTTCGCCAGCAGCACGCCGACGGCCGAGGTCGCCTCCAGGAAACGCTCGACGCCGAACGCCGCCACGAGGCGGGCCGAGCCGACATCCACGGCGAGCCATCCGGCCCGCGCGCGCTCGACCGCGGCTCGCGCAGCAGCTTCGGAACCTCGCTGCAAGAGCGAGTAACCGGAGACCAGGACGGCCCCGGCGTCGAGGGTCGCGGGCAGATCGTCCGGCGTGAGCCGGGCGCTCGCCCCGGGATCGGCGACGATCGACGTACCGCCCACGACAACGACGCAGCCGGTAGGGACATCCGCGTCGAACGCCAGCAACGCCTCGACGCCGTCCGCGGCAAGCGAGTCGGCCACCAGCCTCCCGGCGGGGTCTGCGCCGACCCGGCCGATGACTGCGGCACTCGCCCCGAGCCGCGCCGCCGCGTGCGCTGCGTTGGCGGCTGACCCGCCCGCGCGCAGCTCGATGCGGCCGTGCACGCGGGTACCGGCAACGGGTGCCGGAAGGGTCCCGTCGAGCATCACGTCGCCGACGGCGATCAAGTCATGGGCCATTCGGCGCAGGTTAATCTGAGGGCGTGATCGCGAAAGCACCGTTCGGGAGCACGGGCCACGAGAGCACGCGCACGATCTTCGGCGCTGCAGCCCTCGGCTCGCTCAGTCAAGCCGAGGCCGATCCCACGCTCGAGCTGCTCCTCGAGCACGGCGTCAATCACATCGACACCGCTGCGTCGTACGGCGACTCGGAGTTGCGGCTGGCGCCATGGCTGAGCCACCACCGCGACCGGTTCTTCCTCGCCACGAAGACCGGGCAGCGAGACCGCGCCGGAGCGCGCGAGGAGATTCGCCGATCGCTCGACCGGCTCGGTGTCGACCGCGTCGACCTGCTCCAGCTTCACAACCTGGTCGATGTGATCGAGTGGGAGACTGCGCTTCGTGAAGGCGGCGCGCTCGAAGCGGCCGTCGAGGCGCGCGACGAAGGTCTCATCCGCTACATCGGCGTCACCGGACACGGCCTGACCGTGGCGAGGATGCACCGTCGCAGCCTCGAGCGATTCCCGTTCGATTCGGTCCTTCTCCCCTACAGCTATGTCCAGATGCGCGACGCGCAGTACGCCGCCGACTTCGAGGAACTCGCCGCCGTGTGTGCCGATCGGGACGTCGCGATGCAGACGATCAAGGCGATCACGCTCGCGCCGTGGGACGGTCGTGAGCAGACCGCGGCGACCTGGTACGAGCCGCTGCGCGAGCAGAGCGACATCGACCTGGCCGTGCACTGGGTGCTCGGCCGGCCCGGCGTCTTCCTCAACACCGTCGGCGACGTCGCGCTGTTGCCGAAGGTCCTCGACGCTGCAAGCCGCTTCGCATCCCGGCCGACGGACGAGACGATGGACGAGCTCGCAGCCGGTCGGAACCTCGTGCCGCTCTTCTCGTAGAGGCACGCAGTTTCACATGAAGGCTCTACTCGAGCCAACGCGCCAACGTCTCGCGCTCGCGCGGCAGCGCAACCTCGGGCTCGGCCAGCTCGGGATGCCAGCGCTTCTCCCACTCGACGGTCAGCCAGCCGTCGTAGCCGGCCACGCGGAGACCAGCGAGACTCTCACGCACCGGAACCTCCCCCTCGCCGAGGGCGACGAGCTCCCACACCTCGCCACGGCGGCGGGCGTCCTTCACGTGCACGAGCTGGATGCGCCCGCCGAGTGCGCGCAGGACGGCTTCCGGCGCCTCGCCGACCCGGTACGGATGATGGACGTCCCAGATCGCTGCGAACGACGGGCTTCCGACGCGCTGCAGCAGCTCGCCCACGAGCACCGCACTCGCGAAGCTGTCGTGGGTCTCGAGCGCGACGGTCACTCCCAGCTCCTCGGCTCGGCCGAGCACGGGCTCGAGTCGTCGGGCGATGTGATCGAGCTCCCCCGACGGGCCGCCGAACACGCGAACCGCCGGTGCGCCCCATTCGCACGCCAGCTCGACTGCCGCCGGCAGCTCGCGGTCGAATGGTCGCGCCAGCTCGATCGACGTGTCGAGGCAGACGAGCGGTACCGCCGCGCGGGCGAGCGTTGTCCCGACGGCGCGACGCGTCCCGGCGTCGAGCGCCAGGGCATCGATCGGCTCTCCGCCGAGCAGGCGGAGCTCGAGCCCGTCGTAGCCGTACTCGCGAACCGCAGCGAGCATTCGTTCAAGCGTCCACCCGGGCGCCGCGAGGTTCGAAACGGCGATTCTCCTCAAGGCGTCGTCGCCCGCCCGGAGCGCAGGTCGGCGAGCAGAGCCGCGTATCTCTCTCGGTCGACCGGCAGCGGCACCGCCTGACCGGTGTGCGTCGAGAGCACGATCGCATTCGCGAGCTCGAGCGACCAGCGTGCGTCGCGCGCGGGCACGCGCGGCGCGCTGCCGGTGCGGATCGCCGCCGCGAAGTCCCGGTGTACATCGAGGTGGTCGCCGCGGCCGTCGGGCAGCGTGACGTGCTCGCTCACGATTGCCGGTTGCTCGAACATCTCGGTCGCCGCCGGAAGGTGCTCCGACAGTGGCGGTTCGAATTGCTCGAAGGTGAGCGACTCGCCCACGATCTCGATCCGGCCGCGGTCGCCGACCAGTTCGATGCGTTGTACGCCTGGCTCGACGGTCGAGACCGCGATGGTGCCGAGGGCGCCGTTGTCGTACTCGACCACCGCGGTCGCAGTATCTTCGGCCTCCATCGGCTGCGAGCGGCGCCGCGACAGCCCCCAGACCGTCGTCGGCGGCCCCGCGAGGTGGCAGAGCAGATCGAGCGTGTGGGGCGCCTGGTTCATCAGCACACCGCCACCCTCGCCGGCCCACGTCCCGCGCCAGCCGGCGGTGCCGTAATAGGCGTTCGGGCGATAGAGCGGGTCGACGATCGAGACGCGCACGAGCTCACCGAGCCGACGGCTTGCGATCAGCTCGCGCGCCCCGGCGATCACGGGACGGAAGCGCTGCTGGAAGCAGACACCGAGCAGCCGCTCAGCCCGGTCCGCGGCTTCGATCATCGTGTCCGCCTCGCGTGCCTCAACGGCGAGCGGCTTCTCGACGAGAACATGCGCGCCCGCCTCGAGGGCCTCGATCGCGAGCGGTGGGTGGGACGGATGCGGCGTGCAGACGACGACGACATCGGGCGCCAGAGCGAGTAGTTCGCGGTGGTCGAGGAACGACGGGCACCCCGCTTCTTGCGCACGCGCCACCGCGAGCTCCGGGTCGTGAGCGCTGATCCCGAGGAGCTCGACATCGTCGAGTGCGGCGATCGCCTGCAGATGAAGGGGCGCGACCACACCGGCTCCGATCACGCCGTAGCGCAACCTCACGCGGCGAGCTCCACCTGGGCCTGCGCGGCGATCGACCGCAGGGCCGCGACACAATCGCGCGTCGCAAGCTCGCCGCTGCCGTCCCGCTGGTAGTGCGTCTCGAACGAGAGGTAGCCGTCGTAGCGCACACCGGCAAGGTGACGCAAGAGTGCTGCGAAGTCGACGACGCCCGCCCCCACCTCGGTCCAATCACCCGACGCGGTGACGTCCTTCAGATGGACGTGGGCGACCCGGTCGTCGATCGTCTCCAGGCCCCCAAGCCCGCTGAACGAAGCCGGGTCGAGCATCGCCGCGTTGCCGGGGTCCCAGATCAGACGCAGGCTGGACGAACCGGCGGCGGCGAGCGCAGCCTTTGCCTCATCGCTGGTGGCGACGTTGCACTCGTGCTCGTTCTCGAGCGCGAGCGTCACGCCGGCGCCGGTCGCGCGGGCCGCCGCACGACGCAACGCACTGCCAAGCTCGGTGAGCGCGGCGCTGGGGTCGGGCTCCCGCCAGTACGCGAACGCTCGGACAAGCGGCGCGGATAGGACCGACGCCGCCTCGAGCGCACGCTCGTGAACACGGTCCTGCACGTCTGGATCGTCGTCCCGATCGCACTTCAGAAACGGTGAGGCGATCCCACAGACGTGAAAGCCGCGTGCGTCGAGCTCCTCTCGCATCGCTCGCAGCGACGCTGGGGTGTGGTCGACGATCTGGATCCCGTCGACCGTACGCAGCTCGACGGCGCGGATCCCAAGCTCTGCGCAGACGTCGAGTGCCGGCCCGAGTCGTGCGCCGATCTCGTCCGTGATCACGCTCAGCTGCACGCCCGTGCTTCTATCAGCCCTGACAGACTCAGTGGCATGGCGACCGCGTTGTCGGAGCTGTTCGGTCTGGAGAATCAGGTCGCCGTCGTGACCGGTGCGTCGGGCGTGCTCGGCAGCGCGATCGCGCGGGGCCTCGCCGCAGCCGGCGCACGGGTCGGACTGCTCGCGCGACGGCGCGAGCCGCTCGAAGCGCTGGCGCGTAGCCTCGACGAATCCGCGATCGTGCTCGAGGGCGACGTGCTCGATGCCGCCCAGCTCGAACGCGCCTGCGCAACGCTGCTCGATCGCTTCGGCCGGGTCGACGCGCTGGTCAATGCCGCCGGCGGCAATGTCCCGGCCGCAACGGTCGGCGAGCGGTCGTTCTTCGAGCTTCCACCAGCCGCCCTCGACGAGGTCGTCAGGCTCAACTTCAACGGCACGGTGCTCCCGAGCCAGGTGTTCGGCGCAGCAATGGCTACCGGGTCGATCGTCAACGTCTCGTCGATGGCGGCGCACCGTGCACTGACCCGAGTGGTCGGCTACGGGGCCGCGAAGGCGGCGGTCGAGAACTTGACGCGGTGGCTCGCGGTCGAGTTGGCACCGCAGGTGCGTGTCAACGCCGTCGCGCCCGGGTTCTTCATCGGCGAGCAGAATCGAGTGCTCCTGGTCGACGAGTCAGGAGCGTTGACACAACGCGGCGAGCGGATCGTCGCGGCGACGCCGGCGGGACGCTTCGGGGAACCGCGCGAGGTCGCGGGCACCGTGATCTGGCTGTGCAGCGCGGCGGCGTCGTTCGTCACCGGCGCCGTCATTCCGGTCGACGGCGGCTTCGGCGCGTTCGGCGGCGTCTAGCTCAACCGATACGCGCGGCGCGCCAGTCCGTAGGCGAGCTCCGACGCGAGCCGACGCGCCTCCTCCTCATCGAGGAAGCCGGCCGCGACCTTCCGTGCGAGCCAGCCGCACGTACGGCGGCGCCAGAGGTCGTGCCGCGCCGGGAGCGCGGTGAGCGCGCGAGCGTCGTCGACGAATCCGGCGAGGTTGTACGCCCCCGCCGTCTCCGTCACACGGTCGAGGAAGCGGTCGATGCCTGCCGGGCTGTCGTGGAACCACCAGGGACAGCCGAGCAACACCGCGGGATAGTGGCCCGCGAGCGGCGCAAGCTCGCGGCTGTAGGTGCTCTCGTCGAGCGTGAAGAGAATGACCGCGAAGCCCGGGTCGTTGCCGCAGGTCTCGAGCAACGGTCGCAGGCCGCGCGTCCAATCCGTCGCGACCGGGATGTCTGCCCCGATGTCGCGCCCGAACCGCTTCGCGAGCGGGCTGTTGTGGTCTCGCAGGCTGCCGACGTGGAGCTGCATCACGAGGCCGTCGTCGCTGCTCATCCGCGCGAACTCGTTCAGCATGTGCGCCTCGAAGCGCCGGGCGTCGGCGTGCGAGCTCTCGCCCGCGAGCGCGCCTGCGAACAGCGCCGACGCCTCACGGTCTGCCAGGCGCGAGGTATCGGCGCTCGTCGCCGCATGATCGGTCGCGGTCCCGCCCAGCCCCTTGAACGCAGCGCGACGCTCGACCAGCGCCGCGATGAACGTCGCGTAGTCGCCGATCTCTCTGTCGGCGACAGCCTCGAGCTCGGACAGCGCGCCACGCCACCCGGCGGCGTCGAGCGCCACGACTGCATCGGGACGGAACGTCGGGCGGATCCGGCCCGGCTCCGACTCGGCAAGCGTGCGATGGTCTGCAAGCGACGCGCCGGCTGCGTCGGTCGTCGACAGGGACTCGACCCGAAACCGGTCGAGCAACGCGCGCGGTGTGAACGGAGGCGACGCCAGCTGCTCCTCGACGCGCGCATACAGTGCTTCCGCGGAGAGCGAATCGAGGCGCTCCTCGATCCCGAACACCGATTCCAGCGTCTCGCGCAACCAGAGCCCGGTCGGCGTCAGCGCAAAGAGGTGCACGTTGTCGGCAAGCAACTGCCACACGGCACGGTCGTCCACCTCGGTCTCGCCGAGCCCAGCTCGTTCGAGCTGCACGCCCTGCGAGTAGAGCATTCGCACGACGTAGTGGTCGGCGCTGACAAAGAGCCGGCCGGGCGGGTCGAGCCGGGCCGCAGGATCGGCGAAGAGCCGCACGTCGATATGCCCGTGCGGGCTGACGATCGGCAGGTCGGCGACGTCGCGGTACAGCTCGAGGCCGAGGCCGGGCGCCTCGATGTAGCGGTCGGCTCTCAGGTCCGCCACAGCCCGAGCCCCGGGTTCGGGATGTCGACCTCGGCAGGAGGGAAGCGCTCGAGTGCCTCGGCCAGCGGCAGATAGTCGAACCCGACGCCTTCGATGTCGGCGCGCGAGAGCTCGGGGCCGGGCGCATAGGTGACGCTGAATCTCCCTTCGGTCGAGCCGTGCATCAAGTGTGCAACCGCAGCGAGGTTCGCCGCAAGCTGGGGGTCGGCCGCCATCGCCCGGAGTGCCGTCTCTCGCCCGCGGTAGCCGTGCCGTCGGATCAAGGCGTCGACGACGGGATCCTCGCCGAAGCGCTTGACACCAGGCGCCACCACGATGAGCTCGCCGCCGTCCGCCATCGCAAGCCGCGTGCGGTAGATCGCCTTGTTCGCGAGCCAGGTCGAGGGGTACTCCGCCGGCTCGAGGTAGGCGACGCACCGGCGAAACGGCGTCTCGACCGCCTCGATGTTCACCTCGGACGACAGCGCAACGGCGGCGCGGAACGCGTCTCCTCCCGAGGACCGAGTGCCGCCTTCGCCGGTGAAGACGCCGCGCAAGACCGGGCCGCCGTCACGCGGTTCGACCACGGTGAGCACGAACAGAACACGGCAGCGCTGCTCGAGAAAGCGGTCGAAGCCACGATCGAGCAGCTGCCGGACCGGCGCGTCGATCCGCCCCATCGTCTGCTCGATCCCGTAGACGGCGCTGAAGAAGTGGCTGCGCTGAATCGTCTCACTCCCGCCGAGCCCGATCGAGACGTGCTTCGTGTAGCCGCCGAAGCCCGCCACCTCGTGCGGGACGATCTGCCCCACGGCGACGACGAGGTCGTACGAGGCGTCCACGAGCACGCGGTTGACAGCGAACGGCAGTGCGAGCCCCACTGGACGCCCGAGGACATCGTCGACTTCGTCCGCCGAAAGCTCACCGACCTTCGTGACGTCGTCGCGCCAACGGTGACGCAGCAGACGCGCGGGATCGATCGCGTCACCGAACATGAGCCGGGACTCGACCGGCCCGAGCGGCTGGTGCGTTCCGAGCGCAGGCATGACGTCAAGGACCTCGAGCTCACCGTCGAGCAGATCGACGAGCTGCGCGACGATCTCTCCAGCACGCGAGTGCAGTCGCGTCTGGTCAGGCGGCACGAGCAGCACACGTCGCGCGCCCGAGCCAACCACCTGGGTTGCGAGATCACGCACCACGGCAGCCAGCTCGGCTTGCGACAACCCGGCGTTCGAGCCAGTGACGGTCGGCACGTTCCCAGAATAGGGTTCAACCCCTCGGAACAGACCTCTGAGAGCGGCGGGATGTAGCAAGCGGAGAACGCATGCTAAGGCCCCACCCGTACGCGACGTCACGCTCGCCAGGGCTTCCGCCCGCCCGGGCACGAAGCTGGCCCTGCCAAGTCGAATCCTGTTCGCCTGGGCTCCTGCGTCTCGCGCGCCTGAGCGCGTCGGGAGGTTGCTGGGCTTTCGGCCGGGGTTCTGGCCGCAGGGCCAGTTACGGACTTAGCTCACTTGGAGCGCAGCCTCGGTTAAGGCTCCTTCCCCGAGCCGCCGCTTTCGGATCTCTGCGACGAGGCTGGGACGCTGAGAAGCAACGGCGCCTCAGCGCCGGAGAAGCCGCCCGACGGCAAATGATCCCGCGTGGGCGGGGTGTCATCCTCGCGTCTCTGCGGGCGCGGCCAGCACAGCTGCGAGCAGATCGTCGAGCTGGGCGGTCGCGAGACAGATCGACGTGTCGGCGGCGCCGTAGTAGAGGCGCAACTCGTCCGACTGCTGATCGTGGACTAGCCCGCACGGAAAGATCGCGTTCGCCACGTCGCCGCTGCGTTCGTACGGCTCGAGCGGCCCGAACACCCAGTTCGGTGCGCGACGGAGGACTCGGGTGGGCTCCTCGAGATCGAGCAGCGCGAGGCCGAGCCGGTAGATCGCGCCCGACACTGTCTCCTTGACACCGTGATAGATCAGCAGCCAGCCGTGTTCCGTCTTGAGGAGCGGCGGGCCGATACCGATCCGCAGCGAATCCCACCAAGCGCCGCTCCTGGGCTGCAGAACCACCTCCGGCGGGCTCCAGCTTCGGAGGTCAGCAGAGCGGGAGAGCGAGATGCCCGCGTGCGAGTCTCCGAACCCACTCGTCGGCCTGTGGAGGAGGATCCACTTTCCGCGCACCCGCTCGGGCAGGAGTGCCGCGTTCTTGTCCTCGGGAGTGATCACGATTCCGTATCGCTCGACCGAGACGAAGTCCTTCGTCGTTCCCAGATAGACGGCCGGTCCGGCGGGACCGTACGCCGTGCACGTGATCACGAAACAATCGAGCTCGTCGACCCAGACAGTCCGCGCGTCCTCGAACCCCCACTGCTCACTCTCGATGCCTTCCTGCGGCGCGAGGAGGGGCGAAGACGAGACGTGCCAACCGTCGACTCCGTTGGTCGAGCGGGCCGGAGTGAGGTGCGAGATCCCGGTCAACGTCTCGACCCTCGCGAGGAGGACGGTCTCACCACCGACGACCGTGGCGCCGGGGTTGAAGACCGCGTTGACCGGTTCCGGCCAGTCGGCCGCCGTGAGAATTGGATTTCCCGGATGGCGACGGAAAAGCTCGCGGCGGTCCGTCACGCCGTGGCCCGGGGCCGGATTGAACCGCGGCGGAGGACGCGCGGCAGTCCCGCGGCGTCGAGCACGAGCTGTGCGCGGTGGAACGCCAAGGTCGACTCCGCGCCTTCGTTCTCGTTGACTGCCTCCTCGCCGAGCCCGTCGCCGCAGCCGCCGGTCGCGAAGTCGTAGAGCGGCAGGCCTAGCCGGTTTTGGCCGAGGAACCACTCGAATGAGGCTCGAGCTCGCGCGGCGTGCTCGGGATCGCCGGTGCAGCCGAAGGCAGCGAGCTCGGCCTCGACGAACGCTGATGCGTCGAGAGGCTGCTCGTCACCCCCTCCGGGCGCCGGCTCCCCCTTGGTGCGCCCGAGGTGTCCCGTCAGCCGCAGACGGCCCTCGGCCAGACCGCTCTCGTCCCCGAGCCAGGCAAGCGAGTCCAGGCCGGCCTTGACAGCGTCATCGCGGTCGAGCGCGACACCGCCGACGATCAGCGCGTGCGGCAGCCGGGCGTTGTCGTACGTCAGCCGCTCCTCGAACCAGCGCCAGCCCTCGACGGCGTGCGCCTCGCGCGCGTCCTCGAGCTGGGTCGACGCAGCGCTCGAGCAACGATCGCCCCGAGGCGTCGAGCCGGTCCGGGTCGAGCCGCGCGAGTCCGAGGATGGCGTACGCCGCCGTTCGGTGCGACAGCTCGCCACTCAACGAGTCGACGAGCGAGGCGAGCAGACGGCGCGCCGGCCCGACTGCGGCGGGCACCCAGGCCGTCGAGAGCACGTCACCGAGGGCCCAGACCGAGCGGCCGACATGATCGCCGACGTGCGGCTCGTCGAGCCAGCGCCGGTCGTAGCTCATGAAGTTCCGCATGCCCGCGCCGTCGGTTGCGTCGTGGAGAAACGCCAGCGCGCGGTACAGCACCGCGATCCAGATTCGGTCGCGTGTGCGCTGTTCGAGCTCGAGAGCGACGACTGTGAGCCGCGCAACGTCGTCGACGCAATAGCCGCTTTGCCGATTGGGGATACCGCCGTGCGCATGCTGGACGATGCCGCAGTCGTCGACGAGCGTCAGCAGATGGCTGGTGCGCGGGTCGGCGAGTTCCAGCTCGACCTCGGAGATGGGTGTCCGACGAGGCGGGTCGATGGTGGCTTCGCGCAAGACCGCAGCCGTCCTCTCGGCAACCGAAGGCCACGCCAGAGTCGAGCCGATGCGGCCGGCCTCGTTGCGGGCCGCGGCGAGCGCGTCAGGATGCTCAATGAAGTCGTTGACCGCAGCTGCCATAGAGACTGGATCGTCGAAGGGGACGATCGTGCCGGCGCCAGAGCGGAGCATGTCCTCGGCGTACCAGTACGGCGTGGAGACCGTGGCACAGCCCGCCGCGATTGCGAACGTGAGTGCGCCGGAGGCGATCTGTTCGCGACTCCGATACGGCGTGACGAAGACATCGGTGGCACTGAGCAGGTCGGCGAGCTCCTCGACCGACAGGAAACGGTCGTCGAATTCGACGTGGTCACCGAGGTCGAGGTCGACGACCTGCCGCTCGAGCATCAGGCGGTACCCCTCTCCGGCCCGCCGCGCGACCTCGGGATGCGTGCGACCCGCGATCAGGTAGAGAACCTCCGGATGGCGCGCGACGATCGCCGGCAAAGCGGCGATGATCGTCTCCAACCCCTTGCCGGGGGAGATCAGGCCGAACGTGGAGAGCAGAAAGCGCGACCGGATCCCTTCGTA
The DNA here is from genome assembly GCA_963698925.1 of uncultured Actinomycetes bacterium. GTDB lineage: Bacteria > Actinomycetota > Thermoleophilia > Gaiellales > Gaiellaceae > PALSA-600. The sequence continues at coordinate 255,620 of CAVOSR010000014.1, read as the reverse complement.
GCCGCCGGGCACCGGCGCGACGTAGTACGGGTGCCGCCCCGTCCATTGCTCCCGACGGCGTTCTGCGAGCTCGATCGGAGCGCCGTGCGGGATGACCCGGATCTTGTCGACCTGGCACGCATCCAGACTGGTCAGCAGACGCTGCGCCGTGTCGGTCATCACGATCACCCGCTCCGCCTCGTCGCACAGCGCGGTGAGTACCCGGAGCTGGTGCGCCGACGGCTCCGAGAGGACGGTGTGCAGCGTCACGACGAGCGGCTGCGCAAGCTCGCGGACGAAGGAGAGCACGTACTCGCCGTCGCGGCCACCGAAGATCCCGTACTCGTGCTGGAGGAGCACGACGTCGATGTCCGTCCGGCCGAGCATTCTCGCCGCCCGGACATAATCGCCGCGCGCACCTTGGGAAACGGTTCGAGCGATCTCCGGGCGCTGCGGGCTCGACGGCTCGTCGACGACGACGATTGCGTTTACGTCCTCCACATCTTCGACGTGGAGCAGGGCCGACTGCACGTCGTAGGCGAAGGTGCCAATCCCGCACGCGCGCGGCGGGTACGTCGAAAAGGTCGCGGTCCGCATCGCCTCCCGCGCTCTCCTTCCACAAGCATTCCGATCGGCCGGTGCCACAAGCGCCGACGACGGCTGGACGAGGCAGCCTATCGGCAGGGCGGCCACGCTGTCGCCGCATCACCTCGACCCGAGCCTATAATCGAGCCAGCATGGAGATGGAGTCCGGCTCCGAGACGCTCGAGGGAACGCTCTATGAGCGCGTCGACGAACTGATCCGATCGCACAAGGGGCGCCAGCTGCTCTCGACCACCGGCTCGCGGGGCTCGATCGAGGAACTCGCGGCTCGAGTCGAAGGGCTCGAGCAGGCGATCCGCGAGATCGCGCGAGACGTGCAGAAGGTCGCGGCGGCACAGCGGCCCTGACGGGTCACCGGCGGTTCACGGGCCGGAATCGCAGCGGCTCAGACCCCGTCTCGGGCCACTTGCTCGTAAACGGCGATATAGGCCTCGACCATCCGCCCGATCCCGAACCGCGCGACCGCCTCGGCGCGGATCACTGCCCGGTCGAGATCCTGCGATCGGCCGACGGCGGCCACGGCGCCTTCGATCTCGTCGACCAGGAAGCCCGTCGTGCCGTCGGCGATCAGCTCCGGCATCGATCCGCGTCGGAACGCGATCGTCGGCGTGCCGCACGCCATCGCCTCGACGACGCTGTAGCCGAATGGCTCCTCGAACCCGATCAGGTGCAGCAACGCGTGAGCGCCGCCCAGGAGGGACGAGCGCTCGGTCGGACCGACCGGCCCGATGAAGCGCACCCGTTCGCCGTCGATCCGCGGCGCCACGAGCTCGTCGAAGTACGCCTGGTCCTGCACGATGCCGGCCAGGACGATGGGCAGTCTGCAACGCTCGGCCACATCGATCGCCTCCACCGTTCCCTTGTCGGGATGAATCCGGCCGAAGAAGAGCAGGTACCCACCGGGCGACGGATGCAGTACGAACGCATCCGTATCGATCCCGTGGTGGATGGTCGCGACGTAGTCGAGCGTCGGGTGCCGGTCGGCGTCGCTGATCCCGACGTAGGCAGTGCTCGCGTTGTAGCGCTGATACACGGGGAGGATCCGCGGCGACGAGAACCCGTGAATCGTCGTCAGGACGGGCGTCTCGACCAGGCCGCTGTACGTGAGCGGCAGGAAGTCGAAGCTGTTGTGGATGACGTCGAACTCGGCGGCTCGCTCGAACGCGTGCGCGATGTGGAGGCACTCGGTCACCTTGGGCTCGACGTTCGGATCCTCCGAGTACCCTCGCGGAACGACCGACGCGAGCCGCGCGGCGGTCACGGAATCGGCGGTCGCGAACAGCGTCACCTCGATGCCCCGGTCGACCAGGCCCTCGGTGAGCAGCGAGGCAAACTGCTCCCACGGGCCGTAGTGGCGTGGCGGGACACGCCACGAGACCGGCGCGAGCACAGCCACTCTCAGCGGTGTCACGGAACCGGGCTGTGCGACTGGTTGGTCTCTGTCATGTGTGACTCCCTCCTGCACTCTAGGACGGCATTGTCTCCAGGCGTACGAGGTACGAGGTGCGCCGGCGGGATGCGTGGAGGGGACGATCTGGCAGCAATCGAGCCCGGACACCCAGGATCTGAGACCCGCCGTGCCGCACGTCGATGAACGCTCCGCAAACGGCAACAGCCCCATTTGTGGAGCTGTTGCCGGAGCTTCTCCTGATGGAAGCGGCGGGAATCGAACCCGCGCAAGATTTCAACCGTTGTCAAGAGGGAGGCATTTCGCGTCCGCTAGGTGCGCGAAGATCGCCGCGCAGGGCGCGAGAGGCCGGGCGTTCCGCACGGCGTCAACCACCGCACGCGCTGCCGCGAGCACGACGTCCGGCGCGTCCAGCTGCACGAAATGGGAGCTCCTGGGCGCGAGCACGTGAACGCTGTTCGACGAAAGTCGAGCCAGCTTGCTCTGCAACCGCACCCACACCGGGGACAGGAAGCGCACGTCTCCGGTGAAGTTGCGCCCTGCGGAAACGACGATCTCTGGCCGGTCGCCGAGGCTCGTGACGTTTCCTGCCTCTGCGAGGCTCTTCGGCCAGTTGAGGTTCTCGGGGTCGCCGACCGGCGTAGCGGGTGGCGGGTTCCGCCATTCGGTGATCGCCTGCGGTTCGCCGGGCCGCTTCGGCGGCAGCGCGGCGCGGATCACGCGCTCCTGGCTGGGCACGGCCGCGTCGACGAGGACGATCCCTTTGACATCGTCGTGCGTCCCGGCATAGAGCACCGCGAGGGAACCGCCCCACGAATGGCCCACGAGCACGTAGGGCTTCGGGATACGACCGTTCTTCAGCACGTGCTCGAGCTCACGCGCCTGGTCGCGACCGTCTCGCACCCTCGAACCGATGATCCCGTAGGTAGCCGTGAGCCCCATTCCGAAGCGGTCGTACTCGCAGGTTCGCGTCAGGCGCGCGCTGGTGTCGAAATAGTCTCCCCAGTTCGACGCCTCCTCGGGGTGACCGTTGAGCAAGACCACAGTCGGACTCCCGCTGCCTCGGCATTCGAAGTAGACCTTGTGCCCATCGGCCTCGACGACATAGCCGGGAAACCCCTGCGGCTTGGCGCTGACCGGCTTCGGCAGCTGGTGGCCGCAGCCGGCGAGAGCGAGGACAACAAAGAGCAGCCCCAGACGGGCGCACATCGGCCGAGTTTCTCACCGGCCGAAAGCCCGTTCAAGTATGGAGGCGGCCGAAATCGACCCGCGAAAGGTTCCCGCCGAGGGGGGCGATGTGCCGGGGCGGGCCGCAACCGGATCGCAAGCTCGACTGCGAACGAGGCACGGCGAAGCCGGGAGAACGTGAACGGAACGTTGCCCGAATAGCCGAGGTGATAGCCGCGCCCACGCCGGACCTGGCGCACGTTCCGGGCCGCTCGTAGTTCGGCGGGACCAGCACCTGCGTCGCTCAGCAATCGACGCTGCGGCGTGCGCTCGGCCACGATGTCAACCTCGTCGGCGGAACAATCGAGAACATGAAGCTTCGACCGACCGGCATTGCGGACATCCATTTGCGCACCGTCATGCCGTGACGCGCCACCCGTTCTGTCCTAACGGTCTACGCTGCTCAGCGCGGTAACAGCCAAACGGCGACTGCTGTGGCTGTGTACCGACGACCACGTTGATCGGAGGAAGACGATGAACGAGCAGCGGCGCAAACAACAGAACAAGGACATGCTTCTCAGGATCGATAAGAGCATCCGGCCGGCCGTCGCAGCCGTGATCGCTGATCTGGAACGGCAGGGGCAGCGCCCGTTGATCGACAAGGGCGTCTGGCGCTCACCTGCGGAGCAGCTCGAGAAGTTCAAGCACGGCTTCTCGAAGGTGAAGTGGGGCTACCACTGCGCGACGACCAAGGACGGCAAACCCGACAGCCTCGCCGCTGACATCGTCGACGCGAACAAGCTGTGGAACGCAAGCCGCGAGTTCTGGCTGCGGCTCGGCGCAAGCGCGCTCAAGCACAACCTCGGTTGGGGCGGCTATTTCGGACTGCCGAAGGCCATGAAGGAATCCCTGCGAGCAGAGCTCCAGCACAAGCACTTCCACTCAGAAGCCAAGCTTGGCTGGGACACCGCCCACGTCGAGACGGCCCGCGTCACGATCGCGGAAGCAAAAGCCGGAAAGCGCTGAGCTCGATGCCACCGCTCCAGCTCCTGACAACCGTGGGCGGCATCGACATCCGCGCCCGCAAAGGCGAATCCGCCTTCTTCTTCACCGCTGGCATGACCATCGACGCCGACGGCGCACCACGCGCGTACCACCCGCCGCTCCCCGGCCGACCCGGCGGCGCCCCACCCGGACTCGACGACCTCCGCAACGCAGGCCGCCCCGGAAACTGGTTCGGCATCGTCACCGACACTCACGGCCAACCTTTCATCCAGCGCCAAACCGACCCCGCACCAGGCTTCCACGTCTCCGCAACCTCACTCGTCCAGCGCGGAACCTTCGCAGCCCGAGACCCGCGCCGCTACGTCGACGCAAGCACCATCCCGTTCTTCGTCCTACCAGGGCCTGCTCTGCACGCAGGGCACGCACGCCTTGGCGACTTCGGCGCAGTCTGGAACCCACGAACCAAGAAGCTCGCCTTCGCGATCTTCGCCGACATCGGCCCGAAGACGCGGATCGGCGAAGGCTCAATCGCTCTCGCTCGTGAACTCGGCATCCCCGACAGCCCACTCACAGGCGGTGCAGCCCGAGGCATCGTCTACCTCGTCTTCGCCGGCTCCGGCAACGGATTCGCCCGGCCGCTCCCCCAAATCAGAACAAACGGCAAGAAGCTGCTCGAACGCTGGGGCGGCCAAGCCCGCCTCGAGCGCATCGCATGAACGAATGACCGTTACCGCTCGGGGAGAGTGCAACACACCCGTAGACAGGCCATCTGCCTGCAAACGGGTGGAAATATGGAGGCGGCGGGAATCGAACCCGCGTCCTCCCGACGCGGCGACGGAGTCGCGGGAGGGCGCGGATTCGTCGAGCTCGGGTGAGTCCGTTAACGCGCCGAACGACAGTCACGAACGACCGCGAATAGACGACGACCCGCGTTCGCTGCGCGGGCCGTCGGCTGAAGCTCCGACCGATCCGCCAGTGGTGTCTGGCGATGAGCCGGCCGACTGAGCCTAACGCTCTCGGGCGGCTGTGGTTCGACGACGAGCGGCTCGTCGAGCTCGGCTACGTTCGCTGCGAGGACTGTGGCGCGATTCGGCCGGCGCGCGTCACGCGGTGCCGGCGGAGGCGGTGTCCTGGCTACGCGCAGACGTGGGCTCGCGACACGATGCGGCGGATTCGGGAGAACCTGCATGCGTACGGCGGGCTCGCGTGCATGTTGTCGCTGACGGCTCCGGGCGTCGAGGCCGGGCTCGTTTGGGATCGCGAGCAATGCACCCATGCGCCGACCGTCAAATGCAGCGGGACGCTCGGGTGTCGGGTCGTTGCCGGCGCTGCCGATCTCTGGAATGAGGACTCGAAGCGGCAATGGACGAGGCTGAACCGCGTGTGCAAGAAGCGGGCGGACTCGGCAATCGCTCGACTCGGAGCGGATGAGAAGTTCGGGCTCCTGATCTACGAGTGGGAATTCCAGAAGCGCGGGGTGTGGCATCTGCATTTCGTGGTCGGCATGGAGACTGGTGTCGAGCGCGCGTGGGCGTTCGAGTACGTCAAGGCAATGCGCCACGTTGGCGCGCGGTACGGCTTCGGATTCGTCGACGAGAAGCCACTTCGCTCCCCTCAGCCGGCGGAGAAAGCGGCCCGATACGTGAGCAAGTACCTCGCGAAGTGGCGCGACGACGGCGAGCTCGAGGTCAGCGAAACCGTCCTCAGCGCGGGCCGGTCGCTGCTGACGTACGTCAGTCTGAAACTGACGGCCAAAAGCGGATGCACCATGCGCTCACTCCGTAATGCGCGTCTTGTGTGGGCCTGGCGCGAGGGCTATCTCGAACGCGCACACGGGCTCGCCGCCGTCGAGTTCTTCGTCGCGTTGTGCCTGGTCGAGTCGGCTATGCCAGCGCGCGCACCCTGACGGCCCGCGAGCGGCGTCCCTGCCGGCAGGCAGGCCGCCGCCGCGGACGGTAAGGGACGCGAGTCCATGCTGCATCGCATCGCCCAGTAATAGAGCCGTTCGATCCGGTCGGAGGCTGGCCGCGAACGGCGGTTCTATGCCCGCTCGGTCGCTCCTGCCGTTGCTGGCTGGTTGGTTGTTGGGCGGGTGTCCGATGGCGGAGCAGCGCGCCTCCACATCAGGACGAATAGCAGAATGATCGTGATGCCCACGGTGTTGAGGATCGTGATCGATACCGTGACCAGTGGGTCGGCTGCGAAGGGATAGATCATCATCAGGAGCATCGGAGCGATGTTGCGTATCGCGGTGGTCGCCTCGGTCGCGTGCCTGATTCTCGCGTCTTTGACTCGAAGACTGGAAACGAGCAGGTAGCCACAGCCGAGGCCGATGAATGGACCGGCAAGGGCGGCGATGTAGCTCTCGGTGCCCCAGGTCTGCTTGAACAGATCCCAGTACGCAACCAGCGTGAAGTTGAGGTTGAAGAGCAGACACAGGATTGCGACCCGGACAATCCACTGCGCCAATTCGGGCGTCAGGTCGGGCCACCAGACCCTGAAGCCGCACCCGAGCACGATTGGCAGGAGCAGAAAGAGCAGCAGCGGCCACGCAACATCCCAGGCCGAGGTCTTGAGTTGCACGTCAACCGCATCAATGGCGAGAGGCAACCCGATCGGGAGGGCGACAATCGTCCCGGCAGTCAAGACCACCAACAGCGTGGTGGAGATGCTGACATCCGCCTTGGCCAGACGGGCGAGGAGAGGAGCGAACGGCATGCCTGCACTGAGGGCTGCGATACAGAACCCGACCTTGATCTCGTCAGGAATGTCCGAGGCTATCGTCAGCAGATAGCCGATGAACAGGAGCGGGATGATGACGAGATTGATCACCAGCGCCCACACGGCGATCTTCCAGTGGGCGAAGGCTTCTGCCAGCAGCTTGCCGATCGTAAGCCTGAGGCCCAGCCCGAACGAGTTCAAGATCACGAAGAGAACCCCAAACCCGTTGATCAGGACGGTCTGACTTGTCATATCGCTCCCCTCTCACGAGCAGACGACCCACCAGGCTGGACACCATCATGGACGACTCGAACCTACTTCCAGTTACTCCACCAAAACGAACCGAGTAGCGTCGATTCAAGTCGGCCACAACCCACTCCAATGGCCGAGCGTCCGTGACGCTTGAGCCGAGAGCGGGCTGAGAATCGAGATTCGAGCTGCGCTTCATCGGGCCGAGACGTGGGACTTGATCACGTAACCCACACCGGTAACGCGCTACGTCTAAGCGCGATAAAGCTCTTCGGTCGCGTCTGGCGTGTCTGTGCCAACGCTTGCGTAGTGGCCGAAGTACGTCCGCGCCCACGTGACAAGCGAATGACACGCTGAGCAGTAGAGCCGGAGATTCTTGAGGTCATCATCGCCATCGTCTGCGGCGACCTCGAGGACGTGGTGAACCTCCAGGGTCTCCTTCGGCGGGAGATCGTCCTTATGGCGAAGGCAGATTTCGCAACGGTCTCCGAGGTCACGGAGCTTCTTGCGGCTCTTCTTGCGGTCGCTTTTGGCCGGCGCGTCTGGATAGCCCATCCAATCAATGAACGCACCGCAGGCCTGGCAGTTGACACGAGCGAAATGTGGCCCTGCCTCGCCGAGGACGACAGTCATCTTCCCACCGATGTCACCACACTGCTTGCAGGTGGCAGCTGCAAGTTCGGCGGTAATCGTGTCGCGGTCGAATTTCACGGGCTGAGCATGGACCGAACGTCCACCGGCCGCAAGCCTGCGATCCCAGATGGGCTGGATCTTGTAGGACGCCGGCCACAAACCCTCGCCGCCGCCGACTCGTGGCGCTCCAGGCGCTCCTGGGCCATTCGCGGCCCGACACGACGCAGCTCTACACGGACGAGATCCAACTCGACGAGCTCGCGCAATCACTCGCTCGCGCGCTGCTCGCCCGCAACGCACAAGCGTCGCCTGACTTGGCGACGCTTGAATCAGATGTTGCAGCTGCGCTGCAATCGCTGGAGTGGAGGCGGCGGGAATCGAACCCGCGTCCGCGGACGCACCGGAATGAGCGTCTACAAGCTTAGGCCGCCGTTTGCATTCGCCCTGCGGCCGGTTGGCGACCGACCTACCGCCGAGCTAGCCCTCCTGAAATGTCGCGCCTCCGACGAGTGGCTCTTCTTCGGCGCCAAGCCTGCTAGTTGATGCCGAGCCCGGGACGCAGGCTGGCCCGGGGCGACACGCTGAGCTAAGTCGCTAGGACTTAGGCAGCGAGTGCGAGATCGTGATCCGCACTTGCGTTTGGTTCCGGTTGTTTAAGGAGGCCGACCGGAGACCTCCGCTTGCAGCTCATCCGGAGAACCGACCACGTCGAAGCCATGGCGCCCCCCTATGTTTTCTTGCTTCCCCAGTGTAGCCCGACTACCCTGGCAGTGCCCGCGCGCGACGCTGCGACGGGCTCCGGCGACGCCGCCTCCTTCTGTTCTCACCAACCCCGGAGGTGCGCGATGCGGATCCTGATCGCCGAAGACGAGACGATCGTCAGGCTCGACCTGCGCGGCGTGCTCGAGCGCGCCGGCCATGAGGTGTGCGAGGCCCGTGACGGCGGCGAGGCCGTCGTGCTGGCGGGCGAATGGCGGCCCGACCTCGCGATTCTGGACGTGAAGATGCCGGTGCTCGACGGGATCGAAGCCGCGCGCCGCATCACCGCCGCGACGCCCCTGCCGGTCGTGCTGCTCACCGCCTACGCCGACGAGGCGACCGTCGCGCGGGCGGTCGGGGTCGGTGTCTTCGGCTACCTCGTGAAGCCGTTCCGCGAGTCGGAGATCGCGCCGGTGCTCGAGACCGCCTGGGCGCGGCACATGGACTGGCTGTCGACCCGACGCGAGCTCGGCAAGCGGCTGATCCCGAAGACCGAGACGGTCGACGTCGTCGTCGAAGGCACGCAGCGCTACCCGTTGCGGATCGCGCGCCACGCAGACGGGCGCGTGGACGTCACGCTCAACGACGCGACTTGAGCGCGCGTTCCATCTGACGCTTCGCGTCACGCTCGGTCACGTCGCGGCGCTTGTCCCGCTGCTCCTTGCCGCGCGCGACGGCCAGCTCGACCTTGACGCGGCTGTCCTTGAAGTACATCCGGGTCGGCACGAGCGTCAGCCCCTTCTCACGGACGAGGCCGTAGAGCGAGTCGATCTCGCGCCGGTGCAGCAGCAGCTTCCGCGGACGCACCGGCTCGTGGTTCTCGCGGCCGCCCTGGTCGTAGATCGAGATCTCGAGGCCGTGCAGCCACGCTTCGCCGTCGCGCACGTCGGCGTAGGCCTGAGCCATCGTCGTCCGCCCCTCGCGGAGCGACTTGACCTCGGTCCCGGTCAGGACGATGCCCGCCTCGAAGCGATCGAGCAGCTGGTACTCGTGCCGCGCGCGGCGGTTCTCTGCGATCAGTTTCTCGGCCACGCGGACGAGAGTAGCGTGGGGTACGCCGAGGGTCGGACCAGGGTGATGCCGGATAGCCCCGGGGCCCGTTCGTCGGCACGCTCATCACATGACACAACCCATCACACACACCCCCCAGGTCAAGCGCCTCGAGCGCAGTACCTCCAGCCGTGTCGTCGCCGGCGTCTCGGGCGGCCTCGGCCGCTACTTCGACCTCAACCCGGCCGTCTTCCGGCTCGGCTTCGTCGTCCTGACGCTGCTCGGCGGCGCGGGGCTCCTCGTCTACCTCGCCGCCGTCCTCGTGATCCCGGACGAAGGCAAAGAGGCCTCGATCGCGGCCGAGGTGCTCGCCGAGCGCCGCGACCGTCCCTGGCCCATCGTCGGGCTCGGCCTGATCGGCGTCGCCACCCTCGTCCTCATCTCCCGCGGCGAGCTGTGGCCGAGTGCCGGCGCCGGCTGGGCACTGCTCCTCGTCGGCGGGCTCGTCATCCTCTGGACGAGCCGCCGTGGCAGCCGCGGCCGGAGGATCGCGATCGCGGCGACCGTGATCTTCACCCTCCTCCTCGCCATGGCGGTCACCGCAGCTGCGATTGCGTTCGCCTGGTTCAACGTCAGCCTGTCGGACGGCGTCGGCGACCGGGTCTACGCCCCGGCGACGGCGGCCGCGATCCAGCCGTCATACGAGGTCGGGATCGGCAGTCTGCGCGTCGACCTCTCCGGAGTCGACGTCTCCGCGCCGACGCACGTCAAGGCGCACGTCGGCCTCGGCGAGTTGCGCGTGATCGTCCCGCACGACGCACGCGTCTCGGTCGATGCGCACGTGAAGGCCGGTGAGCTGCACGTGCTCGGGCAGAACGAGGACGGGACCAATGCCAGCATCAGCGTCGGCCGCGGCAGGCTGCTGACGATCGACGCACGGGCCGGTGCCGGACGCGTCGACGTGGTGCGGGCGGCCCGGTGACCCAGATCTCGGCGCTTCCCTTCGAGCGCAGCGACGACGATCGCGTCGTCGCCGGCGTGTGCGGCGGGCTCGCGAAGACGCTCCGCGTCGACGCGACGCTCGTCCGCCTCGCCTTCGCGCTGCTCGCCCTCGCGGGCGGCGCCGGGATCCTCCTCTACTTCGCCCTCTGGGTCTACGCCGCCGGCCGCCGCGCTTGGGCGGCCGAGGCGCTCGTCGTCGTCTCGGCGATCGCTCTGCTGCTCGCGCTCGGCCTCTCGTGGCCGGCCGTGCTCGGAGCCGGCCTCCTCGTCGCCGGGATCGCGATCGTCGCGGCCCGCGGCGGCTCGCTGCGGCCGGGCGGCTCGCTGCCGGTGGCGGGGATCGCCCTCACGATGGCCGGCGCGGTCGTGCTGCTCAGCCACCTCGGAGCATCGGGCTCGCTGCTCGCGCCGGGCGCGGTCGCCGGTGCGCTCGTATTGGTGCTCGGCCCGTGGCTCTGGCAGCTCTGGGCCGAGCGGACCGAACGGATCCGGCTCGAGGAACGCGCCGAGGTCGCTGCGCGCATCCACGACTCGGTGCTCCAGACACTCGCGCTCGTCCAGCGTGACGCACACGACCCGGCGCGCGTCTCGGCGCTCGCCCGCCGCCAGGAGCGGGAGCTGCGGCGCTGGCTCTACGGCGGCGGCTTCGGCTCCGCCGACACGCTCGGCGACGCGCTCGCAGAAGCTGCCGCCGACGTCGAGGAGCTGCACGGGGTACGCATCGAGCTCGCGACCGCAGGCGACCTGCCGCTCGACGACGACGTCGGCCAGGTCGTGCTCGCCGCGCGCGAGGCGATGGCGAATGCGGCGAAGTTCTCGGGGTCGGCGACCGTCTCGGTCTACGCCGAGGTCGATGCGGAGTCCGTCGCAGTCTTCATCCGCGACACCGGCGCCGGCTTCGACCGGTCGGCGGTCGCAGGCGACCGGCGCGGCATCTCGGAATCGATCGAGGGCCGCATGAGCCGCGCCGGTGGCCGCGCAGTCGTCACGTCCTCACCCGGCGAGGGAGCCGAGGTCGAGCTGACGCTGCCGAGGAGCGCATCGTGAAGCGCGTCGTGCTCGTCGACGACCACGAGCTCTTCCGCGCGGGCGTACGCGGCGAGCTCGAGGGCGCCGTCGAGATCGTCGGCGAGGCCGGATCGGTCGCCGACGCCGTGCCGCTGATCCGCGAGCTCGACCCCGACGTCGTCCTCCTCGACGTCCACCTCCCGGACGGAGGCGGCGAGGCCGTGATCGCGGCCGTCTCGCAGGAGCGGCCCGGCGTCAAGTTCCTGGCGCTCTCCGTCTCGGACGCCGCCGAAGACGTGATCGGCGTGATCCGCGCCGGCGCGCGCGGGTACGTGACGAAGACGATCTCCCGCGAAGAGCTCGCGGATGCCGTCGTCCGCGTCGCCGAGGGCGATGCGGTCTTCTCCCCGCGCCTCGCCGGGTTCGTGCTCGACGCGTTCCGCGCGGGCGAGCCCGTCGGCGCCGACGCCGAGCTGGAGACGCTGACCGCCCGCGAGCGCGAGGTGCTGCAGCTGATCGCACGCGGCTACCGCTACAAGGAGATCGCCGCACGCCTCCATCTGTCGGTGAAGACGGTCGAGGCGCACGTCTCGAGCGTGCTGCGGAAGCTGCAGCTCTCGTCGCGCCACGAGCTGACCCGCTGGGCGCACGAGCGCCGTCTGATCTAGCCCTACGCCGGGGCCAGCTCGACCTTGCCGTCGTTCTTGACGATCGCCTCGACGCGCACGTCGATCGCATCGCCGAGCCGATAGTTCTTGCCGGTCACTCGGCCGGAGAGCGCCGTGCCGAGGTCGTTCAGCTCGAAGAACTCGCCGTGCAACCGACGGGCGGGTAGAAATCCCTCGAAGACCTCGCCGAAGCGGATGAAGAGGCCGGAGTTGATCACGCCGGTGATCTCCCCCTCCCACTCCTCCTCCCAGCCCCGCTCGAAGAGCTGCTTGTCGAGGAGCCACGCCAGACAGATGTCGTCGGCGAGGTACTCGAGCTTCGCCGCCTCGCGCTCGCGCTCCGACGCGTGCTCGCCGAGCGCGACGAGGTCGGTTGGCACGTGGTCGTCGGAGAGCCCGAGCTCGCGCAGCAGAGCGCGGTGCACGATCAGGTCCGGATAGCGCCTGATCGGCGAGGTGAAATGCGCGTACGCGGTGCTCGCGAGCCCGGAGTGGCCGAGGTTGCGCGGGTCGTACCGGGCCTGCTTGAGCGCGCGCAGCACGAGCGACGGGAACGCCTCCCGTCCGCGCCCCGACTGCTCCACGTACTCGGAGATGCGCGAGGAGATCTCGCCGGCGAGCCGTGCCGCCTGCTGCGGCGTCATGCGCTCGGGCGCAGGAGGTGTCGGCACGCCGAGGTTCGCGAGCTTCGCGAGCAAGTGCTCGATCGAGAGCGGATCCGGCGTCTCGTGCACGCGGTAGAGCGCCTCGCGCCGCCGACCGGAGAGAAAGGCGCCGACGAGCTCGTTCGCCAGGATCATCAGCTCCTCGACGAGCATGTGCGCGTGCGGCTCGCCCTCGAGCCACGCCTCCGCGACGCCGCCGTGCCCGTCGAAGCGGAAGACGACCTCCGGTGTCTGCACCTGCAGCGCGCCGCGCGCGAAGCGCTGTGCACGCAGCGAGGTGGCGAGCTCGTCGTTCAGGTCGAGCGCCTCGAGGATATGCGGCTCGGCGTCGCGGCGCTGCGCCTGGCCGTAGGTCAGCCGCGCGTCCGAGCGGATCACCGAGCGGTAGAACGACGGGGCGCCGTGCGGCGGGATCTCGACAGTCACACAGAGGCGGTCCTGATGCGGCCGCAGCGAACAGAGGTCGTCCGCGAGGTCGTGGGGCAGCATCGGCGCGACCTTGCCCGGGACGTAGGTCGAGAAGGCGCGCCGCGCGGCTCCCTGATCGAGCGGCGTTCCCGCTCCCACGAAGTACGAGACGTCGGCGATGTGCACCCAGGCGCGGATGCCGTCGTCCTCGCGGCGGAACGAGAGCGCGTCGTCGAAGTCCTTCGCGGTGTCGGGGTCGATCGTGTAGGTGAGGAGGTCGCGCAGGTCGACCCGGTTGGCGATCTCTGCGTCCGCGTCGGGGGCGGTGTGCGGCTCGAACGGCTGCCGCGCGCCGCGTTCGACGAGCAGCGCCTCGAGCACGTTCTCGACGTGATCGGCCGGGCCGATCCGCTGCTCGACCTGGGCGCGGCCGCGGCCGGTGCGCACGACTGCGAGATCGCCGTTCGCGATGTCGCCGATCCCCTTCGAGTCGAGGACGACCGGCACGCCGGGCGCGAAGTACGGCTCCCCGACGACGAGCCGCCCGCGGCGGCCGACCTCGACGACCAGACGCGAGGCGTCGGTCAGACGCGGAGGAAGCGGCGGATCGTCAGACCGGAGCCGATCGCGCCGAGGGCGAGTCCCATGCCGATCAGGATCAGCGCGACGAGCGGGAAGGCGAGCGCCTGCACGTCTGAGTCGCCCGAGAGGTGCGGCAGGATCGACGGCAGCGCCACGGCCTTGCCGATGATCAGGAACAGGACGGCGAGAATCGAGCCGGCGAGCCCGCAGAAGAGGCCCTCGAGCATGAACGGTCCGCGCACGAACCAGTTCGTGGCACCGACGAGCTTCATCACCTCGATCTCACGTCGCCGCGAGAAGATCGACAGCCGGATCGTGTTTGCGATCAGCAGGATCGACGCGATCAACAGCACCGCGGTTGCGAGCGTGAACACCGCCTCGATCACGTGGGCCACCTGCAAGATGCGGTGCGAGACCTGCTTCCCGTCTCGGACCTTGTCGACGCCCGGTGGCTTCTTCGGGTCCGTCAGGCTCGTAAAGAGGAGATCGACATTCTCGGCCTTGTTCGGCGTCACCTCGAGCGTGTCCGGGAACGGGTTCGAGGTCAGGTTCTTGACGAGCTCCGGATACTTCTTCTTCATCGACCGGAGCGCCTGCTCCTTCGGCACGTACTTGATGCCGCCCGGCTTCACGTACTCGCTCTGCTGCAGCTTGCGCGCGAGCTCGTCCTTCTGCGCGGCGCTCGCCTTCGGGAGGAAGTAGACCTTCACGACGAGCTGCTTCTTGACGTGGTTCGACCACGAGACGGTCCACGTGCCGAGCGCGATGAACAGCCCGAGCAGGAACATGCCGATCAGCACGGTCATCGTCGCGGCGACCGTCGTCGAGAGGTTCGCGCCGAGCGAGCGCCACGCCTCCGAGAACAACAGCTTCACCCGGCCCCCCACGGCTACTCGTACCCTCCGCGGCGCTCGTCGCGGGCGAGCCGGCCACCCTCGAGCGCGATCACGCGCTTGCGCATCTTGTCGACCATCTCGCGGTCGTGGGTGACCATCAGGATCGTCGTGCCCGAGCGGTTGATGCGGTAGAGGAGCTGCATGATCCCGACCGAGGTGTCGGGGTCGAGGTTGCCGGTCGGCTCGTCGCAGACGAGCAGAGGCGGATGGTTGACGAACGCACGCGCGATCGAGACGCGCTGCTGCTCGCCGCCGGAAAGCTCGTCGGGGAGCGAGTTCGACTTGTGCGAGAGCCCCACCATCGCGAGCACCTCGGGCACCTTCTTGCGGATGGCCGCGTTGTTCTCGCCCTGCACCTTCAGCGCGTACGCAACGTTCTCGGCGGCGGTGCGGCGGGGCAGCAGCTTGAAGTCCTGGAAGACGCAGCCGATGTTGCGGCGGAGCATCGGCACCTTCGACGGCTTCAGCCGACCGAGCTCACGTCCGCCGATCACGACCTTGCCGCTCGTCGGATCGAGCTCCTTCAGGAGCAGGCGCACGAGCGTCGACTTCCCCGACCCGGAGGCGCCGACGATGAACACGAACTCGCCCTTGTCGATGTGGAACGACACGTCGTTGAGCGCGACCACGTCCGGCTCGTAGACCTTCGTCACCGAGTCGAACACGATCATCGACGACGCGCTCGGGCGCGGTTGCGCGCCTGGCTCGTCGACGACGAGTGTCGTGGAAGCGGATGTCACGGTTGGTTCCTGCACAACGGTTTCGGGAGCGTCGTACGCGCGGCCTCGGCCGGAAACGGCGCCCTGGTGCGGAGGGTGGGCGGAGTGTACCTCACTCACTAGACGATCCTGCCCGCCGCCTTGGCCAGGAGGTACTCCCGGATGAAGGGGTCGAGGGCACCGTCCAGGACAGCCTGGGTGTTGCCCATCTCATAGCCGGTGCGCGCGTCTTTCACGAGTTGGTACGGCTGGAGAACGTAGGAGCGAACCGACTCACCGCCGAAGCCGGTGTCTGCAGAGCCACCACGCTCTTTCGCCATCACGGCCTCCCGCTCCTCTTCGGCCTTCTCCACGAGACGCGCCTTCAACACGCGCATCGCCGTCTGCTTGTTCGCCGATTGCGATCGCTCGTTCTGGCACTGCACGACGATCCCGCTCGGCAGGTGCGTGATGCGGATCGCGCTGTCGGTCTTGTTGACGTGCTGGCCGCCGGCGCCCTGCGCGCGGTAGGTGTCGATCCGCAGGTCGCTCTCGTCGATCTCGACCTCGGAGTCGTCCGGCAGAAGCGGCGCGACGATCACCGTGGAGAACGCGGTGTGGCGGCGGTGCGCCTGGTCGAAGGGGCTGAGGCGCACGAGGCGGTGCTTGCCCCGCTCGGCCTTGAGGATCCCGTAGGCGTTCTCGCCGCCGACGGTGAACGTGGCGGACTTGAGACCCGCCTCCTCGCCCGGGCTCGCCTCGAGCAGCTCGACCTTGAACCCCCGGTTCGCGGCCCAGCGCTCGTACATGCGCAGCATCATCTCGGCCCAGTCCTGGGCATCGGTGCCGCCCGTGCCGGACTGGAGCGTGACGACGGCGTCACCGGCGTCGTACTCACCGTCGAAGAGGGCCGCCTCCTGGAGCCGGTCGAGCTCCTCGCGCAGCGGGGCGAGCATCGTCGCGATCTCGCCTTCCATCTCGCCGCCGTCCAGCTCAGCGAGCTCCCGAGCGTCGTCGTAGTCGCGCGTCAGTGCGCGGTAGCCCTCCAGCCGGCGCGAAACGCGCGCGTGATCGGACGAGACCTTGGCGGCGCGCGCCTGGTCGTCCCACAGGCCGGGAGCGTTCAGCTCCTCTTCGAGCTCGGCGAGCCTCGTCTCGAGTGAAGCAGGGTCAAAGGTACTCGCGGACCCAGTCGAGCTGGGCCCCGAGCTCGTCGAGCTGCTCCGCGAGAGATGAGGTCGTTTCCTCGGCCATGACCGGGGGATGGTACCGGCAGCGGCTCGTCAGTCGAGCTGGCCGCCGCAGGTGCGGCGGGGCGTGCGTCCGGCCAGCGCCGCGAGCCCGCTCGAGACGTTGACGTTGACGCGGAGATCGACGAGGCCGGCGTTGCGGGCCTGCACGCGCACCGTGCCGTCGGCGCCGCGCCACACGCAGCCCTGCGAGGTGTGCCAGTAGGGCGACCAGCGCACCTTGACGCGGTAGCGACCGGGCTCGGCGACGGAGAACACGATCCGCGTCGGCCACATCCAGCGGACGTTCGCGTCGGCGCGGCCGGTGACGATCGGGCTCGCGTCCTTCAGCTCGTAGACGGAGACGTGCGGGCTGCGGAAGACCGGCACGAGACCGGAGCGCCCGGAACGGATCAGCCGCGCCTCCGCACGCGCGCTGTAGTCGGGCGGCGCGTCGGTGATCACGACGTAGCGGACGCCGCTGCTGCGCAGCCAGTCCTGGTAGGCGCGGCTGGCGAGCGCCTCGTCGTAGAGCAGCTCGTTCTGGGGGAAGTCGTTCTGGCGGTACCAGCCCCGGACGATCGGGATGCCGGCGTCCGGCAGGTAGGCCGCCGGCCAGTGCTCGGCGGTGTCGACCGCCTCGACGCGGTAGGACGGGCTCAGGTGCGCGCGCAGGAAGCGGATCGCCGGTTGCCAGTAGACGCGGTGATGGCCCGGGTCGGCGGCGGCGGTCCGTGCTGTGTGGGCGAGCGCCGAGAGGTTCCAGAAGCCGGCGACGGCGACGAGCGGGACGACGAGGAGCACGCGCTTCGGCGCGAGCGTGGCGGCGAGCAGCGCGAGCGGGATCGCCGCGAACTTCAGCCGCTCGACGTTCGAGCCGAGGTCGCTCGGCACCACGAAGGCGACGAGCAGCGCCGCAAGGAAGACGGCGAAGAGGCCGAAGAGGCGGCGGGCGCCTGCCACGCGGGCGGTCACCGCCATCCCGAGCACGCCGAAGAGGACGCCCGGCACGAGGTCGGCCAGGCTGAACGGGAAGTGCCCCTGGCCGGGGAAGAGGCGGCGCAGCACGAGCTCGAACGCGACTGCGGTGCCGATCACCGCGACGGTGGCGCGGCGCGGCGGCCGTTCGAGGGCACCGCCTGCGAGCACGAGCACGAGCAGCAAGAACGCGAGCGGGCTCGCCAGCAGCGTCAGGAAGAGCAGGACTGCGAAGAGGCGGCGGCGGCCGTGCTGGAGCGCGCTGATCGAGAGCAGCGCCAGCGCCATCCCGAGCGCGAACGGGAACGCGGCGGAGAGGACGATGCCCGTCCAGAGCACAGCAAAGGCGCGGCTCGAGATGCGCGCGCGCTCCCCCCACTCGTGCCAGACGACGAGCGTGAATGCGAGCGCTGCGGCGCCGATCGACGCAATCGCGAGCACGGTGATGCCGAGCACGGCGGCGAGCGGGTAGTAGATGAAGCTGTAGGTGACGAACGAGTAGCGGCCCGCGTACCAGAAGTTGTTCCAGAGCGCGAAGCCGTGCTGGAGCAGGAACGTGCGCTGGTAGGAGTGCGCCGCCAGGTCGACACCGGGAGGGCCAAGCCAGATCAGGAGACCGGCGAGCGCAGCGCCGACGAAGGCCGACAGCACGGCCTCGCGGGCGAGCGGCCGACGAACAAGCGCGCTCATGCCCCCACCCTAGAGCCTTGGCACGTCGGAGCGCAGCCTCGACCAGACCCCGAGGTCGGTCCGGAGGCCCTCCTTGAAGTGCTTGGAGCGCAGGACCCCGTCGAGGCGGTAGCCGGCCCGTTCCGCAACCCGTGTCGAGGCGCCGTTCTCGCTGTCGATCCGCAGCTCGATCCGCTCCAGGCCGAGGGTGTCGAAGCCCCAGCGGGTCAACAGGGCGACGGCCCTGCCGGCGACCCCGCGGCCCCGTGCCTCCGGCGCGACGAAGTAGCCGATCTCGGCCTCGCCGCCCGGCTCCTCGAGGCCGAAGATGGTCGCGAAGCCCACGATCTCGCCGGCGTGGTCGAGGATCGCGAAGCCGGCCCGGCTCCCCTCTCCCCAGCCCCGTTCGTAGCGGGCGATCCAGTTGGTGACGAACTTCCGGTCCGGCCGGTTCGGGACCATGGTGAAACGGCGGATCTCCGGGTCCTGCACGAGTCCCGCGAAGACCGGCGCATGACGCTGGGCGAGGGGTTCGAGCACGATTGCGTCGTCCGCGAGCGGCGGGTCGGGCGGGCGCAGCGGCACGGTTAAAGGCTCAAGCCTCTAGGCGCCGTGGCACTTCTTGTACTTCTTGCCCGAGCCGCACCAGCAGGGATCGTTGCGGCCGATGTTCTCCAGGTCGGAGTTCACCTTCGGCTTGGGCGCGACCGGCGTCGTCACGGAGCCGCCGCCGCTCGCCATGCCCGTCCCCGTTGCGGTCGCGGTGCCCCCACCGGCGGCGAGGATCGCCTCGGCGCCGGCGAGTGACTGGTGCTCGTAGCTGAGAGCGCCGTTGCCGCCGCCGTTCGGGCTCGGCTGCTGCTGCAGCTGCGCCGCCGAGCCGTCGTCGGGGGTGACCTCGGCGTGGAACAGCAGCGTCACGACCTCTTCGCGGATCGCGCCGGTCAAGGCCTGGAACATCGTGTGCCCCTCGTTGCGGTACTCGACGAGCGGGTCCTTCTGCGCCATACCGCGCAGGTGGATGCCCTCACGCATGTAGTCCATGTTCTCGAGGTGCTCGCGCCAGCGGAGGTCGACCGTCTGGAGGACGATGAAGCGCTCGAGATCGCGCATCAGGCCTTCCTGGATCTTGTCGAGATCGGCCTCGCGCTCGGCGTAGGCCTCGGTGGCGTCGTCGAGGAACTCCTGGATGATCGCCTCGCGATCGAGGCCGCGCAGCTCCTCGACCGCGACGCCCGTGCCGTAGACACCGTCCATCGCCGCGACGAGCTCGCCGAGATCCCAGTCCTCGCTCGCCTCTTCCATCGTGTACTCGGCGACGACGTCGGCGATCACGTCGGGCAGCCAGATCTGCCGGATGTCCTCGCTCAGGTCCTCGCCGTGCAGCACGCGGTTGCGCTGCTCGTAGATCACCTGCCGCTGAGCGTTCATCACGTCGTCGTACTTGAGGACGTTCTTACGAGCGACGAAGTTCTGCTCCTCGACCTTCTTCTGCGCGTTCTCGATCTGGCGCGAGAGGATCGACGCCTCCATCGGCTGGTCGTCCGGGAGCTTGAAGCGCTCCATGATGTTCTTGATCCGGTCGCCGGCGAACAGGCGCACGAGGTCGTCGGCGCCCGAGAGGTAGAAGCGCGTCTCGCCGGGGTCGCCCTGACGGCCTGACCGGCCGCGCAGCTGGTTGTCGATGCGGCGCGCCTCGTGGCGCTCGGTGCCGAGCACGTAGAGGCCGCCCACCTCGCGCACCTGGTCGTCGATCTTGATGTCGACGCCGCGGCCGGCCATGTTGGTCGCGATCGTCACGGATCCGAGCTGGCCCGCGTCCTTGATGATCTCGGCCTCGCGGGCGTGCTCCTTGGCGTTCAGCACCTTGTGCGGCACACCCTGGCGCTTCAACAGCTCGCTCAGGTACTCCGAGGTCTCGACGGCGATCGTGCCGACCAGCACCGGCTGGCCGACCTCGTGCCGCTCCTTGATGTCGGCGACGGCGGCGTTGAACTTCGCCTCGACCGTCTTGAAGATCAGGTCGTTCTTGTCGAGGCGCGCGACAGCCACGTTGGTCGGGATCTCGACGACGTTGAGGCCGTAGATCTCGACGAACTCCTTCTCCTCCGTCTTCGCGGTACCGGTCATGCCGCCGAGCTTCTCGTAGAGGCGGAAGTAGTTCTGCAGAGTGATCGTCGCGAGCGTCTGGTGCTCCTCCTGGATCGCGACGCCTTCCTTCGCCTCGACGGCCTGGTGGAGCCCCTCGCTCCAGCGGCGCCCTTCCATGATGCGGCCGGTGAACTCGTCGACGATCTTGACCTCGCCGTCCTGGACGACGTAGTCGACGTCGCGCTTGTAGAGCGCCTGCGCCTTCAGCGCCTGGATCAGGTGGTTGACGAGCTGCACGTTGCTCGGGCTGTAAAGGTTGTCGATCTTCAGCGCGCGCTCGACCTTCTCGATCCCCGTCTCGTTCGGCGCGACGGTCTTGTGCTTCTCGTCGTAGAGGTAGTCGTGCGAGCGGGCCAGGATCTCGTCCTCGACCTTCGTGCCCTTCGACTGGACGCCGTCGAGCAGCGTCACCACGCGCGCGAAGTCCTGGTAGAGCTTGGCGGCGGTCGTCGGCTCGCCCGAGATGATCAGCGGCGTGCGCGCCTCGTCGACGAGGATCGAGTCGACCTCGTCCACGATCGCGTAGCTGTGACCGCGCTGCACGACCCCGTCGAGGCTGATCGACATGTTGTCGCGCAGGTAGTCGAAGCCGAACTCGGAGTTCGTGCCGTAGGTGATGTCCGCGTCGTAGGCGGCCTTGCGCTCGGTGAACGGCATGTTCGACTCGATCGCGGCGACCGTGACGCCGAGGCGCTCGAACACCGGGCGGTTCCATTCGGCGTCGCGCTGGGCGAGGTAGTCGTTGACGGTGACGAGGTGGACACCCTTCCCCGCGAGGGCGTTCAGGTAGAGCGACAGGCTCGCGACGAAGGTCTTGCCTTCACCGGTCTTCATCTCGGCGATGTCGCCTTCGTGCAGGACGATGCCGCCCATCATCTGGACGTCGAAGATGCGCTGGTCGGATTCGCGCAGGCGCGCCTCGCGCACGGCGGCGAAGGCCTCGAAGAGCACGTCCTCGAGCTCCTCGCCGCCTGCGAGCCGCTCGCGGAACTCGGCGGTCTTCCCACGCAGCTCCTCGTCGGAGAGCTTGGTGAACTCCGGCTCGAGCGTCGCGATGTAGGCAGCCTGATCGGCAAGGCGCTTCATGCGCCGTCCCTCGCCGAAGCGAAGGGCCTTCTCGAGCGATCCCAGAGCAGGCATTCGAGACAGGGTACCCGCGCTCAGAGGGCGGTCGCCTCCACCTCCCAGAGGTCGCCTGTGAGCCGGTTTGCCCGGACGACGTACTCCGGTCCCTCGGCCTCTCCTGCGCGCTCGAAGGCCGGCGCCGGGTCGAAGGACGGCCGTCCGTCGACGTGCAGCGCCCGGCCTGAGCCCGTGACGACGAGCTCGAGCTCGCCGCCCTCGAGGCCGGCCGCGGCCAGCACGACGATCGACGACGCGCCGACCGCCCACGTGGTTCCGTCTCTCCGCCGGCACTCGGCGCGGTACGGCGGCTCGAGCATCGGCCTGACGGCGTCGGCCAGCGGCTGCAACGCCTCGGCGCTCGCGCCGTCGTCGGCGAGGAGGGTGCCGTCGGCCAGCGCGACGAATCCGCCCGTGTCGCCGGTCAGCCCGGGTGCTGACGCGGTCGCGACCGCGTCCCAACGGCGCACACGGGCGATGCCGTGGATGCCGGGCTCGCCCCGCGGGTCGCCGTCCCAGCCCGGCGGCTCGGCCGCGAGCCCCGAGCGCGGCGGGACGTCGCCGTGCGGCTCGCTCGCCCGCCGGCGACCGAACAGCGGCACTACTCCTCGTCGTCGTCGGACGGCGCGCGCGGCGGTGAGCCGTTCGACGTCTCGCCGTGGTGCGGCGCATGACGGCGCGGTTCGACGATGCGCCGTTCGCGGTAGCGCTTGACCTGCCGCTCGAGCTTCTCGGCCAGCTGGTCGATCGACGCCTTCATGTCGGGCGAGGCTTCGCGCACGCGCAGCGTCGAGCCCTTCGTGAAGATCGTCCCCTCGGCGACGTGGCTCTCGGCGATCGACGGGTTCTTCTGCTCGGAGAGCTCGATCTCGACCTGCGTCTGGTCGGCGAGCTGCTTCTCGAGCTTCGAGAGCTTTCGCTCGGCGTACTCTCGGATCGACGGCGAAACGTCCACGTTCTTGCCCTTCACCTGAAGCCTCATCGCTGCCTCCTTGGTGGTCCGATCCGTGCTCTGAGCCTAGCGGAGGTCGCAGGGGGCCACGGGTGCGCTCGAGGCGGTCGGCGCGGACCGGAGCCGAGAACGCGCGTCAGCCCTGGCGCAGCGCCCTCGCCAGGGTGACCACGTCGACGCTGCGGGCGCCGCCCTGGCGCAGTGCGGACGCGGCCGCAGTGACCGTCGAGCCGGTCGTGAACACGTCGTCGACCAGCAGCACACGCGAGGCCGGCAGACGGGCGACCGCGAAGGCACCGCGTAGGTTCGCCCGCCGCCGGGCGTGCGGCAGGGACACTTGTCGCTCGACCGACCGTTGTCGCACGAGCAGCTGAGCGACGTCGAGCCGCCATCGCTCCGCGAGATCGTGAGCAAGCGTCTCGGCGGGATGCCTGCCACGCCGTAGCTGCCGGATCGCATCCGGAGGCACATAGGTGATGACGTCCACGGCCGGCCGCTCGACGTGCGCGACGACGAGCTCGGCCGCACAGCTCGCGAGCCGGCGGAGGCCGCGCTCCTTCCAGGCGTGCACGAGCACGCGCACCGGGCCGGCGTACTCGACCGCCGAGCGAGCAGAGCCGAAGGCGAGGCGGCGGCCGGCGCACTCGCGGCACCGCGCGACGGGCCACGCGGTCGGTGCGCCGCAGCGGGCGCAGAGCGGTGGGCGCAGTGGGCGCACCAGGCTCCGGCAGCCAGGGCACAGCGTGTGGGAAGGCCCACCACAGCAGACGCAGCGAGGCGGGAGGACGAGATCGACGAGCCACGCGACCAACGCTAGAGGCGCGCGCGTGACGTGTCTGTCACGCCTCTGTGCCAACTCTCCGACTAGTCGGGGCTGTAGGCGTCGCGTTCGGGCAGGCCGCGTGCAGCGCGAACGCGGTTGTCCGCCTCGAGCAGCTGCTCGTGGTCCCCGATGTCGTACCAGCCTGCGTCGAAGCTCCAGCCGTAGACGGGCTCCCGCGAGTGCAGCCAGGCGACGAGGCGTCCTGGCTGGTCGGGCGGGTTGCCGTCGTCGAGATACCTGCGGATCAGCGGCACGTGCGCGCGGTGGTAGAGGTACGTCGCGGTCGCCGCGAGCGTCGACGGCGGGTCCTCCGGCTTCTCGACGAAGTCGAGCAGGCGGCCGTCCGGGGCGAGCTCGACGATTCCGTATCTCCGCGCGAGCTCGACGTGTGCCGACGTCGCGAACCGCAAGCCCGCTCGCGGTTCCCTTCGAGTGGCAGAAGCGGACGAACTCGGCGAGATCGAACTCGAAGAGGTTGTCGCCTGCGATCACGAGCAGGTCGTCGTCGATCTCGGCGTGCTCGATCACGAACTGCATGTCGCCGATCGCCCCCAGGCGGTCCTCGTTGGTCGACGTCCCGTCGTCGTGGATCGTGACGTCGCGGCCCTGAGCCCAGTCGACGAATGCAGGCGCCTTGCGCGCATTCGTGACGACGTGCACGGCGTCGACCTCGGGCACACGCTCGATCGCCTCGACGATCGACGTCAGGATCGGCACGCCGCCGATCGGGAGCAGCTCCTTCGCCCAGGTGTCGGTGAGCGGGCGCAGCCGCGTGGCATAACCGGCAGCGAGGACGATCGCCTTCACGCGGCGGCCGCCGCGCCGGCCAGCGACACGTCGTAGGGCGCCCGGTTCACGCCTGTCTCCGTGACGATCGCGGCGATCAGGTCGGCCGGAGTGACGTCGAAGGCGGGATTGCGCGCCGCGAACCGGGCAGTCACCTCGGACGGATCGCGCTCCTCGATCGGAATGCCGGCACCGTCGGGCGTCGCGAGGTCGACCGTCGAGGTCGGCGCGACGACGTAGAGGGGGATGCCGTGATGACGCGCGAGGACGGCGAGCGAATAGGTGCCGATCTTGTTCGCCGTGTCGCCGTTGGCGGCGATCCGGTCGGCACCGGTGATCACGCAGTCGACCTCGCCACTCGACATCAGCGACGCGGCGGCAGAGTCGGCGATCACAGCGTGCGGGATCGCCGCCGTCTCGAGCTCCCACGCAGTCAGCCGCGCCCCCTGGAGAAGCGGCCGCGTCTCGTCGACCCAGACGTGCTCGAGCAGACCCCGCTCCCAAGCCGCGAGCAAGGCCCCGACCGCACTGCCGTAGCCGCCGGTCGCGAGGCCGCCGGCGTTGCAGTGCGTCAGCGCGCGCGTCCCCGGCGCCAGCAACTCGGCCGTGTGCGCGGCCATCCGCCGGCACCGTTCGACCTCATCGGCATGCAGACGGCGTGCATGCTCCGCCGAGGGGTCGTCATGCATCTCGTCGAGCGCCCACGCGAGGTTCACCGCCGTCGGCCGCGAATCGCGCAGGACGCGATCGGCCTGCGCCGGCTCCTCGCCGTGCGAGATCGCCAGCGCGTAGCCGTACGCAGCCGCGATACCGATCGCCGGCGCGCCTCGCACCACCATCGTGCGGATCGCCTCTGCCACCTCGGCCGCACTGCGGCATTCGACCTCGACCTCTTCGAGCGGCAGCCGCCGCTGGTCGAGGAAGACGACCCGGTCGTCTTCGAGGCGCAGGATGCGCTCAGGCTCGAGCACGCCGCGCCGAGGATCGTGACGTGCCGGCGGCGCTGGCCGCCGGCACGTCGAAGCGGACAAGGCTCAGGTCCCTTCGTCCCACGAGGCGAGGTACTTGGCCTGCTCCTCGGTGAGGGTGTCGATCGTGACGCCCATCGTCTCGAGCTTCAGGCGAGCGATCTCCTCGTCGATCTCGGTCGGGACCGGATAGACCTTGTTCTCGAGCGAGGCGGCATGCTGCACGGCGTACTCCGTGGCCAGCGCCTGGTTCGCGAAGCTCATGTCCATCACGATCGCCGGGTGGCCCTCGGCGGCGGAGATATTGACGAGCCGGCCCTCCGCCAGCAGGAAGAGCAGACGGCCGTCCGCGAGCTTGAACTCCTCGACGAAGTTGCGGGCCTCCCGCGTCTCCGTCGCGAGGGAGCGCAGCGCCGGGATGTCGATCTCGACGTTGAAGTGGCCCGTGTTGCAGATGATCGCGCCGTCCTTCATCACCTCGAGGTGCTCGCGCGCGATCACGTGCTTGTCACCGGTCGCCGTGCAGAAGATGTCGCCGACCCGTGCGGCATCCTCCATCGGCATCACCTCGAAGCCGTCCATCAGCGCCTCGAGCGCGCGCATCGGATCGACCTCGGTCACGATCACGTGGCGAGCCGTGCCCTTTCGCCCGCATGGCGACGCCGCGGCCGACCCAGCCGTAGCCGGCGACCACGAAGCGCTTGCCGGCGAGCAGGACGTTCGTCGCGCGGATGATCCCGTCGACCGTCGACTGGCCGGTGCCGTAGCGATTGTCGAAGAAGTGCTTGGTGCGGGCGTCGTTGACCGCGATCACGGGGAAGGCGAGGGCACCGTCGTTCTCCATCGCCTTCAGGCGGATGACGCCGGTCGTGGTCTCCTCCATGCCGGCGATGATGTCGCCGAGCTGCTCGCGTCGGGCGCTGTGCAGGACGCTGATCACGTCGGCGCCGTCGTCCATCGTCAGCTGCGGCTTGTGATCGACGGCAGCCTCGATGTGCGAGTAGTAGGTGTCGTTGTCCTCGCCCTTGATCGCGAAGACGGCGATGTCGAACTCGTCGACGAGCGCGGCTGCGACATCGTCCTGCGTGGAGAGTGGGTTCGACGCGCAGAGGACGACGTCTGCGCCGCCGGCTTTGAGCGTCCGCATCAGGTTCGCGGTCTCCGAGGTCACGTGCAGGCAGGCGGAGACGCGGTACCCCGCAAGGGGCTGCTCGCGCTCGAAGCGCTCGCGGATCGCCTGCAGGACCGGCATCTGCCGGTCGGCCCACATGATGCGCCGCACGCCCTCGGGGGCGAGTGACAGATCCTTCACGTCGTGTCGCTTCGTCGTAGCCATGAATCCTCTCGGTCGGTCGCGGGGCCAGTGTAGTCGGGGGTCGTGACAGGTCAGGCAGTGAGCAGCCGCTCGTGCTTGCGCTGCTCCCACTCGACCCAGGAGCCTGCGTCGTCGCCCGCTGCGAGCCAGGCGTCGACCGCGTGGCGCAGCTCCGGCTCGCGCCGCAGCCGGCGAGCGAATGCGAGCTCGACGAGCTCGACGCCGAAGCTCCGCCGCAGCTCCTTCAAGGTGCGAAGCCGGTTCAGCTCGGCGAGGCCGTAGAGGCGGTACCCGGCCGGGGTCCGGCGCGGCAGCACGAGGCCGTACTGCTCGAGGTAGCGGAGCATCCGGGCCGACCAGCCGGTCTCGGCGGCGGCGGCGCTGACAGTGCGGGCCTCCTGCATCGCCGCAGACCTTACCACAACTTATGTCAAGGTTGAATGCGGTTCTCCCCCAAGGGGAGCAGAGGCCCCTTGGACAGCGTCGCACGCCGCGCGTCACGCGTGGGAAACGCCTTCGTGCCAACTCGGCCTCGCTTTCTCCCCGGCACCGGCCGGGAGCGGCGCTTCCAGAACGGAGGCGGGCGTTACGCGTCGGAGGTGCCGGCGCGCCCGTAGGCGTCTTCGAGCCGGACGACGTCGTCGATGTGCGGCGTCGAGACCTCGAGGATCGTCGTGTCCTCGATCGCGGTCACGCGGTGCACCGTGCCGGGTGTGTAGTGGAACGCCGCGCCGGCGGCGATCACCTCTTCCTTCAGCACGGGCTCCCCCACCTCTCCCAGCTCGAGCTTCGCGCGGCCCGACTGGACGAACCACGACTCGTCCTTCTCGCGATGGAACTGGAGCGAGAGCGCATGCCCCGCCTTCACGAACAGCACCTTCCCGCAGTACTCGCCGGTGAGCGCCCAGATCAGCTCGTACCCCCACGGCTTCTCGACCTTCTTCACCTCGTAAGCCCAGGCATCCAGCGTGTCGATGTTCGGCGAGTCGAGGCTCATCTCGGGCGATGTTCTCACGTCTGTCCTGTCCGCGCTCGTGCTCATGCAAGCCACTCCGGATGCGCCTCGACGTGCTCGGTCGCGACGCGCAGCTCCTTCGGCGTGTTCACCGTCAGCCACAGGCCTGCGTGACGATGCGCGTGCAACCTGCCCTCGCTCGCGAGCTCCGGGAACGTCGTCGACTCGTGGTCCCCGCGCTCGGGAAAGCGCTCGATCGCCTCGTCGGTGAGCACGTAGTTGCCGCAGTTGACCCAGTAGGGAACGCGGGCGTCCTCGCGGAAGCCGTGCACCACGTCGGCGTCGTCGACCTCGACGAGGCCGAACTGCGACTTGGGCTGCGCGACGGTCAGGGTCGCGAGCCCGCCGGCCTCGCGGTGACGGGCGAGCAGCGCAGCGAAGTCGACGTCGACGAGCTCGTCGCCGTTCAGGGCATAGACGTCACCGGACTCCTGTCGCAGCTGCGCGGCGAACTTGATGCCACCGCCGCGGCCGAGCCGCTCCTGCTCCTCGGCGATCACGATCTCGGCGCCGAGCCCGGCCAGGTCGCGCTCGAACTCACCGCCCTGTCCGGCCGCGCACGAGACGATCACGCGGCCGACGCCGGCGCGCGCCAGGCGCGCGACCTGGTAGCCGGCGAGCGGCGTTCCGGCGACCTCGACGAGCGCCTTCGGGCGTCCGCCCGCGGCGTCACCGAGCCGCTCGGCCTTGCCGCCGGCGAGGATGATCGCTTCCATACGCCGGCTTACGCTTCGGTCGGGGCACGGTCGGCTGTCTCGGGCAGCACGTCCGCCGGGAACGTCGGGCGCCCGATGCCTTCGTAGGCGAAGCCGGCGCGGCGCGTCTCCTCCGGATCGAGCAGGTTGCGCCCGTCGATGATCAGCGGGTTCGCCATCGCGGAGCGCGTCGCCTCGGTGGCGAGGCTCTTCAGCTCGTCCCACTCGGTGACGATCACGGCTGCGTCCGCGCCGCGGACGGCCTCGGCGACGGAGCCGACGATCTCGACGCCCTTCGGCAGCTTGCCGCCGTCGGCGACCGGATCCCACGCGCGCACGTCCGCACCCTCGGCGAGCAGCCGCGACGCGAGCACGATCGACGGAGCCTCGCGCATGTCGTCGGTGTTCGCCTTGAACGCCAGACCGAGCAGCGCAACGGTCTTGCCGCGCAGCGGACCGAGATGGCGCGTGAGCTTGCCGATCACACGGCGCTTCTGCAGCTCGTTGACCTCGATCACCGCCGAGAGCAATTGGAAGTGGTACCCCGAGTTGGAGGCGAGCTGCTTGAGGGCGAGCGAGTCCTTCGGGAAGCAGGATCCGCCGTAGCCGATCCCGGCCCGCAGGAAGTGCGGCCCGAGCCGCTGGTCGAGCCCGACTCCCTCGGCGACCTTGACGACGTCGGCGCCGGTCGCCTCGCAGACATTCGCGATCTCGTTGATGAACGAGATGCGCGTCATCAGGAAGGCGTTCGCCGCGAGCTTGATCATCTCCGCCGAGTTGACGTCGGAGCGCACGATCGGCGCGTCGATCGCCGCGTAGAGACTCGCAACCGCGTCGCCGTCCTCCGCGTGGAAGGCGCCGATCGCGATGCGGTCGGGGCCCATGAAGTCGCGCACCGCGCGGCCCTCGGCGAGGAACTCCGGGTTCGAGACGTAGCCGACGTGGTCGAGGCCGCGCTGGTCGAGCCCTGCGCGGATCTTCTCGCCCGTGCCGACCGGGACGGTCGACTTCATCACGAGGATCGGCCGGCCCTGCAACTCGGGCAGCTCGTCGACGACCGTCCAGACACGCGAGAGGTCGGCGTCACCCGAGTAGGTCGGCGGCGTGTCGACGCAGACGAACAGGAACTCGCAGTCGGCGACATCGTCGACGTCGAGCGTGTACGTCAGGCGCTCGGCGTTCTTCGCGAGCAGCTCCGGCACACCGTCCTCGTGGAACGGCACCGTGCCGTCGCGCAGCGCCTGCACCTTCTCCGGGACGACATCCCGGATCACGACGTCATGGCCGAGCTCGGCGAGACACGCGCCCGTGACGAGGCCCACCCAGCCCGCTCCGAAGATTCCGACCTTGCTCATCGGCGCCGCACGTTACTTCCCGGTTGTTAGGGGTTTTAGGCCCTTGGCGATCGCCAGCATCGTCTCGTTCGAGAGCGAATCCAGCAGCGTGTTCACGACCCAGTAACTCGACTTCCCCTGCCGGAGCACGACCATGTGCAGCTTCGAGCCGTTGTAGTAGAGATCGAATTCGCGGCCGCCGAGATCGTGCCGGAAGCTCTTGTCGGCGAGGGCGGGCGCGTCCTCGAAGTCGGTCTCCTGGATGCCCCAGAACTCACCAGCGCCGGTGCGGAAGACGAGCCGCACCGCCTTGTGGTGCTTGTCGATGTAGTACCGGCGCACCGGCTTGTCGCCCGGCAGCGTGTCGGGATAGGAGTTGCGCTCGAGCACCGTCGGCACCATCAGCCTGAACTTGACCTTCTTCACGAGCGGCTGCAGCAGCTCGGTGCCGGGGCTCTTGTCGAAGCGGACGTACGCTGCCTGGTGCTTCGGCGGCGCCTTGGTCGTGGTCTCGCCGATCGAGCCGTGGAAGGCGGTGCCGAGCACGACGAGCAGCTTCGAGCCCGGGTCGAGCGCGCGCAGCGCGAGATTCTTCGGCAGCGGCGCGACGTCGGCCGGCTGCATCATCGCCTGCAGCGCCGTCGCGGCCGCCTTCGACCGGGCCTGCGTCTTGTCGTAGTAGATCATCGTGTGGAAGTAGTCCTGGCGCGGCGCGTTCGGCTCGAGGCCGTTCGGCGGCGTCAGCACCTTGTACCCACGCTGGCCGAGCAGGTACGACGTGTCGGCCGCGACGCCGGCGACGCCGCTCCCGTTCAGCACGGTCACCGTGACCGACGACACGGGCGGCGCCTTCTGCTTGAGCTTGCGGCCGAGTGCAGCGGCGTTCGCCGCCTTCGACGACTCGACATCGGGGTTCGAGAACGACGCGACCGCCTTCGCGATCTCGTCGGAGGACGCCGTGCAGCCGAGGCCGCAGACCACGTTCTCGATCTTGTCCTGGAAGACATGCCCGGCGGGCAGGCCGTAGGCGAAGAGCGCGTAGTTGTAGACCTGCTTGCCCTGCAGCTTGCGGCCGCCCTCGGCGACCTCGATGTTGCTCGTGATCGCGTTGACGAGGCTCGGGACCTTGAACGGCGAGAAGCTCGTGCTGACCTGCTCGCGGAACGAGCGGACGAATGCCTGCTGCCGCGCGACCCGGTGCAGGTCGTCGTCGGTGTGGCGGAACCGCACGAAGTCGAGCGCCTGCTGGCCGCTCAGCTTCTGGTACCCGGGCTGCAGATTGATATTCGCGAAGTTGTTCAGGTACGAGCCGGTGTTCCTGTTGTAGTACCGCCGGTCGACGTCCATCCAGACGCCGTCGAGCTTGTCGACGACCTCCTTGAAGCCGTGGAAGTTGACCGTGATCAGGTAGTTGATCGGCAGGCCGGTCAGCTTGCCGACGGTGAGGAGCGTGCCCTTCGAGCCGCAGCGCGAGTACGCCGAGTTGATGCGATCGGTGCCCTGAGGCGCGGAGGTGCTCGGCAGTAGATCGGGCACGTCGAGGTCGCGCGGGAACGAGAGCAGCGAGATCGTCTTCGTGACCGGGTCGGCGCGGATCAGCATCAGCGTGTCGGAGAGCGACGGGTTCCCCGACTCGATCCCAGCACGGTGGTCGTAGCCGATCACGAGCGCGATCGCGGGCGCGTTCGCCTTCGGGATGTCGAGTGCCTTCTGCGCCTGCTTGACGTCTGGTGTGCTCGCCTGCACGGCGGCGACCGACTGGTGGAAGTAGAGGTACGAGCCGCCGGCGACGGCGAGACCGGCCGACGTGAGGACGAGGAACGTGAAGAGGAGGATGCGCCCGAGCAGCCCGATTCCCGTACGCGCGGGCGGCGGCGGCTGGCGGTAGCGGGTGACCGTCGTGGCCGTGCCGGGTGGGAAGACGGCGCGGCCGTTGCCGTTTGCTGCCGCTCCGAGCGGTGCCACGCGGCCTACGCCTCTCTTGAGTGTCGTCCTCATAACACGGGCGGCGCCCAGCGGGCGCCTGCCAGGGCCAGGATAGCCAAGTGGCCGGAAGGCCCTGGGCCGGTCACGCAGAATGCCCTGGACAGGTCAGAAAAGGCTCGGTGCGAGCCATTGCTCGACCTGGTCGAGCGGTGCGCCCTTGCGGGCGGCGTAGTCCTCGAGCTGATCGCGGCCGATCCGGCCGACCGCGAAGTAGCGCGCCTGCGGGTGGGCCAGGTAGATGCCGCTGACCGCCGCCGCCGGGGTCATGGCGAAGCTCTCGGTCAGCGCGATGCCGGCCACGGACGCGCCGACGAGCTCGAACAGCTTCGGCTTCTCGCTGTGATCCGGGCAGGCCGGATAGCCGAAGGCGGGCCGGATGCCGCGGAAGCGCTCGCCGATCAGCTCCTCCGTGCTCAGGTGCTCGTCGGGCGCGTACCACTCGCGCCGTGCGCGCCCGTGCAGCCATTCCGCCGCCGCCTCGGCGAGCCGGTCGGCGAGCGCCTTCACGACGATCGCCCGGTAGTCGTCCTGCTCGGCCTCGAACGACGCCGGCGAGCTCGTCGGCGCCGTGCACGGCGACCGCGAACGCGCCGATGTGGTCGCCGGCGGGCGCGACGAAGTCCGCGAGGCTGCGATTCGGCCGTCCGTCGCCGTGGTCTGCCTGCTGGCGGAGGAAGCAGAAGCGCGTCTCGTCGAGCACGACATCGTCCCCGTCGGCGTGCGCGGGCCAGAAGCCGTAGACGCCGCGCGGTCCGCAGCGAGCCGTCGCGCACGATCTCGCGCGAGCTGGGCCTGCGCGTCGTCGTAGAGCTCGCGGGCCGCGGGCCGTTCGAGGATCGCCGGGAACTTCCCCTTCAGATCCCAGGCGTGGAAGAAGAACTGCCAGTCGATGAAGGGAACGAGCTCTGCGAGCTCGGGCTCGACGGTGCGCCGCCCCGTGAACGGCGGCTCGGGCAGGTCGTCGAACGGCAGCGCCGTCCGGTTGGCGCGCGCGGCCTCGAGCGAGAGCAGCGGCTTGCGCACCTTCTCCGCGTGCTGCTCGCGCAGCCGCTCCTGCAGCTGCCGGTTCTCGGCGTCGAGCGCCGGGCGCCGGCCCGGGTCGAGCAGACCCGAGACGACGTCGACGACGCGGCTCGCGTCGAGCACGTGCACGGTCTCGTTCGTGTACGCAGGCGCGATCTTCACCGCCGTGTGCTGGCGCGAGGTCGTCGCGCCGCCGATCAGCAGCGGCACCTCGAGCCGGCGGCGGTCCATCTCGTGCGCGACGTCGACCATCTGGTCGAGCGACGGCGTGATCAGTCCGGAGAGGCCGACCACGTCGACACCCTCCCGCTCCGCGGTGTCGAGGATCGTGTCGGCGGTCACCATCACGCCGAGGTCGATCACCTCGTAGTCGTTGCAGCCGAGCACGACGCCGACGATGTTCTTGCCGATGTCGTGCACGTCGCCCTTCACGGTCGCGAGCAGCACCTTCCCCTGCGCCTCGTGCGCGCCGTCGAGCCCCTCCTCCATGAACGGCTGCAGGTAGGCGACCGCGCGCTTCATCACGCGCGCCGACTTCACGACCTGCGGCAGGAACATCCGGCCCGACCCGAACAGGTCGCCGACGACGCGCATTCCGTCCATCAGCGGCCCCTCGATCACGTCGAGCGGGCGCGCGGCGGCCTGCCGCGCCTCTTCGGTGTCCTCCTCGACGTGAGTCGACGATCCCGTGCACGAGCGCATGCTCGAGCCGCTTCCCGACGGGCGCCTCGCGCCAGGCCAGGTCGAGCTCGCGCTTCGTGCCGGCGCCGCGCACGTCCTCGGCGATCTCGACGAGCCGCTCGGTCGCGTCTGGACGGCGGTTGAAGATCACGTCCTCGACCCGCTCGAGCAGCTGCGGCTCGATGTCCTCGTACACGGCGAGCTGTCCGGCGTTGACGATGCCCATGTCGAGGCCCGCCCGGATCGCGTGCAGCAGGAAGACCGCGTGCATCGCCTCGCGGATGACGTCGTTGCCGCGGAAGGAGAAGCTCAGGTTCGAGATCCCGCCGGAGGTGCGCGACGCCGGGACAGCGCTCCTTGATCCGCGGCAGGCTCTCGATGAACGCGCGTGCGTAGTCGTCGTGCTCCTCGATGCCGGTCGCGACGGCGAGCACGTTCGGGTCGAAGACGATGTCGCCCGGCGGGAAGCCGACCTCGTGCACGAGCAGGTCGTAGGCACGGCCGCAGATCGCGACGCGCCGCTCGACGTCCGTCGCCTGCCCCTCCTCGTCGAACGCCATCACGACGACGCCGGCGCCGTAGTCGCGCACGCGGCGCGCCTGGCGGAGGAAGTCCTCTTCGCCCTCCTTCAGCGAGATCGAGTTGACGACGCCCTTGCCCTGCAGGCACTGCAGGCCCGCCTCGAGCACGGTCCACTTCGAGCTGTCGACCATGATCGGCAGGCGCGCGACCTCCGGCTCCGTCGCGACGACGTTCAGGAACGTGCGCATCGCCTCCTCGCCCTCGAGCAGGTCGGCGTCCATGTTCACGTCGAGGAGGTTGGCGCCGCCGCGCACCTGCTCGAGCGCGACCTCGATCGCTGCGCCGAAGTCGCCCGCCTCCACCATGCGCCGGAAGCGCGCCGAGCCGGTGACGTTCGTCCGCTCGCCGATCAGCACGAAACCCGTGTCCGGCCCGATCTCGAAGGTCTCCAACCCCGAGAACCGCGTTTGCGCCACGTCGGCACTCGCGGGGGCTCGAGGCGCGAGCCCGCGCACGGCGTCCGCGATCGCCTTCGTGTGCTCGGGCGTCGAGCCGCAGCACGAGCCGGCGACGTTCAGGAACCCGTCCTGCGCGAACTCGCGCAGGAGCTTCGATGTCACGTCCGGCGTCTCGTCGTAGCCGCCGAAGGCGTTCGGCAGCCCGGCGTTCGGGTGGCACGACGTGAGGCAGGTCGCGACGCGCGCGAGGTCGGCGACGTACGGCCGCATCTCCTTCGCGCCGAGCGAGCAGTTGACACCGACGATCAACGGGTCGGCGTGCTCGATCGACGTCCAGAACGCCTCGATCGTCTGGCCGGTGAGCGTGCGGCCCGAGAGGTCGACGATCGTGACGCTGATCCAGAGCGGCAACTCGGGTGCGACCTCGCGCGCGGCGAGGATCGCGGCCTTGCAGTTGAGCGGGTCGAAGATCGTCTCGATCAGGAGCAGGTCGACGCCGCCGTCCGCGAGCCCGCGGATCTGCTCGCTGTAGGCCTCGACCACCTGGTCGAAGGTGTGCGTGCGATAGCCCGGGTCGTCGACGCGCGGGCTGAGCGAGAGGGTGATGTTGAGCGGCCCGACCGAGCCCGCGACGTAGCGGTCGCCCGCGACCTCGCGCGCGATCTGCGCGCCGGCGACGTTCATGTCGTAGACGGCCGACTCGAGGGCATAGTCCGCCTGGCCGATCGAGGTCGCCGTGAACGTGTTCGTCGTCGCGATGTCGGCGCCGGCCGCGAAGTACGACTCGTGCACCTGCCGGACGACGTCCGGCCGCGTCAGGTTGAGCAGGTCGGGGTTGTTGAGGACGTCGCGCGGGTGGTCGGCGAAGCGCTCGCCGCGGAAGTCCGCCTCGGAGAGGCCGCTCGACTGGAGCAGCACCCCCCACGCTCCGTCGAGCACCAGGATGCGCTCCTGGGCGATCTCTCTGATCTCGGCGGCGACGTCTCTGCTCATGGCTCTTTAGGCGTTTGGTGACCCGGTCGCCAAGCTGCTCCTCAAAACTCTCCGGGTCGTGCGAGCCTAGCGAATCGAGTCGCCGCCACGACCGGCCGCGTCCCCGGAGGACGAGCCGCGCCGAGACCAGTCTGGCGGCAGCCACTGTGAAGTGCGCTTCACATCCCGGACTGGGCCGAGCCGACACGGCTGGTGGCAGCCACTGTGAAGTGCGCTTCACATCCCGGACTGGGCCGGGACGGACACGGTCAGCCGGCGAAGACCCGCTCTTCGGCGTCGGTGATGATCTCGTCGCGCGTGATCGGCTCGAGCAGCGCCTCGACGTCGACCTGCACCTGCGGGATGCCGCTCGCGCGGTAGAGCTCGGCCGCCGCCTCGTGGTCGTACTGCGTCTCGCGCAGGTCGACGTCAGGGCCGAGGATCGCCCAGCGTGCCCCTCGCTTCCCTTCGTACGGGCGACCCACGCTCCCGGGGCCGACCAGCCGGACGTCCCCGACCCGCCGGTCGTAGGAGACGTGGACGTGGGCGGTGACCACGACCCGCTCCGGCACGCCCGCCATGAACTCGCGCACGCGCTCCTCCGGTGTCCGCGGCGTGACGCACTCCTCGTCGCTGCGCGGCGAGCCGTGCACGAAGCGCGTCGGCCCCAGACCGTCGACGTCGAGGACGACGTGCGTCGGAAAGCCGTTGACGAGCGCCGTGCGCTCCGGGTCGTGCTGCGCCGCGAGCCACACACCGCGCTCGCTCTCGTCGTTGCCGAGCATCCGGTCGGCGTTGCCCCGGACGAAGTGCGTGGGGACCGCGATCGACTGTACGAGCTCCAGCGTCTCGTTCGGGAGCGGCCCCCAGGTCAGGTCGCCGCAGAAGACGATCGCGTCGACGCTCTCCTCCGCCACGTCCGCCAGGACGGCAGCAAGCGCGGGCGCGTTCCCGTGCACGTCGGCGAGAGCCGCGACGCGCACGACTGCCTACGAGCGGCCGACGACCGCGAGCTGGTTCTCGGCGTGGCGGATGCGCTGCTCCACCTGCCAGCGGTCGGCGGTCGACTCTCCGGACTCGATCGCCGCCAGCTCCTGCTGCGCCGCTTCGAGCTGCTCGCGCGCACGGACGTCGTCGATGTCGTCGGCCTTGACGGCGTCGTCGACCAGCGCGATCGCCCGGTCCTGCAGCACCTGGAAGAACCCAGGCCCCGTGGCGAACTCGAGCACCTCGTTCTCCGAGACGTGCACCCGCGTCGAGCCCGCCTTCAGCGTCGCGATCAGCGGCGCGTGCCGGGCGAGCACACCGATCTCGCCGGCGGCTCCGGGGACGATGATCATCTGGGCGTCGCCCTCGTAGGCGGCGCCGTCCGGCGTCACCAGCGAGACCGAGAATTCCCTCCGGTCGGCCATCCGCTCTGGGTTACGCGTTCGCGCCGGACATCTGCTTCGCCCGCTCGACCGCGCCCTCGATCGGCCCCACCATGTAGAAGGCCTGCTCGGGCAGCTCGTCGTGCTGGCCCTCGAGGATCTCCGTGAAGCCCCGGATCGTGTCCTCGAGCTTGACGTACTGGCCCGGCGTGCCGGTGAACTGCTCGGCGACGAAGTTCGGCTGCGACAGGAAGCGCTGGATCTTGCGCGCGCGCGACACCGTCAGGCGGTCTTCGTCGGAGAGCTCCTCGATTCCGAGGATGGCGATGATGTCCTGCAGGTCCTTGTAGCGCTGCAGCACCTCCTGCACCCCGGTCGCGGTGCGGTAGTGCTCGTCGGAGACGATGCCGGGCTGGAGGGCGCGCGAGACCGAGTCGAGCGGGTCGACGGCCGGGTAGATGCCCTGCTCGACGATCGCGCGCGACAGGGTCGTCGTGGCGTCGAGGTGCGCGAAGGTCTGCGCGGGCGCCGGGTCGGTCAGGTCGTCGGCCGGCACGTAGATCGCCTGCACCGACGTGACCGCGCCCTTCGTCGTCGACGTGATGCGCTCCTGCAGCTGCCCCATCTCGGTGGCGAGCGTCGGCTGGTAGCCGACGGCGCTCGGCATGCGGCCGAGCAGGGCCGACACCTCCGAGCCCGCCTGGACGAAGCGGAAGATGTTGTCGATGAAGAGCAGCACGTCCTGGCCCTGGTCGCGGAAGTACTCCGCCATCGTCAGGCCCGACAGGCCGACGCGCAGGCGGGCTCCCGGCGGCTCGTTCATCTGGCCGTAGCAGAGCGCGACCTTGTCGATCACCTCGGACTCGGTCATCTCGAGCAGCAGGTCGTTGCCCTCGCGGGTGCGCTCGCCGACGCCGGAGAAGACCGAGACGCCGGAGTGCTCGCGGGCGATGTTGTGGATCAGCTCCTGGATCAGCACGGTCTTGCCGACCCCGGCACCGCCGAAGAGGCCGATCTTGCCGCCGCGCACGTAGGGCGCGATCAGGTCGATCACCTTGATGCCGGTCTCGAAGATCTCGACCTTCGGCGTCAGGTCGGAGAAGGCAGGCGGGTCGCGATGGATCGACCACCGCTCCGCGTCGGCGGCCGGCGCCGTCCTTGCCGTCCACGGGCTGGCCGAGCACGTTCCAGACCCGGCCGAGCGTCACATCGCCGACGGGGACCGAGATCGGAGCGCCCGTGTCGACCACGTCGGTGCCGCGGGCGATGCCGTCGGTCGCGTCCATGGCGACGGCGCGCACGCGATCGTCACCGAGGTGCTGCTGCACCTCCGCGATCAACTCGCCGCCGTCGGGGCGCGTGATGCTCAGCGCCGAGTAGATCGACGGCAGCCGGTCGGGGAAGACGGCGTCGACCACGACGCCCTTGATCTCCAGCAGCTTCCCGGTATTTTGCGCGTTCGTCGACACGTCTCAGGGCTCCTCGACAGGTGAAGGTGCGATGGTGTCCCGCCGCAGGGCGCGGAAGACGCGCGCAAGCGGGCCGGGCAGCGGCAGACTAGCGGAAGGCGCCTCCGCCTTGCGCTGCCAACGGCGCTCGGAACGGCTCACCGCGGCCGACACACGGTCGGCATGGTCGAGGCTTCAGACGTACGAGGAGATCAGGGTCGGCTGCATGTCCTAGAAGGACTCGCCGGGGTCCTGTCTGTTACGCGGAATCGCTCCGGTTGATCTCCACGAGCATGGGCCGCCGGAGGACACGCAGCTCGTTCGGGGTGTCCACCCCAGTCACCATAGCGACGGGCCTCGCTGCCTGTGCGGTGCCCTCGCTGACCGAGACGCCCGCCAGGGTCGCGCCGACTGCGGCCGCCGCCACCGCTCCGGCCGCGACCGCCGTCCGCAGGAGCGCCCGCAGGCGGCCGCGGGGCGGAAGGACGAGGGCGAGGTGCACCGGCCCCTCGAGGCGCGCCGACGACAGCGCGGCGGCGACGTTCTCCGTCCCGCGCGCGAACGCGCGGCAGCCTCGGCAGCGGCGGAGGTGCACATCCAGGAGCACGGACTGGAGCTCGGGAAGCTCGCCGTCGACGCGCAGGGACGCCCAGCCGCGGGCGCGTTCGCACTGCTCGGGAAGAGTGGTCACACCTGGTGGGACGCGGCCGCCGGGCGGCGGTTAGTTCGTGTCGTCGATCACACGAGTGCGTGACGCGAATCGGCGATCGCGCCGAGGACGATCACGAGGAAGCCCATCGCGATCAGGAGCGCCGACAGCGAGATCGACTCGCGCTGCTCGTCCGGCGAGGCCCAGCGGACCCAGCGTTGCAGCGAGAACGTGCCCCAGCCCTCACCCTGCGGCCGCGACGGCCCCCGGTTGCCGATGAAGAACCCGCTGACGAGCAGGACGCAGCCGACGACGTACCAGCCGACCGAGAGCGAGCGCGAGACGCCGGCGCCGAAGAGGAGGCCGACCACGAGCGAGACGACTGCCGTCCCGAGGACGAGCGTGACGAGCATGGTCGCAATGCGGCGGACAGCCGCGGCCACCTAGGCCGATCCGTTGGTGTCGGCTGTCGGGACCGCACGCTGGCCGATGCCGCGCATCTGCTCCTCGGTCAGCGGCCACCCTTCGAGCGGGTAGTGGCACTTCGCCACGTGCGTCGCATTGCCGCCGCGATTGATCAGCGCGGGCTCCTCCACGTCGCAGTGGCCCTCGACGAAGCGGGGGCAGCGCGGGTGGAAGCGGCACCCGCTGGGCGGGTTCATCGGGCTCGGGACGTCGCCCTCGAGCACGATCCGCTTGCGGTGGCGCCCGACCTCGGGGTCCGGCACCGGGACGGCCGAGAGCAGCGCGCCCGTGTAGGGGTGCTTCGGCTCCGCGTAGAGGTCGTTGCGATTCGCCGTCTCGACGACCTGGCCGAGATACATGACCATCACGCGGTCGGAGATGTGGCGGACGACGTTCAGGTCGTGCGCGATGAAGATGTACGTGAGCCCGAAGTCGCGCTGCAGGTCCTTGAGCAGATTCAGGATCTGCGCCTGCACCGACACGTCGAGCGCCGAGACGGGCTCGTCGCAGACGATCAGCTTCGGGTTGACCGCGAGCGCGCGCGCGACGCCGATCCGCTGGCGCTGGCCGCCCGAGAACTCGTGCGGGAAGCGGTTGTAGTGCTCCGGGTTGAGGCCGACGACCTCGAGCAGCTCCTGGACGCGGCGCTTGATCTCGGCGTCGGTCCCGAGCTTGTGCACCTGCAGCGCCTCCGCGACGATGAAGCCGACGCGCTTGCGCGGGTTCAGCGACGCGTACGGGTCCTGGAAGATCATCATCATCTCGCGCCGGAACGGGCGCATCTCCGCGCGCGAGAGCCTCGTGATGTCGTGGCCGCGGAAGCTGATCTTGCCGCCGGTCGGCTCGAGCAGCTTCATGATGCAGCGAGCCATCGTCGACTTGCCGCAGCCGGACTCGCCGACGACGCCGAGCGTCTCGCCCTCGTGCAGCGCGAAGGAGACCCCGTCGACCGCCTTGACCGACGCGACCTCCTTCTGGAAGACGATGCCGCGCGTGACGGGGAAGTACTTCTTGACGTCCTGGGCGACGAGCAGCTCGTCGCCGGTCAGCTCGAGCTCGGTCTGGCGCATCTCCTCGGGCTGCTTCGTCGCCGCCATCACGAAGCCTCCGCCATCATGCCGGCGAGCAGCTTCGCGGCCTCGCGATCCTTGGTCTCCTCGTCCAAGTGGCACGACTGCAGGTGACCCAGGTCGCCCGCGACGGGCGCCAGCTCGGGGTCGACCTCCTTGCAGATCGGCATCACGTACGGGCAGCGCGGATGGAACCGGCAGCCGGAGGGCGGGCGCAGCAGCGACGGCGGCTGCCCCTGGATCTGGACGAGCCGCTCGACGTCCGCGTCGAGGCGCGGCAGCGAGCCCATCAGGCCCCACGTGTACGGGTGGTGCGGCTTCTTGAAGATCTGGTGGACGGCGCCCTTCTCGGCGACCTCGGCCGCGTACATGACGACGACGTCGTCGGCGATCTCCGCGACGACGCCGAGGTCGTGCGTGATCATGATCACCGCGCTGCCGAACTCCTCCTGGAGCTTCTCGATCAGCGTCAGGATCTGCGCCTGCGTGGTCACGTCGAGCGCGGTCGTCGGCTCGTCGGCGATCAGCAGGTCGGGGTTGTTGATCAGCGACATGGCGATCATCACGCGCTGGCGCATACCGCCCGAGAACTGGTGCGGGTAGTCGTCGAGCCGGCGCTCGGGGCGCGGGATGCCGACCGCCTTCAGCAGCTCGAGCGCGCGGGCGCGCGACTGCTTCTTCGAGACGTCCTCGTGCAGGCGCATCGCCTCGGCGAGCTGGTCCCCGATCTTGTGCACCGGGTTGAGACTCGTCATCGGGTCCTGGAAGATCATCGCGATCTC
Organism: uncultured Actinomycetes bacterium; assembly: GCA_963698925.1. Lineage (GTDB taxonomy): Bacteria > Actinomycetota > Thermoleophilia > Gaiellales > Gaiellaceae > PALSA-600. The sequence goes on along the minus strand of CAVOSR010000014.1, from coordinate 214,716 downwards.
GTTCCCGCGGATCTCACGCAGCCGCCGCGGGCTCGCGGTCAGCAGGTCCTCGCCCTTCCACGACGCGGTGCCCGAGGACATCGCGGTGCGCTTCGGGTTCAGCCCCATGATCGTCAGGCAGGTGACGCTCTTGCCGGAGCCCGACTCGCCGACGATCCCGAGCGTCTGGCCCTTGTCGACGGAGAACGAGACACCGTCGACGGCGCGCACGACACCATCGTCCGTCCTGAAGTACGTCTTCAGGTCGTTTACTTCGAGGAGGGGCATTTACGAGAGTCTAATTCGCGGGTCGATAACGGCGTACAACAGGTCGACCAGGAGGTTGAACGTGATGATCACCAGCGTCGCAAAGACGACGACGCCCTGGGTGACCGGCAGGTCGAATCCCTCGATGGCCTGAATCGCTGTCTTACCCAGACCGGGCAGGCCGTACACCGACTCCGTGAAGATCGCACCGCCGAGCGCCAGGCCGATGTCCATGCCGAGCATGGTGACCACGGGCAGCAAGGCGTTCCGCAGGACGTGCGAGCGCATGACCATCCACTCGGGTGCGCCCTTGGCGCGCGCCGTGCGGACGTAGTCCTCGTTGAGGGTCTCCATCACGTTCGCCCGGATCATCCGCACGTAGAGCGCGGCGAACAGGATCGCGAAGGTCGCCCACGGCAACAGCAGGTGGTAGGCCCACTCCACGGGTCCACCGCAGTCACCGGATGGGTTGATGAAGTCGCAGTAGCCGGTGATCGGGAAGATCCCGAGCTTGAAGCCGAAGGTGTAGGCGAAGATCAGCCCGATCCACACCGGGTGCGCACTGATCCCGATGAGGACGAAGACCATGGCTATTCGGTCGAGTAACGATCGCGGTCGGAGCGCGGAGAGCACCCCGACGGGCAGTGCGATCAGCATCCAGAGCACGGCGCCGCCGAAGACCAGCGAGGCGGTCACGGGCGCGGCGTTCAGGACGACGTAGTTGACCGAGAGGCGGTTCGTGAAGGAGCGGCCGAGGCTCGGCTCCTTGAAGTGCGGACCGCCCGTGAAGCTGAAAGGCATCAGCCGGCCGAAGAACTTGCCGTACTGGACGTACAGCGGCCGGTCGGTGCCGAGGTAGTGGGCCGCGCGCTTGATGCACTCGGGAGTGGCGCGCTGGCCGCACGCGAGCCGGGCCGGATCGGCGGGGATCGCATAGAAGATCACGTAGGTCACAACCGTCACTGCGACGAACAGGACGAAGGCCCACATGAGACGACGGATCAGGTAGCGGAACACGAGGCGGGACTGTAACGAATGGTTTGTTGAGAGGGTGTTGAGTACCGGGGTTTGAACACAGGATGATTTGAGATGAGGATGGGGCGCCCCGGAGGGCGCCCCATCGCTCGTTCTACGTTCCGACCAGGCAGCTACCTACTTGATGCAGAGGGCAGCGAGGTCGACGCTGTAGGTCGCGTTGAACGTGAAGCAGCCCACACGGCCGGACAGGAGCACCCGGTCGTTGAAGTTGTTGCGGGCCGCCCACGGCGGATTGTCCTTCATCATCGCGACGTCGAGGTTCCCGTACGCCTTGTAACGGTTGCCGCCCGACAGCGATGCTGCACTGACCATCGCCTTGTTGTACTTCGGGTCGTTGAAGTACGCGACGTTGTTGTTGTTCGACGCATGGAGATTGCCGCCGTACAGCAGCACGTTGATGAAGTCGTACGGATCGGCGTAGTCGGCGATCCAGCCTTCAGTCGTGATGTCGAACGGCTCACCGCGGGTGCCTTCCTTGTCGATCTGCACCGCGCGAGCGAACAGGTGGCTGTTCACGTCGAGGCCGATCTGCTTCAGGTTGAACTGAATGATCTGCGCCACGAGCGGGGCCGAGCCACGGTTCGAGGTGTAGAGCTCCACGCCCGTGCCGCTCTTGATGCCGGCCTTCTCCGCCCACTTCTTGGCGGTGGCGATGTCCGGGCCCTTGAGCGGGTACAGGTTCGCGTCACGGAAGCCGGCCATGCCCGGAGGCAGGATCTGGTCGGTCCGCTTACCGGCGAGGTAGCCACCCTGCGCGAGCATCGCCTTACGGTCGATCGCGTAGTTGACGGACTTCGCCAGCGCCACACCGGCCGCGCCCTTGAAGAGCGGGCGGTCATGGTTGAACGCCAGGTAGGTCACGCCGATCTGCGGCTTGACCCAGAACTGGCCCTTGTTGATCCCGTACTTCTGAGCGGCCTCGGCGTACGACGCGGGCGGGATACCACCGGCGGCGTAGTCCGTCGCGCCCTGCTGGGTGCGCAGGTAGGTCGCGTCGAGCGAGTTGCCCACGACGTAGTTGATCTGCGTCACGTTGTGGGGGCGCTTGCCCTTGTAGTTCGGGTTCTTCTTGATCGTGATCGACTTGTTCGGCACGCGATCCGAGATGTAGTACGGACCGGCCGACGGCGGCGCGAGGACGCCGTTCGGGTCGTGCGCGAGGTTCGTCGGCACGGCGCAGAAGAACGGCATTGCCATCCGGGCGAGGAAGTCCGGGGCGGCCTTGGTCAGGTTGATGACCAGGTGCGAGCCCTTGACCTTGACACCCGAGACCGGCGACTTCGAAGAGCCGACGATGTCCGAGAAGAACGGAACGGCCGGCGACTGCATCTTCGGATCAGCGTCGCGGTCGATCGCGGCCTTGAAGTTCGCGGCCGTGACTGCCTGGCCGTTCGAGAACTTCGTGAACCCGGCCTTGACGTTGAAGTCGTAGGTCTTGCCGTTGTTCGAGACCTTCGGGAAGCCTGCAGAGGCCTCCGGGACGAGCTGAGCACCCTTCGCGCCGTTGGCGTCCGGGTAGTTCACCAGCTTGAGGCAGGTCGAGTACTCGATCTCCCAGCCGGTCGACAGGTAGTCGAGCGCGGGGTCCGTGTAGTCGACGTCGGTCGAAATGTCCACGTTCAACGTGCCGCCCACTGCACCGGCCTTACCGGTCTTGGCGACAGCGCTGCCTGCAAATACCGCGAACAGTGCGACGGCAACCAGCGCGGTTGAAAGCCACAGCTTTCTCCTCAACGACTTGCTCCTTTCTTGGGGTCGGATCGGCGGCCACAGCCACCGACCCAGGCGCAGAACGCATCCTCGGCGTTGTGTGACGAGGCGGCGGCAGTTTAGTTAGTTCTTCGTTAACTGCAAACCCCAATTGTCACCTCGTTGAACGACGAATCAGATCAAGGCCCGAAAGGGCCGATTTGCTCGTAGTTCGGAGGCCGGCGCGGGGCGGCTAGCGGTTGCCGCGCGGGTCGAACGCGTCGCGGAGGCCGTCGCCGAGCAGGTTGAACGACAGCGTCGTGATCAGGACGGCCATCCCGGGCCAGACCATCAGCCACGGCTGGGTCGTGTAGTACTCGGACGCCTGCTGGAGGAGGTTCCCCCAGCTCGCGGTCGGGAGCTTGATCCCGACGCCCAGGTACGAGAGGCCGGCCTCGCCGAGGATGAACCCGGCGACCGACAGCGTCGAGTAGACGATGATCGGGGCGACGAGGTGCGGCAGGATGTGCGAGCGGATGATCCGCCAGTCGCTCGAGCCGACCATGCGGGCGGCCTCGACGAACTCCTTCTCGCGCAGGCTGAGCACGACCGCCCGGAGGATGCGGGCCGGGTAGAACCAGCCGAAGAGCGTGAAGATCAGGACGAGGGTGAAGACGCCGGTGCCGAAGAGCCCGCCGAAGGTGATGTTGTCGAGCTTGTCGCCGACGGTCGAGGCGAGGGCGATGATGAAGAGCAGCGCCGGGAAGGCCATCGTGATCTCGGTCACCCGGGAGACGGTGGTGTCGACCCAGCCGCGGAAGTAGCCGGCCATCGAGCCGAGCAGCGTGCCGATCGAGATCGCGCCGATGGTCGCGAGGATCGCCACCTCGAAGGAGACCTGGGCGCCGTAGAGGATGCGCAGGAACTCGTCGCGGCCGAGCGTGCTGTCGGCGCCGAAGATCAGGTGCACCGTCTTGTTCGGGTCGAGCGGGTCGGGCACCGAGGAGAACGGGCCGATCGGCTGGCCCCGGTCGGTGAGCGCCGAGTAGAACTGGTCGTCCGGTCCATGACCGAGCAGGTGCGCCGCGATCGGCGCGCCGATGAAGGCCATGAAGAGCAGCAGGATGATCGTGATGCCGCCGGCGATCGCGATCTTGTCGCGCTTGAAGCGGCGCCAGACCTGCTCCCAGTAGCCGCGGGCCTTGACCTCGATCTCGCCGAGCTCGGTGCCGCTCTCGATCGCGATGGCACCGGCCAGGCCGGCGCCGGCGCCGAGGACTTCCTTGCTCTCGGTCTTCGACATGGAGGCGGAGATTACCCGTTGCCGTGAGATTCAGTGATCGAGAACGACGAATTGACCCATTAAGGACGGGTTAACCGCTGAGGGCGTCCGCACCCGCGACGACCTCGAGAATCTCCTGCGTGATCTCGGCCTGGCGCGCGCGGTTCATGGCCAGCGTGAGGCTGTCGATCAGCTCGCCGGCCGCCTTCGAGGCGTTGCGCATCGCCGTCATGCGCGCACCCTGCTCCGACGCTGCCGACTCGAGCAGCGCACGGTAGAGCTCCGTCTCGACGTAGACAGGCAGCAGGCGCGCGAGGATCTCCTCGGGCTCGGGCTCGTAGATGAAGTCGGGAGTCCCGGCGGCGACCTCGTCGCCCTCCTGTTCCTTGCGCTCGAGCAGCTCCGGCGAGATCGGCAGCAGCTCGCGCACCGTCACCCGCTGGACGAGCGCGGACACGAACGCGTTGTAGACGACCACGACCTTGTCGACGTCGCCGTTCACGTACGCCTCCGACACGGCGTGCGCGATCGTCTGCGCGTCGGAGTACGCGGGCCGCTCGCTGAAGCCGGTCCACGACTCGCTCACCTCGAGCCGCCGAAAACGCAGCGTCGACGACGCCTTGCGGCCCGAGCTGAACCAGACGACCTGCTGCCCCTCGGCCTGAGCCTCGCGCATCAGCGCGAGCGAGCGGCGGATCACCTGCGCGTTGAAGCCGCCGGCGAGTCCGCGGTCGGCCGTGATCGGCACGATCGCGATCTTCTCCACGTTCTCGCGCCGCTCGAGCAGCGGCAGCCGCACGGCGCCCGCCGCCTGCGAGACGCCCGCCATCAGCTCGAGCATGCGGTCCGCGTACGGCCGCATGCCCTCGATGCGCAGCTGCGAGCGGCGCAGCCGCGCAGAGGCGACGAGCTCCATCGCCTTCGTCACCTTGCGCGTGTTCGTGATCGAGCGGACGCGCCGCTTCAGGTCCTGGGTCGAGGCCAACTACGCGGCCTCTTGCGTCGGTGCTCGTCTGGAAGCGGCTCTTGACCTTCTCGAGCTCGGCGTTCAGCTGCTCGGTCGTCTCGTCCGACAGGTCGCCCGAGTCGCGGATCGACTCGTAGATCGAGCCGTCCGCCCGCAGGTGCTCGCGCAGCTCGTCCTGGAAGCGCGAGACGTCCTCGGTCGGGATGTCGTCGAGGTGGCCGTTGACGCCGGCGTAGAGCGCGACCGCCTGCTCCTCCATCGGCCACGGCTGGTACTGCGGCTGGTTGAGCGTCGCGACCATCTTCTCGCCGCGGTTGAGTGCGCTCTGCGTCGCCTGGTCGAGCTCGGAGCCGAACTGGGCGAACGCCTCCAGCTCGCGGTACTGCGCGAGGTCGAGGCGGAGACGGCCGGCGACCTTCTTCATCGCCTTCGTCTGCGCCGACGAGCCGACGCGCGAGACGCTCGTGCCGACGTTGACCGCCGGGCGCACGCCCGAGAAGAAGAGGTCGGCCTGGAGGAAGATCTGGCCGTCGGTGATCGAGATCACGTTGGTCGGGATGTAGGCCGAGATGTCGCCGGCCTGCGTCTCGATGATCGGCAGCGCGGTCAGCGAGCCGCCGCCCTCCTCGTCGCTCAGCTTGCACGCGCGCTCGAGCAGCCGCGAGTGCAGGTAGAAGACGTCGCCCGGGAAGGCCTCGCGGCCCGGCGGGCGGCGCAGCAGCAGCGAGAGCTGCCGGTAGGCGTCGGCCTGCTTCGTCAGGTCGTCGTAGATGACGAGCGCGTGCTCGCCCTTGTAGAGGAAGTACTCGGCCATCGCGCAGCCGGCGAACGGCGCCATCCACTTGATCGGCGCGGCCTCCGCGGCGCCGGCGACGACGACGGTCGTGTACTCCATCGCGCCCGCCTCGCGCAGCCGCTCGACGACCTGCGCGACGGTCGACGCCTTCTGGCCGATCGCGACGTAGAAGCACTTCACGTTCTGGTCGTGCTGGTTCAGGATCGTGTCGATCGCGATCGCCGTCTTGCCGGTCGAGCGGTCGCCGATGATCAGCTCGCGCTGGCCGCGGCCGACGTTGGTCATCGAGTCGATCGCCTTGATCCCGGTCTGGAGCGGCTCCTTCACCGGCTGGCGCTCGATCACGCCCGGCGCCTTCCACTCGACGGGGCGCGTCTCGGTCGAGTCGACCGGGCCGAGACCGTCGAGCGGGTTGCCGAGCGGGTCGACGACGCGGCCGAGCAGGCCCTCGCCGACGGGCACCGACGCGACCTTGCCGGTGCGGCGCACCGGCTCGCCTTCCTTGACCTTGTCCCACTCGCCGAAGAGCGCGGCGCCGACGTTGTCCTCCTCGAGGTTGAACGCGAGGCCGACGACGCCGTGCTCGAGCTCGAGCATCTCGAGCGCGAGGCAGTTCTCGAGGCCGTGGATGCGGGCGATGCCGTCGCCGACCTGCAGCACGGCGCCGACCTCGGCCAGGTTCGACTCGGTGTCGAAGTTCTCGATCCTCTCCTTGAGGATCGACGTGATCTCTTCGGGGCGAAGCTTCATCTGGTCACTGGCTCCTTGCGTGGGAAAGGTCGGTGCGAAGTCGTTCGAGCCGGCCGCGCACGCTCGCGTCGAGCCTCATCGATCCGGCCTGGAGGACGATTCCTCCGATCAGGTCTGGGTCAACCTTGCGCGAGGCCTGCACCTTGCGGCCCGACGCGGACTCGATCCGTGAGATCACCTGCGCGTAGTAGTTCTCGCGTGAGCTCGGTTGCCGTCGTCAGCTCGACGTCGAGCACGCGATCGTCCGCCGCGACGAGCGCATCGAGCTCGTCGGCGATCTCGGCGACCTCGGCGGCCCGGCCCTTCTCGGCGACGAGGCGGAGGAAGTTGACGACCAGCTCGTCCGAGCCCTTCGCGACGTCGGCGAGCACGTCTGCCTTGACGCCGCGAGTCGATCTCGGGGTTCTCGAGCAGCGCGGTCAGGTCCGGCGACCCGGCGAACGCGTCTCGCAGCTGCGCAGCTGCGCGTGCACGGCCTCGAGCTTGCCCGCGTCCTGCGCGGCCTCGAAGAGGGCCTTCGCGTAGATGCGGTGCGCCGCGCTTACGACCGGCTCCCTTCGAGCTGCGAGAAGTCGATCTCGGCGAGCGCCTCGTCGATCAGGCGCTGCTGGTCGTCGCCGGTCAGCGACTTGCGCGTGATCTTCTCGGCGGCGACGAGGCTGAGCTTGCCGACCTCCTCGCGGATCTGGCCGAGCGCCTGCTGCGTCGCCTGCTCGATCTGGCGGCGCGTCTCCTCGAGCCTGCGCTGGCGGTCTTCCTCGGTCTCGGCGCGGACCCGCTCACGCTGCGCGTCGCGACGCGCCGGGCCTCGGCGAGGATCTCCTCGGACTCCGACTTGGCCTGCCCGATCAGCTTGCGGTGCTCCTCGAGCAGGTTGCGGGCCTCCGCGCGGGCGCGGTCGGCCTCGTCGAGGGCGTTCTGGATGCGCTCGCGTCGCGTGTCGATCATCTGCTGGACCGGGCCGAACGCGAACTTCTTCAGCACGAACAGGACCACGAGGAAGCAGACGATCGTCCAGATCATCAGCCCCGGGTTGACCTCGATCAGCGGGTTGGCGCCAAGCAGCATCGACCGGCTCCTAGTTAGACGAGGACGTACGCGAGGATCGAGCCGAGCAGGCCGTAGAACACGACCGCCTCGGTGAGGGCGAAGCCGAGCCACTGGATGCCCTGCAGCTCGCCGCGCAGCTCGGGCTGGCGGGCGACCGACTGGATCATCGAGCCGAAGATGTTGCCGATGCCGATACCGGCGCCGAGGGCGCCGAGACCGACGCCGAGTGCGAGGCCGATCGCCTTGCCGGCCTTCGTGACGTCGCCGGTCGACGGCGGCGATGAGAGATGAGAGCATGTTCTGTTTTCCTCCTAGTGCTCCGGCTCGATCGCCGAGCCGATGTAGATGGCGGACAGGGCAGCGAAGATGAAGGCCTGGATCCCGATCACGATCACGACCTCGAAGATGTAGAAGACGATCCCGACGGGAACGACGACGATCGCCAGGAACACGCTCTGCAGGATGAAGATCAGGCCGATGAACGTGAGGATCAGGATGTGGCCCGCGAGCATGTTGGCGAAGAGCCTGACGCTGAGCGAGATCAGCCGCATGAACTGGCCGAGGATCTCGAGCGGCACGATCAGCGCGAGCAGCGGCTTCGGCGCCTCGGGGATCCAGCTCTTGAAGTAGCGCACCGGGCCGTTCCACTTGATGCCCTCGTAGTGCGTGAACACGAAAGTCAGGAGCGCGAGCGCGAGCGTGACCGAGATCGAGCTCGTCGCGGCGTAGATCCCCCAGGTCGGGAAGCCGTGCTAGGTCTCGCCGGTCAGCGGCAGCGGGATGAAGCCGAGGAAGTTGACCATGAAGATGAAGAGCATCAGCGACGCCACGAACGGGAACCAGCGGCCGATCGCCTTGTGCGGCAGCCCCTGCTCGGCGACCTGGATCTGCGCGACCTCGTAGACCAGCTCGCCGATCGTCTCCCTGCGGCCGGGCTTGGCGCCGGCCTTCGTGCGCATGAAGACGAGACCGAACACGATCGTCAGCGCGCTCGCGAGCATCAGGTAGACGACGGCCTTCGTGATCGAGAGGTTGATCGGACCGAGATGGATCGGGATCCACTCGTGCTGCTCGAACTCCGTCGTCGGGTCGAACTCGCCGCGCGCGAAGGCGTTCGCCGGGAGCAGCAGCGCGAACGTGCTCAACGTGACGATCAGTCTCTTCACTGCTGTGCCACCCCCGCTTTCGGCCCCGTGTAGTACGCGACGAGCTGCAGGCCGAGCGCCGCGGAATATCCGGCCGCGTACGTCAGCGCCGCCGCCAGTCCGAGCCACTTGTCGGACACGGCGAGAGCGAAGACGACCACCATCACGGCAATTGCACGAAAGAGCATTCCGAAAGCGACCACGCCTGCGGCGGCGAGGTTACCCGTCCGACCCTGGAGGCGCGTCAGTACCCAGCCGAGCGCCTCGGACCCGACCCAGAGCACGGCGCCGATCGCCCAGCCGGCGAGCGGCCAGCCTGCGAGCAGGAAGATCGGCAGCGCGACGGCGATCACGATCGCGCCCGCGGCGGCGGGCAGCAGAGTCGGCGGGGCCGCGCGGGGTTGTGTCCAGGTGGCAGGCATCAGACGTTGCGGTACTTGATCACGGTGGCTGCGACACCGGCGGGAATGCCGAGGACGGCGCCGAGGAGGAGCCCGAGCTTCAGATTGCCCACCACCCAGCCGAGCAGCGTCCCGACAGCGATCACCGCGGCGGTGAATCCGATCAGGACGCTGCCGGCGCCGGCGAGGGAAATCGTCGGTCGCTGGGGCTCCACCGGTGCGGAGCATACCAGCGCTTGTGACACCGGTTTTCGTCTACCCATGCGGCGGTAAGGTGCGATTTGTGACGCGCCTCGTCCTGCTCCACGGGAGTGTCACGAACGCGCGCCCTGTCGTGGCGAAAGCAGCAAGCGCTGGGCGTCGAGTTCGAGCTGGTCGCCCCGGACCGGCCCGGCTTCCCGCCCGGCCCACCGGTCGCACGGGTCGACTTCGAGGCCGAGGTGCCATGGCTCGAGGCGCTGATCCAGCCGGGCGACCACCTCGTCGCGCACTCCTACGGCGGCGTGACCGCGCTGCTCGCGGCGCCGCGGCTGCCGCTCGCATCGCTGACCGTGCTCGAGCCTCCGGCGTTCGGCGTCGCCCGCGGCGACCCCGCGGTCGAGGCCTGGCTCGACGGAGCGTTGGCGCTCCCCCGCGCCGACCCGCGCACCTACGTCGAAGCGTTCCTCGTCCACGTGGGGGCGCCGTTGCGACTGCCCGACCCACTGCCGCCGGTGCTGGAGCAAGGAGCGGACGCGTTCATGAGGGAGCGGTGGCCGTGGGAGGCCGAGCTCCCGCTTGCACCCGTCCCCTACCCCGTGCTCGTCGTGACCGGCGGCCACGAGCCCGCGTTCGAGGCCGTCGGCGACGTGCTCGAGCGGGAGCTCCGCGCGGAGCGGCTCGTGCTGCCCGGCGCGGGCCACGCCGTGCAGAACGCCGCGGGTTCAACGAAGCGCTGGTGGCGTTCCTGCACCGTGCCTGACGCGATCGTGATCGGCGCAGGGCAGAACGGCCTCGTCGCGGCGAACGTCCTCGCCGACGCCGGGCTCTCGGTGGCGGTCTTCGAGGCCGACGACGCGATCGGCGGCGCGGTCCGGAGCGGCGAGCTGATCGAGCCCGGCTACGTCAACGACTTCTACAGCGCCTTCTATCCGCTCGCCGTCTCGTCGCCCGCGATGCGGGCGATGGAGCTCGAACGCTGGGGTGTCCGCTGGTGCCATGGGCCGTTCGTGCTCGCCCACCCGACGCCCGACGGGCGCTGCGTCGTGCTGTCGCGCGACCTCGACGAGACGGCCGCGTCTCTCGACGACTACGCCCACGGCGACGGGGACGCGTGGCGTGAGCTGATGCGGCTCTGGGCGAGGATCGAACCGGGGCTGCTGCGCGGGCTCGCCACCCCGGTGCCGCCGGTGCGCGCCGGCGTCTCCCTGCTCGCCCGGCTCGGGCCGGGCGGGCTGCGCGATGTCGCTCGCATGGCTCTCCTCCCGGTGCGGCGCTTCGCCGAGGAGCGCTTCGCAGGTGAGGGTGCTGCGCTCCTGCTCGGCGGGAACGCGTTGCACACCGACTTGGCACCCGACTCGGCGTTCGGCGGCTTCTTCGGCTTCGTCCTCGCTGCGCTCGGGCAGCGCTACGGCTTCCCGTTCCCGGAAGGCGGCGCAGGGCAGATCGCCGAGGCGCTCGCCCGCCGCGCCGAGGCGCGCGGCGTCGCGATCCAGCGGGGCGCGCCGGTCGAGCAGGTGCTCGTGCGGGGTGGCCGCGCCGTCGGTGTGCGCGTCGGCGGCTCGGACGTGCAGGCTCGCGACGTCCTGGCTGCCGTCAGCGTCTGGGAGCTCGACCGGCTGCTCGGACGGGTGCCGCCGAGGACGGTCGAGCCCGACCCGGCGGTCGTCAAGGTCGACTGGACGCTCGACGGCACCGTCCCGTGGACGGCCGAAGCGGCGCGCCGCGCTCCTGTCGTCCACCTCGCCGAGTCGATGGACACGCTCATCGACCACTCGGCCGACCTCTCGCGCGGCGCGGAGCCGGCACGGCCGTTCGTGCTCTTCGGGCAATACGCGCTCGGTGACCCGTCACGCGCCCCCGCAGGCAAGGAGACCGCGTGGGCGTATTCGCACGTGCCGCCCGACGCCGACGCCGGGCGCGTCGCCGAGCGGATGCAGGACGAGGTGGAGCGCCGCGCGCCTGGGTTCGGGGAGCTCGTGCGCGGGCGCCACGTCGCGCTGCTTCCACCGGGCCGCGTCAACGGCGGCACCGCGCAGCTGCACAACCAGTTCGTGTTCAGAGGCACGCGCTGGGGCCGGCCGCGCACCGACGTCGCGCACCTGTACCTCGCGTCGTGCTCCGCCCATCCGGGTGGCGGCGTGCACGGCGCCGCCGGTTGGAACGCGGCTACCTCGACGCTCAGGCGGCGCGCGAAGCTTGGTCGCGCCGGCGGACGCTTCGGCTCGACAGCTTGACGAGCTCGAGCAGGTAGACGACATAGAGCGAGAACGCGACCGCCACCAGGGCCGCGAACGCGTCGATCGCGAGGTTCGTCAGGCTCCAGTGGCCTCGGTGATGCGGCGGGGCGAACCGCGTCGCGAGTGCGGCGAGCGCCAGCGTGACACACCACGCGTACAGGTAGACGACCGAGCGCCGCTGGGAGAAGCCGATGCGGATGAACCGGTGGTGCAGGTGTCGCGCATCGGCGACGTAGATCGGCTGGCGGTTCTTGAGTCGCTTCGCGACGACGAACGACGTGTCGAGCACCGGCACGGCAAGCACGAGCAACGGCAGCACGAGCGTCGCCAGGGCGGCGGTCTTGAGCAGTCCCTGCACCGCGATCGCGCCGAGTGTGTAGCCGAGCAGGAGTGCGCCCGAGTCGCCCATGAAGATCCGCGCCGGATAGAAGTTGTGGTGCAGGAACCCGACGCAGGCGCCGCAGACGATCGCGGCCAGCGTGGCCGGCCCGACGCGCCCGAGCGACAGCTCGATCACGCAGAACGTCGCGCCGGAGATCGCGCAGACGCCGGCGGCCAGGCCGTCGAGCCCGTCGAGGAAGTTGACCATGTTCATCAAGGTGACGATTCCGACGATCGTCAGCGGGACGCCGAACCACGCCGGCAGCGCGTGGACGCCGACGATCGGGAACGTGAACTGCTGCACCCAGACGCCGAAGGTCGTCGGGATGGCGGCGGCGAGCATCTGCCCGCCGAGCTTCTGCCACCAGTTGAGCCCGCGGAAGTCGTCGACCGCACCGACGATCGTCGCGACGCTTGCACCGAGCAGCACGCCGCGCAGCTCGCCGCCGAGCGGGAGGAACGCGAGCGAGGGCACGAGGATGCCGAAGAAGATCGCGAGCCCGCCGAGCCGCGGGATCTCGTGCCGGGCGCGGTCGCCCTCCTGCGGGCGGTCTGCGAGGCGCAGGTACCGCGCCGCGCGGCCGACGGCGGGTGTCAGCACGAGCACGATCGCCAGTGCGGCGAGCGCGCCCCAGAGAACTTCGAGGTGGTCCGTGAACTGTTCCCAGACCATCGGAACAGCCTACTTCGTGCCGTAGAGCCGGTCTCCCGCGTCGCCGAGGCCCGGAACGATGTAGCCGCGCTCGTTCAGCTGCCGGTCGATCGCCGCGACCACGATTTCCACGTCGGGGTACGCGGCCTGGATGTTCTCGATCCCTTCCGGCGCCGCGATGATCGAGATCAAGCGCACGCTCGAGGCACCGGCGTCCTTGACGAGCTTGACCGCGTGCGCCGTCGAGTTGCCGGTCGCGAGCATCGGGTCGAGCAGGATCACGTCGCGGTCGGCAACGTCCTGCGGCAGCTTCACGTAGTACTCGACCGGCTGCAGTGTCTCCTCGTTGCGATAGAGGCCGATGAAGCCGACGCGCGCACCTGAGATGAGCGTCAGGACGCCGTCGAGCATGCCGAGGCCGGCGCGCAGGATCGGGCAGACGGCGACCTTCTTGCCCGAGATGCGCGGTACCGGCGCGCGCTCGAGCGGCGTCTCGATCTCGACCTGCTCGGTCGGCAGGTCCTTCGTCGCCTCGTACGTGAGCAGCAGTGTCACTTCCTCCACGAGCTTGCGGAAGTGCACGGTCGGCGTGTCCTTGTCGCGCAGGTAGGACAGCTTGTGCTGGACGAGTGGGTGTCTGACCTCGGTGACCGGCATGGCGTGTGCGACTCTAACGAGCGTGCGCACCATCGGCGTTCTGGGAGGAATGACCTGGCACTCGTCGATCGAGTACTACCGCATGATCAACACGCTCGCGAACGAGCGGCTGGGCGGCATCCACACACCGCGCTGCATCGTCTTCAGCGTCGACATGGGCACGATCGACGAGTTGATGGCAGCCGGGAAGTGGGATGAGGCGGGCGAGCTGCTCGCCGCCGACGCGCAAGGGCTGGAGCGCGCGGGTGCAGAGGTCTTCATCCTCGGCTGCAACACGCTGCACAACGTCTGGGAGACGATCGTCGCCGGCCTGTCGATCCCGACGATCCACATCGGCGACGCAACTGCGGCTGCACTCGACGGCTTCGAGCGCGTCGCCTTGCTCGGCACGCAGTTCACGATGGAGCTCCCGTTCCTCCGCGAGCGGATCGAGCGGCGCGGAATAGACGTCGTCGTGCCTGACGAGGCGGATCGCGAGCGCATCGGGCGCACCGTCTTCGAGGAGTTCTCGCGCGGGATCTTCAGCGACGAGACCCGCGCGTACTACGTCGACGTCATCCAACACCTGGACGCGCAGGCAGTCGTCCTGGGCTGCACCGAGATCGGCCTCCTCCTCGGCGCCGAGGACGTGGACGTGCCGCTGGTCGATACCGCACACGCGCATGTGCGCGCGGTGATCGACTACGCCACGTAGGTGGTGTAGCCCCGGAAACCCGGATAGAGCGGGCGCTTGTCGCACAGTGCCTGGGCGCGGCCGCGCAGCGCGTCGACGTCGGCGTCGTCGGTGAGTGAGTCGACGATGATCGACGCCACCTCGCGAAAATCGGCCTCGTCGAAGCCGCGCATCGTTGCGGCGGGTGTCCCGAGGCGCACGCCGGACGCGACCATCGGCGGCCGCTCGTCGAACGGCACCGTGTTGCGGTTCGCGGTCAGCTTGCATTCCTCCATGCGTTCCTGCGCCGCGAGCCCCGTCCACTCGGTCTCACGCAGGTCGAGCTGCACGAGGTGCGTGTCGGTGCCGCCGGTCAGGATCTCGTGCCCGCCCTCGATCAGCCCGGCGCCGAGCGCATCGGCGTTCGTGCGCACCTGGCGCTGGTAGTCGCGGAACGCGTCGGTCATCGCGATCTTGAAGCACGCTGCCTTCGCGGCGATCGTGTGCATCAGCGGCCCGCCCTGCATGCCGGGGAAGTTCGCGCGATCGACCTTCGTCGCATGCTCCTCCTTGCACAGGACGAAGCCTGCGCGGGGCCCGGCAAGTGTCTTGTGCGTCGTCGAGGTGACGAAGTCGCAGTGCGGTACCGGATTCGGGTGCAGGCCTGCCGCGACGAGGCCGGAGAAGTGCGCCATGTCGCACATCAGCATCGCCCCCACCTCGTCGGCGATCGCGCGGAAGCGCTCGGCGTCGACCGTGCGCGGGTAGGCCGAGCCGCCGCAGACGATCAGCTTCGGCTGCACCTCCTTCGCCTGCGCGAGGAGCTCGTCGTAGTCGACGAGCATCGTCTCGCGGGAGACGCCGTAATGGTGGAACTCGTAGAGCTTCCCCGAGAAGTTGACCTTGAGCCCGTGCGTCAGGTGCCCTCCGTGATCGAGCGAGAGCCCGAGCACGCGGTCGCCCGGCTTGAGCACTGCGAAGTACACGGCCATGTTCGCCTGCGCTCCCGCATGCGGCTGCACGTTGGCGTGCTCGGAGCCGAACAGCTCGGTGGCGCGGTTGCGCGCGAGCTCCTCGATCTCGTCGACGACCTCGCAGCCGCCGTAGTAGCGCTTGCCCGGGTAGCCCTCGGCGTACTTGTTCGTCGGCACCGAGCCGACGGCCTCGAGCACGCTCGGCCAGGTGAAGTTCTCGGACGCGATCAGCTCGATCTGGCCACGCTGGCGCTCGAGCTCGCGGCCGAGCAGCTCGGCGATCTCCGGGTCGATCTCGGCCAGGCCGGCTGTGCGGAGCTGCTCGAACGTCTGCTGGGCGACGGCCATCGTCCTCGATGCTACTGGCCTACCTGGATGACGCGCCGCGTACCCGGGCGAGCGCCTCCGCCGAGGGCGCGGCGCCCTCGCGGAGCACCTGCGGCTCGGGGCCGGTGAAGTCGAGCACGGTCGAGGCGATCCCCGGGAGCCGGCCGGCGTCGAGCTCGGCGCCGCAGCCTGCGCGGATCCGTTGCGGCACGTCCTCGAGGCTGACCGGATCGGGGCCGCCCGGGTCGTTCGCGCTGGTCGCCGCGACGCAGCCCACCGCTTCGAGCACACGTTTCGCCTCGCCGGTCACCTCGGGCACGCGCACGCCGATCGTCTCGGGCCGCTCGCCCGTCAGCCAGGGAAACCGGCGGCCGGGATTCGGCAGGACGAGCGTGAACGGCCCCGGCAGGAGCGCGCGCACGATCGTGGCACTTCCCTCCCCCAGCTCGGGCAGGCGGTCGAAGAGCTGCTCGACGCTCACCGCGATCAGCGCCACGGGCCGGCGCTGCTCGCGCCCCTTCAGCCGGTAGAGAGCCTCCGCGCCCCGCTCGTCGTCGGCCGTCGCGGCGAGGCCGTACACGGTGTCGGTCGGCAGCAGCACGGGACGGCCGGCCCGCAGCGCGTCGATCACCTCGTCCGCTGCCACCGTGCCTCCACGATCCGCTCCTTCCCCGCCAGGTCGTGCCTGACGCCGACGTCGGCGTACCCGGCGGCCTCCAGCTGCGCGGCGACGGCGCGCGCATGCGCCTCGTGCACCTCGAGCACGATCCATCCGTCGAGCACCCGGGTCGCGTCCGCGACCAGGCGCTCCGTCTGGCCCTCGTCGACGAGAGCGCTCCGCGGCTCCCAGTCGCGCACCTCCGGCTCGAGCGCAGCGACCTCCCCCGCCTCGACATAGGGCGGATTCGAGACGACGAGGTCGAACGGGCCGTCGACGCCTTCGAGCAGGTCCGTGTGCACAAAGGCGACGACCAGGTCGTGCGCGAGCGCGTTCTCGCGCGCAAGCTCGAGCGCAGGTGCGGAGGCGTCCGTCGCGACGACGCGTGCGCCGGGGTGCTCGTGCGCAACGGCGAGCGCGATCGCACCAGAGCCGGTGCCGACGTCGACGACGGCGGGCGTCTCGAGGTCGCGGATCAGCTCGAGGCAGCGCTCGGCAACGACCTCCGTCTCGGGCCGAGGCACGAGTGCGCGCTTGTCCGTCCGCAGGGTCAAGTGGCGGAAGTCCCAGTCGCCGAGCACGTACGCGAGCGGCTCGCGTGCGCCGCGCCGCTGCACGAGCGCGCGCGCAGCGTCACGCTCCACCTCCGTCAGGGGCCGGTCGTGCTGCGTGTAGAGCTCGATTCGCGACAACCCGAGCGCGCGCGCGAGGAGCCGCTCCGCGTCGAGCCGGGCGCTCTCGACGCCGCGTTTCGCCAGGTAGTCGGTCGCGCCTGCGAGCACCTCGCCGAGCGTCACCGCTCGAGCGCGCGACGCTGCTCGTCGGCCGTCAGCGCGTCGGTGAAGTGGTCGAGCGACCCGGCGAGCACCTGCTCGAGCGGAACGTTCAGCTTGACGCGGTGATCCGTGACGCGGCTCTGCGGGAAGTTGTACGTGCGGATCTTCTCCGCGCGCGCGCCGGTCCCGACCTGTGCGCTGCGTGCGGCGGCCTGCTCCGCGGCCTGGCGCTCACGCTCGGCCTCGTAGATGCGGGCACGCAGCACGCGCATCGCCTTCTCACGGTTTTGCAGCTGCGAGCGCTCGTCCTGCATCGCGACGACGATGCCGGTCGGCATGTGCGTGATGCGGACCGCAGAGTCGGTCGTGTTCACCGACTGTCCGCCCGGGCCGGACGAGCGGTAGACGTCGATCTTCAGGTCGCTCTCCTCGATCTCGACGTCCATCTCCTCG
Source organism: uncultured Actinomycetes bacterium (assembly GCA_963698925.1). Classification (GTDB taxonomy): domain Bacteria; phylum Actinomycetota; class Thermoleophilia; order Gaiellales; family Gaiellaceae; genus PALSA-600. The sequence goes on along the minus strand of CAVOSR010000014.1, from coordinate 197,384 downwards.
GCCTCGGGCATCACGGCCACGGTCGCGGTCGACGTGTGGATGCGCCCCTGCGACTCGGTCTCGGGCACGCGCTGAACCCGGTGCGTCCCGCCTTCGAACTTGAAGACGGAGTACGCGCCGTCGCCCTTGATCGCGAACGTCGCCTCCTTGATGCCGCCGGCGTCGCTCGGCGTGACCTCGATCTCCTCCCAGCGGAAGCCGCGCCGCTCGGCGTAGCGCTGCAGGAGACGCGCCAGATCGCCGGCCCAGAGCTTCCCCTCGTCACCGCCCTCGCCGCCGCGGATCTCGACGATCACGTCCTTCTCGTCGGCGGGATCGCGCTCGGCGAGTGCGAGCTTCAACTCCTCCTCGAGCCGGGCGACGTCGGCCTCGTACTCGCCGACCATCTCGGCCAACTCGGCGTCGCTGCGCGCCGCGGCGAGGTCGTCCCGTGCCTGCTTCCACTGCTGCGCGAGCTTCCACGGGCCTTCGAGCTCCTTCAGGCGTCGTCCGACGTCCGCCGCCTCGCGGTGGTCGTTGTAGACCGCGGGGTCGGACATGCGCTCCTGCGCCTCCGCGTAGGAACGGTCGAGCTCTGCCACCAGATCGTCGAGTGCCGCCATCGCGGCCTGAGGTTAGCTCGCGAGCTGTGCGTCGAGGCTGACGTCGGGGATCCCCGACAGCGCCTTCGAGACCGGGCAGTTCTCTTTCGCAACGTTCGCGGCCTCGGCGAACGCAGCGTCGTCCAGGCTCGGCACGGTGCCGCGCACGGTCAGCGCACCCTTGATGATCCCCTGGCCGGGCTGGAACGTGACGGTCGCCGACGTCTCGAGCTTCTCCGGCGGGTTGCCGGCCTTCGCAAGGCCCAGCGAGAGCGACATCGCGAAGCAGGTCGCCCACGCGGCAGCGATCAGCTCCTCCGGGCTCGTCTTGCCGTTCGGCTCCTCGGCGCGTGCGACCCACGTGACGTCGAGCGGGCCGAACGCGCCGCTCGTCACCTCGGCGATCGTGCCGCTGCCGTTGGTCAAGTCGCCCTGCCACACGACGCTTGCGCTGCGCTCCGTTGCCATTACGCCATCACCTCCACTCGTCGGTCGGCCGGCTGTTCCCGGCCCTCGAGATCGAGGACTTCCCGCAACGCCTTGATCGACACCTCGAGCTGGTCGAGCGTCGGCTCGCGCGTCGTCAGCCGCTGCAGCCAGAGGCCCGGCGCGAGCAGGGTCATCAGGATCCGGCTCTCGGAATGCTTGCCGGCGAAGCGGATCAGCTCGTAGGCGATGCCGGCGATCACGGGCAGCAGGACGATGCGGCTGACGATCAGCCAGTACCAGACCGGCCTTCCGAGCAGCGCGTAGACGAAGACGCCGATCACCATCACCCAGAGCAGGAACGCGGTGCCGCAGCGCGGGTGGATCAGGGAGTGGCGCTGCGTGTTCTCCGGGGTCAGCTCGTCGCCGGCCTCGAACGCGTTGATCGCCTTGTGCTCGGCGGCGTGGTACTGGAACACACGGCGCAGCGACGGGATGAAGCTGAGCACGACCAGATAGAGCACGAAGACGGTCACGCGCACGAGCCCTTCGACCAGCACGAACCAGTTGCCGTTCGAGATCGGCAGCAGGTCGGTGAGGAGCGCCGGCCCGACCTTGAAGATCGCGAGCGCGAACCCGATCGCGACGAGGAATGCGAACGCGAGCGTCCAGCGGCCGATCTCGGCCGGCTCGCCGTCGCCCTCCGCCTCTTCGACTGCGGCGTAGTTCGCCGAGACGCTGAGTGCGCGGAAGCCGATCGCGAGGCTCTCGCCGAGCGCGACGACGCCGCGCACGATCGGAAGCCTGAGCGTCCAGTGGCGGGCCTGCAGCGGATCGATCGCCCGCGCGACGTGTGCGATGTCTCCGTCGGGCTTGCGCACGGCGACGGCCCAATGGCGCGGACCGCGCATCATCACGCCCTCGAGGACGGCCTGACCTCCGACGGCCTGGGACATTGCGCTACGAGGACGAGCGCGCTGCGCGCTCGGCCTTCTCGAGGCGGCGCTGGAAGCGCTCGACGCGGCCGCCCGTATCCAGCAGCTTCTGCTTGCCGGTGTAGAACGGGTGGCACGCGGAGCAGATCTCGACGTGCAGCTCGGGCTGGGTGGAACGCGTCGTGAACGTGTTCCCGCAGCCGCAGTGCACGGTGGAGAGGACGTAGTCGGGGTGGATCTCGGCCTTCATCGCCGGGCCAGGATAGCAGCGGCCGTTTGGGTGGCGACGTTGCCGCCCGAGACGAGCACGACGGGCCGTTCGGCCTCGATTCGCCCGCTCAGCCAGGCGGCCGTGGCGACCGCCGCAGCCGGCTCGCAGGCGAGCTTCGCGCGCTCGTAGAGCAGGCGGAACGCGGCTTCGATCTCGTCCTCGGTGACCAGGTGGCGCTCGAGGGAGCGGCAGATCTCGAGCGGCAGCGCGCCGGCGATCGGTGCGTTCAGGCCGTCCGCGATCGAGACCGGCTCGACCCACGTCGGTTCGCCGCGCTCGAGGCCGGTATGAAGCGCCGCGCTCGTCTCCGGCTCGACGGCGATCACGCGCAGACGATCCCCGAGCGCCGTCTGGATCCCGGAGATCAGCCCGCCGCCTCCGACCGGCACGATCACGGCGTCGGCGTCCGGCGCGTCCTCTTCGATCTCGAGGCCGACGGTGCCGGCGCCCGCGATCACGAGCGGGTCGTCGAACGGATGCACGAGCGTCCTGCCGGTCTCCTCGATCAGCGTGCTCAGCCGCTCGAACGCGCGCGCAGGCCCGTCCGCGTCGAGGTCGACGGTGGCGCCGTAGCCGCGCGTCGCCTCGATCTTCTGCTCGGACGCGCCCTGCCACATGACGACGAGCGCGTCGATCCCGGCTTCCCGGGCGGCGAAAGCGGCCGCCTGCGCGTGGTTGCCGGCGCTGATCGCGATCACGCCACGGGCGCGTTCCGCCTCGCCGAGGCAGCTGATCTTGTTCAGCGCGCCGCGCACCTTGAACGAGCCGGTGCGCTGGAACAGCTCGCACTTCAGCCGGGCGCCGATCGTACGGCTCGACAGGAGCGGCGTGCGCGCGAGCCGGTCGCCGATCGTGACGCGCGCGCGCTCCACGTCATCACGGGTCGGCGGCACGGATCGATGGTACGTGCCGAACCGGTGTCAGGGATCCGGCGAATGGCCCCCGACAACGACTGGTTGGGAGGCTCGATTCAATGACACATAGACGGCAGACGGTTGCGATGCTCGCGATCCTCGCCCTGGCCGCGGCGGTCGTCGCCGGGTTCGGGAGCAGTGTCGGCAGCGCCAAGACGACGACGCCGCTGTCGACGGCTCACGACGGGCACGGCATGCAGATGACGACGTCGACGAAGGCGTCGTCGCAGGCAGTGGCACTCCGCATCACGCTCGACCGGCTCCTCGGCGAGCACGCGATCCTGGCGATCCAGGCGACGCAGCGCGGCTACGCCGGCGGCACGGACTTCCCGGCCGTCGCGAAGCAGCTCGACGCGAACTCGGTCGCGATCTCGAAAGCGATCGCGTCCGTGTATGGGCAGGCCGCGGGCACGCAGTTCCTGAACGGCAAGTTCCTCTGGCGCGACCACATCAAGTTCTTCGTCGCCTACACGGTCGCGACGGCCAAGCACGACCAGGCCGGCCAGAAGAAGGCCGTCGCCAACCTGATGACGTACGTCCAGACGCAGGCCGCGTTCTTCGCGAAGGCGACGGGCCTCCCGAAGGCGGCGCTCGTCAACGACCTGACCGCGCACATCCTGCAGCTGAAAGGTCAGCTCGATGCATATGCGACGGGCAACTACGCGCAGGCGTATGTGCTCACCGATGCTGCGTACAAGCACATGTTCATGACGGGCGACACGCTCGCCGCGGGCATTGCGAAGCAGAAGGGGCTCGGCTCGACGACGAGCAAGTCGGCCGATCTGCAAATCACGCTCGACCGCATGCTCGGCGAGCATGCACTGCTCGCGACCTGGGCGACACAGGCCGGCGTCAGCGGCGGGAAGAACTTCCCGGCGCTCGCCAAGCAGCTCGACCGCAACAGCGTCGAGATCTCGAAGGCGATCGGCTCGCTCTACGGTGCCGCCGCCGCGGCGCAGTTCCTCAACGGCAAGAACCTCTGGCGCTCGCACATCAACGACTTCGTCGCGTACACCGTGGCGACGGCCAAGGGTGACAAGGCGGGCCAGAAGAAGGCCGTGACGAGCCTGCTCGCCTACGTCCAGACGCAGGCCGCCTTCTTCGCGAAGGCTACGGGCCTCCCGAAGCAGGCCGTGGTCAACGACCTGACCGCACACATCCTGCAGTTGAAGGGTGCGCTCGACAGCTACCACGCGAAGCAGTACGGCAAGACGTTCCAGCTCGTGCATGGGTCGTACGAGCACATGTTCATGACCGGCGCCGACCTCGCCGGCGGGATCGCGAAGCAGAAGGGCCTCAGCTAGCGGCGGCGCCGCGCTGACGCACGGCTTCGAAGAGCAACACAGCGGCGGCGGCGCTCGCGTTCAGCGAGTCCGCCGCCGCTCCGCTCATCGGGATCTCGACCTGCACGTCGGCGACGTCGCGCCACGCGGCGTCGAGCCCGCGGTCCTCCGCTCCGATCAGGAACGCGGTCGGTCTCGTCAGGTCGGCGTCGCTGTGGCGCGTGCCCGCGCCCAGCACCGCGGCGACCTTCTGCTGTGGGAGCTGCGCGACGTCGGCGCGCGTCGCCTCGACGATCGGGAGCGTGAAGACGGAACCGGTCGACGCGCGGATCGCGTTCGGGTTCCAGGGGTCGACCTCGCCCTCGGCGACGAGGATGCCGTCGGCACCGGCCGCATCGGCGCTGCGGGCGATCGCGCCGAGGTTGCCGGGCTTCTCGAGCCCGACGGCGACGACGAGCAGCGTTGCGCCGGGTGGCAGGTCGCGAGTCGGCGTCTCGAAGACCGCGAGCACGCCCTCGGGCTCGTCGCGGTAGGCCAGCTTGGCGAGGACGCGCGCGCTCACCTCTTCGCCGCCATGCGTCCAGCCGGGCAGCAGCTCCGGCGCGTGGAAGACCTGCCGGGCGACGAGCCCAGCCGCGAGCGCACGCTCGACCTCGCGCACCCCTTCCGCGACGAACACCCCCTCCCGCCGCCGCTCGCGCGCCTTGCGCAACCGAACGACCTCGCGCACGCGCGGATTGTCGAGCGACGTGATCACAGGGCGTATCTAGCCACGTCTGGTGGCTGCCACCGTCAAGGATCTGTCACAGCCGTGTGTCCTTTGCGTTCCGACAAGGGCGGATAGGGTCGATTCTCCGCAACAAGGAGGCCTCTGATGGCGATTGCCTACATCCAGGAGTTCGACGCCGATCCCGGCGACCGCAGCACGACGGGCTACGACACCGTCAAGCGCAAGATCGGCGACGAAACGCCGGAGGGTCTGATCGTCCACACCGCCGGCTTCGACGGCGACGTCTTCCGCATCTTCGACGTCTGGGAATCCGAGGCGCACTTGCAGACGTTCCGCGACGAGCGGCTCACGCCCGCGGTCGAGCAGATGATGGCCGAGAATCCGACCGGCGCACCACCGGCCCGCGAGGCGACCTACGAGCTGCACGACATCCTCCCGAGCTAGCAGCGAGGCATCCCCGGCACGCCTGGCGCACCGAGACACGTCTGGTGGCTGCCACCGTCAACTGACTGCAACAACTCCGCGCCGATGGTGTAACCGCCGCCCACGCGTCAGGCAGGCGGCGATACCGTCGACCGATGGCCTACGTGCACCGCGACGAGCGCGCCGGGTACCACCACGTCGTCACGCGCGGCAACAACAAGCGGCGTATCTACAAGGATCACGTCGATCGCTGGTTCTTCTGCGAGACGGTCGAGCGCATTGCACGCAAGCACGGCTGGACGATCCTTGCGTACTGCCTGATGGACAACCACTACCACCTCGTGCTCCGCGTCGGCGAGCGCGGGCTCGCTGGTGGGATGTGCGAGCTGAACACGGCCTGCGCACTGAACTACAACACCCGCCACGGTCGGATCAACCATCTGTTCGGGAAGCGGTACTGGAACCGGTACTTGAAGACCGATGCGACGGTCGTGAACGCTCTCCGCTACGTCGTGCAGAACCCGAGACGCGCCGGCGGCACCCGCCCGCTCGAGGGCTACGTCTGGGCGAGCTACGCGGCAACGATCGGGATCGCGTCCGCGCGGATCAACATCGACCGCGACCAGGTGCTGCGGTTCTTCGGCACGCAGCCCGAGCGTGCGCTCGTCGAATACCGCGCCTACTGCGCCGCCACTCCCCTCGGCGGCCATGTCCCGCGGCAGCCACCGTGACGAGACGCGCCCGCCCGAGCTACGTGAGTGTGTACTCGGGGCCGCTACCGCCTTCGGGAGGCGTGAGGCGGCCTCCCTTGGCGGTGATGGCTCCGCACTGGACGCAGTTCGACGGGGCGAGCTTCACCTCGACCGTGCCGTCTCCGTCCGCATCGCCCACCTCGTACACCTGCGCGGGGCAGAGGTGCGCCCACAGCTCCGCCAGCTCGCGGGGGACCTTCGTCTGGATGCGGATGTGGTTCGGCTGGTCGTCGCGCGTGCGGTTGCCGGACGCGAACACGCTCGACAGCTTGTCGAAGGTGAGCTTGCCGTCCGGTGCCGGATACGACTTCGCGCGGTCGGTCTTGATCAGCGCCTGCTCGGCATCACGCTCGGTCGACTTGTCGCCGGGCGGGAACTTGCCCTTCGTCGCGGTCATCGCACCCGCCATCGCACCGCCGACGTAGAAGCCGCGACCGAACGCCTGGCGCATGTTCCGCACCTCGTGCAGGTCCCGCCAGATGAACGACTCGCGCAGCGACTCGTCGTAGGACGCGAGCACCGTGCGCTGCGAGCTGCCGCGCTCGAGCGTCCGCCACGCCGCCTCGGCGGCGAGCCGGCCCGACTCGATCGCGTAGTGGATGCCCTTCAGCGCAGGCACGTTGACCAGGCCGACACCGTCGCCCGTGAGCAGCAGCCCCGGCGAGTGGAAGCGCTTCGGCAGCGCGACGAAGCCGCCCTCGGGGATCGTCTTCGCGCCCCACTGCACACGCTCGCCGCCGTCGAGGATCTTCCGGATGCGCGGATGCAGCTTGAGCTCCTGCAGCAAGTCGTGCACCGACAGCTCCGAGTCCGTGTAGTCGAGGCCGACGACGAGACCGATCGTGACCATGTCGTCACCCATCGGGTAGATGAACGAGCCGCCGAACTCGCGGAATTTCTTGCCCGGCCGCAGCGGCCAGCCCATCGTGTGGATGACACGGTCGAGCGGCCGCGCGACCTTCCACACCTCCTTGACACCGAGCGCCCACACCTGCGGGTTCTCACTGCGCAAGCCGAATCGCTCGAGCGCTGCACTGGTCAGATGCCCCTGAGTCCCCTCCGAGAGGATCGTGACGCGCGCCGTGATGTCGGAGCCCGGCTCGAAGTTCGACAGCTCCTCCCCGTTCCGCCCGCGCCCACGATCGCCGGTGCGCACGCCGAGCACGCGCCCGCCGTCGACGAGCAGCTTCTCAGCAGTCGTCTCCGGCAGGATCGTCGCGCCGAGCATCTCTGCCTCCTCGGCGAGGAAGCGCGACAGCTTCGAGAGCGACGCGACGTAGTTGCGGTCGTTGACCATCGTCGGCGGCGTCGGGAGACGCAGCGCATGCCGCTTCGTCAGGAACAGCACCGACTCCGCCTCGACCGGTTCGTAGAACGGGAGCTCGTCCATTCGCTTCCGCTCCCTGAACAGGCGCTGCAGCCCACGTGGGTTGACGACCGCGCCGGAGAGGAGGTGCGAGCCCGGCGCCTTGCCCTTCTCGAGCACCGCGACCGGCACGTCTCCGAGCCGCTCTGCCTGCTCGGGATGCTCCTCCATCAGCTGCCCGAAGCGGATCGCGGCCGCAAGCCCGGCCGGCCCGGCGCCGACGATCAGGAAGCCGACCTCGATGCGCTCGTCGACCGGGTCGGTCGGGGGCTGGATCGCCTCCGACGGCGAGAAGGGCGGCGGCCAGTCGGCGGGCTTGACGCTCACGCGGCGCTCCGTCAGCCCTTGCGCGCGCGCACGAGCTCGGTCAGCTTCGGGACGATCTCGTGCAGGTCGCCGACCACACCGAGGTCGGCGAACTCGAAGATCGGCGCGTTCGGGTCCTTGTTGATCGCGACGATCACGCTCGAGCCCTGCATGCCGACCTTGTGCTGGATCGCGCCCGAGATCCCGAGCGCGACGTACAGCTTCGGCGACACGGTCTTTCCGGTCTGGCCGACCTGCGCCGCATACGGGTACCAGCCTGCGTCGACGACCGCGCGCGTCGCGGCGACCGCGCCGCCGAGCGCCTGCGCGAGCTCCTCGGCCAGGGCGAACTTCTCCGGTTCGCCGAGACCGCGGCCGCCGGCGACGATCACGTCCGCATCCTCGATCGACGGCCCCTGCTGCTCGGCGTGCGCCTGCTCGACCATCTCCGCCTGCGTCGAGAAGTCCTGAAGCTCGACGACCGCGTCCTTCACCTCGGCGCTGCCGCCGCTCTCGACGGCGTCGAGCGCCCCGGCGCGGAAGATGCCGAGCTTGACCGGGCTCGACCACCCGACGTCGACGACGACGGTGTCCTGCAGCTGCGGCGCCTTGCCCGTCTCGCCGTCGAAGTCGACGAGACCCCAGTTCAGCCCCGCGTCGAGGCGCGCCGACAGGCCGGCCGCGACGTCGGCGGCGAGCACGGACTGCGCGAAGAGAACCGTGTCGAAGCCTTCGTCGCCGACGAGCTTCGCGAGCACGTCGACGCGCGGCTGCGGCAGCGGCGCATCGAGCGTCGGGTCGTTCGCGACCCAGACCGTCTGCGCGCCGTGTGCGCCTGCACGCTCGGCGAGGCCGCGCACGTCGGAGCCCACGAGCACGGCCGCCACGTCACCGCCGACCTCTGCCGCCTTTGCCAGCACGCCCAGCGAGCCCTTCGCGATCGAGCCTTCGTGATGCTCGAGGAAGACGAGCGTCTTCGCCATCAGACGAACCTCTTCTCGGCCAGAAACGCGACGATCTCCTCGGCGCCCGAGCCGTCGTCTTCGATCTTGCGGGCCTCGCCGCGCGCCGCCGGCGGGCTGAGCGAGACGACGGTCGTGCCCGACGCCTCGGCGCCTCCCACGTCGGCCGCTGTGCGCAGGTCCTGCGGCTTCTTCTTCGCGCCCATGATCCCCTTGAGCGACGGGTAGCGCGGCGTGTTGATCGAGTCGGCGACCGCGACGACCGCCGGCAGCGGCGCGCGGATCGTGTCGTAGCCGTACTCCGTCTGACGCTTCCCGGTGAGCGACGAGCCGTCGACGGTCAACTCGCTGACCTGCGAGACGACCGGCCTGCGCAGGCGTTCCGCCACCGCAGCCCACAAGCACGCGCCTCCGCCGTCCGCCGACTGCTGACCGAAGAGCACGAGGTCCGCAGCTTCCTGTTCGAGCGCGCCGGCGAGCGCCTTGGCGGTCCCGAGCAGGTCAGCGCCCTCGAGCGACGAATCCGAGATCAGCACGGCACGGTCGGCGCCCATCGCGAGCGCCTTCCGCAGCGCATCCAGCGCGCGCTCCGGCCCCATGGAGACGACGACTACCTCCCCTTCCCCCGCCGCTTCCTTCAGCTTCAGCGCCTCCTCGACCGGATACGTGTCCCACTCCGAGATCGTCAGCTCGCCCGAGCGGTCGAGCCGGTTCGTGGAGGGGTCGAGATGGCGGTGGGAGGCCGCATCCGGGACCGCTTTCACGCAGACTGCGATCTTCATGGGCGCGGACTCTATCCAGGAGCCGTGGGTTGGCATCGCCCGAAGGCGCGGCTACCGTAGGCCGATGCGCCGCCTGCTTCCCCTCCTGGGCGTGCTCGCGCTCGCATGCGTCTGCGTCACGGCGACACAGGCTGCGCGCGGCGGTGTGCCGCAACTGCTCTTCCCCGTCGTCGGCACCGTCGACTACCACGACGACTTCGGCGAGCCGCGCGGCGCATTGCGTCACCAAGGCAACGACCTGCTCGGAGACAAACGCGCACCGGTGATCGCGGTCGAGGAGGGAACAGTCAAGTACTGGACGACTTCGTCGAACGCCGGCTGCATGCTCTATCTCTACGGCGCCAGCGGGACGATGTACGAGTACATCCACCTGAACAACGACCTCACGGCGAAGAACGACAACAAGGGCAAGTGCGTCAAGGGAGTTGCGTACGCCGTCGCGGACGGCACGCACGTCGAAGCCGGCGAGCAGATCGCGTACCTCGGCGACTCAGGCGACGCGAACGGCATCCACCCGCACCTGCACTTCGAGGTGCACCCGAAGGGCAAGGCCGCGGTCGACCCATTTCCGTTTCTGAAGAAGGCCTCGCGCCTGTTGACAGTCGCGCCGCCCGCCGGGTCGTCGTTCACGCTCAAGCTGACCGGCACACTCGTTGCGACGGACGGAGCGATGCTGACGCTCACCGTGCAGACGATCGCGTCCTGGCCGTCGCACGTGAAGCAGACGAAGGTCAACCGACAGCTCGAGCTGACGCTCGAGGATGCGTCCCTCGTTGCGACGTTGTTGCCCGGCGCGAAGCTGACTGTCTGGACGCAGCCTGCACCCGGCACGCTCGAGGCAATCACCGGCGTGCCCGGCGCGCTGACGCTCGACAAGCTCCGCTGAGCGGAACTACGCCGCGACGCGCGCGTTCAAGAAGTCGACGATCTCGCTCGTCGGCGCGCCGGGCGTGAAGACCGCCGCGACCCCCTGCTTCGTCAGCTCGGTCACGTCGTCGTTCGGGATCGTTCCGCCGACGACGACGAGGAGATCCTCGGCGCCCTGCGCCTTCAGCAGTTCCAGGATGCGCGGCACGAGCGTCATGTGCGCCCCCGAGAGGATCGAGATGCCGACGGCATCCGCATCCTCCTGGATCGCGGTCTCGACGATCTGTTCCGGGGTCTGGTGCAGCCCGGTGTAGATCACCTCCATGCCGGCGTCACGCAGCGCGCGGGCGATGATCTTCGCGCCGCGATCGTGCCCGTCGAGACCGGGCTTCGCGATTACCACTCTGATCTTCCGCGCCACGGTCGATCAGTATAGGAACGTGAGACTCACCGTCGTTGGCAGCTCGCCCTCATGGCCCAACCCCGGAGGTGCGCACTCCGGCTACCTGATCGAGAACGAGCGCGGCGTGCTGCTCGTCGATTGCGGACCGGGCGTGCTCGCGCGGCTGCGCGAGGGGCGCCCGTGGCCGCACGTCGACGCGATCGTGATCTCGCACCTGCACCTCGACCACTGCGGCGACCTCGTGCCCTGGCTGTGGGGGCATCTGATCGGCCCGATGGCCGGGACCCCCGGGCCCGAGCTGTGGCTGCCGCCGCATGGGCTCGGCCGGCTGCTCTCGTTCGCGCCGATCGAGCTCTTCGAGCGGGTCTTCCCGCTGCGTTCCTACGAGGACGGTGTTGCCTTCGACGCGGGTGGCTGCACAATCCTTCCGCGCGCTGTCCTGCACTACGACGAGCCCACCTGGGGCCTGCGGATCGAGTGCGACGGGCGTGCCATCGCGTACTCGGCCGACAGCGCGCCGTGCCCGTCGCTCGAGGAGCTCGCCCGCGACGCAGACGTCTTCATCTGCGAGGCGACACTCGATGTGCCGGAGGACGACCCGCACGGGCACATGACGCCCGACGAGGCACGCACCGCGTTTCAGGCATCTGGCGCGCGGCGACTGCTGCTGACCCATCGCGCGGCCGACCGGCCGCTCGAGGAGCTCGTCTACGACGGATTCGAGCTCGAGCTGGAGCCGTAGCCGAGCAGGCGTGCGTACCGCTTCGCGGCGCGCCGCTGCTTGACCGCGCCGCGGATCGCCCAGCCCGCGAGCGTCACGAAGAGCAAGCCGAAGATCGACATCGGCAGCAGCAACCAGGCTGCGGAGAGCGGCGCCTTCGGCGGCTTCGGCGGCGGCAGCGCCGCGACGCTCTTGACCTGGCCCCCGCCGCCGATCCCCTTCGGCACCCACGACGCGACGAGCCAGCTGTTGCCGTGGCCCCTGTAGCGCTTGAGCTCGATCGTGAACGTCTTGCCGGCCCAGTCGCTGTGCTTCTCACCGACCACGCCGAGATCGATCGCCACGTCGCCCTTGTAGGCGTAGAGGATGTCCCACGTCGCGATCCCGACCGCCGGGAACGGGATCACGTTGTTGAAGCCCGTGTTCCACGACTTCCGCGTCTGCCCGGCGCGCATCTCGGGACCGAGCATCTCCCACGCCGAGTCGAGGTGCTTGCGGGCGACCGCGGTCTGGATGAAGTGCGACGCGGTCTCGAAGAGCTGCTTGCGGTCCGTTGCCGTCAGCTTCATGCGCGCCGGCTCGCGGTAGACCCAGGCCGGCTTGTCGATCAGCGGCGTCTCGTTCGAGCGGCCCGTGTTCCCGATCGCGATCGCACCCACCGTGACGGCGCCGACGACCGTCGCCGAGCCGGCGCCCCACAGGAGCCGGCGACGGAACCGGGGCGACGAGAGCCGACCGCGCATTGGGAGAGAGTTAGCCTCCGGCGCCGTTGTTCGCCGAGCCGTTCGGCACCGGCGGCGTCGAGCGCGGCACCCATGCATTCACGAGCCACTTCCCGTTGCGCTTGACGAGATCCATGATGAAGAGCTGGCTGCGCACCTTGACTCCCGCCTTCGGGAGCAGCGCGACCTGGATCTGCGCCTCGTTCGGATACGAGAAGTCGATCTTCATGGGGGCGTACTTGATCGCGTCGACGGGATACGGGATCACGGCGATGTTGCCCGTGTTCCAGGACTTCAAGGTCTGGCCCTGCTTGATCTGCTCGGTGACGAGCGCGTAGGCCTTCGGCAAGTTCTTGCGGGCGACCGCGGTCTGGATGAACTGGCGCGCCACCCTGGTCGCCTCGGGCGTCAGCTTCACCGTCGCCGGGACGGCGGAGCGGTCGTCGGCCGGGAGGTTCGTCAGTGGCGTCGCGGTGCTCGTACCGGTGTTCGACCATTTGTAACCGACAAATCCGAGGATGGCCCCGATGACGACCACACCCACGATCCAGGGCAGGGCCTTCTGCCAGCCCGGCTTCCGGACCGGCTCGCGGTGCTCGAAGATCGTCTCGGCGCTCATACCCACGTCAGAGTAGACGCGATCCGGTGCAGGTCGTTAGGGGCGGAGTGTTGAGGTCTCTTTAAGACCCGGGCAGTGCTGGACCTGACATCGACGTCACCTGGCTAGAACACGGGTGTCTCGCGCCAGGTGCCCCAGATCTCGCGGAAGGCGTCGCACATCTCGCCCATGGTCACGTAGGCGCGCGCGGCGTCGAAGATCGGAGGCATGAGGTTGCGGTCGTCGCGGGCCGCATCCTCCTTCAGCCGCGCGAGTGCAGCCTCGACCTGCCGCGAGTCGCGCCGGCCGCGCAGTGCCTGCACGCGCTCGATCTGCTTGCCCTCGAGCGCAGGGTCGACCTTGAGGATCGGGATCTGCTGCTCGTCGTCGAGGCCGTACCGGTTGACGCCGACGACGATCCGCTGCTTGGCCTCGACCTCCGCCTGGTAGCGGAACGACGCCTCGGCGATCTCGCGCTGGAAGAAGTTCTCCTTGATCGCCTGCACCACGCCGCCCAGCTTCTCGATCCGGTCGAAGTAGTCGTAGGCCTGGCGCTCGAGCTCGTTCGTCATCTGCTCGACGTAGTAGGAGCCGCCGAGCGGGTCGATCGTGTTCACGACCCCCGTCTCGTGCGCGATCACCTGCTGCGTGCGCAGCGCGATCCGGACGGCGTCCTCGGTCGGCAGCGCGAGCGCCTCGTCGTAGGAGTTCGTGTGCAACGACTGCGTGCCGCCCAGCACCGCGGCCAGCGCCTCGATCGCCGTCCTGACGATGTTCACCTCCGGCTGCTGCGCGGTCAGCGACACACCCGCCGTCTGGGTGTGGAAGCGCATCAACCACGACTTCGGGTTCTTCGCCCCGTACTTGTCGCGCATCAGCGTCGCCCAGATCCGACGCGCTGCGCGGTACTTCGCGATCTCCTCGAAGAAGTCGAGATGCGCGTTGAAGAAGAACGACAATCTGGGTGCGAAGTCGTCGACATCGAGGCCACGCTCGATCGCCCACTCGACATAGGTGAAGCCGTCGGCGAGCGTGAACGCGAGCTCTTGCGCCGCCGTCGATCCCGCCTCGCGGATGTGGTACCCGCTGATCGAGATCGGATGCCAGAGCGGCATCTCCTGCGAGCAGAACTCGACCATGTCCGTCACGAGCCGCATGCTCGGCTCGGGCGGGAAGATGTACTCCTTCTGCGCGATGTACTCCTTGAGGATGTCCGTCTGGATCGTCCCGCGTAGCTTGTCGCGCGAGACGCCCTGCTCCTCACCGACACACGCGTAGTACGCGAGCAAGATCGCGGCCGGAGAGTTGATCGTCATCGACGTCGAGACGTCGGCGAGCGGGATGCCGGCGAACAGCGTCTCCATGTCTTCGAGCGAGTCGATCGCGACGCCTTCGCGACCGACCTCGCCGAGCGAGCGCGCGTGATCGGAGTCGTAGCCCATCAGTGTCGGCATGTCGAACGCCGTCGACAGCCCCGTCTGGCCGTGCTCGAGCAGATAGCGGAAGCGCTCGTTCGTCTCCTCGGCCGTCCCGAACCCCGCGAACTGCCGCATCGTCCACAGCCGGCCGCGGTACATCGACGGATAGACCCCCCGCGTGAACGGGAACACACCCGGGTAGCCCAGGTCACGGTCGACGTCCACCTCGACGCTGTCCGGCGTCGCGAGCGGCGCGTTCTCGATCCCCGACATCGTCGAGAACAGCTCACCCTCGCGCTCCGGCACGGCCTCGTACAGCTGCTCGCGCCACTGGTCGGTCGCCGTCGTCTCGCGGGGATCCTCGGTCGTTGCCATCCGGCCTGGATTCTGCCCGAATGCGAGCGGCCCCGACGCCGCGGCGCAACTCTCCACCTCGACTAGAGCGTCATGCTCTTGGTCGACGTCAAGGCTCCGGTTCCGCCCCAAATCCGCGCCAAATCGGTCTGCTCACCCGTCCGGGGGATCTTGGTTTGAAACGGGTTTGGAACTGCGCCGGCAGCCTCACGGGGCCGAGGCCGTGAACCGATAGTGAAGCCACGATCTGCCTTGCGTGGCCACGCGGGACAGGCCGTCGAAACGACATGGCGAGCATTCACACACTGCGACAGCAGGACGAGCGTCCCCCGGCATTCGGTGGACGTTTTTCGCGTGGCCGCACCCCGAGCCCGTTCGTCACGTCGCTCCTCGTACTCGTCACTACCGTCACTGCAGCGCTCGCCGCGGTCGTGGTGGAGCACGGGCACCGCTCCAGCGCCGGGCCGGCGCCGTTCGTCTCGCACGCGCTCGGGCCGCACGATCCGAGCTTCCTGCTCGACCGTCGCTGGGACGATCTGACCCACGTCTCGATCGCGGGCGGAGGTTTCGCCGTCCGCCATGACGGCGCGGCGCTGAAGCTGACGGCGACCGGGACCGGCTCCGCAACCTGGGTACGCCATGCCTGGGGCGTCGAGCGTCCGACCTCGTTCGGCCGGGAGGCGATCGTCGTCGCCGCCCCCCGCACCGAGGAGTACCTGACCGTCGACCGCCGCCTCGGCCCGCGCACCTGGAGGTGGCGGCTCGAGAGCCATAAGTCTATACCTCGACTCGAGGCTGATGGATCAATGTCCCTGAGCGCCGACGGTGCGCGCGCGGGCATCCGCGTCCTGCCCCCCGTCGTGTACGACGCGGACGGCCGGGACGTCACGCCCGCCGGGACGCAGTGGTCGCTCGAGCGCCGGGGCTCATCCCGCTTCCTCACGCTCCGCGTCGACGACAGCTCGCTGCCCGTCCCGTACGTGATCGACCCGATTGCGATCGTCGGCTCGCCGGGCGGCACCGGCAGCACAAAGAACGGGTCCCCGCTCTCGGTCGCGACGCCTTCCGGCGTCGCGACCGGCAACCTGATGATCGCGACCGTCTCGCTGCGGGACGCGACGGCGACGCTGACTCCGCCGGTGGGCTGGGCACTTCAGGCCTCGGTCGCGACGGCCGGCCCCACGAGCAAGCAGTACGTCTACACCAAGGTCGCCACGGCGTCCGAGCCGGCGAGCTACAGCTTCTCTTGGGCCGGCGGAAGCGGCGCGAGCGACTCCTCCGGCGTCATCCTCGCCTACTCGGGCATCTGGGCCGGCGCCGGCTCGAACATCGACACGTGGACGACCGCCACCGCCAACGCCGCGACGAGCGCCGTGACCGCAGCCGGCACGGCTGCCTACCCGCAGGACATGATCCTCGCGCTCTACGGCACCGCCGGCGACTCGAGCTTCACGACGCCGTCTGGCATGACCGTGCGGGCAACCGTCGCATCGCAGAGCGGCGCCCCGGGCGTCCGCTCGGCGACCGGCACGTTCGACGTCATCCAGGCCGCGGCCGGTGCGGTTGCCGCGAAGAGCTCGACGATCACGAACCGCGACGAGACGGCCGTGATGGTCGCCATCCGACCCGCGGCCCCCGCGAGCGCCGCCAACTCGACGCTATCGGCGGCACCGGCGTCGATCGCCGCCGACGGAACGACCACCTCGACGCTGACGGCGACGATCAAGGACACGAACGGGACCCCCCTATCGGGCAAGACAGTCATGCTCGCCAAGTCGGGCGGCTCCTCGACCATCACAACCGTCTCGGGCACCACCGATGCCGCCGGCCAGGCGATCTTCACGGTCAAGGACAGCGTCGTCGAGTCGACCACGTACACGGCCACCGACACCACGGACTCTGTCACGGTCAGCCAGACGGCAGGCGTCAACTTCACCGTGGGGCCGGTGACAGCCGCGCAGTCGACCGTGTCCGCGTCGCCGACGTCGGTCACCGCCAACGGCGTCGCGACCTCGACGGTCACGGTGACGCTGATGGATGCGCAGTCCCATCCGGTCTCGGGCAAGACCGTGACGCTCGCCAAGGGCAGCGGCTCCTCGGCGATCACGACCGTTTCCGGGTACGACCAACGGCTCGGGCCAGGCGACCTTCACCGTCAAGGACACGGTCGCCGAGGCGACGACGTACACGGCGACGGACACCACCGACTCGGTCACGGTCACGCAGACCGCGACTGTCACGTTCACCGCGGGGCCGGTGACCGCGGCGCAGTCGACGGTCTCCGCGTCACCCACGTCGATCGTCGCCGACGGCTCGACGACCTCGACGGTCACGGTGACGCTCAAGGATGCGAGCTCGAACCCGGTCTCCGGTAAGACCGTGACGCTCGCCAAGGGCGGCGGCTCCTCGACGATCACGACCGTCTCCGGCACGACGAACGCGTCGGGCCAGGCGACCTTCACCGTCAAGGACAGCGTCGTCGAGTCGACCACCTACACCGCCACCGACACGACCGACTCGGTCACTGTCACCCAGACGGCTGCGGTGACGTTCACGGTCGGGCCGGTCAGCGCCGCGCAGTCGACGGTCACCGCCGCCCCTGCCTCAGTGACTGCGAACGGCGTCGCCGCCTCGACGATCACGGTCACGCTCAAGGACGCCCAGTCGCATCCCGTGTCGGGCAAGACGGTGACGCTGGCCAAGTCGGGTGGCTCCTCGACGATCACGACGGTTTCCGGCACGACCAACGGCTCGGGCGTCGCGACGTTCACCGTCACCGACCCGGTCGCGGAGGCGACGACCTACACCGCGACCGACACGACGGACTCGGTCACGGTCACCCAGACGGCGTCGGTCACCTTCACGGCCGGTCCCGTGACCGCGGCCCAGTCGACGGTCTCCGCATCGCCGACGTCCGTGCTCGCCGACAACAGCACGACCTCGACGATCACCGTCACGCTCAAGGACGCGCAGGGCAACCCGGTCTCCGGGAAGACCGTGTCTCTGGCGAAGTCGGGCGGTTCGTCCACGATCACGACGGTCTCCGGGACGACGAGCGCGTCGGGTCAGGCGACGTTCACGGTCAAGGACGCCGTCGCAGAGTCGACGACCTACACGGCCACGGACACGACCGACTCGGTCACTGTCACCCAGACGGCTGCTGTGACGTTCACGGTCGGGCCGGTGACGGCGGCCCAGTCGACGGTGAGCGCAGCGCCGGTGTCGGTGACCGCCAACGGCGTCGCGACATCGACGATCACGGTGACGTTGAAGGATGCACAGTCGAATACGGTCTCCGGGAAGAGCGTGACGCTCGCGAAGGGCGGCGGCTCCTCGACGATCTCCATCGTCTCGGGCACGACGAATGCGTCCGGGCAGGCGACCTTCACGGTCAAGGACACCGTCGCGGAGACCACGACCTACACCGCCACTGACACGACGGACTCGGTGACGGTCACGCAGACCGCCGCGGTCACCTTCACACCGGGCACGCCGACGGCTGCTCAGTCGACGGTGTCCGCGTCACCGGCGAGCGTGGCGGCCGACAACTCGACGAGCTCGACGATCACCGTCACGCTCAGGGATGCCCAGTCCAACGTCGCCCCGGGCAAGACGGTCACGCTGGCCAAGTCGGGTGGCTCCTCGACGATCACGACGGTCTCGGGTGTGACGAACGCATCGGGGGTCGCGACCTTCACGGTCAAGGACGCGGCGGTCGAGTCGACCACCTACACGGCCACCGACACGACCGACGCGGTCACCGTCACCCAGACCACGACGGTCAGCTTCACCGCCGGCGCGGTCGACGCGACCAGCTCGACCGTCGCCGCCGCACCCGCCTCCGTCACCGCCAACGGCGTCAGCAGCTCGACGATCACCGTCACCGCCAAGGACGCCTTCGCCCACCTGCTCGCCGGCCAGACCGTCAGCCTCGCCCAAGGCCCCGGCTCCTCCGCGATCACCGTCCTCTCCGCCACCACCAACGCCTCGGGCGTCGCGACCTTCAGCGTCACCGACACGCTCGCCCAGGCCGTCACCTACACCGCCACGATCGGCCTGACCGGCGTCCTGCAGACCGCCGCGGTCACCTTCACCCCCGGCCCCGCCACCCACTTCACCGTCTCCGCCCCCGCCTCCAGCAGCGCCGGCAGCCCCTTCAGCCTCACCCTCACCGCGCTCGACGCCACCAACAACACCGCCACCGCCTACACCGGCGCGGTCAGCTTCAGCTCCAGCGACCCCCTGGCCGTGCTGCCCGCCTCCTACGCCTTCACCGGCGCCGACAACGGCAGCCACACCTTCAGCGCAACCCTCGAGAGCGCCGGCAGTCAGACGATCAGCGCCGGCGACGGCAGCAGCAACGGCACCAGCAACCCGATCACCGTCACCCCCGCCGCTGCCAACGCCACCACCTCCACCCTCACCGTCACCCCCACCTTGATCCTCGCCGACGGCACCACCACCAGCACCCTCACCGCCACCATCCGCGACACCTACAACAACCCGATCCCCGGCAAGACCGTCACGCTCGCCAAAGCAGGGGGCAACTCCACCATCACCACCGTCTCCGGTCTCACCAACGCCGCCGGCCAAGCCACTTTCACAGTCACCAACACCACCGCCGAAACCACCACCTACACCGCCACCGACACCACCGACACCCTCACCGTGACCCAAACCGCCACGGTGACGTTCACCTCCGGCGCGGTCAGCGCCACGCAATCGACGGTCTCTGCCGCGCCGATCGCGGTGACGGCCGACGGAACAGCCGCGTCCACCGTGACGGTGACGCTCCGCGACGGCAACGGGAACCCGGTGGCGGGCAAGACGATCAGCGTGACGAAGGGCAGTGGCTCTGCGACGATCGCGCCTGCCTCGGCCGCGAGCAATGCGAGCGGGGTCGCTGTCTTCTCCGTCACCGACGCGATCGCAGAGACCACCGTGCTGACGGCGCACGACGCCACCGACTCTGTCGATGTCACCCAGACGGCGACCGTGGTCTTCACGGCCGGCGCGGTGAGCGCGGTGAACTCGACCTTGACCGCGGCGCCGGCGACGGTCACGGCAGACGGCGCCGCAACGTCGACACTGACGGCAACACTCATCGACGCGCAAGGGAACCCACTCGCCGGCAAGACCGTGACACTGGCCAAGTCGGGCGGCTCCTCGACGATCACCACGGTGAACGGCTCCACGGACGCCTTCGGCGCCGCGCGCTTCACGGTCACCGACACGGTCGGCGAGACGACCATCTACACCGCCACCGACACCACGGACTCGGTCACGATCACCCAGACCGCCGCCGTCCTCTTCACCGCGGGCGCAGTCAATGGCGGACAGTCGACCGTGGTCGCCTCCCCGGCTTCGGTGCCCGCAGACGGGAGCACCGCAGCCACCGTGACGGTGACCGCGCGCGATCTGTTCGGGAACCCCGTCGGCGGCCGGCCGGTCACGCTCGACCAGGGCGCCGGGGCGTCGACGATCACCGGCACCGGAACGACGAACGCGAGCGGTGTCGCCACCTTCTCGGTCGAGAGCACGACCGCCGAGGCCGTCACCTACACCGCGACGATCGGCACGACCGGCGTCTTGCAGACAGCCGAGGTCGTGTTCACAGCCGGCACGGCAACGCAGCTCTCGTTCGGCCAGCAGCCGACGGACGCGCTCTCGGGCGCGGTGATCGCTCCCGCGATCACGGTCCGCGTGCTCGACGCCCACGGCAACCTGACGGCGAGCACGACGTCGGTCACGCTGACGATCAAGAGCGGTACGGGGGCGCCGGGTGGGACGCTCGCCGGCACCGCGACCCGAAACGCCGTCGCCGGGGTGGCGACGTTCGCCGACCTGTCGATCGCGACAGCGGGAATCGGCTATCGGCTGACGGCCCAGGCCGCCGGGCTCCCGGATGCCGACAGCGCTGCCTTCGCGGAAGCGGCCGGCGCCCTCAGCGCGGCCCACACGACGATCACCGCAGCGCCGACCGCGATCGCCGCGGACGGCTCCTCGACCTCGGCGATCACGGTTCACGCCCGTGACGGGAACGACAACGTTCTCACCGGCGGCGGCTCGGCCGTCGTCCTCGCGACCACGCTCGGCACGCTCGGCTCCGCCACGGACAACGGCGACGGCACCTACTCGGCGACGCTGACCGCCGGCCTGACGTCCGGATCCGCCGGCGTCACCGGCACGATCGGCGGCACGGCGATCGGCCACCCGGCGACCGTCTCGCTGCAGGCCCAGGAGGCGAACGTCGTCGTCGACAGCGGCGCACCCGCCGCCCAGACCCAGTCGACCAGCCTCACGCTCGCCTTCCACGCGGATGATGCAAGCGCGACCTTCGAGTGCTCGCTCGACGGTGCACCCTTCACCGCCTGCACCAGCCCGTACACGCGCAGCGGTCTCGTCGACGGCGCCCACCAGCTGCTCATCCACGCGGTCAACGGCAACGCGACGAACCCGGACGCGGCCGATCGACTGGACGGTCGACACGCAGGCGCCGAGCGTCTCGTTCACGACGGTCCCCGGCCCGTACACCAGGAACACCTCCGAGCTGCTCGTCGCGGCCGCGTCGGACGCCACCACCACGGTCGGCAGCGTCACCTTCCGTTACGGCCCGGACGCCTCTGCCTGCGCGACCGGCGCCCTGATCTTCACCGACACCGGCGCGCCGTACTCGACCACCTGGACGATGCCCGCCGACGGCTCGTACGTCGTCTGCGCGATCGCCACCGATGCGGTCGGGCAAGACCGCCCAGGCGAACGCGGCCGTCGTCGTCGACCAGACGGCGCCGGGCGGCACGTTCCCGCAGATCGGGACGGTCGTCGGCCCGGATCGCTACGTGCGCGGAGCGGTTGCGCTGCACGCCACCGCGTCGGATGCGACAAGCCTCGTCGACACCGTGGAGTTCCTCGCAGGGGCGACCTCGATCGCGACCGTCCCGGCGGCGCCGTACGACACGACGTGGAACGCCGCCGGCGACGGCCCGACCACGCTCACCGCTGTGATCACCGACCGCGCCGGCAACGCGACGACGCTCGCGCAGCCCATCATCCGCGACAACACGGCTCCGAGCGCGACGCTCGACGATCCGGGGCAGTGGGGGCACGGAACGATCCCGCTCGGCGTCACCGCAGGCGATCTCGGCTCCGGAGTCGACACCGCCGGGATCGTGATCGAGCGCTCGACCGACGGCGGCAGCTCGTGGAGCCCGATCGCAGCACCTGCGACCTGGACGCCGGCGGACGGGAGCTACCAGCTCCGCGCGATCGTGTCCGACCAGGTCGGGAACTCGGCGACCACGCCGGTGCGGACGATCCTGGTCGACAACACGGCGCCGAGCGTGAACGACGACGCCGACACGAACTGGCACAACAGCGCCGTCACGGTCGCTCTCTCCGCCTCGGACGCCGAGTCCGGCGTCAACCCCGGGAGCGGTGTCGAGTACAAGGTCGATGGAGGCTCGTTCTCGACCGGCGCCTCCGTGGTCGTGCCGGCACCGGCGAACGGCTCGAACGACGGCGTCCATACGATCGTCTACCGCGCGACGAACCGGGCCGGCGTCACCTCGGCGAACCAGAGCGCCACCGTGAAGGTCGACGCGACCGCGCCGAACAACGTCACGCTCGACCTTCCCGCGCCGGCGGCACGGCTCCGCGGCTCCGTCCCGCTCGCCGCGACCGCGCAGGACGCCACCGCAGGCGTAGCCTCCACCACCTTCCGGCTCGTCTCCGGCGCGCTCGGTGCGGGTTCCTGCGCCACGAGCGGAACCGTCGTTGCCTCGCCGTTCGACACGACGAGCGTCGCCGACGGCCACTACGACCTCTGGGTCGCCGCCGTCGACGCCGGCCGGCAACGGCCGCTGCTCGGTCACGCCGCACGACGTGGTGATCGACAACACGCGGCCGGTGACGAGTGACAACGCCCCGTCGGGCGCCCAGAACCACGATGTGACCATCAACCTGGCCGCGACCGACAACCTGAGCGGCGTCGACTTCACCGAGTACAGCCTCGACGGCGGCGTCAACTGGACGGCCGGCTCCTCCGTCACCCTGCTCGCCGCAAGCGGCGACGGCACGACGACGGTCACCTACCGCTCGCACGACCTGGCGGGCAACGTCGAGCTTGCGAAGTCCGTCAGCGTCACGATCGACACCACGGCGCCGGCCGGCGGTGTCACCGACCCGGGCTCGACGCTGCACGGCACCGTCAACCTCACGGCGTCGCCCACCGATCCCGACGTCGCGTCGGTGCAGTTCCTCTACCGGCCCGCCGGCTCCGGCGCGTACACACCGATCGCCACCGACACGGCGGCGCCGTACGACGTGCCGTGGATCACGACCGGCCCGAGCACGCCGGACGGCCTCTACGACCTCGAGATCATCGTCACCGACACGGCCGGAAACACCACCATCGTCGCGCTCTCCGCGAAGACGATCGACAACGCGTCGCCCGACAGCGCTGCGGTCACCGCGCCCGCCGCCGGAGTCAACGTCGGCGGCTCGAACGTGGCGCTCGCGGCCACCGCGACCGACACGACCTCGGGTGTCTCCTCCGTCGTCTTCCAGGTGAAGCCGACCGGTGCGTCCTCGTTCACGACCGTCGACGCGGACACGAACGGCGCACCGTTCACGGGCACGTGGAGCCCGGCCCCGGGAGTCCCGGACGGCCCGGTCGACGTGCGCGTCGCCGTGACCGACGTCGCGGGCAACGGGCCGACCTACTCGTCCGTCGTCACCTTCACGCTCGACCGCACGAACCCGACGGTCTCCCTGACCGCGCCCTCGCCCGTCTCCGCCTCGGCGGCACTCGGCTCGACCGGCTCCGCCGACATCGATCACGTTGCCTACGCCTACTCGGCCGACGGCGGGAGCACGTGGACGCCGATCGCGACCGGCAGCGGCCCGTCTCCGTACGGCGTCACCTGGACGACGCCGCCGACCGACGGCAGCTACCAGGTGCGCGCGACCGCTCTCGACGGCGGCGGCAACCAGGGCACCGACGTGAAGACGGTGCAGGTCGACCGCACAGGCCCGACCGGCTTCCTGACGCAGCCCGCAGCAGCAGCGACCCTCGGCGGCGCCTCGGTCGCGGTCGCCGCCTCGGCGAGCGACTCGGGCGGCTCGGGCGTCACATCGGTCACCTTCCGTTACCGCCCGGCCGGCGGAGGCGCGTTCACGACGATCACGACCGATACGACGGCGCCGTTCGCGACCAGCTGGGATGTGACCGGGGTCGCCTCGGGCAGCTACGACCTTCAGATCGTCATCGTCGACTCGGCCGGGAACACGACCCTCGACCTGCGCACGGTCACGGTCGACTCGACCCCGCCGTCGCCGACCGGCCTCAGCCTCGGCTCGCCGATCCGCGGCAGCGCTCCGATCGGCGTCGCGACGAGCGGTGACACGACCGGCGCGACCTACAGCTTCGACCTCGCCGCCGCCCCCGTCAGCTGGACACAGGTCGGCACCTCGTCGACCGCACCGACGTTCGGGACCACGGTCGACACCACCGCGCTCGCCGACGGCATCTACGACGTGCGCGCGGTCGTCGTCGACCAGTTCGGAAACGCCGCGACGTTCGTCCAGACCGGCGTGAGGGTCGACAAC
Organism: uncultured Actinomycetes bacterium; assembly: GCA_963698925.1. Taxonomy (GTDB): domain Bacteria; phylum Actinomycetota; class Thermoleophilia; order Gaiellales; family Gaiellaceae; genus PALSA-600. The sequence goes on along the minus strand of CAVOSR010000014.1, from coordinate 172,964 downwards.
ACGGCCCCGGCGGTCGTCTCGTCGACGCCCGTCCGACGGCGCCGTCACCGCGAGTGCGAGCTCGTTCGACCTGACGGCGTCGGAGGACGTCGCTTCGATCACCCAGCTCGAGCTCGACGGCGCGGCTGCGACCTTCACCCCCGTGCTCACCGGCCCGAACGCCTCGTTCGCAGCGGGCGTGCTCGCCGACGGCAACCACCGGCTGACCGGCTGGCTGCGCGACGCCGCGGGCAACACCTCGCCGTTCCGTCTCAACGTGACGGTCGCGAACGGCACCGGGACCGAGCAGGCCGACACGACCAAGAACGTCAGCTCGGGCTTCCCGACGGTCCTCTCCTCGGTCGACGGGTCGATCACGGTGACGACCCAGCCGAACGTCTGGCAGGCGGCGCCTCCGGTGGCACAGGACTTCCTCGTCCTGCGCATCGATCCATCACCCGCGCCCGCGCTGATCCCCGCGACGACGATCCAGCTCGGGACGTCGATCGTCGACGTCCGGATGACCTGGGATCTGGCGGGTACCGACGAGCACCACTTCGACGCGCCGGTCCAGATCGACCTGAACGACTCGACGAACGGCCTCGGCACCCCTGCGACGGCCGAACTGGGCGGCGCCTGGCGGAGCATTCCGCAGGTCGCCGCCGCCGGCACCCTCCCCGCCGCCTGGCAGGACGGCTACTGGCGGACGGGCAGCGTGATCCACATCCTCACGCGCCACCTCTCGCTGTTCGCGATCCTCACCGGCCTCGTCAGTGACGCGAACGCAGCGCCGAAGGACTTCGCGGCCGTGATCGCGGACGACGGCCTGACCCTGCGCTGGGCGCCCGGCATCCCGCAGGTGCGCACCTTCGTGCTCTACGCCGACGGGAAACCGGTCGCGCAGTTCGGCGGTGAGCAGTTCGAGGCCAAGCTCGGCCAGATCTCACCGACCGACTCGCGCCGATTCACCCTGACCGAGGTCAACCCGCTCGGCGTCGAGAGCGCGCCCACCCCGGTCCTGCGCGCCGTGCCGCCGCTCGCGGGCAGCTCGCAGGCGGCGGCCACACAGGCACTCGCCGCGCGCGGCTTCACGGCCGGCCGGGTCGTTCAGGTCTCCGCCCCCGGGATCCCGGCAGGCACGGTGGTCGGACCGACCGGTGTCCGCGTTCTCGAGGAGGGCAGCACCGTCGACCTCGAGGTCGCCTCGGCTGCGGCACGCAGCCCATTTGCCCTGCAGGTCGTGATCCCGCCCCGAATGCACGTCTCGGCCCGCTCGCTCACCGCGCGCGTCTCGATCACCGAGCGGGCGCGCGTCGACGTCACGCTGGACGCGAAGCCGTACCGCCGGCTGCAGCGCTGGCACTTCTTCAACGTCAGGCCGGGCGCGACGATCTTGACGCTGAAGCTCCGAGAGAAGCTGCCGGCGGGCGACTACGACCTGCACTGGAAGGCGACCTCCCTCACGGGACACGTCGTGCGGCGCAAGATCACGACGATCCACGTCGCCAGGACGGCGTCCCGTTCACAGAAGGTCGTCTCGGTCACGGGTGGGCGGACAGTCCAAGGCTCACGCAACGGCTGAAGCACGTCAGCCGCCTCGCACCCGACCAGGCCCTTCTCTACGCCACCTTCGTGCGACGCTTCTCTAGCGCTCGCCGCCGGGCTTCCAGAGGGGCTCGTCGCCCTCGCCGTTCGCGGCGCGGGCGAGGATGAAGAGCAGGTCGCTGAGGCGGTTCAGATAGACGAGCGCCAGCGGGTTCAGCTCCCGCTGCTCTGCGGTCGCGAGTGCTTCGCGCTCGGCGTGCCGGCACGAGGCGCGCGCCACGTGCAGACGCGCGGCCGCCTCTGAGCCGCCGGGCAAGACGAAGCTCTTGCAGCTCGGCGAGCGGAGCGTTCGCATCGTCGCAGTCCTGCTCGAGGCGATCGATCATCGCCTGGGTGACCCGCAGCTTGCCGTCCTCGGGGTCGAAGGGGACCGACAGATCGGCACCGAGGTCGAACAGCTCGTTCTGGACCCGTTCGAGCCGTGCATCGCGTGCCTCGACCTGCGCCCAGCCGAGCAACGAGTTGAGCTCGTCGACCGCACCGTAGGCGCGCACGAGCGGATCGAGCTTGGACACGCGCGAGCCGTCGCCCAGCGATGTCTGGCCCGCGTCCCCGCCGCGCGTGTAGATCTTCGTCAGGCGAACGGGCTCGTCAGGACGCCGCGACACGCGCGCGCTCCTTGAGAATCTCGCGCGCGATCACGAGGCGCTGAATCTCACTCGTCCCCTCGTAGATCTCCGTCACCTTCGCGTCGCGGTAGTAGCGCTCGACCGGGAACTCCTTGGTGTAGCCGTAGCCGCCGAGCACCTGGATCGCCTCCGCGGTCTGGCGACGCGCCATCTCCGAGGCGAACAGCTTCGCCTTCGCGCCGGCTTCGGTGTGCGGGCGGCCGTTGTCCTTCAGCCAGGCGGCCCGCAGGACGAGCAGCCGCGCCGCGTCGATCTCCATCGACATGTTCGCGAGCTTGTGCTGGATCGCCTGGAACTCGGCGATCGGATGGCCGAACGCGTGCCGTTCCTGCGCGTACACGCGAGCAACGTCGTACGCCGCCTGCGCGATCCCCACCGCCTGCGCGGCAATCCCGATGCGTCCCCCGTCGAGCGTCGCCATCGCGATCCGGAAGCCGTGGTTCTCGTCGCCGATCAACCGATCGGCGTCGACCGGCGAATCGATCGCGATGTCGTTCGTGACCGACGAGTTCAGCCCGAGCTTCTCCTCCGTCCGTGTGATCGTGATCTGGTCGGTGTCGACGATGAAGGCCGAGACGCCCCGGGCCGTCTTCGAGCTCGAGTCGGTGCGCGCGAAGAGCAGGACGGTGCCGCCGAACGCTGCGTTCGTGATCCACTGCTTGGCGCCCGTGACGTGCCAGCCGCCGTCAGTGCGCTCGGCGCGCGTCAACAGCGCACCGGCGTCCGAGCCGGACCCCGGTTCGGTCAGCGCGAAGCAGCCGACCCCCTCACCGCGTGCGAGCGGCGGCACGAAGCGCGCACGCTGCTCCTCGGTGCCGAACTGCAGGATCGGCATCGTGCACGCCGACGTGTGGACGGCGACTGTCACGCCGACACCCGCGTCCGCCCGCGAGAGCTCCTCCAGCACGAGGATGTACGAGAGGAAGTCCGCGCCCGCGCCGCCGTACTCCTCCGAGACGCAGACACCCATGAGACCGAGCTCGCCGAGCTTCGTCAGGAGCGCTCGGCGGAAACGCGTGTGCGCGGTCCCACTCGGCGGCGTTCGGCTCGATCTCGGCAGCGGCGAAATCTCGGGCGAGCGCCTGGATCTCACGTTGCTCGGGCGTGAGCTCGAAGTCCACGGCGGGCAGACTACCGGCGTGAGGTGGACGGCAATCATCCTCACCGCGCTCGCGCTGACGGGTTGCGGTGGTCACAAGACTGCTTCCGCCGAGCAGGTGACGCGCGCCTGGAGCGCTGCCCTCAACCGGGACGACAACGAGGCGGCGGCGGGGCTCTTCGCCGACGGCGCGGTGATCGTGCAGAACGGATCCGAGACTCTCGAGACGCACGCGGATGCCGTGCGCTGGAACGCGGGCCTCCCCTGCGGCGGGCGGATCACGCGGCTCGAGCGGCGGGGCAAGGACGAGGTGGTCGCGCAGTTCGAGCTGACCGAACGACCGCGGCACAGCTGCGACGCCCCGGGCGGCGCCGCGGCAGCTGTGTTCCAGGTGAAGGACGGGAAGATCGTCCTCTGGCACCAGACCGAGCTCGGGCCGGATGACACCGAACCGACGATCTAGCTGGTGGAGACGTTGAAGGACGAAGTCGACCGGATCGCCCGCGAGACAGGTTTCTCCGGAGCTGTCCGCGTCGATCGCGGTGACGAGCTGGAGCTCGCCAAGGCATACGGCCTGGCGCATCGGGGCCTGGAGATCGCCAACACGGTCGATACCCAGTTTGCTGTCGCAAGTGCTGTCAAGGGAATGACCGCGCTCGCCGTCGTCAGCCTGATCGTCGACGGTGTGCTGGCACTCGAGACGACCGCCCGCTCCGTGCTGGGCAGCGATCTTCCCCTGATCAGCGACGCCGTGACGGTCGAGCACCTGCTGTCGCACCGGTCGGGGATCGGCGACTACCTGGACGAGGACGCAGAGCACGACATCGGCGATTACCTGATGCCGGTCCCGGTACACGAGTTGGCGACGACCGAGCAGTACCTCGTCGTCCTGGACGGCCATCCCGCCAAGTTCGAGCCGGGCACGGCGTTCTCGTACTGCAACGGCGCGTTCGTCGTGCTGGCGTTGATCGCTGAACGAGCAAGCGGCGTGCCGTTCCACGACCTCGTGCTCGAGCGTGTCTGCAAGCCGGCCGCCATGAGCGACACGGCCTTCCTGCGCGCGGACGACCTACCCGGACGCGCCGCGCTGGGCTACGTCGCGGTCGACGGCGTGGAGCGCAGCAATGTGTACCACCTGCCCGTCCGTGGGAGCGGGGACGGCGGCATCTACACGACGGTCGGCGACGTTCGACTGCTCTGGGCGGCGTTTTTTGCCGGACGGATCGTTCCCGAGGACTGGGTCGGCGAGATGGTGAGGCCGCGGAGCGTCGTCTCGGACGAGAAGCGCTACGGCCTCGGATTCTGGCTCGCCGGCTCAGGCGAGGCTGTGCGGCTGGAGGGCTATGACGCAGGCGTGTTCTTCCGCAGTTGGCACCACCCGACGTCGTCGCTCACCTACACCGTCGTCTCGAATAGATCCGCCGGTGCGTGGCCCCTGGCGCGCGCTCTCCGCGCACGCCTCTCGAACTGACCGCGCGAACGTCCGTCTACTTCGGCTCGGGCTCGAGCTTGTAGCCGACGCCGAAACGCGTCTGGATGAAGGAGTGCGTCGTCGACTGCCGGTCGATCTTCTGCCGCAGCCGGCGCACGAAGACGTCGACCGTACGGTCGCGGTGCGTCTCGCGCCGGCCCCAGACCTTCTGCAGCAGCTCGTCACGCGTGACGACGCGGCCGCGATCGAGCGCGAGCGTGTAGAGCAGCTTGAACTCGGTCGGCGTCAGCGACGCGCTCTTGCCGTCGACGAACGCCTGCACCTCGCGCGGGTCGATGCGCAGCTCCTCGATCTCGATCGCATCGCCGCGCCGCTCCTCCGCCGGGCGGACGCCGCGACGGGCGGCGGCGCCGACGCGCGCGACGAGCTCCCGCATCGAGAACGGCTTCACGAGGTAGTCGTCGGCGCCGATCTCGAGCGCGTGCACACGGTCGTGCTCCGTTCCGCGCGCAGAGACGACCACGATCGGCGTCCCGATCCCCTCGGCGCGCGCAGTCTCGATCAGCTTCCAGCCGTCGAGCTCGGGCAGCATCAGGTCGAGCACGCAGACGTCGGGGTTCTCGTAGCGGAGCCGGGTCAGCCCGAGCTCGCCGCGTCCGACGACGATCGGGTCGTACCCGGCGGCGTCGAGGTGACGCGCCATCCCGTCGGCGATCACGTTGTCGTCCTCGACGATCAGGACCTTGGCCACGTCCCTACGATAGACCGGAGCCCGGCCGCGCTCGGGTGTCGGACCGGTGACGATCTGGTGACGGAAACGAACGACATCTACGACCGCAGCTTCGACGAGCTGCGCACAGGGTTCACGGCGGCCGTCTCGCACGAGCTGCGCACCCCGCTCGCTCGGATCCTCGTGCTGCTCGACTCGGCCGACCTGCCGGGCGCCGACGTGCACGCCCTGATCGACCAGGCGCGCGCCGAGGTCGAGAACGCCGGCGCGCTGATCGACGAGATCCTCTTCCTCTCGGAGATCGAGAGCGGCAAGGAGGTCGTCGCGCTCGGCCACACGCACGCGCTGCCCGTGCTCCAGCGACGTGGTCGAGGAGCTCGAGGACAGCGCGGCTCGCGCGGGCGTCCGGCTCGCGGCGGAGGGTGACGACGACGCGACGTCCCGCTCCGCCCGCGGCATGCTGCGCATCCTCGGCGAGAACCTCGCCGAGAACGCGATCCGCTACGCGGGCCACGGCGCGACGTTCACCCTCGTCGGTCCGGCGCGCCGGCGACTTCGTCGTGCTGACCGCCGCCGACGACGGCGTCGGCGTCGACGCCGCCGACGCTCGCAGCGCCTCTTCGAGCGCTTCTACCGCGGCGACGCGGCGCGCACGTCGCGCGGCACCGGGCTCGGGCTCGCGATCGTCAAGCACATGGTCGCCGCGGCGGGCGGCGACGTGCTCGCCGACGGCGCGCGCGGCCACGGGCTGCGCATCCGCTGCACGTTCCCGGCCTGAACGGGAGCAGGGGCGCCCGGAGGCGCCCCTCAGCCCGTCCCTGCGAGTGCTGCCTACTGGTGGACCGACTTGAGCGTCTTCTCGGACGCGACCAGGACGGGCTTCGGCAGCGGCGCGAAGAGCAGCTTCGCCGTGTACTGCGACTTCTGACCCTGGGTCAGCGCCCAGAAGATCAGCTTCCGCAGCTCCGCGGCGTGCGAGGTCTGCTGCGGCACGATCACGTAGGTGTAGGTCGAGATCGGGTACGCGAGCGGGTACGTCTTCGGCGGGTTCACGATGTGCAGCTCGTTGTCCGGCCGGCACCTTCGGGAACGCGTTCGCGGCCGCGCGTGATGCGCCGCAGGCTCGGGAAGAGGAACTTGCCCGCCGCGTTGCGAACCGCTGCGAACTTGATGTGGTTCTTCAGCGCGAACGCGACGTCGACGTAGGTGATGCCGCCCTGCGGTGCGGGTGACGAGACCCGCGACACCCGCGGAGCCGCGAGCGCCGATGCCTGCCGGGAAGTTGACCGCGGTCGAGACGCCGACCTTCGACTTCCAGTCGCCGTTGACCGCGGAGAGGTAGTCGGTGAAGTTGTAGGTCGTGCCCGGATCCGTCGGAGCGGAAGATCGGCGTGATCTTCAGGTTCGGCATGTTCGCGTCCTTGTTCAGCGCGCGAATGGCCGGGTCGTTCCAGTTCGTGATCTGGCCGAGGAAGATCTTGGCGATCGTCTTGCCGTCGAGGTTCAGGTGCGCCGGCGCACCGGGCACGTTGTAGGCGACCGACGTCGCCGAGAGCGCCCACGGGATCTGGACGCAGTTCTTGCACGCCGTCTTCTGGTCGGGCGTGAGCGGGGCGTCGGACGCGCCGAAATCGACCTGCCGGTTCGTGATCGCGGCGATGCCGGCACCCGATCCGACCGGGCTGTACTGCACCGAGTAGCCGAACGCCGAGCCGACGGCGGGCGTCCAGGTGGAGACGAGCGGCGAGACGAACGTGCTGCCCGCCCCAGTGATCGTCGTGTCGTTGCTCTTGGCGCCTGCCGCCGCAACCGCGAGCAGTGCGAACGCAGCGACGCTGATGAGGGCGAGCCCTCTCTTCATTGACGTCTTCTCCTTGTCCCTGGGGTGTCGATGTTCATTGGCCTGACGACGCCAATCTGCCCGGGATCGCGGGCCGCGTGGGCTGACGCGCTGTGACGACCGTGTGACGGTCCGGTTACCGCCCGCGGCGGCTAGCGAGGCCCGCCGAGCTTGCGCCGCGAGCGTTCGAGCAGGATGCGCGCGGTCAGGCTCGTCACGAGCACGAAGGCGATCAGCACGAACGCGAGCGCCCACGCCTGCTGGTGCAGGTTCTCGTCGGGCGCCTCCGAGTACTGGAAGATCGTCAGCGGGATCGAGTTGACCGAGTGCGTCGGGTTCCAGTCGGTCAGCTGCCCGGCGATCGCGCAGGTGAAGAGGAGCGGCGCGGTCTCGCCCGCGGCGCGGGCGATCGCGAGCGTCGTCCCGGTCAGGATGCCGCCGAATGCAGTCGGGACCACGACGCGGATGACGGTCTGCCACTTCGAGACGCCGAGCGCGTAGCTGGCCTCGCGCAGCTCGTTCGGGACGAGCTCGAGCACCTCCATCGTCGCCCGGGCGACCAGCGGCAGCATGATGATCGCCAGCGCGAACCCACCCGCAAAGGCACTCTGGTGGTGGCCCCACCCGAAGATCGGCACGTCGGTCTTGACCATCAGGGCGAAGACGAAGATGCCGATCACGATCGACGGGAAGCCGTTCAGGACGTCGAGCCAGAGCCGCACCTGGTCGCCGATTCGGCGCGGGGCGAACTCGCTGACGAAGAGCGCGGAGAGGACGCCGAACGGGAGCGCCAGCAGGGTCGCGATCCCGACGAGCAGCATGCTGCCCGCGAGCGCGGGCGCGACGCCGCCGCCGGTCTCGCCGAACAGCGCGGGGCCTTTCGTGAAGAAGTCGAGGTTGAGCGCGGCAACCCCGCGCGAGAAGACCGACCAGACGAGGATGCCGAGCACGGCGATGGCGGCGATCGCCGCCGAGAGCGCCGCCAGCTCGGCGATCCTGTTGATGACGAGGCGCCTGCGACCGCGGCCCGACGCCTTCAGCGAGATCGGTGCGTCCATCAGTCGCCCCCCGCCCGCTGGAACTCGAACCGCTTCACCACGCGCTGGGCCGCGAAGTTCGTGACGAAGGTGATCACGAGCAGGATCAGCGCGAGGTAGAACAGCGACGCGACCTGGATGTTCGAGACGGCGCCCTGGTACTGGTTGGCCAGCCGACTGGCAAGCGTGTCTCCGGGCTGGAAGATCGAGCGCTGCAGTGGGATGAAGTTGCCGATCACCTGCGTGACGGCGATCGCCTCGCCGAGCGCACGCCCGAGCCCCAGGATGACGGCGGCGACCACGCCGCCGCGCACCGTCGGCAGGACGACGGTCCTCACCATCTCCCAGCGCGTCGCCCCGAGCCCGATCGCACCCTCCTCGAGCTCCGTCGGTACGCCGATGAAGAGCTCGCGGCAGATCGACGAGGTGATCGGGATGATCATGATCGTCAAGACGATCATCGCGGAGAACACCGTCGACTCGACCTTGTCCTCGCCGCCGGAGAAGATCGGCAGCCAGCCCAGGAAGCTGCTCAGGAACGGCTGGACGTGCTGCGCATTGAACGGCGCCAGCACGTAGATCCCCCACAGGCCGACGACGACGCTGGGCACCGCCGCCAGCATCTCGATCAGCGTCCCGATCGGCCCCCGCACCGACGGCGGGGCAAGCTCGCTCAGGAAGAGACCGATCGCGATCGAGAGCGGCGCCGCGAGGAGCACCGCGCCGAACGACGTGACGATGGTGCCGATGATCAGGTCGCGGGCGCCGAACTTGTCGACGACCGGGTTCCACTCGTTGTCCGACAGGAACGACAGGTGGAAGACGTTGATCGCCGGCCACGCGCCCTCGGCGACGCGCCAGATGATCGCGAAGACGATCGCAACCCCGATCACCGCCGCGCAGGCCGTGATCAGGAAGAGGACCGTGTCGCCGATGCGGTCGCCGCGGCCGCGCGTCCGCTTGAGGCCTTCGGGGGCCGCTATCGATCCCGCTTCCATCGCGGCGGAGTTTTCCAGGCGCACACCGGGAGTGGTGCCTGCGTCACCACTCCGTCACGTCCTGTTCACATCCTGTGAACCCTCGCTCCGGCGCGCGGTCGGGAGACTTCCGCGGTGACCACCATGGACTCTCATCAGGACCAGGGCCAGCCGACACCTGCGATCGAGGTCGCGCGCCCTCCGTCGGCAGCGGGCGTGAGCCAGGAAGTCGTCTTCGACATCCAGGACCTCGACGTCTACTACGGCAAGGCACCGGCGGTGAAGGATGTCTCGCTCGCGATCCACCGCAACGCGATCACTGCGTTGATCGGGCCTTCCGGCTGCGGCAAGTCGACGGTGCTGCGCTGCCTGAACCGGATGAACGACCTGGTCGCGAGCGCGCGCGTCGACGGGAAGGTCCTCTACCACGGCGTCGACCTCTACGGGCCCGGCGTCGACCCGATCGAGGTGCGCCGCCGCATCGGCATGGTCTTTCAGCGGCCGAATCCCTTTCCCAAGTCGATCTACGACAACGTCGCCTACGGCCTGCGCATCCTCGGCATGAAGGACGACCTCGACGACCGCGTCGAGCGCGCCCTGCGGGGTGCCGCCCTGTGGGACGAGGTCAAGAGCCGCCTGAAGAAGTCGGCGCTCGGGCTGTCGGGCGGCCAGCAGCAGCGCCTCTGCATCGCCCGCGCGATCGCGGTCGAGCCCGACGTCGTGCTGCTCGACGAGCCGGCCTCCGCGCTCGATCCGATCTCGACGTCGGCGATCGAGGACCTGATGCACGACCTGAAGCGCGACTACACGCTGGTGATCGTCACTCACAACATGCAGCAGGCCGCCCGCGTCGCCGAGATGACGGCGTTCTTCAGCCTCGACGTCAAGCCCGACGGCTCGCGCAACGGCGTCCTCGTCGAATACGACGCAACCGAGAAGATCTTCACCCAGCCCTCGGACGAGCGCACCGAGGGATACGTCACGGGACGCTTCGGCTAGCCCATGGGGATGCGGGTCACCTTCACCGAGGAGCTTACGCAGCTCGAGGCGTCCCTCCAGGAGGAAGGCGACCTCGTTCTGCGCGCATTACGCTCGTCGCTGAACGCGCTGGCACGCGGCGACGAAGAGCTGGCCGACGAGGTGATCCGCTTCGACGACGAGGTCGACCGGCGGTACGTGGCGATCGAGGAAGGCGTGCAGTCGCTGCTCGCGCGCCAGACGCCGGTGGCGGTCGACCTGCGGCTCGTGCTCGCGGTGCTCCGGGTCAATCTCCATCTCGAGCGGATGGCGGACTACTGCGTCACCGTCGCCAAGCTGACCAAGCTGATGGGCGGCCTGAACGTGAACGACGAGGCGATCGGACGCTCGATCGAGGACATGGGCCAGCGCGCCGAGCAGATGATCCGCGTCGCGATGGACGCATTCGCCTCCCGCGACGCCGAGAAGGCACACACCCTGGTCGAGCTCGACGAGCTGATCGACCGGGCCAACCGGAACGCGTCGGAGGACGTGCTCTCCCTCGGAGACTCACCGGAGGAGCGCGAGTACGGCCTGCGCATGCTCGTCGTCTCGCGCTGCGTCGAGCGGATCGGCGACCACGCCGTCGACATCGGCGAGCAGGTCGTCTACCTGGTCACGGGCGAGTTCCGCGAGTTCAGCGACGCCTCGCACCCGGGCTGAGGGCCTCAGGCTCGCGAACCTGGTTCGCTGCGCGAACCAGGTTCGAACGACGTTTCAAGCGTTCTTGACGAGGATGTTGCCGATGCGGTGCGCGGCGGTCTCGCACGCGTCGACCGCGTCTTCGAGCGCCTCGTAGATGTCCTTCCAGCGGATCACGATCACCGGGTCGATCCGGTCGTCCTTGAAGAGCGACGCGCGCGCGGCACGGGCCACGTCGTCCGCTTCGTCCTCGATCTCCTTGATCGCGCGGATCTCGTCGGACGAGCCGTGCAGGCCCTTGAGGTTCCCGAGCAACGATGCGAGCTGCTCGGTCGCACGCACGAGCAGCCGACAGAGCTCGATCGCCTGCTTGGTCGGAGACTCGACGCTGTAGAGCCCGAAGAGCTCGGCAGCGTTCTCGGCCGCGTCGGCGACGTCGTCGACGGCGAAGGCGAGCGTGATCAGGTCGTCGCGGTCGTAGGGCGTGACGAACAGGCTGTTCGTCTGGCTGAGGAGCTCGGAGACGATCCGGTCGGCCTCGTGCTCGAGCTCCTTGATCTCCTCCTGTGTCGGCGCCGCCGGGCCACTCGGGTGATGCGCTGCTCGACCGCGCGGCTGACCGCGAGCGCCGCCTGGCCCGCCTCTGCGAGCAGATCGAAGATCGTGTTCGAGCCGGAGCCGAACCCGATGCGCACTAGAACATCGCCTCCACCGGCCACCACATGAGCGCCGAGACGACCGCCGCGGCCGGAATCGTCAGCACCCAGGCGAGCACGATGTTGCCCGCGACGCCCCAGCGGACAGCCGAGAGCCGCTTCGTCGCGCCGGAGCCCATGACGGCGCCCGAGACGACGTGCGTGGTCGAGAGCGGGTAGCCGGCTTTCGTCGAGGCCCAGATGACGGCGCCGGCGGTCGCCTGCGCCGCGAAGCCCGCGGGTGCGTCCATCTGGAAGACGCGCTGCCCGAGCGTCCGCATGATCCGCTACCCGCCGGCATAGGTGCCGGCCGCGATCGCGACGCCCGCCGAGACCTTGACCCAGGTCGGGATGTAGAACGAGTCGATCGTGCCGTTCGAGTAGAGCGCGAGCGCGATCACGCCCATCGTCTTCTGCGCGTCGTTCGAGCCGTGCGTGAATGCCACCCACGTACCCGAGAGCAGCTGTCCGTGCCGGAACGTGCGGTTGGCCATTCCCGGCGTCAGCCACTGCAGAGCCCAGTAGATCGCGAGCAGCAGCAGGAACGCCGCACCGAACGCGATCGTCGGCGCCCACACCGCCGGGATCAGCACCTTGTGCACGATGTCGTGCCACTCGACGCCCGCTTCGCCGGACTGGACGAGCGCAGCGCCGATCAGGCCGCCGATCAGCGCGTGCGACGACGACGACGGCAGGCCGAACCACCACGTGAGGAGGTTCCACGCGATCGCACCGAACACCGCTGCGAGCACCGTCTTCGGCGTCGCGAGCCCGGTGTCGATGATCCCCTGCCCGACCGTCTTCGCGACCGCGGTCGTCGCGAACGCGCCGACGAGGTTCGCGATCGCCGCGATGAGCACGGCCATCCGCGGTGACAGGGCCCGCGTCGAGACCGAGGTCGCGACCGCGTTCGCCGTGTCGTGGAAGCCGTTCGTGAAGTCGAAGGCGAGCGCGACCACGATCGTGACGACGAGCAGCGTCATCGGCTACCGGTTCTTGACGAGAATCGCCTCGAGGACGTCGGCGGCGTTCTCGCACGCATCGACCGCCTCTTCGAGCTGCTCGTGGATGTCCTTCCAGCGGATGATCGTCAGCGGGTCGGCGCCGGAGCGGAAGAGATCGGCGATCGCCTCGCGGGAGAGCCGGTCGCCTTCGTCCTCGAGCTCGCGCAACGCGCGCGAGCTGCCGGGACGAGTCCTTGAATCCCTCGAGCCGCTCGACGGCCTCGTGCAGCCTCGAGGCGGCGCGGTGGATCACCTCCGCCTGCTGCCGCGCCTTCTCGGGGACGTTGCGCACCTCGTAGGCGTCGATGTTGTCTGCCGCCTCGTCGATGTGGTCGCACACGTCGTCGATCACCGACGCGAGCCTGTACATGTCGTCGCGGTCGAACGGCGTCACGAACGTCCGGTTGAGGAGATTGACCACCGCGTGCGTGAGCCGGTCGCCCTCGTGCTCGAGCTCTCGGATGTCGCGCAGCTTCTCCTTGCTCTCGGGCCACTCGTCGAGCAGGTCGACGAGGACGCGCGCGATGGCCTGGGCGTTCGCCGACGCCTGCGTGAACAGGTCGAAGAACTGACGCTTCTGCGGTGTGAGGCGCAAAGCCACCGGGGCGTTCTAGCAGACGTCGTTCACCAGATCGTCATCCAACCGGTTTCGTCCGCACGGCATGACGTAGGATGCCGCCCGGTGTCCGGCGAAACCGAACAGCTCGAAGCACGACGCAGTCGCGGACGAGAGCCGCTCGCTCACCTTCCGGTCGCGCGGCACCGTCTACATCATCGCGGGCGTCCTGCTGCTCATCTCGATCGTGCTCGCCGCCCTGCGCGTCGGCGAGCAGGCAGGCCGGCTCTCCGACTGGCAGGCGCTGGCGCTCGGGCGCCACGCAGGGCTTCAGCGAGCTCCTCCCCATCTCGTCGTCGGGCCACCTGATCCTCGTGCCGTGGCTCGCCGACTGGAAGTACCTCGAGGCGCATCCGGACTTCAACAAGACCTTCGACGTCGCCCTCCACCTCGGCACGCTCGTCGCGGTCGTCGCCTACTTCTGGGGCGACGTGATCATCTATCTGCGCGCCTTCCTGACCGCGGTCGTCGCGCGCGCCGATCCGCACCGGCGACGAGCGCCTGGCGGTCGGCATCGCGATCGCGACGGTGCCTGCCGCGATCGCCGGCGCGCTGGGCGAGAGCGCGATCGAGGACCACCTCGGCCAGCCCTGGCAGATCTGCATCTCGCTCGCGTTCTTCGCGATCCTGCTCTACATCGCCGACCGCACGCCGCAGGAGGCGACGCTGCAGGATCTCGGCCTCAAGCGCGCCGTCCTGATCGGCGTCTCGCAGATCCTCGCGCTGATGCCGGGCGTCTCGCGCTCGGGGATCACGATCACCGCGGGCCGGTTCTCACGCCTGAACCGCGACGCGAGCGCGCGCTTCTCGTTCCTCCTGCTGATCCCGATCGTGCTCGGCGCCGTCATCTACAAGGGCCTGAAGCACGTCGTGCTCGAGCCGCTGCCCTCCGGGTCGGCCGGGCCGTTCATCGTCGGCACGATCGCCGCCGCCGCGGTCGGTCTGATCGCGATCGACCTGCTCCTCGGCTACCTGCGCAAGCACGACTACACCCCGTTCGTGATCTACCGCCTCGCGCTGGCCGTCCTGATCGCGGCGATCATCCTCAGCGGCTGGCGCGGCGCGACCTTCTAGCCCCCGCTCGCAATCACGCGAGCACGGCGCGAATCGATCCGGAGGGAGTGGCTGATGAGCCAGGCACTGGATCCGGTCACCCAGCATCACGTCCAGCAGGCGGCAGCCAGAGAGCACCCGGGGCCGGGCGTGCAGGCAGACAGCGAGACGCGCTGAAAACCACCGCTGCCCGACGCTCCGTAACCAGATCGCAACCCCCTGTTCACCCGGATTCGGGGATGCTCTGACGGCCTATGGCCACACGCCTCCACCCAGACGCGCCGATCGAGGCGCTGCTCAATCGGGAGCTTTCCTGGCTCGATCTGAACGGCCGCGTCCTCGAACTGGCCGCCGACCCGAACGAGCCGCTGCTCGAGCGCGTCAAGTTCTGCAGCATCTTCTCGAACAACCTGGACGAGTTCTTCATGGTGCGCGTCGCCGGCCTGCTCGACCAGGTCGTCTCCGGGGTCTCCGTCCGCTCGCGCGACGGCCGCACCTCACAGCAGACCCTCGACGAGATCCGCGCCCGCGTGCTCGAGCTCTCGGCCGAGCAGGCGCGGCTCTGGAGCGAGCAGCTCTGCCCGGCGCTCGCCGCCGAGCAGGTGCTGATCGGCCGGGTCGAGGACGCGACCGACGACTGAGCGAGCCGAGCTCGAGGAGCTCTTCGCACGCCAGATCTATCCGGTGCTGACACCGCTCGCGGTCGGTCCGGGACAGCCGTTCCCCTACATCTCCGGGCTCTCGCTCAGCCTGGGCGTCGTTGTGCGCGACCCCGAATCCGGGGAGGAGCGCTTCGCCCGCGTCAAGGTGCCCGAGGGCCTCCCGCGCTTCCTCGCGGTCGGCGACCGCGGGCTGCGAATCCCGCTCGAGTCGGCGATCGCGCACTTCCTGCCGTGGCTCTTCCCCGAGATGGAGGTGGTCGAGCGGGTCGCCTTCCGCCTCACGCGCGACGGCGACACCGAGATCTCCGACGACGCCGACGACCTGCTCGAGGCAGTCGAGATCGAGCTGCAACGGCGTCGCTTCGGTGCTGTCGTGCGCCTCGAGGTGTCGAGCTCCACGTCGCCGACGATGCTCGCGCGCCTCGAGGATCGGCTCGGCATCCACCCCGACAGCGTCTATCCCGTGACCGGGCTGCTCGACCTCGCGGACGTCGGCCAGCTCTACAGCCTCGACCGCCCCGATCTCAAGTACGAGCCCTGGCTCCCGTACACG
Source organism: uncultured Actinomycetes bacterium (assembly GCA_963698925.1). Lineage (GTDB taxonomy): Bacteria > Actinomycetota > Thermoleophilia > Gaiellales > Gaiellaceae > PALSA-600. The sequence continues at coordinate 157,394 of CAVOSR010000014.1, read as the reverse complement.
CAACGGCGGCTGCTGACGCCAGTCCGAGGACGAGCTGTTCGCCGACATCGCGCAGCGCGACATCGTCGTCCAGCATCCCGTACGACTCCTTCGCGACGAGCGTCGAGTCGTTCGTGCGCGCGGCGGCCAGGGAGCCGAACGTCGTCGACGCTGAAGACGACCGTCTACCGCACGAGCCACGACTCGGCGCTCGCGCCCGCGCTGATGCTGGCGTCGGAGAACGGAAAGCAGAGCGTGTGCGTCGTCGAGCTGAAGGCGCGCTTCGACGAGCGGCGCAACATCGAGTGGGCGCGCTCGCTCGAGCAGGCGGGCGTGCACGTCGTCTACGGGTTCCCGGACATGAAGATCCACGCGAAGACGACACTGGTCGTGCGCCGGGAAGGCGACGAGCTGAAGCGCTACGTGCACATCGGGACGGGCAACTACCACGCCACGACCGCGCGGATCTACGAGGACGTGGGCCTGTTCACGGCCGATCCCGACATCGCCGCCGACGTGGCCGACCTGTTCAACTTCGTCACCGGCTTCGGACGCCCGCAGCAGTTCCGGAAGATCCTGGCCGCGCCGTTCAACCTGCGCCGGCGGCTGATCGAGCACATTCGCGCCGTCGCGAGCGCCGCAGAGGCAGGCAAGACCGCCCGGATCAGGATCAAGGTCAACAACCTCACCGACGCAGATCTCGTCGAGGAGCTGTACCGCGCCTCCCAGGCCGGCGCGCAGATCGACCTGATCGTGCGAGCGATCTGCACGCTCGTGCCGGGTGTCGAAGGGCTGAGCGAGAACATCCGTGTCCGCTCGGTGCTCGGACGCTTCCTGGAGCACAGCCGGCTCTACTGCTTCGAGGCAGGAGACGAGAAGACCTACCTGCTCGGCAGCGCCGATCTGATGCCGCGCAACCTCGACCACCGGATCGAGGTCGTCGTCCCGGTCGAGGATGTCCAGGTGCGAAACGAGCTGGAAGGGATCTTCAAGGCGCTGCTCGCCGACAACTCCCAGGCCTGGGCCCTCCAGCCCGACGGATCGTGGGAACGCGTCACCGCGAAGAAGAGCGAGCGCAAGCGCCAGGCGCAGGCCGTGTTCATGCGACGGCGCGAACGCGCCCGACGGCTCGCGCGGGCGCACTGAGTACCGTCATGTGGGGTCGTCACCATGGAGGCGTGCCGGTCGGGGTCGTCGATGTGGGCTCGAACACGGTGCGCCTGCTCGTCGTCCGCGGCGGCCGGCCCGTGCTGTCCGAGCGGGAGATGCTGCGGCTCGGCGCCGACGTCGAGCGGAACGGCCGCATCTCCGACCGGAAGCTCGCGCTGGCGGCCAAGGTCGTCCGCTACTACGCCGAGGACGCGCGCAAGGCCGGCGTCGAGCAGCTCGAGGTGCTGATCACGAGCCCCGGCCGGCAGGCGTCGAACGGCGACGAGCTGCTCGAGGTGCTCGCGCTGGCCGCACGCTGCCCGGCCCGGATCGTCAGCGCCGCCGAGGAGGGCCGCCTGGCCTTCGTCGGCGCGCTCGCGCTCGCGTCGCCGCCTGCGCGGCGCAGGGTGGCCGTGGTCGACGTCGGAGGCGGCTCGGCGCAGCTGATCGTCGGTACGCGGCGCGACGGCCCGTCGTGGATCCGCTCGATCGACATCGGGTCGCAGCGGCTGACCAGCCGCCTGCTCACGGTCGAGCCGCCGGGAACCGAGGCCGTGGCCGCCGCACGGTCGGAGGTCGCGCACTACCTCGCCGGCATCGAGCCGCCGCCGCCGCGCGCGACCTACGCGGTCGGCGGCAGCGCCCGGGCGCTGAAGCGGATCGTCGGCCCGCGCCTCGGCCAGGACGAGCTCGCGCACATCCTCGAGCTCGTCGCGGCAACGCCCTCCGCCGAGATCGGAGCACGTTACGGGATCGATCCGGAGCGCACCCGGACGCTCGCGGCGGGCGCCGTCATCCTCGCCGCATTCCAGGAGCTGCTCGGCACGCCGTTGAAGGTCGTGCGCGGCGGACTGCGTGACGGCGCGCTGGCCGAGCTCGCCGAGCGCCGCGTCGCGGCCTAAAAGATCGACTCGACGTGCAGGTGCTCGTCGAGCACGAAGGTCATGCCCTTGCGCCAGCGCGGCGCGCCCGGCACGACCACCTCGAGGCCCCCGTGGCCGCAGACGAGCACGTCCTGACCGGCGAGGGAACGGACGAGTGCAAACCCCTCTCGCCCCCTGCGATGCTCCTCGCTCAGCTCCTCGCGCGGCTCGACGGCGAGACCGCGCACCGCGGCCAGATGGCTCGACCGTCTGCAGGCACCGCATCGCCGGGCTCGAGAGAATCCGCTCGATCGGAAAACGGGCGAGCACCTCGGGTAGGTGCGCGGCCTGCTCGAGACCTCGTGCGTCGAGCGGGCGCTCGTGGTCGTGGTCGGTCCATTCGTCACGGTGCCCTGCGGAGGCGTGCCGAACGAGCAGCAGCGACATCAGGCGACGGCTTTCCGTCCTGCGCGCAACGCGCCCTCGAGCACCGCGGGATACGCCTGGCGCGCGTCGCGACGACGCTCGCGCTCGCGCTCGATCAGCCGCCCGGCGGCGAGCTCGGCACCGGGCGGTGCGATCGCGCGCAGCCGTTCCTCCGCGACGACCGCATCCTGGTGGAGGCCGATCGTGTCCTGAACGCGCTTGAGCGCGTCGAGGTACGCCTCTCGCTTCTTGCCGCCGCTCAGGAGCTCGGCGGCATAGCGGGCCCGCTTCGCGTGGATTCGCACCTCGTGCAGGTCGTCGTCCTTCGGGTCGGCGCCGAGCGCCTCCGCCGCCTTGCGCAGCCGCGCCAGCTCGGCAGCGGCGATCGGCGCGACGCCGCCCGGCGCCTCCAGCTCCGGGATCGAGGCGATCGAGGCCGCGAAGCTGTCGAGGAGCTCGGTGTACCGCTGCGAGTCGAGGTCGACCAGAAGCGCGTCCCGCGCCGCTTCGCGCTCCTCCTCGAGCACGGCGATGATCTCGCCGCCCGGAGCCCGGTCGTCCCCGAGCCGCGCCGTCTCGGCGCGTAGATGCTCGAGCAGGACGTCGAGATCGCGCACGGCGCCGAGCGACCCGCCGAGCCACTTCAGGTCGTTCGCGAGCGGCGTCAGCTGCTCGCCGAGCAGCGGCCGAGTGGCGCGGATCAGCGCGCGGGCACGCCTCGTCGCCACCCGCGCCTTGTGGACGTCCTCGGCGTGGTCTCCGAGCCGGACACCTGGATCGTGGGCCTCGATCTCGAGGAGCTGGGTCGAGAGCAGCCGACGCAGGCGCACGAGCGCGGGCGCGTCGCGGCCGGGCTCCTCCTCCTCGACGAGGTCGAGCACCCGCATCAGCTTCGGCTTGCCCGGCGAGCGCTTCGCTCCGGCGCGCCGGAGGATCCGGCCGAGCCGCTCCAGGTCGTCCTCGTCGCCCTCGACGAGCTCGACCTCGATCTCCTCGAAGTGCGCCGTCGTCCGGCCGGCATCGAGCACGTCCACGCTGTCGAGCGTCACGTCCGCGAGCGCCCGTACCCCGTCCGCGACACGCACGCCGCCTCGCCGGGTCCGGAGCGTCGCCACGGGCTCGATGCTCCCGTGTCGAAGATGGGCCGCGAGCAGTCTCTGGAGATCCGGGAGGCGGGCCGACGGGGCCGCCGAGCGTCTCGATCTCAGCCCGCGCGAAGCCGTCTCGGGGCAGCTTCAGCTGCCAGCGCGAGAGGCCGTTCTCGACGCGGCGCCGCAGCGTGATCCCGGCCCGTGAGAGCGACCGGGGGCCCGTGTCGTAGTAGGTCGACGTGAACAGCCGCGCCTCGAGGTCCTCACCCTCGAGCGGCGGCAACTCGAATCCGTCGGGTGGCTCGAGCTTCAGTTCGCGCTCGACGGTGGTCTCCATGAGCGCATGCTAGTTCCGGGATCCGTCACGCGTGTGACGGACCTGGAACGGGACTCGTGAAGTTCTCGAGGCGACGGCCGCTCGCACCGAGCAGCGGCTCACCGCCGCGCCCGGGCAGCACGTCCAGGCCCGGAAGCGCCCCTCGCTCCCGGGCCCGGACGCCGCCTGTACCCCCAGGCAACCCGCTTCGAGAGCCCACACACGCAGAGCGACGAAGGAGTCGACCCGGACGGTAGGCGGCGCGGGCGGGCACCAGGGTTACGAATCCGAGACAGTCCGGCCTCGGCCTGGTCGCAGGCCCTTCCCCTGGAGGCCTGCGACGGGCAGGATTCCCTCCACATGAGTACGTTCGCCGTCATCGCCCACCGGATCACGCCGACCAATACCCGCCTCGGCGCCGTCCTGACGCCCGCACAGGCGCTCGCCAAGCTCCACCACGGCGACGTGGCGCTCGGCCGCCTCGACATCCTGCCGTCGCTCGACGGCGTCGAGCCGGGGCTCTGGGCGCTCGACCGGCTCGCCGCGCTGGGCGTGACCGTGCTGAACGGCCGCCGGACGCTCGTCGCTGCACACGACAAGCTCGCGACGGCCAACGCAATGTTCGTGGCGCGCGTGCCGCACCCGCGCACGGTGCACATCGCGCCGTGGCTCGACGCTGCCCGAGCTCGTTGCGCCGCTCGTGCTGAAGCCGCGCTTCGGCTCGTGGGGCGAAGACGTGATCCGCTGCGACACCGACGACGAGATCGACGATGCGCTGGCCGAGCTGCGCACGCGGCCGTGGTTCGCAGCGACCGGAGGGATCGCGCAGAAGCTCGTCTCCCCGCGCGGCTACGACCTCCGCATCATCGTCGCCGCCGGGCGGGTCGTCGGCGCGGTCAAGCGAGTGGCGGCGCCCGGCGAGTGGCGGACGAATGTCGCGCTCGGAGCACGCCGCGAGCCGACTCACCCACCGGCCGAGGCCTGCGCGGTCGCGATCGCCGCCGCCGCGGCGATCGACGCCGACCTCGTCGGTGTCGACCTCCTGCCGGCCGACGTCGGCACGTGGGTCGTACTCGAGGTGAACGGCGCGGTCGACTTCAACAGCACCTACACGCTCGACGAGGACGCGCACCACGCAGCGCGAGCCGCGTTGACGACGAGCGTGAGCTCAGTACGTGTAGAACCCGCGGCCTGACTTCCGGCCGAGGCGTCCCGCCTGCACGTACTGGCGCAGGAGCGGGCAGGGTGCGTACTTCGGGTTGCCGAGCCCGTCGTGCAGCACGTTCATGATCGCGACGCACGTGTCGAGCCCGATCAGGTCGGCGAGCGCGAGCGGCCCCAGCGGATGCGCAAAGCCGAGCTTCGCGACCGAGTCGATCGCCTCGGCGTCGCCGACGCCCTCGTAGAGGGCGTACGCGGCCTCGTTGATGAACGGCATCAGGATCCGGTTGGAGATGAAGCCGGGGAAGTCGTTCGCCTCGGCCGGCTCCTTGCCGAGCTCGCGCGTCAGCTGCACGATCGCAGCCGCGGTCTCGTCCGACGTCTGGACGGCGCGGATCACCTCGACGAGCTTCAGCACCGGCACGGGGTTGAAGAAGTGCATGCCGATCACGCGCTCGGGGCGCTCCGTGACCGCGGCCAGAGAGGTGATCGGGATCGAGCTCGTGTTCGACGCGAGGATCGCGAGTGGGCCGAGCGCGGCGTCGGCGCGCCGGAAGAGCTCTTCCTTCGCCGCGGCATCCTCGGTGATCGCCTCGATCATCAGATCGGCGTCCACGAGCTCGTCGGCTGCGGCGATGCGAGCCAACGTCTCGGCCGGGTCGGCGCCGCCCTTGGCCGCGAGCTTCGTCAGGCTCTGCTCGATCCCGCCGAGCCCGCGCTCGACCGCGCCGGCGTACGGATCGTGCAGCGACACGCGGCGTCCGGAGGCCGCCACCACCTGGGCGATCCCGGCGCCCATCTGGCCGGCACCGACGACGAGGACGTGTTCGAAGTTCACGGCGCGGGACCCTACCCTTCTGATCGTGAGGGTCCGACAGGCAACCGCCGGCGACGCCGAGGCGATCGCCTGCGTACAGGAGCGCGGTTGGCAAGTCGCCTACCGCCACATCTTCCCCACCCCTGAGCTCCAGCGCGGCGGCTTCATCGAGGTCGAGCGCTGGCGGGAGCGGCTCGCGGACCCACCTGCGGGCTGGTCGACATTCGTCGTCGAGCACGATGGTGCCGTCGTCGGGTTCGCGTCGGTCGGTCCGAGCCGCGACGAGCGCGGGCTCGGCGAGCTGTACGCGATCTACGTCCACCCCGACGCATGGTCGACGGGCGCAGGCCGGGCGCTGATGGAGCGCTGCGAGGAGACGCTGAGCGCCGAGTACGAGGAGGCGACGCTCTGGGTGCTCGAGGACAATCCGCGCGCACGCTCGTTCTACGAACGCGGCGGCTGGGCGCCCGACGGCGCGCGCAAGGCCGAGGAGCGTTGGGGCGTGCGCGCTCCGGAGCTCCGCTACCGCAAGGAGCTCAGCAGCTCGCGGTCGTAGTCGTAGCTCAGCACGTCCTGCGCTTCGTCGGGCGTCACCCAGCGCACGTCGTCGACCTCGTGCTGGGCTCGTGGCTCGCTGTCGCAGTCCATCAGGAAGTAGCGCACCTCTTTCATCCCGCTCGCCATCGGGTAATGCGTCGACCCGACGTAGGGACCGAGCGCACAGCGCAGGCCCGTCTCCTCCTCGACCTCACGCACGGCGGCGTCCTCCCACGTCTCGCCCGCCTCGAGCTTTCCTTTCGGGAACGCCCAGTCGTCGTACTTCGGACGGTGCACCAGCAGGACACGCCCGTCACGCTGCACGATCCCGCCGGCTGCGCGCAGCGGATCTCCGGGCACCTAGACCTCGATCAGGAGGGCGTCGCCCTGGCCGCCGCCGGAGCAGATCGCCGCGAGACCGAGTCCGCCGCCGTTGCGCCGCAGCTCGTGCACCATCGTCGAGACGATGCGTCCGCCGGACGCGCCGATCGGATGACCGAGCGCGACTGCACCGCCGTTGACGTTCACCTGCGCCTCGTCGGCGCCGAGCAGCCGCGTCGAGTTCCACGCGACGGACGCAAACGCCTCGTTGATCTCGACCCGCTTTACGTCGTCGATCGACTTGCCTGCGCGCTCGAGCGCCATCGCACCGGCATTGGCAGGCGTGCGCGCGAGGTACGCGAAGTCGTCGGCGACGTACCCCTGCGCGAGGATCGTCGCGAGCGGCTCGAGCCCACGCGTCGCTGCCCACTCCTCGGAACAGACGATCACGCAGCTGGCGCCGTCGTTCACACCCGGTGCATTGCCGGCGGTCGTCGTTCCCTCCGGATCGAAGACCGGTTTCAGCGCCGCGAGCTTCTCGACGGTCGTGTCGCGCCGGACGGATTCGTCGGCAGTGACGTCGCCGACGGGTACGAGCTCGTCGGCGAACCGGCCGGCGTCCTGCGCAGCCGCTGCACGCTCGTGGGAGCGCGCTGCCCAGGAGTCCTGCTGCTCGCGCGTGATCCCGAGCTCGCGAGAGACCTTCGCGTTCTGCGCGACCATGTGCAGCTCGTCGAACGTCGACGTCAGCCCGTCGAAGACCATCGAGTCGATCAGCTCGCCGTGTCCGAGGCGGTAACCGAATCGCGCCTGCCTGAGCAGGTAAGGAGCGTTCGACATGGACTCCATCCCGCCGGTCACGACCACGTCGACGTCCCCTGCGCGAATCATCGAATCGGCGATCTCGATCGCGCGGATCGACGACGCGCACACCTTGTTGATGGTGTCCGCAGGCGTCTCCTTCGGGAGACCGGCGGCGATCGCCGCCTGGCGCGCGGGTGCCTGGCCGGCGCCCGCCTGCAGCACCTGTCCCATGATCACGTACTGCGGCTCGTGCGCCTCGACCCCGATCCGCTCGAGCGCCGCGTTGATCGCAATCCCGCCGAGCTCGGTCGCGGAGTGCCTGGCGAGTCCTCCGCCGAGCTTCCCGAAGGGCGTGCGAACCGCGCTGACGATGACGCTGCGGCCGGGCATCAGCGGATGAAGGAGTGGTCGCGGGCGATGCGCTCGGCGAAGGCGACGATCAACCTGACGATCGACTCGACGTCCTCGAGGTCGCAGAGCTCGTTCGGGCTGTGCAGGTAGCGCGTCGGGATCGAGAGCAGCCCGGTCGGGATGCCCGCGCGCGTCAGGTGGAGCTCGTCGGCATCGGTCGACGTGGTGCGCGAATAGATCTCGAACGCATGCGGGATCTGCTCCGCCTCCGCAGCCTCCGCGAGCAGCTCGACGACCTGCTTGTTCATCGTCGGGCCGCGGGCGATCATCGCGCCCATCCCGAGCTCGATGCGGCCGGCGCGCTTGGCATCTCCACCCGGGTAGTCGGTCGCCGGCGTGACGTCGATCGCGAGCGCCACCTGCGGGTCGAGGCCGTAGGCAGCGACGCGCGCGCCGTAGAGGCCGATCTCCTCCTGCACGGCTGCCACGGCGACGACGTCGACCTGCGCCTCCTTCGCCTCGGCGATCCGCCGCGCCGCCTCGAGGGCGATGTACGCGCCGAGCCGGTTGTCGAGCGCGCGCGACATCAGTCTCCCGTTCGGCAGCTCGACGGGCGCGCCGTTCCAGACCGCGACGTCGCCGACGCGGACGAGCCCTTCCGCGTCCTCGCGCGAGGCGGCGCCGATCTCGATGTGCAGATCGGCCAACTCGAGCCGTGGCCGGTCGCGGATCTGCTCCGGCGGGATGCGCTTGCGCCCGATCGCGCCGGGAATCGGCCCGTTCTTCGTCAGCAGCTCGATGCGCTGGCCGACGAGGGTCTCCGGCGCGATCCCGCCGACGGTCGTGAACGAGAGCAGGCCGTTCTCCTCGACGTTGGTGACGGCGACCCCGATCTCGTCGATGTGGCCGACGAGGGCGAGCGTGATCGCACCTTCGCCGGCGCGCACACGCGCGAACGAGCTGCCGAGCGTGTCCGAGGTGACCTCGGAGAAGCCGGACGCAGCCTCGCGCCAGATGCGCGCGGGCGCCTCCTCGTGCCCCGACGGGCCGGCGGCTTGCAGCAGCGATGTGAGCAGCTCGGGCGCGGCCATGGCTTGCGCATTCAAGCAGCACCGCCTACCCTGCGGCCGATGACCTCCCCGACCCTGAACCGGCGCACGTGGCGCGGCGAGCAGGGCGGGAGCCCGCGCGCCTAGCCGCGCACCACAGCCCGCTCCTGCTCCACCATGCGACCCGAGAGGGTCGTTCGTCGTTCGTCTCCGTCCCCATGACCTCGATCACACTCGACACCGATCTCCTGACACCGCTCGCCGCGTACCTCCGGCTGCAGGGCACCGCGCGCGCGTCGTTCCTGCTCGAGTCGGTCGACCAGGGCCGCCTCGGCCGACACTCGTTCGTCGGCTACGGCGACCGTCTCGTCTCCTTCGAGGAGGCCGAGCAACTGGATGAGCCGGTCGTCGGCTACCTCGGCTACGACCACGTCGCACAGCTCGAGCCGACGGTCCCGTTGCCCGCGGCTGGGCCCGATGTGCCCGAGAGCCTCTTCGTCGTCGCCGACACCTTCCTGCGCTTCGACCACGTCACCGGCACCGCCGACGTCCTTTGGGGCGACGCCGTCCAGGTGGCGGCCGTGCTCGCCGATGGGGCCGCGCCGGTCACGCCGGCACCCGGCGCGACCGGCGAGACACGGCGCTTTCCCGAGCGGGACGAGCACTTGCGGCGCGTCGCCCGTGTGCAGGAGCACATCCGCCGCGGCGACGTGTTCCAGGCCGTGCTCTCGCAGCGTGCCGAGCGCGAGACTTCCGCGACTCCGCTCGCCGTCTATCGCGCACTGCGCCGGATCAACCCGTCGCCGTACCTCTTCCTGCTCGAGCTCGACGGGCTCGCGCTCGTCGGCTCGTCACCCGAGACGCACGTGAAGGTCGAAGGGACGCGGGCGAGCCTGAATCCGATCGCAGGCACGACCGAGCGCGGCCCGGGCGACGCCGAACGGCTGCTCACCTCGGAGAAGGACCGCGCCGAGCACGTGATGCTCGTCGACCTCGGGCGCAACGACCTGTCCCGCGTGTGCGAGCCGGGCAGCGTCGAGGTCGAGCGCTTCCTCGAGCCCGAGCGCTTCTCGCACGTCACGCACCTCGTCTCGGAGGTCGCCGGCCGCGTGCGACCCGGTGTGACGCCGTTCGACGTCCTGCGCGCGACGTTCCCGGCCGGGACGGTCTCGGGCGCGCCCAAGGTGCGCGCGATGCAAATCGTCTCGGAGCTCGAGCAGTACCGGCGCGGCACCTACGCCGGTGTCGTCGGCTACCACGTGCCCGGGCTCGGGCTCGACACGTGCATCGCGATCCGCACCGTCCGCCTGCAAGCGGGCCGCGCCTACCTGCAGGCCGGCGGCGGCATCGTCGCCGATTCCGACCCGGCCGCCGAGCACCAGGAGTGCCTGAACAAGCTTGCAGCGCTCGAGGCGGCCCTCGATGCTGCAGAGCAGGGACAACAGCCGTGATCCTCCTGATCGACAACTACGACTCGTTCACCTACAACCTCGCCCACCTCTTCCAGGAGCTGGGGGCGGATGTTGCCGTCCGACGCAACGACGAGATTGCACCGGACGAGGCGGAGATCCTCTCCCCCTCCCACCTCGTCGTTTCACCGGGGCCTGGACGGCCTGAGGAGGCAGGTACGACGCCGGAAATCCTGCGTCGCCTGTCCGTCCGGGTCCCGATTTTCGGTGTCTGCCTCGGGCACCAGGCACTCGTGCAGGTCTTCGGCGGCGAGGTCGGGCCGGCCCGCGAGCTCGTGCACGGCAAGGCGACGACCGTCACGCACGACGGACGCGGCATCTTCGCGGGCCTGCCGCGGTCGTTCGAGGCAGGGCGCTACCACTCGCTCGCGGCGACGACCGTCCCGGACGAGTTCGAGGTGTCGGCGACCGCGCCCGACGGCGAGGTGATGGCCGTCCGGCATCGCGAGCTCCCGCTCGACGGCGTCCAGTTTCACCCCGAGTCGGTCCTGACGCCGCACGGCCGTGACATCGTGAGGAACTTCCTCGAGGGTCGATGATCCAGGACGCGCTCGCACAGCTGCTCGACGGCCGGGACCTCTCACGCGACGACTCGCGCCGGGTGATGGACTCGATCATGTCCGGCGAAGCGACCCCTGCCCAGATCGGCGGGTTCCTCGTCGCCCTGCGCCTGAAGGGTGAGACGGCCGACGAGATCGCGGGCGCCGCCGAGGCGATGCGCGCACACGTGATCCCCGTGCGGCCGCGGCGCGACGACCTCGTCGATACCGCGGGCACGGGCGGCGACGGCGGCAAGACGTTCAACATCTCGACCGCCGCCGCGCTCCTGGCGGCCGCGGCGGGTGCGGGCGTCGCGAAGCACGGGAACCGCTCGGTCTCGTCGCTCTCGGGCAGCGCAGACGTGCTCGAGCAGCTCGGGTTCCGGCTCGACCTCCCTCCCGAGCGGATCGCACGGTCGATCGACGAGCTCGGCTTCGGTTTCATGTTCGCGCCCACGCACCATCCCGCGATGCGGCACGCGGGACCGGTCCGGACGCAGCTCGCAGCCCGTACCGTGTTCAACGTGCTCGGGCCGCTCACGAACCCAGCGGGCGCGCGCGCCCAGGTGGTCGGTGTCTACTCGCCGGAGCTCGTGCCGGTGATCGCCGACGTGCTGGCGCGGCTCGGCGCGCGGCGCGCGTTCGTCGTGCACGGCGCGGGTGGAATCGACGAGCTGTCGCCGGCCGGCCCCAACCTCGTCTGTGAGGTCGTCGACGGTGATGTCCGCCGCCGCGAGATCGACCCGCAGGAGCTCGGGATCGCGCGCTGCGACCCCGACGAGCTGCGCGGCGGGACCGCGGCCGAGAACGCGCAGCGGATCCGCGACGTCTTTGCGGGCGCCGACGGTGGCGGACGCTCCGCCGTGTTGCTGAACGCCGCCGGGGCGATCGCGGCGGGCGGCCGGGCGGCCGACCTCCGCGAAGGGGTCGAGGTCGCGCGCGAGGCGCTCGACTCCGGCGCCGCAGCAGCCCGCCTCGACGAGCTCGCCGCCTTCTCCCGCGCCGAGGTGAGCGCATGAGATTCAGGTCGGCGCTCGGTGCTCCCGGCTTCGGCGCGATCGCCGAGTTCAAGCGGCGTTCCCCCTCGGCGGGCGACCTGCGCCCCGACGGCGACGTCGCGGCGGTCGCGCGCGGCTACGAAGCGGCAGGGGCACGCGCGATGTCGGTGCTCGTCGACGAGCGCTTCGGCGGGTCGTGGGAGGACCTGCGCGCAGCCCGGGCAGCGACGCAGCTGCCGCTCCTGGCGAAAGGCTTCTTCACCACACCCGACGACCTGCTCGCGGCCCGCGCTGCGGGGGCGGACGCTGCGCTGCTGATCCTGCGCGACCTGCACGACGCCGCGGCAGAGGCGCTGCTGCGCACCGCAACCTCGCTCGGGCTCGACACGCTCGTCGAGGCGCACGACGCGGGCGAGCTCACACGGGCGACCGAGCTCGGCGCGCCGGTGATCGGGATCAACGCGCGGGATCTCTCGACGTTCCACATCGACCGGCGCGCGCAGATCGCCCTGCTCTCCCGGGCGCCGCGCGACCGCGTGCTGGTCGCCGAGAGCGCGATCGAGTCCAGGGCGCAGGCGGCCGAGGCGGAGCTCGCCGGCGCGAACGCCGTCCTGATCGGCTCGACCCTGATGCGCGCCGCCGACCCGGGCGCGCAGCTCGCGGAGCTCGTCTCGCGCCCGCTCGTGAAGGTGTGCGGACTGACCCGGCAGGAGGACGTCGACGCGGCCGTAGCGGCAGGCGCAGACCTCGTCGGCTTCATCCTCGCCGCCGAGAGCCCGCGCCGCGCAGAGGCCGTGCTCGCGGCGCCCGACACCGTGCTCCGCGTCGCCGTCTTCGTCGGCGAGGTCGAGGAGACCGAGGCCGCGCTCGTCCAGTTTTACGGCCGTGAAGACGGCCACCGCTCGCGCGACGCGCAGCTCCTCTACGACGGAGCCGAGGTCGGCACGGTGATCGACCTGCCGTGGTCGGAGCCCGATCCGACCCACCTCGAGCGGGCACGGGCTGCCCAGGGCCGCGTGATGCTCGCCGGTGGGCTCGCCCCTGACAACGTGCGCGATGCGATCGAGGCGGTGCGGCCGTGGGCCGTGGACTCGGCGCGCTCGACCGAGTCGTCACCCGGCATCAAGCACCACGAGACGGTGCGCGCGTGGGTCGAGGCGTCGCGCGGATGAGTGCGACCACCGAGTTCGGCGAGTACGGCGGCCGGTACGTGCCGGAGACGCTCATTCCCGCGCTCGACGAGCTGACCGCCGTCTGGGCGAGCCTGCGGGAGGACGACGAGTTCCGCGCCGAGTTGCACGAGCTGCTGACCAACTACGCGGGCCGTCCCACTCCCCTGACCCGGGCGGAACGGTTCGCACCGGATCGGCGGCTCTACCTGAAGCGCGAGGACCTGCTCCACACCGGCGCGCACAAGGTGAACAACGCGCTCGGCCAGGCCGTGATCGCGCGCAGGCTCGGCAAGCAGCGAATCGTCGCCGAGACCGGTGCTGGGCAACACGGCGTCGCCACCGCCACCGTGTGCGCGCGCTTCGGCCTCGAGTGCATCGTCTACATGGGCAGCGAGGACATGCGGCGTCAGGCGCCGAACGTCGAGCGGATGCGCTTGCTCGGCGCCGAGGTCCGCGCCGTCGACTTCGGCACGCGCACCCTGAAGGAGGCGACGAGCGAGGCGATTCGCGACTGGATCGCGAACGTCGACACGACCTACTACCTGATCGGCTCGTGTGTCGGCCCTGCCCCGTACCCCGAGGTCGTGCGCGAGTTGCAGCGTGTGATCGGCCGCGAGGCGCGTGAGCAGTTGCTCGCAGTCGAGGGACGCCTGCCCGACGCCGTGATCGCCTGCGTCGGCGGTGGCTCGAACGCGATCGGGATGTTCTACGACTTCGTTCCCGACGAGGACGTGCGGCTGATCGGCGTCGAAGCTGCGGGTGCTGCTTCGCTCGGCGTCGGCCGGCCCGGCGTTCTGCACGGCGCGCGCTCGTCGCTGCTCGCCGACGACGACGGCCAGATCCTCGACGCGCACTCGATCTCGGCCGGGCTCGACTATCCCGGCGTAGGCCCAGAGCACGCGTTCCTGCGCGACAGCGGCCGGGCGACGTACGTCCCGTGCACGGACGAGGAGGCGCTCGAGGCGTTCCATCGACTCTGCCGGACCGAAGGAATCGTGCCTGCGCTCGAGTCGTCGCACGCCCTGGCGCGGGCACTCGACACCGACGCGGAATTGATCGCCGTCTGCCTCTCGGGCCGCGGCGACAAGGATCTCGCGGAGGTGCTCGCGCGGTGAGCGGGATCCCGTTTCCGCGACACGGCTTCCGCGTCGACGAGCTCCTGATCCGGCCGCCCGTGCTCGACGACCTCGCGGCGATCGCACCCGCGTTCCTCGATCCCGACGTCGGCGGCGAGGCAGGCCTGCCGCCGCTGACCGAGCCCGAGCTGCGCGCGTTCATGCAGACCGAGCTCCAGGCGATGCAAGCGTCGGGCTTTCTCCTGCCGTTCGTGATCCTCGAGGGCAGTGGCACGATCGTCGGGGGGATCACGCTGCACCACTTCGACGAGCAGCGCAGCCGCGTCGAGGTGGGCTACTGGCTCTTCCCCGCCGGGCGTGGACGCGGCATCGCGTCGCGCGCGGTCCGCACGCTCGCCGGCCACGTCCACGACAACGGGGTGCTGCGGCTCGAAGCGGTCGTCCGCCCGGAGAACGAGCGCTCGATCCGCGTGCTCGAACGGCTCGGGTTCACACGCGAGGGACGGCTCCGCTCGTTTCTGCGCTACGGCGACGGCCGCGCCGACGCGTTCATCTACTCGTTACTCGCGGGCGAATGAAGACTCTCGTCGTCTACCTGATGGCGATGCCCGAGACGCCGGAGCTGGCGCAGGCGGCCGTCGACGCCGGCGCCGACGTGATCGAGCTCGGCTTCCCGTTCTCCGATCCGCTCGCCGACGGCCCGGTCATCCGCCGCGCAGGCGAGCGCTCGCTCGCGGCGGGGATGCGCACCACGCGCTGTCTCGAGGTGCTAGCCGAGACCCGGGCGCGGGTCGACGTACCGCTGATCCCGATGACCTACGCGTCGATCTTCGACGCCTACGGCTGGGAACGGCTCGAGACCGACGCTCGCTCGGCCGGGGCGACCTCGTTCATCGTCCCGGACCTGCCGAGTGACGTCCGCCCGGGTCTGCGCCGCGTGCAGCTCGTCGCGCCGACGTCGACCGACGCGCGCCTGCGCCTCGCCGCCGAGGCGACAGACGGCTGGCTGTATCTCGTCACCGTGACCGGTACGACCGGCGCGCGTGCCGAGCTCGGCCCCTCGCTCGCGGCGCTCGCCGCGCGTGCGCGCCGTGCGACGCCGCTCCCGTTGCACGCCGGGTTCGGGATCTCGACTCCCGAGCATGCGCGGGCGGCCGCCGAGCTCGTCGACGGTGTCGTCGTCGGCTCGCGCGCCGTCGAGGCGGCCGAGCAGGGCCCGGTGGAGCTCGCGCGGTTCGTCTCCTCGCTGCGCGGGGCGCTCGACGAGGTGCCGGCGCCCGCATGAGCAGCGCGACCGTCGTCGGGGCGGGCGTCTTCGGTGCAGCCACTGCACGGGAGCTCGCTCTGCGCGGCTGGGACGTGACGCTCGTCGAGCAGTACACGCCCGGCACCGTCCGCTCCGGGTCGGGCGGCGACACCCGCCTGTCGCGTGCCGCGCACGGCCGTGTCGAGTGGTACACGCGAATGTCGCGCCGCGCCCGCACGCTGTGGCTCGAACTGCAGGAGGAGACCGGCACGCGCATCTGGGAGCCCGTCGGCGTCGCGTGGTTCGCACGGCAGGCGGACGGCTTCGAGCAGCAGAGCAGGGCGACACTCGAAGCCGCCGGCGCCCCGTACGAGTGGCTCGCTCCGGAGGACGCGCGCGACCTCTACCCGTCGCTCGCGACCGACGACCTGCACGCCGTGCTGTTCGAGCCCGAGGCGGGCGTGCTGCACGCCCGCCGCGCAACCCAGCTGCTCGCGGAGGACGGCGAGCGCCGAGGCGTGCGCCTCGAGCGCGGCCGGGTGTCGCCCGGCGACGATCTCCGCACCGACGTCGTCGTCTGGGCGTGCGGCTCGTGGCTCCCGCGGTACTTCCCCGGGCTCGTCGAGCTGAAGCTCTCGCGGCGCGACGTCTTCTTCTTCGGCGCCGACGCCGCCTGGGACGGCACGCCCGGCTTCTGCGAGTACGACGGGCCGTTCTACGGCCACGGCGAGCTCGCCGGGCTGGGCGCGAAGATCGCGCCCGACCTGCCCGGCGAGACCGTCGACCCCGACACGCTCGACCGGGTGCCGTCGCGCGAGCTCGAGCAGGTTGCGCGCGAGTACGCGGCGCTGCGGTTCCCGGCGCTGGCGGATGCGCCGGTCGTCGGCGGTCGTGTCTGCCAGTACGACCTGACCGCCGACACGCACTTCGTCTTCGACCGCCATCCGGAGCAGGCCGGCTGGTGGCTGCTCGGCGGCGGCTCGGGGCACGGCTTCAAGCACGGCCCGGCGCTCGCCGAGTACGTCGCCGACTGCCTCGAGGGCCGCACGGCGCCGGAGCCGTTCCATGCGCTCGGCCCGCGCTCCGGCGACGCCGGCCTGCGCACCGCGTCGAGCGGCTGACGCAGGCCGAGCGGCCGTGTCCCGGGGACTGTCCCCGGGACATGGCCCGCCGCGGCGTGTAAAGAACCCTTGAAGCAGGGTCGCATCGGGGCCCGATCTGGGTTACAACGCCGTGATGCTCCGCACGACCGCGCTGCTCGCCGCGTTGCTGGGCGTGCTGGTGAGCGCGCCGTTCGCGCACGCTGCGGAGCTCGTCAAACGACCCGCCGTCACGTGGGTCCGCGGCGACGGCAGCTTCACCAAGGCGAGCCGCGGCCAGAAGCAGATCCGCACGATCGTCATCCATGCCACCGACGGCGGCTCGCTGATCGGCAACGTCTGGTGGCTGTCGGGCGGCCACTCGCACGCCTCCGCGCACTACGTGGTGGCGCGGGACGGCTCGATCGTGCAGCTCGTGCACCTGTCCGACATCGCTTGGCACGCAGGCAACTGGCGAACGAACGTCCACTCGATCGGCGTCGAGCACGTCGGCGAGACGTACGACCCGGCGGGGTTCACGACGGCCGAGTACACCTCCTCCGCGAAGCTCGTCGCTTGGCTCGTGCGTCGCTACTCGATCCCCGTCGACCGCAAGCACATCATCGGCCACTCTCAGGTGCCCGATCCGAACGACCCGTTGCTCTTCGGCGGCGCCGATCACCACACCGATCCCGGGCCGCACTGGCGCTGGGGCTTCTACCTCGACCTCGTCCGCCGCTACGCGTTCCCCGACCGCTATGCGCTGCACGTCGGCTCGACGACGATCGACCGCGGCGACACGCTGACCGGCATCGAGCCGTGGCGCGTGACGACGAAGGGCGCCGCGCGGCGAGTGGATTTCTTCGTCGACGGCGAGTTGCTCTGGAGCGACTCGCGCAAGCCGTTTGCCTTCGCAAGCGGCCACGGCTGGAACACGACCCGCCTCGCGAACGGCACGCATGCGCTCGCACTGCGTGTCACCGGAGAGGGACGCACCGCCTGGAAGCGCTGGACGGTCCGTGTCGCGAACCACGACTTCGCGCTGACGACGTCGAAGCTGCGGGCGTGGCAGAAGGTGGGGGGCGTGCTGCGCATCCGCGCAAACGTGCGCGGAGCGAAGACGACGGGGATCGGGCTCTACGTCGACGGCAAAGTGATCAGCCGCGATCGCTCGGCGCCGTTCACGCTGCGCTGGAACTCCCATCGCGTCGCCGACGGGCGCCACCGGATCACGCTCGCCGCCGTCTCGCGCGACGGGCGCGTCGCCAAGCGGACGCTGCCGCTCGTCGTCTCGAACCGCGCGCAGCGCACGCACGTCGCGGCCAAGCCAAAGCCGAGCCCGAAGCCGAGCCCGAAGCCGAGCCCGAAGCCGAAGCCCAAGCCGAGACCGAAGCCGCAGCCGGCGGCGAAGGTGATGTCGCAGACCGTCGTCGCCGGCTCGACGGTCGGCGGCATCGTCGACTGGGGCGCACACACGATCGGGCCGATCGCGCGTCTCCAGTTCGTCGTCGACGGCACCGTGCTTGCCACCGCGACGAACGAGCCGTGGAGCACCGCCTGGGACACCACGACGGTCGCTGAGGGCGTGCACGTGCTCGCAGTACGGGCGCTCGCGCAGGACGGCCGCGTCGCGGCGTCGGCGACCGTCAGCGTGACCGTGCAGCAGCCACAGGCTCTTCCGCCGGCGCCGTCGCCGTAGGCTCGAACGCGACCATCAGCTTCCGCAGCAGCCCGTTCAACTGCTGCTGCTCGCGCTTCGAGAGCGCCGAGGCGAAGAACGCCTCGCGGCGGCCTTGCACGCTGGCCGCCTCGTCCCAGGCTTGCTTCCCCTCCTCCGTCAACTCGACGACGACACCGCGGCGGTCGCCCGGATCGCGCAGCCGGCGCACGTACCCGGCTTCCTCGAGCCGGTCGAGCCTGCTCGTCATGGCGCCGCTCGACAGCTCCATGTCCGCCGCCAGTTCACCTGGCGAGCTGCGATGGTCGCTCCGCCAGAGTCGGAGCGTCCCCAGCACCTGAAAGTCGGGATACGTCAGGCCGTGCTCGGCGAGGGTCCGCTCCATCCCGCGCTTGATGCGCTTGTTGATGCTCGCGATGCGGTCGACGATTGCCTCGACGTCGCGGTCGATGTCGACGTGGTGCAGCGGCTCGAGGCGCTCGAGCAGGCGGTCGATGTGGTCGCAGTCCTTCATGGCGCACATCTTGACAGCAAAACTCTTGACGTCAAGAGGCTCAGCTGTTATTCTCTTGACATCAAGATATTCGAGGCCGAAAGAAGGGAGACGCTATGCGGCCTTCAGACCCCCAGACCATCCGGATCCTCAGCGACGCACACGTCGAAGTGCTGCGCGGCGGGAGGCGGCGTTCCACAGCACGCCGCCTCCTGCGGAGGAACTAGGAGCGAGCAGGGAATCCGCTCCTAGAGCCGCTCTGCCACGAGGGCCGGGTCTGCGAAGATCGAGCGCCTGTCGCCCGAAACTCGCAATCGCCTGGTCCTCGTGGCCTGCATCCTCGGTTCGGTGATCGTGTTCGTCGACTCCACGGTGGTGAACGTGGCGTTGCCGGCGATCCAGGACGACCTCGGCGGCGGGCTCTCGCTGCAGCAGTGGGTCGTCGACGCCTACCTCCTGACGCTCGGCTCCCTGCTCCTCGTGGGCGGCTCGCTCGGCGACCTCTTCGGGCCCCGCCGGATCTTCCTGATCGGCATCGCCTCTTTCGGGGTCGCGTCGATCCTTTGCGCAGCGGCGCCGAACGGCACGAGCCTGATCCTCGCGCGCGGCCTGCAGGGCGCGACCGGCGCGATCCTCACCCCCGCCGGTCTCGCAGTGATCGCGACGACGTTCAGCGGCGAAGCGCGCGGCGCCGCGATCGGCGCGTGGACCGCGTGGACGGGCATCGCCTTCGTGATCGGGCCGCTCGCCGGCGGCTGGCTCGTCGAGCACGCGTCGTGGCGCTGGGTGTTCCTTGTCAACGTCCCGTTCGCCCTCGTCACCGGCGGGCTCGTCGCCTACGCGGTCCCGAGCCGGCAGCCGACCGGGGAGAAGCGCGCGCGCGTCGACCTCGTCGGCGGTGTGCTCTGTGCACTCGGTCTGGCGGGCCCGGTGTTCGCCCTGATCGAGGAGCCGCGCCGGGGCTGGGGTGACCCGATCATCCTGCTCAGTTTCTTCGGCGGCATCGTCGTCTTCTTCGCGTTTCTCTGGTGGGAGCGTCGCGCCCCTCATCCGATGCTGCCGCTGCGCCTCTTCTCGAAGCGGAACTTCTCGTTCGCGAACCTCGAGACCCTGACCGTCTACGCAGGCCTCTCGACGCTCACATTCTTCCTCGTCCTCTACCTGCAGCAGATCGCCGGCTACTCGGCGTTGAAGAGCGGCTTCGCCCTCGTCCCCATCACGATCGTGATGTTCGTCCTCTCACCGCGTGTCGGACGCCTCTCGATGCGCCTCGGCCCACGGCTCTTCATGGGGGTGGGGCCGCTGATCGCGGGCGTGGCGCTGCTCACACTCGTGCGCCTCGGCGACCACGTGACGTACTGGACCGAGCTGCTCCCGCCGTTGCTCGTCTTCTCGATCGGCCTGTCGATGATCGTCGCGCCGCTGACCGCGACGGTGCTCGCCGACGCAGGTGAGAGCGACTCGGGGATCGCCAGCGGTGTCAACAACGCGGTCGCCCGCGTCGCAGGACTGCTCGGGATCGCCGTCGTCGGCGCGCTCGTCGCGGGCACCGAGAACCAGCTCGACCTGACGGGCTTCAGGCTCTCGATGCTGATCACGGCGCTGCTCGTCGCCGCCGGCGGGGCCGTCGGGCTTGGAGGGATCAGAAACCCCTGATGAGCCACACGACTGCGGCCGAGATCGTGTTCGACCACGTGACGAAGCGCTACCCGGGGCGCGAGCAGCCCGCGCTCGACGAGCTGTCGCTCGAGATCCCGGCCGGCACGTTCTGCGTGCTCGTCGGCCCGTCGGGCGGCGGCAAGACGACGGCCCTGAAGATGATCAACCGGCTGATCCCGTTCGACTCGGGCGAGATCCGGATCGACGGCCGCTCGATCCTCGATCTCCCGCTGGTGGAGCTCCGCCGCGGCATCGGCTACGTGATCCAGCAGATCGGCCTCTTCCCGCACATGACCGTCGGCGACAACGTCGGCACGGTGCCCCGGCTGCTCGGCTGGGACAAGCGCCGCACACGCACGCGCAGCCTGGAGCTGCTCCAGCTCGTCGGTCTCGAAGCCGGGGACGCGTCGCGCTACCCGGCGCAGCTCTCGGGCGGGCAGCGCCAGCGCGTCGGCCTCGCGCGCGCGCTCGCCGCCGACCCACCGGTGCTCCTGATGGACGAGCCGTTCGGCGCCCTCGACCCGATCACGCGCCTGCGCCTTCAGACCGAGCTGCGTCGGCTGCACCGCGAGGTCGGCAAGACGGTGATCTTCGTCACGCACGACGTCGACGAGGCGATCTTGATGGGCGACCGGATCGCGATCCTGCGGCAGGGCGGCGTGCTCGCCCAGTACGACACCCCGGACGCGATCCTGGCGCACCCTGCCGACGACTTCGTCAAGCAGTTCATCGGCGAGGATCGGGCGCTGCGGCGGCTCGCCCTGCGCACGCTCGCGGATGTGCCGCTCCGCGCGGGCTCGAGCGATGGGCCGCGCCTGCCCGCGGAGACGTCGGTGCGGAACGCGGTCTCGCAGATGCTGGAGGTGAACGCCGAGCAGGTCGTCGTCACAGGGGCCGACGGCAAGGAGCTCGGTGTCTTCCGGCTCGACGACGCGGGGGCGTTGCTGTAGACGGTCCAGGCCCCGTCATCCCGACCTTCGGCGAGGGCAGCTCGTGCGTGCAGGGCGACCACACCTTCTGCGCCGACTGGGTGCGCGACCACTGGCACGACACGCTCTGGCCCGCACTCGTGCAGCATCTCGAGCTGACGGCGATCGCACTCGTGATCGGCTTTGTGATCGCATTCGCGCTCGCGCTGCTCGCCCACCGCCTCCACCACGTCGAGCAGCCGATCGGGATTGCCTCGGCGCTCCTCTACACGATTCCCAGCCTCGCGCTCTTCCAGATCCTCGTGCCGTTCACGGGCATCTCGACGACCACCGTCGAGGTCGCGCTCGTCGCGTACACCCTGGTGATCCTCTTCCCGAACATGATGGCCGGGCTGCAGAGCGCGCCGCCCGACGTGCTCGAGGCGGCCCGCGGCATGGGTCTGACCCGCCGGCAGATCCTGACGCGCGTCGAGCTGCCGCTCGCCGTGCCCTTCATCATCGGCGGCCTGCGGGTCGCCGTCGTCTCGACGATCTCGATCGCGACGATCGCGGCGTTCCTCCTCCCGAAAGGGCTCGGCTACCCGATCTTCCTCGCGCTCAAGGAGCCGATCCCGTTCAAGACCGAGATCTACTCGGCCGGCGCGCTCGCGGTTGCGCTGGCGCTCGTCTGTGACATGTCGCTCGTCGCCCTGCGACGTGCGCTCGTTCCCTGGGCGAGGGATCCACGGTGATCGTCGCCGACGACGCCAACCTGCACACGTTCGCCGACGCGCTGCGCTTCATCGGCGACCACCCCGGCTTCCTCGCGACGAAGGCGTTCGAGCAGCTCCAGCTCTCGGGCGCCGCGCTCGGGATCGCGCTGTTGATTGCGCTGCCCCTCGGCATCGCGCTCGGCCATTTCCACCGCGGCTCGACGGTCGCGATCGGAGCCTCGATCGTCGGCCGCGCGCTGCCGAGCCTCGTTCTGATCGCCGCGTTCCTGACCGTCCTCGGCATCGGCTTCATCAACAACATGGTCGCGCTCGCCGTGCTGGCGACCGGCCCGATCCTGACGCACAGCTTCGACGGCGTGGACGGCGTCGACCGGGACGCGGTCGAGGCCGCGCGCGGCATGGGCATGACGAGGCTGCAGATCCTGCGCCAGGTCGAGCTGCCGCTCTCGGTCCCGCTCCTCTTCACCGGCCTGCGCATCGCCGCCGTGACGATCGTCGCGACGGCGCCGATCGCCGCGATCGCGGGGGGCGGCGGGCTCGGCGACGTGATCGTCAACCAGGCGAGCTACCGGCTGGCGGGGGTGCTCGCCGCCTCGCTCTGCGTGATGGCGCTCTCCGCGCTCGTCTTCCTCGCCCTACTCGGATTGCAGATCGTGGTAACGCCCAGGGGCCTTCGGCGATCCAAGGCCGCGGCCCTTGCGGACGGTCACGAGTAGCGTCGGCCAGTCGAGTCTCGCGTCGCGAGGTCGGGCGACTGCCTCGGGCGTGCGGGATCGCGTGTTCCCGCCGCTAGACGTATTTGCCCATACCGCCGGCGACGTCGATCGACGCGCCGGTGATGTAGGTCGCGCGGTCACCGAGGAGAAACGCGACGAGACCCGAGACCTCGTCCGGCAGCCCGAAACGACCGAGTGGCACCTCCTGCGCGGCGAAGCGGTCGAAGAAATCCTCGCGTGTCAACTCAGGGGCTCGCCGCCGGCGGATGTTCTCCCACTGCGGCGTGATCACGAAGCCGATGTTGACACCGTTGACGAGGATGTTGTCCTTCGCAACTTCGAGCGCCAGCGTCTTTGTGAACGAGTTGCCGGCGGCACGATTGACCGAGGTCGCGAAGAAGGCGGGATCGGGGTAACGCGAGTAGACGGCACCGATGTTGATGATCCGGCCACCGCCGGCGGCGCGCAGATGCGGCAAGACCCCACGCGAGCAGCGGATCAGCGAGAAGAGCTTGACGTCGAGGTCGGCGACCCAGTCCTCGTCGCTCAACGTCTCGAACGTGCCGGGGTGAGCGCCGCCCGCGTTGTTGACGAGGAAGTCGATTCCGCCCAGCGCCTCGGCGGTCCCGGCGATGAGATCACGCACCTGCGCCGGGTCGGTGACGTCTGCCGCGTGCGAGTACTCGGCGCCGACCTCTGCGGCGGTGGCGCTCACCTCCTGCTCGTTGCGAGAGCAGATCGCGACACGCGCACCCTCGGAGACGAGCTCTCGCGCGATCGCCTCGCCGAGCCCCTTCGACCCGCCCGTGACGAGCCCGCGGCGACCTTCGAGACCGAGCCTCACTTCGAGCGCAGGTAGGCGTCCGACCCGTCAAGCCAGTCCTGTCGCGGTGGGGCGAAGATGTCGACGTCGAGCGTCGTCTCGAGCGCCTCGGCCTTGTGCGGCACCCACGAGGGGATGTGCAGCACCTCTCCAGCGCCGACGTCCACCGTTTCGGACTCATCCTCGCCGAGCCAGAAGCGAAGCTTCCCTTCGAGGATGTACGTGAGCTGCTCGTTCTCGTGCGAGTGGCGCGGTACGACGCATCCCCGTTCGAGGAAGACCTGGGCCAGCATCATGCGATCGGTCGAGATCAGCCGACGCGACAGGTCGTCCTTCAGCGGCTCCTTCGGCAGGTCGTCCCAGCGGTAGTGCGTTGCTTTCGGCTCACTCACACGAGCGACCCGAGGCGCGCGATCCCGTCGTCGATCTTGTCCTCGTCGACGAGGCTGTAGGAGAGGCGGAGGCTGTCCGTGCCCCTGCCGTCCGGAAAGAAGAGCATCCCGGGAACGACGGCAACCCCTTGCTCGACGGCCCGCCCTGCGAGCTCGACAGCGTCGACCCCCGGCAGCGTCAGCCACGAGAAGAAGCCGCCATGCGGTGTCGTCCAGCGCGCCGACTCCGGCATCGTGCGCTTCAGCGCGGCCAGCATCCGCTCGCATTTGCGCCGGTAGAGCGCCCGCGAACGCACGAGCTGCTCGTCGATCCAGCCGCGCCGCTCCGACTCCTCGAAGAGCCGCTGCCCGAGCGCGCCGGCGCATTGATCCGTCACCTGCTTCGCCGCGACGAGCCGGTCGACGACCTCCGCCGGCCCGGCCGCCCAGCCGAGGCGGACTCCGGGAAACAACGTTTTCGACGTCGTCCCCACCTGAACGACGATGTCTGGGCCGAGACTCCACAGGCTCGGCAACGACTCGTCTTCAAAGCCCAGCTCGCGGTAGGCCACGTCCTCGACCACCAGGAAGCCGTAGAAGCGGGCGAGCTCGACGAGCGTCGAGCGGCGATCGGCCGCGAGACTGACACCGGCCGGGTTCTGATGATCGGGAATCGTGTAGAGGAGCTTTGGCCTGAGGCCGTCGGAGAGCCGCTGCTCCAGTTCCGCGACGTCAAGACCGTTCTCGTCGAAGGTGACCGGCACGAGTTCCGCCTCGAAGCTGCGGAAGGATTGGATCGAGCCGAGGTAGGTCGGAGCCTCGACGACGACCACGTCGGCCGGATCGAGGAACGATTTCCCGATGAGCTCGAGCGCCTCGATACCGCCGCTCGTGACCAGAAGCTCGTCCTCCGCGGGCCGACTGCCCTGCAGACGCTCGAGCCGATCCGCGAGTACCTCCAGCGCGCCTGCGAGGCCGCGCGTGGGCGCATACTGGAAGGCCGCCGACTCCCCGGCCGCGGCGAGCTCGTGCAGCAGCGCTGCCACCCGCTCGCGCGGGAACGTCTCCGGATCGGGGAACCCACCGGCGAACGAAATGACATCAGGTCGGCCGAGCAGCGCGAGCACGGAGGCAATCCCGTCGCCCACCTCCCCGCGTGTCCGCGCGGCCGCGAGAGCCTCCCAGCGAGCCGAGTCGAACGCGAGCGCCACGCTGAGATCCTAAGCGGTCGGCAACTGCGGGCGACACCGTTCGCGGATCCGTAGAGGCTCGTGGTTCGAGCCAGCCGGCGCCGAGTCGGCAACCCGAAGCTCGATCAAGCGCGCGTCCGAGCCGCAGACCCCGCTCCCAGCCTCCCTCGGCGGATTAGTGTCCAGGAACCTCCCAGAAAGGAGTCGTTGTGATCCGCAAGCACACCAGGCGCGCCGCCAAGGCCGCCTTTGCGATCTCGCTCGGGGTCGCGATCGTCATCGGCTTGTTCGCGGCCGCCTTCGCGCGGCCGGCTCAGTCCGCATCACCGGCGGTCGTCCTCGGCACCAAGAACTTCCCCGAGGAGTACATCCTCGGCCAGCTCTACAAGCAGGCGCTCGAGTCGAAGGGCTTCTCGGTCACCTACAAGGAGAACATCGGGTCGACGGAGATCATCCACGGGGCACTCGAGAAGGGCAAGATCACGATGTACCCGGAGTACACAGGCGTGATCGTGCAGGTGGTCTACCACCACGCTCTCTCCGCCAAGACAGCCGCTGCGACGGTCAGCCTGGCCCGCCAGCTCGAGGCGAAGAAGGGCATCAAGGTTCTGAACGCGACACCGTTCTTCGACACCGACGCGATCGCGGTGCTGAAGACGACGGCGTCGAAGTACCACCTGAAGACGCTCTACGACCTGAAGAAGATCCCCGGTCTCAAGCTCGGAGCGCTACCGGAGTTCCGGACGCGCACCACTGGATTGATCGGGCTACACAAGAACTACAAGCTGTCAGGTGAGACGTTCGTGCCGTTCGCAGGCATCTCGCCGTACGCCGCGCTCGACGCAGGCAAGGTGCAGGCGGCGGCGGTGTTCTCGACCGACCCCGTGCTCGGCAAGGGGTCGAAGTACGTCCTGCTCGCCGATCCCGTGCACCAGTTCGGGTTCCAGAACGTCGTTCCGCTCGTGAAGGCGTCCCTCGTCACCGCGCTCGGCCCGACGTTCACTGCTCGCGTGAATGCGGTCTCGCGTCTGCTGACGACGCCGGCGATCATCGCGATGAACAAGGCCGTGATCATCAACAAGCAGTCGCCCGCGAAGGTCGCGAAGGCCTTCCTGAAGGCGAATGGGCTCGTCAAGTAGCACCTTGACGCAGCACGTCGTCGTAGTGGGCGGAGGGTCATCCGGCGAGCATTTCGTCGGCGCCCTCCGCCGGCTCGACCGCGACTCGAAGGTGACCGTGGTCGAACGCCGTCTCGTCGGCGGCGAGTGCTCCTACTGGGCGTGCATGCCGACGAAGACGATGCTGCGCGCGCCCGAGCTCGCCGCGGCAGCGAACAGGACGCTCGGCTCTCTGGCAGTCGGTGCGCTCGACGCGCAGGCGATCTTCGCGTGGCGCGACATCGTCGCCGAGCGCGACGACTCGTCGCAGGTCGAGTGGCTCGCCTCCCAGGACGCGGAGCTCGTGCGCGGCGACGCGACGTTCCCGGAGCGCGGCGTGATCCAGGTCGGTGAGACGGAGCTGCGATACGACAAGCTCGTGCTCTCCACGGGCTCCTCGCCTGCGATCCCGCCGCTCGACGGGCTCGAGGATGTCGACTACTGGACGAATGTCGATGCGACCGAGACGCGCGAAGTGCCGCCGCGGCTCGTCGTGCTCGGCGCCGGCCCGGTCGGCTGCGAGCTCGCGCAGTTCTTCCAGCGCATCGGCTCACAGGTCACGCTGGTCCAGGGCGACTCTCGGATCCTCTCGCGGGTCGACGCGGATGCGGCGGCGCTCGTAGCGGACGCGCTGCGCGACGACGGCGTCGACATTCGCCTCGAGGCCAGGGCGAGCCGCGTCGCTCCTTCCGCCCTGCTGCTCGAGGGCGGCAGCGAGCTTCCCTTCGACCGGCTGCTGATCGCGACGGGACGCCGTCCGAACGTCGCCGGGCTCGACGCGCTCGGGCTGACGGTGACACGCCGCGGAATCGAAGTCGACGAGCGCATGCGCGCAGCGGACGACGTCTGGGCGCTCGGCGACGTGACCGGCATCGCACCCTTCACGCACGTCGGCAAGTACCACGCGCGCGTCGCGGCGTACGACCTGGTCGGCCGTGAGGCGCGCGCGGACCACCGCGCCGTGCCGGCGACCATCTTCACCGACCCGCAGGTAGCGACCGTCGGCGACACCGAGGGCGGCGTCAGCTCGACGTGGGACCTCGGCTCGGTGCCGCGCCTCTCCACGTACGAGCGCCCGAAGCACGCCGGCTTCGTCAAGGTCGTGGCCGATCCGGAACGGCGGGTACTGACCGGCGCCGTCGCGGTGGGTCCCGAGGCCGGCGAGTGGCTGCAGCAACTGACGCTCGCGATCCGGGCCGAGACGCCGATCGAGGTGCTGCTCGACGTGATCCAGCCGTACCCGACGTTCAGCGAGGGCGTGTTCCTCGCCCTGCGCGAGCTGAACCTCGACCTCGTCTGACCTCAGGGCAGTCGCGCGCCCGTCAGCTTCGCCGCAGCGAGCGAGCTCAGGAGGAGCAGCGCTGCAGCGCCGACGAACCACGACGAGATCTCGCGGTTGACCTGCCGCTGCGCGATGCTCGAGCCGAGCTGCTTGTAGATCGACTCGACCTTCGAGGCCGACCTCGCCTCGAACGTCTTGCCGTCGGTCTCGCGGGCGATCGCGGCCAGCGTCACCGGGTCCGGACGCACCGGGAAGCGGCGATTGCCGTTACCGCCCCCACCGCCGCCGTTGAAGCCGCCGCCGAGCCCGTAGCCGCCGAACGGCCCGCCGCCGAAGCCGAGTGTGCCGTTCTTCGTGCCGAGCGCCACCGTGAACACCCGCACGCCGGCGTCACGCGCGCGCGCCGCGCCGTCGAGGGGGGTCAGCGTCCCACGGGTCTGCGCGCCGTCGGAGAGCAGCACGATCGCGCCGGGCACCTTGCCATCCTTGGCCTTCGGTGCGCCTGCGAGCGTGGTCTTCACGACCTGCACCGCCATCCCGAGCCCGTCGCCGATCGCGGTGCCTGCCTCCGGGACGAGCAGATCGATCCCCTCGTGCAGCACCGAGCGGTCGGTCGTCGGGATCACGAGCAGGTCAGGGTCGCTGCTGAACGAGACAAGGCCGAGCCTGACGCCGCGCGGCACCTTGTCGGCGAATGCAGACATCGCCTTCTGCGCGGCGCCGAGGCGCGTCGGCTTGACGTCGGCCGCACGCATCGATCCGGAGACGTCGACCAGAAGGACGATCGTCGCCTTGTCCGAGGGGACGGACACCTTCGCGTTCGGTCGGGCGAGTGCCGTCGACGCCGCAGCGAGCGCGAGCAGGAAGAGGGCGAGCGGCAGCCAGCGCAGCGGCCTGCGCCGCGTGGTCGCCACGGTGGCGAGCACGTCGAGGTTCGTGAACGCGACCGTGTAGCGCGCGCGCCGCCGGTCGAGCCACAGCGCGAGCCCGAGCACGAGCGGTACGAGCACGAGCGCGGCCAGGAACCAGGGCGACGAGAAGGTCACGGCGCGCACTCCGCTCCGACCTGCACGACCGCGTGCACGTCGATCGACAGACCGTCCGTCGCCGATGCGGTGGCGACGACCCGCTTCCCGAAGCTCCGCCGTGTCACGTCCACGAGCGAGCCCGTGCCGAGCTTCGGCGGCTTCTTGACGCGGAACGCGATCGCGTGCCACGAGCCGACCAGCTTCTCGTCGGGTTTGCACGACACCTTGGCGAACTTCACCTGCCCCGGGCCGATGATGACGATACGGGAACGGTACTCGAGCGACGGGCCGGCCGGCGTGACCCGCGCCGAGACGGTCGAGCGGCCTCCCCCGCCCTGCGTCGGCACGCAGCCGAGCAGCGGCTGGAACGCCTGCGGCCGCTTCGACGTCGACACCGCGCGGAAGAGCGCATAGCGCGTCGTCGTCACACCCGGGCTCACCGGCGCGCCGAGCCGTCCTTCGAATCCGACGCGGACGTCGCGCGAGGTTGCCTGCACGTCGAGCCCACCGACGATGCTGCGCCCGCCGGGGCAGCTGAGGAGGTACTGGACGCGGCCGCCCGGCGGCACGAGCACCCAGGGACCCGGCACGCGGATGCAGGCCATGATGCCGCGGCATTCGTTCGTCGCGCCGCTCGCCGGCGCGAACGCGGCGGTGAGCGCGAGCCCCGCGACGAGCGCGGTGAGAAACGGTCTCATACGAGCCTCCGGAACCAGACACCTGAGAGCACGGCTCCCGCAAGCATGAACACGAGGCCGCCGGCCGCGGCGACCGACGTCACCTCGACCTCCTTGCGACGGTGGCCGACGCGCGAGCCGAGCTCGCGATACGTCGACTTCGGATTCGCCGACTGCGCACCGGCGACGAACTGGCCGCCGCTCGTGCGGGCGATCGTCTGCAGCACCGCCGGCCTGACCGGCACCTGGATCCGCTCGGTGAAGCCGCCTTTGACGGGCTGCTCGACGATGCCGTCGGTCGTGCCGACGGAGACCGTCGTCACCGGGATGCGGGCCGTGCGGGCAAACTGCGCCGCCTGCTGCGGTGTCACCCGTCCGGCGGTCTGTCCGCCGTCGGAGAAGACGACCGTGACCGCGGGCGGCCGCTTGCTCCCCGCCTTTGCGGGAACGGCCCTCGCCACGGCCACGGCGCGGGCCACCGCATCGGCGAGCGCCGTGCCCTGCGGCCCGGTGCGCGCGCGGTTGAGGACAGCGCGGACCCGGTCGAGGTCGTGCGTCGGCGGCGAGGCGAGCGTCGTGTGGTCGGAGAACGTGATCACCGACATGCGATAGCCCTTCGGCAGGTCGTCGACATAGCGGAGCGCGGCCGCGCGCGCCGCCGCGAGCCGCGTCGGTTTCGAGTCGTTCGCGGCCATCGAGCCCGAGACGTCGAGCACGAGCACGACCGTCGCGTCCTGCCTCTTCACGGTGATCGTGGCGTTCGGACGCGCGAAGCCGACGAGGAGCAGCGTCACGCCGACGAGCAGCAGCGCGGTCGGCAGATGGCGGCGCCATGCCGGCGGCCGCGCGACCATGTTCGGGAGCAGCGGCGCGGGCGCCCAGGCGGCCGCGCGGGCATCGCGGCGGTCGTCGAACCAGAGATAGAGCGCAATCACGGCCGGGACTGCGAGCAGGCAGAGCAGCAGGATCGGCGCGGTGAAGCTCATCGCGTGCGCCGCCCCCGGCGCAGGAACGCAGCCAGCGGCCGCAGCCAGTCGCCTTCGGTCGAGAGCGCGACATGGCCGACCCCAGCGGATGCGAGGCTCGCCGCGAGGGCACGGCGCTCTTCGGTCGCGGCGGTCCTGAACCGCTCACGGAGCCGGCGGTCGCCGGTGTCGACGCGCAACTGGCGGCCCGTCTCGGGATCGACGAGGCGCAGCTCGCCCACGTCGGCGAGCTCCTGCTCGCGCGGGTCGCGCACCTCGACCGCGAGCACGGTGTGACGGCCTGCGAGCCGAAGCAGCGGCGCGCGCCAGCTGAGCGGGCCGCGAAAGTCGGAGACGACGAGCACCAGCGCGCGCTGCGTCGCCACGCGATCAGCGAGATCGAGCGCGTCGCGCAGCGTGCCGCTTCCGCCCGGGAGCACCTCACGGAGCGTGCGCAGGGTTTGCAGGAGCGCACGTCGACCCTGCCGCGGCGGCTCGACGGCAGCGTCACTCCCGAACGTGACGGTGCCGAGCCGGTTCCCGCGGCGCGTCGCCGCGTGACCGACCGCGACCGCGACGCCCTCGACGACGTCGGCCTTGCGCCGGTCGCCCGTGCCGAACGACATCGACGCCGAGAGATCGAGCACGAGCCACGTCACGAGCACGCGTTCGGCGAGCTCGACGCGCACGTGCGGCACGCCGGTTCGTGCCGTCACGTTCCATTCGATCCGGCGCACGTCGTCGCCGGCCTCGTAGGGCCGCACCTGCCAGAGCTCACTGCCGACGCCGGCGAACGCCGAGCGGTAATCGCCGGCGAGCAGTCCGTCGACGCGGCGCCCGACGGTCAGCTCGAGCGCGCGCAGCGAGGCTGCGGACAGCGGGCCTGGGCCCGGCTGTTCCGGCGTGCGGATCGGGGCGAGCGGGTCTGACGCTGTCGACGTCAAGCCGACGCTGCCGCGCCCGTCCGTCCGAGGTCGATCTGCGGCATCGGCACGGCAGCGAGCACCGAGTCGAGGATCGCATCGGGCGCGACCTCCTCTGCGAGCGCCCGGTACGACAACACGAGCCGGTGGCGGAACGCATCGCGGACGAGCGACTCCAGGTCGGCGGGCACGACGTAGTCGCGGCCGCGGATCAGCGCGAGCGCGCGTCCGGCCGCGACGAGGCTGATCGGCCCGCGTGGGCTGGCGCCGAATGAGACGTAGTCGGCGATCTCGTCGAGGCCGTGCTCGCGCGGGCGGCGCGTCGCGGTGGCGACGTCGACCGTCCAGCTGATCAGCGCCGGGTCGACGTAGATCTGTGCGGCCTGCCGCTGCAGCTCTTGCAGCTCCTCGAGCGAGAGCATCTGAGCCAGCTCGGGCGCCGGCTCGAGCGAGCGCGCGACGACCGTCAGCTCCTCGTCGTGAGCCGGATAGTCGACGAGCACCTTGAGCATGAAGCGGTCGACCTGCGCCTCGGGCAGCGGGTACGTGCCTTCGGACTCGATGGGGTTCTGCGTCGCGAGCACGAGGAACGGGCTGGGGACGGGGAACGTGCCGTGACCGATCGTGACCTGGCGCTCCTGCATCACCTCGAGCAGCGCGGACTGCACCTTGGCGGGTGCGCGGTTGATCTCGTCGGCGAGCAGGAAGTTGCAGAACACCGGTCCGAGCTCGGTCTCGAATTCCGTGCGGTCGGGCCGGTAGACGCGGGTGCCGACGAGGTCCGACGGCACGAGGTCGGGAGTGAACTGCACGCGCTGGAACGAGCCGCCGAGCACTGCCGCGGCGGTCTTGATCGTCAGCGTCTTCGCCAGCCCGGGCACGCCTTCGATCAGCACGTGGCCGCCGGCGAGCAGGCTGACGAGCACCCGCTCCAGCATCTCCTCCTGCCCGGCGATCACGCGCCGGATCTCGAACAACGCCTGCTCGAGCTTGCCTCCGACCTCTTCCACTGGCGCCTCCTCGCTCGGGGTCAGGCCTAAGGATGCACCCGCGACCTAAGATCTTGCTTGGAAGTTCTCGTTAAGGCGTCAGATCGGATTGCGTCCGCCTGACGGCGTTTGCCCAGTCGTGGCGCGATTCTGCGACGTCGTCCGGCCCGATTCGCGGTTCGTAGACCGCTCCGACGGCCACCCGGGCAGCCCGGGCGGCGGCCAGCGCCGCCGCGCCGAGGGCGGTCGTCTCCCGCTCGGCCGCGACCTCGACCGGCAGGCCGAGCAGGTCGGCCTGGAACTGCATCAGGAAGCCGTTCGCCGCCGCCCCGCCGTCCGCCCGCAGTGCCGAGGGCCGGAGCGGCAGCGCGTCGACGACGTCGGCGACCTGATGCGCGATCGCCTCGAGCGCCGCGCGGACGAGGTGCGCGCGCGTCGTGCCGCGCGTGATCCCGGCGATCAGCCCGCGGGCGTCGGCGTCCCACCACGGCGAGCCGAGGCCCGTCAGCGCCGGCACGAAGACCACGCCGTCGGTCGAGTCGACGCTGCGTGCGAGCGCCTCGCTCTCGGCCGCGTCGGCGAGCAGCCCGAGCCCGTCGCGCAGCCATTGCAGCGCGGCCCCGCTGACGAGCACCGCGCCTTCGAGCGCGTACCCGTCCGCGGCAGCTGTCTTCAGCAGGCCGTGCGGCGGCATGCCCGCGTCGTCGCCGGCGTGCACGAGGACGAAGCTGCCGGTCCCGTACGTCACCTTTGCCTCGCCCGCCTCGTGGCAACCCTGCCCGTAGAGCGCGGCCTGCTGGTCGCCGGCGATCCCACGGACGGGGATGCGCGCGCCGAGCAGCTCGCCGTCCGCGACGTGACCCTGCGAGGGAACGATCTCGGGCAGGAGCGACCGGTCGACGCCGAAGAGTGCGAGCAGCTCGTCGTCCCAGTCGAGCGTCTCGAGCGAGCACAGCAGCGTCCGCGACGCGTTGGTGCGGTCGGTCGCGTGCACGTCCCCGCCGCTCAGCTTCCACACGAGCCACGCGTCGACGGTGCCGAACGCCAGCCCGGGCCGGTCGTGCTCGCGCAGGAGCCACTCCAGCTTCGTCGCCGAGAAGTACGGATCCGGCACGAGCCCGGTGCGCTGCCGGATCAGGCCGGCGTCGCAGCTCACGGCACCTGTCGGCCGTACGCCGGTCCTGCCAGACGATCGCGGGGCCGACGGCGCGGCCGGTCGAGCGCTCCCACACGAGCGTCGTCTCGCGCTGGTTCGTGATCCCGATCGCCTCGAGGTCGCGCGCTCTCACGCCTGCCGCCTCGAGCGCTGCCTCGGCGGCACGCTGCACGCCGAGCCAGATCTCCTCCGGGTCGTGCTCGACCCAGCCGGGCCGCGGGAAGTGCTGCCGCAGCTCGCGGTAGCCACGCCCGAGCACCCGCAGGTCCTCGTCGACGACGAGGCACGTCGTGCCCGTGGTGCCCTGGTCGACGGCGAGGATCAACCGTGCGAGCCGACGAACGCGAGCGCGCGGCGCCACGCATCCTCGGACGCGTCGGCGAACTGCTCCTGCTTGCGGTCGAAGAAGCTGTGCGGCGCGCCGTCGTAGATCACGATCTCGTGCTCGACCCTCGCGTCGGTGAGCGCTCGCTCGAAGGTGGCGTTGTCCTCGGCGGTGATCCCCTGGTCGTCGCCCGCCTGCAGCGCCAGGATCGGGCACGCGATCGCGTCGATCCGCTCGATGACGCTCGGGCCGCCGCGCCGACGCGTCGGCGAGCCGTAGAAGCCGACCGACCCGGCGAGGCCGTGCCCGGAGGCGGCCGCGACCCAGGAGGCACGCCCGCCGAAGCAGAAACCCACGCTGCTGATCGCGGTGCAGCCGAGCCCGCGCAGGTGCTCGACCGCGGCGCGCGCGTCCGCCTGCACGCCTTCGTCGGTCGTCTGGTCGACGTGCGGCATGTACTCGAACTCGTCGTCGCGCGCCGACGAGCCCGCTGTCCGTCCGAAGTAGTCGATCGCGAGCGCGGCCTGCCCTCGCTCGGCGAACCGCAGCGCGAGCTCCTCGTAGAAGTGGTAGAGCCCGCGGACGTCCGGCAGGATCACGACTCCGGTCGTGCCCGGCTCGTCGGGAGTCGCGAGGAATGCGGCAAGCTCGTTGTCGTCGGCGGCACGAAGCGTCAGGCGCTCGTGCGAGACCGATGCCCCGGCGATCGCCGGGACCGGCGGGACGGAGTCGGTGTCGAAGCACATACCGGGACGCTACTGCAGCGGCAGCTCGGCGCGAACCCGTGTGCCGCCGCCGAGCGGGCTGTCGACGTAGAGCGAGCCGTCGAGCGCCATCACGCGGTCGCCGAGGCCGCTCAGCCCCGTGCCGCCGATCGGGTCGGCCCCGCCCTTGCCGTCGTCCTCGACCACGACGACGACGCGGTCGTCGCTCTCCCGCACGCGCACCGCGACGCGGTTCGCCTCGGCGTACTTCGCGACGTTCGCGAGCGCCTCCGAGACGATGTAGTAGGCGGCGACCGTGACGCCGGGGTCGAGCGGCGTATCGGTGACATCGAGCTCGACCGGCACCGGCGCGCGCGCCGCGACGATGCGCAGCGCCGCCGCGAGCCCGCGCTCCGTGAGCGCCGCGGGATGGATTCCCTGCGCCAGCGCGCGCAGCTCCTTGACGGCCGCGGCGAGCTCCTCGACCGCCAGCTCCAGGGTCACCTGGGGGTCGACGAGGCCGCGCTGAGCTCCGCGCAGCTGCAGGAGCAGCGCCAGCAGGCGCTGCTGCGCGCCGTCGTGCAGGTTGCGCTCGAGTCGCCGCCGGGCGTCGTCGGCCGCGGCGACGATGCGCGCGCGCGAGCGACGCACCTCGGCCTCGTGCCGCTTGCGCTCGGTCACGTCCGTGCCGCTGATCAGGTAGACCGGCCCGCTCGAGATCTTGGGCAGCGGCGTGCAGCTCCAGACGACGTCGATCTCGGAGCCGTCACGCTGGAGCCAGCGCCCCTCGCAGTGGCTCGACGCGCGCGACCGGATCGCCGACAGGATGCAATCGCGGGCACGGCCGCGCTCGCCATCGGCCACGTACCTGTCCCAGAAGAACTGGCCGCCGGTCTCGTGCGGTGCGTAGCCGAGGATCTGCTCGAACGCCCGGTTGGAGGCGAAGGGCCGCACCCGGCCGTCCCCGTCGATCAGGCAGATGAGGCTCGGCGCGTAGTTGGCAATCGCATTCAGCAGCTCGCGCTCGCGTTCCAGCTCCGCGACGCGCTCGCGCAGGACCGCAGGCGACTTGGCGCCCCGACGGCCCTTGAGCCGGGACTTCGCCATCAGGCGGTCTTCCCTTCCGGGTAGCGCGGCAGGCCGTCGTCCGGGATCGCCTCCCACGACGCTGCGTAGGCGACGAACTGCCGCCATTGCGGCCGGATGCCCGGATCGCCGTCGAACGTGCCGAGCCGGACGCTGCGGATGTCCTCCGTCGGGTGGCGGCTCCAGAGGGCGCCGCCGCAGGAGCTGCAGAAGCACTTGGGCCAGCCGTCCGGCGGCGCGAACTCGCGCACGAGCTCCTCGCCCTGGGTCACGCTGAGCGCCCCGGGAGCGACCCGGGCCTGGGCGGAGGCCGCGGTGCCGCTGCGGCGCTGGCAGCGCGTGCAGTGGCAGTAGGACGCCGAGACGAGGGGCTCGGCGACCTCGTAGCGAACGGCCCCACAGAGGCAGCCGCCGGTCAGTGGGAGCTTCGGCATGTGTAGCGAGCGTACTCCACGGTCAGAGGTAAGCTCGTGCGCTCGGGAGACTCTGCGGTGGGTGACTACGAATACGAACTGCGGCGTGGCGGCACGGTCCTGGCGACCGGACGCCTGCAGCTGGACGAGCAGCCGACGCCCGGCGACCTGCTCTCCCTCGGCCAGCAGCAGGTGCGAGTGGAAGACGTGATCGCGTTCGGCCGCTCACGCAGGCTGATCCTCTCGCAACAGCCCTGAATCAGGTCGAGCGGAGCTGGTGCGGCAGCTCGACGTCGCTGACGTCGATGCCGAGCGAGTTCGCGAGGCGAATGCCATGCTCGAGATCCTCCCGCAGCATGCGGATGTCGGTCTCGCGCATCAGGGCCCCGATGAACTCGCGCGCCTTGGGCCGCCACAACGCGTGCTGCACGAACACCGGCAGGAGACGGTTCGCCGCCTTGACCAGGGTCGTGTTGACGGACCGGCCGGCTCCTTCCAGCAGAACGCGCTCGTACGCCATTCCCGCGCCGTGGTGGATGCCGTCGTCGATCGCAAGGCGGTTGCAGAGATCCTCGAGCAGGGTGCCCCGCGACGAGCGGGCGATCATGCGGAACCGCGGGATGATCAGCCGCTCGAAGAAGACCTGCATCATGAAGACCTTCTCCTCGAGCGTGTCGGCGTCCAGAACCTGATGGGCGAGCTCGTCGAGGTAGGGATCGCGCTCGGCCATTCCCCCTGCCTCCTCGATCAGCTTCAGCCAGGCCTCTGTGTGACGGGCCTCGTCCTGCACCATCGTCGTGTAGTAGAGCTTGGCCTCCCGGTCGGGGGCGATCGAGAAGAGCTGGGTGGCCATCTCGACGGCGAGCTCGTCGGCCTGCAGCTGCTGGGTGATCACCGAGCGCCAGAGGTCCTTCCGCCGGGCGAGCTTCTGTGGCGAGCCGCTGTACTCCGGAATCGGCGGCAGCTCACCCCAGCCCATGTCGGCCAGCTGCCACTCGGCCCGCTTCGCGAGCTCGTAGTAGCGGAAGACCCCCTGCAGCGCTCGCTCGGTCTCGCCTGCCGGCGCCTCCGTGTGCTCGACCGCTTCCATGGGGCGGAAGCCTAACCTGCGGTAGATGTAAGGCGCGCCTTACATCGCTGCTATCGTGCCCGCCGATGAGCAACGACATCTTCTGCGAGGACGTCAAAGCGCGCAGCTTCGCGCAGCGCTACGGCGTCTGGATCTTCGCGGGCGCAATCATCACGACCCTCGTCGGCGGGCTCATCTACGCGTCGCAGGGGACGCCTGACCCGACCGAGTCGGCCCCCGGCACGTCGCATGCCGTGATCGTCGCGAACAGCGCCATCATCGTCTTCCGCGAGGGACTGGAAGCCGTGCTGATCTTCGCCGCGGTGACGGCGTCGATGCTCGGCGCCCAGCGCGGCCTCCGCCGGCCCGTCGCCGCCGGTGCGGCCGTCGCCTTCGCGGCGACCGTCGGTACGTGGTTCCTCGCGCAGGCCATCCTCGGCCAGTTCTCGCGCTACGCCGACCAGCTGCAAGCCGTCACGGGCCTGATCGCGATCGCCGTCCTGCTCGTGATCATGAACTGGTTCTTCCACAAGGTGTACTGGACGAAGTGGATCGGGAAGCGCAACGCCCAGCGCAAGCGCGCGCTCGCAGGCGGCATGATCGGCGGCCAGATCGCCGGCCTCGTCCTGCTCGGCTTCTCGAGCGTCTACCGGGAGGGGTTCGAGGTCGTGCTCTTCCTGCAGACCCTCCAGCTCGAGGCGGGCACCGGAACCGTGCTCGAAGGAGTCCTGATCGGGCTCGCTGCGACCGTCGCCGTCGGGTTCGCGATGTTCTTCCTCCAGCAGAAGCTGCCCTACAAGCGAATGCTCGTCGTGACGGGCGTGATGCTCGGCGTCGTGCTCGTCGTGATGGTCGGCGGCAGCGCACGGACGCTCCAGGACGTGGGCTGGCTCTCGCGCACCGACGTCGGCGTTGCCTTCCCCGACTGGTGGGCGCGCTGGTTCGAGGTCGTCCCCACGTGGGAGACGCTCGGAGCGCAGGGATTCGCCGCCGTGCTCGTGGTCGGCTCGTACTTCGCAGCCGAGTGGCTGAGGGTGCGCCGGCCGCGCCGCCGCGGTGAGCTGCAGGCCGTTCGGCCCGTCGCTCCTCCGTCTGCCTGAGCACCGATGAGTTCCGTGCGGTGCCCGGGTCTCAGATCCTGAGAACGCACCGCCACGAAAGGGGCCAGGGATGAAGGGATCGATCGCACCGAACCTGTGGTTCGACACCGAAGCCGAGGAGGCTGCGGCGTTCTACGTCTCCGTGTTCGAGAACTCGCGCATCCTCAACGTCACGCACTACACGGAAGCCGGGCCGCGCGAAGCCGGCCTCGTGATGACGGTCGAGTTCGAGCTCGGCGGGCAGCGTTTCGTCGGCATCAACGGCGGCCCGGAGTTCACCTTCGACGAGGCGATCTCGTTCGAGATCGATTGCGAGACCCAGGAGGAGCTCGACTACTACTGGGAGCGGCTCACCGACGGAGGCGAGGAAGGCCCGTGCGGGTGGCTCAAAGACCGCTTCGGCGTCTCGTGGCAGGTCGTGCCGACCGGCATGGCGGAGCTCTTCGCCGACCCGGACAAGGAGCGTGCGCGCCGCGCGATGGAGGCGATGCTGAAGATGCGCAAGCTCGACCTGGCTGCCCTGCAGGCGGCCGCCGACGGCGCGAGCTGAATCCGCGTACCCGACCCGAAAGACAGGTCCTGGGGACTGTCCCTGGGACGTGTCCGTGGTGGACATGTTCAGGGGACTGTCCCTGAGACGTGGCCGTGGTGGACCTGTTCTGGGGACTGTCCCGGGGACCTGGTCGAACCGGCGCAGCGGGGTCGTGCCGAGCGGACCGAGCAGGGCGGCGACGAGCGCACCGAGCTGGTCTCCGTGACGCACGGTGAGACCGGCTCGCAGCTCGTCGCCGCCGTCGGCGGTTCAGCTCACGCGTTGCAGCCGGCAGGCTTGGTCGCAGCAGCGTCCGTGCCCGTGTGCTTCGGCACTCCGAGGTAGACGACGTACACCATGACGGGTTTCTTGCCGTCGTTGCGCGCGAGGTGAACGTGATTCGCGGGCTCGACGAACGATGCGCCTTTGCCGACCTTGAACGGCGCACAGCCGTTCACCGTCGGATCGAACACGGTCAGCGTTCCGGCCGCCACGGCCACCGCGACCGGTGCGGTGTGCGTGTGCCAGCCGAAGCTGCCGCCGGGTGCGACGGTGATCTTCTCGAAGATCATCGACCCAGCCTGTGCGTTGATCGTCGTTGCCTGCATCGTCCCCTTCGCAAGCGGCTTGCCGACGATGGGACCGCCGTGAGCGAGCGACGGCACGGCGACGATGAGCGCGCCTGCGACCACGGCTCCGAGCAGCTTGATGTTGAGCATTTTCGTTCCTCCCGTGCGATCGAATTGACCCTGCGCCAGTCGACGCTACGACGCGTGTCTTTGCGCAC
The DNA here is from genome assembly GCA_963698925.1 of uncultured Actinomycetes bacterium. GTDB lineage: Bacteria > Actinomycetota > Thermoleophilia > Gaiellales > Gaiellaceae > PALSA-600. Next base: position 118,186 of record CAVOSR010000014.1, on the reverse strand, counting down.
TCTTTGCGAGGCCTTAGCGAGCGCCGCGCTTTCGCCCGGCCACCCTGCTCGTACTAGGTTGTTCCGATGGCGGTCGACGTCACGCTGCTCGGAGGATTCGAAGTCAGGGTCGACGGTGTCGCGGTGCCCGAGTCTGCCTGGCGGCTGAAGAAGGCGCGCGAGCTCGTGAAGCTGCTCGCACTCGCGCGCGACCATCGGCTTCATCGCGACCAGGCGATGGATGTGCTCTGGCGCGAGCGCGGGCCTGCCGCCGCTGCGAACAATCTGCACCAGGCGGTGCACGTCGCCCGGCGCGCACTCGGCGCGGATGTGATCGACCTGCGGGACGAGGTGCTCTCCCTGGTCGCGACCGTCGACGTCGACCTGCTCGAGCAGGCCGCGACCGTGGCGCGGCGCATGCGGACCGCCGCTGCGTACCGAGCCGCGCTCGACCTCTACGGCGGCGAGCTCCTGCCCGAGAACCGCTACGACGACTGGGCGGAGACGCGGCGCGAGGAAGTTGCCGAGCTCGCAGCGGGGCTCGCAGAGGAGTCCGAAGCGCTCGGCACGACCGCGCCGTTCGCCCTGCCGGCCGAGGCGAGCTCCTTCGTCGGCCGCGGCCGCGAGCTCGTCGAGCTCGAGTCGCTGCTCAGGCACACCCGGCTGCTCACGCTCTCGGGCGCCGGCGGTGTCGGCAAGACGAGGCTCGCCCTCGAGCTCGCGCGCTCGGTCGAGCCGACCTACGCGTCTGGCGCCGTGCTCGTCGAGCTGGCGCCGCTCGCCGATCCGCGGCTCGTTCCGGACGCGATCGCGACCGCGCTCGACATCCGACCGCTCCCGACGCAGGAGCTGGTCGCCGCCGTGATCGACTTCCTCGCCTCACGCGAGCTGCTGCTCGTGCTCGACAACTGCGAGCACCTGCTGGCTCCGACCGCCGCGTTCGCAGACACGCTGCTCCGTGCGGCGCCCCAGCTGACGATCCTCGCGACGAGCCGAGAGCCCGTCCGCGTGTCGGGCGAGGTCGTGTTCCGGGTGCCCTCCCTCGACATCCCGGACCCGGAACAGCCTCTCGCGCCGGCGGAGCTCCTCGACTACGAATCGGTGTCGCTCTTCGTCAACCGGGCGGCCTCCGCGTCACCCGGCTTCGAGCTCGACGAGCAGAACGCCGAGGACATCGCGCGGATCTGCCTGCGGCTCGACGGCCTGCCTCTCGCGCTCGAGCTTGCCGCAGCCCGGCTCGGAGCACTCAGCCCGGCCTCGATCGCTGCGCGCCTCGACGACCGGTTCCGTCTGCTCCGCAGCGGCAGTCACGCCGCGCCCACCCGCCAGCAGACGCTGACCGCCACGCTGCAATGGAGCCACGACCTGCTCGAGACCGACGAGCGGCTCTTGTTCCGCCGCCTCGCGGTGTTCGCAGGCGGCTTCGAGCTGGAGTCGGTCGAGGAGGTCTGCGCAGGCGACAACCTGGAGGCGACCGAGATCGCCGACACCCTTGGCCGTCTCGTCGAGAAGTCGCTGGTCACCGTCGAGGATGGCGGCCGCGGCAACCGCTACCGACTGCTCGAGACCGTGCGGATGTACGCGCGGGCGCGCCTCGAGGACGCAGGCGAGACCGCCGCGCTCGCCGAGCGCCACGCACGCTGGGCCCTCGCGGTCGCCCAGCGGCAGCGCGAGTCGCCTCGGCTCGACCGCGACGCAGCGAATCTGCGAGCGGCACTCGACCTGCTGCTCGAGCGCGACCCTCCGACGGCGCTCCGGCTCTGCGTCGCGCTCTTGCCGTTCTGGCTGCGCCGCATCGAGCTCGGCGAAGCGAAGCGGCGATTCGCAGAGGCACTCGACGCAGCGCCCGGCCTGACACCCGTGCGCGTGGAGGCGCTGCTCGCTGCGGGGGCGATCGACTTTCGCAGCGGTGCGCTGGCCGACGCGATGGGGCTCGCCGAGCAGAGTCACGCCGCCGCAGTCGAGGTGGACGACCGGCGAGCTCAGTGGCGGGCCTTGCAGTTCCTCGGCGAGCTCGGTGTCGCCGCCGACGACACCGACGTCGCGATCCCGGCGCTCGAGCGCGCACGTGCACTCGCAGGCGCGGAGGAGTTTGCCGCCGCCGAGGCGATCGGCGTCCATTCGCTCGGCGTCGTCAGCTGGATGCGTGGCGACCTCGCCACTGCCGACGAGCTCCTCGCCGAGAGCGTCGAGGCGTTTCGCGCCCTCGAGGGCTCGGCGGAGACCGTCCCCTCACCGCTCAACATCGCCGAGATCCGGACCGCACTGCCCGGCGGCCGCCCAGGGCTGCAGCACGTGTTCGAGGACACGCTGAAGCCGTTCGCCGAGATCTCCTGTGCGGCGGCGACCAGCTACGCGCTGGCCAACCAGGCGAGCAACGCACGCGCCCGCGGCGACATCGAGTTCGCGACCGCACTGCTCGACGAGAGTGCCGCACGCTTCGAGGCGGCCGGCGACGACGCCGGCCTGGCGACGGTCTCCGTCCGCCGCGCCTACGCCGCCTTCGTCGCCGGCGATCTCGGGACGGCACGCGGACACCTCGAGCTCGCGCTCGACCTGAGAAGCCGACTGCACGACCGCCGCGGCCAGGGCCTCGTTCTCTCCGGTCTCGGCATGGTCGAGACGGTGGCCGGCGAGCTCGACGCGGCGGAAGGCCACCTGGCGGTGGCCCGGGAGATCTTCAGGCGCGCGGGCGACCGCTGGGGGCTCGCCAGCTCGCTGTGGCGGAGCGCCGACCTGGCCGTCATCCGCGGCGAGCTCGACCGGGCCGAGGCCGACCTCCAGGAGGCGTTCGCGGTGCTGATCGAGACGCGGCGCGAGCGGTGGATCGCCAACACGCTCGCCGGCCTGGCCGAGGTCGCCCTCCTGCGCGGCGACATCGACCAGGCGGCGGCGTACTTCGCCGACGCCCGCGCCCGCTACGCGGCGCGGGACGACGCACTCGGGATCGCGAGCATCGACGACCGGGTCGCCGAGCTTGCAAAGTGACCGCTAAGGGGGCGCAAAGACCGCCCGGATAGGACTTCCGGGCACACCCCCGACGAAAGGAACCACATGACTGCCACCAGTGCACGCGTCCTCGGAGAGGCGACCGTGCAGGAGCTGCGTGAGAGCGTCCGAGGCGAGGTGATCGCACCCCGCGACCCGGGCTACGACGAGGCGCGGCGGATCTGGAACGGCGCCCACGACCGCCGGCCGGCGCTCATCGTCCGCTGTGACGGCGCCGACGACGTGATCGCCGCCGTCGGCTTCGCCCGCAGCAACGACCTGCCGATCGCGGTTCGCGGCGGCGGCCACAGCATCGCCGGCTTCTCGACCGTCGATGACGGGATCGTGATCGATCTCTCCCAGATGAACGACGTGCAGGTCGACCCGGCCGCACAGCGCGCGACCGTGGGCGGCGGCGCGGTCTGGGCCGACGTCGACCAGAGCACCCAGCCGCACGGGCTGGCGACGACGGGCGGGCTCGTCTCGTCGACCGGCGTCGCGGGCTTCACCCTCGGCGGCGGCATCGGCTGGACGATGCGGAAGTTCGGCCTCGCCTGCGACAACCTCGTTGCGGCCGACGTCGTCACCGCAGACGGGCGGCTCGTACGCGCGAGCGAGACCGATGACCGCGACCTCCTCTGGGCGCTGCGCGGAGGCGGCGGTAACTTCGGCATCGTCACGCAGTTCGAGTTCGACCTTCACCCGGTGGGGCCGATGGTCTACGCGGGGCCGATCTTCTACCCTGCCGACGCCTCGCACGAGCTGCTGCACACGTTCCGCGACTGGGCCGCGAACGCGCCCGACGAGATCACTGCGCTCGTCAACCTGACGACCGCGCCGCCGCTGCCGGTGATCCCGGCGGAATGGCACGGCAAGAAGGTCGCCGCGTTCATCGCCACCTCCAGCGGCCCGGTCGACGAGGGCGAGTCGCTCGTCGGTGCGTTTCGCACGGTCGGCGAGCCGATCGCGGACCTGCTCGGGCCGATGCCGTACGAGGCGATCCAGACACTGATCGATCCGCTCTGGGAGAAGGGCATCCACGCCTACTTCAAGGCCACGAACCTCGCACAGCTCGACGACGCGCTGATCGACCGCCTCTGCGCGATCCATCTCGAGGCGCCCGGCCCGCAGTGCGAGATCCACGTGCACCAGATGGGCGGCGCGATCGCGCGAGTCCCGGACGGCGCGACGGCGTTCGCCGAGCGGTCGATGCCGTTCCTGCTCAACGCGGTCACGGGCTGGCGTGACCCCGCCGAGGCGGAGGCTCACACGGATTGGGCCCGTACGGTCATCGATGCCGGCGCCGCCGCCTCGACCGGGCGCGCCTACGTCAACTTTCTCGGCGATGCAGACGCCGCGAAGTCGTCGTACGGCGAGCAGACCTACGCTCGTCTCGTCGAGCTGAAGAACGAGTACGACCCGACGAACGTGTTCCGGCTCAACCAGAACATCGACCCGAAGGCCGCATGACCAGCCTGCGGGCCGCGACCTCCGGCCGCCCGCGGCCGGAGGTCGCATCGTCGGGCATCCTGGCCGCGATCGGGAACACGCCGCTCGTCCGGGTGAACGCGCTCGCGCCGGCGAACGGCGCCGAGCTCTGGGTCAAGCTCGAGTACCTCAACCCCACCGGGTCGATGAAGGACCGGATGGCGCTCGCGATGATCGAAGGCGCCGAGCGCGACGGGCTGCTGCAGCCGGGCATGACCGTCGTCGAGTACACGGGCGGCAGCACCGGCCCCGCGCTCGCGCTCGTCTGCCGCGCGAAGGGCTACGCACTCCGCATCGTGATCGCGGACTGCTTCAGCGAGGAGCGGCTGCAGCTGATGCGCTCGCTGGGCGCCGAGCTCGACGTGATCCCCGGTGTCGAGGGCCCGGGGCGCGTGACGGCGCAGGACATCTCCAACATGGTCGAGCGTGCGGCCGAGCTCGCGCGTGAGCCCGGGATGTACGCGACCGATCAGTTCAACAACCCGTACACGGTCCCCGGCCACCGGGCACAGCTCGGCCGGGAGATCTGGGAGCAGACGGACGGCAGCGTGACCGGGTTCTGCCAGGGGATCGGCACGTCGAGCTCGCTGCTCGGCGTCTCGGAGGCGCTGAACGAGCGGAACAGCGAGATCAAGGTCGTCGGCCTCGAGCCGGCCGGGTCCGCGGCGATCACGGGAGAGACGCGCGGCTCGTTCGCCATGCAGGGCTGGACGGGCATGACTCCGCCGCAGTTCGATGCCGCGTCGCTCGACGACGTCTGGGCGATCGAGGACGACGAGGCGATCGCGATGACCGCGCGCCTCGCGCGGGAGGAGGGCATCTTCGCCGGCGTCTCGACCGGAGCGAACGTCGTCGGCGCGCGGCGCCTGGCGCAGGAGCTCGGGCCGGACGCGGTCGTCGTCACCCTCGCCGTCGACACCGGCTTCAAGTACATGAGCGGCGCTCCGTACGCGTCCTAGACGAGCGGGTGGGCCGCCGGCGACGGCGGCCCACCCGGCGCCCTCACTCAGTCGTCGGACGACCCGTCGTCGTGATCGTCTTGGCCATGCGCGCGACCGAAGTAGTGGTGCTCGCGGTAGCGCGCCACCTGCCGGCCGATCTTCGCGCCCGCCTCGTCGGCAGTGCGGAAGTGGATGCCCGACCAGACACGGACGTCGATGATCTCGTCGATCGCCTGCGAGAAGCGTGTGAAGCTCCGCGTGAGGCCACCGTTGTTCGTGTCGGTCCAGCCGATCCGGTCGGTGCCGAAGAAGTCCTGCAGCGTGGCGACGAAGGAGCCACTCAAGCCGCAATGACCGGAGGAATGCTCCGTGTACGGCGGCGTCGGAATCAGCGGGAGCCACGCCGGATCGGCCGAGGTGGCGGGGTTGCCATCCGTGTCCGCCAGGCGGATCGCCGTGATCGGCCGCCAGAACGAGAACTGCGCCTTGTCGTTCCAGACGGTGATCAACGAGTCCGCCGCCGTCAGGTAGAGCATCGCGTAGAGCCGCGCATTGTCCGCCAGCGACAGCCCCTGCTGCGCTGACAGAGACCGGAAGATCCGACTCCACGTCGCCGGCGGGTTCTCCGCCCAGTAGCGCGCCGCATTCGTCTGGTCAGCGTTGCGCGTCGTGCTCGTGGCGGCGCCCAGCGACTTCACCTCGTCGAACTCACGGGCATACCTGGGGCTCGTGAGTGCATTCGGGCCGTCGGACTGGAACTGTGTCCCGCTCTTGATCAGGAACGGCTTCACGTCCTTCAACCACGCATTCGGGTCGCTCACGAACGCGGGGAGCTCGGGCCGCCATTGTCCCGGATCGGACCCGGCGGTGAAGCGGAATGCGCCGAAGCGGCCGTCGTCCGTGCGAGCGGCGATCATCGCCGCAGCGGCGGCCGCGCCGACCGCAATCCCGCGCGTCTTCGAGGAGCCGTCGGGAATCCCCGCGAGCGAGCCGGCGTACTCCGCGTCGAGAACGGCCTGCTGCGCCGGCACGAGGCTCGAGAGCACGCGGTAGGCCGCGGTCGCCGCCGCAGCAGCGGTCGAGTCGAACGGCGTCGCCAGTCGTGGCGTCAACAGGTAGCCCTCGTGGCTCCCGTCGATCGCGTTGACCGCGTCGTAGACGGCGCCCTGCACCATCGCCATGTGGAGCACCGACGCCTGCGGCGGCTGGGCGGCGGTGACCATCAGCGCGTTGGTTGCGTTGAGGTTCCACTCCGTCACGGTGTCCGCACGGGCGAGACCGGGCGCGGTCAGGGCCGCGAGCGCGGCGACGGCCGCGGCAAGCCAGAGCATGCGCCGGCCGGGCGTGTGATGCGTCTTCATCTCCTACTCCTCTCTCGACGTGACGGCCTCGACGACGCGAACCGGATCGAGCGAGGCGAGCCGCGCGACCCGCACGGCTTCCCGGCTCGACGAGGCCGCGAAGACGAAGAAGCACGTCTCGTCCTCAGGTACGTGGATGACCCCCTCGAAGCGGACGCTGGTTCCAGCCTGCGTCAGCTCGTCGGCGGCAGAGCGCGCCCGCTGCTCGAGCACTGATCGCTCGTCGGTGTGACCGCGACCGAGGTACGTCTCCACGAGGTAGCTCTGCACGCGTTCGACGCTACGACCGCGCCGGCTGCGTGAAAACGTCAGAACGTCTGAATGTTACGACGGACGTTCAGGCCAGCTTGCGTGCGAGCTCGGTTCTCGAGCGCACGCCGAGCTTCGCGTAGACGCGGGTGAGGTGGCTCGCGACCGTTCGCTCGGCGAGGAAGAGCGAGGCCGCGACCTCGGAGTTCGTCCGCCCTTGCGCGACGAGGTCCGCAACGCGCCGCTCGGCCGGGGTCAATCCGTCGCTGCGCGTCTGTCCGCCGATCGCTCCCAGCTCCGCCTGCACGGTCGCCGCCCAGCCCACGGCCCCGATCGCCTCGAACCCGGCGCGCGCGGCCTCGAGCGCCTCCCGTGCGGGCCGCTTTTGGCGGGCGCGGCGGCGCGTCGCGCCGAGCGCGAGCAGCGCCCGCGCACGACCGAATGGGTCATCGGCCGCCTCGTGGCGTCCGACCGCTTCCTCGAACAAGGCCAGCGAGTGGTCGATCTCGCCGCGCGCAGCCGCGACGAGCCCGCGACAGCGAGTCGCGTGAGCGAGGACCCAGTCACGGTGGAGCGAGCGCGCCGCCGCTTCCCAGGCAGCCAGGCGGTCGGCGGCGTCTTCGAGCCGGCCGACCTCGAGCAACGCCTCGACCTGCTCGGCCCGCCACCAGCACATGCCCGGCTCGGCGATGTCGGGTGCGTCGACCACCTCCTCTGCGCTGCCGAACCACTCGACGGCGGCGGCGGGATCGCCGCTCCACAGCTCGATCGTCCCGCTCATCGCCATCGGGAAGCTGAGGCGGGAGCGGTGCAGCTCCGCGAGGTGGCGGCTGTGCGCCGCGAGCTCGCGGGCGCGGGTCAGGTCTCCGCGTTGGGCGGCGATCAGCGTCGCCGGGCCGAAGGTCTGGGGCGACTCCGGCTCGTCGCCCGCGTAGAGCGCGCTCAGCTCGCGCGACTGCTCCGCGTACTGCTCGGCCAGCGCCAGGCGCCCTGCACGCAGCTCGACGAGCGCCAGGTACCAGAGCGCGTCGGCGGCGTAGCGCTCGTCGCGTTGGCTCCAGTCGGCGTACAGACGCTCGAACAGCGCGCGCGCCCGATCGAAGTGAGCCGACCAGACGAGCACGTGGCCGAGCACGAAGCCGGCGTCGGCCACGGGCAGGGTCCCGTCGGCGTTCGTTGAGAGCACGTACGCCTCTTCTGCGAGCTCGAGAGCACGAGGCTTCGCGGCGTTGAAGCGGATGAGGGCAAGCCCGGCCAGAGCCGCCGCGCGGATCGTCGTGTCGCCGAGCTGTTCGGCGAGCTCGACCGCTGCGTCGGCGTGGCGTTCGGCCGCCGCGAGCCCCTCCGTGAAGCGGATCACCAGGCTGAGCCGCTGCTCGGCCAGCGCCCGCGTCGCGAGCGGTGCACCCGGCTCGAGCGCGGCAGCGGTGAGGAGCGGAGCCGAGTTCTGGAGTACTTCCGACTCGATCTCGGCGAGGAGAAGCAGTGCATCCGCGCGCTCCGACCCAGCCGCGGCGCGTGCCAACAGCTCGCCTGCGAGCGCTCGTGCCCGGTCGACCTCCCCCGCGGCGCATCGTGCGCGGGCTGTCATGGCCGCACGCCGGTCGAGGTCGAGACGTTCGTGCGCTGGGGTCAGGCGCAGAGCGTGCTCGCCGAGCTCGGCCGCAACGCTCGGTGCACCCTGGCCGTCCGCGCTGCGTGCCGCGTTCTCGAGCACTCCGGCCAGCTCGGCGTCGGCACCGTCGGTCGAGAGCGCGAGATGGCGCGCGCGGACGATGGGATCGTCGGAAACGGCCGCGAGACACCGGTGCGCGACCTGTCGCTCGGCGACCGACAGCCGCTGATAGAGCACGGACGCGAGCAGCGGATGCGTGAAGCGCACCGTGCCGTCGGCGAGCTCGAGCACGTGCGCGGCGAGCGCCTCGTCGAGGTCGCTCTGCTCGATGCCGGCGGCAACGAGCTGGTCGCGCCTCAACCGTGGGTCCGCGGCCGCGAGCACGAGCGCCTCATGCGTCGAGCCCGTAAAGCCGTCGAGCCGGGCCGCGACGAGCTCCTCGAGCAGCTCGGGCACGACAATTGCCTGAGCGGGGTCGTGGGCGTCGACGTCGAGCGCGCGCGCGAGCTCGAGCGCGTAGAACGGGTTGCCGCCCGACACGTCGTACAGCCGGAGGAGTGTCGGTCGCGGTAGAGGGCGCGTCAGCAGGGCTCGGACGACCTGGTGGATCGCCCCCACGCTCAACGGCCCGACGCGGATGTGTTCGACATGGTCGGGCTCGAGTGCGCTCTCGACCGGCGACGGAGGCGCCCGTTCGGCGAGCCGGCGAGTCCAGAGCACCCGCAGATCCGCGTCGGGCATCCGCCGCAGGGCGAATCCGAGCGCGCTCGCCGACGAGGCATCGAGCCATTGCAGATTGTCGATCGCCACGAGCACGGGGCCGTCCTCGACGAGCACCTCCAGCGCGCTGCGCACCGCGACACCGAGCGCACGCACGTCGACCAGGCCCCCGGCCGCGTCTTCGAGCAGCAACGCAACCTCGAGCGCCCTCCGGCGCGGGAGCGTCAGCGCCGGCAGGACGTCGTCGAGCGTGCCCTCGAACAGGTCTCCGAGGCCCGCATGGGCCAGCGCCCGCTCCGACTCTGCGGGCTGCGACGAAAGCACGCGTAGGTCACGGTCGCGCGCGTCCTCGACGGCTGCGCGCCAGAGCGTCGACTTGCCGATGCCTGCGTCGCCTTCGAGAGCGATCGCGGCCGGTCCCCGCACCGGCGTGCGTCGGTCGAGGAATGCAGACAGCGAGCTGAGCTCGGCGTCTCTGCCGACGACCTCGAGTGCCACGTCGACTACGCATCCTCACACGGTGAGACGCGAAAGTCACCGCCCTCAGCGCGAGGCAAGCACCGCGTCGATCCGCTCGAGGCTCGCGGCCGGCCAGAGGTCGTGCCGGTCGTAGTAGACGTCGAACGCCGGAACCGCCTCCGGCAGCCCGACCCAGCTCAGCTTCGACCGCGTGAAGATATGGACGTCGGGAGCGACGGATGCGGGGTCGTCGAGCGTCCCGGCCCGGACGAACCGAATCTCGGGAGGCCCGTATTCGCTGTACACCGCGACCTGACAGGACGGGCACCGGAACACCCGCTGCGTGCTGCCGTCGTCGCGCGGCACGTCGACCGGCTGTTGGATCGCCGGCGAGCAACTCGAACCGGTCGGCCTCGATCAGCAGGTTGATCACGAACGCGCTCCCGGTCTGGCGCTGGCAGTTCAGGCAGTGGCAGCAATGCGTGACCAGCGGCTCGGACGCCAGCCGGTACCGGACCGCTCCGCAGGAGCAGCCGCCTTGCCGCGCCGCGCTCACGCACCCGTTCCCGGTTCGCGACTTACCAGCGCCAGCAGGCTGTCGTGCTCCTCCCGGCAGGCCGGGCAGCCCTCGAGATGCGCTCGGAGCCCCGGCACCGCCGCGTCGGCGTCGGCTCCCGTCACCTCGAGCTCGACGTAGCGGTCGAGCTCGTCGAAGCAGACGTCGCAGCTCACCTCGGGCTCGGCCGGCCCGAGCACGCGGGCCAGGACCTCGTTCACGTCTGGCTGTTCCATCACGTCTCCTCCAGCGAGCCGTCGAGCGACAGCCCGCATTCGTCGAGATGCCGGCGCAGCTTGCGCCGGGCGTCATGCAGGGTCTTGTAGAGGGCGTTGCGATTCGTGCCCAGGCGCTCCGCGAGCACGTCGATCGGGACGCCGTTCAGCGCGAGGGCGACGAGGACGGTCCGCTGGCGCGGCGTCAGGACCTCGTCGATCGCCTGCTGCACGGCGGCGATCAGGGCGCCCTGCTCGAGCTCGGCTTGCGGCTCGGCGCCGGCGCTCGCAATTCGCGACCACGACTCGGGCTCGAGAGGAAGCTCGCGCCCCTGCCAGGCGCGCTTTCTCAGCTTCACCGCAGCCTCGAGCAGCGCGAACTTGTACGCCCACGTCGTGAAGCGGCTCGCTCCCCGGAAGTCTCCGAGGCGGCGAAGGACACTGACGAGCGCGTCGTCGGCCGCCTGGTTGGCGATGTCGTCGAAGTCGTCGCCGCGCAGATACGGCAGCGCCGGCCGCCGCCGCGCGACCTCGAAGCGTGCCGCCCGCAGGAGCAGCGCGTGCAGCCGCGCGACGGCCTCGTCGTGCGCCGCGCCCGTCGTCTCGAGCGAGCGCAGCCACTCGCGGGACTCCGGATCGAGGGCCGGCTCCGCGATGGCGAGCTTCGGAACGGCGAGCGGTTCCACGGTCATCACCGTAGCTCCGGCGAGGGCCGTCATGGTGTCCCTCCGCTGTCGCGAGAGGCATGCGTCACGTGAACCGACATCCCGTCGTGGACCGGAACGTGACCGTGGTCCATGTGCATCCCGCCGGAGACGGCGAGCGCCACCAGCGCGCTGAACACGGCGACGAGCGCCGTCAGCGGGAGCGGCACCGGTGGCGTCCGCCGCACACTCCGCCACACGAGCACGAGACCGAGCGCCTCGATCGCCTTGGTGCACACTGCGAGCGCCTCCACCGGCTCCTGCTCGGGATGGAGCACCGGCAGCCCGGCCCAGATCACCAGCAGGTAGCTGACGATCAGCCCTGCCAGGAGCGCACCGGTCAGCGACAGCGCAACGCGCGACGGATCACGCGTCAAGGCGACCGCTGCCGCTGCCAGGCCCGCCGTTGCGAGGACGAAGCCGACCCCTGGGCCGGCTCCCTCCTCGAAATGCGCCGGGACCAGCGCAGCGTGGATCCCGGCGCTGATCGCGCAGACCAGGATCACGACGTCGACCCGCAGCTCGGCGAACCTCATCTCACGATCACGGTCCCGTGCATGTCGTGGCTGTGCAACGTGCAGACGTAGTGGTACGTGCCTGCGCGATCGAACTTGATCGACACGCTGTCGCCGCGGCCGACCTTGTGATCCTGCTCGCCGTCGACCTTGACCGTGTGCGTGAAGTTGTCGTTGTTCGTCCAGGTGACGGTGTCGCCCGCCTTCACCTCGATGGTCGTGGGATCGAAGCGATAGCTCTTCGCCATCGAGACCGCCGTTGTCGCGACGGGCGTGCTCGAGGCGGCCGCTCCGCAGCCGGCCGCCGCGGCCGTCGCCAGGAGCACGACCGTCACCGGGACGAGGAACCCGCCTTTCACCGAGACGTCTCGAGGCTCGGGCGCCGCACTGTCTCGTACACCGCACCGGCGAACACGAGCACGAAGGCGGTGAGGTCGAGCACCTCGGCGATCGTGTGCGCGAAGAGGAACACGGTCCAGTCGAGGTGGTAGGTCATGTAGACGAGCTCGGCCGCGGCGAAGAGCGAGAACGCCGTGGTGAGCAGCTGCAGGCCGCGCTTCGCCGCCAGCCACGCGAAGCCGGCGCCGATCGCGAAGGCGGCGATGTGCACCGTCAGGAAGAACCCGGTCGGCAGGTCGTTGATCCAGCTTCCGTAGGGCATGTGTCCTCCGATTCACTTGGGGTCGGAGAACTTGGTGTCGCCCGGCGCGCAGTTCTTACCGACGAATCAGCTCTCGTCGAGCTGTCCGGCCGGTCGCCTTGCGATTCCCGCGCGCCACGAGCACCTGACCTGCACGACGCGGACGTCCTAGCGCTTGACGGTCACCCGGAGCACCGGGCTCGTGGCACCGAGATAGCCGGCCCCGGCCTGGTTGACGCTGAACGCGATCCGCAGCGTCGAGCGGCCCTGGCGCAGCGTGGCCCGGAACTCGGCCCGCGAGCGCACGCCGAGGCGCGCGCGCCTGATCGTCACCCAGCTGAGACCGTTCCACCGCCGGAGCTGCACGACGCGGCCGGCGAACGAGCGATTGCCGAGCACCCGCACGACGAACCGCCCCGACCGTAGTCGCGTGAACGTGATGCGCGGCCGCACCGCGATCGTGATCGACGCACCAGGCTGGCTCCGCCAGCTCGCCGTGTAGGTGGTGGCGATCCTCGGACGAACCAGGTACTGCCACGTTCCGTCCGCAGCGGTCAGGACGGTTGCGACGGCGCGAGGCGATCCTTCACCGTAGGGCTGCGCGAACACGACCACCTGCTCGTTCGCCTGCCGCGTCGGAACCTGCCCGAAGAGGCGGACTCGGCCGCCGAACACGGTCTGCCGCGTGACCGCCGTCACGGTCACGCCGAGGGTCGTCAGCGCCACATCTGCCCCACGCGTCGTGCCCGCATCGCTCTTCGCGACGAGGCGGTAGTGATACGTCGTTGCGGGCGCGAGACCGGTCAGCTGCGAGCTCACCGCCTGGAGCCCAGCCTTCGATCCGGCGCTCTTCGACGGTGTCGCCTTGCCGTAGCCGGTGGAGGTGCCGTACTCGAACCACCACGTTGCGGCGCGGCCCTTCGTGTCGAGCGAGCCGGTGAGGACGGCGGTGTCAGGGCCGACGTTCTGCGGCGCACCCGTCTGCGCGAGGGGAGAGCCGACGGTCGAGAACGCGCGGTCGGCGCCGGCGACGCGACCGCGTGAGTTCTGCGCGACGAGCCGGTAGTGGTAGGTGGTACCCGCCCGTAGCGACGTGATTCCAGCGGAGATGGAGCGCGCAGCCGAGCCCGAGCCTGCACTGTGGTTCGAGGTCTTCGAGCCGTAGGTCGTCGAGAGGCCATACTCGAACCACCAGGTGGTGGCGAGGCCGTTCGGTGTCACCGCGCCGTGCAGCGTCGCCGCAACCGGTGTGATCGACGAGGCGTCGCCGGTCGCCACCGACGGCGTCGAGCTCGTCGTGAACGTCGCGTCCTTGCCGACCGTGGTACCCGCGTCGCTCGTCGCGACGATGCGGAAATGGTAGGTCCGGCCGGCCGTCAGACCGGAGATCCCTGCCGAGACAGGCTGCGCGCTCGTCGCCGAGCCTGCGCTCTTCGGGCTCGTCTTGCTGCCGTAGCTCGTCGACGACCCGTAGTCGAAGTAGAACGTCGTCGACCGGCCGTTCGCATCGACGGAGCCGTTCAGCGTCGCCGCAGAGGCGGTGATCCCGGAGGCGGCGCCTGTCGTGACGTCCGGCGGCACGAGCGTCGTGAACACGGCGTCGCCGCCGCGGCTCGTCCCGGCGCCGTTGGTTGCGACGACGCGGTAATGGTAGGTCGTGCCGGGCTTGAGCCCTGTGAGGCTTGCCGAGACGGCGGCGGCGCTCGAGCCGGATCCGGCATTCGCGGTCGCCGACTTGGAGCCGTACGAGGTCGACGTCCCGTACTCGACCCACCAGGTGGTCGCCTGCCCGTGCGGATCGACGGTGCCGCCGACCGTTGCCGTTGCGGAGCCGACCGCCGTCGCAGGGCCGGTCGTCGCGACCGGGGCGGCCGCGAGGGCCGCGGTCGCAAGCACCAGCGCGAACACGGCGATCGTGCCGGCCGCCCACATTCGTCTTCCTGCCGGCCCGCGCATTGGATCCCTCCTCCGGACGACACGGGAACAATCCCGCTCGAGCATTGGGATCCGGCCAATCGAAGGTAAGGCGCGCGTAAATCGCGCCGGGCAATCACACCTCGAGTGCAGGCGCCCTGGCGTACTCCTCGTCGGTCACGTGCTCGCCCCAGACGGCGGGTGTCCCGTCCTCGCCGGCCTCGACCATCGCGATGTGGGCCATGAAGCGCGTCGCCGCGGCCCCGTGCCAGTGCTCCTCCGCCGGCTCGAAGAAGACGCGGTCGCCGGGGCGGATCACCTCGACCGGCCCGCCGCGCCGCTGGCAGAGCCCGACACCTTCGATCACCCAGATCGTCTGGCCGTTCGGGTGCGTGTGCCAGGCGGTTCGGGCGCCCGGTGTGAAGTGGACGCAGCTCGCGTGCAAGCGCGAGTCGTCCGAGGGTGCGGCGACCTGGTCGATGTAGACCGAGCCGGTAAACCAGTCCTCAGGTCCCGCTGCGGTGTCGAGACTGTTCCTCGTGATCTGCATGCGTCATCTCCTCGTCTGGGGTCGCGGTCCAGCTGGCGAGCAGGTTCAGCGCCTGCTCCGACTTCGAGCCTGGCTCGGCGGTGTACACGAACATCGTTTGACCAGAATCGGCAACGAGCTCCATCGACTCGAAGGTCAGGATCAGCTCACCGACGAGCGGATGCTGGAAGTGCTTGACGCCCGTGTCGTGCTTCCGAACGTTGTGCGCCGCCCACAGCGTCCGGAAGAGGTCGCTCCGTGTCGACAGCTCACCGACGAGATCGGACAGCTCGCGGTCGTACGGATCGCGACCGGCCTCGGCGCGCAGGACGGCGACGACATCGACGGCGACACGGTCCCATTCGGCGTAGAAGCTCTCCGCGCGCTCGTCGAGGAACACGAAGCGCGCGGTGTTCGGGGGTTGGCCCGCGCTGTCGTAGTGTTGTGAATAGAGGGCACGGCCGAGCCGGTTCGCCCCGAGCAGGTCGAGTCTGCCGTTGCGAACGAAGGCAGGCAGCCCCGGCATCGCGTCGAGCATCTGCTGCACGTTGGGACGAACCCGCAACTGCGTGCGCCGGCGCCGCCGGGGAGGCGCTGCCTGCGTGGCGCGTGCGAGGTCGAACAGATGCGTCCGCTCGGTGTCGTCGAGCTGCAGCGCCCGCGCAAGCGCTTCGAGCACCGTCTCCGAGACGCCGCTCGCGTTGCCGCGCTCGAGGCGTGTGTAGTAGTCGACGCTGACCCCGGCGAGCAGCGCGACCTCCTCCCGACGCAGGCCCGGCACGCGCCGCGTTCCGCCGAAGGTCGGCAGGCCCGCCTGCTCCGGCGCGATCCGCGCACGCCGCGACGTCAGGAACTCACGGATCTCGCTCTTCGCGTCCACGACGTCGAGACTAGCCCCACAGGCAGCGCGCTGAGGGGGCTTGCCGGTACCTGGATCAACAGGGTCGGTCAACGGGCACAGACACCTGCTTCAGTGATCGCAGCGAACCCGTCGAACACGAAGGAGTGACGATGCAGAAGCGCACGCTCGGGAACAGTCAGCTGGAGGTGTCGGCGATCGGGCTCGGCTGCATGGGGATGAGCCAGAGCTACCTGCCGATCCCCGACAGGCACGAGATGATCGGCCTGACCAGGGCGGCAGTCGAGCGCGGCGTCACGTTCTTCGACACCGCCCAGGTGTACGGGCCGTTCACGAACGAGGACCTCGTCGGCGAAGCGCTCGAGCCGGTCCGCGACCAGGTCGTGATCGCGACGAAGTTCGGGTTCGACCTCGAGGACGGCCCGAGCCGCGGCGGTCTCGACAGCAGCCCCGAGACGATCAAGCGCTCCGTCGATGCATCGCTGGGCCGGCTGAGGACCGACACGATCGACCTGCTCTACCAGCACCGCGTCGATCCGAACGTCCCGATCGAGGAGGTCGCGGGCACCGTCAAGGAGCTGATCGAGGCGGGCAAGGTCCGGCACTTCGGCCTTTCCGAGGCAGGGGTGCAGACGATCCGCCGCGCACATGCCGTGCAACCGGTGACCGCTCTCCAGAGCGAGTACTCGCTGTGGTGGCGCGAGCCGGAGGACGAGATCCTGCCGACGCTCGAGGAGCTCGGGATCGGGTTCGTCCCGTTCAGCCCGCTCGGCAAGGGGTTCCTGACCGGGACGATCGACGAGGACACGACCTTCGACAGCACCGACTTCCGCACGAGCGTCCCCCGCTTCGACCCGGAGGCGCGCAAGGCGAACCACGCCTTCGTCGAGCTGCTCGGGGAGCTGGCGGAACGGAAGGATGCGACACCGGCGCAGATCGCGCTGGCGTGGATCCTCGCGCAGCAGCCGTGGTTCGCCCCGATCCCTGGCACGACGAAGCTTCACCGCCTCGAGGAGAACATCGCCGCCGCCGACCTCGACCTGACCGAGGACGACGTGCAGGAAATCGAGGCCGGCGCCGCACGGATCAACGCGACGGGCGACCGCTACGCGGAGGCCCAGCAACGGATGATCGACCGGTGAGAAGGAGGACGAGATGAAAGCGACCGTCATGTATGGCGCGGGCGACGTCCGCGTCGAGACGGTGCCCGATACCGGGATTGCCGAGCCGACGGATGCGCTCGTGCGGGTCACCCACTCCTGCATCTGCGGCAGCGACCTGTGGCCGTACAACCAGATGGAGCACGAAGACGGCGGACGGCGAATGGGTCACGAGTTCATCGGGATCGTCGAAGCGGTCGGCGCCGACGTTCGGACCGTGAAGGCGGGCGACCTCGTCGTCGCCCCGTTCGCGTACTCCGACGGCACGTGCGCCTTCTGCCACGACGGGTTGCAGACGTCGTGCATCCACGGTGGGTTCTGGGGCCGGGACGGCGTCGACGGCTGCCAGGGCGAGGCGGTTCGCGTGCCGCTCGCCGACGGGACGCTCGTCGGCCTCCCCGTCGGCGAGGACGACGCGCTGATGCCGTCGTTGCTGACGCTCTCCGACGTGATGGGAACGGGCCACCACGCTGCGCTCGCCGCGCATGTCCGGCCGGGTACCACGGTCGCCGTCGTCGGAGACGGCGCCGTCGGGCTTTGCGGCGTGATCGCGGCCAAGCGGCTCGGCGCGGAACAGATCATCCTGCTCGGCCGCCACCCCGACCGGGTCGCCCTCGGTCGCGAGTTCGGGGCCACCGATGTCGTCGGCGAGCGCGGCGACGAGGCAGTCGAGCTCGTGCGCGAGCTGACGGGCGGCAACGGCGCCCACTCGGTGCTCGAGTGCGTCGGCCACACGCAGTCGATGGTCACCGCGCTTGGCATCGCACGGCCGGGCGGTGCAGTCGGGCGGGTCGGCGTGCCACAGCAGCAGGAGAT
Organism: uncultured Actinomycetes bacterium; assembly: GCA_963698925.1. Taxonomy (GTDB): domain Bacteria; phylum Actinomycetota; class Thermoleophilia; order Gaiellales; family Gaiellaceae; genus PALSA-600. The sequence goes on along the minus strand of CAVOSR010000014.1, from coordinate 100,478 downwards.
CCCGACGACCTTCGCGACGTTCTTCGACAACATCGCGGTGTCCGGCGGCCCCGCGCCGGCCCGCGCGTACATCGAGGAGCTGATGCCGGACGTGCTCGAGGGAGCGATCGAGCCTGGTCGCGTCTTCGATCGCACGATCGACCTCGACGAGGTCCCCGATGGGTACCGCGCGATGAACGACCGCGAGGCGATCAAGGTGATGATCGAGCTCTGATGGCGGCCTGGACGGATCACGAGCTCGACCGGATCGGGGCAGCGGAGGAGCTCGACCTCGCGTCCGCGCGCAGCGACGGCACACTGCGACCGCCGGTGACGATGTGGGTCGTCCGCCAGGGCGATGATGTGTACGTGCGCTCGGTGCGTGGGCGTGAGTCCTCGTGGTTCCGTGGCGCGCAGTCGCGTCACGAGGCGCGCGTCGCAGCGGGCGGCGTCGAGCAGGACGTGACGCTGGTCGAGGTCGCTGCCGACGACACCGTGGATGCGGCGTACGAGGCGAAGTACGGGCGGCGCTACGCGACCATCGTCCCGTCGATCGTCTCACCGGAGGCGCGGGCCGCGACGCTCCGACTCGTCCCCCGCTGAGCGCGGGCGACGACGCTAGGACGGGCGCGGTCGCTCCCGCAGCCCGTCGAGAATCAGATCGAGGCCGACCTCGAACGCGCTCACCTCGCGATGAGGCCCGTCCTCCGTGTGCTGGTCGCGATGCGCGGTGAGGTGCGGGTACTCCTCCCACGGGATCGTCCGCATCAGCCGCGACACGACCTCGGCGTCGACGGGAATCGTGCTGTAGGCGATCTCCCAGAGCGTGAAGCCGAAGATGTAGCCGTCGAGCAGGTGGTAGACGTGGTAGGTCGTCTCAGGGTCGAAGCCGGCGTCGCCGAGCCTGCCGAGGAGGCTGTCCATGTACCGCAGGCGCATCGGGCGGATGTGGCTCCCGGTCATCAGGAGCTGCGCGGACCAGCGATGACGCCGGAGTGCGTCGTGCACCGAGCTCGCGCTCCTGCGGATCGCCTCCGTCCAGTCGCCGGGATCGTCGGGCAGCTCCCATTCCGCCAGCACGAGGTCGAGCATCCCGTCGAGCAGGTCGTCCTTGTTGGCCACGTGGCGGTAGAGCGACATCGCCTCGAACCCGAGCTCCTCACCGAGGCGCCGCATCGTCAACGCCTCGACGCCCGACTCGTCGGCCAGCGCGAGCGCCGCGTCGAGGATGCGCGCTCGGCTGAGGGGGATCCGTGCTTCCGTTGCCATGGCCTTGACGAGTTTACGTCGTACGCTTATCTTACGCCGTAAGCTTACAACGTAAGGAGAGCAGATGAAAGCTGCAGTGCTCACGAGCTACGGCGCGCTCGTCATCACCGAGGTGAAGACGCCGACACCTGCGGAAGGACAGGTGCTGGTCCGTGTCCACGCCACCTCGCTGAACGCGGTCGACTGGTACGGGTTCAGCGGACGCCCCTACGTCGCCCGCGCGCTGATGGGGCTGCGCAAGCCGAAGTCGGCCGAGCTGGGCAGCGACTTCGCCGGCGTGATCGAGGCTGCCGGCGCAGGTGTTGTCGGCTTGTCGGCCGGCGACGAGGTGTACGGCTGCGACGGCGGCGCGTTCGCGGAATACGTGGTCGCAGACGACGCGGTCGACCAGATGCCCGCGAACCTCTCGTTCGAAGACGCGGCCGCCGTTCCGCTGGCCGGGCTGACCGCGCTCCAGGGGTTGCGCGACCACGGCGGCGTGCGGCCGGGACAGAAGGTACTCGTCAACGGCGCCTCGGGCGGCGTCGGCACATTCGCGGTGCAGGTGGCCAAGGCGCTCGGTGCCGAGGTGCATGCGGTGTGCAGTTCGCGGAACGTCGAGCAGGCCCGGGAGCTCGGCGCCGCCCACGTCTTCGACTACACGAGAGAGGATTTCACGCGCTGCGGCGCGCGGTACGACGTGCTGTTCGACAACGCGGGCAACCGCTCGTGGGCCGCGATGCGTCGCGTGCTTGCGCCAAACGGGACCGTCGTGCTCGTCGGCGGCGAGCGCCGAAAGCGCCTGCTCGGCCCGCTGGGGCACATCGTGCGCATCAAGCTCGCGTCGAAGATCGGCAGCCGGACAGCGACGTTCTTCATCGCGAAGCCGAACCGCCACGACCTTGCGGTGCTCCGCGACCTGATCGACGCCGGTCACGTCAGGCCGGTGATCGAGCAGCGGTATGAGCTCCCCCAGATCGACGAGGCGATGCGCGTGATGGGCGAAGGGCATGCGCGCGCCAAGAACGTCGTCACGGTCTAGCCGGTCGGCAACGCCGGTCATAGGATCTCGAGCATGGCCGACAAGTGGGAGTACCGCACAGCCGACGCCGGGACGTTCAAGCTCGATCGACTGCTCGCGCAGGGCTGGGAGCCCTACACGGCGACCGAGCAACCAGGCCAGGACGATTCGCCACGGGGCCTCGTCTCCCCGAGCGAAGCCGTCACGGTGATCCATCTGCGTCGCAAGGTCGCCTGGCACGGCTAGCGCAGCGAGTCGAGAATCGCCGGGCACCCGTTCCGCGACAACTGCGGCGCGCCACTCGACGAGGCTGCGCCGAAGCGGGAAGAGTCTTCTGCGACCTGACCGGGTCGACGGCGCTGCACGGCTTCGCCTAGCTGTCCCCCGTCGGCGCCGTCCCGAGTAGTCTCGGGCAGCGTGCGCCGGCAGGGGGCCGACGCCCGAGAGTTGGGGGGTAATCATGAAGCTGAAGCCGATCCTCGCCGCGGTCGCAGCGGTGCTGGTCGCCGCGGCGCCTGCGGCCGCGATGGGACCGAAGACGAATCTGCAGTTCCTCGGACAGGCGATCGTGCCGACCGGGACGACGTTCCAGGGAACAACGGTCGGCGGCCTCTCGTCGATCACCTACGACGCAGAGCGCGACGTCTACTACGCAATCTCGGACGACCCGAGCCAATTCCAGCCCGCACGCTTCTACACGCTGAAGCTCGCGGTCGCCGACGGGGCGCTCTCGAGCGGCGACGTGTCGTTCACGGGCGTCACGACGCTACTCGCGCCCAACGGACAGCCGTACGCGCCGTTCAGCCTCGACCCCGAGGGGCTCGTGCTGACGAAGGACCACACGCTGATCGCCACCTCGGAGGGCTTCACGAACCAGCTGATCCCGCCGTGGCTTCGGAGCTATTCGCTGGACGGCCGCTTCCTCGGCGATCTGCCGGTGCCGCAGCCCTTCCTGCCGACGGCCGACCACTCGAGCGGTGTCCAGCCGAACCTCGCGTTCGAGAGCGCGGGGATCCCGCAGAACGGGAACTTTCTCTTCACGGGCGTCGAGAACGCGCTCTACCAGGACGGCCCGGCAGCGACGACGGCGCACGGCAGCCCGGCGCGGATCATGCGCTACGACCTCCAGACCGGGAAGCTCGACCGCCAGTGGGTCTACTGGACCGACCCGGTGCTCGAGCCGTCGAGCATCTTCTCGGTCAACGGGCTGGTCGAGCTGCTGCCGCTGAACAACGAGTTCCTGATCTCGATGGAACGGTCGTTCTCCGTCGGCGGTACCGCGACCGGAACCGGCAACTCGATCAAGCTCTACAAGGTTGCGCTGCCGGGCGCGACCAACGTGAACGGCGTCGACAGCCTCGCCGGGAAACTCGACTCGATCCGGCCCGCCGAGAAGACGCTGCTGTTCGACCTCGACACGCTCGGCATCCCGCTCGACAATGTCGAAGGGCTGACGCTCGGGCCGAAGCTGGCAGACGGCCGGCAGTCGGTCGTGCTGGTGAGCGACAACAACTTCGCGGCCAGTCAGTTCACGCAGTTCCTGCTCTTCGCGCTCGCGAAGTAGGCGCACCGTCATCAGGGGGCAAGGCCCGCACGGCGGGCCTTGCCCCGCTGCAACGATCCGTGCCGCGCCAGGGTGCAACGGCTGCTGCTCCGTCTTGGGTGCCGCCCCTTGACATTGGACACAGTTGTCTGATTTAGTAGATCAGACAATCACGTCCAACTTAAACGAAGGGAAGCGACATGCAGCACAAGCCGAAGAACCGCAGCAGCGACAGGCAGCCGGCCCGGCAGCACACCCACGCCCCGCAGCGGCGCTGGCTCCTGCCCGTGCTCCTCGTCGCGCAGCTGATGGTCATCCTCGACATCACCGCGGTGAACATCGCCCTCCCGCACATCGCGACCGACCTGCAGCTCAGCGGCTCGAGCATCAGCTGGACGATCACGAGCTACTCACTGATCTTCGGCAGCCTGCTGCTCCTCGGGGGCCGCGCCGCCGATCTGCTCGGCAGGCGCCGGATGTTCCTCACCGGCCTCGGCGTCTTCACCGCGGCCTCGTTCGTCTCCGCCCTCGCGGGCAGCGCGGCAATGCTCTTCGCTGCACGCGCAGGTCAGGGCCTCGGCGCCGCGATCCTCTCCCCCGCCGCGCTCTCGATCATCACGACCGCGTTCCAGGGCGAGCGCCGCGCGAAGGCGCTTGCCGCCTGGGGAGCGGTCGGCGGTGCCGGCGCCGCGATCGGCGTGCTCGTCGGCGGGGTGCTCACCGAGTTCGCCGACTGGCGGACGATCTTCTACGTCAACCTTCCGGTGGCGGCAGCGCTTCTCGTCGCTGCCCTGAAGGTCGTCCCGCGCGACCTGCAGAAGGCACGGTGGAGCGGCCTCGACCTACCCGGCGCAGCGCTGGCGACGACGAGCCTCGCCTCGATCGTCTACGGGATCACCCAGGCCCACTCTGCGGGTTGGACGTCGTTCCAGACGCACCTCTGCGGGATTGGCGGCGTCGCCGGGCTGGCCGCGTTCGCGCTCTACGAACGCCACGTCGACGCACCGCTGCTGCGGATCGAGCGCATCGCCGACCGGGCAGTCGGCGGCGGGCTCGTGCTGATGCTCGCGGCGGCAGGCTCGATCTTCGGGCTCTTCCTGCTCTGCTCGCTCTACCTCCAGAACGTGCTCGGCATGGGACCGCTCTCGACGGGCCTCGCGTTCGTCCCGCTCGCCCTCTCGGCCGGGATCGGCGCCCATGCGGCGGGACACGTCGTCGCCAAGCACGGCGTCCGCGGCCCACTCAGCGGAGCGTTCGTCGTCGCGGCGGCCGGGATGATCCTCCTCTCCCGGGTCGGCGAGCACGGCACCTACCTTCGCGATGTGCTTCCAGGGATGCTGGTCGCCGGCGTCGGCCTCGGGGTCGCGGTCGTCTCCGTCTCCATGGCGATCCTCACGGGGACCCGCGAAGAAGAGACCGGGATGCTCTCGGGCCTCAATTCGACCGGCCACGAGATCGGCGGCACGCTCGGCATCGCTGTCTTCTCGACGATCGCCGCCGGGACGAGCGGAGCGATGATCGGTGCGCACGCAGCCTCCGCGATCGCCGATGCGTTTCTCGTCGGCGCGCTCCTCGCTACGCTCGCGAGCCTCGTGGCGATCATGGTCCTGCCCCGTGCCCGCCACTTCCTGCCCAAGCTGCAACTGAACCCGCATGCGCTGCCGATCCACTGACAGATGAGCAAGCCGAGGACACCACCGGAGACAGCTGCGCCGAGACGGCGCCGAGCCGACGCCGAGCGCAGCGTCTCCTCCATCCTCACTGCCGCATCCGACGCCCTGGCGAGCGATCCCAATGTCAGCATGGCCGAGATCGCTCGCCGCGCCGGGGTGGTGCGCGCGACGATCTACATGCATTTTCCGACGCGCGAATCGCTCCTCGACGCGGTCATGGAGCAGGCGGTGGCGGAGGTCGCTCAGGCGACACGCGACGCCGAACCGACGGTCGGCGAGCCGGAGGAAGCGCTCGAGCGAGTGCTCCGAGCGACGTGGCGGCAGCTCAGCCAGTTCCACGCGTTGCTCGCGATCAATACCAGCCGCCTCTCCGCGCAGGAGCTGCACCGTCGTCATCTCCCGGTCATGACCCAATTCGCGCCGCTGATCGAACGCGGTCAGAAACAGGGCGTCTTCCGGAGCGACCTCCCGGTGTCCTGGCATCTCGCGATGCTTCGCGCAATCGTGCATGCCGCGAGCGCCGAAGTGCGAAGCAGCCGGATCAGCGAAGCGGACGTCGAAGCGGCGATGGTGTCGACGGCGTTGAACGCGGTTGCCGCCGAGCAGCGCGCCTAGGGCGCGACGACTCGTTCCTCCAGGAGCTCCTTCAAGCCGTTCCAGACACGGCGCTCTTGCTTCCGCCCCATCCGTTCCACCAGCGGCGTCAGCAGCTTCATTGCTCCGGGTGTCTCCACCTCCCACGACCAGCGCATTCGGGTCCCCTCGCGAACCGGCTCGAAGGTGAGACTCCCCGCCGTGAGCAGTGGACGGCCGCCTCCCCGCGGCGTCGAACGCGACCTCACGCCCAGCAGCCGCGGCCGTTCGAACGTCGTGTACTCGACCGTCATGTCGAACACGCGGCGCATCATCGTCAGCTCGATCGCGAACCGGGAGCCGGCTCCGATCGGTTCAGGTGTCAACAGCTCGACGTGCGACATGCGCGCGTTGAAATCGGGCTCGTGCCGCTCGTCGGCGACGTAGTCGAACACATCCTCGACGGGGCGCTCGATCACGATCTCGCCGGCCACGCGTGCGATTCCTGTCATCGCGCCACCTTTGCAGCCCTTGAACGAGAACGCCCGATCCTCATCGGCTAAGGTCGCTGCGAATGGGCGTTCCCGAGGCGCAACTGAAGCAGGTCGACGCGGGCCTGATCGTCGACAGCGAGGGCTGGTTCGTGCTCAACGCGCGCGACGCGACGTGGCTGCGCAGCGAGGAGCGCGGGCAGGACACCGACTTCGAGGGAAAGCAGGAGTGGACGCAACTCGGCTTTCGGATCCAGATCCTTGGTCCCGGCCAGAGAGGCATGTACCACCGTGAGCGAACCCAGGAGGACTTCCTCGTCGTCTCCGGCGAGTGCATCCTCCTGATCGAAGGCGAGGAACGCCGTCTGAAGGCCTGGGACTTCGTCCACTGCCCGCCCTGGACGGAGCACACGTTCGTCGCCGCCGGCGAGGAGCCGTGCGTGATCGTCATGGCCGGGAGCCGCGTTGGCGGCTTCGACGTCGTCTTTCCGGTCAGCGAGGTCGCCATGAAGCACGGTGCGGGCGTGCGCGAGGAGACGTCGAGGCCGGACGAGGCACACGCCGACTGGGCACCGGACGAGCGGTCGGCCTACCGCGCGGGCTGGCTGCCGGAGCTCGGCTCGACAGACTGATCGCCGTCCGGCCGCCCCGTCGACCGTGCGGCGCCGTCATCAGCCGACCCCAGAGCCGAGTCGTCGAGCCCGGGCACAGTTGCCGGGCAAGTAGTGACTGCCGCGCCGGCGAAGGTCGTCATGGCCGTTGGAGGAAGGCCGTGAACTCGCGCTCCAGGGCCGCAAACGTGCTCTGGAAGGCGCGCTCGATTGCGCGCGCGAGCAGGAACCGGTCGAAGAGGCCGACGATCCCGCTGCGTGGCTCGTATTCGACGACGAGCCGGTACACGAACCCGTCGCCGTCGGGCTCGAAGTGGCGCTCATGCCGTGCGTCCGGCAGGCCGGGCTGTGTGCTCGTGTATGTCACGAGCCGGTTCGGCTGGAACGCCGTGATCGTCATCGTCAGCTCGCGTTCGCGACCCGATAGGCGCGTGATCAGCCGAGCCGTCTGGCCCGGCGCGCCCCAGCTCGAGCCCTCCCTGAGCCGAACATAACCCGGCCAGTACCTCGACCAGTTCGCCGTGTCCGTGATGAAGGCGAAACCGCGCTCGACGGGGACGTCGTAGCGGCAAGCGGCCTCGACACGCTTCACGGATCCGACTCCAGACCTGGAGCGGCGCGTGCGCAGGAGCGCACGCGCAGTCTTCTCGCTGTGGGCTGCATGCGCGGTGCCCGCACGCTTCCAGGGTCGCAGGTCTACCGCCGCCGGCGGTAGGGCGCCGTCGGCGGGAGCTCGATCCGGGGCTCGGCGTCGCCGTACACGAGCTGTCCGAGCGGCGACTGCAGCAGCGAGTAAGGGAATCCGAGCTCGATCATGCTCACGTCGTCGAGGCGTGAGAGCTGGCCGGCAGAGAGGTCGATCTCGGTGTTCCGAAGCACGTCGTGGAGCTGGTCGAGGCGCCGCACTCCCACGATCGGGATGATGTGCCTGCTGCGCTGCCGGATCCACGCGACGGCCACCTGCGCCGAAGTGGCGCCCAGTTCACCGGCGATGCGATCGACCTCGCGCGCGATCTCGAGGTTTCGCTCGGTCAGACGCGGCTGGTTCTGGTGCGCACGCTTGGTGTCCACCGGAGGGCCGCCCGAGCTGCGGCTGTACTTGCCCGTGAGCACACCGCCGCCCATCGGTGCCCACGCCATGAACGAGAGCCCGAAGGCGTCGGCGACCGGCAGAAGCTCTCGTTCGGCCGTCCGCTCGATCAGGCTGTACTCGGCCTGCAACGCGACGAACGGCGTCCAGCCGTGGAGCGACGCGAGCGTGTTTGCCTGGGCGGCGACCCACGCAGGGGCGTCCGAGAGCGCGACGTAGCCGACCTTGCCGGCGCGGACGAGGTCGTCGAGGGAGCGCATGACCTCTTCGACCGGGGTGGCGTAGTCCCAGGCGTGGACGTAGAGCACGTCGAGGTAGTCGGTCCGGAGTCGCCGCAGGCTGGCCTCGACCGACTGCCGGAGGTTCTTGCGCGAGTTGCCGGCGGCGTTCGGGTCACCCGGGCGCATGGCGAGCGTGTACTTGCTGGCGACCACCCAGCGTTCGCGGTCGGTTCCCAGGAAGCGACCGACAATCTCCTCGGACTGGCCTTCGTGGTACTTGTTGGCGGTGTCGATGAAGTTGCCGCCGGCCTCTGCGTAGGCAGCGAGGATGCGGTGGCTTTCACGCTCGTCGGCACCGTAGCCCCATGCTCCGCCGAGGCTCATGGTGCCGAGGCAGATGTCCGAGACTCGCAGCCCGCTCCGGCCCAACAGCTTGTAGCGGAGCCCGCCGCCGGCTCGGCTCGAGCGGCTCCCGTGCTGGTTCGCGCGTCGGCGCGGTCGCGTCGGTGGCGTTTGCGGTCACGGCTTCCTCCCTCGTTCGGTGTTCCGTCCGACGGTAGGAGTCGACGCCGTTTCCGACTTCGGCCAGATCACTCAACGTGCCCCGGGACACGCGTGGGTGTTTCCACCCAGCAGAATCACACGAGGCCCTGCTCGTATGCGTAGGCCGTCGCCGCGGTTCGAGATCGCACGTGCAGCTTCGTGAAGATGTTGCTGACGTGCCGATCGACCGTCCGCTCGCTGAGGACGAGCTCGCCGGCAATCACTTTGTTGCTCTTCCCCGTCGCGACGAGCCGCAGCACCTCGAGCTCACGCGCTGTGAGGCCGTGAGCGTCGAAGGGTCGGACGCCGGTGCGGAGCGACCGGGCCCGGGCGAGATCCGGGACGGCCCCCAGCTCCGCGAACGTGGCCTCCGCCGCCTCGAGCTCGAGGGCGGCCGTTTCCTCGTCTCCAAGGGCCCGGCAGGCGAGTCCGATCTGCACGCGGACGCGCGCGGTCTCGTGGACAGCGTGGAGCTCCTGCCAGCCGGACCCGGCGCGTCGGAGGTCGACAAGCGCTGCCCACGCATCGCCCGCCGCCAGGGCGACGTCGCCCTTTGCCTCGGCGGCCATCGCATGGAGGACATCGTTGCCCTGACGCTCTGCGATCTGCGCGAGCTCGAGTGATGCTTGGAGCGCATCATCCGGCGCGTCGGCGACCAGCATGATCTGAACGACGGCGGGTAGCAGAGCGGCTCGCCGAAGCGGCTCCGCCGACTCGCCCAGCGCTCGGCGGATCATGGCTGCCGCCGCGTCGGTCTTCCCTTGAGCCAGGCGGAGCAGCCCCAGGCCCGGCTGCGGCTCGTAGCCGCACCGGCTCGCTGCCCGGTACGCCTCGCCGGCTACTCCGAGCTCGCCCTGCAGACGGAGGATCTCGCCCTGTCGGTAGAGCGCGTTCCCGCACGCGAGCTCGTTGAGCACTCCCCGCGTGTATCCCTCAGCCGCGCGCCGCGCCTCCCGGAGGGCGTCCGCCCACGCGCCCTGGAGCTGCATGATTTCCGCTCGATGGACGAGGCAGAGCCCGTTGTGCGCGATCATCTCCGGCTGGCGCTCGCACCACGCGGTCAGAGCCTCGGTCCACTCGCGCGCATGCCGCAGCTCGAAGACGCCCTGACAGAACGCGATCGTGTTGCAGTAGACGATGCCGGTGATGAACGGCGACAGTTCCCCGGCGCCTGCCGCCACGAGTACCTCGTCGACCAACCGGAGTCCTTCTCGGACACGCCCTTGCCTGACCAAGGCGCGGCCCTGTTCGTCGACCGCGAGCCAGAACAGGTCGGCATCGGCGAACCGCTCCGCAATCGCGGCCGCCTCGGCTGCTGTCGCGTAGCCGGCGGCGTAGTCCCCCCGCGACATCTGCTCCAGCCAGAGCGGAATCAGGAGATAGCCACGCTCGACACAGTCCCGCTCCTCGCCGTCGAGTAGCCGTTGCGCGCGAGCGAACCAGCCGGTCGCCTGCGCACGATCGCCTCGGAACAACAAGTTGTGGCCGATCCAGACCGCGCACCGAGCGGCGCGAGGTACAGCACCCCCGCTCAGGTGCGCCCGATGCGCGCGCTCGAGGCCGCCACGGTACTCGTCGTCGAGCCCGAGCATGTACGCAGAGCGCGCCAGCAGCTCGAGCTCCTCGGCGGCGAGCGACCCCACCTGATCAGCGTGCGTGAGCGACTCGAATGCTTCGCGCCAAGCGTTCCGCGCGTACGCGTCACGGCCCTGCTGGGCCTCATCGTCCGCCTTGGTCATTGCACCGAAGTATGTGCCCCGCGCTCGCGTTCTTCCGAGCCTCCTGCTGCGAACGCGGCCATCCAGGGTCGGGGCGCGCGGCCGGTCGCGAGTCAGCGTGCGTTTCTGCCCGATGAAGGCAACTGCGTGTTTCCGAAGATTGCATCGGCAGCTCGCGCCAGGCTCGCGATGAAGTTCGGTGAGAACATGCCGGCCAGCACCGCGATGAAGAGCAAGCCTGCCGGACTGTAGGTCGGGGCCTTCGTTCCGCTGGCCACGATGAATCCACCGACCAGTCCCGCGAACGCGATCAAGCCGAGGGCAGCTCCTAGGAGGGGAAGCATGACGAGTAGAGGAACGTCCTGGACTCCGAAGCCGATCTCGTCCGCTCGGCGTCGGTTTCCGATCGCCTCAGCTCGTCGTACTCGCACTCTCGTGAGGCCGAGCGTTCGGCGGCTCGGCCTCCGCAGCCGCACGTTCGGCCCGCTGCTTCGCGAGAGATATTCAAGCGGTGTCTCGCGTTCGTCATGGACGTCCTCAGAAGACTCCTCAGAAGGTTGGTGACCACGCTCGGGCGAGTCCCGCGTTTGGCGACGAGATCTGTCTGCGAGGAAGATCTCTCGGGCTCGCATGGCGGTCGGTCGCCGTGCGCGGTCGCGGCCTGCAAGCCACGAGACAGATCTGCCCGCTCCTGCAGTCGCTGCTTGCGCACGACGTGCACTCCGCTGGACAATCGCTCCGTCGCCGAGCTCCCAGACTCCACGTTCTACCGCCTCCACTACGGCAAACAGTCCACGAGTTACTCCTCCGAGCGCACCACCGCACGAGCGCCAGTAAGGCCACACGCCGAGAGGTCGGTGCTCTGTGCCGGTCCGAGCAGCACGACCACCGCGATCAATCGCCCCCGCTCCAACGTGTCCAAGCGAAGAGATCGACACACACACAATTGCCCGCAGAAGCCGCCGCTCCAGCGTACGGCGGTCATGAGCGTCGCCTTCGCTGCCGTTGACAACCACATCGATTCATCGATGAGCTCGCGCTGTCTGGTTGGCCGTCCGTCGATCGAGCGCAGCGAGCGCGACACCAACGCCGAGGATGCAAGCGCGAACACGTAGACGCGTCTGTGCGCTGTATGCGTCACGGTCGGCAACACCCACCACCAGACATCCAACGACGAGACTCGGCGACGACGTGCCCACGAATGAGCAACGGCACCACGAACAGAATCAGCAGCTCGTCCCACCCGTAGTACGACTGTTCAGTGCCTGGATGTCGCACGTGCGCCAAGGCCGCGAGCCTCGGGACACCCACAAATACCGCGCCGAGTAGCCCGCCGAGCGCGGCGTCCCGCCAGCACAGACGAACCCGTCAGCCCGCGACGGGCAATGAGCGGAAACGATGCGACGAGCACCGCGGCGAGGACACGGCCGAAAAGAGCAACGACCGCACCGAGGAGCCGCAGCGCGTCGCCACGTCATAGGCTCGCGCGACGCCGAACTCTTCGCCATTCACCAGCCAGAATCACCGCGACATCAAGATGAGCTTGGTGAGACGCAGGTCGTTTCGACAGAACATCGTCCGTGTCGACCTTCATGATCCAATCCTCCCGGACCAAGCAGGTCGAGTCCATGCTGCCGCAACCGACCCCGAGCAGACCAACCGCACGTAGACCCACTGTGAGATCCCTCGTTCGCCGGATCCTGAAGGACCCTGTGCTCGCGAGGCTAGCTCGCAGCGCGTCGCCCGTACCAGGTGCGCTGCGGGGAACCTCGACTGCAAAAAGAAGGCCCCGTTTCCGGGGCCTTCTCAGTAGCGGGGGCAGGATTTGAACCTGCGACCTCCGGGTTATGAGCCCGGCGAGCTACCTGACTGCTCCACCCCGCGTCGCGGCGTCGATTGTAGCACCGGCGCGACGAGGGAGCCGCGCTCTCGGTCAGCCGAAACGGCTGCTTAGCACCGTCGCACCGCGGGCTGCGGCGAGGTTCCCATGCGGCCGCGGAACCAGTCGGCGAGCCAGAATCCGAGCCCCATCACGAGCATGCCGGCGAGCGCGTCGAAGACGAAGTGGTTGCCCGTCACGACGATCGTCAGGACGACCGCGATCGGGTAGAAGACGCCCACGAGCTTCCAGAACAGCGGTCGCGCGTAGACCACCAGCCCGATCCCGACACCGAGCGCCCAGCCGGCGTGCAGCGAGGGCACCGCCGCGACGGGGTTCGAGAACGATGACGACGTCGGTGAGCCGATGTCGATGTTGGAGAGCGAGCGCAGCGTGTCCTGCAAGCCGACGTTGGCGAGCCTCGGCGGCGCGGTCGGGAACTGCCAGTGGATGACGAGCGCGATGAACGTCGCGACGAGGAAGCCGTCGCGGAAGCGGCGGAACGCGTCGCGGTTGGTGTGGTAGAGCCAGAAGAAGAAGACGCTCGTCAGCACGAAGTGCCCGACGAAGTAGAAGACGTTCATCGCCCGCACGAGCTCGGGCAACCGCAGGAACGTCTGCTGCAGCCCCTCCTCCCACTCGATGTGCAGCGAGCGCTCCCAGGAGAGGACGTCCTGCGCGTGCCGTTCGGCGAGCTCCCAGTTGGGTGTCATCGCATGACGAAGCAGCTCGTACGCCTCGATCCCGACCACGACGACAACGACCTGGGTGATGCCGTAGTGCCGAGCAACGACCGATCTGACCCGACCCATCCACGTCGATTCTACGGGCCGGGGTTACCATGCCGGAATGCCTCTGCCGACCTGGATCGCCCTCGGTTTCCTCGTGGTCGCCCTTGCCGGGTCGCTGACCGTGGCGGTCGTGCGCGGCCTCGCGGCCTGGCGCGCGTTCCAGTCGTTCTCGACCGCCGCCGGACCTGAACTCGACAAGGTCAATGCGTCGGCAGCGACTGCGGAGGCGCGCACGGGAGCGCTCACCGACGCGACCGAGCGGCTCGAGGGCGCACGCGCGCGGCTCGAGCACTCACTCGCCGAGCTCGCCGTGCTGCGCGCGGCGGCCAACGAAGTGAACGCCACGATCGGCCGCGTGACCGCCGCGATCGGCCGCGTGCGCCCCTTCGTGCCGCGCAGGGGCCGCGCGTGATCCGCGTCGCGGCGGTCGACCTCGGCACGAACTCCACACGCCTGCTCGTCGCCGATGTCGACGGCGTCGCCGTCGAGGAAGTCGTGCGGCGTACCGTCGTCACCCGGCTCGGTGAGGGCGTCGACGCGCGGCGCCGGCTCCTGCCGGTTCCCGTCGCGCGCGTGCGCAACGTGCTCAGCGACTTCCGCCGCGAAGCCGACGAGCTGGGCGCGGAGCGGACGCTGGCGGTCGCGACCAGCGCCGTCCGCGATGCCGAGAACGGTGAAGCGTTCCTCGGCGAGGTCGAATGGTCGTACGGGTTCGCCACGCGGCTGCTCTCCGGCGACGAGGAAGCCGACCTCACGCGTGCAGGCGTCGGCCGCCTTGCCGCCGGCACCCTCCTGCTGGACGTCGGCGGGGGCTCCACGGAGCTCGTCGCCGGCGAAGCGCGGACGAGCCTCGACATCGGCTCCGTGCGCCTGACCGAGCGCTACCTGCGCCACGATCCACCGACCCCGGACGAGCTCGGCGTGGCCGCTGACGCCGTGCGGGAGCTACTCCCCTCGTTGGAGGTGCACGACGCGGTCGGCGTCGCCGGCACGGTCGGCCAGCTGGCAGTCCTCCTCGGCAGCGAGACCTTGAGGCTGCCTGCACTCGAGGCGTTGCTCGAGCGCCTCGCCGAACTGACCCTCGACGAGCGCCGCGCCGTCCCCGGCCTCGACCCGGCCCGCGCGCCGGTGATCGTCGGCGGGGCGCTGATCGTGCGCGAGGTGCTGCGCCACTACGGCCTCGACGCGATCGACTTCAGCGCCCGTGACCTGCTCGACGGCGCCGCGCTCGCGGCCGCCGCACTCCCCGCCCCGGCCGAGGGCGCCGCGCCGCCCGGCGCGTACACGTGCTGCTGAGAGCCGTCGCCGCGCTCGCCGTGACGCTGGCCCTCGCGGGCTGCGGTGGCGATTCCTCGGACGAGGCCGCCCCGACCACCACGACACAGGCCTCCTCCCTCCCGCCCGGCTGCAGCGTCGAGGAGGTCGACCGGATCGTCACCTCGTTCCTTGCACGGCCACAGCTGGCGCCGCCGTCCTTCTTCGAGCTCTACGCCGCCTACGACTCGGACGGCCGGCAGTTCGTCACGAAGAAGCGCGCAGCCGCGCTCGCGCAGCTGCGCGCCCGGCAGCGCCTCGGCGAGCAGGCGCGCCTGCTCTCGCTGCGGGTGACGAACCAGGACATCAACCACGCGCGCATCACGTTCAGCCTGACCCGGTTCGCCCCCGACTTCCGCGCCCGCGGCATCCATACCCGCCTGGCGAAGGGCGGCGGGACGATCGACTGCGCCCACGGACTCGTCGCCGCCTGGGTGATGAAAGGCCCCTGAGCAGGCCCTTGGCGCAATACTTGCGCTCTCAAGGTTTTGTGCTACGATCCTTGCGCAATCAAGCATTGACCCAGAGGAGGAGCACCAAGTGAGCACAGCCGAGCAGACAGAACAGAGCATCACGACGGGCACGTGGAAGGCCGACACCGTCCATTCCCGCGTCGCCTTCGAGGTGCCGTACGCCGTCGCCACGTTCTCGGGCGAGGTGCCGGACTTCGAAGCCAGCCTCGAGGACGGCCGGCTGACGGGCGTCGCCAAGATCGCCAGCATCCAGGTCAAGGAGGAGAACCTCCAGGCTCACCTGCTCTCCCCCGAGTTCTTCGACGCGGAGCGCAACCCCGAGGTGACCTTCGTCTCGAAGAGCATCAAGCGTGACGGCGACTCGATCGAGATCGCAGGCGACCTGACGATCAAGGGCATCACGAAGCCCGCGACCCTCTCCGGGACGGCGACCGGCCCGGCCGTCGATCACTTCGGCGCGACGCGCCTCGGCATCACCGCCGAGACCACCGTCGACCGCACCGAGTTCGACATGAACTGGAACATGCCGCTCCCGAACGGCGAGCCGGCGCTCAAGAACGAGGTCACCCTGAAGGCCGACCTCACCCTCGTCGCTCAGGAAGGCTAAGCGTGCGCGTCCTCGCCATCAGCGGCTCGCTCCGCGACGCCTCGAACAACACGGGTCTCCTCCGCGCGCTGCGCGAGGAGGCCCCGGCGGGGATCGAGGTCGAGCTCTGGCACGGCCTGAAGGACATCCCGCCCTACGACGGCGACGACGACGTCGTCCCGGGGCCGGCCGATGTCGAGGCGTTCCGCGAGCTGGTGCGCGAGGTCGACGCCGTCTTCTTCGCGACGCCCGAGTACAACTCGTCCGTCCCGGGCGCGCTCAAGAACGCGCTCGACTGGGCGTCGCGGCCGCTCGCGACGAACTCGTTCCGCAACAAGCCGGTCGCCGTGATCAGCTCGAGCGCCGGTGCGTTCGGGGGCGTCTGGGCGGCAGCCGACCTGCGCAAGGTGCTCGGCGCCATGGGCGCGCGGGTGACCGAGGCGGAGCTGGCAGTCGGACACGCGGCGGAGAAGTTCGGCGACGACGGCCGCCTCGCCGACGACGACGTGCGGCAGGGCCTGCGCGACGCGCTCGCGACGCTCGTCGCGGAAGTGCCCGCCGAGATCGCGGCGTAGAGACTCGTGAACCTGGTTCAGCCGGGCTGAACCGGGTTCAGTCCGACGGCGCCTGCGGCTCGTCGTCCTCGGCCATTCGTCTCTGGATGGCCGAGCGCGAGAGCACGCCGAGCAGCTTGCCGTCCTCCACGACGGGCACGCGCTCGTAGTCCTGCTGCTCGAGGAACTCGAACGCCTCGTCGAGCGGCATCGCGGAGTCGATGGTCGCGTTCGGCTCCTCGGCGATCTCCCCAAGGGTGGTCTTCGCCGGGTTCCGGCCCGACGCGACGACCTCCCGTACGAGCGTCTTCCGTGTGACGACGCCGACGAGCTTGCCGCCGTCGGTCACGAGCACGGCCCTCACCGCGTCGCGCGAGAGCACCTCTCCTGCTTCGCTCGCCGTCGCAGCGGTGTCGAGCGCGAGGGGCTCGGGCACCATGGCGTCGCGCGCGACCTGCGTGGTCGTCACGGGTACACGCCGCGAGCTTCGAGTGCCGCAGCGACCTCGCGGATCGCGGCGACGAGCGCTGCGTCGCGCAGCGAGATGCCGCGCTCCTGCGAGACGTTCCAAACGCGGTCGAACGCGTCCGACATCTTGTCGGCGAGTCTGCGGCGGATCTCGTCGCGGTCCCAGAACAGGCGGCCGAGGTCCTGCACCCACTCGAAGTAGGAGACCGTGACACCGCCGGCATTGGTGAGGATGTCCGGCAGGACGGGAATCCCGCGCTCGGCGAGGATGCGATCGGCGTCGACCGAAGTCGGGCCGTTCGCTCCCTCGGCAAGCAGCCTGCAGTGCAGGTTCGGAGCGTTGTCGCTCGTCACCTGATCCTCGCGCGCGGCGAGCACGAGGATGTCGCACGGCAGCTCGAGCAGCTCCTCGTTCGTGATCCGCGCGACCCCTGAGACATAGCCCTCGAGTGACCCGTGCTCTGCGACGTACGCGTGCAGGGCGGGAATGTCGAGACCTGCATCGGAATGAACGCCGCCCGAGATGTCGGAGACGGCAACGACGCGCGCGCCCTTCGAGTGCAGCTCGGTGGCAGCGATGCCGCCGACGTTTCCGAAGCCCTGCACCACGCAGTGCTGCGCCGCGAGGTCCCAGTCGAGGCGCTGGCACGCGCGCTCGACGACCATCACGACCCCCGCGCCGGTCGCCTCGTGACGGAAGACCGAGCCGCCGATCGAGATCGGCTTGCCGGTGACGATCTCCGGCACCGCGTAGCCCTTCTGCATCGAGTACGTGTCCATCATCCAGGCCATCGTCTGCTCGTTCGTCGCCATGTCGGGCGCCGGGATGTCGAGCTGCGGCCCGATGAACGGCGCGAGCTCGGCTGTGAAGCGGCGCGTCACGCGTGACAGCTCGGCGAGCGACATCTCGCGCGGGTTGCATTGCACGCCGCCCTTCGCGCCGCCGTACGGCAAGCGCAGCAGCGCGCACTTCCACGTCATCCACATCGCGAGTGCGGCGCATTCGCCGAGGTCGACGCCGGCGTCGTAGCGGATGCCGCCCTTCGTCGGCCCGAGCACGGACGAGTGCTGCACGCGGTACGCGGGGAACGAGGCGTACGAGCCGTCGTCCATCCGCACCGGGAGCGTCAGGATCAGCGCCCGCTCGGGCGCGCGCAGGCGCTGCGCGACCATGTCCGACACCTCGGCGAGCTCGAGCGCGTGCTCGAGCTGCGTCGCGGCCTGCTGGAAGAGCGGCGTGTCCCACTCGAGTGTGGGCGCCGGGTGCGCGACCTTGGTCACGGGCGGAGGGTACTCAAAGAGGGAGGTCGACCGGACGCGACGATGGGCCGATCGGCCCATTGCGAGCCGCGCCGATCGTGCCGATGCTGTCGAGATGAGGCACACGGAGCTCCTGCCGGCCATCTGCGCCGCGATCGCGGTCGAGCTCGCTCACCTGCGCTGGATCCTGCTCACGCAGTGGAAGTGCCGCGGCTGCAAGACCCCGCACCTGCACTGCGACTGCAAGCCCGCCTGGATCAAGCTCCTCCTCTAGCGCTCGCTAGAGCAGGCTGCGCACGAGCGCGACCTCGTCCGGCTCCGCGCCGAGGTACGAGAGCCGGATCACCGTCCAGGCACGGATCTTGAAGTCGTCGAGACCGGCCGCGACGAACGCCGCGATGCGCCGCTCGATCACGTCGCGGTCGACCATGCGAAACGAGAGCGGGTTCCGCAGAAACGACGGCACGTCGTACTCGGGGTCTCCGAGCATCGCCTTCGAGTCGATCGCGACGAACCGGTCGCCGTGCCGCAGGATGTTGTGGTGGTGGAAGTCGCCGTGGATCAGCGTCTCTCGGCCGACCTCCAGCTCCGCGTACAGCTCACGCGCCAACGGGATCAGCTCGCTCCCCTCGTCGGCGTTCCGTTCGCCGTCGTCGATCCAGGCCGGGACGTGGTGGCCGATCCAACGGAACGGCAGGCCTGCCGGCTGCCAGAGCCGGCGGGCGACATCGACCGCAATCTCGAGCGCCGACTCCTCGGAGAGCTCGGACAGGTCGTCGCCGGGCACCGCGCGTTCCTCGAGCAGTGCGCGCCGTGCGGCGTCATGCCGGAGGAGGCGGACCGCGCCGTTGCCGTTCCACACGTCGAGCGACTCCGCCTCGTGCAGCGACTCGTCGTCACCGTCCCACGCGACTTTCAGCACCTGGCCGTCCCCGGCCGGCGCGACGTAGGAGTAGCGCGAGAGCGCGAACGGCTCGCCGAGCTCGAGCCCCCACTCGGCGGCGACTCCGGCCGCGATCAGACGCATCGGCTCCGGATCAGGGAACTCGTCCATCGCTCGCACCGTAGATCAAGAGGTGTCCGACGCCTGGAAGGCGTCGGACACCCTGGTCGTGCCCAGCTATTCGTACTGCAGCGCGGCCAGGACGTTCAGCTTCCCGGCCCTCCGCGCAGGCAGCACGGCGGCGAGCACACCGACGACGAGCGACAGCACGACGAACACCGCCAGCGACGGAATCGGCACGGACAACGTCAGCCCGTAGGAGTGCAGACCCTGCACGGCCAGCGCCGCGAGGCCGATCCCGACAGGCAGACCGAGCGCAGCGCCCAGCAGCGACGTCATCATCGCCTCGTGGCGGATCATGCGGCGCGCCTGGCGCCGGGTCATGCCGACCGCACGCAGCATCCCGATCTCACGCGTGCGCTCGAAGACCGCGAGCGCGAGCGTGTTCACGATCCCGAACAGGCTCACGATCACGGACAGCGCGAGCAGCACGTAGATCATGTTCAGGAACTGCGAGAGCCACTTCGACTTGTCGGCGGCGAACCCGTCGCGTGTCTCGACCTTCGCGATCTGGTCGCGGCCGTAGACCTGCTCGAGCGTCTCTGTCGCCTGGTCCGAGACGCCGCCCGCGACGTTCACGAACGCGTACTGGTCACGCGGCCTCGGCAGCGCGGCGTCGAAGGTGTCGTTCGGGATCACGATCGCGTTCAGCAGCGAATCGAGCTTCGGCGAGGTGAAGATCCCGACCGCCTTCAGCTGCGTGGCCTTGCCGTCGGGGCCGCGGAACGTGAACGTGTCGCCGATCTCGATGTCGTTCGCCTCGGCGAATCGATTCTTGATCACCGCTTCGTTCCCGCGCAGCGACGCGAGCGAAGCGCCGTCGACGTCGACCGAGACGACCTGTGCGATCGTCGCCGGGTCGACGCCGTTGATCCCTGCGTTCGCCGAGCCGACGCGGCCGCGATCGCCGCGCACGTGCGACAGCACGTGCACGCCCTCCGCGGTGCGGCCTGCGTCGGCTGCGAACGTCGGGAAGGTGTCCCAGCCGTTCTGCGACGTGACGACGTAGTCGGCGGACACCTGGCTCTTCCAGGCTGCTTCGTCGGCACCGCGCAGCGAGCGGCCGAACAGCGCGACGAAGGAGACGAGCGTGATCCCGATCATCAGCGCGGCCGCGGTCGATGCGGTGCGCCCCGGGTTGCGCTTGACGTTGAAGGTCGCAAGCTGGCCGGCCGTGCCGCCGGCCCGCGCGAACGGCACGCCGATCACCGCGACGACCGGGCGGACGAGCCGCGAGAAGATCGCGGCCAGCGCGACGAACAGGAGCAGGAAGCCGACCACGAGCGCCACGAGCCGCTGTGCGACGGGGATCCCGTGCTTCATGAAGCCGTAGCCGAGCAGCACGGCGGAGACCGAGCCGAGCACACCGGCGACGATCACCCCCGTCTTGCCGCCGCGTCCCTGCGAGGCGTCCGAGCCCTCGCGCACGGCGGAGATCGCCGGCACCCGCGTCGCGCGCACGGCCGGGATCAGGCCTGCGATCACCGTGAGGACCGTGCCGAGCAGAAGCGGGACGACGATCGTCCGCGTCTCGATCGGCAGGCCGGCCTCCGGCAGGGCGAGCCCGAGCGCACTGAACAGCGAGCTCAGCCCCTGCGCCAGCCCGACACCCGCGACGAGCCCGATCAGCGACGCGAGCAGGCCGATCGCGAACGCCTCGAGCACGACCGAGCGCAGCACCTGCCGGCGCGAGGCGCCGAGCGTCCGCAGCGTCGCGAGCTCGCGCGTGCGCTGCGCGACGGTGATCGAGAGTGTGTTGAAGATGACGAAGCCGCCGACGAACAGGGCGACCATCCCGAAGCCCACGAGGAAGTAGCGGATGTACTTCACGAAGCCCGCGACGTCCTGCTCGTCCTTCGCAGCCTGGTCGGCGCCCGTGCGCACCTGCGCCGTTGCCGGCGTGACGGTCTGCAGCTTCGAGACCAGCGACATCGCGTCGACGCCCTGCTTCGCCTCGATCGAGATCGCCGTGAAGCTGTTGCCGAGCTTGAAGAGCTTCTGCGCGGTCGGGATGTCGAAGACGGCGAACGTCGCGCCCCCGAGCGAGTCGACGTCGCCGTAGCGCGCGACACCGACGATCTTCACCGGGAAGACGCCCGCGTCGACCGCGACCTTGGTCGTGTCGCCGACGGAAAAGCCGTACTTGCTCGCGGCGTTCTTGTCGATCACGACCTCGCCGTAGGCGGACGCCCAGCGTCCGCTTGTCAGGTGCATCGGGTTGAACTCGGTCGCATGCGGGTCGATTCCGACGCCCATCGTCGGGTTCCCGCCGCCCGTGATGATCTTGCCGTGCTTGTCGTAGAGCTTCGCGGAGAGAGCGCCGCCGCTCATGTCGTTGATCACGCCTTCGGCGCGCGCCACGTCGGGCTGTGCGCGCACGGTCGCGAGGAGGCTGGCCGGGATCGTCGCGTTGCCCGAGTTCGAGTAGTCGACGAGCTTCTTGCCGGTGATCACGGCGTCGGTGTTGGCATACGACGACGAGAAGAGCGTGTGGAACGCCTTCTGGATCGAATCGGTGAGCACGAACGAGCCGGTGACCATCGCGACTCCGAGGACGATCGAGAGCGCCGTCAGGAGGGCGCGCAGCTTGCGGCCGAGCAGTCCCTTGAGAGCGACCGACGTCATCGCTGGGTGACCTCGCGGAGTGCGTCGATGACCTCGGACGCGCTCGAGGGGCCGAGCTCGCGCACGACCTGGCCGTCGGCGAGGAACAGGATGCGATCCGCGATCGCCGCGGCCTTCGCGTCGTGCGTGACCATGATCGTCGTCTGGCCGTAGCCCTCGACGGCAGCACGCAGCACCTCGAGGATCTCGGCCGACGTGGTCGAGTCGAGGTTGCCGGTGGGCTCGTCGGCGAACAGCACCGACGGCTTCGAGAGCAAGGCCCGCGCGATCGCGACGCGCTGCTGCTGGCCGCCGGAAAGCTCCGACGGGCGATGCCCGCGCCGGTCCGCGAGGCCGACCTGGCCGAGGACGGCAGCGAGCCACCCCGCATCGACCTTCTTGCCGGCGATCCGCAGCGGCAGCGTCACATTCTCCTCCGCCGTCAGCATGGGCAGGAGGTTGAAGAACTGGAAGACGAAGCCGATATGCGCGCGGCGCAGCTTCGTCAGCTCCGTGTCGGAGAGCTTGGTGAGGTCCCGGCCTGCGATCTCGACGACGCCCTCGGTGGGCTGGTCGAGGCCGGCGAGCAGGTGCATCAGCGTCGACTTGCCGGAGCCTGACGGGCCCATGACGGCGACGAGCTCGCCTCTGCGAACCTCGAGCGAGACGCCGCGGAGGGCATCCACGGCGGTGTCGCCGGAGCCGTAGCGGCGGGTCAGATTCCGCGCCGAGACGATCGTCTCGGAACGGTCGATCAGCACGCGAGCGTCCGTCAGCTCGACTGCGGCGTGCTCCTTCGGCAGAACTGCGGACATCGAGTGCCTCTCTTTCACGAACCTGGGTGGGCTGCCTTGTCCGCCCAGCGTCGTGCAGGCGCGCCTCGAAGGCATCGCCCGAAGGCTCGATTCCGCGTCGTCCCTGAGGATGATTTCGGCCTAGCCTGCAGGGATGACGCGCCCTGTCCCCGACCGCGTTACCTTGGTCCGGTGACGGCAGTGCTCGACCGACTCAGAGCCAGGGCGCTCGAAGCGCTCGTCCTGACGTTCGCCCTGGCCTCGGTGGTCGAGGCGACCCTCGCGCACGGAATCGAACGGCGGCCGCTCGTCGCACTCCTCGCCCTCTGCTGGTCGCTGCCGTTCCTCGCGCGCGGCCGCTTCCCGTTCTGGGCGCCGATTGCGGCCTGTACGGCCCTGATCGCGCTGGCCTTCGCGGCCGGGCTCTCGACCAACAACCTGACCATGCCCTTCGTCGCCGCCGTGATGGCGGCGGTGTCGTTCGGGCTGATCTCGGACCGCCGGCAGGCGGTCGCGGGCTGGAGTGCCATCGTCGCCGCTGCGGCCGTCGTCGACTATCAGACGACGGCGGCGTTCTCGGATTTCTTCTGGACGACGCTGATCCTCACGCTCGCGTGGTTCTTCGGCGTCGCCCTGGGCACCCGCACCGCGCAGGCGCAGGAGCTGCGCGTTCGCGTCGAGGAGGCCGAGCGCGACCGAGCCCTCGCGGCCGAGCGCGCCACCAGCGAGGAGCGGGCGAGGATCGCGCGCGAGCTCCACGACGTGGTTGCCCACTCCGTCTCGGTGATGGTCGTGCAGGCCTCGGGCGTGCGGCGGTTGCTCAAGGACGATCAGGAGCGCGAGCGGGAAGCTCTCGTCTCGGTCGAGCAGATCGGCAGGCAGGCGCTGACCGAGATGAGACGTATGTTGGGGGTGATGCGGACCGGCGAAGACCAGCCTGCGGCGCTCGCTCCCCAGCCGGGCCTCCAGCACCTCGACCGTCTGATCGCGCAGGTGGAGGAGGCAGGGCTGCCCGTGACGCTGCACGTCGAGGGCGAGCGTCCCGATCTCTCGCCCGGCGTCGACCTGTCGGCCTACCGGATCATCCAGGAGGGCCTGACGAACGCGCTCAAGCACGCCAAGGGCGCGCATGCGGACGTGCTCATCCGGTACGTCGACGGCTCGGTGCAGCTCGAGATCGCCGACGACGGCATCGGCACCCCCAACGGCACAGCGCCCGGCGGGCACGGGCTCGTGGGCATGCGTGAGCGCGTCGCGGTCTACGGCGGCACGCTCGAGGCCGGCCCGCGCGACGGCGGCGGCTTCGTGCTGCGCGCCGAATTGCCCGTGGAGGCCCGCTCGTGATCCGCATCCTGCTGGTCGACGACCAGGCGCTCGTCCGCGCCGGTTTCCGGATGATCCTCGACGCCGAGACGGACATGGAGGTCGTCGGCGAGGCCTCGGACGGCCGCGAGGCAATCGATCAGGTTCGCTCGCACCGGCCCGACGTCGTCCTGATGGACATCCGCATGCCGGAGCTCGACGGCCTCGAGGCGGCGCGCCGGATCCTCGCCACCACCGGTGACGACGCGCCGAAGATCCTGATGCTCACGACCTTCGACCTCGACGAGTACGTCTACGAGGCGCTGCGCGCCGGTGCCAGCGGCTTCCTGCTCAAGGACACGCCGCCCGAGCAGCTGGTCGCCGCGATCCACGTGATCGCCGAGGGCGAGGCGCTGCTCTCACCGTCGATCACGCGGCGCGTCATCTCCGAGTTCGTCAAGGGCACGGGGCCGAAGCCGCAGGCGCAGTTCCCGCGGCTCGCCGACCTGACCGCCCGCGAGCTCGAGGTGATGAAGGCGATCGCGCGCGGCCTGTCGAACGCCGAGATCGCGAAGGAGCTGTTCGTGTCGGAGACCACGGTCAAGACGCACGTCGCCCGCATCCTCATGAAGCTCGGCCTGCGCGACCGCGTGCAGGCAGTGGTGCTCGCCTATGAGGCGGGCGTCGTCCAGCCGGGCGACACGCCGGCCGCGTAGTCGTCCGCACGGACGACCCCTAGATCGCTCTTACGCCCGATGAAGGATCGGTCTCGGCGCCGACGAATTGCCGGCGCCGAAGACCGAAGCTTCCTCTCGACACCACTCGACAGGAAGGCACCCCCAATGATTCGTGCAGGAGACTCGATCGTCAACCCGGTAACCGGCGAGCGGCTCGTGTTCGAGCTCACCTCGCACGACACGGGCGGCGAGTACACGCTGTTCGACACGTTCGTGGAGCCCGGCGGCTCGGTCGCCTCGGCGCACGTCCACCCGTACCAGACCGAGATCTTCACGGTCATCGAGGGCACCCTCGGTGTCAAGCGCGGGCGCGAGACGCTCGAGCTCGGAACCGGCGAGAAGGCTCTGATCGACCCGGGCACGGCGCACAAGTTCTGGAACGCCGGCGACACCACCCTCCGCTTCCGCGCGGAGGTCCGCCCCGCCCTCCAGTTCGAGTCGCTGCTCGAGACGATGTTCGCGCTCGCCGCCGACGGCAAGACGAACAAGAAGGGCATGCCCAGCCCGCTGCGGCTGGCCGTGATCGCGAACCACCACTTCGACGTCGTGCGGCTGCCCGTGATCCCGCACGTCCTGCAGAAGGCGGCGCTCGTCCCCGGCGCGCTGCTCGGCAGGGCAGTCGGCTTCACGCCGACCTACGAGGCAGCGCCGGAACGCCGGCGACTGCCTGACAGGCGTCACCGCGAGCCGTGTCCCGGGGACTGTCCCCGGGACACGGCTCGGCAAGACACGTCGGGGGACGGCGGCGCCGAAACTTGACCCGCATGGAGGAGAGGGGTCGACCGGCGCGGGCAGTAGCCTCCGGCCATGAGCACCGAGACCTTCTCCCGATCCTTCCGCGGCTACCGGCGATCCGAAGTCGATTCCGCCAAGATGCGCTCGGACCTGCGGATCGAGCAGCTCGAATTCGAGCTCTCCAACATGACCCAGCGCGCGAGCTCGATGCAGATCGAGATCCGCGATTTGTACAGCCGCATCGACGATCTGCGCGAGCGCGAAAACTCGCTTTCAGCCTCACTGGACGAGATGCGCGCCCGGCGCGACCAGATCGATCGCGACTCTGAGGCCCGGGCCCGGCAAGTGATCCTCGCGGCCGAGGAGCGCTCGGCGACACTGAAGACCGAGGGACTTCGCCAGGTCGGCGAGCTGCAGCGTCAGGTCGAGCAACTGCTCGGAATGCGGTCCGGGCTGACCCATGCACTGCAGCGGCTGAGCGAGGACATCGCGGGCGCGATGGCCCGCGTCGCGGCCGCCCCGGCGACCGCGATCGACCACCCGGTCGAGCATCACGTCGAGCACTGGTCGGACGAGCGGCGCGGCACCTCCTGACGACCCGAGGTGTCCGACGCCTGCAGGCGTCGGACACCGGTTAGTCCTGCGTCGCGAGCGCGAGGCCAGGCACGCCCAGCACGTCGTTCCACCCGCCCGGTAGCCGCACGGCCGCATCCTTGCGTACCGCGGCCGCGGCCAGCACCTCGCCTCCACGCACGTACGCGCAGACGCCGGGCCCGAGGTCGACCGGCTCGTACGCGCCCCCGAACGCGTCTGGGTGCTCGGCGCGCAGCGCGAGGGTCTTCCAGGTGACGTAGAGCTTGAGCGTCTCGTCCGTCGGTGCGGTGCCGGCGCGGAGCGCTGCGAGCGCTGTGCTGCGCGCCTCCCAGTCGACCGGCCGCCGGTTGTCCGGGTCGACGAGCGAGAGGTCTTCGAGCTCGTCGCCGCGGTAGAGATCCGGGACACCGGGCGCGGTCAGCTTCAGGAGCAGCTGCGCAGCGGCGATCCGGCGCCCGAGTGCGCGCACCTCGTCGAGGAACGGGTCGGCCTCGATCAGCTCGGCCGCGCGTGCGGCGTACTCCTGGACGTCGCGCTCGTGCCCCTCGTCGGGTGTCAGCCAGTTCGACGTCACCTTTCCCTCGCGCAGTGCCTTCTGCAGGTACGCGTCGAGCCGCTCGCGCTCGAGGGGCAACGCACCGACGAGCGTCTGCAGGACGAGCAGCTCCTCGCGCACGTCGTCGAGACCGTCCAGCTGCTCGCGCCAGGCATGGACGCGCTCGACCCAGCGGTCGGCGAGCCACGTCAGCGCGACGATGCGCGAACGCACGTCGGGCGCTCGTTTCGTGTCGTGCGTGTACGTGGCCAGCAGGTGCAGCGGGAACCGCTCGGCGCGCTTTGCGTTCGCCGCGTGGAACTCCTCGATGCCGATCCCGAAGCGATCCGGGTTGCCGCCGACCTCGTTCAGCGCGGCGAGGCGGAAATAGCGGTAGAACGCCGTGTCCTCCACCCCTTTCGCCATCACCGGCCCCGTGGTCTGCTGGAAGCGGATCACGAACTCCTCGTGGCCGGGCTCCTCCAGGAAGAGGATGCGCCGCAGCTCCTCCGAGAGGTTCGCGCGGCCGATCTCCTCGCGATCGGCCTCGTCCACGACGCCGTCGGCCGGACGGATGTAGGTGCGGTAGACGTGGAACGACGCGAGTGCGAGCGGCAGGTTGTCGACCTCGATTTCCTGGTGCAGCCGGCGCAGCTCCGGCTCGAAGATGTTGACGGCGACCTCCAGCTTCGCGAGCGACGCGATCTCCTCGAACCGGCGGGTGTCGCCGGTCAGCTCGTGGTACAGCTCGGTGAACGCCTCCTCTGCCGAGTCGTCGACGCAGAGCGCCTGCACGTCGTTCAGGAACTCGTAACCCGTCGTGCCCTCGATCGCCCAGTCGCGCAGCTCTTCACCCGGCTCGACGATCTTCTCGGCCCACACGTGACGGAGCCCCGCGTCGCGCAGACGGTCGAAGTACTCGCCGGGATCGGCGAGGCCGTCCGGATGGTCGACGCGCACGCCGTCGATCAGGCCGGCGCGCGCGAGCTCGATCACCTTCGCATGCGTCGCCCAGAAGACCTCCCAGTCCTCCTGCTTGACACCGCCGAGCTCGCCGATGTCGAAGAAGCGGCGGTGGAAGCCCGTGCGCAAGTCGACGTCGTAGACCATCTCCCGCAGCCGCTCGTCGCGCCAGAACGGGCTCTCGTCGGTCGCGAGCATGTGGTTCGGGACGATGTCGAGGATCACGCCGAGCCCCGACGTGGCCAGCTTGCGGAACTCCTCCTCCCCACCGAGCTCCGGCGAGATGTGGCGCGGATCGGTGACGTCGTAGCCGTGCTGCGAGCCGGGCCGTGCCTGCAGCGACGGCGAGAGGTAGAGGTGCGAGACGCCGAGGTCGCGCAGGTACGGGACGAGTTGCCGCGCCTGTGCGAAGCCGAAGTCCGGTGTCAGCTGCAGCCGGTAGGTGGCACGCAGCTCAGCCACGCCGGAGCAGCACGGTCGACCTCGACTCGACGGTCACGTCCGCGCCGGGCGTGAGTCGTTCGTAGTCGCAGCGGCCCGTCGCGAGCTCGACCTCCCAGCGTGTGCCGAAGCGCCGCGCCGGGAGGCGGAAGGTGATCTCCTCGTGGTAGGCGTTGAAGAGGAGCAGGAACGAGTCGTCGCGAACCGTCTCGCCGCGCTTCGTCTCGGACGCGAGCTCGTCGCCGTTCAGGAAGACGCCGATCGCGCGCGCGCCGCCGTTGTCCCAGTCGCGGCGCGTCATGCGGCGGCCGTCCGGCCGCATCCACCAGACGTCCGGCAGCTGCTCACCCTTGCCCTCGAAGAACTTCGTCCGCCGGAAGACGGGATGGTGATTGCGCAGGTCGATCAGCTTGCGCGTGAACGCCAGCAGGTCCGCGTCGCAGCTCTCCCAGTCGAACCACGAGATCTCGTTGTCCTGGCACCACGCGTTGTTGTTGCCGCCCTGCGAGCGGCCCCACTCGTCGCCGCCGAGCAGCATGGGCACACCCTGCGAGAGCAGCAGCGTGACGAGGAAGTTGCGCTGCTGGCGCGCGCGCAGCGCGAGCACCGAGGGATCGTCCGTCGGCCCCTCGACCCCGCAGTTCCACGAGCGGTTGTCGTCGGTGCCGTCCTTGTTCTCCTCACCGTTCGCCTCGTTGTGCTTCTCGTTGTACGAGACGAGGTCGCGCAGGGTGAAGCCGTCGTGCGCGGTGATGAAGTTGACCGAGGCGAACGGGCGGCGGCCGTCGCTCTGGTAGAGGTCGGCCGAGCCGCCGAAGCGCGACGCGAACTCGGCAACCGACGCGCGGCCGCGCCAGAAGTCGCGCATCGTGTCGCGGTAGATGCCGTTCCACTCCGACCAGAGGATCGGGAAGTTGCCGACCTGATAGCCGCCCGGGCCGACGTCCCAGGGCTCGGCGATCAGCTTCACCTGGGAGAGCACCGGGTCCTGGTGGATGATGTCGAAGAACGCGGACAGGCGATCGACGTCGTAGAACTCGCGTGCGAGCGCGGACGCGAGATCGAAGCGGAAGCCGTCGACGTGGCACTCGGTCACGAAGTACCGCAGCGAGTCCATGATCAGGCGCAGCACGGCGGGGTGCACGGGATTGAGCGTGTTGCCCGTGCCCGTGTAGTCCATGTAGAAGCGCGGCGTCTCCTGGACGAGACGGTAGTAGCTCTCGTTGTCGACGCCCTTGAAGCTGAGCATCGGGCCGAGGTGGTTGCCCTCGGCGGTGTGGTTGTAGACGACGTCGAGAATCACCTCGATGCCGGCTCGGTGCAGCGCCTTCACCATCCCCTTGAACTCGCGCACCTGGTCGCCGGTGGCCGAGTAGAGGGAGTGCGGCGCGAGATAGCCGATGCTCGAGTAGCCCCAGTAGTTCGTCTGCCCGCGCTCGGCGAGGAACCCTTCGTCGATGATGTGGTGCACGGGGAGCAGCTCGACGGCCGTCACGCCGAGCGAGGTCAGGTAGGCGATCGCGTCCTCGCTCGCGAGCCCGCCGTAGGTCCCGCGCAGGTCTTCGCGAACGCCTTCGCGCAACTTGGTGAAGCCCTTGACGTGCGCCTCGTAGATGACCGTCTCGTTCCAGGGGATGCGCGGCCGGACGACGTCGTCGTCCTCCCAGTGGAAGGACGGGTCGATCACGATCGACTTGGGGATCGCGGGCGCGGAGTCGGTCGTGTCGATCTCCAGGTCCGAGTCGCCCGGCAGGTACGGGAGCGTGTTCGCCGCGCGCCAGTCGACCGCGCCGTCGATTGCCTTGGCGTACGGGTCGATCAGGAGCTTCGCCGGGTTGAAGCGCTTGCCGGTCTCCGGGTCGTACGGCCCGTGCACGCGGTAGCCGTAGCGCTGTCCCGGCCCGATGCCCGGGAGGTAGCCGTGCCAGTTGAACGCCGTCCGTTCGCTGAGCTCGATGCGCTCCTCGCTGCCGTCGTCGGCGTAGAGGCAGAGCTCGACGCGCTCGGCCTTCTCCGAGAAGAGCGAGAAGTTCGTGCCCTCGCCGTCCCACTCGGGGCCGAGCGGGAACGGCTGGCCGGGCCACACCGCTCTCATCGGAGCTCCACCGTCTGCGCGCCGAAGTCGGCGACGAGCGTGCGGTCGCCGCGCCGCATCGTCAGCACGTTCCCGCGCGCCGCCACGTCCAGCTCGCGCGGCAGCGTGCGCCGCAGTTGCAGGAGCTCCCGGTAGAACGGGTCCGGCTCGCGATGCGAGATGACGGAGCGCCGGGCGGTCGCCTCGTCCTGCGGGTCGGGCACCTCGTCACCGGAGAACGACGTGAACGCCGCAAACTCGCGCTTGCGCCCCGCGCGCGTCGCGTCGGCGATCGCGGGGTCGATGTGGTCGCTGAAGAACTGAAACGGCGCGGTCTCGTCGTGCTCCTCGCCCATGAAGAGGAGCGGCGTGTTGAGCGAGAAGAGCACGACCGCCAGCGCGACGCGATGGGCGGCCGGCGGCAGCCGGTCGCCGCGGGCCCGGTTGCCGACCTGATCGTGGTTCTGCGCTTCGACGATCAGGCGCTCGGGCTCGGGGCGCGTCAGCTCGCGCACCAGTCCGTCCAGCGAGCCGAAGCGCTCGTAGTAGCCCTCGCGCTCGCCGGTCAGGAGCACATGCAGCTCGTGGTGGAGGTTGTCGAGCCACATCGCGTCGTGGCCCCAGTCCGTGAGCGGGCGGAAGTCGTCGTAGCCCAGCTCGCTCGTGATCAGCCCGTCGACGCGGTCGCCCAGCTCGTGCAGCACGTGCACCGGCGAGTCGTCATGCACCGAGTGCACGGCGTCGAGCCGCAGCCCGTCGATCCCGAAGTCGCGCGTCCACATGAGCGCGTTCCCGATCGCCCACTCGCGCACGCCGCGTTGCGCGTAGTCGATCGCGCGGCCCCAGAACGTCTGGTGGGTGTCGGTGAAGTAGGGGCCGAAGGCGCCGATCGCCTCGGAGCCCGGCCCGATGTGGTTGTAGACGACGTCGAGCAGCACCCCGAGCCCGGCCCGGTGCGCGGCGTCGATGAATCGCGCGAGCCCCTCCGGGCCGCCGTAGGCCGGATGCGCGGCATAGAGGTAGACGCCGTCGTAGCCCCAGCCGCGGTTGCCGGGGAACGTCGCGACGGGCATCAGCTCGACGGCGGTGACGCCGAGGTCGCGCAGCTCTGCGAGGTGAGGGATCGCGGCGTCGAACGTGCCGGCTTCGGTGAACGTGCCGACGTGCAACTCGTAGAGCACGAGCTCGTCGAGGGCGAGCTGCGGCTTGCCGGCGATCGAGAAGGACGCGGTGTCGACAACGCGCGACGGTCCCTTGATCCCGGACGGCTGTGCGCGTGAGCACGGATCGGGCAAGGCCGCGCCGCCGTCGAGGACGTAGAGGTAGTCGTCACCGGGGTCGGCGAAGAGCTCGGCCGCGAAGACTCCGTCCTCGAGCGGGCTCAGCGCGTGGTCGCGGCCGTGCAGGCGCACGTCGACGCGCGCCGCCGAGGGCGCCCAGACGCGAAACTCGGTTCCACCCTCCGGGAGCGGAACGGCCCCGAAGGGCCGCTGCCAGACCTGCGTCGACATCCCGGGCACGGTACCCCGCTTCGGCCGGGCCAATCGCCGGCAGGCGTCGTCCGCCGAGTTCGCGACGATCCCTGACGGTGCTGCACGAGCAACTGACCCAGATCATGAGCTGGGAAGCGCGCCATCGGCGACTCGTCGGGCGGCTGCTGGTCGTGCTGGTCCTGACGCTGATCGTGGACGCGATCGGAACCGTGCTCATCTACGTCTTCGAGCACGGCGTTCGTGGCGGCGAAATCCACGGGCTGGGCGACGCGTTCTTCTTCACGACCGTCCAGCTGCTCACCGTCTCCTCGCAGATCAGGAACCCGCTCACCACCGGCGGCCGGATCGTCGACATCCTGCTCGAGGTCTGGGCCGTGCTCGTCGTCGCCGGCTCGGCAGGCGCCGTCGCCGCCTTCTTCCAGAACGCCGATCGCTAGCTGGGCGCGCCCGCGGGGGGCGCGACTGGACACAGCCACACCGCCGCCAGCGGCGGCAGCGTCACCTCGGCCGAGAACGGCTGATCGTGCCAGCCGCGCTCCTCGGCCTGCACCTCGCCCAGGTTGCCGACACCCGTGCCGCCGTAGTAGGCCGAGTCGGTGTTGAGGAGCTCCTGCCACGCGCCGTCCTCGGGCAGGCCGACGCGGTAGTTCTCTCGCGGCACCGGCGCGAGGTTCGCGATGCAGACCACCTTGCGGGTCTTGTCCGCCGAGACTCGCATGAACGCGACGATGTTCCCCATCGCGTCGTTCGGCTCGATCCAGACGAACCCCTCGTGCGAGAAGTCGACCTCCCACAGCGCCGGCTCGTTGCGGTAGATCGCGTTCAGGTCGCGGATCAGGTCACGCATGCCGCCGTGCTCGACGTGCTCGAGCAGCCACCACGGAAGCTCGTCCTGGTGAGCCCACTCCCACGGAGTCGCCAGCTCGCCGCCCATGAAGAGCAGCTTCTTCCCGGGGTGCGACCACATGTACGCATAGAGGGAACGAAGATTCGCGAGCTGCTGCCAGCGGTCGCCCGGCATCTTCGCGAGCATCGAGCCCTTGCCGTGCACGACCTCGTCGTGCGACAGCGGCAGGATGAAGTTCTCGTTCCACGCATAGACGAGCGAGAAGGTCAGCTCGTGGTGGTGGTGCCGGCGGTAGACGGGGTCGCGCTGGAAGTAGCTCAGCGTGTCGTGCATCCACCCCATGTTCCACTTGAAGCCGAAGCCCAGCCCGCCCACGTAGGTCGGACGCGAGACGCCCGGCCACGCAGTCGACTCCTCCGCCGCCGAGATCACGCCGGGCTCGCGCGCGTGCACGAGCTCGTTCAACTCCTTCAGGAACGCAACGGCGTCGAGATCCTCCCGGCCGCCGAATGCGTTCGGCACCCACTCGCCTTCCTTGCGCGAGTAGTCGAGGTAGAGCATCGACGCGACGGCGTCGACGCGGATGCCGTCGGCGTGGTACTCGCGCAGCCAGAAGAGCGCGTTGGCGAGCAGGAAGTTCTGCACCTCGCTGCGGCCGAGGTTGAAGACGTATGTACCCCAGTCGGGATGCTCGCCGCGGCGCGGGTCGTCGTGCTCGTAGAGCGCGGTGCCGTCGAAGCGCGTCAGCGCCCACGGGTCGGTCGCGAAGTGCGCCGGCACCCAGTCGAGCAGCACGCCGATCCCGTTCGCGTGCATGTGGTCGACGAAGTAGCGAAAGTCGTCCGGCGAGCCCATCGTGGAGACCGGCGCGTAGAAGCCCGTCACCTGGTAACCCCACGAGCCCGAGTACGGGTGGTGCATCACCGGCAGCAGCTCGACGTGCGTGAATCCGAGATCCCTGACGTACGGCGCGAGCTCGTCCGCGAGCTGCCGCCAGCCATGGCCCTTGCGCCACGAGGGCGCGTGCACCTCGTAGACGCTCATCGGCCGCTCGAGCTGCTCCTGCCTGCTGCGCTCCTCGATCCAGGCAGCGTCGTTCCACTCGTACGAGGACTCGAAGACGACCGATGCGGTCTGGGGCGGCAGCTCCGCTTCGAACGCCATCGGGTCGGCCTTCTCGCGGCCGTCCAGGTGGAACTTGTAGCGCTCCCCGGCCCGCGCCCCGTCCACGATGCCCTCCCAGATGCCGGTCTCCTCGACCGGCTCGAGCACGTGGGTCGCCGGGTCCCAGCCGTTGAAGTCGCCGATCACGCTCACGTACCGGGCATTCGGCGCCCACACCGCGAAGCGCACGCCGCCGTCGACGAGATGCGCCCCGAGCTTCGAGTACAGCTGCTCGTGACGGCCTGCGCGCGCGAGCCAGATGTCGAGCTCGCCGAACGCCGATGCGCGCGCCTGCGTCACGCGGGCACCTCTTCCTCGAGCATCCGGAGGATCCCGGTCACCGGGATCCTCACCCAGTCGGGGCGGTTGTTGAGCTCGTAGCGCAGCTCGTACACCGCCTTCTCGAGCTCGAAGACCGCGAGCAGCTTGTCCATCGACGACCCCGAAGGGACGAGCGTCTGGTCGATCGTCGCGCGGTACCCGGCGAGGAACTCCCGGCGTGCCCGCTGCTCCCAGCCCGCGGGCGGGTCGACGCCGCGCAGGATCGGGGACGCCGACGCGACGTACGCGAACGAACGCAGCATCCCGGCGACGTCACGCAGCGGGCTGCGCTTGCGGCGCCGCTCGTGCAGGGACCGGGCCGGCTCGCCCTCGAAGTCGAGGATCACCCAGTCCCCGTCCGCCCAGAGGGTCTGGCCGAGATGGAAGTCGCCGTGGTGCCGGATCACGCGCCCGATGCCCCCGAGCTGGGTGAGCAGCCGCAGGCGCTCGCGCACCTCCTCGCCGCGGCCGCGGATCGGCTCGACGTCCTCGGTCTCCGGGAGCTCCACGAAGATCGCCTCGATCTCGTCGTCGATCGTCGCCGTCAGCAGGCCGAGCGACTCGGTCGACGGCTGCTCGGGGGAGAAGCTCGCGTCCGTCGCATCGCTGCCGAGCAGTGTGTGCATGTCGCCGGTCACGGCGCCCAGGCGATGCAGGCTGGTGAGGAACGCCTCGTCGCCGATCGTGTCGAGCGCGAGCTCCCAGCCGTCCTGGCCATTCGCGACGAAGCGCTGCAGGATGCCGAGCGTCGCGTCCATCGGGCGCCCGGTGTACGCGTACCAGCCCGCGAGCTGCGCGATGTTTTCGAAGCCACGCTCGGTCAGGAAGCGCAGCAGCTCGAGCTCGGGGTTGATCCCGGCCTCGAGCCGGCGAAAGACCTTCAGGATCAGCTCCTCGTCGAAGACGATCGACGTGTTCGACTGCTCCGCCGTGATCTGCCGCGCCTCGCGCAGCTCCTGCCCGAGCCCGGCGAACCCGTCGACCGCCACGAACTCGACGACCCCCTCGCCCGCGGGCAGCTTCGCGCCGCCGCGGATCATGTGCACGAGCTCGCGCACCTGGCGCGGATCGCCGAGCGCGTCCAATCCGTCGTCCGCGAGCAGCTGGTAGGTCTCGTGCGTGCCCGTGTCGAAGCGCGTCTCGACGAGCTGCAGCTCGAGGGCAGGGTCCGCGTCGCGCAGCACCGCTCGGTCGATCACCGTCGCGTGCGTGACGACACGCGTCTTCGAGCCGAACCAGCGCTGGCTCGTGATGAAGTCGATCAGTGCGCGCTCGTCGGCGGTCATCCCTCCTCACCCTTCCTCAGCTGGAACCAGAAGAACCCTCGCGCCCCCGGCGTGAGCAGGTACGGCAGCTCGCCGATCGGTGGAAACGCGGTCTGACCGAACATTTCTACCGGCACGTAGCCCTGCCACCGGGAGAGGTCGAGCTGGACGGCCTGCGCGGACCGGGCGAGGTTGTGCACGCAGAGCGCGATGTCGTCCTCGTACGTGCGCACGTGGGCGAAGATCCGCGGATTGTCCGGCCGAAGCGCCTCGTAGGTGCCGAGCCCGAACAACGGATGCTGCTTGCGCAGCGCAATCAGCCGGCGCAGCCAGCGCAGCAGCGAGTTCGGCTGACGGAGCTGCGCCTCGACGTTGACCGCCTGGAAGCCGTAGACGGGATCCATCAGCGGCGGCAGGTAGAGCTGTGCGAAGTCGGACCGCGAGAACCCGCCGTTGCGATCGCTCGTCCACTGCATCGGCGTGCGCACGCCGTCGCGGTCGCCGAGGAAGATGTTGTCGCCCATGCCGATCTCGTCGCCGTAGTAGAGGACCGGCGAACCCGGCAGCGAGAAGAGCATCGCGTGCAGCAGTTGGATCTCGTCGCGCCCGTTGTCGAGCAGCGGCGCGAGCCGGCGGCGGATGCCGAGGTTCAGCTTCATCCGCGGGTCCTTCGCGTACTCCTCGTACATGTAGTCCCGCTCCTCGTCCGTCACCATCTCGAGCGTCAACTCGTCGTGGTTGCGCAGAAACAGCCCCCATTGTGCGTTCTCGGGAATCGCCGGCGTCTGTTCCAGGATCTCGATGATCGGCAGTGCGTCCTCGCGGCGCACACCCATGAACATGCGCGGCATGACCGGGAAGTGGAAGGCCATGTGGCACTCGTCGCCGTCGCCCTCGCCGAAGTACGCGACGACGTCGGCCGGCCACTGGTTCGCCTCGGCGAGCAGCACGCGGTCCTGGTAGCGCGCATCCACCTCGGCGCGCACTCGCTTCAAGAACTGCGTGGGTCTCTGGCAGGTTCTCGCCGTTCGTGCCGTCGCGCTCGTAGAGGTACGGCACGGCGTCGAGGCGGAAGCCGTCGAGCCCGAGGTCGAGCCAGAAGCGGAGCACGTTCAGCATCTGCTCCTGCACCTCGGGGTTGTCGTAGTTCAGATCCGGCTGGTGCGAGAAGAAGCGGTGCCAGAAGTACTGGCCGCGCACGGGGTCCCACGTCCAGTTCGACGGCTCTGTGTCGAGGAAGATGATGCGCGCCTCGCTCCAGCGTGTGTCGTCGTCGCCCCACATGTACCAGTCGCCGTACGGCCCGTCGGGATCGGTGCGGCTCGCCTGGAACCACGGGTGGTCGGACGACGTGTGGTTCATGACGAGGTCGGCGATCACGCGCAGCCCGCGCTGATGCGCGTGATCGATGAAGTACTTGAAGTCGTCGATCGTCCCGTAGTCGGGATGGATGTTGTAGAAGTCGGCGATGTCGTAGCCGCCGTCGCGCAGGGGGCTCGGATAGAACGGCAGGAGCCAGATGCAGTCGACGCCGATTTCCTGCAGGTAGTCGAGCTTGTCCGCGAGCCCGCGGAAGTCGCCCGAGCCGTCGTCGTTGCCGTCGTTGAAGCCGCGCAGGTGGATCTCGTAGAAGACGGCCGTCTTGAACCATTGCGGCTCGCGCTCGAACCAGTGCCCGGGCTCAGACATGGGCCTCCCTCATCCGGACACCTTCAGCACGTGATGACCGCCGGGCGGGAGCTCGACGTAGTTGCGGCCCGCGCGCCACGTGAACCGGTCGCCCGTGAGCAGGTCGCGCGCGTCGAATGCAGGCGGGTAGCCGAGCGCGACCGGGATCGACACAGGCGCCGGCCTGCGGTGAGTGTGGATCGATGTTGACCACGCAGACGACATCATCCTTGGCATACGCGACGAGCGCGTCGTTCTCCGTCTCGAGCCAGCGGATGTTGTGGACGACCTGGAGCGCGGGCTCCGCGCGGCGAGCGCGGTTGAGCGCCGCGACGAGCGGGAGCAGCGGGCCGTCGAGCGTCCGCTGCTTCGCCTCGTACTTCTCCGAGTCGAGGTACTCCTCCGAGCCTGGACGCACCGGCTCGTTCTCGAACGACTCGTAGCCCGAGTAGATGCCGTAGCTCGGCGACAGCGTCGCCGCGAGCACGAGTCGCGCCTCGAACGCCGGCGGGCCACCGTGCTGGAGGTACTCGTGCAGGATGTCCGGCGTGTTCGCGAACGCGTTCGGCCGGTAGAACTGCGACCACGCGACGAGCTGCTCCATGTACTCCATCAGCTCGGCCTTCGAGTTCTTCCAGGTGAAGTACGTGTAGGACTGGGCGAAGCCGAGCTTGGCCAGCGTCGTCATCACGGCCGGGCGTGTGAACGCCTCGGCGAGGAAGATCACCTCGGGATAGCGTCGCGCGCACCTCGCGGATCAGCCACTCCCAGAACGGCGCGGGCTTCGTGTGCGGGTTGTCGACGCGGAAGACGGTGATGCCGCGTTCGACCCAGCCGATCACGACGTCGTACAGCGCCCGCCAGAGACCGCGCCAGTCGTCGGAGTCGAAGTTGACGTTGTAGATGTCCTGGTAGCGCTTCGGCGGGTTCTCCGCGTACTTCAGCGTCCCGTCCGGGCGACGGTAGAACCAGTCCGGGTGCTCACGCAGCCACGGGTGGTCGGGTGAGCACTGCACGGCGAAGTCGAGCGCGAGCTCGATCCCCGTCGACTTCGCCGTTGCGACCAGCGCGTCGAAGTCGGCCCAGGTGCCGAGCTCGGGGTGGATCGCGTCGTGGCCGCCCTCCTCGGAGCCGATCGCCCACGGCGACCCCGGGTCGTCCGCGCCGGGCGTGAGGGTGTTGTTCGGCCCCTTGCGGTTCGTCCGCCCGATCGGATGCACGGGCGGCAGGTAGACGACGTCGAAGCCGAGCTCGGCGAGCTGCGGCAGTGTCTCGGCGACGCCGCGGAAGCCGCCCCACGAGCGCGGGAAGAGCTCGTACCAGGCTCCGAAACGGCCGAGCTCGCGGTCGACGTCGAGCTCGAGCGGCGGTGAGGTGACGACGCCGTCGCGGTCGCCCGCCTGCGCGGCGAGCCCCTCCTCGACGGTGACGGCCCTGTGGCCGAGCAGCACGGCGCCCTCCGAGAGCTCCCCGGCGAGCTCGGCCTGGCCGGCACCGACCTTCCGGCGGATCTCCTCCTGCCAGGTGGCGATGCGATCCGTCCACGCAGCGACCGCGAACTCCCAGCGGCCCGGGCGGTCGACGGTGAACGACCCGCCCCAGCGGTCGTTGCCGAACGCGTGCAACGGCTCCTCGCCCCAGTTGCGCTCGCCCGGCCCGCGCACGCGCACCGCGCCCGCCAGCGTGTCGTGTCCGTCCTTGAAGATGGTCGCGTAGACGTCGACGCGCTCGCCGACCGTGCGCTTGACGGCGTAGCGGCCGCAGTCGACGATCGGCTCGATCGCCTGGATCTGGATCCGGCCCGGTGGTTGCGTGGTCTTCGGAAGGGGCACCCTGGCAACAATTCTCAGTGGTCAGCTCGTCCTAAACGCATGAACCTCACTCGTGCTTCCGGCATCCTCCTTCATCCGACCTCGCTGCCGAACGGGGTGCTCGACGACGAGGCCTACCGTTTCGTCGACTGGCTCGCCGCCGCAGGGCAGCGCTGGTGGCAGGTCCTGCCGCTCGGGCCGCCCGAAGGGATCACCGGATCGCCCTACATGTCGCCCTCGGCGTTCGCAGGCTCGCCCGAGCTGATCGCCGAGCGCGGCGCCGAGGTCACCCGCACCGAAGGCGTCGAGTTCCGCGCCCGCAACGCGTACTGGGTCGACGACTGGCTCGACCACGGCGGCTCGCTCGACGACCAGGTGCGCTTCGAGCGCGAGTGGCACGCGCTGCGCGCGTACGCGCGGGAGCGGGGCGTCCTCCTCTTCGGCGACATCCCGATCTACGTCGCGGACGGCAGCGCCGACCACCGCGCCCATCCACGGCTCTTCCGGCAGGGGGAGGTCGCCGGGGTCCCCCCGGACTCGTTCGCGAAGACCGGCCAGCTCTGGGGCAACCCGCTCTACGACTGGACCGCAATGCGGGCGGACGGCTACCGCTGGTGGATCGAGCGCCTGCGCCGCACCTTCGAGCTCGTCGACCTGACGCGCATCGACCACTTCCGCGGCTTCGTCTCCTACTGGGCCGTCCCCGAGGCAGACTCGACCGCCGAGGGCGGGCGCTGGCGGCGCGGACCCGGCATCAGCCTCTTCCGCGCACTGACGGCGGCGCTCGGCGAGCTACCCGTTGTCGCGGAGGACCTCGGCGTGATCACCGAGCCGGTGACCCGCCTGCGCCGCGAGCTGGGGCTGCCCGGCATGGTGGTGCTGCAGTTCGCACTCGGCGGCGACCCGAGGAACCCGCACCTGCCGCAGAACCACGAGGAGCAGTCGGTCGTCTACACGGGAACCCACGACAACGACACGACCCGCGGCTGGTGGGACAGCCTGACCGCCGAGCAGCGCCGCTGGTCGGAGCTCGATCCCGCCGATCCCGCCCGGTCGCTCGTCGAGGTCGCGTGGGCATCGCGGGCGGCGCTCGCGGTGGCGCCGCTCCAGGACGTGCTCTCGCTCGGCACCGAGGCGCGCATGAACCTGCCGGGCACGGAGGAGGGGAACTGGCAGTGGCGCTTCGCCGCCGGCGACCTGACCGACGAGCTCGCCCGCGGGCTGCGCGAGCTGACGGAGCGCAACGGTCGACTGTGAGCTGATGGCACGGCTGCCGGCTCAGCAGCAGTCGCAGCGCTCGCCCCGCCAGCTCTCGAGCCCTTCCTTCGCGGCGATTCCGGCAATGACGAGCGCGGCGATGGGGTCGGCCCACCACCAGCCTGCGAGGGCGTTCGCAAGCAGCCCGACGAGCAGCGCGATCGAGAGGTAGGCGCAGATCATGTTCTGGCTCGCCTCGCTGACGGTCGCCGACGAGTTGAGCTTGCGGCCGACGTTTCGCTTCGCGCGGGCGAGCAGCGGCATCGTCGGCGCGGTGACCGCGGCCAGGCCGATCCCCACCCAGCTCGCTGCTGCGTGGTGCGAACCGAGGAGATCGCGGACAGATTCGACCGCGATGTAGACGACCAGCAGCGCATAGCTCGCCGCGATCATCTGCTGCGCTCGCCGCTCCGCCTCTGTGCGAGACGCCGCGGCCGCCGCTGAACAACCAGATCACGACTCCGCCGGCGGCAAGCTCGATCAGCGAGTCGATGCCGAACCCGACGAGCGCAACCGACCCGGCGGCAATGCCGGCGGCGACCGCGATCGCGAACTCGATCAGGTGCCAGCCGTTGCCGCCCCAGGCGAGGAGCTTCGCCCGACGTTCGAGCGCGGCCCGCTCCTCCTGCGGCGGAGCGGCAGGCAGCCGCCGCTGCAGCTCGACCGTCGTGCTCACGCCGACACCGGTTCGGAGGCGAGCGTGTCGAGCAGAACGCTGGCCACGCTCGGTCAGCGAGTAGAGCGCCATCTTGCCGTTGCGCCGGTAGTCGGCAAGCCCAGCCGCCCGAAGCGACCGCAGGTGGTGCGACACGAGGTTCTCTGCCCGTTCGGCGATCCAGGCGAGGTCGCAGACGCAGAGCTCGCCGCCGTCGCGAAGCGCGAGGGCGAGCGCAAGCCTGGTCGGGTCGCCGAGCGCGCGAAAGCCTTCGGCGTAGGCCCGCGCCTCACGTTCCGAGGGACGGGCTGCACGCAGGGCTTCCGCCTTCGGCAGGTCGAGACACAGCAGGTCGCAGCGGTCAGCGCGCATGTGAACGACATCCTAACGCTCGTTGAATCGTTGCACGACCGACAGGGTCTATCCGCGCCGCCCGGCTGCGCGCAGGACGATCCGCAGCGAGGACTCCGGGCCCGGCCAGTGCTCGCGGAGCACCGCTTCGCCGCCGCCGCGAAGAACACGGCGAAGCACCAGCGCCACGATGAGCACGTCGTCGAGTTGGCCGGCGACCGGGATGAAGTCGGGCACGAGATCGAACGGGAGCGCAAGGTACGCGATCAGCACGACGAGCAGGAGCTTGCGGCGGCGCGGCACGCGCGGGTCGTGGAGCAGACGATGGACGAGCACGATGCAGTCGGGAATGAAGCCCGCGAGCGCGCGTGCCTCCTCACGGCGGCCGCCGGCGAACAGGAGCGCGACGAAGCCGGCCCAGAGGACGACGAAGACGCCGAGCACGATCAGGAGCGACTCCCACCAGCTCATACGGGCCGCAGCCTCCGCGCGGCAGGGAGTCGCACCTCGTCAGTGTTGATCGACATGCTCGACGGCACTCCTGGCTCTCGGCAGTGCTCTCGCGACGATGGATGCCGGGGGAGGGAGTCGAACCCCCACGTCCCGAAGGGACAACCGGTTTTAAGCCGGCCGCGTCTGACCAGTTCCGCCACCCCGGCGGAGTCAGGCTAAGACGCGCCTCACTGGCCCGGCTGGAGCGAGCTCTTGGGGAACACCGACGACTCCGGGCCGTGGTAGCGGAACGCCGACTGGAACGCCTTGAACGCCTTCTCGCTGAAGTGCGTGCATTCGGCCCAGTTCGTCCACGCCGTCATGCTGATCTTGTTGCCGAGCCTCGGCAGCGGGGAGACGAGCATCGCCGTCGGGTCGTCCTGCCAGAACGCGTCGATCTTGGCGATGTCGGCCTTCGGCACCTTGTTGCCGTAGTGGATGATCATCCCGCCGTGCTCGAGGTTGTGCACTTCCTTGATCAGCGGCACGGGCTCGGTGTAGTCGCCCCAGAGCACCCACTGGTAGTAGTGCCGGCCGCTGGAGGGCGGGAACGAGTTCCAACTCGGCGGCGGGCTCGGGTTGAGCGTCGTGTAGTGCGGCGTGCGCGCCTGCGCCGGGTAGTGCTTGTACTGGCAGCCGGCCGCGATGATCGTCTTGCCGGCCTTCTCGTTGCTGTTCGAGCCGCCGCCGAGCACGACGACCGCGATCACGATGATCAGCAGGAGGATGCCGGAGGCTGCGGTCGCATAGAGAATCAGGCGCGCGCGGGCGCCCATGTCGTCGGCCGCGCCACCGCCGCTCCGCCCCGCTCCCGAACGGGCCTGCGGCGCCTGCACGCGGCGCGGCGGGGTCGGTGTCTTCGGCTTCTTCTTCGCCAAGGCGGCACCATTCAAGCGGAAACGGGGATCCCGTTGCCGAAGAACGCCGCCACCGCGGCGGGATCCTCGGCGACGGGGCACCGCGGCAGCGCGCCGATGAACGCGCGGCCGTAGCCCTTCGTGCGCAGCCGTGGATCGAGGATCGCGACGACGCCGCGGTCGGCGTGGCCGCGGATCAGGCGGCCGAACCCCTGCCGCAGCTGCAGCATCGCCGTCGGCAGCGCGTAGTCCATGAACCAGTCTCCCCCGGCCCGCTCGACCGCCTCGCAGCGCGCCTCGTGCAGCGGGTCGCCCGGAGCCGAGAACGGCAGCTTGTCGATCACGAGCAGGGAGAGCGACTCTCCGGGAACGTCGACCCCCTGCCAGAACGTGGAGGTCGCGAGCAGCACCGACCCGACCTCGCCACGGAAGCGCTCGAGGAGCCGCTCGCGGGGCGCCTCGCCCTGGACGAGCACGTCGTACGGGACACGGCCGCGAACGCGCTCGCGGTAGGCATCGAGCGCGCGATAGCTCGACGTGAGCACGAGCGCGCGCCCTTCGGAGAGGGCGAGCAGCGAGACGATCTCCTCGGCCGCGCGGTCGATGAACCCGTCGCTGCGCGGATCGGGCATTGCCCTCGGCAGATAGAGCAGCGCCTGCTCGGCGAAGTCGTACGGCGAGCCGACCACCGCCTCGCGCGCGTGATCGAGCCCGAGGCGCCGCCGCACGAAGCGTGCGTCCTCGCCGGTCGTCAGCGTCGCCGAGACGAGCACCGTGGTCGGGCCGTCCTCCCACAGACGCTCGCGCAGCTCGTCGGAGA
Source organism: uncultured Actinomycetes bacterium (assembly GCA_963698925.1). Lineage (GTDB taxonomy): Bacteria > Actinomycetota > Thermoleophilia > Gaiellales > Gaiellaceae > PALSA-600. Next base: position 57,599 of record CAVOSR010000014.1, on the reverse strand, counting down.
CGTCGACCGGCGCCCAGGCGAGCGCGTCGGGCTCCGACCAGACGACCCGCTCGTGCTCGCCCGCCTCCAGGCACGCTTCGACCTGTGCGGAGGTGCCGAGCGCGCGGCGCGCCAGGCCGTCGAGATCCTCGCCCTGGCCGGCCAGGGCCGTCGCCAGGTCGCCGAGCGCGTCGACGAGCACCAGCGCGGGCTCGGCCGGCACCTCGCGCAGCCGTTTGCGGCCCGCCGCCGGCGCGACCGCACGCAACAGCCGCTCGCCCGAGCGCTCGACGCGGTCGAGCTCCCGCGCGGGCAACGGCTTCTGCGCGTCGCGGCAGGCACGCTCGACGTCGAGCGCGAGCCGGCGCAGCCCCGCACGCGAGACCCGTCCACCGAGCCACGACGCGGCGGACTCCTCGAGGCGGTGCGCCTCGTCGAAGACGACCGCGTCGTGCTCGGGCAGGACTCCACCTCCCGACGCGATGTGCGCGAAGTAGAGCGCGTGGTTCGCGATCACGAGGTCGGCCTCGCCGGCCCGATCACGGGCGGCCTCGGCGAAGCAGGTCGAGACGAAGGGACAGCGCCGCCCGGCGCACCGGTCGCCGCCGACCGCGAGCTCGGCCCAGAGCGCCTGGGACGGCTCGAGCTCCAGCTCGGCCCGGTCGCCCGTCTCGGTCTCGTCGAGCCAGCCCTGCATCGCCTCCCACGCGCGGCCGTCGCGTCCTTCCGCCATCAGGAACGGCTGGAAGCCCTGCAGTTGCCGGCGGCAGAGGTAGTTCTGACGGCCCTTCAGCACGGCCACGGTCAGCTCGCGCCCGAGCGCGCGGGCCGCGATCGGGACGTCCTGGTGGAGCAGCTGCTCCTGGAGCGCCTTGGTCGCGGTCGCGACGACGACCCGCCGGCCGGACTCGAGTGCCGGGAGCAGGTAGGCGAGGCTCTTCCCGACGCCCGTCCCGGCCTCCGCGACGAGGTGCTCGCCGGTCGCGAGCGCGCGTTCGACCGCGTCGGCGAGCGCGGCCTGCTCGGGCCGCGGCTCGTACTCGGGCAGGGCGCGCGCGAGCGCGCCGCCGGGGCCGAAGACCTCCTTCATCTCCAGGCTCAGCGTACGCGATCGAACGGATGTTCCCACGAAATCCTGGGAACAATGTGGATCGGCATCGCTCAGAAGTTCGAAATCGGCCATTGACCTCATCTCGAAAGTGAGTCACAGTCCGCGAGTCCAGTTGGCCCAGAGAAAGGGAGTTGATGGTTCGCATCGTGTCGCTCTTCGCAGTTGTGTCGCTGATGATCGCCGTGGGCGTCGCCGCTGCGGAGCCGCCTTCCCCCGACGATGCTGCCGGCGTCGGCAATGACATCCTCGGCGTCGTCCCGACGCAGGCCGCCGCGCACTCACAGGCGGGCGGCGGCGCCAAAGCCGGGAGCAACCTCACCTACCACGGCGGCAAGGTGCTGCTGACGAACAAGACGGTCGCGATCTACTGGTCGCCGTCGAACGCGATCGGCAACGGGTCGGCGTACTCGAGCCTGATCAACCAGTACTTCGGTGACGTCGCTGCCGCCAGCGGTACCACCGGCAACGTGTACGCCGTCTTGAACGAGTACTACAACGGTGCGAACGCCCACATCACCTACAACTCGGCGTTCACCGGTGCGGTGTACGACAGCCAGCCGTACCCGGCGAGCGGCTGCTCGGACAGCGTCTCGCAGACGACGACGTGCCTGAGCGACGCCCAGCTCCGCGCTGAGATCCAGCGTCTCTCCAGCACCGGGGCGATCACGGCCGACTCGAACACGACGTACTTCGTGTTCACGGACAAGAACGTCGGCAGCTGTTACAACAGCTCGAGCTGTGCGTTCTCGCAGTACTGCGCGTACCACAGCAACCTCGCGCTCGGCTCGACCACCGTCCAGTACGCCAACCAGCCGTACGCGGACACGGTCTCCTCGGCGTGCGACGCGGGCTACCGGCCGAACAACAACGACGCGGATGCGACGATCAACGTCACGAGCCACGAGCATCGCGAGTCGATCAACGATCCGCTCGGCAACGCGTGGTACGACCGCCGCGGCTACGAGGGCTCGGACAAGTGCGCCTGGATGTTCGGCACCGTCGCCGCGGACCGTGCCAACCAGACGATCAACGGGCACCGCTACCTCCTCCAGCAGGAGTGGAGCAACGCCGGGTCCGGCTGTGCGCTGAACGGCTGACGCGATCGACATCCGGACGACACGTGGGGCGGCGGAGACGCCGCCCCACATTTTTGTGCAACGAGCGGGTTTTTCCGTCAACGGTCACGTTGACGAGTCTCGCCCTCCGCGCTAGGTTGCCCTTCGTCGGATCCGGTAGGTCTTCGGACTCGCTGGATCCGGCACTCAGCTCCTGTAGGTCTTCGGACTCGCGGGAGCTGATTTTTTGGTCCCAGGCGGGCCTGCGGGGTGCCGTCCGACGCGGTCTCTACCGTTCGTCGGCCCATGTCGCTCGCATTCCTGATCATCGGGCTCCTCATCGGCGGCGGAGCCGTCCTGCTCTGGGCGCGTGGCGCGATCGCCGCCCGGGAGACGCAGATCGCCGCTCTCGGCGGCCGGCTGGCGCTCGCCGAGCAGAGCCAGGGCCAGTGGGAGGACCGCCTCAAGGCGGCGACCGGCGACGCGCTCCTGAAGAGCCAGGCCTCGCTGCTGTCGCTGACCGAGGCCAAGCTCGCGCCGATCAAGGAGACGCTGCAGAAGTTCGAGGCGCAGTCCAAGGCGCTCGAAGACCGGCGGCTGCATGAGGTCTCGCGCATCGGCGAGCAGCTGCGCACCGTGGCCGAGGGCCAGGAGAAGCTGCGCGTCGAGACGGGCGGCCTCGTGACGGCGCTGCGCGCCCCCCACGTCCGCGGCCGCTGGGGCGAGGTGCAGCTGAAGCGCGTCGTCGAGCTCGCCGGCATGCTCGATTACTGCGACTTCCGCACGCAGCAGAGCGAGCGCGACGACGAGGGTCGGCTGCTGCGGCCCGACATGGTCGTGAAGCTGCCCGGCGGCAAGTGCATCGTCGTCGACTCGAAGGTGCCGATCGAGGGCTACCTCGACGCCGTCAACTGCGAGGACCCCGAGCTCAAGCGCACGCACCTGGCCCGTCACGCCCAGCAGGTGCGCGACCACATCAAGAAACTCGGGCAGAAGCGCTACTGGGACCAGTTCGAGTCGACCCCCGACTTCGTTGTCATGTTCGTCGACGAAGGGCTCTACCGCGCAGCGCTCGACCAGGACGGGTCGCTCTTCGAGGCCGGGGCCGAGTCGGGCGTGATCGTGGCCTCGCCGGCGACGCTGATCGGCCTGCTGCGCACGGTCGCCTACGGCTGGCAGCAGGAGACAGTTGCCCAGAGCGCCCGCGAGATCTCGAGCCTCGGCCGCGAGCTCTACGACCGCCTCGGCGTCTTCGCCGGGCACTTCTCGAAGGTCGGCCGCGGGCTCGAGACGGCCGTCAATGCGTTCAACCAGGCCGCGAGCTCGTTCGAGACGCGCCTGCTCGTGACGGCGCGGAAGTTCCCCGAGCACGGCGTCACCAACGACGACCTGCCCGAGACGAAGCAGGTCGAACGCAGGCCGGTCGTGCTGAGCGCGCCGGAAGTGGTCGCGCTCCCGCGCGCCGACGCCGACGCCGCCTGACGCGCGCATTCGCGCGTCTCGCCTGCCCTGCCGTTAGAAGCGCAGGATCGCGCCGATGCCCGCGGCGTCCCCGAGCGCACCGGCGCCGAGTCGGACCACTGCCCCGCCGTGCGCGAGGGCCTGGTGGACCGCGAGATCGGCCGCGTCGGGCGCCTCTTCCAGCCTGGTCTCGTCGAACGGGCACTTGCCGCCGTCCGCCGACGCGCGCCCGCACTGTGGGCAGAGCCAGGCGCGCTGGCCGCCCGAGCTCTCGTCGAGCAGCAGCACGGCGACACGGCCGTCCGAGGCTGCGTCCAGAGACTGCTTCCAGCCGGCCGCGGCGCGGCCACCGCGGCCACGCTCGTCCTGCCAGTGCTCGAGCTCCTCCTGCTCGACCCGGGCGCGCGCTTCGTCGAACAGCGGCCGTACGACGTCGACCAACTCGTTCGGGCCGGCGTGCGCCTCGGCGGTCGCCCAGCCGACGACCGCAGCGCGCGCCTCCGTCGAGAGCGTCGCCTCGATGTCGCTGCGCAGCTCGTCGGGCGCGACGATCACCATCTGGGGGCCGCCGGCGCTCCGCGCCTGACGGTCGAGCTCGTGCCCGACGTGCTTCAGGTGCTGCTGCACCAGATGCTCGATGTGACGCTGGTAGCGCGCCTGCGCGCGTCCACCCTGGCTGTGCTGACCTTGCGTCTCCTCGGTCTCGTCGACGATCTCGACGAGGCGGCCGCCGGAGAAGCGATAAACGTTGCCCCGCTCGCGCGAGAGGACGGCGACGAGGCTGCCGTCCCGCCCGAGCTGCCCGGCGAGCGGCGCCACGGCGAACTCGTGCCCGATCCGCGCGAGGTCGCCGGCCGCCTCCACCAAAGGCAGGACACGAAACTCCCCGTCGGCCGACGAGGCGAAGACCGCGACGCCCCGTGCCCCGTCCCGGTCGAACTCGTCCCACCAGGCTCGGATCCGCGCGAAGTCGTCGCGCAGAGCGAGGCGGCACTCACGGGGAGCCCCGTGCGACTCGGCCTCCTTCTCGAGCTCCGAGAGAAGAGCGTTGAACTTCGTCTCGGCCTGCGTCGCGGTCGGGATCGAGGACGGATCGAGGTCGAGGTAGAGGCTGATCGCGCAGCCGTGCTCCGCCCGAAAGGCCGAGATCGCGCGCAAGGCGCTGTCCGTGACGGTGGTTGCCATGTGGCCGTCCTTTCCACTCGGGGCGGTTCTATGCCTGAGGAACATCCAGCCGCCCGATCACGTTTACTACTACAGAACGATCTTTCGAGAGGAGCACTTTTGAGCGACCAAAACGTCCGTCAGCTGATCATCATCGGTGGTGGGCCCGCCGGGTACACGGCTGCGCTGTACGCCGCGCGCGCCGACCTGGAGCCGCTCGTGATCGAAGGCTTCGCCTGGGGCGGCCAGCTGATGATCACGAGCGACGTCGAGAACTATCCCGGCTACGCCGACGGGATCATGGGACCCGAGATGATGTCCGACTTCCGCCGGCAGGCCGAGCGCTTCGGCGCCGAGTACATCACCGACGACGTCACCGAGGTCGACTTCTCGGAGCAGCCGTTCCGCGTCCTGGTCGGAGACGACGAGTACCGCGCCCATGCCGTGATCGTCGCGACGGGCGCGAGCGCACGCTGGCTCGGGATCGAGTCCGAGGAGCAGCACAAGGGCCGCGGCGTCTCCGCGTGCGCGACGTGTGATGCCTCCTTCTTTCGCGAGAAGGATGTCTACGTCGTCGGCGGCGGCGACTCGGCGTTCGAGGAAGCGCTCTTCCTGACGAAGTTCGCCACGAACGTGCACCTCGTGCACCGGCGCGACGAGTTCCGCGCCTCGCGGATCATGGTCGACCGCGCACAGGCGAACGACAAGCTCGACTTCGTGCTCAACGCGGAAGTGGCGGAGATTCTCGGCGACGCGAAGGTCGAAGGACTGCGGCTGCGCAACACCATCTCCGGCGAGACCTGGGAGGTCGATGCGGACGGGCTGTTCGTCGCGATCGGCCACGATCCGAATACCGCGCTGTTCGTCGGCCAGCTCGACCACGACAACGCGGGCTACCTCGTCACGAAGCCCGGGACGACCGAGACGAACATCCCCGGCGTGTTCGCCGCGGGTGACGTCCAGGATCACACCTATCGCCAGGCGGTCACCGCCGCCGGCTCGGGCTGCATGGCCGCCCTCGACGCGGAGCGGTTCCTGGCCGCGCTCGAGGGCCATCCGGGCACGGCCATGACTGCGCCGCGCCCCGAAGCCGCCGAGGTATAGCGTCACGCCCGTGGCGGCGACCGAATCGCGGTGGGTCGACCTCGTCGACCCCGACGAGGAGGAGCTGCGCAGGCAGCTGCCGGACGACCTGAACGAGTCGGCGCTCCGCACGCTGCTGGCGCCGCACGTGCTCGACGACGAGCCGCGGCCGCGGGTCGTCTCCCACGGTGCCTACGTGCTCGGGATCTTCCTCGTGCCGGTCGCGGTACCCGACGAAGACCGGGTCTACTACCAGGAGATCGACTTCGTCGCGACGCGCGACCGGCTCGTGTCGGTCTCGAAGACGCCGCCGGGCGAGGAGGCGTTCGACCCGAACCCCGCGAAGGAAGCGTGCAAGCCCGACGACCACGTCGGCATGTACGTCGCGCACCTGATCGAGAGCATCGCCGAGCGCTACCTGGACCTGATCGACGACCTCGACGAGGAGATCGACGAGCTCGAGGACAGCGTCGGCGCGAAGTCACCGGCGGCAGTCGGCAAGCGGATGCGCGAGCTGCGGCGCGACCTCCGGGAGATCCGCCGCACGCTCACGCCGACCCGGGATGCGGTGCACAAGGTCCTCGACGGCCGCGTCGAGCTCGACGGCGGCCGCGAACGCGGAGACGAGCTGTTTCCGCGCGACGTCGAGATCGCGTTCGGCGACGCCTACGACAAGCTCCTCAGGGCGAGCGAGGGGCTCGAGTCGGCGCGCGACGCGCTCGCCGGTGTCCGCGACTACCTGCAGGGCACGGTCGCGAACGACCAGAACGAAGTTGTCAAGCGCCTCGCGATGGTCGCCTCGCTGCTCCTCGTGCCGACCTTCATCGTCGGCCTCTACGGCCAGAACTTCATCCACATGCCGGAGCTCCACTGGTCGTGGGGCTACTGGTGGTCGTGGGGCTGGATCATCGCGACGACGCTCGCCCAGCTCGCGTTCTTCCGCTGGAAGCGCTGGATCTAGGTCCCCCAAGCCACCATGCGGCCCCGCGGGCGTCGAGGACCTTCGCGCCGAGCACGCACGCGTGTCGAGGACAGTCGCAAACCACGTGCCGATGTGCCACCCTTCCAGCTCCATTTGGAAAGGGGGAGATCGTGAAGAACATCCTCTTGGCGCTCGTGACGCTCGGCCTGCTGGCGAGCGCGGGATCAGCGTCCACGGCATGGAGCCCCGTCGGGACGAACGTCGTCGCCAGCAGTCCAGTGGCGGGCGGTGGCTATCCCGTTCCGCCTGGCTCGACGAAGCCGCTTCCGGGCACGTGTGGTCCGCAGTTGCTGAACTCGAACCACTCGGAGTCGTGGCTCGCTGTGAAGCCCGGCACCGAGGACATCGTCGGCGACTCGAAGTTCTTCATCGGCAAGTGGAGCACGTTCTACAACTTCCATCTGGGGTCGTACACCATCCTCAACGGCTCGCCGGCGTCGAACAACCAGGTGCAGGGCTACGAGTGCACCACGGTCGGCACGCAGAACATGCCGCCGAGCTGGACGATGAACACCGACCCGAACGTCGACTGGGACACGCAGGGTCGCGCCTACATGACGACCCTGCCCTTCAACGCGTTCTGGGAGGGAGGCCTGCACCCAAACGGTGAGATCGACGTGTCGTACTCGGACGACATGGGCGCGCACTGGGTGAAGGGGAACGGCGGCAAGGCTCTGGATTCGACGAACAACCAGACGAGCCTCACGCTGGGCCACGTCGAGGACAAGGAATGGATCGCCGTCAACCACATCGTCGGGAACGCGCACCAGGACCACGTCTACGCGATGTGGACGACCTTCAACGGTGCGTCCGGTGGCAGCAAGATCATGGTTGCCGTCTCGCGCGACCGGGGACAGACGTTCTCGAAGCCCGTCCAGCTGACGACGCCTTCGGCGACGACGCCGGCGAACACCTACGTCTATCCGTCTGTCGGTGCGGACGGCACGGTCTTCGTCGCCTTCGTCAGTGGGTTCGACACGACGAACAAGAACCGTGTTGGCCACGTCTACGTGACGAAGTCAGTCGACGACGGCATCACGTGGACACCGTTCAGCCTCGCGGCGACCCCGGTCGAGAACCCGAACGGCTACTTCCCGCCGACGAACTTCCGGGACGGGATCATCGAGCACTTCGCCGCCAGCCCGACCTACCCGGGGCATGTCTACCTGACGTACGAGAACTGGGATCCGGTGGCGAACCACTCCGACGTCTACTTCACGCAATCGACGGACAGCGGACTCACGTGGTCGGCGCCGTCGCTCGTGAATGACGACAACGCTCCGTCGACCGACCAGTTCCAGCCCTCGGTCGCGGCCGGCCCCGGTGGCGCGGTCGCGGTCGCGTTCTACGACCGGCGCGAGCAATGCCCGTCGGATCCGTCGATCATCCCGGCACATGTGGGCGAGGCGAATATTTGCATCAACGTCTCGCTCCAGCCCTACAAAGACACCGGCACCCTCGCGGGGGCGGTTCCGGTCGGCGGCAACGTGCGGGTCTCGCAGTTCGCGTGGGATCCTGACCAGCCGGCGCAGAAGGTGGACGGAGTCTCACAGTACCCGTGCGCCGCACACACCGACCCGTGCCCGACCGGTCGCGGCTTCATCGGCGACTACTTCGGACTCGCGATCTCGAACTCGAACATCTACACCCTCTCCGTGTCCACCCATTACCCGGGCGCGGGCGTGACCGCGGACGGCGGCGGACCCGTCTACTACCAGCAGCAGGTACTGGGCAAGGTTCCGCGCTCCACGTTCGGCGCGGGCTTCTAATCGGACATCAGAGGGCCTGGGCGCGCACCATGTGGGGTGCGCGCCCAGGCCGATCGTCCGCCTAGCCGCCGAACGTCAGCGTGGCGGTCATGACCTCTTCGCGCAGCCCGAGCGCGATCAGGGCCTGCCGACGGTCGGTCCAGACCGGCCGCACCACGCCGTTCAGGGCGGCGATACCCTCGTAGTCGCCGTACTGGTTGCCGAGGTTCACGCCGGCACCGGTCGTCTCATCGGTCGGAGCGTTCGCGACCGCCTGCGCAGCGTAAGTCGAGCCCGCGTTCGTCGAGCGTGCGAGCGTAAAGATCGTCGACGGCGCACCCTCGACGCCCGTGTCGTAGTACGCGACATTGACCGACCCGCTGCCCGGGTCGACGGCCAGCCACTGGTTGAACTGGTCGCCGCCGGCGGGCATCTGCGTGACGGAGGGCCACGTCACGCCACCGTCGGTCGACTTCGCCACGAAGATCTTCGTCCCGGCGAAGGTGTCGTCCATGTACGAGCAGTAAAGGCTCGAGGCGAACGCCCCACACGAGGGATACACCAGCGCGCCGCGCGTTGATTGGGCAACCGGGTCGAACTCGAACCCGGCAACGTGCGCGATCGTGTGCGGCGCCGAGAACGTGTTCCCGCCGTCGGTCGACGAGACATCGGAGATGACACCGTGCGCATAGTCCTGCCACGCGACGTGCAGAGTCCCGTTCGGCGCGACGTACGGATCTGCTCCGATGCCGCCGGTCTTGCCGATGAAGTTCCCGCTGACGGAGACGGGAGCCGAGAACGTCACTCCGGCATCGTCAGAAAACGAAAGCACGACGTTGTTGCCGTTCTTTTCGGACGACGAGTTACCAGTCGCATTGTCCCAGGCCACGTAGATGCGGTTGTGATGGTGTCCGGGGCCGCTCCCGGTGTCGACGGTGATCATCGGCTTGTCGTTGAACTGGCCGTTGCCCGTCTGCGGCGCGAAGTACGTGGCAGTCCAACTCACGCCGCCGTCGAGTGACCGGGAGACGGCCATCTCGGTCCCGTTGATCGATCCTCCCTTGGAGAAGAAGACGATGATGTACGAGTAGAACACCCGCCCGTTGGCATCGAATGCGAGGCCCGGGTCCGAGCCGAAGTCGAAGCCGGCCTGTGTTCGCGGTGGCGGCAGTGGCAGGTCGAACCCGAGGAACGTCGCCCCGCCGTCCATCGACGTCATCGCGCGCATCGGCAGGCGCTGGATCTCGTTCGCGCCGGCGACCACGTTGGCCGGGTTGGCGGGGTTGATGGCGATGAACGTTTCGCTCTGCGAGCCGCATTCGTGGCTCGCGTCGACGTTCGGCGGGCTCCCAGGGAACGTGATCTGCTGCGCCTCTCCCGAGTTCGACGTACACGGCAGCGGCTCCGACGCGCTGACCGCGAGGTACTTCTCGTACCAAGACGCGCCTTCGAAGGATTTGAGGTTTCCCGAGGCGGCTGTGCCGACGCCGACGACGAGAAACGCAGTGACGACGAGTGTCGCGGTGAAGAACGACCTCATGCTTCCCCCTCACCTAGATTGTGATATCCGACGCTATACACCCGACAGCTCCGGGGCAACGCTCACGACGAGCGTTAACACGAGCGACGCATCGAGCGCTAGGCCGTGTGCGTGAGCCGGTAGAGCCGGGCTACGCTGCGCCGCGTGCCGTACTACATCTGCCCCAAGTGCAAGGAGCGCTCGCTCGACATCGATGCGCGCGAAGGGTTCTCCGAGCAAGCTCCGGCGTGCCGGCACTGCGGGTTCGGCTTCCTCTTCGAGCTGCTCGACGACTACTACCCCGCTCCCGACACGGGCATGCTGGTCACCGACCAGGACCGGCGCGTGCTCGCGATCGGGCGCGGCATCTTCGAGCTGACCGGGTTCCCCGAAGCCGACCTGATGGGACGCGACATCGTCGATGCGCTCACGCTCTCCGACGCCAAGCCCGTCGAGCTCGCACGCGAGTGGGGCGTGCGCCGGCTCGGCGAGAAGCTGTCGATCCGCACCCGCGGCGGCCACGAGAAGGCGGTCGTCGCCGACGTTTTCCCCGCGTACGACGACGACGGCGGGCTCCTGGTCGCGTTGACGCCGCAGCGCGGGCCGAACGGCGACGCCTAACGCCCGTTGCAGGTGCCGTTCTCGTGCTGGTCGCGGCCGGACCACCACGGGGCGCGCTGGATGCTCGTCCGCCAGGAGAGCCGGCCCGCTGCGGAGATGCGCGCGGTGATGCTGCCGTTCGTGTCGGTGCACCAGATCGAGGCGCCGGAGGCCTTCAGTCGCGCGACGGTCTCGGGAGCGGGATGGTCGAAGGCGTTGTGCAGGCCCGCGGAGACGACCGCCCAATGGGGATGGGTCGCATCGAGCAGCTCGCTCACCGAGCCGAACTTCGAGCCGTGGTGCGTGGCGAGGAAGATGTCGACCGGCCGCGCCAGCAGCGGCTTCGACCTCGGTCGCGATCTGCCGGCCGACCTTGGGCTCGACGTCACCCGTGAAGAGCGCCTGGACGCCGTTGACCGTCAGCAGGTAGGCAACCGAAGCGTTCGCTGCCTGTGATGCGCCGCCGGTGAACTCGTGCACGGGCGGGTTCAGGATGCGCCACGACGCCCCGCCCCAGTCGTACGTCTGCCCCCGCGTCGCGATCACACGCGGCACCTTCTGCTCCCGCAGGAGCGCCATCAGCTCGCGGTTCGTGGCGGTGCCTTCCCACCAGGCGGAGTCACTGAGCACGACGAGCTTGATCGTCCAGCCGAAGTCGCGGATCAGGCGGATGGTGTTCTTCACGTGGTCCTCGTGGGCGTGCGACAGGATCGCGACGTCGATCTGCTTCGCCTTCAGCGCGTGCAGCGTCTCGTCCATGTGCTCCGGGAACTGCTCGCCCGTGTCGGAGACGATGATCTTGCCGCCGATTCGCATCACGACGCCGTCGCCCTGTCCGACGTTGACGTAGACGATCTTCGCCGGCTTCGCGGCGGCCGCGGTGCGCGCATCGGCCTGGCCGCCCGCCGTGATCCCCGCCGCGATCGCCGCGGCGAGGGCGATCGCGGCCGGCGCCCTCCACCTCACCCCCACATCATGCGCCCGCAGGCGGGGGCGCGCCAGCGCGGCTCAGCCCACGCGGCTCGACGGGCAGAGGTCGAGGGCGAGGGGGCAGACCTCGCACTCAGGCTTGCGCGCGTCGCAGATCCTGCGGCCGTGCCAGATCAGCAAGTGCGGGAAGCGGCCCCAGTCGGCGCGGGGCACCAGCCTGACGAGGTCCCGCTCGATCTTCACCGGGTCCTCCTGCTTCGTGAAACCGAGCCGCTGCGAGACCCGGCGCACGTGCGTGTCGACGACGATGCCCTGTGGGTGTCCGAGCTCTGCGGTGACGACGTTTGCCGTCTTGCGCGCCACGCCCGGCAGTCGCAGGAGGTCGTCGAACGACTCGGGCACCTGTCCGTCGTACTCGGTGATGATCATCGCCATCATCCCGCGGAGCGATTTCGCCTTCTGGCGGTAGAAACCGGTGGCGAAGATGTCTTGCTCCAGCTCTTCCTGCGGGACCGCGAGGTAGTCCTCGGGGCGGCGGTACTTCACGAACAGCTTCTCGGTGACACGGTTCACGTTCACGTCGGTCGTCTGCGCGGAGAGCATTACGGACACCACGAGCTCGAGCGGATTCGAGAACGACAACGCGATCTGGGCGTCGGCATGCTCGGCTGCCAGACGCTCGATTACCGGCCCGACGCGCTGCTTCTTCGGCCCGACCCGCTTCTTCGCCTCGCTGATGTAGCTCTTGGCCATCAGGCCTGGACGGCGACCGGCGGCGCCGGCGGCCAGGCTCCACCGCCGAGCCGAGGCCCGGCGCAGACGAGATCGAGCGCAGGGCAGCCCGAGCACGTGAACTCGCTCGGCGTCGGCACGAACTCGCCCGCGTTGATGCACGCGATCGCCGCCGACAGCTCGGTCTCGAGCAGCGGCAGCTCCCGGCTCTCGAACGTGGTCGACACGACCGCATCCGGCCGCTCGAGGAAGTGATAGACGACCTCGACCTGCTCGGCGCCGGCGCGCAGGCACGCGAGCGCGTAGACAAGCCGCTGCAACGTGTAGTCGGCCTCGACGATCTCCTCGGGCGTCCCCTCGGCAAGCGAGTTCGTCTTGTAGTCGAGCACGAGTGCTCGCCCGCCCTCGCGCCAGAGCACGTCCAGGCGCCCGTGCAGAAGCACGCCGTCGTGCTCGAACGCGAACGGCCGCTCGGGCTGGACGCCGCGCAACGTCGCGATGCGCGCAGCGAGCTCCGACTCGCAATAGGCATCGACGAAACGAGCGATCCGCTCGAGCTCCTCGTCCGTCACTGCCGGATACCACGTGCGCACGAGCTCCAGGTCGGGCGGCGCGGGCGCCGACAGGTCGACGATCTCGAGCAACCGGTGCACGGCGTCGCCGATCTCGGTCGCCTTCAGCCCCGTCCCGCCGGGGAGGGTGCCCCGCTCCTCGCGCAGTCCGGCAACTCGCTCGACGTAGTAGCGGTACGAGCACCGCTCGAACAGCGCGAGCGCCGAGTACGAGAGCCGGCGCACGCGGTGCAGCGGCGCGGCGTCGGGCGGCACGAGCTCGGGCAGCCGGTAGCCACGCGGCGCCGGCGCGGTCGGCAGCTCGGCGAAGAGCGCGAGCTGGCCGGCGTCGTCGGCGACGACCGTCGCCGCTTCCTCGGGGCCGGCGGGCGTCCAGCGCTCGACGGCGAGGACGAAACGCGCGTCGCCACGCTCGAGCTCAACGGGCTCGTCCGCGGCACGTTCGACGTCTTCGAGGGCACCGAGTTGTTCGAGCACCCAGCCGATCGGCGTGTCGCGGTCTTGCGCGCGTTCGAGGTCGATCGCACCCGAGACGATCAGCCGGTCGACCGCGCGCGTCATCGCGACGTAGTAGAGGCGCAGCCGCTCGGCGCGGTCCTCACGCTTCTCCGCCTCACGCACCTCCTCGTAGCTGAAGACGCCTTTCCGCTTGCCCGAAGTGGGATCGATGACGCGGAAGCCGAAGCGACCGTCGGTGCCGACGAGGATCTCGTCACTCGACGGAGCGCCGGCCGTGTCGCGACCGGCATCCGCCACGATCACGACCTTGAACTCGAGCCCCTTCGCCGCGTGGATCGTCAGCAGCCGGACCGCGTCGGCGCCCTCCTCCTCGGAGACCGCCTCGAGCTGCGAGGCGCCGACCGCCTCCTGGTCGCGGATGAACTTGACGAAGCCGTCGATGTCGGCGCCGCGCAGCTCCTCGTAGGAGCGCGCGAGCCGCATCAGCTTGCGCAGGTTCGCGTAGCGGCGCTTGCCGTCCCACTGTGCGAGCACGGCGAGGTCGTAGTCGTGTGCCGAGACGATCTCCTCGCACAGGCGCTCGAGCGACAGACGCGCGGAGGCGGCGACGAGACGCTCGTAGCGCTGCTTGAACGCGCGCACGAGGCGCCGGTCGTCCTCGGACAGCGGCTCGGGCAGCGAGCGCTCGATGCCGGCGTAGAGCGGCCGCTTCGACGCGTGCCGCCGGACCAGTACGAGCGCGTCGTTCGAGATCCCGACGAACGGTGACGCGAGCACCGCAGCCAGCGCCTCGTCGTCGTAGCGGTTGTGCAGGAGCCGCAGGTACGAAAGCAGGTCGACGACCTGCTGCTGGCCGAAGTAGCCGCGCCCGGTGGCACGGTAGGTCGGCAGCCCCTGTGCGCGCAGGGCCGATTCGTAGCGCTCAGCGTCGGTGCCCGCCGCGAAGAGGAGCACGACCTCGCCCGGAGCCGCGGCGCCCGAGTCGACGAGCTCGCGCACGCGCCGCGCGATCGCGTTCGCCTCGCCTTCACGCCACGGCGCAGCTGCCTCGCGATAACTCGCCTTGTCGGCCACGAGCAGCTCGACCGGATGCCCGAAGACGGGATCGGTGAACTCGCCCGACGCCGCCAGCGGCTGGTAGCCCTCGCCGAACTCCTCCCGGAAGAGGTGGTTGACGGCGGCGAGCACCTCGGGCCGCGAGCGGTAGTTGCGCGCCAGCGGCAGCCGCTGCGCTGCGGCCGCACGACGCTCGCGGAAGACGTCGACGTCCGCATGCCGGAACCCATAGATCGACTGGAACTCGTCACCGACGAAGAACACGTCTGGCGCGCCGGAGCCTGCGCGAAGGAGATCGACGATGTCGCACTGGAGACGGTTGGTGTCCTGGAACTCGTCGACCATGATCGAGCGGAAGCGCAGCTGCTCGGCGACGCGGATCGACTCGTGGTCGCGCAGGAGATCGCGTGCGTAGAGCTGCAGGTCCTCGAAGTCGAGCGCCGACTCACGCGACTTCGAGGTGCGGTACTCGGCCGCGAACAGGTTGAGGAGCTCCTGCAGCAGCTCGCTGTCGCGTGCGGCGAGCTCCTCGAGCGCCGCTTGCTGCAATCGGTCACGGGCCGCGCGGAACTCCGCAGCACGGTCGCCGGCGGCGGCGAGCTCCGAGAGGTCGAGCAGCTGCTCGGGGTTCGAGCCGAGCGCGAGCGCGACGTTTGCTGCGGCGAGCTGCTTGTCGGTGACGTCGGCGTCCGCCGCGAGCGCGCGCGCCGTCTCCTGCAGCTCGGCGAGGCGTTCGGCGACACCTGCGCGCTGCCCCAGGTCGAGCGTCAGGTCGCGGCCGGCCGAGCGCAGCGTCTCGTAGACGCCCGTCAGCATCTTGCGCAGGCCCTGGGCGCCGTAGGTCGCCAGCAGACGGAGGCGCTCCGGGTCGCGCGTCGCGCAGAACGAGGCAAGGGCGCGCTCGAATGCCTCGCCGCGCAGCACGGCCGACTGGTCGTCGGCCAGCTCGTGGAAGCGCGGATCGAGACCGACCGCGAAGGGATGCGTTCGCAGGAGGCGCGAGCAGAAGCCGTGGATGGTGGAGATCCAGGCGCCGTCGAGCCGTCGGGCGAGGTCGGGCCGGCCGCGCGCGTGCAGCGCCGCGCGAATGCGCGCCCGCAACTCGCCGGCGGCCTTGCGGGTGTACGTGATCACGAGCACCGACTCGACGTCGAGACCGGCGTCGCACACCGCGCGGACGAAGCGCTCCACGAGCACCGTCGTCTTGCCGGTCCCCGCTCCTGCGGAGACGAAGACCTCGCCCGTCGCCTCGACGGCTGCCGTCTGCTGGGGGTTCACGCGCGCTCGATCCGGCACATCGTCCAGAGGTCGCACCAGGAGGGACAGGTGCCGCCCTTCGGATCGTGCTTGACGTCGCCGGCGCGGATCCGCTGCGCGTAGCCGCGTGCACGGTCTCGTGAAGTCTCGACGAGCGACCAGAACTCGTCCTCGGGCAGGTAGTCGTTCTTCTGAAAGCCCGGCAGGTCGTCGGCGGCGCCCGCGTGCAGCAGCCCGCGGGTGACGCGCGCGCCCGCAAGCGCGCGGTAGACGCCGCCGAGCGGCTCGATGCCGACGAGGTCGCGCAGGACGAGCATGTAGAGCGGGATCTGGAGCTTCAGCTCCTCGTCGATCTGCTTCGCGGAGTGCGCGGTGCGTCCCGACTTGTAGTCCTGCACGATCCCGCGCGCGCTGAACGGGTCGACGTCGATGCGGTCGATCTTGCCGCTCAGGTGCAAGCCGTCGCCCAGGGGTAGGCCGCGCTGCAACTCGGGCGCCGAGCGGTCCGAGCCGAACCCGACCTCGAAGCGCCGCGGCGCCAGCTGGAGCGGCGAGCGCGACTCGTCGCGGACGAACCCTTCGAGGTCGCGCCAGAGGCTCTCTTCGAGCTCGGCCGCCTGCAGCTCGGTCAGCTCGAGGCGGACGCCGCCGCGCAGCGCGTCGTCGAGGCAGCGGCGCAGGAAGCCGACGGCTCGCTCCACGTTCTCGGGCGTGACCCGGTCCTGCCCGAGCTCCTTCGGGAGACCCGCGTAGAACTTGTGCAGCGCGCTGTGGGCGACCGAGCCGCGCAGCATCGGGTCGACCTCGGCGTCGATCGTCTTGGGCGACACGACACGCTCGAAGAGCCACGCCGACGAGCAGTCGGCGAAGCGCTCGAGCTCGGTGACGCCGAACGTCGTCTTCGAGCCGAGCCACGAGAGCAGGACGTCGTTCGTGATGCGGGTGTCGCGCCGGAACGCCGAGCGTGCACGCCCGAGCCTGCGTCCCCAGTCGTTGGCGTCGGCGAGCGCGCGCGCCTCGTCGGGCTCGCCGACGGCGAGCTGTGCGAGCGCGCGCACGCGCTCCCGTTCGGTCGGCGCCGCCTCGAGCGCCCAGGTGAGCGCCGACAGCGGCCGGCGGGCGGTCGCGCGCGCCACCTCCTCCTCGTCGAAGACCGCTGCGACCTCCTCCCAGAACGGGCTCGGCTCGCGCGGAGCGCCGTCGTCGGTCGCCGCCTCGCGTGCCAGGTAGAGCCGGCGCGTGGCGCGCGTGCAGGCGGTGTAGAACAGGTAACGGTCGCGGCTCACCTGGTCGGGCCGCTCGAGCCGGCGGCCGAGCTCGCGCCGGGCGTCGTCGTCGAGGAACGGCGAGGTGCGGGAGCGGCGGGGCAGCGACCCCTCCTCGAGCCCCAGCACGAAGACGACCTCGAAGCGCCGCGTACGCGCGCGCATCAGATCGAGCACCGCGATCCGGCCGGCCTCGTACGCGGAACCGAGCCTGACCTCGACGCGCTCCAGCGCGGCGAGCACCTCGTCGGCCGTCAAGGACTCTCCGAGGCGCGTCAGCGCATCGAGCTCGTCGAGCACTCGCAGGATCGCGTCGTAGGTGCGGAGGTCGAGCCGCGAGGTCTCCCCGGCAGGCGGAGCCTCGGTCCCGTACGCGGCGCGGAGCATCGAGCGGATCAGCGCGCGTGTGCCCGCGATCGGCGACTCCGCGGCCCGCAACTCGCCGAGAGCCGGCACGGGCGCCTCGCGCAGCTTCTCGGTCTCCTCTTCCACGCGCGCGGGGCTGTGGATCGCGCGGCCGCGCAGGCGGCCCTCGACGTAGTCGACCGACGAGCGCGCAAGACCCGAGTACGGCGAGCGCAGGAAGGTGAAGAGCTCGCGCCGGCTTGCGTCCGTCCACGCGTAGCGGAGCAACTGCAGCAGCGCGTGCCCGAGCGGTGTGTTGCCGAGGCGCACACGCGATTCGAACGAGCACGGGACACCAAGTCCGCCGAGCACGGTCTCGAGCGGCGCGCGCCACCCGTCGAGCGCGGGTGCGACGAGCGCGATCTGCTCGGCCGGCGTGCCCGAGCGCAGGAGACCGAGGATCTCCTCGCCGATCAGCTCGAGCGTGCCGCGCGGGCCTGCACCTTCGAAGAAGCGCACCGCGCCGTCGATCTCCGGCGGTGGCGGCGGCGACTCGCGGAAGAGCGAACGCTCGAGGTGCGCGAGCGCCGGGTGGGCGTACTCGCTGGAGCGCGCAGGCAGCTCCTCGATGCGACCGGCCGCGAGCGCCGAGAGGTCGTCCGCGGTGCGCTGCAACGACGCGAACACCTCGCGACCGGGTTCGTATGGAAGCGACACCTGCACGTCCGCGCGCCCCGCGAGCGCCTCGAGCAGCGACCACTGGGCGCTCGTCAGGTCTTCGAACCCGTACGCGAACACCGGCTCGCCGTGCCAGGCGTCGAGGTCGGACTGGAGCCGCTCGGCCGCGCGTCGGCGGAGCAGGTCGAGATCCCAGAGCGAGAGCCGGTCGAGCTCGGCCCGGTAGCCCTCGTAGAGACGTGCGAGGTCACCCTCGAGGTCGGCCGGGTCGACGAGGCCGGACTCGAGCTCGCCGAGGGTCTGCTGGAGCGCGTCCGCGAAGCCGCTCGTGCGAGCGGACGCGGTCAGGCCGTTCAGGACAGCGCCCGCAACTGCGCGCCGGACGATCAGCGCCCGCTGCTGGTCGGTGGCGACCGTCCGGCGGCCCGGGTCGTTTCGGACGAGCAGCTCGAACAGGCGATCGAAGGTGACGATCTCGCCGCTGAAGAGGCAGCCGCGGCGCGCGAGCAGGTCGCGTTCGACGCGGTCGACGTCCGACGCATTCGGCACGATCAGAACGGGCTCGTCGTCGAGCCGCGCCAGATAGCGCTCGAGCAGGAGCGCGACCTTGCCCGCGTTCGCAGGCCCAGCGAGGAGGGACAGCCCCACCTTCCCATCGTAGAGCGGCCACAGGACGGGTCCCGTGGCCGCTCCGGACGGTTTTCCTCGCTCCTAGCGGGCCGTCGGGCCTCCGCCTGCGCGCGCGGCCGCCGAGGCCGTCAGGCCTCAGCCTGCGCGCGCGGCCGCCGGCCGCGGCGCGCGGCGGCGCGGCCGGGCATCTGACCGGCGCACTCGTCGCAGAGATCCGCGACCTTCGAGCCGCGGCGCGCGTCCGAATAGGTGACGCGAAGGGACGCGCCTTGCGCCTCGTCGACCTCTTTCCCGCACTTGTCACAAACGAGCACTGTTTTCCGCGCCAAATTCGCCTCCTCGGGGGTTCGGAGCCCGAATTCTACTCGGAAATCAGGCCGCAGCACGCGACGAGCGAATGCGCCAGGACCGCAGCAGGCTGAGCGTCGCCGTCTCCTCCGCATCGAGGCCGGTGTCACGCGCGCCCACGACCCGCAATTGGCGCGGACGGAAATCTTCGACGGTTCTCCCGTCGAGATACTGCTCGACGACCGCAGGGCTGACGTACGACGAGCGCGCGACCGCCGGGGTGTTGCCGAGCTTCGCTCCGACCTTGCGCATCACCTCCGCCAGCGCCTTCTTCGAGGCGGTCGGGCTGTCCTTGACCCCCTTCTCCGCCAGCTCGAGCGCAGCCGTCAGGGTGCCGCCCCACGTGCGGAAGTCCTTGGCCGTGAATTCCTCCCCCATGTACTCGCGGATGTAGTCGTTCAGGCGCCGGCTTTCGAGGTTGCAATAGCGGCCGTCGGCCTCGAATTGGAAGACCCGCGCGCCCGGCACGGCGAGGAGCTCGCGCATAGCGGCCGCCAGCTCGTCGTCGACGATCGCACTCCGGATCATCACCTGGTGCTTGCCGCGGTACTTGAAGGAGAGGCGCGAGCCGCGCACGGTCACGTGGCGCTTGGTGATCGTCGTGATCCCGAAGGTACGGGACGTCTTCGCGTAGCGGTCGGTACCGACCCGGAACCAGCCGAGGTTGATCAGCCGCACGGCGATCGCCGCCACCCGCTCGGGCGGCAGCCCGTCGAGCGCCATGTGCTCCGCCATCGCCTCGCGCAGCTGTGGCAGCCGCTCCGCGAAACGGATCAGCTTGTCGTACTTCGCCTGCTCCTGTCGGGCGCGGAAATCCGGGTGATAGAGATACTGCTTGCGGCCTGCCGCGTCGACGCCCGTCGCCTGCAGCTTGGACCGCGCCGTCGGTGCGATCCACACGTCCTTCCAGGCAGGCGGGATCGCAAGCGAGTTGATCCGCTCCAGCTTCGCCACGTCCGTGATCGGCCGGCCGGCGGCATCGACGTAGCGAAACCGACGTTTCGACCCCTCACGGCGCCATCCGATCGAGCGCGCCATCCCCGTCCGCATCCCTCCCGAGGCCCGCCGCTAATCTTCGCCGCCGTGGAGCTGAAGACGATCGTCGTCCTCGAAGGCGACCAGACGGGCCAGGAGCTCCTCGAGGAGTCGCTCCGGGTGGTCGCGCCCGACGTGATCGGTGTCGAGCTCGAGCTGCCCCGCTTCGACCTCTCCCTCGAGAGCAGGACGGCGACGCAGAACCGGGTCGTGCACGAGGCAGCCGTGGCGATCCGCGAGCACGGCTTCGGGCTGAAAGCCGCCACCGTCACGCCCGAGACGCGCGACGGCGTCGGCTCGCCGAACCGCATTCTGCGCGAGGAGATCGGCGGCAAGGTGATCGTCCGCACCGGGCGCCGCATCCCCGGCGTCGTGCCGTTCGGCGGCGTCCACCACCCGATCTCGGTCGTCCGCATGGCGGTCGGCGACGCCTACGGCGCGAAGGAATGGCGCGAAGGCGAGGGCGACGACGAGGTCGCGTTCCGGACGGAGCGCATCGAGCGGTCGGTGTGCCGGGCGGTGGCAGAGTTTGCGTTCAGGGAGGCCGAGCGTACGTCGGCCAAGGTCTTCGGCGGCCCGAAATACACCGTCTCACCGACGTACGAGGGGATGCTCAAGGAGGAGATGGACGCCGCGGCGGAGCGCCATCCCGGCGTCCACTATGAGCCGCAGCTGATCGACGCGACGTTCGCGCTCCTCGTCGCGTCGACCGGAGAGCCGCTCGTGATCCCGGCGCTCAACCGCGACGGGGACATCCTCTCCGACCTCGTGCTGCCGCTCTTCGGCTCGATCGCCGGCTCGGAATCGATGCTCGTCGCCTTCGAGGGGGATGATTTCGAGCCGACGGCGCTGATGGCCGAGGCGGCGCACGGCACGGCCCCCTCGCTCGAGGGCAAGAACGTCGCGAACCCCCTGGCGATGATCCTCGCCGCGGCAGCGCTGCTCTCGCAGAGCGACGGCGAGCAAGCCCGCGCCGCAGGACGCGCGATCCGCGAGGGCGCGCTCGAAGCCGTCGCGCAAGGCACGAAGACGGCCGACCTGACCGGGCACGCCTCGACGACGGAGTTCACGGACGAGGTGATCCGCCGCACGCAGACGAAGCTCGAGGTCTGGTCGACGCTCTAGGAGGGCCCTCCTAGGAGGGTTTGGCGATCGAGAGGAAGATCTCGGCGAACGCCGGGTCGAACTGCGAGCCGGCGCAGCGCTCGAGCTCGCGGATCGCCGCCTCGTGCGACATGGCAGCGCGGTAGGGCCGGTCCGAGGTCATCGCGTCGTAGGCGTCGGCGACAGCGAGGATGCGCGCCTCGACCGGGATCTCCTCACCGGCGAGTCCGAACGGGTAGCCGTCGCCGTCCCAGCGCTCGTGGTGGTGGAGCACGCAGTGAACGGCGTCGCGGAGAGTCTCGTCTCCGTTCAGCATCTGCACGCCGCGCTCCGGATGGGAGCGGATCTCGTCGAGCTCGTCCGGTGCGAGCGGCCCCGGCTTGCGCAGGAGCTCGGGGTCGAGCCCGAGCTTGCCGATGTCGTGCAGCGGGGCGCCGAGCCTGATCGCCTCGACCCGCGCGGGGTCTGCGCCGACCGCTTCCGCGAGTCGGAGCGCGAGCGTCGTCACCCGTTCGGCATGGCCCGCCTCAGCGGGATCGTCGGACACGAGCGTTCGTGTCAGCAATGGGGACTCCGCCATCGGCCTCATCTCGTTCACCGTCCGAGGCGCAATCCCTGCGTAGGAGTCAGGTGCTCTCGAGCATGCGCTTGCGCCAGATCCTCAGCAGCACGAAGACGACGACGCCCAGCGCGGCGAGTGCGACGACGCCGTAGAGGCCGTACTGCTGGATCGTCTCGGCGACCGCCTTGCCCGCCCAATAGGCGAGCACCGAGACGCCGACCGCCCACACGATGCCCCCGGCCGCGTTCCACATGAAGAACCGCCACCAGGGCATGTGGCTGATTCCTGCGAGCCAGGCAGCCGTGACACGCAGGATCGCGATGAAGCGCCCGAAGAAGACGGTCTTCGCGCCGTGCTTGTGGAAGAAGCGTTCCGAGGGAGGCAACGCCTGCTCGGCGTAGCGCCTGCTGAACTCCCAGCGGTAGATCAGCCCGCGGCCGCCCTTGCGACCGAGCCAGTAGCCGACGTTGTCGCCGACGATCGCTGCGACGGCCGCGACGACGATCACCGCGGCGAGCGACCAATGGTGGTACTCGGGTCGCGCGAGGAAGGCCGCCGTGATCAGCGCGGTCTCGCCCGGGATCGGCACTCCCGCCGACTCGATCGCAACCGCCGCGAACAGCAGCACGAGCCCGTACTGCGTCAGCAGGTTGGTCACGCGGCCAGTGTAGAAGGCGCTGCAACGCGGCTCTGCTTCTGCGGTGCCGGCGCGATGCGATAGCGTCGCGCGAATGCGCCTGGGCGTGCCCAAGGAGACGACGAGCGACGAGCATCGTGTCGCGATCGTCCCCGAGACGATCGGACGCCTCGGCCCCGGAGTCGACGTCGTGATCGAGGCGGGCGCCGGCGCGGCTGCGGCGTTCGGCGACGACGCCTACCGCGAGGCCGGTGCGACGATCGGCGATCCCTGGTCGGCCGAGGTCGTCGCCAAGGTCGCGCCGCCGACCGCCGACGAGGTCGCACGGCTCGGCGAAGGCCAGGTGCTGATCGCCTTCCTGCAGCCGCTGACCGACACTGCGGGGATCGAGCGGCTGGCGCGCGCCGGCGTGCACGCCTTCGCGCTCGAATCGGTCCCGCGGATCACGCGCGCCCAGCCGATGGACGCGCTCTCGTCGCAGGCCACCGTGTCCGGCTACAAGGCGGCCCTCGTCGCCGCCGATCGGCTGCCCCGCTTCTTTCCGATGCTGATGACCGCCGCCGGCACGATCCCGCCCGCCAAGGTGCTCGTGCTCGGCGCGGGCGTCGCGGGCCTGCAGGCGATCGCCACGGCGCGCCGGCTGGGCGCCGTCGTGTCGGGCTTCGACGTGCGGCCGGCGGTGCGCGAGCAGGTCGAGTCGCTCGGCGCGACCTTCCTCGACCTGGGCGTGCAGGGCGAGGAGACGGAAGGGGGCTACGCGCGCGAGCTGACGCCCGAGCAGCAGGCGGCGCAGCAGGCCGAGCTCCAGGCGCGCATCCCTCAGTTCGACGCCGTGATCACCACCGCCGCGATCCCCGGGCGCCCGGCACCGACGCTCGTGACGGCCGAAGCCGTCGGTGCGATGCGCCCCGGCTCGGTGATCGTCGATCTCGCCGCCGAGACGGGCGGCAACTGTGAGCTGACGGAGCCGGGCCGCGTGACGGTCGAGAGCGGGGTGACGATCGTCGGGACGACGAACGTCCCCTCGACGATGCCGACGCATGCGAGCCAGCTGCTCTCGCGCAACGTCGCGTCGCTGCTCGGGCTGCTGGTGACAGACGGCAACGTCGCCCTCGACTGGGCGGACGAGATCGTCGCCGGGACGTGCGTGACGCGAAAGGAGGTGACCGCGTGAACCACACTGCGACCCTCGTATTCGAGGTGACGGTGCTCGTGCTGGCGATCTTCCTCGGCTTCGAGGTGATCTCGAAGGTGCCCACGATGCTGCACACGCCGCTGATGTCGGGCACGAACGCGATCCACGGGATCGTGATCGTCGGCGCAATGATCGTCGCGGGCACCGCTGATGCCGACGGGTTGTTGCAGGTGATCGGGTTCGTCGCGATGGTGCTGGCCTCCGCGAACGTCGTCGGCGGCTTCGTCGTCACCGACCGGATGCTCGAGATGTTCAAGAAGCGCGAGCCGGAGCGGAAGCAAGACGGCTGATGGGCACGACCGGCGTCAACCTGCTCTACCTCGTGACGATCGTCTGCTTCGTGCTGGCGCTGCGCTTCCTGTCATCGCCCGCAACGGCGCGGCGCGGCAACCAGATCGGCGCGGTCGGCATGGTGATCGCGATCGTCGCGACGCTGCTGAAGGCGAGTGTGCACATCACGTGGCTGATGGTGCTCGGCGCGGTGATCGGCGGCGCGTTCGGTGCCGTCGCGGCGCGGCGCGTGAAGATGACCGCGATGCCGCAGATGGTGGCGCTGTTCAACGGCGTCGGCGGCGGCGCGGCCGCGCTCGTCGCGCTGGCGGAGTTCCACGAGCTCGCGCCGCCGCCGGGACGGATCCACGGCGATGTCTCGCTGGCGATCCTGCTCTCGGCGCTGATCGGGAGCGTCTCGTTCTCCGGGTCGCTCGTTGCCTTCGCGAAGCTGCAGGAGCTGATCAAGGGACGCCCGATCGTCTATCCGGGCCAGAAGCTCGTCAACGCGCTGCTGCTCGGCGCGTGCGTGGCCGCGGGCGCCGTGATCCTCGCGGGCGGCGAGCGCAGCTGGCTGCTCTGGGCGACGGTTGCGGGGGCGCTCCTCTTCGGTGTGCTCTTCGTGCTGCCGATCGGCGGTGCCGACATGCCGGTCGTGATCTCGCTGTTGAATGCGTTCACCGGTCTCGCCGCGGCGGCGACGGGCTTCGAGCTCGAGAACAACGTGCTGATCGTCAGCGGCATGCTCGTCGGCGCGTCGGGAACGATGCTGACGCTCCTGATGGGGCGCGCGATGAACCGCTCGATCGCGAACGTCCTCTTCGGGGCGTTCGGTCAGGTGAGCGCGGCGGGCGCAGATGCATCAGCCAACGGCGCGAGCGGGTCGGTGCGCTCGGCGACGGCGGACGACGTCGCGGTGATGCTCGCGTATGCGAGCAAGGTCGTGGTGGTTCCCGGCTACGGGATGGCGGTCGCGCAGGCGCAGCACGACGTGCGCGCACTGGCTGACATCCTCGAGGAGCGCGGCGTCGAGGTCACCTACGCGATCCACCCCGTGGCCGGACGCATGCCGGGGCACATGAACGTGCTGCTCGCCGAGGCGAACGTCCCGTACCCGCAGCTGAAGGAGATGGACGAGGCGAACGGCGAGTTCGGACGCACCGACGTCGCGCTCGTGATCGGCGCGAACGACGTGGTCAACCCCGACGCGCGCAACAATGCGGGCAGCCCGATCTACGGAATGCCGATCCTGAACGTCGACCAGTCGCAGGCGATCGTCGTGCTGAAGCGCTCGATGAATCCGGGCTTCGCCGGCATCGACAACCCCCTCTTCCTGAACCCGAAGACCGTGATGCTGTTCGGCGACGCCAAGGAGTCGGTCGGGAAGCTGGCCTCCGGCGTCAAGACGCTGTGAACGTCTCGGTGTTCACGGCGAGGCACGTCGAGCAGGCCGTCTCACCCGACCGCGCCGTCGATGCGGTGCGGGACGCGTTCGTCGCGCACGCACGCGGCGAGTGGACGATGCCGCCGAAGGTCTACGTCACGAACTATCCGGCCGGTGACTTCCGTGCCATGCCGGCGCTCGGTGGCGGCCACGCGCTCTTGAAGTGGATCAACTCCTTTCCCGGCAACCCGCTGCAGGGGCTGCCGACCGTCAGCGGTGTGGTGCTCGTCTCCGAGGCGGAGACCGGCCAGCTTCGCGCAGTGCTCGACGCGGGCTCGGTGACGGCGCTGCGCACCGGCGCGGCGGCCGTGCTGGCCGCCGAGACGCTTGCGCGGTCGGACGCCGCGTCGGCGACGGTGATCGGCGCCGGTGTCAACGGCCACGCCGCCGCGCGGACGTTCGTCACGCGCGGCCGCCGTGTCCGCGTCTGGGACGTGAACACCACGCGCGCCGAGCAGGTCGCCCGAGAGCTCGGCTGCGGCGTCGCGGCCTCCGTGGAGGAGGCGCTTGCGGACGACATCGTGGTCACGGTCACGCCCGGGCATGACGTGCTGTTCGCGGAAGCCTCACTGCGGCCCGGCCAGCACCTGTCGCTGATGGGCGCCGACGGGCCGGGCAAGGCTGAGGTTGCACCGGCCGAGCTCACTCGCGCGCAGCTCTTCTGCGACGACTGGGAGCAGGCGAGTCACGGCGGAGAGCTCGCGCACGCTGTCAACGCGGGGCTCGTCGCACGGGCGGACGTGACGCAGATCGGCGACGTGCTCGCCGGCACGGCCACGGGCCGCGCGAGTGACGATGCGATCACCGCGTTCGACTCGACCGGCCTCGCGATCCAGGATCTCGCGATCGCGCTGGCCGCGCTCGAGCGGGCGGACGAGATCCCCGATCTCGCGCGGCTCGAGCTCTAGCTCGACGCGCCGGCAGGGGCGAGCCGCGCCGGGTCGAACAGCTCGAGCTCAGGCGCAGACTCGCCGAGGATCGCGCGCGCGACGAGGTCACCGCAGGCGAGCCCGAGGGCGTTCCCGTGGCCCGAGTAGCCGCCTGCGAGCCACGTGGCGTCGCGGCCGGGAACACGGCCGGCGAGCGGCATCAGGTCGGGCGTCGTCCCCCAGATCCCGGCCCAGCGGTGCGTGACCTGCGGCGTCTCGCCGAGGAGCTGCGCCGCGAGCTGCTCGAGCCGCCTCTGGATCAGCGGGGTCGTCTCCTCGACGTCAGTGTCCTCGGTCGCGAGCGATGCGTCACGCTGGCCGCCGAGCACGAGCCGCCCGTCGGGAAGCTGCTGCCAGTAGTCGTAGCCCTCGCGTGCGTAGTGCGGCCGCTCGTAGAGGAGCCGGTCGAGCGGCTCGGTCACGAGCACCTGCCCGCGTGTCGGCCTGACGGCGGACGCAAGCTCGGGCAGGAGCGACGCCGTGAAGCCGTCACCGGCGACGACGACGACGTCGGCGTCCACCCCGTCGACCGTGACCGCGTCGTGCTCGCGCAGGTCGGCACCCGCGGCGGCGGCGCGCTCGGCCAGTCGGCGCACCCAGCGGGCAGGCTGGATCGCCGCGTCGGCCGGGTGGAGGATCGCGCCGTGGTACAGCTCGGCGAGCGGCGCGGGCAGCTCGTCGATCCACTCGACGGCGAAGCCGTCGTCGCGCAGGGCGTCGTGCTCGCGGCGGAGCGACTCGCGCTCGGCACTGTCCGAGGCCAGGCGCAGGCTGCCGACCCGGCGGAAGGCGTCGCCGGCGAGCTCCTGCATCCGGTCGAGCGCCTGCTCGGTCAGCGCCATCAGCCGTCGTGCTGCGTCACCACCGAGCTCAGCGCGGGCTCGGTCGTACGGCAGGGTCGCGCCGCGGAGCGCGAAGCCTCCGTTGCGCCCACTCGCGCCGCCGGCGATCTCGCGCGCCTCGTGCAGGCGCACCCGCACGCCGTTGGTCGCGAGCGTCAGGGCGCACGAGCAGCCGGTGACGCCACCACCGATCACGGCCACCTCTGCGCGTGGGTCGAAGCGCGTCGACGACCACTCGCTGCGCCGCTCCTGGAGCCAGTACGACGTACCTGAATGCGACGACCCGCGTGACACGGCGTGAGTTGTACCGCTCGGCGAGTTCCCGCGGGCAGCGGCGAGCGGCCCGTACAAGGACGGGCCGCTCGCAGTGATGATCCGGAGCTAGGAGCCGGCCGGCCGGAAGAAGCGGTCAAGCTCCCAGTCGGCGACGTCATTACCGAGCTTCACTCCCTGCTCGACCGAATTGCGGAAGTGGAAGCCGAGCCAGACGCGGGCGTCGATCACCTGCGACTGGATGTCGTGCACGGTGTCGAAATGCTGCGTCGTCGTGAGAACGGTGCTGCCGTTCTGGCCACCACCCATCGTGACATCGATGTGCTGCGTGTGCAGCACCGAGGCGAGCGCGTCGCTGAACGCGGCGGTGAAGCAGCCGTGCTGCGACGGGTACTCGGGATGCCCCGGCACGGGTAGCAACGCTTGCCACGCCGGGTCGGCGGTCGTGTCATCGTTGCCGTCCTTGTCGGCGTTCCTGATCGCCGTGATCGGGCGCCATGCGAGATAGAAGAACTTCGAGTCGAAGCACGCCATCCCGGCGTCCGTGGTCACGATCTCGCCCACGGCGAGCAGGTGCGCGGCGTCGACGAGATCCATGTCGTGCTGCGCTACGACGCTTTGCATCGTCTGGTTGTACTGGTTGATGTTGTTGCCCACCCAGAAGTACGCGATCGCCGTCTGCTCAGGAGTCCGCACGGTGCTGTTCAGGGCACCGTAGGCCTCGGTCTCGTTCAGGTCCTTCGCGTACTGGTGACTCGTCAGTGCCGGCGGTGGATCTGCTCTGAACTGCGAGGGCTGATCGAGCAGGAACGGCCGCATGGTCGCAAGCCACGGGGTCTGAACGGCCTGGCCTGGCTGGAGCTGCCACTGCCCCGGCAGGATCGGGCCGATCCCTCCGTACGCCGGAGTCGCGGCCTTGAGCCCGTCGCCCGCCCGAAACGCGATCACGTCCTGCGCTGCCGCCTCACCGACGGCGACTCCGCCCGCCACGTTGCCGGTGAGCCCTGCGAGGTAGGTGTTGTACTCGGCGTCGACAGTCGGCTGCTGGTCGGGCAGGTAGCTGTTCAGCGTCGTCCGAGCCGCGGCCGCAACCGCCGCCTGAATCGACGCGTTCGGATCGGGAGCAAACGCGAAGTCGTGGTACGGCTCGTAGCGCCCATCGAGCTTCGTGACGGCGTCGTAGACCGCGGCCTGGACGTACGACATGTAGACCATGCCGTCCGTCTGGACCTTCGTCGGCGTCGAGGAACGAACGGCGTTGACGGCGTAGGTGTTCCACGTCAGCACCGCGTCGGGCGGTGGTCCCGCCGGCTTCGAGTCCTTCGCCCAGCCGGCTGCGGCGCCGACTAGAACCGACAACAGTACGAGCCCGACGGCGAACTCGATGGTTCTCCTTCTACTCATCGTTCTCCCTCCTCGGACGTGATCGCTTCGACGACGCGCACGGGCTCGAGCCCTGCAGCCTGCGCAACGAGCGCGGCCACCTGGTCCGAAGGGGCGTCGAAGACGAAGAAGCAGATCTCGTCCACAGGTACGTAGATCGATCGACGGAAGCGGACACGGGAGTGTCCGCTCGCGAGCTCCTCGGCGGCGGTCAGCGCCCGCTTCTCACGCGCGGCACGCTCGCCGGCGCGAGCACGCGCGAGATAGGTCTCGACGAGGTAGCTCGGCATGTCCTCGACGTTACGACTGGCGCATCCGGGCGGAAACGTCAGAACGTCTGAACTTTGCTCACAGCAGCCGTCGCGCGAGCTCGGTTCGCGAGCGCACGTCGAGCTTCGCGTAGATGTGCGTCAGGTGGCTTGCAACGGTGCGCTCCCCGAGGAAGAGCGCCGTCGCGACCTCCCGGTTCGTCTTCCCCTGCGCAACGAGAACCGCGACCCGGCGTTCGCCCTCCGTCAGGTCGCCGTTCGAGCGCGGGCGGCCACCGATCCGGCCGAGCTCGGCGCGGGCCTTGTCCGCCCAGAGCGGCGAGCCGAGACGCTCGAAAACGGCGAGCGCCTCCTCGAGCGTCGCGCGAGCGTCGGTGCGCCGCCTTGCTCGCCGCTCTGTCGCGCCAAGCGCAAGCAGCGTACGGGCGCGCTCGAACGGATCCTCCGTTCTGGCGTGCTCTTGGAGTGCAGCCTCGAAGCTCGTCGAGGCGCCCTCGAGATCGCCTCGCGCCGCAAGGAGCAGGCCACGAGACCGCGCGAGGATTGCGAGCGTCGGGGCGCGGTCGAGCCTTTCGGCCCGCTCTTGCCAGGTTGCGATGACCTCATCGGTCCGGTCGAGCTCGCCAACGCCCACGAGGGTCTCGAGAAAGTCGCCGAGCTCAAGCCGCTGACCCGGCTCGAGCATGAAGGCAGAGCGAAGCTCGTAGGACCGTTCGAGGTGCGAGAGCGCCGCGCTCGGATCGCCCAGCGAGAGCTCGAGGAAGCCGAGGATCCAGGCGGAGCCCGACACCGAGACACGAATGTCCATCGCCTCCGCGTCCGCCAGGTCGCGCTCTGCTGCGGCGCGCGCTTCGTCGACGCGGCCGCGGTGCGCCGCGATGAGCGCGGCGGGAAAACCGTCCCCGGGCATGACCTGTCCGAGCTGCGTCCTGAGCTCGAACGAGTCGGCCGCATACCGCTCCGCCGCCTCCCAGTTGCCGGTCCGCCACTCGAGGAGGCTCAGCCACCACGCGGCGGTCGACGCGCCGTCGGCGTTGTTCCTCGTCCCATGCGCGTCATACAGCTCGTGCAGCAGCTCCCGGGCACCTTCGAGGTCCGCGGCCAGCACCAGTTGCCGGGAGAACAGATCCGTCGGCCCCCGGTCGAGCGGCCACGAGGCCAGAGACCGTTCGAGCGTCATCGCACGGTCCATCTCTGCCTGCTGCATGCCCCGGCCGGCCCTGAAGCTCCAGTCTCCGTAGGCTGCGAGCGCGCGACATTCGATCTCGGGATCGCCGGTTCGCGAGGCGGCGCGAACGGCCTCACTGGCGTGCGCGAGACCCCGCTCGGCGCCTTCGCTCCAGGCCATCGACAGAGCCAGACTGATGTGGATGGTCGCCGTGAGTACATCGTCTCCCGCCGCCTCGGCGAGCGCCTCGAGGTAGAGGGGTTCGGTCGTCTGCGGGTCGTCCTGCACGTCGGCAAGCCGAACCAGAGCCGCGGCTCGCTCGACCCCGGCGGGTGCCTGGTCTCGCGCTCGTTCCAGCAGGGCCACCGCGCGCTCGGTGGCGCCGGCGAGGTCGTGCATGTCGGCCGCAAGGAAGAGACGGCGTTGAGCATCCGCCGTATCGGCGGCCGGTGTCAGCCGCAGCGCCTGTTCCGCCAGGTCGGCGGCCCCGGCCGGAGCGCCGCGCTCACGTGCCGCGTGGGAGGCGGTTTCGAGAATCGCGGCGGTCGCACGATCCGGATCGACCGTCGCGAGGGCAAGATGGCGAGCCCGCTCCTCGACTGTTGGAACGACCTCGGCGATCCGCGCGTGCAGAGCGCGCCGACGCGACGGCGCCAGGCGCACGGCCACGGCCGAGCCGAGCAGCGGATGCGTGAATCTGAGGCGCTCTCGGTCCGCCTCGATGATGCTTGCCGCCAGGGTCTCGGCCAGCCCGGCCTCGTAGCCGGCGCCGACGACGGCCTCCACGAGGGCCACCGTCGGATCGGCAAGCGCTGCAACGGCAGACGCGACGTCGAGAGCCTCCGTTCCAAGCGAGTCGAGACGCACGTGCAACAGCTGGTCGAGGGCGGTCGGGATGGGGAGATCCTCGCCGGCGTCGAGCGTGCCGCCTCGGCGTTGGAGGGCGGTTCCGAGCTCGAGCGCGAAGAACGGATTACCCCCCGACGCCTCCCAGAGCTTGATCAGCACCGGCCGCGCGAACGTCGCATCGAGGCGGTTGCGCAATAGCTCGTGCGTAGCGCCAAGGCTCAGGCCCCGGACACGGACTGTTCGTAGTCGGTTCTCGTCGACCGCCCGGTGTACCCACTCCGGAACCTCGTCGCGTACCGCGAGCACGGTGGCCACACGCTCGTGGCGCAGCCGCGCAACCGCATATCGGATCGCCGACAGCGAGGCTGCGTCCAGCCACTGGACGTCGTCGACGGCGACACAGAGAGTGCGCTCGGAAGCGAGCAACCGCAGCGCGCCGAGAAAAGCGGCAGCGACTGAACGTGGGTCAGCGCCAAGCTCGGAGTCGCCGAGCAGCAATGCGGCCTCCAGGGCCTCTCGCTGAATCGGCGGCAATTCGGGCAAGACGTCGCCGACCACCTCGCCGAGCATGTCTGTCAACGCCAGGAACGAAAAACCGGCCTCGGCCTGCGTAGGACGAGAGGACAGGACGTGAAATCCGCGGGCGGTTGCAAGGTCGACAGCCGCGAGCCACAGCGCCGTCTTGCCGATCCCGGCCTCCCCGGTGATTACGGCGATCGACGGCAGCTGCTCAGGCGCGTCGAGAAGATCGCGAAGTTTGGCAACCTCCTCGTCCCTCCCGAAGACCTTCGGAACGCCAGCGTCCAAGGGTGCTTCCAAGCCGCGATTCTATGACCTGCTCAGCTCCGCAGAGCGGAGATTTTCGAGGTGTTCAGACCATTTTCATCTGCGATGTCAAGCGCGTCGGCTTCATCGTGGCGGAGGCGGCTCGGCGACGGAGCCTTCTGCTGCAACCAAATCGGCCCTTCATGCGTTGTACCCGTACTCGGGACGCGCGACGCGCCCGCTCGACGAAAGGAGAACACGTTGGGAATCATCGCCTTCATCATTCTCGGCCTGCTCGCCGGCGCGATCGCCAAGGCTCTGCTCCCTGGTGACGATCCCGGCGGCTTCATCGTCACGGCGATCATCGGTGTGGTTGGAGCGCTCCTCGGCGGGTTCCTCGCCGGCGTGCTCTTCGACGCCGACCCGATGGACGAGTTCTTCGACATCTCGACGTGGCTCACCGCCATCGTCGGGTCGATCGTTCTGCTCCTGATCTACCGGCTGGTCGTTGGCCGGCGCCGCGGCGGCCTCGTCAGCACATGACCGAGCTCGACCGAATTCAGCCGCAGAGCGGCGCGTCCGCGCGCCGCTCTGCGGCGCAAACGCATGGAAGGGGACCCGGATGTTCAAGCTTCGAACGATGATCGTGATGTGGCTTGCGCGGCGAGCATGGAGGCTCGCGGGCGCGTTCTACCGTCACCGCCAGGCGCGTCGTCGCACGCACACGGCGTACTAGGAGATCGACTCTGACGTCACGACCCGGCGCAGCACCTCCCGGTAGAGCCCGTCGGACTGCACGACCGTCCCGGCGAGCTCGAGCTCGGCGAGCGCCGCGGCGACGGCGCCGGCCGAGAGCCCCGTGCGACGGGCGATCTGGTCGGCGCTGACGGGGGCGTCGGCGATCGCCGCCTGCACCGGGGCGAGGCGGGGGTCGAGCGGCGCCGGTGACGGCGGTGGCGCCGGGTCGAGCCCGAGCAGGGCGAGCGCATCGCCGAGGCACGTCACGGGGACCGCGCCGAGGCGCAGGAGGTGATTCGTGCCGCGCGACAGCGCGGAGGTGATCTCTCCCGGCACCGCGAGCACCTCGCGGCCCTCGTCGAGCGCGAGGTCGGCGGTGATCAGCGCCCCGCTGCGCTCGCGCGCCTCGACGACGAGGGTTGCCTGCGCGAGCCCGGCCACGATCCGGTTGCGGGCCGGGAAGCGCCAGGGCGCCGGCTCGACACCAGGCGCGTACTCGGAGACGATCGACCCGGCTGCCGCAACCTGCGCTGCCAGCGCGGCGTGGGCGCGCGGGTAGTCGCGGTCGATCCCGCAGCCGAGCACGGCGACGGTCGTCCCGGTCTCGAGCGCGCCGCGGTGCGCGCAGGCGTCGACACCACGTGCGAGCCCGGAGACGACGACGGCGCCTGCCGCCGCCAGCCCGCGTGCCAGGTCGTGTGCAACCGAGCTGCCGTAGGGGGAGCACGCACGCGCGCCGACAACCGCGATCGCAGGCCGGTGATCGTCGAGCACCGGCGGCGTCCCGCGCACGAAGAGCCCCGTCGGCGGGTCGTGGATCGTGAGCAGCCGCTGCGGAAACCCGGCGTCGCTGCGCCCGATCCAGGCGAGCCCACGCGCTGCGAGGTCACGCAGGTACGTCCCTTCGTCGAACGAGCGCCTGAACGCGTCGAAGCGGCGCGAGCGCGGTGCCTCGACGAGATGCTCGCCGCGCTCGGCGGCGAAGACGGCTGTCGCAAGCTCACTCACTCCGTCAGCTCCCGCGGCGGTCGGTAGGAGAGCGCCTCCGCGAGGTGCTCGGGCTCCACGGACTCCGCGCCCGCGAGCGCCGCGATCGTCGCCGCGACCCGCCCGACGCGCGCCCGGCCACGCCCCGAGAGCGGCAGCCGCTCGACGGCGCGCGTGAGCAGCTCGTCGGCGGCCGGCCGAGCGCCGCGGCATCGACTCGTCGAGCCTGGCGCGCGCGCTCACGACGCGTCCTCGCACCGGCTCGGAGCGCTCGCCCGGCGGCCCGGCGAGCTCCTCGCCGCGCGGCCGGGGCACGGTCAGCGAGAGGTCGAAGCGGTCGAGGAGCGCACGCGAGACCTTCTCGCGGTAGCGGTGGATGCGCTGCGGCGCGCAGCTGCACTGAGTCGCCGGATCGCCGCGCGCGCCACACGGGCAGAGGTTCATGGTCGCGACGAGCTGGAAACGCGCGGGGAACGTCGCTCGACCGGCGACGCGGACGACGGAGACGACCCCGTCCTCGAGCGGCTGCCGCAGCGACTCGAGCACCGGGCGGGCGAACTCCGGGAACTCGTCGAGGAAGAGCACGCCGAGATGCGCGAGGCTCGCCTCGCCTGGACGCGGACCGCCGCCCCCACCCCCGATCACGGCGGGCATCGACGACGAGTGATGCGGCGCCCGGAACGGCGGTACGCGGATCAGCCCGCCTCCCGGCTCGAGCACCCCAGCGACGGAGTGGATGCGGGTCACCTCGAGCGCGTCGTCGTCGGCGAGCGGCGGCAGGATGCCGGGCAGGCGGCGCGCCAGCATGGTCTTGCCCGTGCCCGGCGGCCCGGCGAGCAGGACGTTGTGGCGCCCCGCCGCTGCGATCTCGATCGCGCGCCGTCCTCGCTCCTGGCCCCGCACGTCGGCCAGGTCGGGCGCGCCGGTCCCGAGCGCCTGGCGCGGGACGTCGGGTGGCGGTGGGTCGTATTCGCCGCGCAGGTAGGCGACGGCGTCGGCGAGATGAAAGACAGGAACGGGCTCGACCCCCGCGAGCGCCACCTCGGGCGCCGACTCGCTCGCGCAGACGAGCCTCGCCGCCCGCGAGCGCCGCGCGCCCTCCGCGGCGACGAGCGCGCCCGGCACGGCCCGCACGCGTCCGTCGAGGGCGAGCTCTCCGAAGGCGGCGACGCCGTCGAGCGCGTCGGGCGGCAGCTGCTGCGAGGCGGCGAGGACGGCCAATGCGATCGGCAGGTCGAAGCCGGCTCCCTCCTTGCGCAGCGCCGCCGGCGCGAGGTTGACCGTGATCCGCCGCACCGGGAACTCGAGCTCGGCGGCACGGATCCCGCTGCGTACGCGCTCTTTCGCCTCCTGGCACGCGCGGTCGGCGAGGCCGACGATCGTGAACGACGGCGACGCGCGCTCGAGCCGCGCCTCGACCTCGACCCGGCGCGGATCGAGCCCGACGAGGGCGTGTGTGACGGTGCGTGCGAGCACGCACGCCACGCTAGGCGCGACGGCGTTACGTGTCTGTGCCGAGAGTGCGAAAGATCACGCGCGGCGCGCGACGAGCACCGACTCGAAGTACTCGCCGGCCCGGCGGCCGGTGCGCCGGTTCACGTGCCGCTGGTACTGCTGCTCGAGTGCGAGGCCCGAACGCTCGAGGATCTCCGGATAGAGCGTGCGCCGGTCGTTGACGACGATCACGATCCGCCCACGCGGCTTCAGCGACGCTGCACACGCCGCGAGCACGCCGGCGATGCCGTCGACGTAGGCCGCGAGCGACGGCCTCGACGTCCCACTCGCGGCAGCGCCGAT
Source organism: uncultured Actinomycetes bacterium (assembly GCA_963698925.1). Taxonomy (GTDB): domain Bacteria; phylum Actinomycetota; class Thermoleophilia; order Gaiellales; family Gaiellaceae; genus PALSA-600. The sequence goes on along the minus strand of CAVOSR010000014.1, from coordinate 22,378 downwards.
CTCGCGCTCACGCAGATCGTCGAGACCGAGCAGCTCGTACGCGTAGCGGTGCTGCTCGTGGTAGTCGATCAGCCCGGGATACGGCGGCGACGTGACGACCGCGTCGAACGGGCCGGGCAGCTCGAGCTCGCGCGCGTCGCCGTGCAGCACCTCGGACGAGCGCCTGGAGCGGACGCGACCGAACTCCTTCAGCCTGTCGAGCGTGTCGACCGTGTAGCGGCGGATGAAGTGCTCCGCGCGCTCGACCGGCTTGCACTCGCGGCGATGCTTGAAGCACCAGTACGGCTCGAGCTGCGGCTCCTGCGGGAAGTCGAGGTCGAAGTGCGTCGTGCGACGGGCCGAGCGGGCGGCGCGCGCGAGCACGACGCTCAGGACGTCTGCGTGCTCGTAGTCGGCGATCAGCGAGCGAAAGCGAAGCAGGTCGCTGCACGCCTGCGGCGCGAACCAGCGCCGCGCGTAGGCGGAGGGCTCGACCAGCTGATCCCTCCCCCGCAGCGAAGCGCGCAAGTGCGTCACGCAGCTCGCGCTCCAGCACGAACGGATTGTGTGCACCTGTCTTGACGCGCATGAGCAGGCAGTTGAATGCCGCGATGTCGACGCCGGCCGAGTCGAGCCCCGACTCGAGCGCCTGCACGAGCGTCGTGCCCGAGCCTGCAAACGGGTCGAGCACGCGTCCGCGCGCAGGCACGTGGCGCCGGAAGAGCTCCTCGACGAGCTGCGGGATGTACTTGCCGAGATACGGATGCAGGCGGTGCACGTGCTTCGTGCGCACGCGCTCCGGCAGGTCGGCCTCGGACCACGACAGGTCGAGATCGAGCCCGTCGTAGATCTGCTGCTGGGTGACGCCCACACATTCAGGTTCCACGGCCGCGGTGGGGCCTCCTCCCTAGAAGGCATCCGGGACGTGCTCGAGCCGCCCCGCGCGGTCGGCGACCACGTCGAAGCGGACCGCGAGTCCCTGCGCCTCGGGATGGCGCGCGAGCCAGGCCTCGGCGGCCCGCCTCACTCGCCGGGCCTTGACGGCCCCCACCGCTTCCAGCGGGTCGCCGAAGCCGTCACCGGTCTTCGACTTCACCTCGCAGAAGACGATGCAGCGCCCGCGCCGTGCGACGAGGTCGAGCTCGCCGCCGCCGAGCCACACGTTCGCGTCGAGGATCCGGTAGCCGTGCACGCGATACCACCACGCGGCGCGCCGTTCGGCGTCGTTCCGGGGCGGGTTACGAGGCCTGGGCGGTGAGGGCTTCGGCTTCGTCCAGCGCACGGAGCTCGGCGTCACTGAGATACGCCCGCGCCCGCCAGGAGCGTCGGTGGATCTCGCAAGGCCCTCGCTCACGCACGATCCTCGTATGGGCCGCGGTGATGTAGCCGACGTGCGACGCGAAGCCGTAACCGGGGTACATCGCGTCGGCCGCGCGCATGTAGCGGTCGCGTGTCACCTTCGCGACGATCGAGGCGGCGGCGATCGCCGCACTCTTCGTGTCACCGTCGACGATCGCGCGATGCTTCGGCGCGGTCGGACCGAGCTTGAAGCCGTCGACGAGCGAGACGTCGGCAGGCTGACAGGCCCAGAGCGCCGCGCGCAGGCCTTTCAGGTTGCACCGATGCAGACCGTCACGGTCGATCACCGTCGGCGGAAAGACGTGCACGGAGATGCGCTCGGCGCACGAGAGCACGGCGTGGTACAGCTCGTCGCGCACCGCCTCGCTGACCTGCTTCGAGTCGTTCAGGAGCGCCAGCGGCCGGACACGGTGGTCGCGCAGGCAGTCGTAGTCGAGCAGCACGCCGGCGACGACGAGCGGCCCGGCGAGCGGCCCTCGCCCGGCCTCGTCTGCTCCGGCGACGAGCCTGCCGCCGAGGTTGCGGTCGTAACGGAGGAGCCTTTGACCCGTTCGCTTCTGCTTCGGCGCCATGGGCCGAGAATAGCCCGGGCGGCGGCCGCCCTCCGACGCGGTTTCACGCTTGTTGCGGAGAAGTCACAGCGGCTGCACGCAGTCGACCTGGCGCCGCCGCAGCGAGACGACCCAGCGCCCGTGCTCCCTGCGCACGTAGAGCTCGTCACAGACCGCCGCGGAGTGGCGGGCGAGGCAGATGAAGTCGTTCGAGGCAACCGGCACGCCGGGCGGCTTGAAGCCCGAGCTGCAGCTGATCCGGTCGGGCTCGCCGTGGGTCGCAGCCCAGCTCTTCGCGTGCGCAACCGCCTGGTCGTGGGCGGCGGTGCCGCACCCGGTCGCCAGCACGGCGACCACCAGGGCGAGAGCGATCCTCAGCTCTGGCGCAGCTCGCGGACGCGAGCCTTCTTGCCGACCTTGCCGCGCAGGTAGTAGAGCTTCGCGCGGTTCACGTCGCCGATCTGCTGCACCTCGATCTTGTCGATCTTCGGCGAATGCAGCGGGAACGTGCGCTCGACGCCGACGCCGAACGAGTTCTTGCGGACGGTGAACGTCTCGCGGGCACCTGCGCCCTGGCGCTTGATCACGATCCCCTCGAAGACCTGGATCCGTTGGCGCGAGCCCTCGATCACGCGGAAGTGCACGCGCACGGTGTCGCCCGCCTTGAATTGCGGGACGTCGCGCAGCTGACGGCGTTCGATGTCCTGGATGATGGTGCTCATGGCAAGGAGGGCCCGAAGGCCGCGGCAATGGTAGCGGATCCGCCTAGCGCCTGGCGATCCGGTGCCACGGCCAGTAGATCCCGACCACCTTCCCGACGATCGCAGCGCGCGGCACGACCCCCCAGACGCGGGAGTCGCACGAGCTGCTGCGGTTGTCCCCCAAGACGAAGTAGCCGGAGGTGACCGCGGTTGCGGGAAACGAGCGTGAGTCGCGCTCGGACGCCGGGACGTACGCGTCGTCGATCCTCGCGCCGTTGACGAAGATCTTGCCCGAGGCCTCGCCCACCCGGTCGCCCGGTACGGCGATGATCCGCTTCACGAACGTGCCGCCGGCGCCGCAGCGGGCGGTGGCAAGGGGCGACGTGTGGAAGGCGACCAGGTCGCCGCGGCCCGGAGCGAACCCCACGTACTTCAGGACGGCGACGCGATCGCTCTCGGACGCGGTGCAGCCGGGGCCGGGCTTCGCGCACTTGAGCGTCGGCTCCATCGAGGCCGAGGGCGTCGAGTAGAGGCGCAGGATCCCGAGCACGCCGAGCACGACGAGCACCACCACGGCGATGCCGATCAGCGTTGCGAGCCAGATGACGGCCCGCCCGAGCATCAGCGGATCGTGACCCTGCTGGGTGGCCAGTAGGTGGCGAAGACCTTGCCGATCAGGTTCGCGTGCGGCACGCTCCCCCACGCCCGCGAGTCGCAGGACGAGCTGCGGTTGTCGCCCATCATGAAGTAGTGCCCGGGCTGGATCTTGATCGGCGCGATCGTGCGAGACGTCACGCCGAGCCGGCTTGATGTACGGCTCGTCCTGGCGCACCCCGTTGATGTAGACGTAGCCGTTCCGCTCCTCCCAGACGTCGCCCGGCAGGCCGATCAGGCGCTTGACGAACGTGCCGCCTGCGCCGCACCGGACGTCCGCGAGCGGCGGCGTGCGGAAGACGACGATGTCACCGCGCTTGGGGTCCCAGAACCGGTAACAGAAGCGGCAGGCGAGCACGCGGTCGGAGAAGCGCGCCTCGCAGTCGGAGCCGGGCCGGGCGCAGTGGAGCGTCGGCTCCATCGAGCTCGACGGGATCCGGTACGGGTTGACGACCCAGGCCTTGATCGCGAGCACGATCGCGATCGCGCCGACGATCGTGACGAGCCAGTCGATCGTCACACGCCAGCCGTGCGGCAGCCCTTCGGTCAGATGATCGATCGGATTTCTCACCGCACGTGCTCCTTCCGCCAGCTCTCGATCCGCGCATGGTCACCTGACAGCAGCACGTCTGGGACCTGCCAGCCGCGGAACTCCGCCGGCCGTGTGAAGTGAGGGTACTCAAGTCCGCCGCCCAGCTCGCGGGAGAACGATTCCAGCTCGCCCGATCCCTCGCTCAGGGCTCCGGGGAGCCGCCGCGCGATCGCGTCGACGAGCACCATCGCCGGCAGGTCGCCGTTCGAGAGCACGTACGGGCCGATCGAGATCGCGTCGGTCGCCAGGTGCTCGACGATCCGCTCGTCGAAGCCCTCGAAGCGCGCCGAGAGGAGCGTGACGTGCGGCTCCAGCGCGAGCTGCTCGACCGTCTCCTGGGTCAGCTGCCGGCCCTGCGGGCTGAGCGCGATCACCGGATGCGAGGGCGCGTCGCCGTACGCGGCCTCGAGCGCCGCGGCGACCACGTCGACGCGCAGCACCATGCCGGCGCCGCCGCCGTAGGGCTCGTCGTCGACCTGGCCGTTGCGCAGCGGCGTCGTGTCGCGATAGGAGAAGAGGCGCAGGTCGAGCTCGCCGCCCAGCACCGTTGCGACAGGGCGCTGCTCGGTCAGCCACGCGAACGCGTGCGGCACGAGCGTGAAGACGTCGAGCTGCATCAGTCCGCGAATCCTTCGGCCACGACGATGCGGCGCGCGTCGAGGTCGACGCTGCGGATGCAGTCCTCGACCATCGGGAGCAGCACGCCGTCACCGACCTCGAGAACATCGTTGGCGACACCGGGAAGCACGTCCGCCACGGTTCCGAGCGCGCGGCCGTTCTCCTCCACCACCTCGAGCCCGAGCAGCTGGAAGGTGTAGTACTCGTCCTGCTCGGTCCGCGGCAGCTCGGCGCGCTCGACCTCCAGTTGCGCGCCGCGCGGCACGGGCCGGTCGAGCTTGATCACCGGCCGTCCTTGTGCCCGGCGCGCGCCGACCACCTCGGCCACTTCGCCGCCTGCGAGAAAGCGCGACCCGACCGTCCACCAGCGGCTGTCCGTCGCTGGGCCGCTCGACGTAGAACGAGCCGTCGAGCCCGTGCGGCTTGCCGACGCGCCCGATCGCGACGCGGTCAGTCATAGGCGATCGACTCGAAGTACTCGCTCGCCTCGGCGGCGGTCGCCTCGCCCGCACTCGGTGCGGATAGCCGAGCTCGTCGAGGGCGACTCGCATGGCGTCGACGTCGTACTCGGTGCGGCGGTGCTCGACATCCGGCCCGACGATCGCCCAGTACGCGCCCGGCTCGTCCTCGAATGCCATCCCGACGCTGCCGGCGTTGACGACGCGGACGCCCTCGACGACGCGGTCGAACTGCACGATGCGTGTGACCGCATCACCACCGTGCGCTCCTCGATCCCGTCGAGCACCTCGCGCCAGCGCTCGTCGGGAGAGAGCGACGTGCGGATCTCGGTGTCGTTGCGCGGCGTCGCGTGGCAGAAGAGCACCGGGCCGAGCCCGTCGATCTCGAGCGTCGCGGTCAGCGCACGGGTCGCGATCCGGGCGAGCGTCGAGTCGTCGAGCCTCGCGCGCACCCAGTCGATCGTCTCTGCGGGTGCGCGCCCGGGGGCACCGACGAGCTCCCGGTCGGCGTTCCCGCGCACGCGGTACACCGGCAACTCGAGCGCGTCGAGTGCCGCAGCCGTCTCGGCCGGCCACGGCCCGGCGAGGTCGTCGCCGCCGAGCACGATCGCGTCGACCGAGGCCGCTGACACGTCTGCGAGCACCGCCTGAGCGCCGGCAGGTTCGCGTGGACGTCGTAGAGCGCCGCGACCCTCAGCGACGCCTCATTCCGGGTCGGCGATCTCGACCTGCACGCGCCGTCCGTCGCGCACCGCGCTCGCGCGCACGAGCGTCCGCAGTGCGCGCGCGATCCTGCCCTGCCGGCCGATCACCTTGCCGACATCGTCGGGCGCGACGTGCAGCACGAGCACGAGGACGCCGTCGCGCTCCTCGGTCTCGACGCGCACCGCATCCGGCTCGTCGACGAGCTCGCGCGCGAGGTACGCGAGCAGCTCGGCCATTCCTATTTCTCGATGCCGGAGATCTTGATCAGCTTCGCGACCGCCTCGGTGGGCTGCGCGCCCTTGCCGAGCCAGTCCTTGACCTTCGCCTCGTCGAGGTCGATCGTCGAGGGGTCGGTCTGCGGGTTGTACCGGCCGACGATCTCGAGGAACTTGCCGTCGCGCGGGGAGCGCGAGTCGGCCGCGACGACGCGGTAGATCGGGTTCTTCTTGGAGCCCACGCGCGTGAGCCTCAACTTCACTGCCATCTGGTTCCCTTCGGTGGTTTGGGGTGCACGCGCCTTAGCGCCTGGACTTCTTCTTCTTGCGCTTGACGCCCGTCTTGCGCGCCGCCGAGAGCGACACGGGCGGCTGGACGGCGCCCGGGGGCGCCACCCGGCAGGGCGGGCATCTTGCCACGCCCCATCTGCTTCATCATCTTCTCCATCTGCTTGCGGGCCTCGAGCAGCTGGTTGACCTGCTCGACGGTGCTGCCCGAGCCCTTCGCGATCCGGATCCGGCGCTTGCCGTCGATCACGACCGGCTTGGCGCGCTCCTGCGGGGTCATCGAGAGCACGATCGCCTCGACCCGCCCGAGCTGCTGCTCGTCGACGTCGACGTCGCCGAGCTGCGAGCCGAGCCCGGGGATCATCTTCAGGATCCCCTGCAACGGTCCCATCCGGCGCAGCATCTTGTACGCCTTCAGGAAGTCGTCGAAGGTGAACTGGCCGGCGCGCATGCGCTTCTCCATCTCGGCCTGGTCGTCCTCCTCGACGGCGGCCTCCGCGCGCTCGATCAGGGTCAGCACGTCGCCCATGCCGAGGATGCGCGATGCCATGCGGTCCGGGTGGAAGACCTCGAGCGCGTCGAGCTTCTCGCCCGTCGAGGCGAACTTGATCGGCTTGCCGGTGACCGCCTTGACGCTGAGCGCTGCACCGCCGCGTGCGTCGCCGTCGAGCTTCGTGAGGACCACTCCGTCGAAGGCGATGCGCTCGTCGAAGGCCTGCGCGACGTTGACCGCTTCCTGACCCGTCATCGCGTCGACGACGAGCAGCACGTTCAACGGCTTCGCCTCGTCGCGCACGCGCTCGAGCTCGTCCATCAGCTCCTCGTCGATCTGCAGGCGGCCGGCGGTGTCGACGATCACCGTGTCGACGCCCTCGGCGCGCGCACGCTCGAGGCCGCTCCGCGTCGCCTCGACGGCGTCCTTGGTGTCGGTGCGGTAGACCGGCACCTGGATCTGCTTGCCGAGCTGCTCGAGCTGGTCGATCGCTGCGGGGCGCTGCAGGTCGGCGGCGACGAGGCCGGGCTTGCGTCCCTGCTTGCGCAGATGCAGCGCGAGCTTGCCCGCGGTCGTCGTCTTGCCCGACCCCTGGAGACCGGCGAGCAGGATGACCGTGAACTTCCCGAACGCGAGACCGGACTCGCCCTCGCCCATCAGCTTCGTCAGCTCGTCGTGGACGACCTTCACGACCTGCTGCCCGGGCGTCAGGCTCTTGAGGATCTCCTCGCCCATCGCCTGCTCGCGCACGGAGGCGACGAAGTCGCGGACGACCGTGAAGTTGACGTCGGCCTCGAGCAGCGCGAGCCGGATCTCGCGCATCGCACGCGAGATCGACTCCTCGTCGAGCCTGCCCTGCTTGCGCAGGTCGCCGAGGGCGCTCTGGAGCTTGTCGGAGAGGCTGTCGAACATGACCGCGGATGGTAGCCGCGCCCGCCCGTCCGGTTCGCGTTCGGGTGCTTCCACGGGGCTACGGCGTTACGATCGCCGTCATGACGTACGACGCCGCCGCCGACCGCTACGAGCCGCATGCGCTACCGCCGCTGCGGTCGCAGCGGCCTCCAGCTGCCCGCGATCTCGCTCGGCCTCTGGCACAACTTCGGCGGCGACCGGCCGTACGAGACGAGCCGCGCGATCCTGCGCCGCGCGTTCGATCGCGGCGTCACGCACTTCGACCTCGCCAACAACTACGGGCCGCCCTACGGCTCCGCCGAGGAGACGTTCGGCAAGGCGCTGCGCGACGACCTGCGCCCGTTCCGCGACGAGCTCGTGATCTCGACGAAGGCCGGCTACGACATGTGGCCCGGCCCGTACGGCGAGTGGGGCTCGCGCAAGTACCTGCTCGCGTCGCTCGACCAGTCGCTCGCGCGCATGGGGCTCGAGTACGTCGACATCTTCTACTCGCACCGCTTCGATCCCGAGACGCCGCTCGAGGAGACGATGGGCGCGCTCGACACCGCGGTGCGCTCGGGCCGCGCGCTCTACGCCGGCATCTCGTCGTACTCACCGGAGAAGACGCGCGAGGCGGCCGAGATCCTCGCGCGCGCTCGGGACGCCGCTGCTGATCCACCAGCCGTCGTACTCGCTGCTCAACCGGTGGATCGAGGACGGTCTGCTCGAAGCGCTCGGCGAGCTCGGCGTCGGCTGCATCGGCTTCTCGCCGCTCGCGCAGGGGATGCTGACCGACAAGTACCTCGACGGCATCCCGCCCGACTCGCGCGCCGCCGAGAACAGCTCGCTCTCGCCCGACCTCCTGACCGAGCAGACGCTCGCGAAGATCCGCGGCCTGAACGAGCTCGCCGACGGCCGCGGCCAGAGCCTGGCGCAGCTGGCGCTCGCGTGGACGCTGCGCGATGCGCGGATGACCTCGACGCTGATCGGCGCCTCGAGCGTCGCGCAGCTCGACGACTCCCTTGGCGCACTCGACAACCTCGCGTTCTCGCGCCGAGGAGCTCGCGGAGATCGACCGCTACGCAACCGACAGCGACATCAACCTCTGGGCGCGCTCGAGCGAGCGCTAGACAGCCAGGCGCATTTCGAACTGGCGCAGGTCGAGCGTCCCGCCGAGCCGCGCGCAGCGCTGCCGAAGCAGGGTCCCCTTCGGGAACGTTCACGTAGTGGAGCGACCTGCCGCGGGCACGCGCCGCGGCGAGCAGCGTCGCCGCGGCAGCCTCGTCCGCGGCGTCGAGCTGGACGATCGAGACGCGCTCGTTCGCGATTCGAAAGAGCGCCGTGCCTTGATCGGTCTCGAGGCCTTCGATGTTCTCCGGCAGCGACGCGTCCTGCCGCTGCCAGGGCAGCGCCGCCTGTCCGAGCGGTCGAGGCCGCACCAGCGGACGGGCCTCTGAGACGGGCACGTCGCCGGTGAGCGACCAGACCTCGAGCATGCGCACGACGTCGAAGCCGAGACTGTCGTAGAGCCGCTTGGCGGGCTCGTTCTGCTCGATCACCTCGAGCGTGACCGGGCGCGGCGCCTCCGCCAGCACCGCCTCCATCAGCTGCCGGCCGATGCCCCGGCCGCGGCTGCCCGGGCGACGCCCACGCCACCGATCCAGGCGGCCTCCCCACGGACGGCGAGGAAGGCGAGACCGACCGGCACGCCGTCTACGAGCGCGACCCGCGACCGGCCGAGGTCGATGTCCCACGCGTCGACCATCGACCGCAGCGCGGCCTCGTCGACCTGCACCGGGACGAAGTAGCCCTCGTAGCCCGCGGTGAAGACACCGGCGAGCGTCGCGAGCTCGAAGTCGGCGGCCGGTGCGAGCGTGACCGTCATTCGGCGACGAGCGCGCGGGCGAAGTCGTGTGCGTCGAACGGCCTGAGGTCGTCGATTCCCTCGCCGACGCCGACGAGCTTGACCGGCAGGCCGAGCTCGTAGGCGATCGCCACGGCGATGCCGCCCTTTGCCGATCCGTCGAGCTTCGTCAGCGCGACGCCGGTGACGCCGACCGCCTCGTTGAAGAGGCGCGCCTGCTGCAAGCCGTTCTGCCCGGTCGTCGCGTCGACGACGAGCAGCACTTCGTGCGGCGAGCCCTCGCGGCGGCCGGCAATCACGCGCCGCACCTTCGAGAGCTCGTCCATCAGGTTCGACTGCGTGTGCAGCCGACCGGCGGTGTCGACGAGCACGACCCCCTCGTCAGCACCAACGGCGTCATAGGCGACCGCCGCGGGATCGCCGCCGCGCTCGCCGCCGACGAAGCGAGCGCCGGAGCGCTCGGCCCAGATCTCGAGCTGCTCCTCGGCCGCGGCGCGAAAGGTGTCGGCGGCGCCGAGCGTGACGGGGCGACCGTGCTCGCGCAGCTTCTGCGCGAGCTTGCCGATCGTCGTCGTCTTGCCGGTGCCGTTGACGCCGACGACGAGGATCACCGCCGGCTCGTGCGCGACATCGAGCGTCGCAGGCTCACCGAAGAGCGTCGCGATCTCCTCGGCGAGTGCGCTCGAGAGCTCGCTCAGGTCCTGCCGCGCCTCCAGGCGGCGGATCAGCTCCGCGGTCGCGCGCACGCCGACGTCGGCGTAGATCAGCGCTTCCTCGAGCCGCTCCCACGACGCGTCGTCCTCCGGGTCGAACGCAGCGACGACGATCTGCTCGGTGAGCGCGCGGCGCGACTTGCCGAGCGACTCGCGCAGACGGCCGAAGAGGCCGCGGCGCTCCTCTTCCGCCTCGGGGCGCGCGTCGGACTCGCCCAGCAGCTCTGACCAGCTTCTCGCCATGCCCGCGCGAGGGTAGCTACGCGACGAGCAGCTGTGTCATGCGGTGGCGGCGATCTCTTCGTCGCGCGGGAGGCGCCGGGAGACGATCTGCGAGACCCCGTCTTGACCCATCGTCACGCCGTAGAGGACGTCCGCCGCTTCCATCGTCCGCTTCTGGTGCGTGATCACGATGAACTGCGCGCGGTCGGCGTAGGTGCGCAGCAGCGCGGTGAAGCGGCCGATGTTCGTGTCGTCGAGCGCGGCCTCGACCTCGTCGAGCAGGTAGAACGGGCTGGGCCGCGCGAGGAAGAGCGAGAAGAGGAACGCGATCGCGCCGAGCGCCTTCTCACCGCCGGAGAGCAGCGACAGGCGCGTCACGCGCTTGCCTGCCGGCCGGAGCTCGACCTCGATGCCGGGCTCCTCACCCTCCTCCTCCGACTCGGTCATCCGCAGACGCCCCTCGCCCCCCGGGAACAGCGTCGTCGCCACCTCGTGGAAGTGATGCTCGACGGCGGCGAACGTCTCGGCGAAGCGGGTCTCGACCGTGTTCGTCAGGTCGTCGCGCAGCTGCTCGAGCTCGTCGAGGCTCTTCTCCAGGTCGGCGCGCTGCACCGAGAGCTCCTCGAGGCGAACCTTCTCCGCCTCGTACTCTTCCTTGGCGAGCGGGTTCACCTGACCGAGCTGCTCGCGCCGGCGTTCGTAGCGCGAGAGCTTCTCGGCGAGCTCGTCGCGGTTCTCGCCCTCGGCGGGCTCGGCCGCGGCGGCGTCGAGCCTGCGCTGAGCCTCGTCGCGCTCGGCGTCGGTGCGGGCGAGCTCCACGTCGATCGCCGCCAGCTTCTCCCCCGCGTGCGACGCGCGCTGACGCACCTCGACCTCTGCGGCGCCGAGCCGGCGCAGCTCCGCGCCGAGCTCCGTCGTGCGCGCCGCCTGCGCCTCGGCGCGCACGCGCACCGGCGCCTCGAAGCGGTCGGCATCGACGGCAAGGGCGGCCTCGAGCCGCTCGGCGCCGCGCTGGAGCCGCTCGAGCACGAGCTCGCTCGGGCGGCGCGTGCGACCCGGATCGGACTCGACCAGGGCGCGTGCTGCGGCCCGCGCGCGCTCGGCCGCGTCGTCGGCCGCCTTCGCGGCCTCTGCGGCGAGCGCGGACAGCTCCTCGGCCCGCAGACGCAGCTCTGACACGTCGCCCGTCGCCTCGGCCGTGCGGCCGTTCGCTCGGCGCTCGGCAGCGAGCGCGCGTCCATCGGCTTCGGCGACCGCGTGGCGGAGCTCGGCCTCGCGCGAGGCGATGCTGCGCAGGTCGGCGGCGAGCCGGCCGGCGCGGTCGGCCAGCGGCGACTCCAGCCGGGCCGCAGCCGCAGCCGCAACCCTCAAGGTCTCATCGAGCCTGGCGGCGCAGCCGGCCAGCCGCTCGAGGCGGGCCGGGTCGGCGCGCGGCACGCTGCGCAGGTGCGCGACCGGCGCGAACGCCCCGGCTGCCGCCTGCGCACGAGCGGCTGCCTGCTCGGCGAGCGCGGCGGCCTCGTCGGCACGGCGGGCGAGCTCCTCCACCTCGGCGTGCAGCTCACGGCGGCGGGCGTCGAGCTCGAGCAGCACCGCTTCGGCCGTCTCGCCCGCGAACCAGAGCTCACCACGCTCGGGGTCCCAGCCGATGCCGTCGGCGGTCACGGCTGCGACCGGCGAGGCGAGCAGCTCCTCGCGTGGGAGCACGGGCAGGTCGACGAGGCTGCGCGGGTCGCGTCCGACCAGCACGAGCAGCGAACCGAGCCCGGCCGCCATCGCCTGGGCGATCAGCTCGAGACCGCGCTGCGGGGTCGAAGCGACGACTGCGGAGGCACGGTGGCCCAGCGCGGCGGCAACCGAGCGCTCGGCGCCGGCCTCGACCTCGAGCAGCTGCAGCGCGAGCTGCTCGCCACCCTCGGCGAGCGCCCGTGCGGCGGGCGGGATGCCCTCGCGCTCGGCGAGCGACTGCTCGAGCGAGACGAGACGCTCGCGCGCCATGCGCACGCGGGCCTCGAGATCCTCCCGTTCGCGCAGCGCGGCGCGCGCGGCGGCGTCGGCCTCGTCGGCGGCGCGGCCGAGCTCGGCCGGCGTCGGCCCGGCCGGGACCTGGCGCGACTCGACGAGCTCGAGCTGCAGCTCGGCCAGCAGGCGCTGCGCGGACTCCTGGCGGACGCCGACGCGCTGCGCGGCGCCGCGGAGCGTCAACAGCGCATCGCGGCCACCACCCGTCAGCAGCCCTTCGGTGTCGGCGCGGCGCGCGAGCACGTCGTCGAGCTCGGCGCGCGCCTCGGCCTGCGCCCGACGCTCGATCGCGGCGACACGCGCCCAGCGCTCCTCGGCCTCGACCTGGAGCCGCGCGCGCTCGCCGGAGGAGGTCTGCGCGTAGGTCGCGGCGTCGCGGGCGGCGGTCTCGAGCTCGGCGGACGTCGACGGGTCGTACGAGCGGGCCGCCTCGAGCTCGGTCCGGATCGACGCCGACAGCGAGCCCGCCGACTCGCGGCGGAGCTGGATGCGCTCGCCGCCGCTACGCAGCCGGTAGAGCGCGGCTGTCGCCTGCTCACGGGCGCCGGCCGAGTCGGTGAGCTCCTCCTCGGCGTGCTCGCGCTGCGCGACGAGGGCGGCGATCTGCTCGTCGAGCACTCGCCGTTCCTCGGCCGTGGTGACGCGGCGACCTTCGGCCTCGGCGCGGCGCTCGGCGAGGCGCACGAGGTCGAGCGTCGCGATCGCGGCCTGCAGCCGCGTGATCTCGACGCCGAGCTTCTCGGCGCGCTCGGCGGCCGTCGCCTGCAAGGCGAGCGGGCGCAGGCGCTTCTTGACCTCGTCCTCGAGATCGCGGGCGCGCTCGACCTGGATGCCGACGCGGGCGAGCTTCAGCTCGGCGCGGTGACGCCGGCGCTTGAAGCGGCCGAGGCCGGCCGCCTCCTCGATCAGCTCGCGCCGCTCCTGCGGCTTCGAGTTGAGCACCGTCTCGACGCGGCCCTGCGAGATGACGGAACGCAGCCCGCCGCCGAGGCCGACGTCGGAGAGCAACTCGACGAGGTCGATGCGCCGCACCGGCGTCTTGTTGACGAGGTACTGGCCCTCGCCGCCGCGCTGGAGGCGGCGGGCGACCGAGACCTCGGAGTACGGCAGCTCCGGCCAGGCCCCGTCGGCATTGTCGAAGAGCAGGTCGACCTCACAGAGGTCGGTCTGCTGCCGGCCGGCGGAGCCCGAGAAGAGGACGTCGTCGGGCTTCTCGGCGCGCAGCTCGCCGGGGCTCATCGAGCCCGTCGCCCAGAGGATCGAATCGGAGACGTTCGACTTGCCGGAGCCGTTCGGGCCGACGACGACGGCGACGCCCGGCTCGAGCCGGATCTCGACCGGGTCCACGAACGACTTGAACCCGCGCAGCTTGATCGCCTTCAGGTGCATGCGGGGACGAAGTATCGCGGGCGGCACGGACGCCGCCCCGGCGGGGCGAAATGTCCCTGCTCAGGCGGGTGTGGGCTCGGCGGCCAGCGCCTGCTGGGCGGCCGTCTGCTCTGCGTCCTTCTTCGATCGGCCCGTCCCGCGCCCCGCCTCGACCCCGTCGACGACCGCCGCGGCGGTGAACGTCCGTTCGTGCGGCGGTCCCTCGACCTCGAGCACGGTGTAGACGACCGAGCGCCCCGTCCGCGCGCAGGCGCTCCTGCAATTCGGTCTTGTGGTCGACGTAGGTGGTGAGCGCGTACTCGATGCGCGGGTCGAAGGCCGCGACGATCGCCGGCTCGACGGCCTCGAAGCCGTGCTCCAGGTAGAGCGCCGCCAGCGCGGCCTCGAGCAGCGCGGCCAGCACGTTGCGGTTCAGCGCCAGCCGCTCGACCTCGCCCTCGGCGAGGTTGCCCGCCTCGCGCACGAGCCGTTCGCCCAGCTGCAGCTCGTGCGCGACGACCGCGCAGCTCGCGCGCGAGACGACGTGCGAGCGCACCTTCGCCATCCGCCCCTCGCTGAAGTCGGGGAAGCGCTCGAAGAGCGCGCGCGCGATCGCGAGCTCCAGGACCGAGTCGCCGAGAAACTCCAGGCGCTCGTACGAAGCAGTGCGGTCGGCGGCCCACGACGAATGCGTGAAGACCGCCGCCGCCCGTTCGGCCGGGAGCCTGTCGATCAGCTCCCGCAGGGAGTCCAGTCCGGCCTTACTGGTGGGACGTGACGTAGTCGACGGCCTGCCCGACAGTCGTGATCTTCTGGGCGTCCTCGTCGGAGATCTTGATCCCGAACTGATCCTCGAGCTCCATGATCAGCTCGACCAGGTCGAGCGAGTCCGCATCCAGGTCCTCCTGGAACGATGCCTCCTCGGTGATCTGATCGTCCTCGACACCGAGCTGTTCCGTCAGAACTTCCTTGACGCGCTCGAAGACCTCTTCACGCGACGCTGCCATGTCACCTCAAGTCGTGGTTGGGGGCGGAAAACGGCGCGATCATACACGGACGCGCTCGGGGAGCCGCTCTGCGAGCCGCTCCACGACCCGGTGGTCGACTCCGCGGGCGGCCAGCCGGACGGCGTTCGCGATCGCCGCGCGGCCGCTGTTGCCGTGCGCGATCACCGCCAGGCCGCGCAGTCCGAGCAGGTAGGCGCCGCCGTAGGTGTCCGGGTCGTACCGCTTGCGCAGCCGGTTCGCAGCGGGCCGGATCAGCAGCCCGCCGAGCTTCCCCGGCAGCGTCGAGGTGATCTCCGCGCGCAGCGAGCCGAGCAGATCGGTGATCGTCCCCTCGAGCAGCTTGAGCGCGATGTTGCCGGTGAAGCCGTCGGTGACGACGACGTCCGCCGCTCCGCGCAGGAGGTCGCGGCTCTCGGCGTTGCCGCCGAAGTTGAGCCCGCTCTCGCGCAGCAGGGCATGGGCGTCGAGCGTGAGCGCGTTCCCCTTCTCGTCCTCTTCGCCGATCGAGAGCAGCCGCACCTCCGGGTTCTCGACGCCGAGCAGCTCCCGGCTGAAGACGGCGCCCATCTGGGCGAACTGCAGCAGGTGCTCGGCGCGCGCGTCGGCGTTGGCGCCGGCGTCCAGCAGGACCGAGGGGCCGTCGCGGGCGGGGATCGGGACGGCGATCGCGGGCCGCATCACACCGGGCAGCCGCCGCAGGTAGATCATCCCGGCGGCGAGCACGGCGCCGGTGTTGCCGGCCGAGACGATCGCGTCGGTGCTCCCCTCCGAGACCGACCGGACGGCGGCGACGAGGCTGGAGTCGGGCTTCGCGCGCACGGCGTCCGCGGGCTTGTCCGCCATCTCGATCGCCTCGGTGGTGACGACCAGCGGCAGGCCCTTCGTGTCGAGCCCCTCGGGGCCGAAGAGCGTCACGTCGACGCCGTCGGCGGCGGCCGCGAGCGCGCCGAGGATCACCTCGTCGGGCGCCTTGTCTCCTCCCAGCGCGTCGACTGCGACGCGAGGCACTTAGGGTGCGTTCAGACGGAGGGGTTCGACCTCGCGGCCCTTGTAGGTGCCGCAGGTCGGGCAGATGCGATGGGCGCGCTTCGGCGAGCCGCACTGAGGGCACGTGTTCACGCGCGGTGCCTCGATGCTGTGGGTCGCGCGGCGCTTGTCGCGGCGTGCCTTCGACGTTTTTCTCTTGGGGACTGCCATGACGAGCGCGCAGTGTAGCTATATTCCTCCCGGGCCTCCGGGCTCTCCTATGACTGACCTCTAAGTCGAAACCCCGCGTTTCCGCCCTTTCGACGAAGGAGGTCAGCCCGTGCCGGGCTCACTCGCTGCACGTGACATCTCGAAGAGCTACGCCGCCGTCCAGGTGCTCGACCGCGTCTCGCTGGTCGTCTCGCCGGGCGACCGCGTGGGGATCGTCGGCCCGAACGGGATCGGCAAGTCGACCTTGCTCCGCGTCCTGGCCGGGCTCGAGTTGCCCGACCGCGGCCGGATCGTGCGCGGCGGGGCCGTCGGCCTGCTCCCGCAGGAGCCGGAGGCGCGCCCGGGCGAGACGGTGCTCGGCTACCTGGCGCGGCGCACGGGCGTCGGTCTCGCGGAGCAGGAGATGGACGAGCTCGCGGCCCGGCTCGGCGACGAGCCGGAGCTTGCCGGCCCGTATGCCGACGCGCTCGATCGGTTCCTCGCGCTCGGCGGCGAGGACTTCGAGGCGCGCGCCCGGGCCGTCCTGACGGACGTCGGCCTCGGCCCGCGCACGGACCGTGAGATGACGACGCTCTCGGGCGGCGAGGCGGCACGCGCGGCGCTCGCGGGGATCCTCCTCGCCCGCTTCGACGTCTTCCTCCTCGACGAGCCGACGAACAACCTCGACTTCGCGGGGCTCGCCCGGCTGGAGCGGTTCCTCGACGGTCTCGCGGCGGGGGTCGTCCTCGTCTCGCACGATCGCGCCTTCCTCGACCGGTCGGTCACGCGGGTCGTCGAGATCGAGGCGGAGACGCGGAAGGTGCACGAGTACACCGGCACCTGGTCGGAGTACGAGGCGGCGCGCGAGCGCGCACGGGCGCAGCACGAGCGCGACTACGCGGACTACCTCGGCGAGCGGAGCCGCTACACGGAGCTGCTGCGGGTGCGCCGCGAGGAGGCGCACCTGCTCGGCGCCGAGCGCAAGCTTGCACGCCGGACCGGCGGCTCCGACCGTCGCGCCACGAACGCGCTCCGGGGCAAGGTCAATCAGGCGAAGAACCACCTGGAGCGGCTGGAGGAGGTCGAGAAGCCGTGGACGCCCTGGCGCCTGCAGCTCGACCTGCCGACGGTCGCGGCAGGCGGCGGCCTCGTCGCCGAGCTGGCCGGCGCCGTGGTCGAGCGCGGCGCGTTCCGGCTCGGCCCTGTGTCGCTCGAGCTGCACTGGGGCGACCGGCTGGCGGTGGTCGGTGCGAACGGCTCGGGCAAGTCGACCCTGATCGCCGCGCTGCTCGGCGACCTGCCGCTGGCGGCCGGCTCGCGCCGGCTCGGGCCGTCGGTCGTCTTCGGCGAGCTGAACCAGGCGCGTGACCAGTTCTCGGGTGTCCTGCTGGCCGATTTCGTCGAGGCCTCGGGGCTGCTCGAGGCCGAGGCGCGCACGCTGCTCGCGAAGTTCTCGCTCGGGCCGGAGGACATCGTCCGCCCCGCCCCGCGGCTCTCGCCGGGCGAGCGGACGCGCGCGGGGCTGGCGCTCCTCTCCGCGACGGGCGTCAACTGCCTCGTCCTCGACGAGCCGACGAACCATCTCGACCTGGAGGCGATCGAGGAGCTCGAGACGGCGCTCGAGAGCTACGACGGCTGCCTGGTCGTCGTCACCCACGATCGCCGCTTCCTCGAGCGGCTGTCCGTGAGCCGTACCCTCGCGCTGTGAGGATCGACGAGTTGCGAGCCGACGACTGGCCGGTGTGCGCCCTGATCTACGAGGCGGGGCTCGACGTCGGCACGTTCGAGGAGACGGTGCCGACGTGGGACGAGTGGAACGCGACGCACCTCGCCTCGCCCCGCCTGGTGGCGCGCGAGGACGAGATCCTCGGCTGGGCGGCGCTCGCGCCGGTCTCGCGCCGGGAGTGCTACCGCGGCGTGGCGGAGAACTCCGTCTACGTCGCCCCGGAGGCCCGCGGCCGCGGCGTCGGGCACGCGCTGCTCGCGGAGCTCGTCCGCCGCGCCGACGACGAGGGCGTCTGGACGATCCAGGCCGGGATCCTCGCCGGCAACGACGCCTCGGTCGCGCTGCACGAGCGCTGTGGGTTCCGGATCGTGGGGACGCGGGAGCGGATCGCGCAGAAGCGCGGCACGTGGCGCGACGTCGTGCTGATGGAGCGGCGCGCGCCGTAACGGCCGTGTCCCTGGGTCTGACCCCACGACGGGTCGATCTGAGCCATGTTCCAGGGACAGTCCCCGGGACATGGCCGGCTAATCCGGCAGCCAACCCTCGCGGTAACGCGTGAAGCCGCCCTTGCCGAAACGGGCGTACGCCTCCGCCGGGTCGGTCGTCTCCTGCTCGACCCCGGCGCCGTGGCGCTGCGCCGCCTCGTCGACGGTGTAGGCGCCCCAGTCCGGGCCGGTCGAGCGGTCGCGGGCGCCGACGGCGAGCACCAGGCACGGCCCGGTGCCGGCGCCGACGATCACGTGACTCGTGCCTGCGGGACAGTGGACGAAGTCCCAGCGGCGCAGTGGGCGCTCCTCGCCTTCGACGATCGCGAGCGCCTCACCGTCGAGCACGAGGAAGTCCTCCTGATCGTTCTCCCGGTGGTACATGGCCATCGGCTCGCCGGGGCCGAGCACGGTGATGTTGATCCCGAGCTGCTCGAAGTCCAATGCGCCCTCGAAGCCCGCTCCCTCGAACTCGCAGAGCACCCCACGCCCCGGGCGCCGCCACCACTGCGTCTCGCGCGCGTTGACGACGAACCAACCCTGACCCTCCGGAACGAGCCCGTGCTCGGTCGACCTGAGCTGCGCTTCGGGGACCACGAACGGGAGACTGCCAGACCAGACGTGTCCCGGGGTCAGACCCGTGGACGTGTCGGTTCGAGCCATGTGCCGGGGTCAGACTCCCGGGCATGTCGGTTCGAGCCACGCCCCAGGGACAGTCCCCGGGACCTGTCAGGTCTGGTCGCGGAGCGCTTCGAGGGCGGCCCAGCGGGGGTCGCTGTGCACCTCCTCGTGCGTGTGTGGCTCGTCGTTCAAGTTCTTGCCGCAGGTGTCGCACAGGCCGGCGCAATCCGGCATGCAGAGGATCTTCTCCGGCAGCGCGAGCGCGATCGCATCCCGAGCCCAGCCCGAGACGTCGAGCATGTTCCCGTCGACGTACTCCGTCCGCATCTCGTCGTCCTTCGGATCCTCATCCTGGTACTCGCGGGCGCGGATCGGCAGCTCGAGCACGGCGTCGCCCAGGCAGCGGTAGCACGGCCCGAAGAGCCGTGCGGTGAACGCGAGCGTGAAGACCGTCCCGGTGTTCGCACGCGTGATCTCGAACTCGGCCGGCACCTTGCCGGGCACGGGCAGGTAACGCTGTCCGCCGTAGTCGAGCGGTGACAGCTCCACTTCGAGCTCGTCGCGGTACTGCTCGCCGGGACGGAGCTTCACCTGACGCAGGCTGAAGCTCGTCATGGCACCAGCCTAGCGCCCGTGACACGATCGCGGACGTGGCCGACAAGGGCCGGCTGGCGCCGGCGGCAGCCGGGCTGATCTACCTCTTCTTCGCCGTCGCGTGCTTCCACCTGATCGGTCGGGACGACGCCCCCGGGCTCGCGCTCGGCGAGGGGCTCTTCACTCTCCTCGGCGCGCTCGCGCTCGCGGCCGCCGTCGTCACGAGGAGTCACCGCTGGCTGATTGCGCTCGCCGGGACGCTGCCGCTCGTCGGCTGGTTCATTGCAACGCCGTACAACTCCGGCCCGCCGTTTCTGATCGCGTCGTTGATCGTGCCCGCGGTCGCGATCACGGTCGGCGCGGTCGCTCGTGTCCGCGAGGGCTAGTAGTTCGAGTCGCCGTTGTCGGAGAGGTCGACCGGGCCGATCCCGGCGACGACCGACTCCTGCGAGCGCTCGTGCAGCCGCTCCCGGCCGCGGCGCACCGCGACGAGGAACTTGTCGAGATTCGTCTCGAGGGTCGCGAGCATCCCGTCGGCCCAGTCCTCCATCTCGAGGCGCATCTCGCGTGCGCTCCGGCGCGCCTCGTCGATGATCTCCTGCGCCTGGCGCTCGGCCAGCTTGACGATCTCTGTCTGCGAGGCCTCGCGCACCGCCTGCTCACGTGCCTCCTGGAGCAGACGATCCTGCTCGCGCTTCGCCTCGGCGAGCATCTCCTGCCGCTCCTTGACGATCCACCGGGCCTGCTTGATCTCCTCCGGAATCGTCGCCCGCATCTGGTCGAGGATGTCGTAGATCTCCTCACGGTCGATGCGAACCTGGTCGGTCAGCGGCACGGCCTTCGCGTTGTGCACGAGGTCGTCGAGCTTGTCGATCAAGACGAGGACGTCCATAGGGGGTTCAGTCTACTCCTGGTCGGACAGCGGAGCGCCGCCTCGTCCGTTCGGGAACATCTCCTTCAAACGGCGCGCGACAGCCTGGGGCACGAGCTCTTCGACATTTCCTCCGAACGACGCTATCTCCTTCACCCCGCTGGACGAAACGAAACTGACCTGCGGGCTCGCCATCACGTAGACGGTCTCGATCTCGGGCGCCAGGTGCCGGTTGAGCTGGTTCATCTGGAACTCCCACTCGAAGTCGGAGACGACGCGGAGGCCCTTCACGATCACGGTCGCATGCCAGCGACGGGCGAACTCGACGACGAGCTCGCTGAAGACGTCGACCTCGACGTTGGTCGCCCCGGCGAGCGCGTCCTTCAGCAGCTCCACCCGCTCGGCGACCTCGAACAGGGGCTTCTTGTGATGGGGGTTGCCGACGACGCCGACGACGACGCGGTCGAAGATCCGGGCCGCACGCGCGATCACGTCGACGTGCCCGTTGGTGACGGGGTCGTAGGTGCCGGGGTAGATGGCGGTGATCACAGCTGGAGAAGAGTAAGCCGTGCGGAGCCGTACGTGCGGGAGGTTCGCTGCACGAGGCCCGGCACCGCCGGCGCCGGCTCCCGCCCCGAGGTCTCCCAGACGAGCAGCCCATCCTCGCGCAACAGCCGGGGCAGGTGCGGCATGAGCCGCGCGGCGTCGAAGCCGTAGGGCGGGTCGCAGAGGACGAGGTCGTACGTTCGCCGCTCCCCCGCGACGAGCCGCACCGCGTCCTGGCAGAGGACAGAGCCCTTGAGCCGGAGCTTCTCCAGGTTGGCGCCGATCGTCCGGCAGGCCTCGCGGTTGGACTCGACGAAGGTCGCGCTGGCGGCGCCGCGGCTGAGCGCCTCGAGCCCCATCGCGCCCGAGCCGGCGAAGAGGTCGAGCACGTCGGCGTCGTCGACCGGCCCGATCAGGTTGAACGCGTTCTCGCGCACCCGGTCGGACGTCGGCCGGGTGTCGCGCCCGGCGGGCGCGGCGATCCGGTGGCCGCGGTGGGTGCCGGCGATGATCCGCATCTCGACGAGATCGTGCCTGGCACCGAAGTGCCAGGCACCCGCCCACCAGCTCAGCCGCCGCTGATCGCGGCAATCACGTCGACGCGCGACCCGGAGGCGAGCGGCGTGTCGAGCGCCGCCCGCTCCCGGTCGACGTAGACGTGGATGTGCGGGCGGATCGTCGGCCCCGTCTCGCAGAGGCGGTCGCGCAGGCCCGGCCAGCGCTCGTCGAGCTGCCCGATCGCCTCGTTCACCGTCGCCGCGTCGACATCGAGCTTCCGCGGCAGGTCGGGGAAGAGCGGCGTCAGCGTCCTTGGGAGATGGACATCTGCCATCAATCGATCACCACCGCATGGACGGACGAGATCGGCGGCAGATAGCTCGCGACCTCCTGCCAGCTCTCCGCCTCGTCGGCGCTCGCGAACACCTGCCCGGTGCTCGTCCCGAAGTAGTAGCCCGGCACGTCGTAGGTGTCGTACGTGAGCCCCTGCCGCAGGACGCCGAGGTACGCGCCGCTCTGCGGGAGGCCGTTGGTCGAGCGCTGCCAGCTCGAGCCCGCGTCGTGGGTGATCCAGACGGCCGCCTCGCCATCCGGCATCGTCCGGCCGTGGCCCGGATCGAGCGGGATGCAGAGGAACGTGTCGCGGTCGTGCGGGTTGACGGCCGCCCCGAACCCGAACTCGGTCGGCAGGCCCTCGGTGATCTCGGTCCACGAGGCGCCACCGTCGTCCGTGCGGTGCATGCCGACGTGGTTCTGCTGGAACATGCGCGTGTCGTCGGCGCGGACCATCTTATGGACGCAGAACCCGACCTCTTCGTGGTCGCGCGGCCAGTCGGCGCGGAGGCCGCGGTTGCGCGGCGTCCAGTTGCTGCCGCCGTCGGTGGTCTCCCAGAGGCCGACGCCCTGCACGATCGCCCAGAAGCGGGCGTCGTCGTCCGGATGCAGCTCGATCCCCGAGATGCCGAGATGCCCCGGCGGCTGGTTGGCGGGGTCGTCCCAGCCCTCGCTGCCGGGCTCGCCGGCCAGGGTCGAGAGCATCGAGAAGGTCTCCCCGCCGTCGCGGCTCTCGAAGATGCCGGGCGCCTCGACCCCCACGAGGAGCCGGTCGTGGCCTGCCGCCAGCGTCGAGACCTTCGAGAAACGGCGGCCGTCGTCGAAGGC
>CAVOSR010000013.1:0-228922 GCA_963698925.1 uncultured Actinomycetes bacterium | reverse complement strand
GAACCCGTGTCGCCGGCGTGAAAGGCCGGTGTCCTAGGCCACTAGACGATGGGGGCCTGTGCAGGAGGGTACCGTTGCCACATGACCGAGATTCGCGACGCGACGTGGGACGACTTCGACGCCGTGGTCGATCTGCTGGACGCGCAGCCGCGCCGTCTTCGGGATCTCGGAGGTGCAAGCCGCGCACGTCCGCCAGCGCTGGGAGCTACTCGGCTTCGACCGCGGCTGGGTCGCCGAGTCCGACGGCACTCTCGTGGGCTACGCCTCACTGGATTCGACCCAGGAGCCGACGATCGCAGTCGGCGAGTCGGAAGTTGCCGACCCGTTGCTCGAGCGCGTGCTGGCCCGCGCGCGGGAGCGCGGGTTCGACCATGTCGCGCTGACGGCGGTTCGCGAGGACGCTCCGCTCTGGGCGCTGGCCGAGCGGAGCGGCTTCGAGCTCAACCGTGAGATCCTGCGCATGTGGCGGCCGCTCGACGGCGAGCTGCCGGTCGCGACGTGGCCCGCGGGCGTCACGGTGCGCACGTACACCGACGCGGACGGCGCTCCCGTGCACGCACTCCTCGACGAGGCGTACGCCGGCTGGGACCAGGACCACGTCGCGCGCGACCACGACTCGTGGCTGACGTTCATGACCGACCACGACGAGTTCGACCCCTCGGTCTGGTTCCTGGTGGAGCGCGACGACCGGCTCGTGGCGTGCGCGCTGCACTGGAAGGTGCACGAGGGCCGCGGCTGGGTGAAGGACATCGTCGTCCGTGAGAGCGAGCGCGGCCACGGGCTCGGCAAGGCGCTCCTGCACCACGCGTTCCGCATGTATGCGGAGCAGGGCGCGACGAGCGTCGGGTTGAAGGTCGACTCGACGAACCCGACCGGAGCGCCTCAGCTGTACGAGCGCGTCGGCTTCGTCACTGACCAGCGGTACGGCATCTGGACGAAACGGCTGTGAGCACGACCGCCGCTGCCGTCTCGTTGAGGCGCTGGCTGCGCCGTCAGCTGCGCGAGCCTGCGCCCGAGCGCGAGCGGCTCGAGGCGGCGATCGCACACGACGACCCCGCCGAGGCGCGCCGGCTCGTCGTGCGGATGCCGTTCACCGATGCACAGCGGCGCCACCTCGAGCGGTTGCTCGACGAGTGGGAACGCAGCTCATAGCGATCGCTTAGTCCGCGCTAGGTGGGCTCCAAGGTCGGGGCGTGATGGTGGAGGTCGACACCACTCGACGGAAGGAGTCCAGCAATGGACACGCACCAGGAAACGCCGAAGCGCCCCAACGGCCTCGCCCGCTTCGCCGCGGCGGCTGCAATCGCGGTCGGGCTCGGCGTCGGGAGCTAAGGGATCGCAAGCGCCGCCAGCGGTAGCGGCACGACGTCGACGCCGACGGCGACGAATCCGGCGCCGCCCGGCGCGAACGCGCAGGCCCCCTGGGGACATCAGCGCAGCGACGAGACGCCGCTCACCGGTGACGCGCTCGCGAAGGTCACTGCGATCGCGAAGGCGAAGGTCTCCGGCGGCACGGTGATCCGTGTCGAGACGGACGCGGACGGCGTGGCGGCCTACGAAGCGCACATGACGAAGGCCGACGGCTCGCCGGTGACGGTGTACGTCGACAAGGACTTCAACTTCGTCAGCGTCGAGTCGCGCTAGCGCTTGACGCGGCGGCGGACGACCTGGATGCCCCATGCCTCACCCGAGGCGAAGAGGGCATCCGGGTCGACGTCGTCGAGCCAGCCGATGAAGTGCTGCTCCGGCTCGGCCTCGGTCGAGCCGTAGACGGCCGCTCGCCCGGAGTCCAGTTGCGCGAGGAGATCGTCGCCGCGCTCCAGGGCCGCGAGACGTTCCTCGACCGCGCTCCCTTCCGCGTACCCTTTGCCCACGTGCTCAAGGGTACTCCCCTCGAGCAGCAGGGGCCGGTAGCTCAGCTGGTAGAGCAGGGGACTTTTAATCCCAAGGTCGCAGGTTCGAGACCTGCCCGGCCCATCCGGAAAAGACCTGGTCAGGATCGTTTCGTGTTGCTTGGAGCGGCGCGTGCGCATGAGCCGCAGTCCTGCCTGGTAGCCGCCCGCTCAGCCCGGGGGCTCAGCCGGCGAGCAGATCGACGACCGCGAGGATGCCCACGCCGACGATGATCGCGCGGAGCGTGGTCGGTTTCAGGCGCTTCGCGAAGCGTGCCCCGAACTGAGCGCCGACGATCGAGGCAACTGCAATTGTCGCGGCCGGGCCCCACTCGACGTGCGCGGCGAGCAGGAAGTACACCCCGGCGACGCCATTCACGGAGCCGGTCAGGACTGTCTTCAGCGCGTTCGCGCGTTGCAGGTCCTGCGCGAGCAGGACGGCGAGGATCGCGATCAGAATGATCCCCTGGCCCGCACCGAAGTAGCCGCCGTAGACCGCACTCGCGAAAACCGCGACCAGCGCCACGGCGCGGCGCCGAGACCCGATCCCGCCTTCGTGCTTCTGGAACCGCGCGCCGAGCCGCGGCTGCAGGACGGTCAGGATGAGCGCGAGGGTGATGAAACCCGGCACGATTTCCGCGAACGACGACGCGGGGAGCACGAGCAGCAACACGGCGCCGATCGCGCCGCCGAGCGCTGAACTCACACCCAGCGAAATGGCAGATCCGCGCTGGCCGGCCAACAGCCTCCGATAACCCCAAGCTCCTGAGGCCGAGCCCGGCGCGAGGCCGATCGTGTTCGCGACGTTCGCGGTGACGGGCGCGTAGCCAAACGCGAGCAGCACCGGGAACGTGATCAGCGTCCCGCTGCCGACTACGGTGTTGATCGCACCGGCGGCAACGCCCGCGAGCGCCAGAGACGCGATCTGGGCAGCGCTCATCGCCCACTCCCCGGCAACGTCATGCACCCTTCCGGATCGGGTGAGACGGCGGGCCATGCGAGGCCCGCCGTCTCGTGCTCTTGTGTTGCGACTGCCACGTTGAGACCTGGTCGCGCAGGCGGCCTACGGCCGCGGGCCGCCGTTGACGAACAGCTGGAGCGTGCCCGCGGCCAGACCGGCGGAGTCGACCGCGTCCGTGCCTGCGAGTGTGTTGACGTCGAGCCGGTCGGCGGCCTCCGTGTCGAGGAGCTCGACCGTCGCTGCGAGACCGCTCACCTTCACACCGTCGGCGTCGCCGTTGACGGTGACGTTGTCGTTGCCGTTGGTGCCCTCGACGACGACCTGAGCGGGGACTCTGTCACCGGCTGTGCCGAAGAAGCTGACGGCGAGATCGACGTTCACGTTCTGGACGTCCGTGCCGGACAGGTCGTGCACCGTGACGACGTCAGCGCCGCCGAGCGCGTTGAAGTCGACCCGCTCGACGCCGTGGGTGTCCATCGTGATGTTGCCCGGGTTGCGGAAGAAGCGGAGGTGGTTCCCGTTCGCGGACAGGTCGACCGTCTCCGCTGCGGCGGCCCCGTTGAACCTCAGCGTGTCGGTGCCGGCGTGGCCCTCGATCGTGTCGCTGCCGTCGCCGGGATCCCAGACGAAGGTGTCGTCGCCGGACCCGAGCTGGGCCGTGTCGGCGCCGCCGTTCCCGTCGATCGAGTCGTTGCCGTCCCCGCCGAGCAGCAGCTCGTTGCCTGGACCGCCGGCGATCCCGTCTTTCCCGGCGCCACCGTCGAGGCTGTCGGTGATCGCCTGGTTCGCGAGGCCGGTGGCCGAGATCGTGTCGCTGCCGCCGAGGCCGTCAAGCGTCAGCTGGTCTGTGGGCTCCTGGTGGGTGATCGCGACGCGTGCCTGCAGGCCGGTCACGACAACACCGGATGCGTCTCCGGCAGCGGTGATGGTGTCGTCGAGCTCGGTGCCGTTGACCGTGACCGTGTCGACCGCTCCGTCCCCGGTGACAGCGCCGAGGCTGCCGGCGAGATCGACGTTCACGTTCTGGACGTCGGTGCCGGACAGGTCGTTCACCGTGACCGTGTCCGCGCCGCCGAGCGCGTTGAAGTCGGCTCGCTCGACGCCCTGCGTGTCCATCGTGATGTTTCCCTGAGTGCGGAAGAACCGGAGCCGGTTACCGTTCGCCGACAGGTCGACCTGCTCGGCGGCGGCGGCGCCATTGAACACCATCGTGTCGGTGCCGTCCTGACCCTCGATCGTGTCGCTGCCGTCGCCCGGATCCCAAACGAAGGTATCGTCGCCTGCGCCGAGCGCAGCCTGATCGTTGCCGCCGTTGCCGTCGATCGTGTCGTTCCCATCGCCGCCGATCAGCGTCTCGACACCGGAGCCACCGTCGATCGTGTCGTTCCCATCGCCACCGTCAACGACCGTCGGGATGACATTCGTGAAGGCGCCGTTGCTCTCGTCGATGCGTACGAAGTCGTCGCCCGCCTCGGCATCGATCACGATCGCGCGGAGTCTGTTGCGGTCGAAGCTGAAGTCGGCCGCGCCGTCATCACCGACGTCGACGAGGAGAACGTCTGGGTCCCCCGCCTGAAGGCGAACCGCGATCTTGTCGGCCACCGTGGTGCCTTCGATGGTGAGCAAGCCACGGTGCAGCTTGGGCTTCTTGAATTGACCCAAAGCACGGTGATGCGCGCTGTGGTTGGCCTTGTAGCGAAGCGGTGCGTTTCCGTGACTGGCGAACGCCCCGGTGGCGGTGGCGGCGGCGAGGCCGGCAACGACCACGGAGGTCGAAAGCGCAACCCGGGCGCCGCGCGCGATGCGGAAGGTTCTGCGTTGCGAGAGGTTCTTCATCTCTGCGGGTCTCCTTTGGGACGAGCCGCAATGGCTCGAGATTGGCTGATCTGTTCGATGGTCGGGGCAGCGGACGCGCGTTCGCACCGTTGGAACCCCCCGGTCTTTCGCTGTCTCGGTCACCGCCGGGCGCTCTCGGCGAGCGGCGGGCGCCGTGCCTCGCGCACGGGGTCGAGCTGGAGCGGGCGTTCGCCTTCGTGTCGTGCGCGGGAAACTCGGCTGCGACAGACGCGTCTACTCGCGTACGACGTATGAGATGAGCTCCAGCAGCGATCCGTCGGGGTCCCGGAAATAGACACTTGTGCCTTCTCCGCCGGCTCCGAAGCGGGTGACCGGGCCGAGTTCGACGTCGACGCCGTTCTCCTCGAGATGCCTGATCGCCGAGCTCACAGATCCTTCCCAGGTGAAACAAAGGTCTGCGCCGCCGGGCTCGACGGGCGGCCGTGCATTGGGATCTCCGTCCACTCCTGGCCCGTGAATGTTGATCTGCGCGGCGCCGAAGCGGTAGACGAATCCTGCACCGTGGGCCAGCACTTCAGCGCCGAGGACGCGCGCGTAGAAGTCGTTCGAGCGCGACCAATCATTGATCGCGATGACACAGTGGTCGAAGTTGATCTTGGTCATGACCAAGGATCCTCCTCTTGCGAGCACGTCGGTGCGCCAGTGCCGAACCGGGGATCTGGTCTCCGATCCCCGGTCCGGCCGCTCGTCGCGAGCCCTAGCCGGCGGTCACTGACCCGAAGAGGCCATGCCGGCCGCCGGACGGGCCGGAGACGAAGTACAGGGTGTTTCGCGCTCCTGCAGCGGCGCCATTTCCGAAGGCGATCCCCCAGAGCCCGTCGATCGCGACAGGCGTGCCGTTCGTGTGGCGCAGCTGGCCCTTGTAGACCCATTTCGCACCGCGCTGGGTGTAGGCGCTGATCCGGCCGTTCCCGAAGTTGCCCACGAGGAGGTCACCGGAGAAGACGCCGAAGTCGGCGGGCGCGAGGGAGAGCCCCCAGGCTGCGTTGAGGGGCGCGTTCCTCTTCCCTGAATTGACGACACGTGCGATCAACGCACCATCGGGTGTGAACTCGTCGACGTATCCCTGTCCCGGAGCGGGGACGTCGTCCCTCTTCGCAGCATCCTGCCGTGCGTAGCTGACGAACACGTTGCCGGCCAGTGTCTGGATGCCGAAGGGCGCGAAGCCTCGCGGGATCGTCGGATCGCTGAAACCGCCGGGGACGCGGTTGAACGCGTTGTCGAAGACATCAACGCGGCCGCTGTGGAAGTCCGTCGCGTAGAGCTTGTCGTTCGCGATCGCGAGGCCCTTGTACACGGCGCCCGACCCACTACGGTCGGCTGCGGTGACCGCGGCGTTCGCGTTCACGGCCGGCGACCAGCCGGCGATCGTCCCTGCTTCCGTTGCGAACAGGAAGCGCGCCGGCGCGCTCTTCCCGTTCTGGCTGATCGAGAAGGCAGTCGCGCTGCCGTTGAAGACTGCACCGGTCGGGCCGCCGGCAACTGCGACGCTGAGTGCCTGCTTGGCGCCGGCTCCGTTGTAGAGCGTCGAGGTGTTAGTGCCGTTGTTGACCGCCCACCACGGCGTCGTTGGCCCCGCGACGAGCCCCCAGCCGTTGATCAGCGACCCATCGGCAGCGGGAACGTTCGCATTGATGGTGTCCGCGACGAGATCCTGCGTGTCATAGACGTTCGCCTGAGTCTGCGCGTTTGCGACGGCGGCGACGGTGATTGCCGTCGCGACGGCGCCGATGATGATGATTCGCCTGAATGAAGTGCCTGACATGACGTCTGTCCTCTCTGGTGCGTTGCGTTGATTCAGTGGTTACCGCGCGTGGCGGCTCGATCAGCTGACGGTGAAGCTGCCGTGCATGAAGGTCGAATGCGGGTCGCACTGGTAGCGGTAGCTCCCCTTCTTGAGCTTCAGCACCACGCTCTTCGTCCCGACGAAGTCGACCGCGGTGATGACCCGGTCGACGCCCGGTCCGCTGAGATGAAAGTCGTGGATGTTCGCCTGATCGCTGATGACGAAGCGGTAGGGCCTGCCGGCCTTGAGCTTTGTCACTGACTTGCCGTTCAGCTTCAGTGCGATCGTGAAGCCGGGACCGACCGTGCCGTTGAGGGTCGTGGGCACGGCCGCCGAGCCGCTGGCGGTCGCCGCGAGAGCCGCCGCAACGACTGCCATCGAGAGCACGTACCGCATCCCGTGGTTTCGTCTCATGTCCTGCCTCCTTCGGTAGGGAGCTCGTGAGCGAGCCCTTTCGATGAGTCGAGTTTGGAAGGCGGGGACGGGGATTCGCATCGTGGTCACCCCCTGGACTTTCTGTCTTTGCGCCGCGCGGTCGTGAAGGCACCGGGTGCCCGCTACGGCGCGATGTTGTGATTCAGGTGAAAGACGTTGTGCGGGTCGTAGCGCCGTTTCACGTCGCGGAGGCGTTCGATGTTCGGTCCGTAGGCCGCGCGGACAGCGTCGGCCGACTGGTCGTCTCCGAGGTAGTTGAGCCAGCGGTCGCTGCGGAGGTGCGGCTGCAGAGCCGCGAATGTCTCGCGCGCCCATTCGATGTTGGCTGAGGTCATCGTCGGGTCTGTCCAGACCGACGGAATGAGCAGGTTCCAGCCCGGAAGCCGATGAGGCACCGCCGTCGATGTCGGCGCAACTCGGGTGACTGCTCCGTGGAAATGCTCGAGGACGATCGCGGACATCTGCGAGGGCGCGAGCTGGAAGCGCTCGACTGCGGTGTCGATGAGACCGTCGGGCAGTCCGCGCGTGAAGCTCGAGAGCCAGTAGTTCAGTGCTCCGTCCGGAAAGCCGGCATCGAGGATGGTGTTCATCACCGGATACGGCATCGAGCCGACCTCGACGACGAGCGGCGCTCCCCAGCTCTTGAGGGGCTCGAGTTCACGCGCTGCAGTCTCCGCGTCTCCGGTGTGGAAGACGATGAGCGCCGCGAGCTTCGTTCCAGATCCGCCAGGAGCGTGGACGAGCGCAGCGAACACCGTGAGATCGTCCGAGGCGCCGGCGACCGCCTCGCGGTAGAAGCGCAGAAGCTCTTGTGCGGCGTCGAGCGGATGGGCGATCAGACCGCCTACGACCATCTCGACCGGGTGCAGCCGGTAGGTGAATGAGGTGACGACACCGAAGTTCCCACCACCCCCGCGCAGTCCCCAGAAGAGATCCGGGTGAGATGCACCGTCGGCCCGAAGAACATCCCCTTCGGCCGTGACGACCACGGCCGACAGAAGGTTGTCGGCGGCGAGGCCGTGCTTTGCCATCAGCCAGCCGAGACCGCCGCCGAGCGTCAGCCCGGCGATCCCGGTCGTCGACACAGTGCCTCCCGTGACGGCCAGCCCGTGCTCGGCGGCAGCAGCGTTCAGCTCTCCCCAGACGACGCCGGCACCGACGCAGGCAGTGGCCCGGCTTGCGTCGACGGTGACCGACTTCATCTCTGAAAGGTCGATCATCACGCCGCTGTCGGTCACTGCGCGACCGGCCACGTTATGGCCGCCGCCTCGAACCGACACCTCCACGCCGACGCGGTTCGCAAATGCAAGGGCGGCCACGACATCGTGTGTCGTCTGGCAGCGCACGATCAGCGCGGGCCTGCGATCGATCAAGCCGTTGTGGACTGCACGCGCTGCGTCATAGCGCCCGTCGTCGGGATCGAGCACGCTGCCCGTGAGCTCTCCGCGGAGGTCGGCGATGAGCCGAAGGTCGAGTGTTCTGCGCATCAGAAGCTCCTCACGTCGGAATGTCGCTGTCCATGCCGAATCGTGGCGGCGCGGGTTGTGCCTTCGCGCCGGGGCGCACCCCCTGAACTTCGACGCTGTTCTTGACGGGCCGCGGGACTTTTCCGCCGCGCTCCGGCGTTGTAGGACGCTCAAATGGGCGAATCTGCGTGACTGCTCCGGTGCAGGATGCGTTCACGGATCCTGGTTCCGACCTCGCCGAGGCTGGAGCGAGGCGTGCGAGCGCGGTAGACGCCTCTCAGGTACAGCGGGCGACGCTCCTGGAGCGTCGCCAAGAGCTGGCGAGGATCGAGTCGGCTCTTGCGGACGCTCGCTCGGGTCAAGGCCGGTTCGTGGTGGTCGAAGGTCCCGCCGGCATCGGCAAGACCGCGCTGCTGACGGCGGCGCGGCTCGCAGCGGCAAACGGCGGCCTGCGCGTGCTTCGGGCACGCGGCACGGAGATGGAGCGGGACTTCGCCTTCGGTGTTGTCCGGCAGCTGTTCGAGCCTCGACTCGCGGATGCGTCCGACATCGATCGCTCGGATCTGTTGCAGGGGGCTGCCGGTGTTGCGGCACGCATCCTCGGGCTCCCGGGCGCGCCCGCGCCGGACGCGTCCGAAGACTCGACGGTCGATCCGTCGTTCGCAGTCCTGCATGGGCTCTACTGGCTGTGCGCGAACCTCGCCGCTGACGAGCCGCTGTGCTTGATCGTGGACGACGCACATTGGATGGACGGTCCTTCCCGTCGCTACCTCTCCTTTCTCCTAACGCGGCTCGACGAGCTGCAGGTCGCTCTGGTTCTGGCAACCCGCCCGTGTGAGCCGGGGTCGGATGCCGAGCTGCTCGCAGCACTCGCGACGGATCCTGCCGCTGATCTGATCCAGCTCCCGCCCTTGACTGGAGCGGCGATCGCCGAACTCGTCACCTCCGACCTCGGCAGCGCTCCCGACCCCTCGTTCGTCGACGCCTGCCTGCGGGCGACCGGGGGCACCCCCTTCCTCGTGCGCGTGCTGCTCGATGCGCTCAAGGAAGGAAGCATCGAGCCGACGTCAGACGCCTGGCGACATGTCGAACGAATCGGCGCCCGGACTGCCGGCCGGTCGATCAACATCAGGCTGCGGCGCCTACCCGAGCCCGCGGGCCAACTGGCACGTGCGCTTGCCCTGCTGGAGCAGAGCACCCTCCTGGAAGCGTCCCAACTTGCAGGGCTCGATATCGACGAAGCTGCCGATGCCGCGCAGATCCTCGAGTCAGCCGGCATCCTCGAACCCGACCGGCCGTTGAGGTTCGTCCACCCGCTCATCCGTAGCGGCATCTACGCCGAGCTCTCGCCTGCGGAACGCGGACGTGGCCACCGGCGCGCTGCACACATACTCGCGGAGCAGCCGGGAACCGAGATCCACGTCGCTCAGCATCTGCTGCTCAGCGACCCCGCCGGAGACGCCTGGGCAAGCGACCGGCTGCTGGCGGCCGCCGGCGCGGCGGGAAATCACGGCGCGCCCGAATCCGAGGCGGCATTCCTGCGGCGGGCGCTCGCCGAGCCCCCGCCCGCCGAGAAGCAGCCGTCGATCCTGCTCGATCTGGGGATGGCCGAGGCCAGCGCCGGCGAGGCCGGCTGGAACGATCACTTGCAACAGGCTGTGGATCGCGCATCGGACCCCACGGCGGCCGCCACCGCGGCGATGGTGCTCGGTCTCGCCCTCAGCCGGGCAGAGCGCCCGGGGGAGGCTGTCGAGGTCCTCGATCGTGCTGCCGCCTCGCTGGATGCGAGCCACTCGCCACTGGCACTCGTGGCACGGGGTGCGGCCGTCTTCCCCGCGATGAACGACCCTGCGTCGGCCTCGTCGCTTACGCACCGACGAGAGGTCTTGCTCGAGCGGTCGCGCAGCGACCCGACGGCGCCGCGCGAGGTCCTCGCCGCTGCGGCCTTCATCTCGGTTCTCGCGAACGCTCCGGCCGAAGAAGGAGCCGAGCTCGCCGCCCGGGCGTTGATCGTCCCTGAACAACAGCAAGCTTCTGTCGAACGGCCCTGGTTCTCGTATGCCGCCTGGTTCTCCCAGATCACCTTCGCGCTGCTCTGGGCAGAGCACTTCGAAGAGGTGCGTCCGCTGTTGGACCGGTCGATCGAGGAGGCGCAGCTCGCGGGCGACAGCAGCCGGCTCGCGATGGGCCTCGCCAACCGCAGTTGGCTTTCGCTCCGGCGAGGCGACCTCAACGCCGCGGAACGGGACGCACGAACGGCACTTGCCGCGACCAAGCTGCCGGCCCCGCCCATGTATCGCACCCTGAACGGTGCGCTGCTCGCCGGTGTCCTCGTGCATCAGGGTGAGATCGACGAAGCGAACCGACTCCTCGAGACCTTCGAGGAAGAGGTCGAAGGCGAGTCACTGATCGCGGCCGTTCTCCGTTTCACGCGCGGCCGTGTCAGGACAGCCCAGGCCAGGCACCGAGATGCCCTGGATGACTTCGAGGCGGTCGGGCGGCTGCTGACCCGCGCGCAGGTCACCTGCCCCGGTTACCTTGCATGGCGGTCGGAGGCAGCGCTGGCTCAGCTCGCACTCGGCAATCGAGATTCCGCCCGGCACCTCGCCGAGGAAGAGCTCGAGCTTGCGAGAACGTTCGGGGCCCGGCGCTCGGTGGGCGTTGCGGTCCGTTCCCTGGGGATCGTGACCGGCGGCGACCAGGGAGCGCAGCTGCTCCGCGAGGCGATCGACGCATTCGGCGCGAGCGGCGCGAAGCTGGAGCGATCCCGTGCCCTCGCCGACCTCGGCGCGATGCTTCGGCGGCGCAACCGTCGTACCGAGGCGCGACAGCTCCTGCGTGAAGCGCTCGACACCGCGCACCGTGTCGGGGCAGCACGCTTGGCCGAGTACGCCGAGATCGAGCTGCGCGCAACCGGCGCTCGACCGCGACGCGTGCTCCTCACCGGCCTCGAGTCGCTTACCGCGAGCGAAGGCAGGGTCGCGGAGCTCGCGAGCCAGGGCATGACCAACCGAGAGATCGCGCAGTCGCTCTTCGTGACCGCTCGAACCGTGGAGGGCCACCTGACAAGCATCTTCCGCAAGCTGCAACTGGATTCGCGGAACGATCTTCAAGGTGCGCTCGCCGGTCGAGTGTCGGTCACGGCGTAGCTTCGCCTGGGCGAGCAAGGCTCGAAATCCAGGGGCACCCCCACGGTGCGAACGTGCCTGACTCAACCGCACCATGTCATCTCCGTAGTCCATGAAGGGGATGGTCATGAATCCGATCCACGCACAGATGCTGCTGAGAAAACCCGGGTTGACGTTCCAGGACGGGCTCAGCTCTTCAAGGCTGATCGTCGCGGTTGAGGAGCTTCACCTGATGAAACTGCCGCGGCAGGCATTGCGGCTTCACGCCCGCCAGGGTGCAGCACCGAGCTTCGCCGGCCTGCGTGCCGCGCGCTCACGATTCCGCGCACTTCGGGCCCAGACCGGGGCGTGTTCCACATGACGCACTCGCTCATCGTCCTTGGTGGAGCTACGTGCGTCGCCGGAGTTGCGGTCGTCCTTCGACACTGGGGGAGCAGGCAGCCCGCTTCTTCAGATCGAGCGTGACCTGCGGTCAACCGCTCGAAGTGAGAAGATCAGCTCAGCATGCCGCGCCTCCGCACGATCGCCATCGCCGCAGTGGTCGTCGTCGTCACCGACGTGACGTGGGACGGCACGTCGCTGCACATCTCGTTCGGCCTGCCGGGGCGCAAGCCGCTGGCCTCGTTCGCGTTCCCGTAGACCTCCGGCGGTTCGCGCCTAGGTCGTCGACTGCTCGCTCAGGTGGTGGCGGTCGATCGGGACAGCATGCATCCGCCGGCGCCGGAGGCCGGTGGCGTTCCGGGCCCGCAGCTTGCGCATCGTGCGCCGGATCGCTGCCGCGCTGGGACGAGGTGAGACGTCGATACGTTCAGAGGGGAACATCGGTGCCTCCTCGGGTGGAACGGCGAGCATACGCGAACGGCGCCGTCTGACACAACCGGCAGACACCACGTTGAACGTTGGCTGCAATCCGGTGACAAACGCGGACCGCAAGCCCGCACAATCCCGAGCCGCGCGGTACACCGACGGAGTGGCTGAACGCTGCCGGCTCTCGGCTCCCACGGTCGCGCGTGACAGGCGGCACGTTGTTGTGCGGGCGTATCGGTGACGGCTAGGGTGAAGAACAGAGGCCGGCTAGGCCGTCCTCCCGCCGCGACGACGCGGCCGTGCACTCGCCGGGCTACGACGACCGGCACTCGGGCGACGACGCCTTTCCGTTCACACAACGAGGAGGCGACGCGATGACCGACGGCAACCTGCTGGAGCACGAACTGGAAGCACTGCTCGACTCGGCCGGGCTGACGAAGCGTCAGGCCGGCGCGGTCGCGGCACGTCTCGGATTCGACGGTGCCGGCGCCGGCACCCTGCAGGACGCCGCGCACGACTGGGGCTATTCCCGCGAGCGCGTCCGCCAGCTCGAGGCGCGGGTGCGCGACCGTGCTGCGGTCGATCGTGTTCAGCTGCCGGCGCTGACCCGCGCGCTCGAGCTCGTCCAGGCGTCAGCGCCGGACGAGCGCAGCTGGGTCGCCGGGGAGATCGCCGGCGCGGGACTGGCGCGCCGGCCGTTCGATCCCGCGGGGGTGCTCGCTGCCACCGAGCTGCTCGGGCAGACGCCGACGGTGCGCGTCTCCGGCCGGTTCGTGACGCCGCTCCATGTACCCGATCCGGTCGCCCCGCTGCTCCGCACCGCCGAGGCGATCGCGGCCGAGTTCGGGAAGTTCAGCATCCGGCTGCTCGCACGCTCCACGGGACACGACCCTGCGCGGTTGCACCGGCTCCTGCGCGGCTGTGAACGGTTGCACTGGTTCGACGACGGAACAGCGCTCGCCGCGCACACGCCTCGACTCGAGCGGCGCGTCGCACGCACGACACGGAAGGCGCTCTCCGTCGCCGCCTCGCTGACGATCGACGAGATCGGCGACGCGCTCGGCCGGGGCATCCAGCCGGTCGAGGTCGCGCCGCCGGTCTTGCAGGGCGTGTGCGAATCGATTTCGTGGCTGCTGCTCGACGATGAACGGCGCACCGTGTCTTCGAAGGTGCACCTCGACGCTCGCCGCGTCCTCTCCCCCGCCGAACAGGTGTTGGCGCAGATCTTCCAGGCGGACGGCCCCGTGCTCTCGTTCCGGGAAGTCGTCGAGCTCGGCGAGCCGCGCGGGCTGAACCCCAGCACGGTCGGAGTCGTCCTGATGCGCACGCCGATCCTCAGGCACGTCGCGCGCGGTCGCTACGCGCTGCTCGGCCGGGCGGCGTGAGTCACTCGTGGGGCGGCGCGACCGGGACGGCCCGGGTGCGCCGCCAGCGCAGAGCCGGCGCAGGCACGCTCTCCATGGTCGGAAGGCGATTGTCGGGGTGCGCGCGGTACCACCGCGCGTAGCGATCGGTGAGCGGCTTCGCCGACAAGCCGTGCAGGAACACCGAGAGGACGATCGTGAAGACGACCGCCGTGGCAATCGCGGACCCGTGCACGACGGTGCCTTCTTCGAGCGCGATCACGGTGAAGACGATCGACGCCAGGCCGCGGGGCCCGAACCAGCCGACGAAGAGCACGGTCCGCGGCCTCGCATGCGTGCCGAGCAGTGACAGGGCGACCGGCAGCATGCGCACGATCGTCAGGCTGAGGATCCCGTAGAGCGCCGCGCGCCACGTCAGATCGGCCAGGACCACTCCCACGATCGCCGCGCCGAAGACGAGAAACGTGATCGCGCTCGTCAGCCCGCCGAGCTGGTCGAGGAGGTACGTCCGCTCTCCCGATTCGTCGCGATGCAAGTAGCCGAAGGCGAAGCCCGCGACGAATGCCGCAATGAACCCGCTGCCGCCGAGCGGCGCCGCCAACCCGTAGGCGAGCGCGGCGGTCGCCACCGGCAGGATCTGGCCCCAGGCGGGCTCCATCAGGCCTCGACGGTGCGCGGCCCGCGACAGCACGCCGCCGGCCACACCCGCGAGCACACCGAACAGCACGCCGTAGCCGATCGCCTCGAGCACGAGGACGATCGCGCCGTGGTTGCTCTCCGCTCCGGACTCGGCCTCGGCGATCGCCAGCGCAATGAAGAGCAGGGGCACGCAGATGCCGTCGTTCAGGCCGGACTCGACGTTCAGTCCCTGACGGATCCGGGAGGGGAGCCGCGGGTCGGTCACAACGGCCTGCCCCAGCGCCGCGTCGGTCGGCGCCAGGATCACCGCCAGGATCAGCACCTCCGCGAGGGTGAACGACCCGAACAGCCCGGCGCCGATCGCCCAGCCGGCCAGGATCGTCAGCGGCAGCCCGACCCCGAGCAGCCGCAGCGGGAGCCGGTACTCGCGCCGGAGCGCACGCACGTCGATCCTGGATGCGTCGCTGAACAGCACGAGCGTCAGCGTCACCTCGGCGAGCGTGCGCACCCGCGAGCTCGTCGGGCCGAAGTCGACCCAGCCGAGCCCCTTGTTGCCCACGATCAGCCCGACGGTCAGGAAGACGATCGGCGCCGAGAGCCAGGTCCGGTCGATCGTGCGCGAGAGCACCGCGTAGACGAGCAGGATCCCGGCAGCGGTTGCGAGTGCCCAGGCGCCGATCGCGCTCTATCCTTCGTCAGCCGGTTGCTGACCGGCCGCTGCCATTGCCCGCACGCAACCCTCGACGGCCGCGCGCACAGAGGGGTAGAAACGGTCCGGGCCGACGGCCGTCTCGACACCCGAGGCGTTGAGGCGCTCCAGCATGTAGGTGCGGAGGCGCGCCACCGCGAACTGCACGTGCTCGCGCTCGAGCTCCGACACCAGCTGCGCGAACGCCTCGAGGCCCGTCGCATCGGCGTGGGTGACGGCTTCCGCGTCGAAGACCAGCCAGTGCACGGGCTGCGGGGCGCCGTGAATCGCCTCGTGCACTCGCGCTTTGAAGTACCGCGCATTGGCGAAGAAGAGCTTGTCGTCGAGCCGATAGACGACCACACCCGGCGTCGTGCGCGCGGACGTGTGCAGCGAGACATCGGCGTAGCGACCGAGCCGCGGGACCCAGCCGAGCACCGCGTCCGCGGGACGCGCGCTGCGCCGCACCGTGTCGAGGATCGAAAGCCCGACCGCCATCACGAGCGCGTTCAGGACGCCGAGGATCACCACACCGCCCACCGTCACCGCGGCGAGCGTCACCTCGACGGGGTCGACGCGTGCAAGCTCACGCCACGCCGACCGGTCGATCAGCCCGATCGCGGCGGAAACGATCACGGCCGCGAGCACCGGCTTCGGCAGGTACTGGATCGGGCCGGTCAGAAAGAGCAGGATCAGGACGACGACGCCCGCCGCGACCCCGCCCGAGATCTGGGTGCGCGCGCCCATCGAGTCGTTGACGGTGGTGCGGGAGCCGCTCGCGCCGACCGGGAAGCCCTGCGTCAGTCCCGCGGCGAGATCGGCAGCGCCCATCGCCACGAGCTCTTGCGAGGCCCGCACGTGCTGGTTGTGGCGGCCGGCGAACGAGCGCGCCGTGAGGATCTCGTCGGCGAACGAGACGAGAAAGACCGCGAGCGCAGCCGGCAGCAGACGGCCGATCTCCGTGAACGAGGCGTTCGGCACCTCGACGCTCGGCAGCCCGGCCGGAACCGGCCCGACGACAGCGATCCCGTGCGCAGCGAGGTCGAGCGCCCACGAGGCGCCGATCGCTACCAGCACGACGACGAGTGCAGCGGGCAGGCGCGGCAGGCGGAAGCGACAGAGCAGCAGAAACGTGAGCACGACGGCGCTCACCGCGACGGTGCTCCCGCTGATCTCACCGAGCTCCCGGAACGAACTCGACGAGCTGCGGGATCGGTTCGCGGGCGTCGATCGGAACGCCGAACAGCTTCCCGAGCTGCCCGACCAGCAGCACCACCGCGACACCGTGGATGTATCCGATCAGGACCGGCCGCGAGAAGTAGTCGCCGACCCAGCCGAGCCGTGCCAGCCGCGCCAGCAGGAAGCACGCGCCGACGAGGAGTGCGAGCATCGCCGCGAGCTGCGCGGCGTCGTCCGACTTCACCGCAGCCAGCGGGAGCACGGCGGCGGCAACCAGCGTGGCGACCGACCCTTCGGGCCCGACGATCAGCTGCCGCGAGGAGCCGAGCAGGAGATACGCGATCGTGGGCAGGAGCAGCGCGTAGAGACCGTTGACGGGCGAGAGACCGGCGAGCTCGGCGTACGCCATCGCCGCCGGGAGCGCAAGCGCGGCCACGGTCACGCCGGCGAGCACGTCTCGCCCCGCTGTCGGAGCCCGGTACCGCGGAAGCTCCGCGGTCACCGGCAGCGTGCGTGCAAGCAGCGACTCGCGAGCGGCAGGACGGAATGGCGACGGGTCAGCCACAGAGCGACTCTGGACGGCGTCAGGGTGTGGCGGCATCACCCCGACAGGACGAGCGCACGGCGATCCCCCACCGTTTCCTTCTCGCGAGAGACGACTACAGTCCCCCCGTGAGCACCGGTGACGAGGAGCGCGTGAAGCGACTGATCGTCGGGATCACGGGCGCCTCGGGTGCGATCTACGGCGTCCGGCTGCTGGAACAGCTGCGGGAGCTGCCGGTCGAGACCCACCTGATCGCAAGCCGCTGGGCTCGAGTCACGATCGAGCACGAGACGCAGCGCTCGTTCGCGGAGGTTCGCGCTCTTGCGGACGTCGTGTATTCAGAGGGCGATCAGAGCGCGGCCGTGTCGAGTGGTTCGTTCGTGACCGACGGCATGATCATCGCCCCCTGCAGCATGAAGACTGTCGGCGCGATCGCGAACGGCTTTGCGCACAACTTGATCTGCCGCGCGGCGGACGTGGTGCTCAAGGAGCGGCGGCCGCTCGTCCTCGCCGTTCGGGAGACGCCGCTGCACGCCGTTCACCTCCGGAACCTCGCGACGCTGAGCGACCTGGGAGCCGTCATCGCGCCGCCCGTTCCCGCGTTCTACGCACGACCAGAGTCGCTGGACGACCTGGTCGACTACACGGTGCTGCGGCTGCTCGACCAACTCGGCGTGCATCAGGATGTGCCGAGTCGCTGGTCCGGGCTCCCGGGCGAGCCGGTCGAAGACTGACGAAGTCGACGCCTTGCGCGGACACGGAAGACGGGGGTCAGCCGAACGTCGTCGCCGGACAGAAGATCGGAGAGTGCGCGGGCCTCTGAGCGTGCGTTCCTGCACGTCCTAGAACGTCCACCGATCTCGACGGGGGTCGCAGGAGAGGTCTTCTGCCACCCCCGCGACCTCTCCGACGGCAGGCAGTCGCCGCATGCTTCAATCGTTGAAGTACCTACAGTGATTGAATCAGAGGAGAGAGTCTTGTCGAATGTGCTGCTGATCCCCCTGGAGGACAGCGTCGTCTTCCCGAACATGACGGTCACGCTGACCGTCGACGTGGGAGACGCCGAACGCGTCTTCCTGGTGCCGATGCACGAAGGCGAGTACGCCCGGGTCGGCACCGTGGCCGAGGTGGCCGAGCGCGTCCGCATCCCGGGAGGCGGCACGGCCGTCAGCCTGGCCGGCCTGCACCGAGGGGTGGCCGGCGCGGCGCACACGGAGCCCGACGGTCGCCTCTGGGTCGAAGTCGAGGAGCGGCCCGACGAAGAGCCGCCCCGCGTCCAGACGGCCGAGCTCGAGCGTGAGTACCGCGCAGTCGTCGAGGAGATCCTCGAGCTGCGCCAGGCCGACTCGCGGATCGGCGCGTTCGTGCGCGCGATCTCTGCGGCCGGCGCACTCGCGGACACCGCCGCTTACGCACCCGACATCAACTTCGCCGACAAGGTGGAGCTGCTCGAGGCCGTCGACGTCGTCGCGCGCCTCGAGCTGGCGCTGCGCCTGCAGCGCGAGCGTCTCGCGGAGCTTCAGGTCCGCCTGCGCATCCGCGAGGACGTGGAGTCGGGCGCTGCCAAGCAGCAGCGCGAGTACATCCTGCGCCGCCAGCTGGAGTCGATCCGCAAGGAGCTCGGCGAGGACGACGGCTCCGCCGCGGACGACTACCGCACCAAGCTCGCGGAGCTGGAGCTTCCGGACGAGGTCCGTGAGCAGGCCGAGCGCGAGATCGCGCGACTCGAACGGATGGGAGAGCAGACCGGCGAGTCGCAGATGATCCGAACCTATCTCGACTGGCTGCTCGCCGTGCCGTGGGGCACCGTCTCCGAGGAGCGGCTCGATCCCGCGCATGCACGCGAGGTGCTCGACGCTGACCATGCGGGTCTCGACGACGTGAAATCGCGCATCGTCGAGTACCTCGCGGTGCGCAAGCTGCGGGAGGAACGGGGTATCGAGCAGGACAAGCGCTCCGGCGCGATCCTGACCCTGATCGGCCCTCCCGGCACGGGCAAGACGTCGATCGGCGAGTCGGTCGCACGGGCGCTCAACCGTGAGTTCGTGCGCATCTCGCTCGGCGGCGTCCGCGACGAGGCGGAGATCCGCGGCCACCGCCGCACCTACATCGGCGCCCTGCCGGGCCGTCTCGTCCGCGCGCTGCGCGATGCGGGGACGATGAACCCGGTGATCCTCCTCGACGAGGTCGACAAGGTCGGCGCCGACTGGCGCGGCGATCCGTCGGCGGCGCTCCTGGAGGTGCTCGACCCGGCGCAGAATCATTCGTTCCGCGACCACTACCTCGACGTGGAGCTCGACCTGTCGCAGGTCGTCTTCATCGCGACCGCCAACATCGCGGAGACGATCCCCAGCCCGCTGCTCGACCGCATGGAGGTCATCCCCTTCGACGGCTACACCGTCGACGAGAAGGTGGCGATCGCGAACGGCTACCTGTGGCCGCGCCAGCGCGACCGCAACGGTCTGCGGGAGGACGAGGTCGAGGTGACGGACGCCGTGCTCGAGTCGATCGTGACCGAGTACACGCGCGAAGCCGGCGTGCGGCAACTCGAGCGTGAGCTCGGCAAGCTGCTCCGGAAGACCGCGACCCGGATCGTCGGGGGCGGCGTCGAGACGCCGGTCAGCGTGACGATCGACACGGTTCGAGACGCACTCGGCCGCCAGCGCTTCTTCCAGGAGTCGGCGGAACGGACCGCCGTCCCCGGCGTGGCCACCGGCCTCGCGGTGACGGGCGCCGGCGGCGACGTCCTGTTCGTCGAGGCGACATCGATGAAGGGCAACGACGGCCTCGTGCTGACGGGCCAGCTCGGCGACGTGATGAAGGAGTCGGCGCGGATCGCGCTCTCCTACATCCGCTCGCACGCGGAGGCCCTTGGCATCGACGAGGACGCGTTCGACGAGCGCTCCTTCCACGTGCACGTCCCTGCGGGTGCGATCCCGAAGGACGGGCCGAGTGCGGGCATCACGATGTCGACGGCGCTCGCGTCGCTGCTGTCGGGGCGTCCCGTCAAGCACACGGTCGGCATGACGGGCGAGGTGACGCTGCAGGGCCGCGTCCTGCCGATCGGCGGCCTCAAGCAGAAGGTGCTCGCCGCGCACGCGGCCGGCCTCACCGACGTGATCATCCCGGAGCGCAACCGCGCCGACCTGGACGACGTGCCCGCGGATGTGAAGGCGGAGCTGACCTTCCACCCGGTGATGACGCTCGGCGAGGTGCTCGCCCTCGCGCTCGAGCCCGCGGCCGCGCATGCGCTGTCGTAAGTGTGAGCCGGTCCCCGAGGAGGTCCGCCGGGCGGCGGACCTCCTCGAACGGCGCTGGACCGTGTCGGTGATCTGGGCCTCCCACTCGGGAGCCGTTCGCTTCGGCGAGTTCATGCAGTCGCTCGGCTCGATCCCGCCCGCGACGCTGACGACGCGTCTGACCGAGCTCGAGGAGGCGGGCATCCTCGAGCGCGCGACGGTCGAAGGCAGGCCGCCCCGCACGGAGTACCGGCTGACGGCGCGCGGCGAGGAGCTGCGCGGGATCGTCGCGGCGCTGCGCGCGTTCGCACGCGGCTGAGCGCGGCGACCTGTGAGGATGAGGCGGTGAAGCCGCGCGAGATCCAGTCCTGGCTGATGGACATGGACGGCGTCCTCGTCCACGAGGACCGTCCGATTCCCGGTGCCGCCGAGTTCATCGACCGCCTCCGCGCCTGCGGCCTACCGTTCCTCGTCCTCACGAACAACTCGATCTTCACACGTCGCGATCTCGCGGCGCGGCTCGCGGCGAGCGGCCTGCAACTCGAGGAGGAGGCCATCTGGACCTCGGCGCTCGCGACGGCGAACTTCCTCGACAGCCAGCGTCCCGGCGGCACCGCGTTCGCGATCGGCGAGGCGGGTCTCACGACAGCGCTGCACAACGTCGGCTACACGCTCACCGAGCGCGAACCCGACTACGTCGTGCTCGGAGAGACGCGCACCTACAGCTTCGAGCGGATCGCGCAGGCGATCCGACTCATTTCCACCGGTGCGCGTTTCATCGCCACGAACCCCGACCCGACCGGGCCGACGCCGGACGGGCCGCTCCCCGCGACCGGCGCGGTCGCGGCGCTGATCAGCAGGGCGACCGGCGTCGAGCCCTACTTCGTCGGCAAGCCCAATCCCCTGATGATGCGCTCCGCGCTGAACGCGATCGACGCCCACTCCGAGACCACGGCGATGGTCGGCGACCGGATGGACACGGACGTCATCTCAGGGCTCGAAGCAGGCATGCACACGGTGCTGGTGCTGACCGGCTCGACCTCGCGCGAGCAGGCCGAGGCGTTTCCCTACCGACCCTCTCGGATCGTCGAC
Source organism: uncultured Actinomycetes bacterium (assembly GCA_963698925.1). Classification (GTDB taxonomy): domain Bacteria; phylum Actinomycetota; class Thermoleophilia; order Gaiellales; family Gaiellaceae; genus PALSA-600. Next base: position 207,845 of record CAVOSR010000013.1, on the reverse strand, counting down.
TCGATCGCAGATCTCGTCGACGAGCTGCCGGCGGCTTAGGCCGCTTCCTCCGATCCGGCTGCGCGCCGGCGCTGCGCGGCGATCAGGTCGCGGTACCAGTAGAAGCTCCCCTTCGGGACGCGGTCCAGCGTCGCGTAGTCGATGTAGATCAGCCCGAAGCGCTTCCAGTACCCCCATGCCCACTCGAAGTTGTCGAGCAGCGACCACGCGAAGTAGCCGCGCAGCGGGACGCCGTGCGTCACGGCCTGGGCAGCCGCCGCGAGGTACTGCTCGAGGTACGACTGGCGCTCGGGGTCGCTCACCTCACCGTCGTGACCGCGGACATCCGGGAAGGCTGCGCCGTTCTCGGTCACGTAGATCGCACGCGGGCCGTAGTCGTGGTGCAACCGCACGAGCAGGTCGTGCAGCCCCTCGGGGACGACCTCCCAGCCCATGTCGGTGCGGTCGACGTCACTGCGGCGAACGATCTGCGAGCGGCCGCCGTTCGAATCCGCGGCGACGAGCGGCGAGGTGTAGTTGTTGACGCCGAGGAAGTCGATCGGCGCCGCGATCTCGGCCAGGTCGCCGTCGCGCACCTCCGGCATGATCTCGGCCCAGATCTCGAGCATGTCCTCCGGATACTCGCCCTTGAAGATCGGGTCGAGGAACCAGCGGTTGTGCAGGCCGTCGACCCAGCGGGCGGCCGTCGTGTCTGCCTCGGAGTCGGTCGCCGCGTACGGGTTGTCGAGGTTGAGCGTGATGCCGACCTCGCTCTCCGGCGACTCGCGGCGCAGCACTCTCGACCGCACGGCCGTGGGAGAGCAGCAGGTGGTGCGCCGTCGCGAGCGCGTCTGCGTCCGAGGTGCGACCGGGTGCGTGGTGTCCCCAGCCGTGACCGACCCACGAGACGACCCACGGCTCGTTGTGCGTGATCCAGTGGCCGACGCGGTCGCCGAGCCTCGCCGGCGACGGCCTCGACGTATTCCGTGAAGGCGTCGACGGTATCGCGCACGGGCCAGCCGCCCGCGTCCTCGATCACCTGCGGCGTATCCCAGTGGAACAGCGTCACGTACGGCGCGATCCCGTTGCCGAGCAGCTCGTCGACGAGGCGGTCGTAGAAGTCGAGTCCCGCTGTGTTGACCGCGCCGCGGCCGTCCGGGACGACCCGCGGCCAGGCGATCGAGAAGCGGAAGGCATCGAGGCCGAGCTCGCGCATCAGCGCCGATGTCGTCGCGATAGCGGTGGTAGAAGTCGCACGCGATCGCGCCGGAGTCGCCGTTGCGGACCTTGCCCGGCGTGGCGGCGAACCGGTCCCAGACGCTCTCGCTGCGGCCGTCCTCGTTCGTCGCGCCCTCGATCTGATAGGACGCGGTGGCCGCACCCCAGACGAAATCCGACGGGAACGCCCTACTGAAGTGACTCGACATGGATGTCCTCTCGGCTGCGGGGGAAGGTGCGGTGACGTGACAGCGGGCGCTCTGGCCTGGCCGTGCGGCGACCAGCTCGGGCGTCACCTCGGAGCAGATGTCGACGCGTAGCGGGCACCGCCCGACGAAGCGGCAGCCCTGAGCCGGGTCGACGGCCGCCGAGGCGAGCCCTTTGCGAACGGTGATCGGTGCGCGTTCGATGACCGACGGATCGGGGACCGACGCCAGCAGCAAACGGGTATAGGGATGCAGCGGATCGCTGCAGAACCTGCTCGACCGGGCCTTGCTCGACGATCTGGCCGGCGTACATGACGAGCACCGAGTCGGCGACGTAGCGCGCGCTCGCGAGATCGTGCGTGACGTAGAGGAACGCGAGCCGCTTGTGCTCCTTCAGGTCGAGCATCAGGTTGAGGATCCCGATGCGAATCGACACGTCGAGCATCGAGATCGGCTCGTCGGCGACGATCACCGACGGCTCGACCGCGAGCGCGCGCGCGATCGCGACGCGCTGCCGCTGGCCGCCCGACAACTCGTGCGGGTACTTCGCGGCGTAGCCTCGCGGGCGGAGACAGGCCGACCGTCTCGAGCAACTCGTGCACGCGCGCCTCGACGCCGGAGCGCCGAACGTGGCCGTGGATCTGCAGCGGGCGCGCGAGGTGGTGGCGAACGGTCTTGACCGGGTTCAGCGAGCCGAATGGGTCCTGGAAGATCATCTGCACCTCGGACCGGTACTCCAGCTGCTGGCGGCGGCTGCGCGCGTCGGCGATGTCACGGCCGGCAAAGATCACCTCGCCCGAGGTCGGGTCGTAGAGACGCGCGAGCAGCCGCGCGACCGTGCTCTTGCCGCTGCCGCTCTCACCGACGAGCGCCGTGATCGTGCCGGGACGCAGAGTGAAGCTGACATCGTCGGCCGCGTGCACGCGGCTGCCGCGTCCGAGCAGCCCTTCGCCCGTCGGGAAGTGCTTGGTCAGGTTGCGCACCTCGAGCGCGGCGACGGTGTCGGTCACAGCCGTCCCTCCTCGACGAGGTGGCAGGCGACCGCATGCCCTGCCTCGACATCGTGCAGCCGCGGCCGTACCGAGGTCTGCAGGTCGAACAGACGGCGGTCGACGACTGGGTCGCAATGCGGGCAGCGCGGGTTGAAGCGGCATCCCTCCGGCGGGGACGCGAGGTTCGGGGGTGCACCGGGGATGCCCGTCATGCGCTCGATCGGCCCCGTCAGCGGTGGGAACGACCGCATCAGCCCGAGGGTGTACGGATGGCGCGCGTTCGTGTGCAGTCGCGCTGCCGGGCCTGTTCGACGATCTCGCCCGCGTACATGATCGCGACGCGGTGAGCGAACTCGAAGAGCAGCGAGAGGTCGTGCGTGATGAAGAGGACCGCGAAGCCGAGCTCGCGCTGCAGGTCCTCGCACCTGCTGGAGAATCTCGCGCTGCACGACGACGTCGAGCGCGGTCGTCGGCTCGTCCATGATCACGAGCTCCGGCTCGAGCGCGAGCGCCATCGCGATCACGACTCGCTGACGCATGCCCGCCGGAGAGCTCGTGCGGGTAGGCGCGGACGCGCCGCGCGTCGATGCCGACGAGATCGAGCAGCTCGCCCGCGCGGACGAGCGCCTCGCGCTTCGAGATCCGCTCGTGCGCGCGCATCATGTCGACGAACTGGTCGCCGACCCGCATCACCGGGTTGAGCGCGTTCATCGCGCTCTGGAAGACCATCGAGACGTTCTGCCAGCGGTAGCGGCGCAGCTTCTCGGCGCTGCGTGCGGCGATGTCCTCGCCGCGGAAGAGGATGCAGCCGCCGGCGATGTGGGCGGGCGGGCGCAGGATCTGCATGACCGCGTTCGCGACGGTGCTCTTGCCGCAGCCCGACTCGCCTGCCAGGCCGAGGATCTCGCCCGCGGCGATCGACAGGTCGATGCCGTCGACGGCGCGCACGTCGCCGTAGGCGACGGACAGCCCGCGCAGCTCGAGCAAGCGTCTCGCGGTCGCTCGCAGGCACGAGCTTCGATTCTTCCACGAGGGCCGTCACCGCTTGCCTCCGGTGTTGCGCAGGCGCGGGTTGCTGACCTCGTCGATGCCGGCGAGCAGGAAGACGAGCCCGACGACCGTCATCACGAGCGCGATGCCCGGGAAGAAGAACGGCCACCATTCGCCCTGGAGGACGGCCGAGTTCGTCTGCGCCCAGTAGAGCGTCATCCCCCAGCTCACGTGCGTCGTGTCGCCGAGGCCGAGGAACTCGAGCCCGGCGTCGACGAGCAGCGCGATGTAGAAGACGAGCACGAACGCGGCCGCGATCCGGCTGATCATGTTCGGCATCAGCTCGCCGAAGACGATGCGCGACGTCGACTCGCCCGACACCTTCGCGGCCTGCACGAAGTCGCGGCTCTTCAGCGACAACGCCTGTCCGCGCAGGATGCGCGCCTCGAACGCCCACAGCGTCAGGCCGAGAACGAGCACCATCGTCATCATCCCGCGCGCCTCTCAGGTAGCCCGAGATGACGATCGAGCAGCGGGATCGTCGGGATGACGAGGAAGACGTTCGTCAGGAAGTTGACGACCTCGTCGATGATGCCTCCCGAGTACGCGGCGAGGATGCCGAGCGTCGCCGCGAGGGTCGTCGCGAGCAGTGCGGCGAGGAACGCCGAGGATCAGCGAGCGGCGTGCCCCGAGCACGACCTGCGAGAAGATGTCGCTGCCCTGGTCGGTCGTTCCGAACAGGTGATTCCACGACGGCGCCTGACGCGTCGCGAGGATGTTGAAGTCGGTGGGGTTGTCGACCGAGATCCACGGCGCGATCAGCGCGACGACGACGACGAACCCGACGAGGATGATCCCGAAGCGCGACTTGGGGTTCGCGAGCAGCAGCGCGAGCCAGCCGGGCATGCGAGACCGCTTCGCCTGCGAGGCGGCCGCGACGCTCAGCGGCACGACCTCGGGCGGCGTGACGGTTGGCTGCAGCTGCGACACGTCTACGAGGTGCGCACGCGCGGGTCGAGGACGAAGTTGAGCAGGTCCATGATGAAGTTCGCGGCGATCACGCAGAGCGCGAAGACGAGCAGCAACCCCTGCGTCAGTGGGTAGTCGTTGCCGAGCGCCGCCTGCTGCAGCGTCAGTCCCGCGCCTGGGTAGCTGAAGACGTACTCGATGAACACGAGCCCGCCGACGGCGCCGGCGAACTGCGCGGCGAACCCGTTCAACGGCGGCAGGATCGCGTTTCGGCCGGCATAGCGCGTCATCACGCGGCGGTCGCGCAGGCCCTTGGCGTGCGCCATCGCGACGTAGTCCTCGCTGATCGTGTTGATCATCACCGTGCGCATGTTCAGCACCCAGCCGCCGGCGAACGCGACACGATCACGAGCAGCGGAAGCTCGCGCGTGGCGCACGGCGCTCGAGATGAACGTGCCAGTTGAAGCCCGGCACCAGGCCGCTGTCGTAGGCGTGCTGGATCGGGAACCAGCCGAGCTTGAGCCCGAGGAAGTAGACGCCGAGCAGAGCGGTGAAGAACGCCGGGAACGCGCTCAGCGCCATCAGCGCCGGGCACGATGAAGGTGTCGATCTTCGCCGCCCCGCCGCCAGGCGGCGATCATGCCGATCGCGTCCCGATCACGAACGCGAGGAAGAACGCGACGCCGACGAGCACGATCGAGTAGGGCAGCGTCCGCCCGATCACCTCGGACACCGGCGCCGGGTAGTTCGACGTCGAGACGCCGAAGTTGAGATGCGACGAGGCGGTGGAGGTAGACGACGTAGTCGTGCCAGATCGTCCCCTCGCCGCCGCCGAGCAGCGCCTGGTACGTCTGGATGATCCCGGGGTTCGCCTGGATCTGCGACGGCGAGAGGTGAGCAAGCACGCCGCCGATCGGGTCACCGGGCATCAGCCGCGGCAGCAGGAAGTTCAGCGTCAGCGCGACCCAGACGGCGAACATGTAGAAGACGATTCTGCGAAGGAACCAGCGCATCGAAGGTAGTCGGGACGAGTATTGCCCCGGGCGGGACCGAAGTCCCGCCCGGGTGCCCCCAGTGCCCGCTAGGCGCCGGCTTTGCCGCCGGGGCAGATGCGGGTGAACGAGAGGAGGTTGTCTGGATACGTGCGTGAAGATCGGGTCGCCGTAGAAGTTCTTCGGCGAGTTGAAGCAGTGGAAGTACTTCGTGCTGTAGGTCGACCAGCGCGGCCCGATGAAGAGCGGGACGATCGGCATCTGGTCGAGGAAGATCGTCTCGAGCTGCGTCGCGATCGAGTGCTGCTTCTTCGAGTCGAGCGTCGTCTTCCACTTGTTCAGGAGCCCGGTCGCCTGCGCGTTGTACGTATGCGACCAGTTGCCCGTCGTCGATGCGTCCTGACCCGACGGGATGAGGGAGTTCTGCGACAGGTTCGCGTTGAAGAAGCCGTACGGCGACGCCTGCGAGCCGTTCTGCCAGAGCAGCGTCGGGTTCTTCGTGGCGAACGCGTTCGGGAACCACGAGTTCCAGTCGGGCTCGAGCTTGACGTTCGAGTCGATGCCGATGCCCTGCAGGTTCTTCGTGATGATCTGGTTCGATGCGACCCAGTCCGACCAGCCCGAGATCACGTGGATGTCGAGCGACACCGCGTCGCCCTTCGGATCGAACAGCTTGCTGCCCTTGTAGGTGAACCCGGCATCCGTCAGCACCTTCTTGGCGGCCGTCGGGCTGTACGTGGAGAGCAGCTTCGACCGGGCCTTCACCTTGGCGTCCGTGACCCAGCTCGGGAACAGCCCGTTGAGGCCGATCGCATCGGTCGGCGGTGCGTAGCCGTACTCACCGAGCTTCGAGACGGTGTTGCGGTCGATCGCCATCGACAGCGCATGCCGGAAGGCGACGAGGCTGTACGGGTACTGGTTGTTGTCGAAGACGAGCGAGACCGGGTAGGCCGTCGTCGCGTAGAAGGCGTGGTAGTGCGCCTTGTCCTTCGAGGTGTACGCCTTGTCGACGTTCGGCACGAAGTTGTGCGTCCAGTCGACCTGCCCGCTCTGGATCAGCGCGAGGGCAGCGTCGTTCGACGAAGCCTGCACGTACTCGAGGCAGTTGATCAGCGGCTTGCCTGCCTGCCAGTAGCCCTTGTTCTTCGAGAGCACGTAGTCCTGCGTCGTGAAGCGCGTGATCCGCGTGAACGGGCCGGAGCCGACGGGCGACGGGTTCGTGAACGTCGCCGGGTCCTTGACCTTCGACCAGATGTGCTGCGGGATCACGAGCACGCCGTTGAGCGTCGCAGCGATGAACTGCGAGTCGGGCGTCTTCAGGTTGATCACGACCGAGTTCGGCGCCTTCGCCTTCACCGAGGCGACGTTGGTCTCGGGGCGGGTGATGCCGAGGATGTCCATGATCTTGTCCTGGCGGCCGGCGAGCAGGCTGTAGACCACGTCCCGCACGGTCAGCGCCTTGCCGTCGGACCACTTGACGCCCTTCGCGATCTGCAGCGTCAGCGTCTTGTTGCCGTTGCTCCATTTCCAGCTGCGCGCGAGCCACGGCAGCGTCGGCTTGCCGCCCTCGGGCGAGACCATGAGGCCCTCGTAGATCGCGCCTCTGACGAACTGGCCGCTCGGGAGGCCGGTGGCCGTGAACGGGTTGAAGTTCTTGGTGAACGCCGGATCACCGGAGCCGGTCATCACGAGACACAAATGCGCGGTGGCCGTCGCGCTGGTCCGGGGAACGGCCTGCCCGGAGGGGGCGAGCGGGCGCGCTGCTGCGACGGCCACCACGATCAGAGCGGTGAGCGCGACTGCGCCGCCGAGGACGGCGGCGAGCCGGGGCTGCATCGCCCGACGAGGCACAGTGCGAGACTGACGTGACATCTGCCTTCCTTTCCTGCCCCGTGGGGCGCGTACGTCGAGAGGGGGGCGCTGTTCCGGAAATTCCCGGAAACGGTTAACACGTTTCCGGTATCCCTGTCAAGGGAGCTCAACATTAAGGCGGATACAGCCGGAACAAGATATCGGGAATTTGCCGGAAACGTTTCCGAGTGGTTAGATAGAGCGATGGCTCAACTCGACACCCAGGCAGACTCCCCGTTCCGCGGCCGGGCGACGATCCGCGACATCGCCGATCTGGCAGGTGTCTCGATCGCGACCGTCTCCCGCGTCCTCAACGACCGGCCCGACGTCGCGGCCGGTACCCGCGAGACGGTGCTGCAGGTCGTGCGCGAGCACGGCTTCAGCACGAACCGCGGTGCCCGCGGGCTCTCGAGCGGCCGCACCGGGATGATCGGGCTGACGCTGCCGCTCGTCGCCGACGCCTACTTCGGGCCGATGCTGAGCGGTGCGGCGGAGGCGCTCCACGAGAGCGACATGCGCATCGTGCTCGCCCCGACGCTGCACGAGCACGACCGCGAGGTCTCGCTGCTCGAGCGCCTGATGCGCGGCACCACCGACGGCGCGATCCTCATGCTGCCCGAGGAATCATCGGACGAGCTGCGTGCCGTGCAACTGCAGGGGTTCCCGTTCGTGGTCGTCGACCCGCGCGAGCCGCCGCCCGACGGCATCCCGTGCGTGGCCGCGATGCACGCGGCCGGCGCGAAGCAGGCGACCGAGCATCTGCTGGCGCTCGGCCATCGCCGCATCGGAGCAATCGCAGGCAGCAAGGGCTGGTACGCGACCGAGGAGCGCCTGCACGGGTTCCGGGCAGCGCTGGCCGCGAACGGGATCCTGCTCGACCCCGAGCTCGTCGTCTACTCCGACTGGCGCATCGAGCGTGGGACCGAGGCCGCACGCAAGCTGCTCGCGCTCCCCGATCCGCCGACCGCGATCTTCGGCTTCAACGACAACGTCGCGGTCGGTGCGCTGCACGCGGCCCGCGAGCGCAACCTCCGCGTCCCCGAGGACTTGTCGATCGTCGGGTTCGACGACACCGAGCACGCAGTGATCGTCGCGCCGCGCCTGACGTCCGTCCGCCAGCCGCTCGCCGAGATGGGACGCACGGGCGTGAGTCTGCTGATTCGCCTGATCGACGGCCAGCGGGTCGACGCGCTCCGCATGGAGCTGTCGACGAAGCTGATCGTCCGCGAGTCGACGGCGCCGCCGCGCCGCTGATCGTGCGGGCGGCGCTGATCGCTGCGCTCGCCGTCGTCGCCGTCTTCGGCGCCGCCGCTCTCGCGGCGACGCTGCACGATCGACCCGCGGGCTACGCAGTCCGCCCGCTCGTCTCCGACGAGCGTCCGCGCGCACCCAACCGCGACCGGTCGCTCGTCAACTCGTGGGGGCTCGCCGCCAGCCCGACCGGCCCGTGGTGGACGGCCAACGAGGCGAGCGACACGAGCACGCTCTATTCGGCGGAGGGCCGCAAGCAGCACTTGACCGTGCACGTCGGCGGCGGCCCGACCGGCGTCGTCTTCTACGGCGGCAAAGGGTTCCCGGTCCGGGCCGGCCGGGCGCTCGATCCGGCGCGCTTCATCTACGCCTGCGAGGACGGGATGATCCGCGCGTGGACGCCGACGGTGCCGGGCCCGTGGTCGACGGAGGCGGAGGTGGTCGTCGACGAGGCGGCCGAGGCGGCGGTCTTCCGCGGTCTCACGATCGCGGGCGGGCGCGTGTACGCGACCGACTTCCACAACGGCCGGGTCGCCGTCTACGACAGCCGGTGGCGGCGCGTGCGGCGGGCCGGGGCGTTTGCCGACCCGGCGATCCCGGAGTGGTACGCGCCGTTCGGCATCCAGGCCGTCGGAGACCGGATCTTCGTCTCGTACGTGTGGCGTGCGCCGGTCAACGGCAACGACGCGCCGACCGGCGGGTACGTCGACGAGTTCGATCTCGACGGCCGCCTGGTCGCGCGCGTCGCACACCGCGGCGCGCTCAACGCGCCCTGGGGGATGGCGCTCGCGCCGCGCGCGTTCGGACGTTTCGGTGGGGCGTTGCTCGTCGGAAACTTCGGCGACGGCCGCATCAACGCCTACCGCCGCAGCGGCAAGCGCTGGCGGCATGCCGGGGTCCTGCGCGACGCGCACGGCAAGCCGCTCGTCCTCAACGGCCTCTGGGGGATCGCGTTCGGCAACGGGAAGATGAGCGGAAGCCGCGACGAGCTCTTCTTCACCTCGGGCCCGCACGAGTGGCGCGGCGTGACCGAGCTCGGCGTGCACGGCCTGCTCGGCGCGATCTCGGCCTCCTGACCGACGCAGGCACCGGCGTCGTCAGCTGCCGCCGGCCCGCCCGGGTCAATGACCTTCGCTCACCCACATCGGGTGATGCCGGAGCGGAGCGCCGGGGCGAATCTGGGGCCTGCTCGGGCTGCGCCGGACGGCGCGAAATCAGCCCGGCGCGACCGATCGGAGGAAGCATGGAGGATGTCGGAGGGTTTCGCTTCGTCCTTGCCGTTGTCGGCGGCGTGATCGCGATCGGGATCGGGCTCCTCCTGGTCTTCGTCATCTTCGACGCCGCAGCGGCAGCGTGGGGACTGTTCGGCGCGTTCGTGGTGTTCGTCGTCGCACTGCTCGTCTTCGCATGGTTCTACGACCGCCGGCAGGTGCGCGAGTACCCCGACTGATCAGTCCTTGCCGAGCTCGAACCGCTCGTGCACCGCGGCGACCGCGCGGCCGACGAGATCCTCACGAACGACACAGGAGATGCGGATCGACGAGGTCGAGATGATCTCGATGTTGACGCCCGCCTCAGCGAGTGCCTCGAACATGTCGGCCGCGACCCCCGGGTCGCTCTTCATGCCCGCTCCGATCAGCGACACCTTGGCGATGTTGCGGTCGGACACGACGCCGGCAGCCGAGAGCCGCCGGGAGACGTCGTCGAGGATCGCCGTCGAGCGCTCGAGGTCGGCTTCCGGCAGCGTGAAGGAGATGTCGGTGTGGCCCTCCGCCGACACGTTCTGGACGATCATGTCGACGTTGACGGCCGCCTCGGCGAGCGGCCGCAGGACGGTTGCCGCCACGCCCGGCTGATCGGGCACGCCGAGCAGCGTGACCTTCGCCTCGCTCGTGTCGTGAGCGATACCCGAGATGATCGCGTGCTCCACGCCTTCCCTTTCGTCGACGATCCAGGTTCCCTCGTCCTCGCTGAAGGATGACCGCACGTGCAGCCGCACGCCAGTGCGACGGGCGTACTCCACCGAGCGCAGCATCAACACGCGTGCGCCGCAGGCCGCGAGCTCGAGCATCTCCTCGTACGAGATGCGGGCGAGCTTCCGCGCCCGTGGCTCGAGCCGCGGGTCGGCGGTGTAGACGCCGTCGACGTCGGTGTAGATCTCGCAGACCGACGCATCCAGCGCGGCCGCGAGGGCGACGGCGGTCGTGTCGGACCCGCCCCGGCCGAGGGTCGTCACGTCCTGGTCCTGCGAGAGACCCTGGAAGCCGGCCACGATCGGCACCTCCCTCCGGTCGATCGCAGCGGCGACCCGGTCGGCGCGCATGCCGATGATCCGGGCCTTGCCGTGACTGCGGTCGGTGAGGATCCCCGCCTGCGGGCCGGTCAGGGAGACGGCCGGCAAGCCGAGGTCGAGGAGCGCCATCGTCAGGAGCGCGATCGAGATCTGCTCGCCGGCGGCGAGCAACATGTCGACCTCGCGCAGATGATCCGCGCCGGAGACCTCCGCGGCGAGGCCGATGAGGTCGTCCGTCGTGTCGCCCATCGCCGAGACGACCACGCACACCGGGACGCCGGCGCGGGCCGTCGCGGCGACGCGGCCGGCCACGCGGCGCACCCGCTCGGGCGTCGCGAGCGACGAGCCGCCGAACTTCTGGACGACGAGACCCTCACCGGGATGCAAGGGCTCGACGTTCACGACGGCATGCCGACCCGGTCGGCCACCGCGGCCAGCGCGGCGACACCCCCGATGATCACGACCGAGGGCGATTCGAGCATGCGGGCAGCCGAGGCGATCGTCCCGAGGGTCGCGACGACGGTCTGTTCGCCCGCGAGCGAGAGCCTCGAGACGACGGCCACCGGCTCGTCGAGTGAACGACCGTGCATGACGAGGTTGTCGGCGATCCGCTCCAGTCGCGCAAGTCCCATGAAGACGATCAGCGTGCCAGGGGTCGACGCCAGGCGCTCGTAGTCCAGCTCACCCCCGTTCCCGGCCGTGCCCGTGACGACCGTCACCTGCGACGCGATCCCACGGTGCGTGAGCGGGATCCCGGCGAGCGCAGGCAGCGCCGTCAAGGTCGAGAGGCCCGGCACGACCTCGAACGGGACCCCCGCCTCGGCCAGCGCGAGCACCTCTTCGCCGCCGCGTCCGAAGACGAACGGGTCTCCGCCCTTCAGGCGCACGACCGCACGTCCGCGACCCCCCTCCTCGACGAGCACCTCGTTCACCTCGGCCTGCGTGAGCTCGTCCCGCGCGACGAGCTCGGCCTGCTCGGCGCGCTCGACGAGCTCTGCGGAGACCAGCCGGTCGTAGACGAGCACGTCGCACGCCTCGACGAGCGCGAGCCCACGGACGGTGATCAGCCCGGGGTCGCCCGGGCCTGCCCCCACGATCGCGACGCTCACGAGAGCGCCTCGGAGACGAGGGACTCGAAGAACTCGCGGCGCTCCTCGTAGGTGTGGAGCTCACGCTTCGCCCAGGGCCGAAGCTCGCGCAGCCGCCGCGCGAGCAGTGCGTGCTCCGGCCCCACCAGCCGCGCGACGTCGGCGCGGATCCGCTGGGCGAGCGCCGGCGAGGCACCGCCGGTCGAGACACCGACGACGATGGGATCACGCCGCACGATCGCGGGCAGGATGTAGCTGCACAGCTCCGGGTCGTCGGCGACGTTGCACAGGATCGAACGCTCGTCCGCTGCGTGCGAGACCTCGGCGTTGACCACGCGCTCGCTCGTCGCGGCGACGACGAGGAACCGGCCGACGACGTCCGAGGGCCGGAACGCGCGACGTTCCACCCGCACGGGTAACCGCCGCAGCTCGTCGTCGACGCGCGGCGCGAGCACCGTGACCCGCGCTTCGCAGTCCAGCAGGCCGTGGACCTTCTCGGTGGCGACCCGACCGCCACCGACGACGAGGCAGTCACGACCGCGCAGGTCGAGGCAGGCCATGTAGTACCGAACGTCGCTCACGTCGCCAGGCTCGTGACCCGCACACCGGTCGCGTCGAGCCGGACCGACGCCTGCACGCCGTCGGCCTCGATCGCGAGGCTGAACGCTCCCGGAGCGATCGCGGAGATCTCGACCGCGCCGAGGCGCGCGCCGGCGAGCACCTTCAGCGCCGCCGTGACGTCGCGCGCGGTCTCGGAGCGAGCACGGCCGCGGGGGAGCTTCCTCAGCGTCACCAGTGCTGCTTGCTCTCCGCCGGGTCCGTAATACGCACGGATCCGGCCCGTCTGCAGTCCCAGCTCGAGCACAGACTCGAGCAGCACCGCCGCCTCACCCCCAACCTCACCGTCGGAGACCGCGCTCACGAGCTCGGCGAGACGCGACCGCATTGCCTCGTCCTGCGCCATCGACTGCACGGTCTGGGCTTCGGCGAGAGCGACCTCGCGCGCCTCTCCTCGCAGTACGAGAGCGTCAGTCATCGTCGCTGCCGATCAGCGCGCGCAGCTCGTGCTCGAGACCGCCGGTCTCGATCGCGCAGTGGATGCCGCACTCCTTCGGGGCGTTCGACTCCCACCACCACCGGCCGGCGCGCAGGTCCTCGCCGGCCTTGGTGGGACGCGTGCAGGGTGCGCAGCCGATCGACGTGTAGCCCTTGTCGTACAGCGAGTTGTACGGAAGCTCGTGCTCGCGCACGTACGCCCAGACGTCGTCCTCCGACCAGTCGGCGAGCGGATTGAGCTTCACGATCGCTCCGTGATCGTGGTCGATCTCGATCTTGCGGATGTCACTGCGGGTCGCCCACTGGTCGCGGCGCAGACCGGTGATCCACGCGTCGAGGCCGGCGAGGTGGCGCTGCAGCGGCAGCACCTTGCGCACCTGGCAGCAGAGCAGACGGTTCTCCACGCTGCGGTAGAAGAGGTTCGGCCCGTGCTTGGCGACCATGGCGTTGACCGGCGGCGCAGCCGGTGAGAGCAGGTCGAGCTGGAGGCCGGGATAGCGGTCGCGCATCTGCTCGATCAGCTCGAACGTCTCGCCCGGGAGCCGCCCCGTGTCGACGCTGAAGATGCGAATCGACGGATCGAGCGCATACGCCATGTGCAGCAGCACGGCGCCGTCGGTCTGGAACGCGGTCGAGATCGAGATCGAGGGAGCGAACCGCTCGATCGCCCAGCCGATCACGACCTCCGGCTCCTCTCCTTCGAACTCGACGGCAAGCTCGCCTGCCTCGAGGTCGTCGAGCAGTTCCACGCTCATGCTGTCTCCTTCTGTCTCGGCTTGGCGGCTTCGCGGCCGGCGAGGCGACCGAGGTCGTCGTCGCTGGTGCGGTCGCAGAAGCTCCTGAAGCTCTCGCCGTCGGCGCGCCCGTCCACCCAGCCGCCGACGAGGCCGACGACGGCGTCGTCGAGCTCCTCCGTCGGCACGCGCTTGAACACGGCGCGACCGACGGCGGCAGGGCGATCGAGGCTGCCGCGCAGGTAGACGTCGTAGGCCTGGCGGCGCTTGCCCTCGGCGTCGCGCACGGTCGTTCCCTGAAAGCCGATCTCACCGACCCAGTGGTGGGCGCAGGCGTGCGGGCAGCCGTCGAGATTCATCCGCAGCCCGTCGGCGCCATCGCCGAAGCGCTCCTCCAGCAGCCTGACGAGCCCGTCCATGCGCGTCTTCGTCTCGGTGACGGAGAAGTTGCAGTGAGGCTCGCCGGTACACGCGACCGCGTCGCCACGCAGGGCCCCGGCGTCGAGCGGCAACCCGATCTCCTCCAACAGCGCGACCACCTCGTCGAGCCGTTCGGCGCCGACGTTCGTCAGCACCAGGTTCTGCTGCCGCGTCAACCGCACGTCGCCGTCGAGGCTTGCGGCGAGTCCGGCGAGTGCGATCATCTGGTCGCCGCCGAGCAGGCCGAGGTGCACCGGCACCCCGACGTAGTGCCGGCCGTCGGCCTGGTCGTGGACGCCGAGGTGATTGCGGGCCGGCGGGAGGTGCGGCAGCGAGAAGTCCTCGAATTGCCGCCCGAGCCGCTGCTCGATCAGCGCGCGCATGCCCTCGGGGCCAATGTCGTCGATCATGAACTTGAGGCGCGACTTGACGCGCGAGACGCGGTAGCGCAGGTCCGCGCGCCATTCGTCGAGGATCGCGGCGAGCACCGTGACCGCGTCGTCCGTCGGAACCCAGATCCCGAGGTCCTTGGCGATGCGAGGAACCGACGAGAGGCCACCGCCGACGAGCACGCCGAAGCCCTCCCGGCCGTCTCGGATCGCGCCGATCAGGGAGATGCAGTTGATCTCGGGCGCCGCGCAGGCGTCGGGGCACGCGGTGATCGCGATCTTGAGCTTGCGGGGCAGGTCGGAGTAGTCGGGGTTGCCGTAGAAGAACGCCGCGGCCTCGTCGAGCACCGGAGTCGGGTCGAACAGCTCGTCGTGGGCAAGGCCTCCGAGTGGGCAGCCGGTGATGTTGCGCACCGTGTCGCCGCACGCACCCGCCGACGTGAGGCCTGCGCCGTGCAGGAGGTCGAAGACGTTCGGCAATGCGCCGAGCTCGATGAAATGGAGCTGGACGTTCTGGCGAGTGCTCAGCTCGCCCTCGCCCCGTCCGTAGCGGTTCGAGATCTCGCCGATCGCACCGAGCTGTGCCGGCGACGTGATCCCACCGGGGATCTTGACCCGCAGCATGAACGTCCCGATCTTCGGCTTGTCGTGGTAGAGGCCCCACCACTTCAGCCGTACGATGTCCTCCTCGTCGACCTGCTCGTACCCCGCCGCGATCAGCGCAGGCAGCTCGTCGAGCATTCCGAGCGGGCTCTTGGCGCGCTTGAGGCGCTCGACGGAGTTCCGCTTCAGGACGAGCTCGAGGGTCGGGGCTTCGGTGGCCTTGGGTGCCATGCGGGTCGCTGCGAGAGATGAAGAGGATGCGGCCCGCTAGCCGGCGATCAGCCGGAGCGGGCAACACATGCGGATCGGTGCGAGGACGTGCACGCTCCCGAGCCTACCTACCTAACTTCAAAAAGTAAAGTTATGCACTCACGACCGTTCGGCCGACCTCGGCGCGGACGCCTGCACGCGCGGCCGCGACCGCAGCCTGCAGCTTGGGGACGATGCCGCCGCGGAGCGTTCCGTCGAGCTCGTCGATCTCCCGTGCCGACAGCTCCCCGGCGATCTCGCCGTCCACGAGCACGCCCTCGACGTCGGAGACGAAGACGAGGCGGTCGGCGCGCAGGGCGATGGCGAGCGCCGACGCGGCATCGTCGGCGTTGACGTTGAGCGGGCCGCGGGCCAGCGGTGCGATCACCGGCACGAGTCCAGCGGCCAACGACTCCCAGAGCCCGGGTGGTGCGAACGGCCGCAGTAACCCCACTCGGCCGAGCCCGGGGACGAGGTCGGCCTCGAGGCCCAGTTCGTCGCCCATCAGGCCACGGGCGCGAGCGCCGACCTGCGCACAGAGACGCTCGTTCTCGAGCCGGTAGGCCTGGCTCACGTGCGGCAGCGCTTCCGGCGACGTCACTCGCCGGCCGTCCACGAACCGAGACTCGATCCCGGCTGCCGCGAGCAGGGCCGTGATCCGTGCACCCGCACCATGCACGACGCACGCGTCGTCGCCGGGCCCGACGAAGTGCCCGAGCACGAACGGGCCGCGGGTGAGCGCAGCGCCGCCCCACTTGACGACCGTCAACATCACTTCACTTTCTAAAGTATCATCGAGTCGTGGCCGTCATCCGCATCCCCCCGGTCCTCCGTCCCGACGCCGCGGGCAACCGCACCGTGACGGTCGACGGCGGGACGGTCCGCGCCGCGCTCACCTCTCTGGTGACGCAGCATCCAGCCCTCGGCGCGCGCGTGCTCGCGGACGACGCCCTCCCCAGCTACCTGAACGTCTTCGTCGACGGCGACGACATCCGCCTGCTCGGCGGTCTCGACACCGAGGTCGAGCCGGCCTCGACGATCCTGCTCCTCCCAGCGGTCGCCGGCGGAACGTGAGGGTGAAGGCGGGGCATCGGTTCCCGCCTCCACCCTCACGACGTCGCCGATGCTATACAAAGTGAAGTAACTGCGCTTCTTTTGAAGTTCGTCGCGGTGCGCTGTACACTCAACCCCATGCGCCCCGCAGCGACGATGAAGCCGGTTTTTCTCCTTACGGTCATCGCCTGCGCGCGACTGGCCTAGCCGGACACACCCGTCCCCCCGGTTAGGCTCCATCACTCGGACGGGTCGCAGATGAGTTCCTTCCCGCACGGGGCCTACACGTTGCACTGTCGCGTCTGCGAGGACGTGACCGAGCCCGAGCCCCTCGAGACGTGCCGGCGCTGCGACGGCGCAACCGACATCGCCTACGACTGGGACGTCGTGCGCGCGCGCGTCACGCCCAGGGCGATCGCGGCGGGTGCACCATCGCTCTGGCGTTACGAAGGGCTGCTCCCGACTCGCGCCACTGCCGGCGTGCAGGCGGGGTGGACGCCGCTCGAGCGCAGCGACAGCCTGTCGGAGCTGCTCGGCGTCGAGCTGCTCCTGAAGCTCGAGGGAGCAAACCCGACCCGCTCGTACAAGGACCGCATCGCCAGCCTCGCCGTCGCCGCCGCGCAGGAGCACGGGTTCTCGACCCTCTGCTGCTCGTCGACCGGGAACCTCGGCGATGCCGTCGCCGCGGCCGCCGCCGCGACCGGCCTCGAGGCGATGATCCTCGCTCCAGCGACCGTCGGCGCCGGCGCGGTCGCCGCCCGGCATCCCGGCGCGCGGGTCCTCCCGATTGCGGGCACCTACGACGATTGCCGCCGCCTCGAGCTCGAGCTTGGCGCGCTCTTCCCGTGGGGCTTCGTCAGCGGCAATCTCCATCCGTACGCGAGCGAGGGCGCCAAGACGATCTCGTTCGAGATCGCCGAGCAGCTCGGCTGGGAGCTCCCTGACGCGGTCGTCTGCCCGGCGGCCAGCGGGACTCTGCTGGCGAAGCTCGCGCAGGGGTTCTCGGAGCTGACCCGGTCGGGACTCTCGCGCGAGCCCGTGCCGAGACTGATCGCCGGGCAGTCGGAGGGCTCGAGCCCGATCGCGGACGCGTTCGCCGCAGACCGTGGCATCTCGCGGGTCGAGGCGTCGACGGACGTCCCGTCGCTCTCGGTCGGCAACCCGTCGCACGGGGACCTGGCGCTCGGCGCCGCGCGCGCGAGCGGCGGGGCGGTGCACGCCGTCAGCGACACGGCGATCGAGGCGCACACCGCGCTCCTGAGCGAGACCGCCGGGATCGAGGTCGACTGCGCGGGGGGCGCGGCCTTCGGGGCGCTCGCCGAGGCGATCCGTCGAGGCGAGGTCGAGCGGGATCGCGGGTCGTGCTCGTCGTCACGGGCTCGCAGCCGTACGACGTCGATCCGCCGGGGACCGGCCCTAGCGAGCCGCTCGAGCCCGACGTCCAGCAGATCCTCGCGGCGCTCGGGCTGGGCTCCTAAGACCGACACCGGTGGCCGTGCCCGAGATCGACCGCGGCACCGAGAGCGCGGCCCCGCTCAGAGACGACGTCCGGCTGCTCGGGGCGATCCTCGGCCGCGTCCTCGTCGAGCAGGAAGGCCAGTGGCTGCTCGACCTGGTCGAGTCGATCCGGCGTACGAGTCGGGCCGCGCGTCGAGAAGGCCCGGCGGACGTCGCGGCGACGCTAGCTGCGGTCGAGCCCGATGCGCACGCGCTCGTCCTGCGCGCCTTCGCCGTCTACTTCCAGCTCGCGAATCTCGCCGAGCAGCACCACCGCCTGCGCCGGCGCCGCGAGGACGCGCACGACGGCCGGGTGTCGCGCGAGTCGCTCGATGCCGCCTTTGCGGCGCTCGGCGACCTCCCCGCCGAGGAGCTGGCCGAGCGCGCCCGCGCGACGTGGGTGGAGCTGGTGCTGACAGCGCACCCGACCGAGACCACGCGCCGCAGCGTGCTCCTCGCGCACATCCGCATCCAGGAGCAGCTCGCGGTGCTCGACGATCCGCGCGTCTCGCCCGCCGAGGGCACCTCAGCCGAGCAGCGGATCGCGGAAGAGGTCACGCTGCTCTGGCAGACCGACGAGGTGCGCCACGACCGCCTGCGGATCTCGGATGAGATCCGCCACGCGCTGTGGTTCTTCGAGCACAGCCTGCTCACCGCCGCCACCGAGCTCGTCGGCGTCTGGCGCGAGCGGCTGCCGGCCGCGCCGCCCCCGCTCGCCTTCGGGACGTGGGTGGGCGGCGACATGGACGGCAATCCCAGCGCCGGGCCCGCGTCGATCGACGAGGCGCTCGAGCGCGCCCGCACGCTGGCACTCGGCCGCTACCGGGACGACGTGCGCGCGCTCGCGGTCGAGATCGCGGCCGCACGCTCGCTCGTCGCGGTCTCGCACGAGCTCGACGAGTCGCTCGCCCGCGACGAGCGGGAGCTCCCGGCGTACGCCGCCGAGATCGGCGCCCGCAACACGCTCGAGCCGTACCGGCGCAAGCTCTCGTTCATGTGGTGGCGGCTCGGCAATAACGGCTATGCAGGCGCCGAAGAGCTGCTCGACGACCTGGCGGTGATCAGCCGGAGCCTGACCGCACACGGCGGCGCACGTGTCGCCGAGGGCCGCGTCGCGCGGCTGCGGCGGCAGGTCGAGATCTTCGGCTTTCACGTCGCGAAGCTGGACGTCCGCCTGCATGCGCGCGAGCTCGAGAGCGCCCGCGCGCGGGAGGCGGTGGCGGCGGCGGAGGCCGCGCGTCGCCGGCACGGCGCCGCAGCGCTCGACACGTTGATCGTGTCGGGAACGAGCTCCACCGCCGACGTCGTCCGCGCGCTCGAGCTGACCAGCGAGCCGCTGTCGGTCGTCCCTCTCTTCGAGACCGTCGACGACCTCGATCGGGCGCCGGCGATCGTCGGCGAGCTGCTGGCCGACGAGCGCTACGCCGCACGGGTGCGCGAGCGCGGCGGACGCGCGGAGGTGATGGTCGGCTACTCCGACTCCGGCAAGGACAGCGGGTACCTCGCCGCGCAGTGGGCGATCTACCGCGCGCAGGAGGCGCTGGCCGACGTCGCTCGCGAGCACGCGGTCGAGCTGACCATCTTCCACGGCCGCGGCGGCAGCGCCGGGCGCGGCGGCGGCCCGACGCATGCGGCGATCCTCGCGCAGCCCGCCGGCTGCCCGCCGGGGCGGGTCAAGGTGACCGAGCAGGGCGAAACGGTGTCGTTCAAGTACGGGCTGGAAGGGCTCGCGCGCCAGAACCTCGAGGCGGCCCTGGCCGGGACGCTGCTCGCGACCTTCCCGGAGCGGCGCCCCCGCCGCCCTCCACCGCCGATCGCACGCTGCTCGACCGGCTGGCGGCGACGTCGCGGCGCGTGTACCGCTCGCTCGTCTGGGAGGACGACCGGTTCGTCGCGTTCTTCCGGGCGTTCACGCCCGTCGACGAGCTCGCGCTGCTCGAGATCGCGTCCCGCCCGGCCCGGCGCCCCGACGACAGCGACTACCTCGCCTCGCTGCGTGCGATCCCATGGGTCTTCTCCTGGACCCAGAACCGCGTCCTCCTGCCGGCCTGGTTCGGCTGTGGCGCGGCCTTCGCCGAGGCCGGCGTCGAGGCGGTGCGCGATCTGTACGAGCGGTTGCCGTTCTTCCGCGCCATGATCGACAACCTCGAGATGACGCTCGCGAAGTCGAGCCTCTCGATCGCCCGCGGGTACCTCGCGCTGGTCGACGACGACGCCCTCTTCGAGACGATCGAGGCGGAGCATGCGCGAGCCGTCGCCGGGGTGCTCGCGGCGACAGGAGTCGAGCGGCTGCTCGAGCGCCAGCCGGTGCTGCGGCGCTCGATCGGCCTCCGCAACCCCTACGTCGACCCGATGAACGCCGTGCAGGTGGCGCTGCTCCGGCGCTACCGCGACGGGGACGCGGAAGCACAGCTGCCGCTGCTCCGTTCGATCGCGGGCATCGCGGCGGCGCTGCGCAACACCGGCTAGACCGCGAGCACGCGCGTGTCGACGCGCGCGGGGTGCGCCGCCTCGAACCGTGCGATCTGCCGCGTCGCGCAGCAGCGTGCGCGCGACGTCGTCGAGGCCGTGCACGAGCGTCTCCTGCGCGTACGGCTCGAAGGGGAACGCGATGCGCAGGCCGTCGGGATGGGTGATCGTCAGCTGCTCGAGGTCGACGGTCAGCTCGTTGCGCCGGCCGACGGCCTCCCGCAACTCGGCGAGGCGGCCGGGTGAGACCGAGACGGGAGCGAGCCCGTTCTTGATCGCGTTCGTCCGGAAGATGTCGCCGAACGACGGCGCGAGCACGACGCGAAAGCCGAAGTCCTCGAGCGCCCAGGCCGCGTGCTCACGCGAGGAGCCGCAGCCGAAGTTGCGTCCCGCGATCAGGATGCGCGCGTCGGACGCCCCCGGCTGCCGCAGCACGAAGTCGTCGTCCTTCATCCAGTCGAAGAAGAGAAACTCGCCGTAGCCCGACCGCTCGATCCGCTTCAGGAACTGCTTGGGGATGATCTGGTCGGTGTCGACGTCGGCGCGGTCGAGCACGACGACGCGGCCCGTGACTGACCGCAGCGGGTTCATGCGAGCGCCCTGACGTCCGTGAAGCGGCCGTTGATCGCGGCGGCGACGGCCATCGCGGGGCTGACGAGGTGCGTGCGCGAGCCTGCGCCCTGGCGGCCCTCGAAGTTCCGGTTCGACGTCGAGGCGCAGCGCTCTCCGGGCTGCAGCACGTCGGTGTTCATGCCGAGGCACATGGAGCAGCCCGAGCGCCGCCATTCGAAGCCGGCCGACTCGAAGATGAGGTTCAGACCCTCGCGCTCCGCCTGGCAGCTTCACCTGCGCGGAGCCGGGGACGACGATCGCGCGCACGCCCTCGGCGACGCGGCGGCCGTCCGCAAGGCGTGCGGCCGTGCGCAGGTCTTCGATCCGCGCGTTCGTGCACGAGCCGATGAAGACCTTGTCGATCCGCACCTCGGACAGCGGCGTCCCCGGTTCGAGGTCCATGTAGGCGAGGGCCCGCTCGACGGCAGCGCGCTCGTCGGCGTCGGCGTAGTCGGCCGGGTCGGGCACGACCCCGTCGACCGGAGCGACCATGCCGGGGTTCGTCCCCCATGTCACCTGCGGCTTCAGCCTGGTGAGATCGACGTGCACGACCGCGTCGTACGGAGCTTCCGGGTCGGTGTGCAGCAATCGCCAGCGCTCGAGCGCGCGCTCCCAGTCGGCGCCGGCGGGTGCGCTGGGCCGACCTTCGAGGTAGGCGAACGTGACGTCGTCGGGAGCGATCAGCCCGGCGCGCGCGCCCGCTTCGATCGACATGTTGCAGACCGTCATGCGCCCCTCCATGGACAGCGCTTCGACCGCCGCGCCGGTGTACTCGAGCACGTGGCCCTGGCCGCCGGCAACGCCGAGCACGCCGATCGCCGCGAGCACCATGTCCTTGGCCGAGAGGCCGAAGGGCAGCTCGCCGTCGAAGGCGACCTGCATCGTCCGTGGCAATGACTGGGGCAGCGTCTGGGTCGCGAGCACGTGCTCGACCTCTGAGGTGCCGATGCCGACGGCGAGTGCCCCGAACGCCCCGTGTGTCGAGGTGTGGCTGTCGCCGCAGACGATCGTCATCCCGGGTTGCGTCAACCCGAGCTCGGGACCGATCACGTGCACGATCCCCTCACGACCGCTGCCGGTCGCGAGCAGCGGCACGCCGAATTCCGTGCAGTTCGCGCGCAGCGCCTCGAGCTGCGCACGTGCAAGCGGGTCGGTGACCGGACCGTCGACCGTTGGCACGTTGTGATCCATCGTCGCCACGGTCAGATCGGGTCGCCGCACCGGCCGGCCTGCGGCGCGCAGCGCCTCGAACGCTTGCGGGCTCGTCACCTCGTGCACCAGGTGCAGGTCGACGTAGAGCAGTGCGGGCGCGCCGTCGGGCGCCTCGACGACGTGCGCATCCCAGAGCTTGCGGAAAAGGGTCGAGCCGCTCACTGCACGACCTCCGCCGCGTACGAGCCGAAGAGCCGTAGGTCGCGGGTCATGGCGCGCAGCTCGGCGAGCGCCGGGCGCACCGACGGGTCGAAGACGTGACCGTCGAGCACGACGTCGAAGCGGTAGCGCCACGGCGAGTTGGGGAGCGGCCGCGACACGAGCTGCACGAGGTTGACGCCGTTCCGGGCCAGTGGGCCGAGGGCGCGGAAGAGCGCTCCGGGCTGGTGGTCGGTGACGAACCAGAGCGCGGTGCGCCAGCCCTCGCCGCCCGCCAGCTGGGTGTACGGCGCGAGCGCGACGAAACGCGTGAATGCGCCGGGCCGGTCGCCGACGTCGTCCTCGATCACCTCGAGCCCGTAGGCGAGCGCCGCCTCGGCGCTGGCGATCGCGAGCTGCGCCGGGTCGCCCGCCTCGGCCACGGTGCGCGCGGCGTCGGCAGTCGTCGCCGTGGGGATGCAACGCAGGTCCCGGCTCGCCAGGAGGTCGCGGCACTGGTCGAACGCCGCCGGGTGCGACCACAGTGTCGTCGCGGTCTCGAGCCGCGCACCCGGGACCCCGAGCACGCAGTGGCGGATCGGCAGCGTCGCCTCGCGCACGATCGAGAGCGCCGAGCCGTAGAGCAGGTCGTGTGTCTCCGCGATCGGGCCGATCAGTGAGCTCTCGATCGGCAGCACGCCGAGCGTCACCTCGGCCGAGGTGGCCGCGCTGATGACCGCCGAGAAGCTCGGCAGGCCGATCGACGTCACCGCGTTCGGCACGAGCACCGACGCGGCCGCGTCGCTGTGGCTGCCGGGCGGGCCGGGGAAGCCGACCGTGACGCTCATCGCGCGAGACTCGCAACCGTCTCGTCCGACAGCGTCCGCTCGAGCTCGGCGAGCACGGCATCGCCGAACTCGCCGGTCGTTGCGCTGCCGCCGGCATCACGCGTCGGCCGGGCCACCAGCGCAGCGTCGACCGCCGCGTCGAGCGCGGCGGCAAGGTCGAGTCGTTCGAGCCCGTGCTCGAGCAGGAGCGCGAGGGAACGCAGCATCGCGGAGGGGTTCGCGGTGCCGGTTCCGGCAAGGTCGGGCGCCGACCCGTGCACGGGCTCGAAGATGCCGGGGCCGGCATCGCCGAGCGATGCGGAGGCCGCCAGCCCCAGGCCGCCGGTGACTGCGGCGGCAATGTCGGAGAGGATGTCCCCGAAGGTGTTCTCGGTCACGACCACGTCGATGCGCTCGGGCGAGGTCACGAGCTCCATGGCGAAGCTGTCGACGAGGGCGTCGCGCACGAGCACATCGGGATGCGCAGCCGCGACCTCGGCGACGACACGACGCCAGAGCCGTGAGGTGTCGAGGACGTTCGCCTTGTCGACAGACACGAGCTCACCGCTACGCCGCTCGGCGAGCTCGAACGCGCGCCGTGCGATGCGCTCGACCTGCGTCGGGTGGTACTCGCAGGTGTCGAAGACCGTGCCGTCCTCGCGCACGCCACGGGCGCCGTAATACAGCCCGCCGACGAGCTCGCGCACGATCACGAGATCGACCTCGCCCTGGCGTGCGGGGCGAAGGTTGGCGTACACGTCGAGCGCCTTGCGCAGGCCGATCAGGCCCTGCTCCGGCCGCACCGAGCCGCCGTCCCAGCGCGGCCCACCGACGGCGCCGAGCAGCACGCCGCGCGCGCGGCGACAGGCCGCGAGCGTCTCGGGCGGCAGCGGGTCGCCGGTCTCGTCGATCGCCGCGCCGCCGAACGGCAGCCGCTCGACCTCCACGTCGACCGGCAGAGCCGCGAGCACGCGCACGGCCTGGTCGAGCACCTCGGGGCCGATCCCGTCACCGGGCAGGCAGGCGATCACGGCCACCTCAGCCATGCAGCGCTCCCAGGCCGTCGAGCAGCTCGTCGACGTCGGCGTCGATGCGCTTGCCCTCGCGCACCTCCACCGCCTGCGGCGTCTTCAGGCCGGAGCCCGTGATCAGCGCGACGACGCGGTCGCCCTCGCCGATCGCGCCGGAGGCCGCGGCGGCCCGCAGGGCGCCGATGGTGACGCCGGCGGCCGTCTCGCCGAACACGCCGCACGTCCCGGCGAGCAACGACATGTTGGGGCCGACGTCCTCCTCGGGCACCGAGTAGATCGAGCCGCCCGAGGTGCGCGCAGTGGCGATCGCGAGATCGCCGTCGGCAGGAGCCCCGATCGCGAGCGAGTGCGCGACCGTCGCCGGCCGCACCGGCGAGACGGGACGCGCCTCGTCGAACGCGTCCGCGACCGGGGAGCAACCCTCCGCCTGGCCGCCGTAGAGCCGTGGCCGTTCGCCCTCGACGAGGCCGAGTCGAGCGAACTGCTCGAACCCCTGCCAGAGCTTCGTGAAGAGCGAGCCGGAGGCGATCGGTGCGACGACGGCGTCCGGGAGCTCCCAGCCGAGTTGCTCGACCAACTCGAAGGCGAGTGTCTTCGAGCCTTCGGCGTAGTACGGCCTGAGGTTGACGTTGACGAACGCCCAGTCCAGCTCGCCGGCAAGCTCGACGACGAGGCGCGAGCAGTCGTCGTATGTGCCGCGGACGGCGTACATCTCGCCGCCGTAGACGGCCGTCGCGAGCAGCTTCTCGGGCTCGACCGTCTCGGGATAGAGGACGACCGAGCGCATGCCGCTCGCGGCCGCGCGGGCTGCCACCGCGTTGCCGAGGTTGCCGGTCGACGCGCAGGCGAGCGTGTCGGCGCCGAGCTCGGCCGCCTTGGCGGCCGCCACGGCGACGACGCGGTCCTTGAAGGAGTGCGTCGGGTTGGTGTGGTCGAGCTTGAGGAAGAGCTCGCCGATGCCGAGCGCGCGGGCGAGCCGCGGCGCGTGGACGAGCGGTGTCCAGCCCGGCCCGCCCGAGGCGTGCTCGGGCGCCGCCGTCGGCAGGAGCGCGTCGTAGCGCCAGAGCGAGCGCGGGCCGGCCTCGATCCGCTCCCGCGTCGCTGCCCGGGCGACCGAATCCCAGTCGTAGACGGGTTCGAGCGGGCCGAAGCAGCGCAGGCAGATTCCGCTTGCGACAGCCGGGTACTCCGCTTCGCAGACCCTGCATCTCAGCGCTTCGACGGCCATCGACCCTCCTTGCAATACTTTTCAAAATGAAGTTTTACCGTATCGACGACCTGCCCCCGTACGTCTTCGCAACCGTCGACCAGCTGAAGCGTGAGCTGCGACGTGAGGGCCGCGACGTCGTCGATCTCGGCTTCGGCAACCCTGACCTGCCGTCGCCCGAGCTCGCGGTCGAGAAGCTGCGCGAAGCCGCGCTCCGGCCGGCGAACCACCGCTACTCCGCGAGCCGCGGGATCGAGCAACTGCGGCGAGCGGTCGGCGAGCACTACGAGCGCTCGTTCGGCGTCACGCTCGATCCCGAGACGCAGGTGCTGAGTACGATCGGCGCCAAGGAGGGACTTGCGCATCTGCTCTGGGTGCTCGCGTCCACCGGCGACACCGTCGTCGTGCCGACACCGGCCTACCCGATTCATCGCGTCGCGCCACGGCTTGCGGGCGCGACCGTCGTCGACGCACCCGCCGAGGGCGGCGTCGAGGCGATCGCCGCGGCCGTCGAGGCGTCTCGTCCACGCGTCGTGATCGTCTCCTTTCCGCACAACCCGACCACGGCCGTGGCCACCGCCGCCGACATGCAGCGGCTCGTCGACCTCGCGCACGAGCACGACTTCGTGCTCGTGCACGACTTCGCCTACGCCGACATCGCCTTCGACGGCCACGAGCCGCCGTCCGTGCTCGCAGCGGACGGCGCCGCCGAATGCGCGGTCGAGCTCTACAGTCTCACCAAGTCGTTCTCGATGGCGGGCTGGCGCGTCGGCTTCGTCGTGGGCTGCGCAGAGGTCGTCGCCGCGCTCGCGAAGCTGAAGTCGTACCTCGACTACGGGACGTTCCAGCCGATCCAGATCGCGGCAACGGTCACCCTCCGCGAGGCGGTCGACTACCCACGCGAGCTGTGCGCGATCTACCGCAGCCGGCGCGACGCACTCTGCGCCGGCCTCGACCGGGCCGGCTGGCACGTCGAGCCGCCGCTCGGGACGATGTTCGTCTGGGCGCCGCTGCCCGAGCAGCTGCGCGGTCTCGGCTCGCTCGAGGCCGCCGTGCGCCTGGCGCGCGACGCGGGCGTCGCCGTCAGCCCAGGGGTCGGATTCGGCGCGGGCGGCGAGGGTCACGTGCGCTTCGCGCTCGTCGAGAACGAGCAGCGGATCGGCCAGGCGACGCGCGGGATCCGGAAGCTGCTGCAGGGACACTGAGCTCACCGGGTGATCGCTCCTGCCGAGGCGGAGCCGACGCTCGCGGCGTACTTCGCGAAGACGCCGCTCGCGTACCGCGGCTCGGGCTGTGTCCACTCGGCTGCGCGGCGCCCGAGCTCGTCGGCCGGAACGTCGACGTCGAGCGTGCGCGCGTCGACGTCGAGCACGATCGTGTCGCCGTCGCGGACGTGCGCGATCGGGCCGCCCCGAAACGCCTCGGGGGCGACGTGGCCGACCATCAGGCCGTGCGTCGCGCCGGAGAAGCGCCCGTCGGTGATCAGCGCGACCTCGTCGCCGAGCCCTTCGCCCACCAGCGAGGCCGTGACGTGGAGCATCTCGCGCATCCCCGGGCCGCCGGCCGGTCCCTCGTAACGGATCACGACGACGTCGCCGGGCTCGATCTGACGCGCCTTGACCGCGGCGAAGCAGGCCTCCTCCGAGTCGAAGACGCGTGCGGGGCCGCGATGGTGGGTGCGCTCGTGGCCGGCGAGCTTCACGACGCAGCCCTCCGGTGCGAGGTTGCCACGCAGGATCGCAAGACCCCCGGTCGGCTTGAGCGGGTCGTCCCACGAGACGACGACCTTCTGTCCGGGCCGCTCGAAGGCGCCGTCCGCGACCTGCTTGAGCGTCCGGCCGTCGACGCCCACCGAATCCTCGTTGACGAGGCCGCCGCGCACGAGCTCGCGTGCGACGAGGGCGACGCCGCCGGCCTTGAAGAGATCGGTGGCGACGTAGCGGCCGCCCGGCTTGATGTCGGCGACGATCGGCGTGCGCGCCGCGATCGTGTCGAAGTCGTCGATCGACAGCTCGATACCCGCCTCGGCGGCGATCGCAAGCAGGTGCAGCACGCCGTTGGTCGATCCGCCGGTGGCGGCGATCGCGGCGATCGCGTTCTCGAACGCCTCGCGCGTCAGCACCTGCGACGGACGCGTGTCGTCGACGACGAGCTTCATCGCGAGCTCGCCGGCCTTGACCGCCGCCTGCGGCTTGCCCGGATGCGTGGCCGGCACCTCGTTCAGGCCCGGCGCGCTCACGCCGAGGAAGTCGAGCGCCGTCGCCATCGTGTTGGCCGTGAAGTGGCCGCCGCAGGCGCCTGCGCCCGGACAGGCGACGCTCTCCAGCGCGTGCACCTCGCGGTCGGAGATCTTGCCCGCGGCGTGCGCGCCGACTGCCTCGAAGACGTCCTGGATCGTCACGTCCTCGCCCCGGTACCGACCGGCCGCGATCGAGCCTCCGTAGAAGACGAGCCCGGGCAGGTCGAGCCGCGCGAGCGCCATCACAGCCGCGGGGATCGTCTTGTCGCAGCCGACGAGGCAGACGAGGCCGTCGAAGTGATGCCCGCGGGTCACGAGCTCGATCGAGTCGGCGATCACCTCGCGCGAGACGAGCGAGGCCCGCATGCCCGCAGCCCCCATCGTCACCCCGTCCGAGATGGCGACCGTGTTGAACTCGAGCGGCGTGCCGCCCGCCTGGCGGATGCCCTGCTTGACGTACCGCGCGAGCACGCGCTGGTTGAGGTTGCACGGCATCGTCTCGATCCACGTCGTCGCGACGCCGATCAGCGGCTTTGCGAGGTCGGCGTCGGTGAAGCCGGCGCCCTTCAGCATCGCGCGCGCGGGCGCGCGGTCGACGCCGTCCGTGAGGGCGGCGCTGTTGCGCTTCGCCGGGTGGGTGCTGCCGTAAGGGCTCATGCGAGCCTGGCTCCTCTCCGGGCAACCCGCAACGGGAGCACCCTGGTGTCGTCGGACAGCGCTTTCTGCAGGCGTTCTGCGACGTTCTCCGCCTGGTCGTGCTCGGCCCAGACGACGACCGACGGGCCGGAGCCCGACAGTGTCACGCCGAGCGCGCCGTCGGTCGCGCTGGCGCGGATCGCGCCCAGGAGCGGCGCGTCGGCCGCGCGATACTGCTCGTGCAGGCGGTCGTGGAAGGCAGCGCGCAGCAGCTCCGCATCGCCGGAGGCGACGGCGGCGCCGAGCAGTGCTGCGAAGCCCGCATTCGCGGCGGCATCGGCGTGCGTGACCGTGTCGGGCAAGCCGTTGCGGGACGCAGCAGTGCTCACTCGCGCAGCCGGGACGGCCAGCACCGAGGCGAGCGGCAGGTCGTCCGCGATCCGCCGCGCGCGCACGTCGCCGCCGTTCCACCAGGCCACGCAAACACCACCGAGCAGCGCGGCCGCGACGTTGTCGGCGTGACCCTCGAGCTGCACCGCGTGCGGGAGGAGCTCGTCGGGCGCGGTCGAGGCGCCGGCGACGGCGCTGCCCGCGACGAGCCCGAGCGCGATCGCCGCGGCGCTCGAGCCGAGCCCGCGCTCGAGCGGGATGCGGTTGACGAAGCTGAACCGGTACCGGTCGACCGGCGCGAAGAGGGCAAACGCACGCAGGGAGAGATGACTCGCGTCGCGCGGGAGCTCGGCCGCGCCCTCGCCCTCGATCTCGACGGCGCCGCCGGCGGTCTCCTCGACGACCAGCTCGTTCCAGAGCTCGAGCGCGGCCGCCGCGCAGTCGAACCCAGGCCCGAGATTCGCGGTCGAGGCAGGCGCCAGCGCGTGCACGGTCATCCGATCGCCTCGAGTACCGCGTCCAGGTCGCAGGCCACCGCCGTCGTCTCGCCCAGGGCCTCGACGGCGTCCGTGTCCTTGAGGCCGTGACCGGTCAGGATGCAGACCGTCGTCTCGCCGGCGCCGGTTCCCAGCTGGTGCAGTGCGGCGAGGCCCGCCGCGGAGGCGGGCTCGCAGAAGGCGCCTTCCGCCCGCACGAGTCGATGCCAGGCACCGCGCAGCTCGTCCTCCGACAGCGTCACGACTTCGACCCGTCCGGAGTCGACGAGCCCGGCGACGTGCTCGGCATGCGCGGGCTCGGCGATGCGGATCGCGCTCGCCCAGGTGGTCGCGCGCTCGGCCGCCTGGCCCACGACGATGCGGACGTCGAGCCCGGCCTCGTCGAGCGCGGCCGCGACCGCGCTCACGTTGCCACCTCCGCCGAAAGGCAGCGCGACGACGTCCGGCGCCTCGCCGAGCTGCTCGAGCAGCTCGGGGACGACGCGCTTCTGGCCGGTGATGCGGTCGGGATTGAGCGAGTTGACGAGCACGAAGCCCGGGCGCTCCCCGAGCTCGCGGCAGATGCGCAACGCGTCGTCGAAGCTCCCGCGCAGCTCGATCAGGCGAGCGCCGGCCGCAACCGCCTGCGCGCGCTTCGCGGTCGCGGTCGCGCCGGCGGGCGTCAGGACGACTGCGTCGAGCCCCGCCCGCGCCGCATACGCGGCTGCGGAGGCGGCAGTGTTCCCGGTCGAGGCGCAGACGACCGCACGCGCTCCGGACTCGACCGCACGCGCGACGGCGACGACCATGCCGCGGTCCTTGAAGCTGCCCGTCGGGTTCGCGCCCTCGAGCTTCAAGTGGAGGTCGTAGCCCGTCTCGCCCGAGAGGCGGTTCGCCGCGACGAGCGGCGTCGAGCCCTCGCCGAGCGACACGGCTGCGGTCTCGGCGGTCAGGCCCATCCGAGCTCCGAGACGCCGCGGTCGGAGATCACCGGGAGCGGGCGCGAGCACTTGTGCACCTCGGGGAGCGCGCCGAGCGCCTCGAGCGCCTCCGCCAACGCGCCCGTGCGCGCCTCGTGCGTGACCACGTGCAGGGCGGCACCGGTGCCGTTCGGCTGCTGGAGGAGCCGCGCGATCGACACGTCCCGCTGGGCCAGCTCGTCGGCGACGCGCGCGAGCGCGCCGGGCCGGTCTTCGACCGAGAGGCGGAAGTAGAACGGCGAGCTGCTGTCGCCCGCGGGCAGGCGGGGTAGCTCACGCCAGGCGGCGTCGTTCTGCAGGAAGCCCGTCCCCATCGTCCCGATCACGCTGACCATGTCGGCGATCACCGCCGAGGCCGTCTCGTTGCCCCCGGCACCGGGCCCCTCGAGCGTGATCTCGCGGATCGCATCGCCCTGCAGCATGACCGCGTTGAACGCCCCGTCGACCTTCGCCAGCGGATGCTGCTTGTCGACGAGCGCCGGCTCGACGCGCACGTCGAAACTGCCGTCGACGAGCCGAGCCGCCCCGACGAGGCGAATCACCATGTCGAGGTCGCGCGCCGCCCTGACGTCGGCGGAGTCGACCGCCGTGATCCCGTCGTAGGCGACGTCGGAGAGGGCGACGCGCGAGTTGAACGCCACGGTCGCGAGGATCGCCATCTTGGCGGCGGCGTCGGCGCCCGACACGTCGTCGGTGGGGTCGGCCTCGGCGTAGCCGCGCTCCTGCGCGTCGGCCAGCGCCTCGTCGTAGGACTTCCCGGCCTCCATCTCGGTGAGCACGAAGTTGGTGGTGCCGTTGACGATCCCGAGCACGCGGTGGACGTTCGTGACGACGAGCGACTCACGCAGCACCTTGATCACCGGAATCGCGGCGCAGACGCTCGCCTCGAAGCGCAACTGCACGCCGGCGGCCGATGCGGCCGCGAACAGCTCCGTCCCGCGCTGCGCGATCAACTGCTTGTTGGCCGAGACGACGTGCTTGCCCCGCCCGAGCAGCTCGAGCACGTGCGCACCCGCCTGGTCGACGCCGCCCATCACCTCGGCGACGACGGCGATCGTCGGGTCGTCGGCGATCTCGGCGAACTCCGTGGTGAGCACCCCGCCCGGAGGCGGGTAATCACGCTCCTTCCCGACGTCCTGCACGAGCGCCTTCACGACCCTCAGCCGGTGGCCCGTGGCGCGCTCGATGTCGTCTGCGGACTCGGTCAGCAACCGGCTGACGGCCGACCCGACCGTGCCGTACCCGAGCAGGGCGACCGGTACGTCAACCGACGCCATGGACCTCCGCGACTTCCTCACGGACATTGAGCGCGCGCAGCCGCACGCCCACCTGCTCGATCTGCGTGTCGGCGAGCTGCGCGCGGCCCTCGTCGAGAGCGGGCTGGCCACGATCCATCTCCGCCACCCACTCGCGGGCGAACGAGCCGTCGCGGATCGCGGCGAGCACGGAGCGCATGTTCTCGCGCACGTGCTCGTCGACGACCTTCGGCCCGACGGCATGCGAGCCGTACTCGGCGGTGTCCGAGATGGAGTAGTGCATGCGCTCGATCCCGCCCTCGAAGATCAGGTCGGTGATCAGCTTCAGCTCGTGCAGGCACTCGTAGTAGGCGACCTCGGGCTGATAGCCGGCCTCGACGAGCGTCTCGAAGCCGAGCTGGATCAGCTGCGTCACGCCGCCGCAGAGCACGGCCTGCTCGCCGAAGAGATCGGTCTCGGTCTCCTCGGCGAACGTCGTCTCGACCATCCCGGCGCGGGCGGCACCGAGCGCGGCGCCGTAGGCGAGCGCGAGCTCGCGTGCCTTGCCGCTCGCATCCTGCGCGACCGCGACCACCGCGGGGGTGCCGTAGCCCTCCTCGTAGAACCGGCGGACGATGTGCCCCGGCCCCTTCGGCGCGACCATGATCACGTCGTGGCCGGCAGGCGGCGCGATGCGCCCGTAGTGCACGTTGAAGCCATGAGCGAAAAGGATCGCGGCGCCCGGTGCGAGATTGGGCGCCACCTCGGTCTCGTAGAGCGCCGGCTGCGCGCCGTCGGGCACGAGGAACGCGACGAGCTGCGCGCCGCGGACGGCGTCGGCGACCGAGCGCACGGTCAGTCCGGCATCCTCGGCAGCGGCGCGCGAGGCGCTGTCCTCGCGCAGGCCGACCTCGACCTCGACGCCCGATTCGTGCAGGTTCAGCGCATGCGCGTGCCCCTGGCTGCCGTACCCGAGCACGGCGACCTTCCCGCTCAGGAGCTCGATGTCGCCCGACTTGATGATCTCGGCCATGTGGATGATGTCCTTTCGGTTCAGACTTGCACGGAAGGGGTTGCGGTGCGACCTCCTGCGCTCGGCCGCCTCAGGCCGACCCGGCCTGTGCGGACGAGCTCGCGGACGCCGTAGGGACGAACGAGCTCCTCGAAGGCCTCGACCTGCTCCGAGCGGCCGACGAGCTCGAACGTGACTGCGTCACGGCCGATGTCGGCGACGCGCGCGCCCGCGACCTGGCTGAGCGCGACCAGCTCGGCGCGCCGGTCTGCCGGCACTGCGACGGTGATCAGCGCCAGCTCCCGCTCGATCGCCTCGTCGGGCCGGAGCTCGGTCACCCGCAGCACGTTGACGAGCTTGTGCATCTGCTTCTCGATCTGCTCGAGCGAGTGCTCGCTGCAGTCGACGCGCAGGGTCAGGCGGGAGATGTCGGGCCGTTCGGTCGGACCGACCGCCAGGCTCTGGATGTTGTAGCCGCGACGCGAGAACAGCTGCGAGACGCGTGCCAGCGCGCCCGGCTTGTTCTCGAGTCGCACCGAGATCGTGTGCGTGCTCACGCGGCGACGACCTCGCCGCCGGGTGCCTCGATCACGTCGACTGCGGCCGCTCCCGCCGGGATCATCGGGAAGCACTTCTCCTCGGCGTCGCAGCGAACGTCGACGACGGCGCTGCGGCCGGCGGCGAAGGCCGCTGCGAGCGCGCCTTCGAGCTCCTCCTCGGTCTCGACCGTGAACCCGGCGCAGCCGTAGGCCTCGGCCAGCTGCGCGTAGTTCGGGACGGCCTGCGTCAGATGCGTCTGGGCGAAGCGCTCGTCGTAGAACATCTCCTGCCACTGCCGCACCATGCCGAGCCAGCCGTTGTTGAGGATCACGGCCACGATCGGCAGACGCTCGAGCGCTGCGGTCGCCAGCTCCTGACACGTCATCTGGAAGCACCCGTCGCCGTCGATGCAGACGACGGTCGCATCCGGCCGTGCGGCCTTGGCGCCGATCGCGGCCGGCAGGCCGTAGCCCATCGTCCCCAGCCCGCCCGAGGTGATGAACGAGCGCGGCTGATCGCACTGGATGTACTGCATCGCCCACATCTGGTGCTGACCGACGCCGGTCGTCCAGATCACGTCCTCGCCGCGCGAGGCGGCCAGGTCGCGGAGCGCCTCGACAACGGTCTGCGGCTTCACCGAGCCCGGCGACTTCTCGTAGCGGAACGGGAACTGCTCGCGCCAGTCCTCGAGCTGACGCAGCCAGGCCGCGCGGTCGGCTGGAGTCCCGTCGACGATCTCGCCGACCTGCTCCGTCAGCTGCGCGAGCGCGAGCTTCAGCGGCCCGACGACGGGGATGTCCGTCTCGCGGATCTTCCCCACCTCCGCCGCGTCGATGTCGAAGTGGATCACCTTCGCGCCGGGCGCGAACGCCGAGACCTTGCCGGTGACGCGGTCGTCGAAGCGCGCTCCGACGGCGATCACGAGATCGGCCTTGTTCAGCGCCCAGTTGGCGAACTTCGATCCGTGCATGCCGGGCGCGCCGTAGTTGAGGCGGTGCGAGTCGGGCAGGCAGCCCTTCCCCATCAGAGTGACGACTGCGGGAAGCTGCGCCGAGTCCACGAGCTCGAGCAACTCGTCGCAGGCGTCGGCGTTGAGGACGCCTCCGCCCGCGTAGACGATCGGCCGCTGCGCCACGGCGATCGCGTTCGCAGCTTCCCGCAGCTGCCTCGGGTGGACCGTTCGTGGCGGTTTCCACCCCGGCAGGTCGACTTCGTCGGGGTAGTCGAAGTCGAACTCCGCCTCCTGGACGTCTTTCGCGATGTCGACGAGCACCGGCCCCTGCCGGCCCGTTCGCGCGACGTGAAATGCGGCCTTGAGCACGCCCGGCAGCTCCTCGACGTCCTGCACGAGCCACGAGTGCTTGACGATCGGCATCGTGATGCCTGTGGCGTCGATCTCCTGGAATGCGTCGGTGCCGATCAGCGCAGAGCGCACCTGGCCGGTGATGCAGACGAGCGGCGTGGAATCCATCCAGGCGTCCGCGATCGGGGTCACGAGGTTCGTCGCACCCGGACCGGAGGTCGCGATCGCAACCCCGACCTTGCCCGAGGCGCGCGCGTAGCCCTCTGCCATGTGGCCTGCGCCCTGTTCGTGGCGGGCGAGGACGTGGCGGACGGTGCTGCCGCGCGCGAACGCGTCGTAGAGGGGCAGGATCGCACCGCCCGGGATCCCGAAGCACACCTCGACGCCTTCGAGCTCGAGCGCTCGCAGGATCGCGTCCGAGCCGAGCATCCGGCTCAACGCCAGACCTCGTCGAAGTGCTCGACGTCGGTGCGCGTCTCGGGCATGAGCGCGATCACGGCATCCGTGAAGCTGCGGGTCTCCCGCGGAGCGGAGCCGTTGCGACCGGCGGCCGTCCCGACCGCGCGCTCGAGCGTGCGCGAGGCCGCGCGGCGGTGCAGCCCCTCGCCGAGCAGCAGCGACGCGGTCAGGAGCATGCCGGTCGGGTCCGCGGCGTCGAACCCGCCCAGGTCGTCGGCCTCGCTCTCACCGGGCGCGAAGACGCCGGGCCCGCTGTCGGGCATCCAGCCGTGCGCGACGGACGCCTTCGAGCCGGCGAAGTGCGATGCGGCGTCGACGAGCCCGTCGAGCAGATGCGACTCGGTCACGACGACGTCGAGTGCGTCCGGCGACTCCTTCAGCCGCACGACCGCCTCGCCGAGCCCGAGCCGTTCGACGTGCATGCCGGGCCAGCGGCTCCGCTCGCGCTCCACGAACTCGAACCATGTGTCGTCGGTGCTGACCGTCGCCACCTGGCCCCGCCTCGACGATGCGCACGAGAACGCGCGCTCCACGGCGATCGAGTCCGCCCACGCACCCATCGGCGCGATCACGACGACGTCGGAGCGCTCGCCGAGCTGGACGCGCGCGATTCGCCAGGCCAGCTGCAGGTCGGCCTTGACGCCTTCGAACGCGGGCTCATGACGCGAGGACACGAGGATCGCGTCCACCTCGCGGTAGGCGTTGCGCGTCTCGGGTGGCAGCGGGTGGCCCGAGCGCGTGACGGCCTCCCCCGCGAACGGCAGATGGACGTCGGCCAGCTCGAGCGAGTGGAGGTGCGCGACGCGGTCGAGTGCGCGCGTCGCGGCTGCCATCAGCTCGGGGCCGACACCGTCGCCGGCCAGGCAGGCGAAGGTGATCTCACTCATGCACGGACCTCCTGAAGTACGTCGTCGATGGAAACGGGTGCGCCGGTGTCGGCGAGCTGCTTGAAGCGGCGGAACGCGGCGTCGAGCTCTTCCTGCGCCAGCGAGCGACCGGAAGCGCCGACCGCGCGCGTGAATGCGTGACGGCCGGAGTGCTTGCCGAGCGGCAGCGTCATCGCGACGCCGAGCTCGGACGGATCGATGATCTGGTACGTCGAGGCGTCCTTCAGCATCCCGTCCTGGTGGATGCCGGCCTCGTGCGCGAACGCGTTCGCGCCGACGATCGGCTTGTTGCGCGCAACCGCGTACCCGGTCAGCTCGGCGACGAGCTCCGAGGCATCGCGGATCAGGGCAGGGTCGACGCTGGACTGGGCGTCGTAGACGTCGGAGCGGACGCGGAGCGCCATCACGATCTCCTCGAGCGCGGCGTTGCCGGCCCGCTCGCCGATGCCGTTGACGGTGCACTCGACCTGCGTCGCCCCGGCCTCGATGCCCGCGAGCGAGTTCGCGACGGCGAGCCCGAGGTCGTCGTGGCAATGCACCGACAGCTCGACGTCGCCGAGCTCCGGGCAGCGTTCACGCAGGTCGTCGAACATCCGGACGTACTCGCCGGGTGTCGTGAACCCGACCGTGTCCGGCAGGTTGACGATCGTTGCGCCCGCGGCGATCGCCTCGCGGCACGCTGCCGCCAGGAATGCGCGGTCCGACCGTGTGGCGTCCTCGGCCGAGAACTCGACCTCGTCGGCGCGCTCGGCGGCGTAGGCAACGGCCCACGAGATCCGCTCGAGCACCTCGGACGGCGTGAGGCCGAGCTTCCGCTCCATGTGGAGCGCGCTCGTTGCGATGAAGACGTGGATCCGGCTGCGCGGTGCGCCCGCCAGGGCTTGCGCCGCCGCGTCGATGTCTCCCTCGGTGGTGCGGGCGAGCGACGCGACCGTGGCGCTCGCCAGCGACTCGACGACGGCGGCGACGCCCTGGAAGTCACCGGGTGAGGAGGCGGCGAAACCCGCCTCCACGATGTCGACGCCGAGCAGTTCGAGGGCGCGCGCGATCTCGGCCTTCTCGTCCGGACGCAGCGCGATGCCCGGCGATTGCTCGCCGTCTCGCAAAGTCGTGTCGAAGATCTTGATCCTGCGCACTCGATGCTCCTCGCCTGCGTCTCCGTGCGGAGACGCACTTCTTCCGTTGACGGTGGGCGTATGCGGCGTCTAACGGCCGCGTGAGTGCGTTCTCCCCCTAGAGGGGGAGAATCAGGATGACCGTAAGAAGAAGAACGAGCGCGAGCGCGGACGTCGCCGCAAGCGGCTTCGTCGACAGCATGCTCGGCGCTGCAACGGTCATCGTCGAATCAGTCTGCATGCAGACCGATGCGCTGTCAAGCTTCAGAAGGTGAAGCGACTATCTCTTTGGTAGTCGTGAGAGCTCGACGCGCGCTTCTCAGCGCTTCGCGGCAGCGCGGCGTCGCTTCGCCGGCTGGGCGATCATCCACGAGCGGCCGAAACGGCGCATCTCACGGATCACGGGCAGGAGAG
Source organism: uncultured Actinomycetes bacterium (assembly GCA_963698925.1). Taxonomy (GTDB): domain Bacteria; phylum Actinomycetota; class Thermoleophilia; order Gaiellales; family Gaiellaceae; genus PALSA-600. The sequence goes on along the minus strand of CAVOSR010000013.1, from coordinate 170,833 downwards.
CACGCCCCTTCTCGGTCAGCTCGTACTCGACGCGAGGTGGGGATTCCGGATAGCTGCGCCTGATCACCACGCCCTGCCGCTCGAGCATGTCGAGCCGCTCCGAGAGTGTGCGCGGGCTGATACCGGGACAGGCGTGCTCGAGTTGCATGAAGCGTCGCGCGCCCTCCGAGAGGTCGTGGACGATCAGGGGCGTCCACTTGGTGGCGATGATCTCGGCGGTCGCTGCGACGGAGCAGCTCTCGTCGTGCGTGTCGTTCATGGTCCGTTTCATGGCGCGCAGTCTACTCGGCGCCGCGGCCCGAAGCTATCGAAGCAAAAGTGACCGCGCCCGACTCCGATTCGGCCTCGTCGAGCCAGGTACGGACGGCGGCCGCGCAGCGCCTGCCCTCGTCGATCGCCCACACGATCAGTGACTGTCCGCGGCGCGCGTCACCGGCTGCGAAGACGCCGGGCACCGACGTCGCGAACTCCGGCGCCGCGACGTTTCCGCGCGGGTCGCGCTCGGCGCCGAGGCTGTCGAGCAGCGCGCTCTCCGGCCCGAGGAACCCCAGCGCGAGCAGCACGAGGCCGGCAGGGCGCGCCTCCTCTGTGTCGGGGAGGAGGTCGAACGGCGGTGCGCCCGTGTTTTGCTGCCAGACGATGCGCTCGACCGCGCCGTCTCCCTCGAAACGCGTGGTCGAGAGCGAAAACCCGCGCTCGCCGCCCTCTTCGAGCGCGTACGAGGTGCGGAGCTTCATCGGCCAGAGCGGCCACGGCGTGACGTCGTCGGGTCTCGTAGGGGGCGGCTCGCCGAGCAGCTCGATCTGGGTCACCGAGGCAGCACCCTCGCGGTGGACATGGCCGACGCAGTCGGCGCCGGTGTCGCCGCCGCCGATCACGACGACGTGTTTCCCCGCGGCCGTGATCGAAGCGGACGACGTGGTCCCGTCGAGGAGCCGCTGGCGCTCGGCGAGGTACTCCATCGCGAAGTGGACGCCGCCGAGCTCGCGTCCGGGCACGGGCAGGTCGCGCGGCACGCGCGCGCCGGTCGCGACGACCACGGCGTCGAACTCGGCCGAGAGCTCGGCGACATCGACGTCCGCGCCGACGTCGACACCGAACCGGAACTCGACGCCCTCGGCGACCAGCTGCCCGACGCGGCGCTCGACGAGCTCCTTCTCGATCTTGAACTCCGGCACGCCGAAGCGGACGAGCCCGCCCGCCGCCTCGTCGCGCTCGAAGACGGTCACCTGCTCGCCGCCGCGGGCAAGCTGCTGCGCGCAGGCGAGACCGGCGGGCCCGGACCCGATCACCGCGACGCGACGACCGGTGCGCACCGCCGCCGGGCGCGGCACGATCCAGCCCTCCGACCAGGCGCGGTCGACGATCGCGAGCTCGACCTGCTTGATCGTGACGGCGTCGCCCTCGTTGATCTCGAGCACGCAGGCCGCCTCGCAGGGCGCGGGACACAGGCGCCCGGTGAACTCGGGGAAGTTGTTCGTGCGGTGCAGCTGCTCGCTCGCCTCCGCCCAGCGGTCGCGGTAGACAAGGTCGTTCCAGTCGGGGATCAGGTTCCCGAGCGGGCAGCCGTGGTGGCAGAACGGCACGCCGCACTCCATGCAGCGCGACGCCTGCGCGCGCAGCTCGACGAGCGGCAGCGTGCCCACGAACTCGCGCACGTCGCGGATGCGCTCCGCCGGCGCCCGCTTCGGAGCCTCCGTGCGGCCCAGGCTGAGGAACGCACCGATCTTCCCCATCAGGCCGCCTCCTCCGATTCCTTCGTCACGAAGCCGACGCCGCCCGCCGAGACGGGATAGTCCTGGTAGCGCACCGCCTCGCCGAGGTCGGCGAGCGCGCGCTTGTAGTCGTGCGGGATCACCTTGACGAAGCGCAGCGGGCTCCACGCCTCGAGCAGCCGCGCGGCGACGGGCGACCCGGTGCGCTCGGCATGCTCCTCGAGCAGGGCGACCACCGTGCGCTCGTCGTCCTCGTCCAGGGCCTCGAGCCCGACGAGTTGCTGGTTGCAGCGCTCCGAGAACGCGCCGTCCAGATCGAGCACGTAGGCGATCCCGCCGCTCATCCCGGCCGCGAAGTTGCGGCCGGTCGGGCCGAGCACGAGCACGCGTCCGCCGGTCATGTACTCGCAGCCGTGGTCGCCGATGCCCTCGACGACGGCGACGGCGCCCGAGTTGCGGACCGCGAATCGCTCGCCCGCGATCCCGCGGAAGAATGCACGGCCGGCGGTCGCGCCGTACAGCACCGTGTTGCCGACGATCACGTTCTCCTCGGCGACAAACGCGGCATCGGCCGGCGGCCGGACGGCGATCGTCCCGCCGGAGAGGCCCTTGCCCGCGTAGTCGTTCGCCTCGCCGGTCAGCGTCAGCTCGATCCCGGGCGCCAGCCAGGCGCCGAACGACTGGCCGGCCGACCCGTGCAGGCCGAAGCGGATCGTGCCGGCCGGCAGGCCGGCCCGCCCGTGCGCCTTCGTCACGTGGTGGGAGAGCAGCCCACCGACGGTGCGGTCGACGTTGCGCACGTCGAGCTCGCCGGCGACCGGCTCGGCAGCCTGCAGCGCAGGCTGGGCGGCCTCGATCAGCTGCCAGTCGAGCGCTCCGCCGAGCGGAGAGGCCTGCTGCTCGACGTGGCGGAGGGCGGTGCCCGTGGGCACGTCGGGCGCGCGTAGCAGGTTCGCCAGGTCGATCCCGCGCTCCTGCCAGCGCTCGATCGCGTCGTCGGGCTCGAGGAGGTCGACCCGGCCGACGAGGTCGTCGAACCGTGCGATCCCGAGCGAGGCCATGATCCGCCGCACGTCCTCGGCGACGAGGAAGAAGAACTCGATCACGTGCTCGGGCTGCCCGCGGAACCGCCGGCGCAGCTCGGGGTCCTGGGTCGCGATCCCGACCGGGCAGGTGTTCAGGTGGCAGGCGCGCATCATCACGCAGCCGGTGGCGATCAGCGGAGCGGTTGCGAAGCCCATCTCGTCGGCACCGAGCAGCGCGGCCACGACGACGTCCCGGCCCGTCTTCAGCTGGCCGTCGGTCTGCACCCAGATGCGAGACCTGAGGTCGTTCAGGACGAGCGTCTGCTGCGTCTCGGCGAGCCCGATCTCCCACGGGACGCCCGCGTGCAGGATCGACGAGACCGGCGAGGCGCCGGTGCCGCCGTCGTGGCCCGAGATCAGCACGTGGTCGGCGTTCGACTTCGCCACGCCGGCCGCGACCGTCCCGACACCGACCTCTGCGACGAGCTTGACCGAGATGCGCGCGTCGGGGTTTGCGCAGCGCAGGTCGTAGATCAGCTGCTTCAGGTCCTCGATCGAATAGATGTCGTGGTGAGGCGGCGGCGAGATCAGGCCGACACCGGGCGTCGTCAGCCGAACGCCGGCGATGTAGCGGTCGACCTTGTGGCCGGGCAGCTGCCCGCCCTCCCCGGGCTTCGCGCCCTGCGCCATCTTGATCTGCAGCTCGTCGGCGTTCGTCAGGTAGTCGATGTTGACGCCGAAGCGGCCCGAGGCGACCTGCTTGATCTTCGACCGGCGCTCGTCCGCGAAGCGGACCGGGTCCTCGCCGCCCTCGCCGGTGTTCGAGCGCCCGCCGATCCGGTTCATCGCGACGGCGAGCGTCTCGTGCGCCTCGCGCGAGAGCGAGCCGAGCGACATGGCGCCGGTCGAGAACCGCTTCACGATCTCCGCCGCGGGCTCGACCTCATCGAGCGCGATCGGCGCGCCATCCGACCGGAAGCGGAGGAGCCCGCGCAGCGTCGAGCGCCGGGCCGAGTCGGCGTTGACGGCCGCGGCGAACTCGTCGTAGGTCGGCTGTCCGCCGCCGCGCACCGCGTGCTGCAGGAGCGCGATCGTCTCCGGGTTCCACTGGTGATGCTCGCCGTCGCGGCGCCAGGCGTAGAGCCCGACGACCGGCAGCAGCTCGCCCGCCGTCCCCGGGTAGGCACGGGCATGCCGGACGAGAACGCCTGCTGCGATCTCGCCGAGGCCGATGCCGCCGATCCTCGAGGGCGTGCCGGTGAAGTAGCGCTCGACGAGCGCAGTCGACAGTCCGACCGCCTCGAAGACCTGCGCGCCGCAGTACGACGAGATGGTCGAGATCCCCATCTTCGAGATCACCTTGAGCAGGCCCTTGCCGACCGCCTTGATCGCGCGGGCCTCTGCGTCGTCGCGCGCGAGGTCGATGCGCCCCTCGTCGACGAGCTGGCCGATCGTGCCGAGCATCAGATACGGGTTGACGGCCGCAGCGCCGTAGCCGATCAGGACGGCGACGCTCTGCACGCTGCGCGGCTCGCCGGACTCGACGACCAGGCCGGCCTGCAGGCGCGTGCCCGCGCGGACCAGATGGTGATGGACGGCGCCGACCGCGAGCAGCGACGGGATCGGGGCGCGCCCGGGACCGACGGCGCGGTCGGAGAGGATGAGGATGTTCGCCCCTCGCGCGAGCGCCGCGTCGGCGTCGGCACAGAGGCGCTCGATCGCCGGCTCGAGCCCGTCGGGCCCGTCGTCGGCCGGCCACGTGATGTCCAGTGTGTGCGCGAGGAAGACGTCGGTGTGGACCTGCCGCAGGCTCTCGAGCTCGTCGTCGCGCAGAATCGGGTTCTCGATCACGAGCTGCCGTGCGTGCTCGGGCGTCTCGTCGAGGAGGTTGCGCTCCGACCCGACGAGGGACTGGACGGACATCACGATCGCCTCGCGCGTCGAGTCGATCGGAGGGTTCGTCACCTGGGCGAACAGCTGCTTGAAGTAGGAGTAGAGGAGCGGCCGCCGGTCCGAGAGTGCGGCGAGCGGCGTGTCGTTCCCCATCGAGCCGATCGCTTCCTCCGCGTTGACGGCGAGCGGCGCGAGCATGACCTTCATGTCCTCCTGCGTGTAGCCGAACGCGAGCTGCAGGCTGCGCAGCGGTTCCTCCGCGACACGCGGCGCCGGGCGCGGGAGATCGGCGAGCCGCACGTGCTCGCGCTCGAACCAGGCGGCGTACGGCCTGCGGGTGGCGACCTCGCGCTTCACCTCGTCGTCGGGGACGATCCGGCCCTGGTCGAGGTCGACGACGAAGAGCTTGCCCGGCTGCAGCCGGCCCTTGCGCACGATCTCGGCCGCGGGGATGTCGAGCACGCCCGCCTCGGAGGCGAGCACGACCCAGCCGTCGCGCGTTTCGAGCCAGCGCCCGGGCCGGAGCCCGTTGCGGTCGAGCGTGGCGCCGATCAGCCGCCCGTCCGTGAAGGCGATCGCGGCCGGGCCGTCCCAGGCCTCGGTCAGGCAGTCGTGGAACGCGTAGAAGCCGCGCAGCTCGTCGGGCACCTCGGCCCGCCCGGCATGCGCCTCGGGGACCATCATCATCAGCGCGTGCGGGAGCGAGCGCCCCGCCAGCACGAGCAGCTCCAGCACGTTGTCGAAGACCGCGGTGTCCGAGCCGCCCTGCCGGACGACGGGGACGACCTTCGCCATGTCGCTCCCGAACAGCTCGGAGGCGAGCTGCGACTCGCGGGCGCGCATCCAGTTGACGTTGCCGCGGAGCGTGTTGATCTCACCGTTGTGCGCGACCATCCGATACGGGTGCGCGAGCTCCCAGCTCGGAAACGTGTTGGTCGAGAACCGCGAATGCACGAGCGCCAGCGCGCTCGTGAAGCGCTCGTCGCTCAGGTCCGGGTAGAACCCGCGCAGCTGCGCCGCCGTCAGCATCCCCTTGTAGACGAGTGTCTTCGACGAGAAGGTCGGGACGACGAGGTCGGCGCCGGCAGCGAGCTCCGCCACGCGCCGGATCACGTACAGCTTGCGCTCGAAGCCGTCGGCCTCGAGGCCGTTGGCCGCGCCGACGAAGAGCTGCCGGATCACCGGCGCGAAGACGGCGGCATGCCTGCCCATGTAGGCGTCATCGACCGGCACGTCACGCCAGCCGAGCACCCGCTGGCCTTCGGCAGCCACCGTCTGCTCGAGCAGCTGCTCGAGCTCGGACCGGCGCGCGGCGTCGCGGGGGAGGAAACAGACCGCGACGCCGTAGCGCGCCGGCAGCTCGAAACCGGCGACCGCGCGCAGGAACGCGTCCGGCAGCTGGCAGAGGATCCCGGCGCCGTCGCCGGTGGCGGCATCCGCGCCGGCCGCGCCGCGGTGCTCGAGGTGCTCGAGCACCGTCAGGGCACGCGAGATCGCCTCGTGCGTCGGCCGCGCGTCGAGGCGGGCGACGAAGCCGACGCCGCAGGCGTCGTGCTCGAACCGCGGGTCGTAGAGGCCCTGAGCCTTCATGATCCAGCTTTCATGACCCTCGCCTCTCGCCTGATCTTGAGCTAGTCCGGCGGGGCGAGGGAAGTGCGAAGCCGGCTAGCCCTGATGCGGGCGCGCGAACTTGACCGCGTTCTCGTCGAGTGACCGTGGTAGCGCGCTCATCACTTCAAAGAGTAAAGAAACGCCCGGATGGACGCAAGCACGGTCAGCATCACTTCAGTAAGTAAAGTGAACGCTGAGCGTAGTATTGAGGCAGATCAAACTGCGACAGGGAGGATGACCTATGGCGCTTCAGCTCGGTGACGAGGCCCCGGACTTCACCGCGGATTCCACGGAGGGCGAGATCCACTTCCACGAGTACCTCGGCGACGGCTGGGGCGTCCTCTTCTCACATCCGGCCGACTTCACTCCCGTGTGCACGACCGAGCTCGGGCGCGTGGCCGAGCTCAAGCCGGAGTTCGACAAGCGCGACACACGCGTCGTCGGGCTGAGCGTCGACGGGCTCACCGACCACGCGACGTGGAGCCGGGACATCGAGGAGGTAACGGGGCACAAGCTGAACTTCCCGCTCGTCGCCGACCCCGAGCACCGGGTCGCTGACCTGTACGGGATGATCCATCCGAATGCGAGCGACACGACCACCGTCCGCTCCGTCTTCGTGATCGGCCCGGACCGCAAGGTCAAGCTGACCATCACCTACCCGGCCGCCACCGGCCGCGACTTCAGCGAGATTCTCCGGGTGATCGACTCGCTACAGCTGACGGCCAAGCACAAGGTCGCGACGCCTGCCGACTGGCGCCAGGGCGAGGACGTGATCATCACCACGGCCGTCTCCGACGACGAGGCCCAGGAGCGCTTCCCCGGCTACGAGACCGTCAAGCCCTACCTGCGGAAGACCTCTCAGCCCACCCCTTAGGGACCGAGTTCGTCCGCGAGCCGCGCGAGCAGCGAGGCCAGCTGCTCGCGCTCGGCGGCGGGCAGCTCTGCGACGGCGGGGCGGAACGCCTCGAGCACGCGCGCCTTTCGCTCCTCGACCGACCTGCGGCCCTCGGGCGTGAGATCGAGCTGCAGGGCCCGCCGGTCCCCGGGGTCGGGCCGGCGGTCGACGAGGCCGAGCTCGTCCAGCGCGTCGACGGCCCTGCTCGCGGTCGGCGCGCTCGTCCCCATGCGCACCGCCAGGTCGTTCAGGCGCAGCGGGCCCTGGTCGACGAGCTCGAAGAGCGCGAGCCGCTGCGTCGCGGTCAGCGGCGGCCCTTCGTCGGGGCCACCGCTGAGCCGGCTCAGCTGCCGGATCAGACGGCTCAGCTCGTCGAGGATGCGGGTGCTCGGATCGCGTCTATCCATGCCGTAGATCATTTCACATGACAATAGTTTCATGTTGATGGTATTGTGGGACGATGGCTCCCGCTCCCCGCGTCCGGCTGATCTTCGTCGCGCTGATGCTCGTGCTGCTCCTCGCGGCACTCGACCAGACGATCGTCTCGACCGCGCTGCCCACGATCGTCGGCGAGCTCGGCGGCATCGAGCACCTCTCGTGGGTCGTGACCGCCTACCTCCTCAGCTCGACGATCGCAGGCCCGCTCTACGGCAAGCTCGGTGACCTGTACGGCCGCAAGACGATCCTGCAGACCGCGATCGTGATCTTCCTGCTCGGCTCGGTGCTCTGCGGCATCTCCCAGAACATGGGCGAGCTGATCGCCTTCCGCGCGATCCAGGGTCTCGGCGCCGGCGGCCTGATGGTCACGACCCTTGCGGTCGTGGGCGACATCATTCCCCCGCGCGAGCGCGGCAAGTACCAGGGGTACTTCGGCGGCGTCTTCGGCGTCGCGACCGTCGTCGGGCCGCTGCTCGGTGGCTTCTTCGTCGACCACCTCTCCTGGCGCTGGATCTTCTACGTCAACCTGCCGATCGGCGCCGTCGCGCTCGTCGTGATCGCAACCGCCTTCCATGCACGACCGGTCAGGCAGCGGCACACGATCGACTACCTGGGTGCGGCGCTGCTCGCAGCCGGGCTGAGCGCGGTGGTGCTGTTCACGAGCCTCGGCGGCACGACCTGGGCCTGGGGCTCGTGGAAGACCATCGGGCTGATGATCGCCGCGGCCGTGCTGCTGCCGCTCTTCCTCTTCGTCGAGTCGCGCGCGGAGGAACCGATCATCCCGCTCTCGCTCTTCAAGAACCACACCTTCGCGGTCACGAGCGCCGTCGGATTCATCGTCGGCTTCGCGCTCTTCGGGGCGGTCACGTACCTGCCGCTCTATCTGCAGGTCACGAAGGGCTCGAGCCCGACCATCTCCGGCCTGCAGCTGCTGCCGCTGATGGGTGGCGTGCTGGTCACGTCGATCGCGAGCGGCCAGCTGATCACGCGGCTCGGGCGCTACCGCGTCTTCCCGATCGTGGGCACCTTCGTGATGGCACTGGGCATGCTCGTGCTCTCGCGGCTCGAGGTCACCACGAGCGTCTGGTTCGCGGCCGGCGGAGCACTCGTGCTCGGGCTCGGTCTCGGCATGGTGATGCAGGTGCTCGTGCTCGCGGTGCAGAACGCCGTCGATCCGTCGCAGATGGGCGTCGCGACGAGCGGTTCGACCCTGTTCCGCCAGATCGGCGGCTCGATCGGCGTCGCGCTCTTCGGAACGATCTTCGCCAGCCGCCTGCATGCCGAGCTCGCGACGCACCTGCCCGCGGGAACGACGGTGCCGAGCGCGACCAGCCCCGCGGCGATCGCCCACCTTCCGGCAGGAGCTCGCTCCGCCTTCGAAGCGGCCTTCGCGTCGGCTCTGCACCCGGTCTTCCTGACCGCCGCGGCCGTCTCGCTGATCGCCTTCGCGCTCACCTGGCTCCTGCGCGAGGTGCCGCTCTCGAGCGGCGCACACGCCGCCGACCCGATCCCGCCGCCTGCGCGACGAGCGCACGGCGGTCGAAGCCGCGCACTAGCCGCGCGCTCAGCGCGCGGTGATGTACTCGGTCAGGTACTGGATCTTGTAGTCCTGCTGCCTCGACATCACGCGGACGAGGTCGCCGATCGAGATCATCCCGGCGAGATCGCCGCCGTCGACCACAGGCGCGTGGCGGATCCGCCGGTCGGTCATCAGCGCCATTGCCTCCTCGACCGTCGTCGTCGGGTCGACCGCGACGACGGGTGAGCTCATCACCTCGTTCACCTTCGTGTCGCGCGACGTGCGTCCCTCGACGGCGATCCGCCGCAGGTAGTCCCGCTCCGTGAAGATGCCCGCGATTCGCTCGTCTCCGGCGCCCGTGACGAGGATCGCCCCGACGTTCGACTCGACCATCAGCTTGACGGCCTCGAACACCGTCGAGTCGCCGTCGATCGTGACGACGCTTCCGCCCTTCTCCTCGAGGATCGCGCCGATCGTGCTCATCGGGCGGACGCGGTCGGGGTGGGCTGCAAGCGGGTGTTCACGGCGTCGGACCTCCTCGGGGCTGAATCACCAGGGAAGGAAACGTACTCGCTTTCGGCTCGCAAGAACAGCAGTGTCGGATTATCGCGGCACGTGCGGCTACGGCGCGACCTTCGAGTACGCGGGCTGACACGGTCGGCGCTCCGTCTAGTCGTCGGCGAGCCGCTCGAAGAGCAGGTGGTCACGCCACTCGCCGCCGATCAGCAGAAACTTGCGGGCGACGCCGATCTCGGTGAAGCCGTTGCGCCTGAGCACGCGCTGCGAGGCGATGTTGTCGAGCAGCGTCCCGGCCTCGAGGCGGTGCAGCTCGAGCTCGCCGAAGGCCAGCTCGACCACCGTTGCCAGCGCGCGTCCGGCGAGGCCGCGCCCGTTCCGCCCCTGGTCGACCCAGTAGCCGACGTTCGCACTCTGCCGCGGGCCGCGCACGATCAGCGAGAGCGAGATGACGCCCGCAATCGCCCCGTCGTCGTCGACGATCGCCAGCCGCAGCCCGTCGCCGCTCGCGAGCCAGGCAGCCTGGCCCTCGGCCGTGAAGAACGACTCCTCCCGGGGCGGCTCGAACGGCTCGAGGAACGCGCGGTTCGACACGCGCACGCGCGCCAGCTCCTCGAGGTCGGCCGGCTCGAACCGCCTCACCTCCATCGGCTACCTCGGGCCGAGGGCGCTGTCGAAGACCGCGAGCACCCGCGCAGCGTACGCGCGGGGGTGAGTGGCGAGCCCCTGCGTGTGCGCCGTGCCGGGCAGCTCCCACAGGCCGGCCGCGGTGCCGCGCACGTAGCCGCGGTCGAGCTCCCGCTCGAAGCTCTCCGTCCCGATCAGGAGCAGCGGGCGTGTGGCGGCGAGGCGGTGCACGAGGTCGAGCAGCGGCGCAGGTTGGCGCTCACCGCGTACCGCGCGGATCTCGGCGGACAGGACGGCGAAAGCCGGCTGGATCGAGATCCGGTTGCCGAAGGAGAGGTGGCTCGCATCGCCCGGCGTTCGCCCCTGCAGCCCGTCGGCGACGACGGCGGCCGCCCGTGGATCCGAGGCGGCCTCGGTGACGACCGCCTCGGCGCCCGTCGAGAGGCCGAGCAGCCCGATCCGCCGCACGCCCGAGGCCTCGAGGAAGTCGATCGCGCCGCGCACGTCGCGATCCCACCGCCAGCCGAACGCATTCTCGTGCCCGGCGCTCTCACCGCGTCCGCGTGCGTCGTAGAGCAGGACGCCGTAGCCGGCGGCGGCAAGCATCCGGGCATGCCGGATCGTCCCCTGGCGATCGCCGCCGCCCCCGTGCACGAGCACGATCACAGCGCCGTTCGTGCCCGGGGCGTACCAGCCGGAGAGCCGCACGCCGTCGGTCGCCGGGAAGGAGACGTCGCGGTGCGGCAGCCGCAACGCTGCCGGGTCGATCGCCTGGCGGGGCTTGGCCAGGTAGTCGATCGCGAGCAGGGAGGGGTAGACGAGCAGGAACAAGCCGAGGAAGGCGCCGACCGCCGTTGCGCCACGCCACGCCCAGGCGCGGCCGCGCGGCCGGCCGCGGTTGATCCCCCACGCCGTTCCGATCCCTGCTGCGAGCAGCAGCGCACCGCCCGCGACCGCGAGTGGGCTGCGTGCGATCGACCCACCGCCGGTGAGCAGCACCGCGGCCAGCACCAGGAGGGCGGCACGCGGGCCGCGCGGCAGAGCGCGCCCGAACCCGGCGAGCGCGGCGAGCGGCGCGCCGACGACGAGCAGCACTCGCAAATCCGCGCCGTGCAGCGCGCCGACACCGAGCAGCGCACCGGCCGGCACGACCGCCGGCGCAAGGCCTGCAGCGGTGACGGGAAGCGAGCGGCGAAGAGCGGTCACAGTCATGCCGACACCTTCGCCGTTGCCGACCGGCTTGTCGGTACGGCTAGCCCCCGTTCTACTCCTGCAGGTAGGTGAGCACCGCGAGCACGCGGCGGTGATCGTCGGCACTCGTCGGCAGCCGAAGCTTCGCGAAGATGCTCGTCACGTGCTTCTCGACGGCGCGCTCGGTCACGACCATGCGCTCCGCAATCGCCCTGTTCGACCGTCCTTCCGCCATCAGCTCCAGCACCTCGCGCTCGCGCGGCGTCACCTCGTCGAGACCCGACCCGCTGCGCCGCCCGACGAGCAGCGAGACGATCGCCGGGTCGAGCGCAGAGCCTCCCGCCGCGACCCTGCGCACAGCGGCGGCGAAGTCGCCGATGTCCGCGACGCGGTCCTTGAGGAGATAGCCGATGCCTTCGGCGTTCTCCGACAGCAGCTCCTTCGCGTAGTCGGTCTCCACGTACTGCGACAGGAGGAGCACACCGGTCTCCGGGTACCGCTCGCGGATCGTCTTGGCAGCGCGCAGCCCCTCGTCCGTGTGGGTCGGCGGCATGCGGATGTCGACGATCGCGACGTCGGGTGAGTAGCTGCGCACCTTCAGCATCAGGTCGTCGCCGTCGACCGCCTGGCCGACGACGTCGAGCCCGGCGTCCTCGAGCAGTCGCGCCGTCCCTTCGCGCAGCAGCACGGAGTCGTCTGCGATCACGACGCGAACGCGGTCGGCGTCAGTGGTCATGCAGCCATCCTCACACGCATGGAATCTCCGCCCAAACGCGCGTGCCGCCGCCGGGCTCGCTGTCGACACCGAGCCGCCCGTTCAGTGCCTCGACCCGGTCGGCGAGCCCTCGCAACCCCGAGCCGAGCGACGGGTCGGCGCCCCCGACGCCGTCGTCGCGCACCTCGACCCGGGCGTGCCCGTCGAGCCGTTCCAGGCGGACCCGAACCGAGCTCGCCTGCGCGTACTTGGCGACGTTCGTCAGCGACTCGGAGACGACGTAGTAGGCGGCTGCCTCGACGACCGCGGGCAGGCGCTCGGCGAGGTCGCTCTCGATCGTCACCGGCAGCGGCGCCCGGTCGGCGAGCGCCCCGAGCGCGGGCCTGAGGCCGCGGTCGGTCAACACCGCGGGATGGATGCCGCGGGCAAGCTCTCGCAGCTCGACGAGCGCGAGCGCCAGCTCCTCCGCCGCGCCGCCGATCAGCGCACCCGCATCCTCGGGCGCCGTCTGCAGCTTCGCCTGCGCGAGGCGCAGGGAGATCGAGACCGAGACGAGCCGCTGTTGCGCGCCGTCGTGCAGGTTCCGCTCGAGCTTCTTGCGCTCGGCGTCGGCGGTCGCGACGAGACGTGCGCGCGACGCACGCACCTCCGCCTGCGCGGCGGCGTTCGCGATCGCCTGCGCGACCAGCGCGGCGAAGTCGCCGAGCCGGTCCTCCGACTCGGGCGGGTACGGCTCCGTGGACACCCGCGAGACGCTGATCACGCCCCAGAGCGCCCGGTCGACGATCACGGGCGCCGCCACCGCCGAGTGCGTCCCGTGCTTCGCCCACAGCTCGCGGGCCACCTCGTCGGCGAGCTCCTCCGGCGAGTCGACCCGCTCGGGGCGCAGGCTCGCGATCGCCCGTCCCGATGCGGTGTCGCCGACGACCGGGAAGAGCGTCCCGGGCTCCCAGGTCAGCGCCTCGCCGCGGCTCCACGCGCCGACGATCCGGAAACCACTCTCGTCGAGACGCAAGAGGTTCGCACTCTGGCCCTCGAAGAGCCGTCCGATCTCGGAGGTGACCGCATCCATCAGCTCCGCCTCACCGGTCCCCGACGCAACGAGGGTCGCGACGCGCCGGAGCGAGCCCTGCACCTTGTCGTGCCAGACCTGCTCGGTCACGTCGAGGCCGCAGACCAGCACGTACTCGAACTGGCCGCGCTCGTCGGGGATCGGAGCCGTCACCCAGGAGACCGTCCGCCGCGTGCCGTCGGCGGCGAGCAGCCGGTTGTCGGCCTGCGAGCCGCGGCCCGTCGCGGCGGTCAGGGCGACCAGGCCTCGCACGTCCTCCGACTCGTCGGGCAGCGCGAAGACGTCCCAGAACGCCCGCCCCCGCGTCTCGTCGTCGTCGGCGATCCCCGAGGCGTGCGCAAGCGTCTTGTTGAACCTGACGATCCGGCCCTCACCGTCGAGCACGCAGAAGAACGATGGCGCGGTGTTGACGACCAGGCGCGTGAAGTCGCGTTCGCGCGCGAGCACGTCGAGCTGCGCGCGCAGCTCAGCGTGCAGGCGCTCGTTCTCGAGCGCGAGGCGCGCGGCGGAGACGACACCGTCGAGGAGCTCGTGGCGGTCGAGGAGCGCCGGATCGTGCGCGAGGATGCCGATGCGGCCGTTCTCACCGTCGACGGGCGTCGATGCGCCGTAGTCGGCCGGGTCGAACGGCCTGCCCTCGATGTCGACGTAGCCGGGCAGATCGGGCAGCCAGTAGCCGAGCTCCAGGCCGGGGTCGCCGAGCGCTTCCCGCAGCGAGTCGCGCAGGGTGCCGGGAGCAGGCACCGGCCCGAGCTGGGCGAGCAGCCGCGCGACCGCGGCGGTCGCGAATCGTCCACGCAGCAACCCCGCCGCGAACGCGAACGGCACGAGCAGGAACGCGACCCCGCCCAGGGCCGAAAAGATCGTGCGCCCGAGCGAGCCGAGGAACGAATTGACGACCAGCTGGGCACCGATCAGCGCAAGCGCCGCGCCGCCGGTGACGAGCACCAGCCGCAGGCTGGCGCGGTACGCGGGGGAGGCCGCCCGCCAACGGCGGACGAGCAGCGTCACGGTCAGGGCGACGATCATGAGAGCGCTCACCGCGGCGGCGGCCGAGAGCAGCCACTGCGCATTGCTGCTGTCGACGACCGTGAAGGCGCTCGCCGGGCAGTCGGTACAGCTCGGCTGCCCTGACGCGACCATCAGGTACGCAGTCGGGAAGCCGAGCGCCGCCGCGTAGCCGAAGACCACGACGCGCTTGGCCCCGCGCGTCAGCGTGCCGGCCGGGTACGCGAGCAGCAGGTGGACGAACGCCGCGAGAAAGAGCTCCTGCAGCGCCCAGCCGACGCTCGAGACGAGCGACGAGTTGGCGAACGCGAGTGCGCCGGCGAAGTAGGTGTAGCCGACGAGCGAGAGCAGCGCGCCCGAGCGGTTCCCCGGTCGCCGCCACATGCCGAGCAGCCCCGCGGTCGTGAACGACAGGCCGACCAGCTCTCCGAGCAGGGCGTCCAGCGTCGACGGGCTCGTGTGGTCGCTCGTCAGCGCGAGCGCCAGCGCGCAGCCGCCCGCAACGAGTGAGGCGCCTCCCTGGACGAGCGCGATCCGCGCTCCGCGGCTCACCCGATCAGCGCCGCCATCGTCTCGCCCGAGAGCTCCGCCTTCTCGATGAAGCCGCGCGCACCCGATTCGGTGACGAGCGAGCCGAAGTCACGTGCGTCGCGGCTCGACGTGAGGACGACGATGGGCGCAGGATCGTAGGTCGCCAGCCGTGCCGCCACCTCGAACCCGTCGAGGTCGGGCAGCTGCACGTCGAGCAGCACGACATCGGGGGCGAGTCGCGCGATCACATCGAGCGCGCTCCGGCCGTCGGCTGCCTCGCCGACGACGGCGAAGCCCTCCGCCTCCAGCAGGGCGCACGCGGTCGCCCGGAAGGTCGGATGGTCGTCGACGACGATGATCGTTGTCATGCGTCCATGTTCGCAGAGCGCCGCTGCGTCGTTCGTACGGCTAACCCCCGGTTGCCTTACGCCGGATCGGCTGCCGCGGCGGGCTCGGCGGCCGCCGGCTGCCTGCCCGGCCGCCCGTCGATGCGGATGAACTCGACCAGCACGACGATCGCCCCGATCACACCCAGCACGCCCCCGACCTGCCGGGCGTCGCCGACACCGAGCGCGCGCAACCCACCCCACGCGACGATGTAGCACCAGCCGCCGATCGCCGCGCTGTAGACGAGCGCCAGCCCGCGGTCGTGGCCGACGCCCGCGAGCCCGAAGAGCCGCAGGTCGCGCCCCGGCCGCTCGGTGTACAGGCCGCCCGGCCCGCCCGGCTCGAAGATCGACGCGAAGCCGAGGCGCTCCTCGAGGCTCTTCGCCCGCAGCACCGCGTAGTCGAGCAGCTGGGTGTTGCGCAGGTCGAAGATGACGACTCCCACCGTCGCGACGAGACCGAGCAGGCCGACGGCGAGCAGCTCCGCGGTCGACTTGCCGTGCCCGAGGATCGCGATCGCCGCGCCCGAGATGGTCGGCACGAACGCGAGCAGCTTGAAGCGGACATCCGTCAGCCCTCGCATCAGGTCGGTCGTCTGGTTGTAGTCGAGCCGGAGGTCCTCGCTGCTCTGCTCGGCCGACATCGGTGTGCCCGGCGTCAGCCCGCGAGCAGCGCGGCCCAGGTCCGCGGGCCGGCGATCCCGTCGTCGTCGAGCTTGTGCGCGCGTTGCGCCTTCTTGACCGCGAGCGCGGTCTGCTTGCCGAAGATGCCGTCGGCCTCGCCGGCGTCGAAGCCGCGCTGCACGAGCAGACGCTGCAGCCGTTTGACCTGGTAGCCCTGGTCGCCCTGGCGCAACAGCGGCGTCTGCGCGGCCGCCTTGGAGTGCCAGTGATGCTTCTCCGGCGGGACGAACTTGTCGCCGAGATGCTCCCGCACGCGCGCGAGGTACGCCTGGACCGGGAACGAGTGCCCGGGGTCGGTGTGGTCGGTGCGCTTGAACGCCTCGGAGACCTGGGCATGGCCGGTGATGCCGCGCTTGCCCGCCCGCAGTTGGGCGGCGGTCAGCCAGACCGCGGGGATGTCGTACTTCGCGCACTTCTGCGCGACGAGCCGGGCGGACACGTCGAGCAGTTTCGTCGAGTACGCGTCGCTCCAGTCGCCGCCGGTCTGCGCCGCGCGCCCCGCGTGCTCGAGGCCGAGGCCGTTGTGGTTTGCTCCCGGCGCGTGCCATGCGACGTCGGTGTCGCGGACACATTCGACGATCGAGTCGGCGTCGATGCAGTAGTGCGCAGAGGCCTGCGGCGCCGTGGAACCGGCAAACCAGGCCGCCACGCTCTCCGCGGTGTCGGGCTTCTCCGGCGACTCCATCGTGTGGATCACGATCACGTCGATCGGATTCGATCGCCCGCGCGTGTAGTTACGAGCCTGCACAAAAGGAATCGTCGAGCTCGCCATCTTCCACCTCCACGTCCTGCCGAAGCGTCGATATCCGTGCGTTGATGATCCGCCGAAACGCACCGGCCGTCAAGCAATCGCCTCGCCGTCGTGCTTAGGTCCGCACATGACGAACGTCTCGGAGGTCGTGGCGCGGCTGCGCGCGATCGAGGCCTCGGCGCCGTCCTCCGACGGCGTCGTCTGCTTCGCCCGCCTCTATCGCGAGGTGACCGAGGGAGTCGCCGCGCAACTCGACGCGCACACGTTTGCCAACGGCGCCTTCGTCGAAGCGCTCGACCTCGGCTTCGCCGAGCTCTTCTTCACGGCCAACGCCGCCTTTGCGCGGGACCCGCACCAGGCGCCGCACGCCTGGCGGCCGCTGTTCGAGCGCCGCAAGCGCAAGGATCTCACGCCGCTCCAGTTCGCCGTCGCGGGCATGAACGCACACATCAACCGCGACCTGCCGGTCGCCCTGGTCGCCACCTGCCGCACCATGGGAATCGACCTGCGCGAGGGCTCGCAGGAGCACACCGACTACCTGCGCGTCAACGCACTCCTCGCCAAGGTCGAGGCCCGCGTCAGGGCGTCGTATCTCACCGGCTGGAAGGCGCTCGCCGGCCGGATCGTCCACCGCTTCGGGCGCGCCGACGACGTCGTCGCCATGTGGGACGTCCGCCGGGCACGAGACGCCGCGTGGACGAACGGCATGGCGTTGTGGCACCTACGCGACGATCCTCGGCTGTCGGCGCAGTTCCTGGAGTCGCTCGACCGCATGGTCGGTCTTGCCGGCAAGGGGCTCCTGACGCCGACGCATTCGACGCTGAACCGCCTACGCCGCCTCTTCAGCTAGTCAAGCCTCGGCGCTCGGCTTCCCGCCGGACGGCACCACCGCTGCAAGCGTGTCCTGTGCCCACCGCTCGCTGAAGCCGGCCAGGAATGCGACCACGAGGACCGCGAGCCTGCGGTGCGAGTCCGGCTCGTCCGCGCCGATCGGCACGTTGAGCAGCCCGCCGGTGAACGCGAACGAGAGCACGAGTGCGAAGGCGCCGCCGATCAGCGGGCGGAGGCCGCCCAGGAACATGGCATACAGCCGACCGGAGTCGTACTCGAGCGCGAACTGTCCCTGGTTGATGCGCTGGATGACGCTGACCACCGCTCCCATCGACCCGGCGAGGAGGGCCGCCACGGACGTCGACCAATCGAGCACGAGCCAGATCGCACAGCCGATCCCGAGCAACGCGGCAACCGCAGCCATGCCGACGAAGTACGAGACCTGCGCCTGGCCGTTCGCTGCGTCGTCGTAGTACTCCTCGGCGCGGCTGAGCGCCTCGCGCTCGCGCTCGAGCGCCTCCGCATTCGTGGCCGCATCGCGCGTCGTCGGCGTGTCGACGAGGCTCAACAGGTGCGCGGCACAGGCCATCACGAGCTGCATGCAGATCACCTGGCGCACACCGGTGAGCACGGTCTTGACCCGCACTGCGAGCTCGTCGCAGCGATGCAGCTCGGCGGCGATCTCGGGCGCCTCCTGCGTCGCCCAGTCGCTCTCGCGGTAGAACGACGAGATCGGGCTCGCCCACGGGAGGCGCTTGCGCTTGTGTGTCAGCGCGACCGCGCTCTCGACGTGCGTGCACCAGTACGCGGCTGCGATCTCGCCGTGGCGGTGCTCGAAGCCGTCGCGCAGGGCGCGATACTCCTCCGCCGCTGCCGGCGTCAGGGTGCCTCCGCGCAGCGCCTGCCACCAGTCGAAGTGCGCGTAGACCAGCTCGGCGAACGTCACGTCCCGCGGCGCGGCGGCCCCGACCGTGCTCTGCACGACTTCAGACGGCGCCGCGGCAAGCGGCTGCGTCAACTCGGTCACCTCGACCTCCTCCGCCGCAGTCAGCGTTGAGATCCAAGGCTACGCCCCGATCCGGACGTGCACAAGAGGGTATTGCCCTGGACGGGCGCGGCGAGTAGCGTCACTCGGGCGAAACGAGGTCCTGCGGCCCTCTTGCAAAAGGAGCCCCGCATGGCCGCGCACGACGCAACCCCGGCGACCGCACCGACCGCTGCAGCGGCAGCGGCGCCGCCCGCGCTGCCGGCCGAGCACGACATCCGCGAGCTGCGGCTCGCACTCGTCTGCTACGGCGGCGTCTCGCTCGCGATCTACATGCACGGGATCACGAAGGAGCTCGAGAAGCTGACCCGCGCATCGGTGCGCCTCGTCGCCGATGCCGACCAGAACCCATTCCGGCCGGACCAGTCGGAGCACGCCTATTTCGAGGCGCTGAAGCGAAAGGCCGCACACGACGGGTACCGGACGCGGGTCGTCGTCGACATCATCTCCGGCACGTCAGCGGGTGGCATCAACGGCGTCTGCCTGGCGAAGTCGCTTGCGTTGGACGCGCCGCAGGACGGCCTGCGCGACCTCTGGCTGACGAAGGGCGCGATCCTGAAGCTGGTCGCGAGCTGGCCGCTGTTGCCGCCGCTCGCGGGCAACCGGATGCTCAAGTGGATCAACGAAGCCTTCAGCGACATGGACGGCAAGGCCAAGGGCTCGCTGATGCCGCCGGGCCTGACGCTCAACCTGTTCGTGACGACGACGGACATCCACGGCTACAACCGGCCGTTGCCAGTCGCCGACCCGCCGGCCGTCAACACCGTCGTGAACAAGCACGTCTTCGAGTTCTTCGACCGCGAGGGCACCGGCAATCTCGACGGCACGCACAACCCCGCGCTCGCGTTCGCAGCACGAGCGACGTCGTGCTTCCCGGGCGCCTTCCCGGCGACGAGCCTGGCGGACATCACGCCGACGGAGGCCCGCGCAGCGTTTCCCGCCGAGTTCTGCCGCGCCTACGAGCTCGCAGGCTCGGCGGTCGACCAGACGTTCTTCATCGACGGCGGCGTGCTCGACAACTTCCCGTTCCGTCACGCCGTACGCGCGATTCCCGGCAAGCCCGCCTCCACCCAGGTCGACCGGCGGCTGCTCTTCATCGAGCCGGATCCGTCCGACCCGCAGGCAGCACCCGACGGCTCCGTCCCGGGATTCCGCTCGACGATCTGGTCGGGTCTGTCGACGCTCCCACGACGCCAGCCGATCGGGGACGCGCTGGACGAGCTGATGGTCTACAACCGCCGCGTCCGGCGGGTACGGCAAATGATCGGCGCCGTCGAGGACGAGGTGCTGGCGACCGTCAAGCCCTTGCTCGAGCTCGACTACGACGCGGCGAACCGGCAGGGGAACAGCGGCGCGATCGAGTCGAACCCGTTCGGGTTCCAGGCCTACCTGCGCCTGAAGCTGCTGTCGGTCGTCGAGGGCATGGCGTCGTCGATCTCGCGCATCCTCCGCTACGCGCCCGAGTCGGCGCATGCGCTGTTCGTGCGCAACGCGCTGATCATGTGGGCCGACTCGGCCAAGCTGCTCGACACGAAAGGCGAGCTCTCCGAGGATCAGCGTGCCTTCCTGCGCACCTTCGACCTCGGCTACGGGCAGCGGCGGCTGACGTTCGTGATCGGCCGCGCCGGCCACTACTACGGCGAGGCCAACCGCGAGCTCCTGAACACCCTGAAGCACGATCTCTACGAGCTGGTTGCGGAGCTGAAGACAGTGCTCGAGAGCCCGGAGGCCGCTCCGCTGCTCGGCTCGGTGCAGGCGATCTTCGGCCAGGAGCGGCTCGCCCCCTACCTCGCCCGCTGGGAGGTGACGCGCTTCCTCCACGAGTGCGAGGGCGAGATCGAGAGCCTCCGGACCGGCCTCGAGGGCCACATCGACCGCGCCCTCGAGGACTTCGGCCCGCGCGCCTACGCCGCGCTCGAGCGGCTGACCGCCGACCTGCCTCAGGCGATCCGCGACGATTTGCGCATGCGCTACCTCGGCTTCCCGTACTGGGACGAGACCACGTTCCCGGCCCGCTCGCTCAGCGACGTCGGCGAGCTCGACGAGGTGCAGGTCGTCCGCGTCAGCCCGCTGGACACCAACCGGCTGACGCCGCTCGGCAAGGACGGCGAGCCCGACCCGCGCAGCAAGCTGCGCGGTGTCTCCATCATGCACTTCGGCGCCTTCTTCCACCGTGCCTGGCGCGAGAACGACTACCTCTGGGGCCGGCTCGACGGCGCGGAGCGCCTCCTCTGGCTGCTCGGCGATACGAGTGACGAGTCGGCCAAGGCCGCGTTCACGTCGATCGTCGCAGAGGAGGAGCCGACGCTGACGAAAGCCAAGCCGTTGCTCGACCGCGTCAAGGCCTACGTCTCTTAGGCGGCGAGCGCGTGCACCTGGTCGGCCGCGTCGCGGACGATCGGGTCGCCGTGGCCGACACCGACGACGCGGGCCTCGAGTGCCGCGAAGCGCCGCAACGAGTCCGCCTGCTGCGCGTGGTTGAGGTTGAACGCTGTCCAACCCCCACAGAGCTCGGGCCACGTCGCGATCGCGTCACCGGCGATCAGGAAGCCGCGCTCGGGCCAGTGGAACGCGAGGTGACCCGGCGAATGCCCGGGCGCATGCAGCACGTGCAATGGGCCGAGCACGTCGCCCTCGTCGAGCGGCTCGTCGACCGGACAGGGCGCGTGGCGGGGACGGTTGAAGCGCAGGCCGAGCTGGAACGGAATCAGCTTCAGCGACTGCTTCGGCAGGATCGTCACCGGCTGCGCGCGCCGCTCGCCCGCGATGATGTCGGCTTCCCATTCGTGAGCGTGCACCGTCGCGTTCGTGCGCCGCTTCAGCTCGGCGAGCCCACCGAGGTGAGACCGGTGCGCGTGCGTGATCGCGATCCTCTTGAGGTCGCCGGGCGAACGGCCGAGCGCGTCGATCGCGGCCAGCACGAGCCGTGCGTCACCCTCGAACAGCGTGTCGACGAGTGTCAGCTCACCGCCTGCCTCGATCAGGAAGGCGTGGACCCGGCCGCCTGCCTTGTGCCCCAGCGCGTACACGCCGGGAGCGAGCTCGATCACGGGCGGCGCCACGGGGCGAACGGATTCTCGACACCCTCCAACGCAGGCTCGAGCGCCGGGAAGTGGCGCAGGAGCAGCGAGCGCATCGACGTGCTCTCGACCCAGTCGAGACCCACCCGCGTGTAGACCTCTGGGCGGTAGTCGCGCGTGAAGAACCGGTCGCTCTCGAGCCGGCGCGACGCCATCAGGATGAAGATGCGGAACGCCGTGTCGCTGAAGCCGAAGCCCTTCGGCTTCCGCTCCGCGTACATGCCGACCATGGTGTCGACGCGCTCGACGTCGCCGTAGATCGCGCGCAGCTGCTCCGCGTCCTCCGGGCGCTCGGCGAGCTCCTCGAAGGTGTCGAACGGATTCAGGTGCAGCAGCCGGCGGAACTGGTTGTAGCGCGGGACCCCGCGCTCGCGCGTGCGCAGCACGTCGATCGTCGCGAGGTCGAGCGCGGTTCCGTCCGGCCGCTCGAAGTGCTGTAGGAAGCGCGGGTAGTTGTGCAACGTGATCGCACCCGGGTGCGACGTACCGAACGAGTAGAAGAGATCATCCATCGGCGTCTCGGCGAGCCGGTCGCGGACGTGCAGCGCGCCCAGCTCGGGCAGCGTGTGCTCGTGCAACACGCTGTCGTCCACGAGCGCGCGGAAGCTGTAATCGTCCGGGATCAGCGGGTGCATCCGATAGACGGCGACGAACTCCTCCGTCAACGAGTAGGGCACGCCGTGGTGGTTGGTCGGCGAGCCGGGGATGCCGCGCAGCACCTCGTTGCTCGTACGGCGGCCGACCAGCTTGTCGAGGCGCTCGCCTTCGAGCCCCCACCAGTTCGTACGCAGGCCGAACACCGTCGTCGGGTGGGCGATGATCGCGGGCGTCCAGTCGACGGTGTGGATCTTCGCCATCACCGCCGCGACGACGAGGCGAGCCTTGTCGTAGAGCTCGTCGTCGCCCAGCTCGGGATACGCCTCGTGCAGGCGGTCGCAGACCGCGTTGTGCTCTCGCATGAAGAGGGAGTGCAGGAGCGCGAGGCCAACCCAGAAATTCCCGGCGACCCCGGTCAGGTCGACGTGCGCCTCGAGGTCGCGCGGCGGCAGGCCGAGCTCGTCGATCCGCAGCTTGCCGTGCTCGCCCGAGCGGAGCGCATCGGCGAAGGCCGGGTCGCGTCCGTAGATCTGCGAGCCGTCCCACCAGTGCGTATCGTCGGTGACGAAGGTCGCGGGGCCGTCCGCCGTTCGCGCTCGGGTCGGGGCGCGTCCGCGGGATCTGCATCGGGTTGTCGGGCCACGGATCGTCGTCGTCGAGCGGGATCGACCAGGACTGCTCGGGGTCGCTCTTGCCGTGGCTGAACCAGTCGTGCACCTCGAACTGGATCCATGCGCCCGCGAGCAGGTTGAGCGTGGTCGCGGGCTGGAACGCCTCGCGGGTCAGCAGCTCGCGGCTGACGCGCCGGGGGCTCGGCTCGAGCATCAGCCGCTCCGGCTCGCGCACGGTGAACTCCAGCGGCACGTTGCGCCCGAAGCGGCTGCCGAGGCTGCCCATCAACGGGTCGTCGAGATCGTTGTAGGTGCCGTCGAGCGTGCGGGCGGTCAGATAGCGAGGGTGACGGTCGACGTCCGGGCGGTCGAGCGGCCCGCGACCGGTGTCGTAGAGATTTTGCTCGCGCAGGCGCGTCCGGAGGCCGATCAGCGTGGGGATCGCCAGCACGCGCGGCAGCTTGTCCCAGCCGACGCGGCGATCGAGCGCCTCGGCGGTGTTCGTGAGCAGCGATCTCGGGCCGAGCATGGTCACCTCCGGGTCCGCCGCAGCCCGGGCCGATCATCACAGGACCCGCAAAGCGGGTCAACGGCTCAGTGGGTGTCAGACCTTGCGGGGCTCGAGCTCGCGCACGCGCGCGGCCATCGCCTCGAGCAGCGGCCACGCGATCGAGGCGTTCTCCTCGACGAGCGGCCGAAACTGCCACGGCGTCAGCCCGTAGCTCTTGCCGTCGCTGATCGCGGTGATCGTCGCTGTGCGCGCGCCCCCGTCGATCAGCGCGACTTCGCCGTAGTAGTCGCCGCTCCCCAGCTTGCGCCGCACCTCACCGTCGACCGTCACCGCCGCCTCGCCGGACTCGATCACGAAGAACCCTGCGGCGCCCTGTCCCTCGGACGTGAGCTCCTGGCCGGCTTTGAACGTGCGCTCGGTGAAGTTGTTCGCGAGCGTCTTCAGCTCACGGTCGGAGAGACCCTTGAACAGGGGCACTCGCTTGATGACTTCGATCGGTGCGGACATGGCGCGCATCCTATAACGCGGCACAGCGGAAGGTCACGCCAACTCGATCTCGAGACCCTCTCGTCCGAGCTGCACGTCGTCCCGCTCGCACAACCCGCGCGCGTCGCGCTCCATCTGCTCGAGCTGCTCGTCGGTGTGGGCCGGATCGTGGTGGAACATCACGACCCTGCGCGGCCTTGCGGTTCGAACGAGGCGCGCGAAGTCGGGCAGCGAGGCGTGCCCCCACCCCACGCGCGTCGCGTACTCCTCCTCCGTGTACTGCGCGTCGTGGAAGAGCACGTCCGCGCCCGCGGCCAGCTCGAGCCCGGCGTCCGGGTCGAGGCCGGGCTCGTTGTCGGGCACGAACGCCAGCGTTCTCCCCGCCTCCTCGAGCCGGTAGCCGACGGTGCGCCCCGGGTGGCTGACGGGTGCAGCCGTGATCGCGAGGCCGTCGACCACGTAGCGCTCGTGCCAGAGCTCGACGAACTCGATCCGCGCCGGGATCCGCTCGAACGGGACGGGGAAGAACGGCGGCGAGAGGTAGGTCGAGATCCAACGCTCGAGCGATTCCTCGCTCGGGCGCGGTCCGTGGATCACCACCGTCGTGCCCGGCTCGAACAGCGGGCCGAAGAACCCGAGCCCCTCGACATGGTCGAGGTGGAGGTGCGTGAGAAAGAGCTCGATCTGGTCGACGCCCTGCTCGACGAGCGCCCGGCCGAGGGCGCGCGCGCCGGTGCCGGCGTCGAGCACCACCGTCCGGCCCGACGCAGTGCGCACGTGGACGCAGGAGGTGTTTCCCCCGTAGCGCACGGTCGCAGGCCCCGGCGTCGCCAGCGAGCCCCTGCACCCCCAGATCGTCGTCCTCACGACGAGGCAGCCTACGCGGTGCCGATGCGAGCGACTGCGACGGCCTCGGCGGACGACCGGCTGCGCGCGTGGCCGAGCACCGCGTCGAGGAACGTCTCGCGATCGAGCGAGTAGAGCGACGAGTCGGCGACCGCACGGACGGAGGCCGTGCGGGGGACGTCCCGCAGCAGGGCGATCTCGCCCACGGACCCCGGAGCACGCTCGGTCTTGACGCTGTCGTCGAGCGCGATCTCGAGCTCGCCGTCGACGAGGATGAAGAACCGGTCGCCGTGATCGCCGCGCGCGAAGAGCAGCGACTGCGCAGGTAGCTCGAGCGGCACCAGCTGCGAGGCGAGCAGCTCGCGGCGCTGGACGGGCAGCATCGCCAGGAACGGCACCGACTCGACCGCGTTCAGACGTTCCACCGGCACGCGTGCGCCGTCGTCGATGTGCGCGAGGCTGCGCCAGCGCAGGGCGGCGAGCACCGGCAGGAGCGAGCCGACGACGAGCAGCGCGCCCCGTGCGCCCAGGGTCGCCACGAGGGCGGGTGCGACCAATGCGCCGAGCGCGAGTCCGCCCACGATCACGCTCTCGAGCACCCCGAAGACGCGCGCGGCGACGGCGGGAGGCGCGGTCCGCTGCAGCAGCGTCATCGCGGAGATGTCGACGAGCGTGTTCCCCACGCCAACGACCCCGAGCGCCAGCACCGCGACAAGGGTCACGGGCACGGCGCCGATCAGCACGAGCGGCGCGCCCCAGAGCACGATCCCGAGTGCGAAGTCGCCGGCGAGCCGGCCGCGGCCAACGAGCGCGAGCGCCACGCCGGCGCCGACGATCGACCCGATCCCGCTCGCCGCCTCGAGCAGTCCGACACCCGCGTTGCCGAGGTCGAGCAGGTCGAGCGCGATCACGATCACGAGCACGCCGAGCGCTCCTGCCACCAGGCATTGGGCGCCGTAGAGGCCGATCAGGAGCCGGAGCCTCGGCTCGCTGCGGATCGCTCGCACGCCGCCGCCGAATCCGTGCTCGCTCTCGTGCGACGACCGCGGACGCCCGCTTCGGCGCATGCACGCGCCAGACACAGGAGGCGCTCCAGGCGAACGTCGCCGCAACGAGCCCGAAAACCACGGCCGTGCTCGTGACCGAGAGCAGCAGCGCGGCGATCGCCGGGCCGACGAACGAACCGACGCTGTCGAACGTGCTCGACGAGACGTTGGCTGCAGTCAGTTCTTCTGGCGTGCGCGCGAGCGTCGGCAGCAGCGCCGACTCGGCGGGCCTGAAGACGGTGCCGATGATCGACGTGCAGACCGCGAGCACGTAGACCAGCAGCGACGTCGTGCCGAGGCCGATCGCGACGGCCGCGAGCGCAACGGCGAACGCACGGCCGAGATCGGAGAACAGCATCACGCGCTCGCGGCGGAACTTGTCGGCCGCCGAGGCGGCGAACGGCGCGACGGTGGCCGCGACCCCGAGGCGAACCGCCATCAGGACGCCGACCGCCGTCGCGCCACCCTGCCGGTAGGCATAGACGCCGAGGGCGACCGCATACGCGTAGGTGCCGACCGCGGCGCCCGCGTAGGCGAGCTGGACCCAGCGCAGGCCGGGATTGCGGTAGACCTCGCGGAGGGCGTCGACCGACTCTCCGACGCGGTCCCTGATTCCCGGCACGCCAGCGAGGATGGCATCGTTTGACTTCCGAGGGAAGACCAGGGAAGACTTTCTTCCGAGGGATGGAAGATTCCGGGGCGTTGCCCCGTCTAGTACGTGTCAGCCGCGAACAGCGCGGATCCGGTGGTTCAGAGGAGGCTTTTCACATGTCGGAAGACCGGGAAATGAAGGCAGGCAGACACGCCAATGAGGGCGCCGACGAAGAGGTCGAGGCGCACGTCAAGAAGCGGGACGCAGCTCGACGAGGGGAACGAGGGCGGGGACGAGGTCGAGTCTCACGTGAAGGCCAAGCGGTCCGATGACGACGACGGCGACGACGTACAGGCGCACGTCAAGGCGTCCAAGACCTGACGGCTGACAGATGCGGAGCGGCGAGCGGAAGGGCCCTCGAGGCCCTTTCGTTCGTCTTGGGCTCGAAGCTCAGGCGCTCAGCACACGTTCGAGCTGTTCCAGCAGCGCGAGCCCGGCCTGCCGGCGCTCGCCCTCCAGGCGCGTGAGCGAGGCCGCCAGGCGGCCGACGACCGAGAGCTCGCCGCTGCCGTCGAGCGCGGCCTTGGCCCGGCGGGTCGAGTCGAGCAGGCCGAGCGCGATCGCAGCCTGGTTCGCGAACAGGCCAAGCAGCTCCATCTCCTGCAACGAGAACCGGGCGCGCTTGGGGCGATCGAGCACCTGCAGGACGCCGAGCGCCCGCTCGTCGGCGAGCAGCGGAGCCGCCATCAGCCCGTCGGGCACGTAACCGGTCTTCTCCGCCACGTCGCGTGCGAAGCGCGGATCGTTCGACACGTCCTCGAGCACGAGTGGGGTGCGCGACGAGAGCACCCAGCCCGCGATCCCGGTGTCGGAGGGCATGCGCCGGCCGACGAGGCTCTGCTCACCGGCGCCTGCCACGGCGGCGAAGACGAGCTCGTCGCTCGCCTCGTCGAAGAGGAGGATCGACGAGGCTCGAGCACCGAAGATCGCCCGGGCCACCTCCACGACCGAGCGCAGGAGCTCGGCGAAGTCGTTCTCGGCCGCCAGGACGCCGGCAGCCACGGCCGCATGCATCCCGTTTGCATCGTCGGTCATCGGTCGGAGCCTCCCACGTTCGTCGAGATGAGGTAGAGAACCGTCTTCAGCTGGAACGGCGTCAGGCGAGGGTGCTTGCTCAGGATCAACGCTGCGATCCCGGCGATGCACGGGGTGGCGAAGCTGTTCCCCGTCGCGCGGATCGTGCCGCCGCCGATCCAGCCGACCTCGACGTCGACGCCGTGCGCGAAGAACTCGACGGGCGGCTCCGGGTTCGCGTAGAAGACGAGCGAATCGGCCTCGTCGTGGCTCGCCACGGAGATCACGGACGAGAAGCGCCACGGGAGCGACTCGACGGGCATGTTGTGTGCCGAGGCGACCACGACCGACCGTTTGAAGTACGCCCGGTCTGCAAGCTCGTGCAGCGCTTCGGCGAACTTCGGCTTCGTCGTCGAAAGGCTCATGTTGATCACCTCGTAGCCCTCGTCGACCGCCCAGCGCAGGCCGGCGATCAGGGCTCGCCCGGAGCCCGAGAAGCCCGCGCCGAGCACCCGCACCGAGTGGATCTCCGCCTCCGGTGCAAGCGCATGGACGACACTGGCGCACGCGGTGCCGTGCCCGCACAGGTCGCCTTCGAGGTCCTCCGTCGCGATCGGCTCGTCGTCCTCGCCGACGGTGATCGCGACCGCGCGGGTGACCGGGCCCACGCGGGGGTGGCCGTCCTCGACGCCGCTGTCCAGAAAGCAGACGCGCACGCCCTTCCCGGTCGCCCCGGCCAGCGCCCATTCCCGGTCGACGCGCTCGGGCAGGGGATTGGCGATCTGGACCCAGTCGTCCGAGTCGCGCGAGAGCGACCAGGCCGGCAGCTCGTAGAGATCGTCGTCGGGCTCCGGCTCCGCTCCGCCCATCGGCCGATGCTATGTCCCGTAGGCGCGGATCACAATGGCGGCGACAGCTCGGCGGCCGCGCGGCGTGCAACGTGCTGCGCGCGGTCCGCGCGGGGGTCGTCGCTCGCTACGGCGAGGTTCACCTCGACGAGGTGCGCTGCCGCCCGTGCACCCGCAGCGGCGAGGCTGCTCGCAGCACGAACGTCCGGCACGAAGTCGGCGGGGGCGAGGTCGACCACGACCTCGGCCAGTTCGAGCACGTCGGCACAAGCTTCGGCCACGTCCAGCGGAACGGCGGCCGCGCGCGACAGCGTCTGTCCGAGCTTGAAGTCTCGCCGCTCATCGCCGCCCTCGTCCGCAGCGGCGAGCGCCGTGCGCGCCGTCTCGAGCGCCGCTGCATCGATCGCGGCGAGCCGCTCGAGCTTGATCGCGAGCGCGATCGCCTGCGCGGCGGCGGCCTCCTCGCCGGCCGAGCGCGATGCCTTGGCGAGCAGCGCCGCGGCCATCGCCCCCGCGAGCGCGGCCGCAGAGCCGCCGGCGGCCGGATGAACCGGGCTGGCAAACGCCTCGAGCATGAGGCCGGCGTTGAGGTCTCTCACATGTCCCCTCAGAGGTCTCGTAGCCTCACGCGGGCCGCAGCGAGTAGCCGCGGAGTCGGGCTGATGCCCGACTCCGCGAGCGCCGATTCGAGATCAGCGACAAGACGTGCGCGCAGCGCGGCGTCGTGCTCGGCACGCGCGATCAGCGCGTCGAGTCCTCGACGGTGAGCCGGCAACTCTTGCGCTGCCGCGACCCAACCTGCGGGAGGCGGCGGCAAAGCCGAAACCAGCCTGGCCAAGCGCTCTATGTCGTTCCCTCTCATGGTCTCGAATCACCCATCCACTAGACGAGCGCCGGGCTCGCTTTCTTCCATCGCGGCCTTCAATCGTTCGAGACAGCGGGAGATGCGGCTGGCGACCGTGCCCGCCGGCAGCTCGAGCGCGTCGCCGATCGTGCGATAGCTCTCGTCCTGGGCGAAGAACCGGTCGAGGATCTCGCGGCACGTCTCCGGCAGCGCAGCCATGGCGCTGCGCACGTCGAGCGCGTCGTCGAGCATCGTCAGGAGGTCGTCGTGGCCGTCCGGCTCGAGTGTCTCCGAGGCCTGCTCGCGACCCTTGGCCCGGTAACGGTCGATGCAGGCGCGCCGCGTCAGCTGCGCGATCCAGGGGCGGACGGCCTCGGCGTCGCGCAGCTTGTCGAGGCGCGTGTACACCTTCTCGAAGACCTCCTGGAACACGTCCTCGGCGTCGGTCCCGTTGAGGTCGAAACCCTGGACGCAGATCGCGTAGACGTAGCGAGAGAAGCGCTCGACGAGGACGTTCCAGGCCTCGCCTCCATCTGCGCGGCAGCGCGCGACGAGGTCTGCGTCGCTCAGCTCCTGCACGTCACGAACGTTCCCGATCGAAACGTCATCCACACCCGGCGAGTGTATTCGCGGCACAAGGGACCGCCAACGCCCAGGGAGCTGCCGCCGCGCCCTCTGGGCGCGGCGGCAGCGTCGTTTCGCTACTTCAGGCGCAGGCGGTAGGCGCTGCGACCGTGAGTGGCCGCGTAGAGCAACCGGTCGCCGCTCTGCTTCGCCGCTGCGAGCGTCAGCCCGGAAACGGCGGCGACGGGCAGGCCGTCGGCTGCCGGGACCCACGTCTGCGTGCCGGCGACGAGCCGGAGCACGGTGTAGTCGGTCGAGACGTAGAGATCGCCGGTCGCCGTGTCGAGCACCGCGTCGTTCACCGGCTGGTCGCCGATGTCGAACGAGATGTCCGTCCAGGTGGCGGCGTTCGTGACCGGGTCGACGGTCACGTCGAACACATGGCCCGGCGTCGCCGCTGTCGTCGCGTTGTAGCCGGAGAACGTGACGATCGCGTGGTTTGCGTTCGTCGGGTCGGCGTAGATCGACGACACCGCACGGCCCGGCTGGGGCGTGCCGTCGATCCGCGTGAACGTGACGTCCGCAGCGGCGGCATTCACGTTGCGCGAGATCAGCACACGTCCGGCGCCGGAGCCGGCCCACATCGTGCCCCCGTCCCTGCTCCGTGCGAGCGAGGAGAGGTTGCCCCGCTCTTCGTCGCACCGAACGCGGCTCCGGTCAGCGTCGAGGCGCCGAGGGGCGACCAGTCGGCCG
Organism: uncultured Actinomycetes bacterium; assembly: GCA_963698925.1. Classification (GTDB taxonomy): domain Bacteria; phylum Actinomycetota; class Thermoleophilia; order Gaiellales; family Gaiellaceae; genus PALSA-600. The sequence continues at coordinate 140,528 of CAVOSR010000013.1, read as the reverse complement.
GCGAGCCGCATGCGCCGGTGTAGAGGAGGTCGCTCGGGAACTCACCCACGGCGGTGTTGCAGTGCGCCTCGAGGAAGGCGCGGTCACCGCCCGCGGTCTGCGTCCGCCAGACCCGCTGCGCCCCGACGAAGATCGTCTTCGAGACGCCCGGGTCCGGGATCGCAGGCGCGTAGAAGCGGATCGACTCCGGGAAGTTGACGATGAACCGGTCACCGACCCAGAGCCACGAGGTCGGATCGTTGCCGTGGTAGTTCACGTCCATCTGCCCGCCGGTGTACGTGTGGAAGTGCAGGTTCGGGTCGACGGCGTCGTACCCGGGGTCGCCGCCGTCGCCGGTCAGCGGGAGGATCCACGACGGCTTGCCCGAGTAGGCGAGCGTGCCGTTGTCCTGCGTGCCCGCGAGCGCCTCGTCCTCCGGCGCGAAGGGGCTGACCGCGATTGCGGTCATCTGCAGCGTCCCGAGCCCGGCGTTCAGCACGCTCAACTCGGTCGGGATCTGCCTCAGCCAGTTGTGGCAGTCGGCCAGGAAGGCCGCGGAGAGCCCGCGGCTGTCGCACTGGGCCGAGGCGTCGGCGAACGTGCCGCTCGACCGGATCACGCCACCGTCCGAGCCGACGAAGAACTGGTCGGCGTTGCCCGGCACGAACACGGCTGCGTGCTGGTCGGGGTGCATCGACTCCCCGCCGACGTCACCGGTGACGTCGGTCCAGGTCGCACCCGCGTCCTGCGACATCAGGACGGCCCGGCCGTTCCCCCGCATGCCGCCCGGCGCCGCGTAGGGCTTGAGCTCCTCGTAGTGCATGAGGCCGCCGACGAGGACCATGTTGGGCTTGTCGGCGGGCGAGACGGTGAACATGTCGTACGTGCACTGCGAGCCGACGAGCGGCGTGTTGCAGTAGTTGTAGACGGCGAATCCCGGCGTGCCCTCGGCCGGGTTCGAAAGCCGCGTCCAGGCCGCGTTCGAGCTCGCCGTCAGCGTGGCCGCCGGCTGACCGGCATCGTCGACGCGGTAGACCTGCGCGCCGCTGCCGCCGCCGCTCGCGTCGGAGAGGTAGATGCGCGTCTTGCCGTTCGGCAGCCGCACCGGCGAGAACGAGTAGCGGCCGCGGTTGCCGGAGAAGATCGTCTGCCAACTGCCGGCTGAGCCGCCGGTCGTCGACCGGATCAGGCCGACCGCCGCCTGCGCCGCGTAGATCGTGCTCGGGTCGCTCGGGTCGAACTTGACCTCGTTGAACGAGCCGCCGACGGCCAGCGCGAAGCTCGCGCCTCCGTCGGTCGAGTTGTAGAGGCCGAGTGCCGGGGACTGCGCCGCGACCGTGCCGACGCTCGTCGCATTGGAGCCGATGCCGTGCACGCCGGAGCGGGTGCCGAGCAGGATGTGATTCGGATTGCCCTTCTCGATCGCAACCCACGCGATCGCGCGGTTGTTGGCGACGGCGAACGAGCCGTCGACGCGGGCCCAGTGGGTGCCGTCGTCGGTCGTCTTGTAGAGGCCGAGTCCCGCCTCGCTGTCGCCGCTCGCATTGGCCTCGCCGGTGCCGACGTAGACCGTCTTGCCGGTGGCGTCGTTCGGGTCGATGGCGATCGAGCCGATCGCGTTCGTCGGGATGCCGTCGGAGACCTGCTTCCAGGACGGGTTCTTCGCCAGCGCGTTCTTCGTCCGCCAGAGACCGCCACCCGCGGCCCCCAGGTACAGCGTGCACTCCTGCGGCTTGCACTTCGGGTCGACGGCCAGCGCCGTCACCCGGCCCGACCACTGGGTCGGCTTGATGAACGACTGGGTGCCGAGGCGATCGACGTCCAGCGTGTCGGGACCGATGAAGTCCCATTTCGAGCTCAACTTCGCGCCACGGGCGGTGACCGCGGCATTCGCGGCGAGAGAGCCCTGAATCTCGTCGATGCTGACCTCGTCGCCCGGGAAGGCCCGGTCGGTGTACGCCTCGGCGTCGGCGCCTCCACCCGCCCCTTCGGCGCGATCGCGCTCGAGCACGGCGGCGTGCGCCAGGCGCGCGGTCGCGGCCTGGGCGGCCGCCGACTCGGAGGTGGAATCGTGCGAGAGCAGCAGCGGCACCGCCGCCAGCGCTCCGCACACGATCAGAACGGCGGTCGCCCGCCGGAGAAACTTGGTCATCACGCGGCCCCTTCCATCGAAGAACGAGGTTCCGATATTGCGCAGACGGGCCGCCCCGAGTCAAACGGTGACGTGATATCAGCATCAATGCGCGCCGCGGCGGAGCTCGAGAATCGCCTGCAAACGTGCTTCTGCGTGGTGCACGAGCGCGACGGAGCGCTCGATCTCGTCCGGCGAGAACGTCGATGGCTCGATCCGGTACAGCTCGACGAGGCCCCAGGCGACCGGCCCGTCGCGCAGTGCGAGGATCAGCACGGCGCGCACTGCGAGGTCGCGGAGCACATCTGCCTCCGCCTGGTCCGCCGCCGGGTCGTCGAGCGAGACGGCGCTCGGCTGTCCGCCGCGCAGCACCTCCGCCGTGGTCGGGAACTGCGAGACGAGGAAGCCGCGGCCGAGCTGGAACGTGCGCCCGTCGGGCGCGTGCTCGGCGACCTGGACGAGCACGTCGCCGATCACACGGGAGACGATGCAGCCCGTCGCGCCGACCTCTGCATCGAGCTGCTCGCACAGACGCGCCGTCAGTTCCCACACGGTCGTGCAGCGGTCGAAGGCGTCTGACGGTTCGTCGCCCAGACCCATAGTCAACCGCAGTCGCTAGGCTCGCGGGCCGATATGAGCAGCGAGCGCTTCGATCCCGTCCCCGACCAGGTCGCCGCGACCAGGCTGGGCGCCGCCCTGCGCCGCATCGACTACTCCGAGCCCGCGATCGACGACCTGCTGGGCGAGGACGCGCTGGCCACGGACGCGGCGGACGCCCCGGTGCACGAGCGTCGCCTGCGCGGCGTCGCCTCGCCGCTCGCGACGGCCGTGCGGCTGTTTCTCCTGCAGCTGCCGGTCGAGCTGACCGACGCGGTCGAGGCGCTGGCCCAGGACGGCGTCGATGCGCTGCTGGCGCTCGGCCTCGCTGCCGTCGACGAAGCGCTGCTCGTCCCGCGCGGCAGGCTCGTGCCGGCGGAACAGCTGCTGATGGCCTTCGACGGCTTCGCCCGCGGCGCCGACGATCCGCCCCAGTTCGTCGCCCCGTACACACCGACCGCCTCGTGGCTCGCTGCGCTGACGCCCCGTCGCCGCGTCTCCCGTGCGCTCGACGTCGGCACGGGCAACGGCGTCCACGCGCTGCTCGCGGCCCAGCACGCCGACCACGTGATCGCGACCGACGTCAACCAGCGGGCGCTCGCGTTCACCGCGATCAACGCCGCACTGAACGGGCTCGACAACGTCGAGACCCGGGCGGGCAGCCTCTTCGAGCCGGTGGCAGGGGAGACGTTCGATCTGATCACGTGCAACGCGCCGTACGTCGTCTCCCCCGAGTCGAGGTGGGAGTACCGCGACGGCGGCCTCCCGGCGGACGAGCTCTCGGAGCGCCTCGTGCGCCAGGCCGCGGCGTCGCTCAACGACGACGGCTACGCGTCGCTGCTCGTCAGCTGGGTCGCCCACGACGAGGACGATCCTGACGCGCGCCTCGACGACTGGCTCGACGACTGCGGCTCCGACGCGTGGGTGCTCTCCCTCACCGGCGCCGACCCGCTGGAACATGCGGCGGGGTGGAACGAGCACCTGGCGACCGACCCGGCGGCGTTCGGGGCTGCGATCGACGAGTGGACGGAGTACTTCGCGTCGCTCGGCGTCGAGTGGATCAGCGAGGGCGCCGTCCTGCTGCACCGCCGCGCGGGCGCGGAGTACGCGCTCCGCGTCGACCCGGCCGACGACGACCTGCTCGAGTTCGCCGGCGACCAGATCGAGCGCGTCTTTCGCTCGCACGCGCAGCTCGCGCAGCTCGACGGCGACGACGACCTGTTGAACCAGGTGCCCGTGCTCGCGCACGAGGTGAGCGTCGAGCACCGCCGCGAGCCCGGCTCACGTGAGCCCGACACCGTGCTCGTGCTCGAAGAGGGGACGATGTCGGAGTACGAGCTGGACTTCGACGTGGCGGAGGTGGTCGCGCTCTTCGACGGTGACCTGACACTCGGCCGCGCGATCGACCGGGTCGTGCGCGCGTACGAGCTCGACCGCCGCGAGGAGGCCGAGCTGCGCGACGACTCACTCGCCGAGGTGCGTGATCTGCTCGCGCTCGGCATCGCCGAGCTCCGTTAGCAGCACGTCGACGCGGGCCGCGATCTCGTCGCGAATCGCCCGCACCTCGTCCAGCGGCAGGTTCTTCGGGTCGCGGAGCCGCCAGTTCACGTAGCGCTTCCCGGGCACGACCGGGCACGCGTCGTCGCAGGTCGCGACCACGACGTCCGCCCAGTCGACGAGCTCCGGCCCGAGCCGCTGCGGCACGTGGTCGCTCGCGTCGATCCCGAGCTCGGCGAGCGCCTCGAGCACCCGTGGGTGCACGGCCTCGCCCGGGGCGCTACCCGCAGAGCGTGCTTCGTCGCCCGTGGCCGCGCGCGCCCGGAAGATCCGCTCGGCGAGCACCGAGCGGCCGGCGTTCGCCGACGCAGACGAAGAGGACGTTCACCTCAACAGCAGCCGGCGCTCGCCGCCGGCTGGATCACGGGCAGGCCCGTCCGCGCGGGCTCACGGGTCTTGACGGCTTTGACGATCGCGCCGTGCAGGCCGTCGGCGACAGCGTGCGTGAAGACAACGTCGACCTGCTCGAACCCGGCGGCCTCGAGCCCGGCTTCGTATTCGGCCCGCGAGAGCGCACCGGCAATGCAGCCGACGAAGCTGCCGCGCTCGGCGCGCTGCTCCGGTGTCACGTCGTCCTCCGCCACCACGTCGGAGATGCCGATGCGCCCACCGGGCTTGAGCACGCGCGCCATCTCGGTGAGCACAGATGCCTTGTCGACGGAGAGATTGATCACGCAGTTGGAGATGATCACGTCGACGGACGCGGCGGGGAGCGGGATCTGCTCGATCACGCCCTTGAGGAAGATCGCGTTCGCCACGCCGGCCTCCGCCGCGTTGGCCTGAGCGAGCGCGAGCATCTCGTCGGTCATGTCGAGCCCGTACGCGCGGCCCGTCGGGCCGACGCGCCGGGCGGAGAGGATGACGTCGATGCCTCCGCCGGAGCCGAGGTCGAGCACGACCTCGCCCTCGCGCAGGTCGGCGACCGCGGTGGGGTTCCCGCAGCCGAGCGATGCGAGCACGGCGGCTTCGGGCAGCTCCGTGCGCTGCTCGGCGTCGTAGAGCGCCTCGCCGAAGGCGGCTGGCCCGTCGCTCTCGCAGCAGGAGCCGCTGCCGCAACCGCAGCCGCTCCCGCCCGCGACGACCGCGCGCGCTGACTCGGCGTAGCGGCGGCGCACCTCGTCGCGCAATTCGTCGTGTGTCGCAGTCATCAGCAGCACGCCTCCTTCAGGTCGGCGACGACGGCCAGCTTCCGGACCGCCTCTGGGACGAGTGAGTAGTACGCCCACCTGCCGCGCTCCTCGCGCGCGAGCAGGCCCGCGTCGTACAGCTTCTTCAGATGGTGCGAGACGGTGGGCTGCGCCAGGCCGAGCGGCTCGACGAGATCGCAGCCGCAGACCGGCTCCCTGCTCGTCGCGAGCAGGTTGACGATGCGGACGCGCGCCGGATCGCCGAGCGCGCGGAAGACCGCCGCGGTCGCCTCGGCTTCCTCATCGCTGAGAGCCGAGGCGGCCAGCGGCGCACAACAGGCGACGGGTTCCGCCGTCTGCGTCATCAGATGCCGAACCGGGCCGAGATGGCACGCTCGTAGGCGCGCTCACGCACGGCCTCGGCGCGGTGCGCGGCGTCGGTCAGCTGCACCGGAGTGCGCGGCTTGAAGGGCTGGAAGAGCTTCATGCTGGTACCTCCATGTATCGACATATGTCAATGTATAGACAAACATCGATACGTTGTCAAGTGAGCGGTCGGCGAGCGCTGCGGGCCCTCGTCGGCCCGCACGGACGTGTTCCAGGGACTGTCCCTGGAACACGTCCCAAAGCGGCGTGTCCCGGGGACAGTCCCCAGGACCCGGCCGGCTGAGCCGCGGCGTCGCCAGCCGTTGCGGACTCAGTCTGCGGAGAGCTCGCGCGACCGCTCGGTGGCGGCCGTGATCGCGTTCAGGAACGCCGCCCGGACGCCCGACCGCTCGAGCTCGCGGATCGCCCGCGTCGTCGTACCGCCCGGCGAGGTGACGCTCTCGCGCAGCTCGACCGGGTGCAGACCCTCGTCGCGGAGGAGGAGCGCGCTGCCGAACATCGTCTGCACCACGAGCCGCGTCGAGATCTCGCGGCTCAGGCCGAGCAGGAGGCCCGCCTCGATCATCGCCTCCGCCAGCAATGCGAAGTACGCAGGCCCCGAGCCGGACAGCGCGGTCACGGCATCCATGTCCTTCTCCTCGACACGGACGACTGCGCCGAGATGCCCGAGCGCCTCGAGCGCCACGTCGAGATCCTCGTCTCGCGCGTGATCGCCGCCGCACACACCCGCGATCCCCTCGTGCACGAGCGCCGGCGCGTTCGGCATCGCGCGCACGACGCGTGCGCCCGCCGGCAGGTGCGCTTCGATCGAGGCGGTGACCGTGCCTGCGGCGACTGAGAGCAACGTCTGCGTGTCGTTGACGGCAGGCGCGATCTCGGCGAGCAGCGCCGGCATGTCCTGAGGCTTGACGGCGAGGATCACGAGCGCGGCCCCGTCGACTGCCGCTGCGTTGTCGCCAGTCGCCTCGATGCCGTAGAGCTCGCGCAGCTCGGCAACGCGTTCCGGACGGCGGCTCGTGCCGACGAGGTCGGACGGTGCGCGCCAGCCAGAGCTGAGGAAGCCGCGAATCAGCGACTCGCCGAGGCGGCCTGCACCGAGAATTGCGATCCGAGAGCTCACCGCGCGCATCGTAGATGCGATGCGCGCGGTGCTCCCGGCGCGTTCCTAGCTGCGCGTGCCGAGCGTCACGGTCAGGGTCTTCGAGACCCCGTTCCGGCGCACTTCGAGCTTCAGCGTGTCGCCGGGCTGATGCGCGGCGATGATCGCGCGCAGCTGCTGTGCAGACGTGACGGAGACTCCGTCGACGGCAGTCACGACGTCGCCCGACTTGACGCCGCCGCTCGCCGCACCGCTGCCGGCCTGCACGTCCGTGACGGCGACGCCGCCGGTCACGGTCTTGACGCCGACGCCCAGCAACGCGTGCTGCGCCTTGCCGGTCGAGATCAGCTGCGTGACGACGGACTTGACGGTGTTCGACGCGATCGCGAACCCGACGCCGTCGTTGCCGCCCGAGTCGCTCTGGATCTGCGAGTTGATCCCGATCACCTTGCCCGCGAGATTGAAGAGCGGCCCGCCGGAGTTGCCGTGATTGATCGCGGCGTCCGTCTGGATGACACCCTCGATCGGCGACTCGTCGGGTGCGCTGATCTCACGGTTGAGCGCGCTGACGATGCCGGTCGTGACCGTGTTGTCGAGCCCGAACGGGTTGCCGATTGCGACGACACCGTCGCCGACGGCGACCGTGCTCGAGTCGGCGAGCTGCAGCACCGTCAGCTTCGACGCCGGTGCGTTGACGTGGATCACGGCCAGGTCGGTCGAGGGATCGGCGCCGACGACGGTCGCCTTGTACGTCGAACCGTCGGGGAACTTGACCGAGATCGAGCTCGCCCCTTCGACGACGTGGTCGTTGGTGACGATGTTGCCCTTCAGGTCGTAGACGAACCCGGTTCCCTCGGCCGACGAGCTCGAGCCGCCGCTGCCCGGGTACGGGGACGTGCCGCCACCGTTCGTGATCGAGTCGATCTCGACCACGCCGGGCGACGACTGCTTCGCGATCTGGCCGACGGTCAGCGTCGTGCCCGCGGCGATCGAGGTGGCCGCCGCAGGCGCGGCGACGGTGACGACGTGCGAGGAGGAGTCATGGGTCAACGCAACCGCTGCGGCACCGGCTCCCCCTGCGGCGAGCGCCACGACACAGAACGAGGCGGCAACGCGGCTGGTCTTCTTCGACATGTGGGTGATCCTCCTCATCGATGTTCTGCGTCCAGCGTCGCGGCCGCCCCCAAGTGCCGCCTCAGCACAACCTAGGAAAAACCTGAGAGTTCGGGCCGAAAACCCCCAAAAGGGCGGGGCGGCCTGCTCGGCGTGCACCTACGCTCTTTGCAGGGAAAATCCCCCGAGAAGAAGGGCGCCCGATGGCCAAGCGGCCGAAACGCGAGTGTCTGCGGCTCCTCGCATGCCGTCGCGGCGGGAGGTCGTGACGTGCGCATCCACGCCCACGACGAGGAGGAGCTGCAGAGCCTGCTGCTCTACCTGACCGAGACGCCCGACACGGTCGTGACCGCCCTGTCGGACGTCGAGCTCGAAGTGTCGTTCCTCGGGTCACTGAACGACCAGGCCCAGCGCCGGCTCCTGCGCAAGCGCCTGCGCGCCTGGCGCCCCGAACGGCCCCCGCCTGCGTTCCACTGAGGCTCTCCGCCGGACGGCCACCGCTCCGCACGGCAGAGTGCCCGGATGCTCCCGCCCGCGCTTCGGCACACCGACTTCCGCCGCCTGTGGACGTCGATGCTCTGCTCGGGCTTCGCGATGCAGATGGCGTCGGTGGCGATCGGCTGGCAGGTGTACGAGATCCACCACAGCGCGTTCGACCTCGGCCTGATCGGGCTGGCCGAGTTCCTCCCCGTGCCGCTGCTCGCGCTGCCCGCCGGGCACCTCGCCGACCGGCTGCCGCGGGTCAAGCTCGTCATGGTCTGGGGCATCGCCGACGCCGCCGTGCTGGCCGTGCTGCTGGTCGTGACGATCGGGGGCGCCGACCAGCTCTGGCAGTTCGTCGCGCTCGCGCTCGTCACGGGCGCCCTCGGGGCGCTCGGCAACCCCGCCGGGCGCTCGCTCGTCCCGGAGCTCGTCCCGGCCGAGATGCTGGCGAGCGCGCTCGCGCTGCGCTCGATCGCCGGCCAGGCAGCGACGATCGCAGGACCGGCGCTCGGCGGGCTGATCTTCGCGCTGAAGCCGGAGGCCGTCTACGCGCTCGGTGTCGTGCTGATGCTCATCTCCTCGGCGTTGCTCCTGCCGGTGGCCGCGCCGCCCCCCGCGCTCGAGGCAGCGGGGCGCGAGGCGCACGACGGGCTGCTGGCAGGGATCCGATTCGTCCGCTCGACGCCGATCATCCTCGGCGCGATCACGCTCGACCTCTTTGCAGTGCTCTTCGGCGGCGCCGTCGCGCTCCTGCCCCTGTTCGCGCAGTCGATCCTGCACACGGGGCCGTTCGGGCTCGGCGTCCTGCGCAGCGCCGTCGCGATCGGCGCGCTGATCGCGGCGATCCGCCTCGCCCGCCGGCCGCTCGGCGGCCACTCCGGGCGCACGCTCCTCCTCGCCGTCGGCACCTTCGGCGCGAGCATGATCGTCTTCGGGCTCTCCCGCTGGTTCGTGGTCTCGGCGCTCGCGCTCGCGGTCAGCGGCTTCGTCGACATGTTCTCGATGAACATCCGCTCGACGGTCGTCGCGCTGGCGACGCCGAACCAGGTGCGCGGGCGGGTCAACGCCGTCGAGGGTGTCTTCATCGGTGCGTCGAACGAACTCGGCGCGTTCGAGTCGGGCGTGGCGGCCGCGCTGATCGGTGCGGTGCCCGCGGTCGTCGTGGGAGGTGGGCTGACCGTCCTGCTGGCCCTCTCCTGGCGCTTCCTCTTCCCGTCGCTGGCCGCGGTCGACCGACTCGAGGACGTGCGGCCGGAGAGCTAGCCGCCGTTGCGCGAGAAATGCTGGTAGTCGGGTGTCGCCGCCCAGCGTCCGCCCCAGCCCCAACCGATCGAGGAGAAGGCTCGCACGAGCACCCCGCCCGCGACCGCCATGCCGGGGCGGTAGCGCGAGCGGTCACGGAACGCGCTCCCCGCCGGCGGCATCACGCGCCCGCCTTCGATGTACGGGTTCTCGACCGTGTTGATGTCGATCGCCTCCCCGTAGGCGTGCGCCGACCAGCGCTTCGGCCCGGGCGCGACGGCGTAGCGGCAGTTGAACGCCGAGGTGTTGTCGGCGGCCGTGGAGCGGGAGTCGTTCGCACCGTAGACGGACACCGGCCGCATCCGGTGCACGGGGAAGCGCGCGCTGTAGAGAATGCGGAAGACCTTGGCGACGTCGGTCGCAACGGCGCGGTTGACGATCAACCGCCCTCGGTGCGCACGCCCGTCGAAGCCGACGTAGGAGACGTCGACGTGTCGGAGCTGCGACGGCCCGACCGGGCATCCGGCATGCCACGACGGCCCGAGCTGAGCCGCGGTCACCGGCCCGATCGACGCCTGGTAGGGAGGCAGGGCAGCCATCGGCGGCCCAGCGTACTGTGGAGGCGCAAATGCTGACGCTCGCTCTGACCCTCGCGCTGCACGCCCAAGTGTGCCCGCAGCGGATCCTGGTCACGGTGCCGTCGGCCCGGTCGACGACCGCGTCGATCTCGCTGCTCGAGTGCGGGCGCCGCACGGCTGGCCCATGGGCCGGCCACGTCGGCTACCGCGGCGTCTCCGCCCGGCACCGCGAAGGCGACGGCACGACGCCGCTCGGCACCTTTGCGATCGGGCCGACCGTCTACGGCGTCGGGACCGACCCCGGCGTGAGGCTCCGCTACCACCGGCTCGTCTGCGGCGACTGGTGGGACGAGGATCCCCGCTCGCCGACGTACAACCGCTTCCGCCACGTCGCCTGCGGAGCGACGCCGTCGTTCGGCGGCGGCAGCGAGGCCCTCTGGCGCGAGCGCGTCGCCTACCGCGCGTTCGCGGTCGTGCGGTACAACGCCGCGCCGGCCGTCCCGGGCCGGGGGTCGGCGATCTTCCTGCACGTGAGCACCGGGCGGCCGACGAACGGCTGCGTCAGCGTCGAGCAGGGGCAGCTCCTGGGGCTGCTCGGGCAGCTGCGCCCGGGCGCGCGCATCAGCATTCGCATCGCACGTACTGCATAATTTCCGTTCATCTGTATAGTTTGCAGCAGAATGCCCCAGGCTGCGATCATCGGCACGGCAGGCTATGCAGGCCAGGAGACCCTGGACCGGCTGCTCGCCCACCCCGCGCTCGAGGCGGTCGCCCTCGGGTCGGACTCGCTCGCCGGACAGCCCGCCTGCGCGCTCGACCCGCGCCTGAACGGCTCGGTGCCCTCGTTCGTGCCGAACGCGGAGGCAGCCTCGAGCGGCGCAGACGTCCTCTTTCTCTGCCTCGACCACGCCGAGGCTGCGGCGTTCGCCCCTCCCGCGGACACGGTCGTCGTCGACCTCTCGGGCGCGCACCGGCTGAGCGACGGCGCGCTCGCCGAGTCCTGGTACGGCGTGTCGCCCGGTGCGTGGAGCTACGGGCTGCCCGAGCTCTTCGAGCCCGACGGCCTGCTGATCGCCAACCCCGGCTGTTACGCGACCGCCGCACTGCTCGCGCTGGCGCCGCTGGCCGGTGAGCTGAGCGGCGCCGTGATCGATGCGAAGTCCGGAGTCTCCGGCGCGGGCCGCTCGCTCAAAGCGTCGTCGCATGCGGGCAGCGTGCTCGAGAACTTCGCGCCGTACGCGGTCGGTGCCCACCGGCACGCACCGGAGATCGCGCAGCAGCTCGGCTTCCCCGTCTGCTTCGTGCCGCACCTCTTGCCGGTACGGCGCGGACTGCTGGCGACGTGCTACGTGCAAACCGACGCCGACGTGCGCTCGCTGCTCGAAGCCGCGTATGCGACGAGCCACGTGGTGCGGATCCTCCCCGAGGGCGTTGCGCCGGAGCTCGCACGCGTGCAGGGGACCGACGCTGCCGAGCTCGCCGTCTTCACCGACGACGCGACCGGCACGGCGATCGTGATCTGCGCACTCGACAACCTCGGCAAGGGCGCCGCCGGCCAGGCCGTGCAGAACGCGAACCTCGCCCTCGGTCTCGACGAGACCGCCGGCCTCAGGCTCCAGGGCGTGCTCGTATGACCGTCACCGTCCCGGCCGGCTTCGTCGCTTCCGGCATCCACGCCGGGATCCGCCGCGAGAGCAAGGATCTCGCGCTCGTACGCTCGACGACGCCTGCGACCGGCGCCGCGATGTGGACGCAGAACCGCGTGCAGGCGGCGCCGGTGACGGTGTCGAAGCGCCACCTCGAGCTCGCACAGCCGCAGGCGGTCGTGATCAACTCGGGCGTCGCCAACGCCGCCACCGGCGCGCAGGGCGACGCGGACGCCTCGGCGACCGCCGCGAGCGCGGCAGCCCTGCTCGGCCTCCTGCCGGAGCAGGTGCTGGTGCTCTCGACCGGCGTGATCGGCGCACCGCTGCCGCTCGAGCGGATCCAGAAGGGCCTCGTCACCGCCGCCGGCGCCCTCTCGAGCGACGGCGGCGACGATGCCGCGGAGGCGATCCTGACGACGGACACGAAGCCGAAGACGTCTGTCGCGCGCGGGGCCGGCTTCGCCGTGGGAGGCATGGCCAAGGGGTCGGGGATGATCCACCCGAACCTCGCCACGATGCTCGCGGTCGTGACGACCGACTACCCGCTCCAGCCGGGCGAGGCGATCGAGTTCCTGCGCCCCGCCGTCGAGACCAGCTTCAACGCGATCACCGTCGACGGCGAATGCTCGACCAACGACGCCGTCGTGCTGCTCGCCTCGAGCGCGGCCGAGGTCGACCGCACACCTGCAAGCGACGAGGCGTTCGCGCTCGCGTTGCGGACTGTCTGCCGCGACCTCTCGGCGCAGATCGTCGCCGACGGCGAGGGCGCGACACTGCTCGCTGAGATCAACGTCTCGGGCGCGGCCAGCGACGGAGAGGCGAAGGCGATCGCGCAACGAATCGCAACCTCGCCGCTCGTCAAGACGGCGCTCTTCGGCCGCGACGCGAACTGGGGCCGCGTGCTGATGGCCGCCGGCAGCGCGCCGTTCAACGGCGGCTACGCGCAGGTCGATGCCGGCCGCGTCTCGCTCTCGTACAACGGCACAGCGGTGCTGGTGCACGGGCTGCCGCAGCACGTCGAGCCTCCGGTCGACGGCGGGGTCTGCACGATCGACCTCGACCTCGGCCTCGGTGAGGGCGCCGCCGCGTACCTGACGAGCGACCTCTCCTACGACTACGTCCGCATCAACGCGGAGTACCGCTCATGAGCCGCAGGCTCGACGGAGGCGACACAGGAGCGCAGGTGCCGGCTCGGCCGGCGCCGGAGCGGACATGAGCCGGCTGATCGTCAAGGTCGGCGGCGCGGTCGCGGCCGATTCCGCGAGCCGCATCCTCGGTCTCGCCGAGGACGGCCACGACGTGATCGTCGTGCACGGGGCCGGACCGCAGATCACGACGGAGATGATGCGCCGCGGCATCCCGGTCGAGTTCGTGCAGGGACGGCGGCGCACGTCGCATGCGGCGCTCGACGTCGTGCGCGAGTCGATGGAGGACGTCAACGCGGCGCTCTGTGCGTCGATCGGCCCGCGCGCCGTCTCGATCCTCGGTCACCGCGACGGCCTCCTCGCCGTGCCGGTGCCGCCGCTCGGCCAGGTCGGCGACCCGCTGCCCTGCCGCCCGCGGAAGCTGCTCGACGCGCTCTCGGACGGGAACATCCCGGTCGTCGCACCGCTCGCGGTCGGCCCACTGAACGTGAATGCCGACGACGCCGCGGCCGCACTCGCGCTCGGCGTCGGCGCGAAGAGCCTCGTCTTCCTCACGGACGTCGCGGGGCTGTACGTCGACGACGAGGTGGTCGACGCGATCGACGTCCGCGAGGCGAGGCGGATGCTCGACGCGGGTGCGTTCGACGGTGGGATCGTGCCCAAGCTCCGCGCGGCGACGCTCGCGGCTGCGAGCGGCATCACCGCGACGATCGGGCGCACGGCGGTGACGGCATGACGGAGCTCCTGACCAAGCCGAGCGTCCTTCCCACCTACGCGCGGCTCGACGTCACGTTCACCTCCGGTGACGGCTCGTGGCTCGTCGACGCCGACGGCAAGCGCTACCTCGACCTGTTCGCCGGCATCGCGGTCGTCGGCCTGGGTCACGGCCACCCCGCTCCGCTCGCCGCCGCGCACGAGCAGCTCGACCGGCTCTGGCACGTCTCCAACCTCTACTGGACGGAGCCGATGCAGCAGCTGGCAGCGCGCCTCGATGCGCGCTTCGGCGGCGCTCAGGCGTTCTTCTGCAACTCGGGCGCCGAGTCGGTCGAGGCCGCGCTCAAGTGGGCGCGCAAGGCGACCGGTCGCAGCGAGGTCGTCGCCCTCGAGGGCTCGTTCCACGGCCGCACGCTCGGCGCCCTCTCGGTCACGGGACAGCCGGCGAAGCGCGCCGGCTTCGGGCCGCTCGTCGCCGGCACGCGCTTCGCGACGGCGGAGACGCTCGCCGCGCACGTCGGCGCCGGCACGGCGGCGATCCTGCTGGAGCCCGTGCAGGGCGAGGGCGGTGTGCACCCACTTGCTCCCGAGACGCTCGCCGAGGCGCGCAGGCTGGCGGACGCCCACGGAGCGCTGCTGATCCTCGACGAGGTGCAGACCGGGGTCGGCCGCAGCGGCGCGTTCTTCGCATGGGAGACCTACGGCGTCCGGCCCGACGCGGTCACCCTCGCGAAGGGGCTCGCCAACGGCCTCCCGATCGGCGCGCTGCTCGTCGCCGACACAGCGCCGACCGGCTTCGTTCCCGGCGACCACGCATCGACGTTCGGCGGCAATCCTGTCGCATGCGCGGCGGCGTGCGCCGTCGTCGACGCGATCGACGACGCGTTGCTCGCACACGTGCGCGAGCGCTCCGCGCAGCTGCGCGACGGCCTCGCCGTGTTTGGCTCTGTGCGGGGACTCGGCCTGCTGCTCGCTGTGGAGCTCGATCGACCCGCCGCTCCGGTCGTTGCCGCGGCGCTCGAGCACGGGCTCGTGCTCGGCAGCGCAGGCGAGCACACGCTCCGCCTCACCCCGCCGCTCACGCTGACCGCCGACGAGGCAGAGCTCGGCCTCCGGCTGCTGAACGAGGTGCTGACGTGACCACGAAGTTCGAGCGCCAGGGGACGATCCTTCGTCTCGTCCAGCAACAGCCGCTCTCGACGCAGGCCGAGGTCGCGGAGGCCCTGCGGGCCAACGGGATCGACGCCGTGCAGGCGACGGTCTCCCGCGACATCACGCAGCTCGGGCTCGTCAAGGTGCGCAACACCGACGGCCGCCTCGTCTACTCGCTCCCCGGCGCCGCGGACCTCGACCGCATCGAGGAGCTCGCCGCCGCGCTCCGGCGCTGGCTGGGCGAATCGGTCCCGTCGGGGACGACGCTCGTGATCAAGACGCCGCGCGGATTCGCGGCCGCGCTCGCCGACGCGATCGACATAGCGAACCTGCACGAAGTCGCGGGCACGATCGCCGGCGACAACACGGTCTTCGTCGCCTGTCGCGACGGCGTCACGCCCGCCGAGCTCTCGGCCGAGCTCCGGAGCCTCCTGTGAGCGTCAGCGAGCAGACGAACGTGATTCTCGGCTCGCTGCCGGTCGGCGAGCGCGTCGGCATCGCTTTCTCGGGCGGCCTCGACACGAGCTGCGCACTCGCGTGGATGCGCGAGCACGGTGCGATCCCGTACGCGTTCACCGCCGACCTCGGCCAGTACGACGAGCCCGACATCGCCGCCGTTCCCGCCAAGGCGCTCGCCTTCGGCGCCGAGGACGCAGTGCTCGTCGACTGCAAGGCGGCGCTCGCACGCGAGGGCCTCACCGCTCTGCAATGCGGCGCCTTCCACATCCAGACCGCGGGGCGCCGCTACTTCAACACGACGCCGCTCGGCCGGGCGGTCACCGGCACCAAGCTCGTGCAGGCGATGGCCGAGCACGGCGTGGACATCTGGGGCGACGGCTCGACCTACAAGGGAAACGACATCCAGCGCTTCTACCGCTACGGGTTGCTCGTCAACGAGCACCTGCGCATCTACAAGCCATGGCTCGACAGCGCGTTCGTCGAGGAGCTCGGAGGACGCAAGGAGATGAGCGAGTGGCTGCTCGAGCGCGGGCTCCCGCACACGGGCTCGGTGGACAAGGCGTACTCGACCGACGCGAACATGCTGGGCGCGACCCACGAGGCGAAGGACCTGGAGCTGCTCGAGACGTCGATGAAGATCGTCTCGCCGATCATGGGCGTCGCACACTGGGACCCCGCGGTCGAGATCGCACCCGAGGAGGTGACGATCGAGTTCGCAGGCGGGCTGCCGGTCGCGATCGACGGCCGGTCGATCGCCGATCCGGTCGAGCTCGTGCTGACCGCGAACGAGATCGGCGGCCGCCACGGGCTCGGCATGTCGGACCAGATCGAGAACCGCGTGATCGAGGCGAAGAGCCGCGGGATCTACGAGGCGCCCGGGATGGCCCTGCTGCACATCGCCTACGAGCGCCTGCTGAGCGCGATCCACAACGAAGGGACGCTCGAGCGCTACGCCGAGGAGGGGCGGCGGCTCGGACGCCTGCTCTACGAGGGCCGCTGGTTCGACGTGCAGGCGCTGATGCTGCGCGACGCGTTGCAGCGCTGGGTCGCGGCGCCGGTCCACGGCGAGGTGACGATCGAGCTGCGGCGCGGCGACGACTACACGATCCTCGACACCCGCGGCGATGCTCTCACCTACGACCCGGAACGGCTGAGCATGGAGCGCAGCGCCACGGCGTTCACGGCGGCCGACCGGATCGGCCAGCTCGCGGTGCAGATCAACGACATCCACGACGCGCGGACGATGCTCGCGCAGCTCGGGTGGTCGATCTGACGCTCTGGGCCGGACGCGTCGGCACGGGCCTCGCGCCGGAGGTGTGGGACTTCCTGCGCGCCGACGACGCAGAGCTGCTGCCCTACGACCTGCAGGCGACGCTGCTGCACGCCGAGCGGTTGCACGCCGCCGGTCTCCTCGACGACGACGAGCTGGCCGAGGTACGGGACAAGCTCGCGGCGATCGAGACGATCGATCCGGCGGACGAGGACGTGCACTCCTCGATCGAGCGCCAGCTCGGCGAGGTCGGCCGCAAGATCCACGCCGGCCGGTCGCGCAACGACCAGGTCGCCGCGGCCTTCCGGCTCTACGTCGCCGACGCGTGCCGCGAGGCCGATGGCGCGCTCGTCGCCTTCGCCACCGCGCTCCTCGCGCGCGCTGAGGCCGAGGCGACGACCCCGATGCCCGGCTACACGCACCTGCAGCGGGCCCAGCCCGTCACGCTCGGCCACCATCTGCTGGCGTGGGTGGAGATGCTCGAGCGCGACCGTGCCCGGTTCGCGTTCGCGGCGGCCCAGTCGGCGCCGTCGCCGCTCGGCGCCGGCGCGCTCGCGGGGTCGACGCTGCCGCTGCCGGCACCGCCGAACGCGATGCGCAACTCGATCGACGCCGTCGGAGACCGCGACTTCGCACTCGACTACCTCTACGCCGTCGCAACGCTCTTCACGCATCTGTCGCGCATCGGCGAGGAGCTCGTGCTCTGGACGTCGTCCGAGTTCGGCTTCGCGCACCTGCCGGAGAACGCGGCGACCGGGTCGTCGATCATGCCGCAGAAGCTCAATCCGGACGTCGCGGAGCTGGCGCGCGGCAAGGCGGGCACGGCGATCGGCCGGCTGACCGGGCTGCTCGCGACCGTCAAGTCGCTGCCGCTCGCCTACGACCGCGACCTGCAGGAGGACAAGCCGCCGGTGTTCGCGGCACGGCGCGACACCGCGGGTGCGCTCGGGGCACTGACGGTGCTCGTTGCGGGCCTGACGTTCGTGCACGGCCGCCTGGCCGCCGCGACCGCCGACCCGTTGCTGCGGGCGACCGACGCGGCCGAGGCGCTGGTCGCCGAGGGTACGCCGTTCCGCGACGCGCACGAGCTGGTCGCGGCCCAGGTGAGGGCCGGCACGTTCGAGGCCCCGCCTGCGGGCGAGCGGCTCGGCGACGTCTCCGCCGCCGTCGTGGCGGCCCGGGAGCGCTGGTCGTGACGGCGCCGCTACAGGCGACGCTCGCCGGGCGCGACTTCCTGCGCATCGGCGACCTCGTCCCCGCCGAGGCGGAGGCGATTCTCGACCTCGCGGCCGAGCTGCGCGCCGGCCGCAGCCTGCACGCGCCGGGCGCGACACTCGGTCTCTACTTCTCGAAGCACTCCACCCGCACGCGCGTCTCGTTCACCGTGGCGATGACGCACCTCGGCGGAGCGGCGATCCCGCTCGCGCCGGAGGAGCTGCAGCTCTCGCGCGGCGAATCGCTGCCGGACACGGCGCGCGCTCTCTCGCGCTATCTCGACGTGCTGGCGGTGCGCACCCACGAGCATGCCGAGCTCGAGGCGTGGGCGGAGTGGTGCTCGATCCCCGTCGTCAACGCGCTCACCGCCGACGAGCATCCGTGCCAGGCACTGGCGGATGCGCTGACGATCCGCGACCGGCTCGGGACGCTCGACGGCGTGCGAGTCGCGTGGGTCGGCGACGGCTCGAACGTGCTCGTCTCGCTCGCGTCGCTCGGTGAGCTGCTCGGCTTCGAGGTCGTCGCCGCCTCGCCGGAGGGGTACGAGGCGCCCGGCGTCGAGACGGTGCGCGACCCCGGTGAGGCCGTCCTTGGCGCCGACGTGGTCGTCACCGACACGTGGATCAGCATGGGCCAGGAACACGAGCGTGGCCGTCGGCTCGCCGACCTCGAGCCCTACCGCCTCGACGAGGCGCTGCTCGCGGCGGCGGCGCCGGAGGCGTTCGTCATGCACTGCCTGCCCGCGCATCCCGGCGAGGAGATCGAGGCCGGCGTGCTCTACGGCCCGCGGTCTGCGATCTGGGACGAGGCGGAGAACCGCCTGCACGTGCAGAAGGCGCTGCTCGCGCAGCTGCTCGGTCTGAGTTAGCGGCGCGCGGCGCGCTGGAACGCGGCGAACGCGGGCTTCCGGACGCCGTCCCACGTCTCGAGCCCGGACTGCCAGCCGATCAGCCGGTGCTCGTCGCGCACGAGGAACCAGAGCAGCATCGTCACGCGCGGGTTGCGGCGTGCGAGGGCGACCGACTGCGCGAGGTAGCGCGCCTGCTTCGCGGGCGAGACGCCGAGGTCGTGGTCGGGTGGGTTCGTCTGGTAGCCGTACTCGTCGAGCCAGATCTCCTTGCGGCCGTAGAGCTTCGTCACCTCGGCGACGAGCATGTCGAGGTTGCCGAACGTGACCGCCGTGCGGTTGGTCGGACGCGTGGTCGGTGTCTCCGCCGGGCCGCTCGGGTACGGATGGTGCGCGTAGGCGTCGAAGCCGGTCGCGCCTGCGCGCTTCATCGCCCGGAGGAACGCGAGCGGCGACGTCGTCGGCCGGTCGCTCGTCGCGGCGTTGTTGCCGCGCGGGCCCGTGTCGCCGCAGGCGATCCGCTCGCCCGGGATCAGGGTGCCGCGCACGCCGTCGACGACGGCATTGCAGATGCGTGCGTAATCGATCGCGCTCTGGATCACCCAGTGCTTGCCGACGCGCTTCCACTGCGGCACGAGCCCGATCGTCAGGTTGGGCTCGTTCCAGGCCGTCCAGAAGCGCACGCGCGGCAGCACGGTGCCGTCGTCGCGCATGAACTCGCCGCCGTAGCGCTGCGCGGCGGCGAACGAGAAGTCCATCAGGTCGGAGGCGTGGTGCGGCGCACGCGTCGGCAGCCGGCCGCCGTTCGCCCAGGCGGGGGAGCCGAAGATCGTGAAGAGCACTTCCACGTTCTCGTCGGCGGCCGCGAGCACGATCCCGTCGTAGCGCCGCCAGTCGTAGGCGGGATCGGCGGGATCCGCTCCGTCTCGTGGCCGCCGCGTCGCGACGCCGAACCGGCCGCCCCAGTTCAGGTGCACGCGCAGGACCTTGGCGTGCAGCCGGCCGAGGTCTGGGTAGAAAGACGCTGCCGGCGAGAAGTAGGCGCTCCCGCTGTCGGTGATCCCCAGCTTCAGCCCGGGCGTCGCCGACGCCGAGCCCGCGCAGACGGCCGACAGGGCGACCAGCGCGAGCGCAAGAACCCCCTTCACGAGCGAGATCCTGTCACCAAGCTGTAAGCGATCCGAGATTGCAGGGTGAAGCTTTCGGCCCGTGCCGCCGATAAGGACGGCGTGGAAGCCGCCTCGATGCCCAACCAGGCCCCCGCGCTCAGACTCGGCGAGCTGCTCGTCGGCGACGGAGCTGCGACGCAGGAGCACGTCGACCAGGCGCTCGAGCTGCAGCCTCTGCTGCGCAAGCGGCTCGGCGAGATTCTCGTCGACAAGCGCTGGACGACCCAGCGGGCGGTCGCCGTCGCGCTCGCGACGCAGTACGCCCTCGAGTTCGTCGACCTGACGCAGGTCGCGGTCGACACGCAGGCAGCGTCGCTCCTCAAGGAGAACTTCGCCCATCAGCATCAGGCGCTTCCGGTGCGCCGCCTCAGCGACAACCTCGTGCAGGTCGCCGTCTCCGACCCGACGAACCTGCAGACCCTCGACGAGCTGCGGCTCGCGCTCGGTGTCAACTGCTCCCTCGCCGTTGCGGACGCCGACGCGCTCGCCTCGACGATCAACCGCACGTACCGCATGACAATCGCGGTCACCGACGCGCCGCCGGAGGATCTGTTCGTCGACGACGCTGCCGACGCGGAGAGCGCGCTCGATCTCATGAACGCGCTGATCGGCCGCGCCGTGAATGAAGGAGCATCAGACCTGC
Source organism: uncultured Actinomycetes bacterium (assembly GCA_963698925.1). Classification (GTDB taxonomy): domain Bacteria; phylum Actinomycetota; class Thermoleophilia; order Gaiellales; family Gaiellaceae; genus PALSA-600. The sequence goes on along the minus strand of CAVOSR010000013.1, from coordinate 119,975 downwards.
ACATCGACCCGCAGGCCCGAGACGTGCTCGTGCGCTTCCGCGTCGACGGTGTCATGCGCAACGACGCGCCGATCGACAAGCGCTCACAGAACGCGCTCGCCGCACGAGTCAAGGTGATGGCGCAGCTCGACATCGCCGAGAAGCGCATGCCGCAGGACGGATCCTTTGTCGTCTACATCGGGGGCGCGCCGGTCGACGTGCGCGCGGCCGTCCTGCCCACGAAGCACGGCGAGCAGATCGTGCTCCGCCTGCTGCAGCGCGAGGCGAAGATGGAGCTGCCGTCGCTCGGGATGAGCGCCGAGATGGAGTCGGTGTTCATGGGCGCGATCTCGCAGCCCTACGGCGCGGTGCTCACCTGCGGGCCGACCGGCTCGGGCAAGACCACGACGCTCTACGCGGCGCTCGACCGGCTCAACGACGGCATGCGCTCGATCGCGACGATCGAGGATCCCGTCGAGTACCAGCTGGCCGGCGTCATGCAGACGGAGGTGCACGCGCGCATCGGCCTGACCTTCGAGCGCGGGCTGCGCACGATCCTGCGCGCCGATCCCGACGTGATCCTCGTCGGCGAGATCCGCGACGCCGAGACCGCCAAGATCGCGATCCAGGCGGCGATGACGGGCCACCTCGTCCTGACGACGCTGCACACGAACGACGCGGCCGGCGCGATCGCGCGCCTGCGCGTGCTCGAGGTCGATCCGGACCTGCTCTCCGGCTCGATCAACTGCATCGTCTCGCAGCGCCTCGCGCGCCGCATCTGCCAGCACTGCCGCGAGCCCTACGAGCCCACGCAGGAGCAGGTGCAGGCGATGAACCTCATCTCCACCGGCTCGAGCCCGACGCTCTACCGCGCAGGCGGCTGCCTGCAGTGCGGCATGACGGGGTACGCGGGGCGCGTCGCGCTCTACGAGCTGATGCCGGTGCACGGCCTCGGCCGCGTGCTGATGGACGGCTCGACCGACGAGATCTTCGAGGCCGCCGTCGCGGCGGGCATGCGCACGCTGCGCGAGGACGGCGTCCGCCTCTCGCTCGCCGGCGTGACGACGCTCGAGGAAGTCCGCCGCATCACCGGCGACCGCCGCCTCATCTAGCGACCCGAGGACTCGTCCGCCGGGGCCAGGTCCAGGGGACTGTCCCTGGGACCTGTCACGCGGTGACCTGTCCCGGGGACAGTCCCTGAGACACGTCCGCGGGGGGCGCGTACCGCCAGCGCCGCGGCGGCGAAGAGCACGCCGCAGACGAGAAAGCCGATCCGCCCGTCGCCGGGCAGTGAGAACGTCAGCCCGACGAGCGGCGTGCCGACGAGGATCACGATCGTCGCCGCGAGGTTGACCGTCCCGACCGCGGCCGCGGGCGCGTCCGGCCGCACACGCTGTGCGCCCGCGAACGCGGAGGCGAACGGGACGCCCGCCGCGAGCCCCACGACCGCCGCCGCCGCGACGGCAAGCGGCAGCGGCCGCGCGATCGCGAGCAGGCCGACGGCGAAGCCGCCGACGACGAAGCTCGCCTGCACCACCCCGCGCCGTTCCAGCAGCCTGCCGCCGGCCGGACGGGAGATCACGCCGAGGAAGAGCACGAGCCCGCCGACGAGCCCGGCGACGTGCGCCGACTCGCCCCCGCCCCGCTGGAGGAGCGTCGCGACCCAGTTGCCGAGCACGACCGAGAGGCCGAACGACGCCGCGTGCATCACGCCGAGCGGCAGCAGGCGTCGGTCGAAGGTGCCGGCGGCTCGCTCGGCGGCGGGCCGACGCGGATCGGGCGGCGCGAGCAGCACGAGCACGAGCCCCACCGCCGCCACGATCGCCGCGGTCGCGAACGATGCACGCCAGCCCGGCCAGAGCGGAACGAGTGCGAGCGCGAGGCCGCCCGCAGCCATCGACGTGGCGCCGTAGAAGCCCTGCGCGACCGGCGAGGCGAGCGTCGCCCGGACGTAGTCGGCGCCGCCGACGAACGCCGCCGCGAGTCCGATGCCCGCGACGAGCCGGACGCCGATCGCGAACCACGCCTCGCGCCAGGTGAGGCCCGCGAGCGAGGCGGAGCAGATCAGCACGAGCCCGGCCGCCCCGACGAGGCGCGCGCCGAACCGGTCGCAGAGCCGGCCCGCCGGGATCTGCATCGCGGCATGGGTCAGGACGAGCGCCGTCGTGAAGAGGCCGACGACGGCCAGTCCGACGCCGTAGGCGTCCGAGGTGCGCCCGGCGATCGCACCGACGTTCGCCAGGTTCCACCCGGCGCTGGCCGCCAGCGCGAACCCGCCCATGGCCGCCCGCGCGCGTAGCCCCCGACTCACGCGCCGAGCCTAGCGGCGGCTGGCAGAATCAGCTTGAGCGATCTATTCTCTCGAGGGGATCATGGCGAACGATCAGTGGCTCGGGATCGAGCTGCGCCACCTGGCGGCGCTCGAGGCGGTCGCCCGCGAGGGGTCGTTCCGCCGCGCGGCGACGAGCCTCGGCTACGTCCAGTCCGCGATCAGCCAGCAGATCGCGTCGCTCGAGCGGGCGGTCGGGCAGCGGCTCGTCGAGCGCTCGCGCGGCGGGGTCCGCGTGGAGCTGACCGAGGCCGGCGAGCTCGTCCTCCTGCACTCGGATGCGATCCTCGCGCGGCTGAAGGCCGCCCAGGCAGACGTGGCGGCGCTCGCGGCCGGCCAGTCCGGAGAGCTGCGTGTCGGCATCACGCAGTCGGTCGGCGTGCGCATCCTGCCCGGGCTGATGCGGCGGTTCGTCGCCGACTGGCCCGACGTGACCCTGCGCCCGGTCGAAGCCGCGGCCGACCTGCCGCTCTACGACGCCGTCGAGCGAGGCGACGTCGACCTGAGTTTCGTCGAGCTGCCGCTGCCGCCCGGGCCGTTCGAGGCATTCGAGCTGATGAGCGATCCCTACGTGCTCGTCGTCCGCCGCGACGCGCCCACGTCGTCGCTGGCCGACCTGGCCGAGACGCCGTTGATCGGGCACACCGAGTGTCGCGGCCTGGCTCGCGTCGAGGCTCAGCTGCGTGCACGAGGGATCGAGCCCGAGTTCGCCTTCCGCTCCGACGTGAACGCGACCATCCAGGCGCTCGTCGGCGCCGGCGTCGGAGCGGCAGTACTGCCCGCGCTCGCGGTCGACCCGACGGACGAGCTGACGTCGATGCGCGACCTGCCCGGCATCCCGCCGCGCGTGCTCGCACTCGTACGGCACCGCGACCGCCACCACTCCGCAGCCGCGCAGGCCTTCGTCGAGGCGGCGCAGGCGGTCTGCGCCCAGCTGACGACATCGCCGAAGCTGGCAGCCGTCACGTGACGACGCTCCGCCGCCTCGTGTTCCCGCTTCGCCTCGTCGCGGCGCGGCTCGGGGCAGGCGGCGACCGGGCGCTGCTCGTCGCCGTCGGCGTCGTCGCCGGCGCAGCCGTGCTCGCGGCCGTGCTCGCCGGGCGCCTCGTCATGCAGGACCGGGCGCTCGCACAGGCGGCGGCGCAGCTCGCGCCGTCGGACCGCGTCGTGCAGGTGACCTGGAGCGGCGCGGTCGACAGCTTCACGCGGCACGACCGCTTCGTCGCGCCGCGGCTGCGGACGCTGACGGGGCAGGAGCCGGCGCGCGCGATGCTCTTCCGCGAGGCGTCCGTCCAGGGCCGGCTCGTCAACCTGCGGGCCGCCGACGACCTCGGACGCTGGGTGCGTCTCGTCTCGGGCCGCCTGCCGCGGATCTGCGTCCCGCAGCACTGCGAGGTGCTGCGGCTCGAGGGCCGTGGCCCGATCCCGTCGACCCGCGCGCTGCACCTGATCGAGGTGGGGCGCGCCACGCTCCGGCCCGACACGCCGATCGCGCCGTTCGTGCTGCCGACACCGCCGACCGAGCAGGTCGCGCGCGCCGTTCGCTACCACACGCCGCCGCCCTCGCCCGTCGTGATCGCGAACGGCGTCGCCGGCCTGTCGGCGACCCGCGAGCTGCAGACGTTCTACCGGGCGTACGCGTGGATCGTCGACATCCGCGGGAGCGATGTCCACCCCTGGTCGGTCGGCGACTTCGGCCGCGACGTGCAGCGCCTGACGGCCCAGATCGAGGCGAGCTCGGGCGCCGAGTTCCAGATCACTGCGCCGACGCTGCAACTGGCAGCCGCGACCGCGGCGTCCGACGCGGCGGCGCGACGGCTGCTCCTGCTCGGCGGCGAAGCCGCCAGCCTGCTGCTCGCGTTCACGATCCTCGCAGCGGCCGCGCTCCGTCGCGACGTGACCGACGCGCGGCGGCGCCTCGTCTGGTTCGGGGCCCGTCGCTGGCAGGTCGAATTGCACACGCTTGCGGAGTCGGTCGCGCTCGCGACCGCGGGCACGATCGCCGGCTGGGTCGCGGGCGGTGCGATCGCGTCAGCCGTCGCACGGCACGCCGGCTCACCCGCCTGGCCCGTGATCGCGCACGGCCTTCTGTCGGGACGGGGTCTCCTCGCCGCCGGGTCGCTCGCCGCCGCCGCCGGGCTTCTCCTGTACGCGGTCGTCCGCGCCCGGCCGATGCAGTTCGGCCGGGCTTCGTTCACCCCGCTCGACGCGGCGGCCGTCGGTGCGATCGCGATCGTCCTGACGGGCTGGGCGCGCGGGTCGGTCGATGCGCGCGCGCTGTCGGACCACGGCGGGACGAGCGCCTTCCTCCTGCTCGTGCCCGCGCTGATCGTCTTCGCGGCGGCCGTCGTCGCCGCGCGGCTGCTCGTCCCGGCGCTGCGCGGCCTCGGGCGGCTCGGCCGCCGCGGGCCGATCGCGCTGCGCCTCGCCGCCGCGTCGCTCGCACGCAACCCCGGTCACGCTGCGATCGCGGCGACGTTCCTCGTCGCGAGCCTCGGGCTCGCCCTCTTCGCAGTCTCGTATCGCGCGACCCTCCTCGCGGGCCAGCACGACGAGGCGCGCTACGCCGTGCCTGCGTCGTTCGTCCTCAGCGAGGACTTCGACCAGCTCGTGCCCGTGCTGCACGGGGCACGGCTGTCGCGCTATCCGGCGACGCCCGTGCAGGCACTGCGGCTGACCGGCAACGTCCCGTCGGGCGCGACGTTCACGTTCCTCGGGCTGCCGTCCGGCTCGCTCGCCGGGATCGACGGCTGGCGGCCGGACTTCGCCCAGCGTCCGCTGACCGACCTCGCCGCGTCGCTCGACACCCGCGCGGCCCTCGCAGCTGCGCACCACGGTGCTGCCGGCAGGCCACCGGTTCACGTTGCCCGTGACGGTCAGCGGCGACGACATCGGCGTGCGTGCGATCTTCCGGTCCCCGCTCGGTGACTTCGAAGCGGTCGGCCTCGGGCACACCGACGGCGTGCACGCCGTGACCCTCAGCGGCCGCGTGCCCTTCGACCGCGCGACGCTCGCGCAGTTGCAGTTCGACGTGCTGAACAGCGGCCGCATCACCGCGAACGCCGGGACCGGACTGCAGCCGTCGGCGAAAGGCGTGCTCTCGTTCGGGCGGCCGCGGGTCGACGGCCGACTCGTGCAGCACGCGTTCACCCGCTGGACGGGTACCGGCGGCGTCGGAGGCGCGCCCACGCGCCTCGGCTACTTGCTGACGCCCGAACGCACGGGCACATTTCGCCCGGTCCAGGCCACCGACGGTCACGCGTTGCGCGTGCTCGCGACACCGGGCGTCGTCGCAGCCGCCGGACCGCGCGGGATCATCCCGCTCGAGATCGAAGGCGAGCAGGTCGCGGCCAGGATCGTCGGAACAGTCGAGCGCTTCCCGTCCGTCACGGGCGACGCGGTGATAGCCGACCGCGAGACGTCGGCGACGGTGCTCGACACGCGCTCGGGCGGTCTCGGCACGACCGACGAGCTCTGGCTGAACGTGCCCGCCGAGCAGGAGGCCGCGACGGCGTCGGCGCTCGCGCGTGCCCCGTTCGACGAGTTGCAGGTTCGGTCGCAGGCCGAGACACTCGGCCGCCTCGAGGCTGATCCCCTCGCACGCGGAGCGCTGTTGACGCTCGCCGGGACCGCCGCCGTCGCGTTGCTGCTCGCGCTGCTCGGCCTGTTGCTCGCGGTCGTCGGCGACGTGCGAGACGACCGTGGCGAGCTCTTCGACCTCGAGGCACAGGGGGCGGCACCGGCGACCGTGCGCGCTCACCTGCGGCTGCGCGCGCTGCTCGTCGCCGTCTTCGGGATCACCGGCGGCGTCGTGCTCGGCGCGATCCTGTCGGCGCTCGTGATCTCGCTCGTCTCGGTGACGGCCGGGGCCGCCGAGCCGGAGCCGCCGTTGCGGCTCGTGCTCGACCTGCCACTGCTCGCTGCCGCGGCAGTCGTCTACCTCGCTCTCGCCGCACTGCTGGTCGTCGTCGCGACCTCGACGCGCGGTGAGGCTCCTGCCCGCGCCTCGGAGGCGGCGGCGTGAACGCGATCGAGCTGAAGGACGTCTTCCGCGTCCACTCCACCCCGGAAGGGGACGCGGCCGCGCTGCAGGGGCTCTCACTGAGCGTTCGCGAGGGCGAGGTGCTGACGGTGCTCGGCCCGAGCGGCTCCGGCAAGTCGACGCTGCTCCGCCTGCTCGCCGGGCTCGAGCGGCCGTCGGCCGGCGTCGTCCGCGTGCACGGCGAGGACCTCGGCAAGCTCCCCGCCCGCCGCCTCGCGACGTATCGGTCGACGCTCCTCGGCTACGCCGACCAGCACTACGCCCGTGCGCTCGCCCCGGAGCTGAGCGCACGTGAGCTCGTTGCGCTGCAGCTCGGGCTGCGCGGGACTGCTCCGCGCGAGCGCCTGCGCCGTGCCGACGAGCTGCTCGAGCGTGTCGGCCTCGCCGACAAGGGAATGCGCCGCGCCGCCGAGCTGTCGGGCGGCGAGCAGCAGCGCGTTGCGCTCTGCGCCGCGCTCGCCCACCGCCCGAAGGTGTTCCTCGCCGACGAGCCGACCGGCGAGCTCGACGGCGCGACGGCCGACCAGGTGTACGACATGCTCTCGGAGCTCGTGCGCGAGCACCGCTGTACGACGGTGGTCGTCAGCCACGACCCGGAGTCGGCGCGCATCGCCGACCGCATCGTGCGCATCCGGGACGGGCGTGTCTCGGAGGAATGGTCGCGCGACGGCGACGCGAGCGACACCATCGTGGTCGGCCGCGGCGGCTGGCTGCGCCTGCCCGAAGAGCTGCTGCTGCGCGCCGGGATCGCGACGAAGGCCGTCGCCCGCTTCGAGAGCGGCTCCGTCGTCGTCGCCCCGGCAGGCGACCCCCAGCCCGGAGTCGTCGCGCCGGAGGAGGCGCCGGACGAGCGGGCCGCGCAGCCCGGCCCGGTCGTCGTGGCGGCGACCTCGCTGACGAAGCGCTACGGCAGCACGGTCGTCCTCGACGGGCTCGACGCGTCGTTCACGGGCGGCCGGCTGCATGCCGTCACAGGACCCTCCGGGTCGGGCAAGACGACCCTGCTGCATCTGCTCGCCGGGCTCGAGCTTCCCGACCGCGGATCGATCGTGATCGCGGGCAGCGACCTCGCGTCGCTCGACCGTACGGCGCGGGCAGCTGCTGCGGCGCGAGCAGATCGCGTACGTCGGCCAGCAGGCGGGTCTCGTGCCGCACCTCTCGGCGCTCGAGAACGTGGAGCTCGCGCTCGCGCTGCGGGGCCAGGAGGAGAACAGTCGTCTGACGGCGCTCTCTGCCCTGGACTCCGTCGGGCTCGGCGAGCGCGCGACCCAACGAGTCTCGCGCCTCTCGCACGGCGAGCGTGCACGTGTCGCGATCGCGCGCGCGGTCGCGCCCGGGCCTGCGCTGTTGCTCGCCGACGAGCCGACCTCGCGCCTCGACGGCGCCAACGCAATCGCCGTCGCCGTCCTGCTCGGCCGCCTCGCGCGCGCGACCGGCGCAGCCGTCGTCTGCTCGACGCACGACCCGCTCGTGATCGAGCAGGCCGACAGCCAAATCTCGCTTTCGTAGCTCCCCCATTCGGGGGAGGGGCGCTACCCGAAGTCAACCGATCACTCTATGCGGTGGCGTCCCTCGATCTGCGTCAATCGACGATCTTCTCGCGTCTGCGCGGCCTGCTCGAGGTGACGCGTCTCGTGCGCACCGGCGAAGAGCTGCCGGAGCTCCTCTCCGCGATCGCCCGTGCTGTCTCCGACTCGCTCGCGTTCCGCACGGTCGTGATCAACCTCTACCGCCGCGAGTGGGACGACTTCGTCGTCACGACCGTCTACGGCAGCGACGAGGCGCGCGAGGCGCTGCTCGGCCAGGTGCGCCAGGTCTCCGACTGGGATCCGCTCCTCGACGCGCGTTTCCTGCAGCGCGGCGCATACCTGCTTCCGTACGGCGAGTTCGATTGGTCGGGGCACCTCGACTCGTTCACGCCGGATCTGCCGGTCAGCGACGACCCGAATGCGTGGCATCCCGACGACGCACTGTTCGTGCCGATGCGCGGCGCCGACGGCACGCTGCTCGGGGTCCTCTCCGTCGACGAGCCGATCTCGGGCCGCAAGCCGAGCGGCGACGAGATCGACGTCCTCGTCGCCGTCACCGAGCACGCCGCGCTCGCCGTGCAGGCGGCCCAGGAATCGGCCCGCGCCAAGGCGAACAGCGAGGCGCTCGCGCACCTGCTCGCCGTGTCGGCCCGGCTGAACGAGTCACACGACACGCACGAGCTGCTGCAGCACGTGACGCAGGCGATCTCCGAGGCGCTCGGCTTCGAGAAGGTCGCAGTGCAGCTGCTCAACCGCAGCGACGGCACCTACGAAAGCGTCGCCGAGACCGGCTTCGAGCCGGGCCAGAACATCGGCGACCCGCTGACGGCCGACCAGGTCGACCGTCTGCTCTCGGCCGCGCTGGTCGAGGAGTGCATGCTCGTCTCCGGCGACGAGGCGTCCCGCCTGGTGCCCGAGCGCGCCTACGGTTACCGCTCGCAGCTGAACGGTCGCGGGCCTGACGCCTGGAGCAACCACTGGCTCTTCGTGCCGCTGTTCGACCGGCGCGGCCGCGTGGGCTACATCTGGGCCGACGATCCGCGCGACCGCCTGCTCCCCGAGCCGGAGCGCCTGCGGATCCTGCGCGCATTCGCGAACCAGGCGATGACCGCACTCGAGCACGCAGCCCAGTTCGAGCTGATCCAGGAGGCGCACGAGCACCAGCGCGCGCTGATCGAGGCGTCACCGGTCGCGATCGTGGACTTCGACTTCGACGGCCGGGTGCGCTCGTGGAACGCCGGCGCGACCGAGATGTTCGGCTGGGCGCCTGAGGAGGTGATCGGGCGCGTGAGCCCGGTCCTCCCGGGCGGCGAGGCAGACGACTTCATGGGCAACCTCGAGCGGATCAAGGTGACGGGCGACGTCCTGCGCGATCTCGACTTTCGCCGCGCGCACCGCGACGGCACCCTGATCGACGTGAACGTGTCGGCCGGCCCGATCCGCGACGCACAAGGGAATGTCGTCGGCGTGATCGCGCTGATGGTCGACGTGACTGCGCGCAAGCGGTCCGAGCGGGCGCTCGCGACGAGCGAAGGGCGCAAGGACGCGATCCTGCGCGCGGCGCTCGACTGCGTGGTGATCGTCGACCACGAGGGCCTCGTCACCGAGGTCAACCCGGCGACGGAGGAGACGTTCGGCTGGACGCGCAGCGAGGCGATCGGCAAGAGCTTCCTCGGGCTGACGATCTCACCTGAGCACCGCGCCGAGCTGGCCGAGGTGCTCGAGACGGGCTCCGGCCCGCTGCTCGGTGCGCGGCTCGAGGTGAATGCGCTTCGCGCCGACCTGCGCTCGTTTTCCGCAGAGCTTGCGATCACCCGCGTCGACGTGCCCGGCCCGTTGCTCTTCGCCGTCTCGCTGCGCGACGTCACCAAACGGCATCAGCGCGAAGAGCGGATGCGCGAAGCGGAGGCGAAGTACCGCACGCTCGTCGAGCAGCTCCCGATCGCCACGTACGTCAACGACACCGGCATGCCCGTGCGCACGCGCTACATGAGCCCGCAGATCGAGACGATGCTCGGGTTCCCCGTGTCCGACTGGCTCCGCCCCGACGAGGACTTCTTCCTCTCGTGCCTGCATCCCGACGACCGCGAGCGCGTCGCAGCCGAGGTCGAGCGGACGCACGAGACCGGCGAGGACTTTCGCATGGAGTACCGCCTGATCTCGGCGGACGGCACCGTCATCTGGGTGCGCGACCAGACGGTTGCCGTGCGCGACGAGGAGTACCGCCCGATCTTCCTTCAGGGCTACCTGTCCGACATCACCGACCGCCGGGCCTCAGAGGAGGCGTTCCGCCAGAGCGAGGAGACCCATCGCCTCGTGCTCGAAGCCTCGCGCGATCTGATCGCGACGGTCTCGGCCGACGGCACCGTCACGTATGTCTCCCCGGCGATCGAGTCGCTGCTCGGCTACACCTCGAGTGAGCTCGAGGGCAAGGCACTGGGAGGGATCGTCCATCCCGAGGACGTGCCGTCGGTGAGGGTGTACCTCGAGCGGCGCGCGACGGGCGTCGAAGTGCCGGGCCTCATGTCGGCACGCGCAAGGCACAAGAACGGCATGTGGGTGACGCTCGAGGGCACCGTGTCGGCGGTCGCAGGGCCGGACGGCTCGCCCGAGCAGTTCGTCTGCGTCGCCCGCGCGGTGCCGCGGCCGGCGCTGCGGCCCGCAGCTGCCTAGGCTCCTAGACGGTCAGGGCCTGGCGCGCGCGCCAGGACGACCAGCCGCCTTCGTACGACCGGACGCCGCCGCCCGAGACCTCGAGCATGCGATCGGCGATCCGGTCGAGGAAGTAGCGGTCGTGTGAGACGAAGATCGCCGTCCCCTCGAAGTTCTCGAGCGCGCTCTCCAGCATCTCGACGGACTCGATGTCGAGGTGGTTCGTGGGCTCGTCGAGCAGCAGGCAGTTCGCGCCCTGCAGCATGAGCAGCAACAGCTGCAGGCGCGTCCATTCGCCGCCTGACAGCGAGTCGAGCGGCCGCCGCACCTGCTCGTACGAGAAGAGGAACTTCATCAGGCGAGAGACCGCCTCGCCTTCCGAGATCGGGGCGGCGTGCCGCACGAGCTGCAGCGGCGTCGCCTTCGGATCGTCGGGCCGGCGGTCCTGCGCCAGTCGGCCGAAACGGATCGACGGGCCGGCCTTGCGCTCTCCCTCGTCCGGCTCGAGATCATCCGCGAGCAGCCGCAGCAGCACCGACTTGCCGGCGCCGTTCTCGCCGACGACGCCGACCCGCTCGCCGCGCAGCACCGTCAGGTCGACGCCGGCGAGAATCGGGTTGCCGCCGAGCTCGACACCGACGCCTGCGAGCTCGACGACGCGCTCGCCGCCGCGCGCATGCGGCCGCAGGTCGAGCGCGATCTTGCGCCGCTCGAGCACGGGCCGGTCGACCTTCTCCATGCGGTCGATCTGGCGCTGCTTGTTGCGCGCCTGCTTGATGTGGCGCTCGTCGACGACGCGCGACGCCCAGTCCTTGAAGCGGCGGATCGCCTCCTCGAGCCGCGCGATCTCCTTCTGCTGCGTGACGTACATCTGCTGCTGTCGCTGCAGCTCGAGCTCGCGCGCGACCGTGTACGCGGAGTAGTTGCCCGGCCACATCCGAATGCGCCCGCCGGAGAGCTCGGCGATCTGCGAGACGGTCTCGTCGAGCAGGTAGCGGTCGTGCGAGACGGCGACAACCGCGCCGTCGAAGCTCCGCATCAGGTACTCCATGTGCTCGCGCGCCTCGACGTCGAGGTGCGCTTCAGGCTCGTCGAGCAACAGCACGTCGGGCTCGCGCAGCAGGCACGCAGCGAGGCCGACGAGCTTGCGCTGTCCGCCGGAGAGGACACGCGTCGGCTTCTCGAGGTCGTCGTCGTCGAGACCGACCTCCGCGAGCAAGGCCCGCGCGCGGCCCTCGAACCCCGGGCCGCCGGCGGCCGTCCAGCGCTCGATCAGCTCTTCCTGGCGGCGCAGCACACGCGCGAGCTTGGCCATGTCGGAGCCCTGCTCGGCGAGCTGCGCCTCGACCTTGGCGAGGTCCGCCTCGAGCTCGTCGAGGTCGGGCCGGGCCGCGCGCAGCGTCCGCAGCGCGTTCCGGTCGTCACCCTCGAGCTGCTGCGGCAGGAACGCGAGCACGAGCCCGCGCCTGGACGTGATCTCGCCCGCGTCAGCGGTCTCGGCGCCGGTCAGGATGCGCAGCAGCGTCGACTTGCCGCCGCCGTTCGGGCCGATGATCCCCAGGCGGACGCCCGCCTCGACGTCGAAGTCGAGCCCGTCGAGGATCAGGCGCGAGCCGAAGCTCTTCGCGATCCCGCGTGCCTGCAACAGGGACATGCGCCCAGGCTAGACCCGGCGCGAACGGCTGTCGTCGTCCGAAGGGACGACCTGCTGTCGCCCGCGCGGGCCATGTCCCAGGGACAGTCCCCGGGACATGGCCGAAGAGCCTCCGTAGATTCGCGCAACGAGCCTCCGGGACGCCGCCGATGCGGGAGACCGCGACCGCTGTCCATGCTCTGCGTGAAGGAGGAGGCAACCATGACAAGCGTGACGCAGGAGCCCCTGGCGCAGCGGCGCGAGCGGCCCCAGTGGGCCGAGTTCCTGAGGATCCCCGAGCTCTGGGCATCCCTGGCGATCAGCATGATCTGGCTCGCTGTGCTCTTCACCGCTGTGTACGGCGCGGACTTCGTCAGCTCGAACGGGGCCGGGACGCAGACCACGACAATCCCGTCGGGGATCGTCGTGTCGCTCTTCGCGTTCCTGGCGACCGCCTCGATCGCGAAGCACACACGGCGCGCCGAGACACGCTGAGGCTGACGAACGGTGCCTGGCATCGCGATGCCAGGCACCTTCTGGACGCGGCGGCCCAGTCGTGCTGTGATGCAGCCGTGAGCGCAAGAGCAGACACGCGGCAGAAGACGTTGCGACGCATGGCGGTGATCGCCGCCGTACTGGTGCTGATCGCCCTGATCCTGCTGGCGGGCGGTCACTGGGTGTTCGGGATCGTCTTCGGGGTCGCGGCGGCGGCCGCGATCTGGGTCTTCCTGCAGGCCCGCACCGTCCGCTAGGGCAGCCGGAACGCGCGCTCGCCGAGTCGCCGGTAGCCCGCGACCGACGGGTGATCGCCGTCGGCATCGGCCCACTCGGCCTTCATGCGGCCGGGCTGCCCCGGATCCTCGAGGGTGTCGTGGAACGGCAGCAGCGGCACGCCGAACGATGCGATCAGCGCGTTCAGCGCCCGGATCGGCGACTCCGCTCCCGGCCAGCCGTTGTTCCACGGGAGCACGTCGCAGACCGCGACGCGGAGCCCGAGGCCGAGCCCCGGTCGACCAGGGAGCGAAGGTTGCGTGCCGCATCGTCGACGGCCCGTCCCTGGGCGATGTCGTTGATGCCGCCCTGGACGATCAGCACCTCCGCGCCGGCGACGGCCTCGGCGAAGCGGGTCGCGATCTCGTCGGTGCGCTCACCCCAGATGCCGAAGTTGCGCAGCTCGAGCTCCGGATGCTGCAGACCGGCCCAGTGCTCCCAGCTGCTCTCCGGATCGCCGGTCTGCGCACGCGAGTCCCAGTGCGGCGAGCCCTCCGTGATGGAGTCGCCGAGGCACGCGACGACGGTCACCGCGGCAGCGCCGGCACGCGGGCCAGGCGGGCACAGGGGCTAGGCCGACGACGCGGCGCTCGAGTAGACGCCGTCGCCGAGCGGCTGCTGCGACGGCGAGTGCGCGGCCTAGAAGTAGAACTGCCGCCATGCGGTCCACCAGTCGTCGGCCCGTGACGCGATCTGGCGCGAGTCGGTGATCTCGACGTTGGCGTTGTAGCGGTACTTCTCGACGCTGTCGGACGTGTTGAAGTCGACGAGGATCTCGCAGGGCGAGCCAGGGTCGTAGGGCGCGACGGCCGTCACGTCGGCGAGCGAACGGCGCGCGCCGTCCTCGATCAGCTCCCGCGCCTTCGGCGCCGGCAGCTGACGCGCGCTGAAGCGCCCGAGACCCTTCTTGACGGCGACGGTCGTCAACCCAGCACCGAGCAGCGCCGTGCCCTCGCGGCACGCGGCCTCGTCTCCGGTGACGAGCACGACCGGGCAGCCCCAGGCACCGCAGAGGGCGGCGTTGATGCCCGACTCGCCGACCTCGACGCCGTTGAAGCGCAGCCGCCACCACGACGATCCGCTGACCGTGTGCGCGAGCACCCCGTCGCGTGTGCCGGCCATCGCGTGCATGCCGACGAACAGCGCAGCGTCGACTCCCGACTCCAGGTACTCCACATACTCCGTCCACTCGTTCTGCACGACGTACTCGCAGTCGGGGTCGAGCTCCTCGGGGATCAACGAGTTGAACATCCACCCTTCGCCGGCGCCGTGGCAGTCCATGACGACGATCTCCGTTGCGCCTGCGGCCTTCGCTCCGCGCACCGCGGCGTTGATCTCGCCCGTGTACAGACGGCGGCCTTCCTCGTACATCGCGTGACCGCCCGTGACCTGCTGCCACTTGACGATCCCGGCGACGCCCTCCATGTCGCTGATCACGAACACCTTCATCGGATCGAGCCTACGACCTCGCCGAGCGTGTTGCGAACGTCAACCGTGCGGAACGAGTCGATGCCGAGCACCTGTCCGAGCGCGGGACGGAGCGCGCGTGTCGACCCATCCTCGACCTTGAACGCCCACCCGACGCCGTCGGGATCCACCGCGGTCAGCAGCCCCTCGGCGCCGCGCTTCGCGATCCAGCCCGGCAGCGCGCGCATCAGGTCCGTGTCGTCTGCACGGTTTCCGCCGACGAGCTCGGGATGCTCGCGCATCGCGGCTGCGATCGGCTCCGGTGTCGTCGCGAAGAGCGCCGCCATTCGCGAGAGCGCCAACGCGAACGTCGGAACCCCGCAGCCGTCGACGGCGACGTCGGCGGCGCCGACGAGGGCCGAGACGCGTTGCTGCAGCGGATGCGACAGCTCGCGGTAGGGATGGAGCGGCCAGCCGTGCGCGCGGCAGGCGGCGAGCATGCCTGCGTGCTTGCCGGAGCAGTTGTGGCCGAGCGGCCCGTCAGGGCGGCCGTCCTGCGAGCCGCACTCGAGGTCGTCGACCTGAGCATCCGCGCGCGCGAGCAGCTTCCGCACCGCCGCCAGCTGCGCCGGCTCGGCCTGGTGCGAGGCGCTCGCGATCGCGAGCTCGTCGGCGTCGAGGTCGTCGTAGCCGTCGAGGAGCGGCACCGCCTGGATCGGCTTCAGCGACGAGCGCAGGAAGCAGTGCAGGTCGTCTCCGTGCGCGACTCCGCCGGTCGATCTGCACGTGCACCGTGTGCACCGCCTCGACGACGTCCCCGCGCTGCACGGTTACCCTGATCGCGTCCACGCCCGCGGGGAGCCTACGTTGCCCGAGTTGCCCGAGGTCGAAGCCTGGCGGCGCCAGCTCGACCCGCTCGTCAAGCGATCGCCGATCGTGAAGGCCGGGCCGGCGCACATCGCGACGCTCAAGACCTTCGACCCGCCGCTCTCGTCGCTCGACGGCGAAGGCTTCCGCGGCGTCGAGCGGCGCGCCAAGCGCTTCCTCCTGCCGACCGACGACGACGAGCTCGTCGTGATGGTGCACCTGATGAGCGCGGGCCGCCTCAAGTACGTCGCGAGCGGCGCCAAGGGCGCGAAGACGCCGGCGTTCCGGCTGCGCTTCGTCGACGGCGGCGAGCTGCAGCTGACCGAGGCCGGCGCCAAGAAGCGCGCCGGCGTGTGGCTGCTCCGGCCGGAGCAGGTGCGCGAGGAGCTCGCGCACCTCGGGCCCGAGGCGGACTCGCTCACGGTCGAGGACGTCGCGCGCATCCTGGCCTCCGACTCGCGGCGCCTCCACTCGCTGCTGCGCGACCAGCGGCTGATCGCCGGCATCGGCCGGGCGTGGGCGAACGAGATCCTCTGGTCGGCACGCCTCTCGCCGTACGCGCTCTCGACGCAGGTCGACGAGGAGGAATCGCACGGCTCGCGGCAGCGATCCACGACGAGCTTGCGCGCGGGCTCGAGCTGCGCATCGCGGGCGCCAACGACGCGAAGACCTATCGCGTCCACAACAAGCTCGGGGAGCCATGCGAGCGCTGCGGCACGCCGCTCGCGCGCGTCGACTTCGAGGAGCACACGATCTACTACTGCCCGACCTGCCAGACCGACGGGCGCGTGCTCAAGGACCGCCGGCTCTCGAGACTGCTCAAGTGAGGCGCTCGGTGTCCGCTGGGCGCACGCTGGGGGCAGTCGCCAACGCGCGCGGAGCGTAGGTCGGACCCCGTCCACCCGCAGCCGTTAGCCTCTCCGATCGTGATCAGGACACA
The DNA here is from genome assembly GCA_963698925.1 of uncultured Actinomycetes bacterium. Classification (GTDB taxonomy): domain Bacteria; phylum Actinomycetota; class Thermoleophilia; order Gaiellales; family Gaiellaceae; genus PALSA-600. The sequence continues at coordinate 103,826 of CAVOSR010000013.1, read as the reverse complement.
GCCCAAGGGCGGCGGCTGGCTCGAGGTCGTCTGCGGCCCCATGTTCAGCGGCAAGAGCGAGGAGCTGATCCGGCGCCTGCGCCGCGCCGAGATCGCCGGGCAGCGCGCGCTGATCGTCAAGCCGCTGATCGACAACCGCTACGACGTCGGCCATGTCGTGTCCCACGCCGGCGCGAAGATGCGCGCGGTCACCGCCGAGTCGAGCGACGAGGTGCTGCGCCTGGCGCGCGGCTACGAGGCGATCGGGATCGACGAGGTGCAGTTCTTCGACGACGGCATCGTCGACGCGATCGACGGCCTCGTCAGCGGCGGCGCACGTGTCGTCGCCGCCGGGCTCGCACAGGACTTCCGCGGGCTGCCGTTCGGCTCGATGCCGACGCTGCTGTGCGTGGCGGAGTTCGTCGACAAGCTCGAGGCCGTCTGCCACCGCTGCGGCGGGCCTGCCGACGATGACGCAGCGGCTCGTCGACGGCGAGCCCGCGCCGTTCGGCGGCGAGACGATCCAGGTCGGCGCGCTCGACTCGTACGAGGCGCGCTGCCGCGCCTGCTTCCAGCCCGGTGAAGACGTCGGCGCGCTCGGCTCAGTAGCCTTCGCGCATGGCCGCACCGGCTGACGCACGCACGCTTCCGTTCAGCTGGTACAGCGACGAGGCGATGCTGCGCGAGGAGCGCGCGCGGATCTTCGCGCGCTCGTGGCAGTACGCCGGGCGGACCGAGCAGGTCGCCCTGCCGGGCTCGTTCCTCGCGACCGACGCGGGCGGCCTCCCCGTCGTCGTCACCCGCGACCCGGAGGGCGAGCTCCGCGCGTTCCTGAACGTCTGCCGCCACCGAGGCGCAGTGCTCGCGGAGGGTTGCGGCACACGCAGCGACACTGCAGTGCCACTACCACGCGTGGACGTACGGGCTCGACGGAACGCTGCGCAGCGCACCACGCTCCGACCGCGAGCCCGGCTTCGACAACGACGAGTGGTCGCTGCTGCCCGCGAGCGTCGGCACGTGGGGGCCGTTTCTCTTCGTCAATCCCGACGCGAACGCGACGTCACTCGAGGAGCAGCTGGGCGAGCTGCCGGCGATCCTGGCGCGCGAGCTCGACGTCGACGCAATCGAGTTCCACTCGCGCGTCGAGTTCGGTGCGAACGCGAACTGGAAGATCGTCGTCGAGAACTTCCTCGAGTGCTACCACTGCCCGACCGCGCACCCGGGGTTCAGTGCGGAGGTCGACGTGCACCCCGACCGCTACGGGCTCGAGGCACACCCGACGTTCGCTGCGCAGTTCGCACAGGCGAAAGGAAGCGGCGAGCGCGGGCAGTTCCACCTGCTCTACCCGAACACGGGCCTCAACGTCTTTCCGGGCCCGGCGAACCTCTCGATCGGCCCGATCGTGCCGAACGGCCCGAACCGGACCGAGCGCTACCTCGACTACTTCTTCGCGCCCGGCGTCGACGAGGAGTGGCTGGCCGACTTCTTCGCGTTCGACGACCAGGTCGGGAAGGAGGACGCGGTCCTCGTCGAGTCGGTGCATCGGGGGATGGCTTCTGGCGTGCTCGAGCACGGGCGGCTGCTGCTCGGCGCGGAGCCGCTGCTCGCGGCCTTCCAGGGCTGGCTGGCCGAGCGTCTCCGCTAGACCCGTATGCGCAGCGTCTCGCCGTCGAGCTCGAGCGTGCCGCCGAGCTCCTCGAGCACGTAACGCGCGACGAGCGAGCCGAGGTCGCGGAGCTCGGTGCCCGCGACGACCGGGGCTGCGGCCTCGGTGACCGGTGTCAGCTCGAAGGTGCGTCCGTCGACGCGCCACGTCACGCGCTCGACCGGGCCGTGCCGGACCGCGGCGACCGCGAGCGCCTGCAGGCTGCGGGCCACGGACTCGGCCTCGGTCTCGATCACCGTCCCGGTGCCGACGGCCTCGACCCGCGCGTCGGCCGACGTCGCGAGCTCGAGCGTGTCGACCTCGAGCCGGCCCGGCTCCCACCTGCCGGCCTCGATCCGCGCTGCGGTGCCGAGCTCGTCGAGCAGCCCGGTCATCTGCTCGGCCGCCTCCTCGATCATCGCGAGGAAGCGCTGCGAGCGCTCGTCCAGCTCGTCCGCCCGCGTCAGGGTGCGGGCGAAGCCGTAGATCGTCGCGAGCGGCGTTCGCAGGTCGTGGCACGCGAGGGAGACGACGCGCGGGAATCTGTCGTCGGAGGGCATCGCGCTACGGTTCTACCCGATGGCGGAATCTCCGAACGAACTGACCGTCGACCTGCAGGCATCCCTGCCGGAGGTACGGATCGGGCTGACCCGCGCCGGCGTGACCGGCGTGCAGAAGGCGATCCGCATCCGGCACGACGGGCACGAGAAGACCTTCTCCGCCGAGATCTCGTGCACGGTCGACCTCGACCCGGCCCAGAAGGGCGTGCACATGTCGCGCTTCCCGGAGATCTTCGGCGAGGCGATCGACGCAGGTCGTGATCGGGGAAGCGTTCCTCGTCGAGACGCTCGCCGAGCACATCGCGACGCACATCGTCGAGCGGCAGCACGCATTGCGCGCCGAGGTGCGCATCGAGGCGCAGTACCCGCTCGAGCGGCGCACGCCGGTCACGGGACTGCCGACGCAGGAGATCGCGACGCTGATCGGAATCGCGGCGGCGTCGCCCGCGCGGGTCCGGCGCGTCGTCGGCGTCGAGGCGTCCGGGCATCAATGCCTGCCCGTGCGCGCAGGGGCTCGTCCGCGGCGCGGCCGGCGAGCGCCTGCTCGAGGCCGGCTTCGCCGACGGCGACGTCGAGCGCATTCTCGAGCTCGTACCGCTCGCGACGCACAATCAGCGCGGCCGCGGCACGCTGCTCGTCGGCACCGAGTCGCGCGTCAACGCCGAGCATCTCGTCGACATCGTCGAGAGCTCGATGAGCTCACCGGTCTACGAGCTGCTGAAGCGACCCGACGAGCTGTTCGTCGTCGAGCACGCCCACCTGCAGCCGCGCTTCGTCGAGGACTCGGTGCGCTACGCGCTCTCGGAGACGCTGCGGCGGTACCCCGATCTCGACGACACGGACTTCCTCTTCTCGCGCCAGGTGAACCTCGAGACGATCCACCGGCACGACGTGCTGGCGGAGCGGTCGAGCACCGTCGGCGAGCTGCGCGCGGAGCTCGGCGGCTCGCCCGCGCCCGCTCCCGCCGAGCTGCGCGACTGGCTCAGCGCAGCTTCGTGAAGATCGCGCGCGCGACGACCGAGTAGGTCGTCGCCGGGCGGCAGACCGGCCGCGTGCCCTTGCAGGCGCCGCTCCACCGGGCGAACCTCCAGCCCTTCGTCGCCACCGCGCGGAGAGAGAGGACGTCGCCCCCGGGGAAGGTCCTGCCGCACTGCGGCACGCAGGCGACCCGCCCCTTGCCCGTCACGGAGAGACGAACCGGAATGCGCAGCGGCCCGAAGATCGCAGTCGCCGCCGCCGCCTGGGCGAGCTTGAGCACGCAGTCGCCGTTGCCGGCGCACGAGCCCTTCCAGCCGATGAAGCGGTCGTTGGCGCCGGGCAGTGCGGTCAGGCGCAGGTCGGTGCCCTGATCCCACTGGGTCGTGCAGGCGGCGGTGCACGTCACGCCCGGCACGTCGCTCGTCACCGTGCCGGGGCCGCCGCTGAGCGAGACGCCGAGCGGCACCTGGCCCAGGTCGATCCGGTGCAGCCAGTGCGAGTCCTGGATGTCGATCCACGGGTCGGAATCGGGGTGGGCGTAGTAGTCGTCGTGGTTGACGTCGAGCAGCAGTGCCGCGATCGGCGCGCCGGAGGCGAACGGGTAGAGGATGTCCCTTGGGTCGTCGCACGGATGGCCGCTTCCTCCGCCCGTCGGCGGGCAGGGATGACGCGCCCCGGCGGGCAACGCACCGAAGGCGTGCAGCAGCTCGTGCCCCGCCACGGTGTCGCTGGGGACGTCGGTGCACTCGCGCAGCCAGATGATCGCGTAGGACCGGCCCGAGTCGAAGTCGCCGCCGCCCGTCCCGCACACGTTCGCCTGCACCGACGGGCCGGCGTAGTAGACGAGATACTTCTTGTAGACGCTCCCGAGGCCGCCGAGCGCGAGCTCGCTGCTGACGCGCTGGAAGGCGCCCGATGCGCCCGCGGCCGTGTAGGTCGCGCCGCTGCCGGCGAGGCGGACGAACGAGATGTCGCTGCACGTGTCTGCGCCGAAGGCCGCCTGGTCGAAGCGTGGGATCCGGGTCGGATCCTGGCCTTGCCACCAGGCGGTGATCGAGGCGATGTCGTCTGCGAGGCGCCCCGCTTCGGTCGGGAACGTGTCGACGCCGTCCGCCGGGATCGCGACGACGGCGTGCACCTGCTGCCCCGTGACGATGTCGGGCCGGTCGGCGCCCGCCTCGGTCGTGCCGCCGCACCATCCGGCCGCGAACGCGCCCGGGGCGGACCAGAGCGAAACCGCGAGCACGACCAGGAGGAGCCCCTTCCGCATGCGCGCGCGCACAGTAGCCGCGGATCGGGGCGAAAGCTAGGCCGCGCGTGCGGTGCGACGGAAGTGGAAGCGGCTCTCCGTGCCGGCGCGCAGGCGCGCCAGGTTCGCGCGATGGAGGAAGAGGATCGCAGCTGCGGCGGCGGCGCCGAAGAGGACGACCGAGATCGGGTAGCCGAGCAGCGCCGCGAAGACCGGCAGGGCGATGCCCCCGGCGATCGACGCGAGGGACGCATAGCGGAGCGCCAGGAACACGACGAGCCAGACGATCCCGGCCGCGAGCGCGACGAGCGGCGCGACGCCGAAGAAGACGCCCCCGCAGGTCGCGACCATCTTCCCGCCCTTCGCGAAGCCCAGGAAGAGCGGCCGCCAGTGACCGAGCATCGCCGCCGCGCCGGCGATGATGCCCGACAGGTGGTGCGGCGGCACGAAGAGCATCCCGAGCAGCGCCGGGATGAACCCCTTCAGCACGTCGAGCACGACGACCGGCGCGCCGAGGTAGCGCCCGTAGGTGCGCCACACGTTCGTCGCGCCGATGTTGCCGGAGCCGACGGTGCGGATGTCCTCGTGCTTGACGAGCCGGACGAGCCAGTAGCCCCACGGGCACGACCCGAGGAGGTAGCCGAGCACGACGAGCGCGGCGAACGCCATCAGGAAAGGCTAACCGCGCAGGGCGCGGCTCGCCGACCGGTTACCCGGCGAACGTGGCTCAGCTCGCCGAACCACGTCCGGTCTGCGCGCTCATTTCTTGATGCCGTACTTGTTGACCCAGTCGTTGACGACGTCGTAGTCGAGGTTGTGGAAGAAGGCGTCGATGTACGCGGCGCGGTCGGTGCCGAAGTCGACGAAATACGCGTGCTCGTAGACGTCGAGCGCCACGAGCGGCGTCGCGTTCCACACCGGGAACGTGTTCTGCGCGTCGCCGATCCAGTTGAAGAGGCGGCTCTCGTCCCAGTCGTACGCGGTCCACGCCCAGCCGCGGCCGGCCAGGCCGGTCGCCTTCAGGTCGGCCTTCCAGTCGGCGACGGAGCCGAAGTCGCGCTTGACGAGATCACCGAAGAGGCCCGCGGGATCGCCGCCGCGACCGCCGAGGTGCTCGAAGTAGATCTCGTGGTTCTTGATACCGCCGATCGCGAACGTCAGGTCGACCTTGAGCGACCGCAGCTCGGAGTAGACCTGGTTGGCGCTCGTCAGGTCGACGCCGTCGAGCTTGCCGAGGATCTCGTTCCGCTTGTTCACGTACCCCTGGTAGAGCTTGTAGTGCGCTTCGACGGTCTCGCGCGAGATGCCGTCGAGCTCGAGCAGCGCGGGCTTCAGCTCGCGGGGGGTGATCTCCTCGTGGTTGTACGCAAGCGCCATGTCTCTCCTCATTCCTCGGGTGCGGCGCGGAGCATATCTTTGTGGCACAGACCAAAGGAGATGCCATGCCCTTCGAGCTCCCCCCGCTTCCGTACGGCTTCGACGCGCTCGAGCCGACGATCGACGCGCAAGACGATGGAGATCCACCACGGCAAGCACCACCAGGCCTACGTCGACAACCTGAACAAGGCGCTCGAGGGCACCGAGTGGGAGGGCGAGCCGCTCGAGCAGGTGCTGACGGAGCTCGAGGACGATCCCGGAGGACAAGCGCGCGGCTGTGCGCAACAACGGCGGCGGCCACGCCAACCACTCGCTCTTCTGGACGATCATGAAGCCGGGCGGCGGCGGTGACCCGACGGGATCGCTCGCCGCTGCGATCGGCGACACGTTCGGCGACGTCGACCAGCTGAAGGCGCAGATCAACGACGCGCGGCGTGAAGCGCTTCGGCTCCGGCTGGACGTGGCTCGTCTGGGACGGCACCGGGCTCGCCGTGCTCTCGACGCCGAACCAGGACACGCCGCTGCTGCAGGGCGACGACGCCGCTCCTCGGCATCGACGTCTGGGAGCACGCCTACTACCTCACCTACCAGAACCGGCGCCCGGACTACCTCGGCGCCTGGTGGGACGTCGTCGACTGGGACGAGGTCGCCCGCCGCTACGACGAAGCGCGCGGGGCCTGACGGCCCGCACGCGCTCGCGGAGTCAGACTCAGGTCAGACTCAGGTCAGCACCTGGCGGTAGGTGATCGTGGAGCCGACCGCGCCGAGGAAGCCGGCGCCCGCCTGGTTGACGGACATCGTCACGCGCAGGTGGTTGACGCCCTTCGGCGAGCAGGTAGGCGAACTTCGCGGACGACTTCGAGTTCAGGAGCACCTTCTTCAGCGTCACCCACTGACCGGTGGCCGGGTTCAGCCGCTGGAACTGCACCGCCCGGCCGGCGAACGAGCGGCCGGCCGACGGCGTGGATGATCCAGCCGTTGTTGCGGCCGAGCGTCAGCTTCGGCGCGACCTGGACCGTGATCGGCGTCGCGAACGCGCCCTTCCAGGCGGCCTGGTAGTTGGTCAGGATCTGCGGCGCGACGATGAAGCTGAACGTGCCGCCGGCGCCGGTCAGCACCGTCGCCCGCTGGATCAGGTTCGGCTGCGGGTACGGCTGGTAGTAGATCGTCACCGACTCGCCGGCCTTCTTGCTCGAGACGACGCCGCTCAGCGTCACCTTCGTCGCCGGAGGTGATGATCGGCGCCGACGCGAGCAGCGTCAGCGTCGGCGGCAGGCCCTTGACGACGAGCTTGCCGGTGAGCTTCGGGTGCAGCTCGTCCTTGTAGGTGTACGTGCCCGCGGCGCTGAACGTGAACGAGTACGTCTGCTTCGGCCTCAGGATCGGCGAGACGAACTCGCCCTTGTCGGCGAGCACCTGGTGGTTCGCGTTGTCCCGGTTCATCCAGGTGACCGTGTCGCCTTCGGTGATCGTCGTCGACTTCGGCGAGAAGCCCGAGCCGTAGATCGAGATGGTCTTGGTCGCTGCGCCCGCCGGCCCCGCGAACTGCGAGGGCCGCGATCGCCGCTACGAGCGCGAGGATCAGCTTGCGCATCGGAGCTGCCTCTCCTGATTGTTCGGTTCATGTGTCGCGGTCGATTGTCCCCACGGACAGCATGCTGATCGCAGCGACCGCGCGCGCTGTTTTACTCACGCGATCATGGCCTTACAGACGACCTCACAGACGCGCGCTGATCGCCGGCGGCACGGGGCGGGTCGGCCGTGCGATCGCGGAGCGCCTGCGAGCGCGACGGCTGGACGGTGCTCGCAGCCGGGCCGCGCGAACGGCGACCTGCGCACCCGCGACGGCGCGACCGGCGCTCGGCCGGCACGCGCTCGACGGAGCTCGGCGGGCTCGACCTCGTCGTCCACGCCGCGGGCGACGGCTTCGTGCCGAAGCCGGTCGACGAGGTGACCGAGGAGCGACTGGGACGCCGCGCTCGACGTGACGGCGAAGGGGACGTTCTTCCTCGCCCAGGCCGTCGCGCCCGCGCTGCGCGAGTCGCACGGCGTGCTCGTCGATCGTCGAGGACGTCGCGTCGTTTCCGCCGTGGACCTCGTTCGCCGCGCACTGCGCCGCGAAGGCGGCGCAGGCGATGCTGACACGCGTGCTCGCGCGCGCGCTGGCGCCCGAGGTGCGCGTGTGCGGGGTCGCGCCCGGTCCGGTCGCGGTCGAGCCGGGCCAGGAGGAGCGGCGCGCCGCCGAGACGCTGCTCGGGCGCGTCGGCTCGCCGGCCGACGTCGCCGAGGCGGTCGTCTACCTGGCAGGCGCCGAGTTCGTCACGGGCACCACGCTCGTCGTCGACGGCGGACGCTCCTGCTCAAATCCGGCGCCGCTCGAATCCGTAGATCCTGGTGTGGCGATTGCGATCCCACTCCGTACGATGCCCGTGGTGACGTCAGCGACGGCGAGCTGATCCAGCGCGCGGCGACCGGCGACCGGTCGGCGTTCGATGACCTCTACCGGCGCTATGCGCGCCCGGTCTTCGGGCTCGCGCTTGCGGCGGCTCGGCGATCGCGGCCGCGCCGAGGACGCCGTCCAGGAGACGTTCGCCTCGATCTGGCGCTCGGCAGGCTCCTACAAGCCGGACCGCGGGCCCGGCGCGCCGTGGCTCTACGCGGTCGCCCGGAACGCGATCGTCGACCGCGCGCGCGCGCGCACCGAGATCCCGGCGGAGATCCCGGACGAGTCGCGCGCGAGCCCGGCCGCGCCGACCGCGGCGGAGCAGGGCTGGGTCGCCTGGCGCGTGCACCGCGCGCTCGAAGAGCTGCCGGAGCGCGAGCGCGAGGTGATCGCCGCTCGCCTACTGGAGTGGCCTCTCGCAGAGCGAAGTGGCGGAGTTCCTCGGCATCCCGCTCGGTACCGTCAAGACGCGAACGCGCGCGGCGCTGCGCCGCCTGGCCGAGATCCTCGGAGACGACGCTGGATGAGCGAGTTCAACGACCTCGTCGACACCGAGGGGCTCTACGCCGGAGGAGGAGGCGCGGCTGCGGCGCGTGCACGAGCTGCTCGTCCAGGCCGGGCCGCCGCCCGATCTGCCGCCCGCGCTCGAGCAGCCCCCGACCCGACGGAGAGAGCGAGAGCGGAGATCGTCCAGTTCCCGCTCCTGCCGCGGCGGCGCTGGGCGGTGGCCGCGGTCGCCGCTGCCGCGGTCGCGGCTGCTCGCGTTCGGCGGCGGCTACCTGATCGGCGCACTCGAAGTGACCAGCTCGCGTTCGCACACCAACCACGTCGTGCCGATGCAGGAGGCACGGAGCGCTCGCGCTCCTGCGCGTCTCGAAGCGCGACTCGGCCGGCAACTGGCCGATGGAGCTCGAGGTGAGGGCCTGCCCCAGCAGACGGACCCGGCGCCTACTACGAGCTGTGGCTGACGAGGAACGGAAGCCGGTCGAGCCGTGCGGCTCCTTCCGCGTGCACGACGAAGACGACGCGCGTGCGCTCTCAGCGTGCCGTACAGCTTCGCGCGCTGTCGACGGCTGGGTCGTCACGCGCGCAGACGCACGGCGCGACGACGCACGGCGGCCCGGTCGTCCTCCGACCTGAACCGAGACTCGTGAGGCGGAAGAGCGCCTGAGCGCAGGTCGTTGCGTCCCTGCATGAGGCGGGTGCACTACGCCTGGATCGTCGCGGCCGTCGGGTTCGTGACGCTGATCACGGCCGCCGGCTTCCGCTCGACGACGCGGTGTCCTGATCGTGCCGCTGCAGGACGAGTTCGGCTGGAGCCGCGGCGACGATCGGCTTCGCGGTCTCGATCAACCTCGTCTTCTTCGGCCTCGGCGGCCCCGTTCGCCGCGGCGCTGGTCGAGCGGTTCGGGCTGCGGCGCGTGATCGCTCGGCGCCCTGCTCGCCGTCTCGATCGGCTCGAGCCTGACGATCTTCATGACCGCGCCGTGGCAGCTCGTCCTGCTCTGGGGCGTCGTCAACGGGCTCGCGACCGGGGCGATCGCGGTCCCGCTCGCCGCGATGATCGCGAACCGCTGGTTCGTGCGGCGCCGCGGGCTCGTCACCGGGGTGCTCACGGCGTCGAACGCCACCGGGCAGCTGTCTTCCTGCCTGCGCTGGCCTGGATCGTGCAGAGCCACTGGGCTGGCGCTACGCCGCCGTGACGGTCGCCGCCGTCGCGATCGGCGTCGTGCTGCCGCTCGTCGCGCTCCTGATGCGCGACCGGCCCGAGGACGTCGGGCTCTTCCCGTACGGCGCCGACGTCGCCGACTCCGCCCGCACGCGGCCGGCAACCCGTTCCGGGCGGCGGTCGACGGGCTGCTCGAGGCGAGGCGGTCGACGACCTTCTGGCTGCTCGCCGGGCAGCTTCTTCATCTGCGGCGCCTCGACGAACGGCCTGATCGGCACGCACCTGATCCCGGCCGCGATGGACCACGGGCATCGGCGAGGTGCCGGCGGCGTCGCTGCTCGCGCTGATCGGCGTCTTCGACATCGTCGGCACGACGTGCTCCGGCTGGCTGACCGACCGCTACGACCCGCGCCTGCTGCTCGTCTGGTACTACGGCCTGCGCGGGCTGAGCCTGCTCGCCCTGCCGTACGTCTTCGACTCGCCGCACTTCGGCCTGATCGCTCTTCGTCGTCTTCTACGGGCTCGACTGGATCGCGACCGTGCCGCCGACCGTCGCGCTGACCGCGGAGAGCTTCGGCCGCGAGCGGGTCGGCGTCGTCTTCGGCTGGATCTTCGCCGCCCACCAGTTCGGCGCCGCGTTCGCCGCCTGGGGCGCAGGCGCCGTGCGCACGTGGTTCGGCGGCTACGGCTGGGCGTTCGGCACCGCCGGGCTCCTCTGCCTGTTCGCCGCCGGGCTCGTCGCGCAGATCGCACGTGGCGGCGCCGAGCCGGTCGCCGGCGCCGGCCTGACGCGTAAGGCTAGGCGTCGAGCCGTGAGTCCTCGAGGTCGATGTCGCGCTGCACGCGCTGCATCACCTCCTCGGTGATCGTGCCGTCGTTGCGAAGCTCGACGACGGCGCGCCGCTCGGCGTCGAGCAACTCGCGGCGCAGGCGCTGGTACTGCGTGCGAGCGCTCCTCGACGCCGTCATCGTCGACGCCGTCGTAGCGGGCGCGGAAGCGGTTCGTGCGGAAGCGGTACTGGCCGCGCATGCGCTCGGCCGTGTCGTCGCGGACCCAGTCCTCGACCGCGAGCTCCTCGAGCCGCTCGAGTGCGGCCTCGGCGGCCCGGACCCGCGCCTTCGCGTCCTCGCGCTCGGCCGCCCGTCGTCCTCGAGCCGCAGCAAGCCGATCAGCCAGCGGCAGCGTCAGCCCCTGCCCGACGAGCGTGACGAGGATGACGGCGAACGTCAGGAAGACGATCAGGTCGCGTCCCGGCACGTCGGTCGGCAGCGCGAGCGCGGCGGCGAGCGAGACGGCGCCGCGGAAGCCGGCCCACGAGATGATCACGGGCGCCTGCCACGGCGGGTACGGGTCGCGCTCGCGGACGCTGCGGAAGAGCAGGCGCGGCACGTAGGTGAAGATCGGCACGCAGACGATGCGGATCACGACCACGGCGATCGCGACGACCGCTGCGTCCCGCAGGAGCGTCCCGGTGACGGTGAGCCGGTCGGTGATGCCGCGCAGCTGGAGGCCGACGAGCGCGAAGAGCAGCGCGTTGACGAGGAAGACGAGGATCTCCCAGAACGAGTTGCCGGAGAGCCGCGTCTGCACCGTCGTCAGCTGCGGCGTGTACCAGCCCATGTAGACGCCGATCGTGACGGCGGCGAGCACGCCCGAGACGCCGATCGCCGCAGCAGGCAGGTAGGCGAGGTAGCCGGAGAGGAGCGCGATCGCGACCTCGGTCGGCGTGTCGTCGACGCGACGGCGCACCTGGCGGACGACGTAGCCGACCGCGAGACCGACCGCGATGCCGCCGATCACGTTGACGACGAGGTGCCAGGACGCGTCCCAGAGCGAGAACGTGCCGGCGACGGCCGCGGTGACCGCGGTCTTGTAGAGGACGAGCGCGATGCCGTCGTTGACGAGGCTCTCGCCTTCGATGATCGAGACCACCCGCCGTGGCGCACCGACCCGCCGCGCGATCTCCGTCGCCGCGAGCGCGTCGGTCGGCGAGACGATCGCCCCGAGCGTGAAGGCGCTCGCCCAGCCGAGGCCGACGTGCTGCGTGTGCGACCCACGCGACGCCGAGCGTCGTGGCGATCGTCAACCCGACGCGAGCAGCGAGATCGGCCGCAGGTTCGCGCGCAGGTCGCGCAGGCCGGTGAAGAACGCGGACGAGTAGAGGAGCGGCGGCAGGATCGCCACGAGCACGAGATCCGGCGGCAGCTCCACGTGCGGCAGGCCGGGCACGAACCCGAGCAGGAGGCCGCCGAGGACGAGCGGGATCGCGGCCGGCAGCTTGGTCCAGGCCGCGAACGACGAGCACGAAGCCGACCGCGACGAGCAGGGCGAGCAGCTGCAGCTCGGCGTGCGGGGTGAATTCCACCCGCTGCAGGCTAGAGAACAGCTGGTGCCTGGCACCGCCTCTCGGCGGTGCCAGGCACCGGTCTTACTCAGGCAGCGTCTGCGAGGTCTTCGTTCTGCGCGAGCTTGCGCAGGGCCTCGGTCTCGATCTGACGCACGCGCTCGCGCGTCAGGCCGAGCTGCTTGCCGATCGCCTCGAGCGAGGCGGGGCCGTCGCCGACGAGACCGAAGCGAAGCTCGATCACGTCGCGCTCGCGGTCCGGCAGGTTCGCGACCGCCTGGCGCACGGCCAGGTCGCGGAGCGAGGACGATGCCTCCTCCTCGGTCGACGGGCCGGTGCCGGCGATCAGGTCGCCGAACGACGCGTCTCCGTCGTCGCCCACGGGCATGTCGGTGGAGGCGACGGCGCGTGCCGCGGCCATCACTTCCTCGACGTGGTTGAGCGGCAGCTTGGAGTGCGCAGCGATCTCCTCGGGCGTCGGATCACGCTCGAGCGTCGCGACGAGCTCGCGGCGGGCGCGGGCGACCTTCTGCTCGCGCTCGACGACGTGCACCGGGATGCGGATCGTGCGCGCCTTGTTGGCGACGCCGCGCTGCACCGCCTGGCGGATCCACCAGGTCGCGTACGTCGAGAACTTGAAGCCCTTGCGCCAGTCGAACTTCTCCGCTGCGCGGATCAGGCCGAGGACGCCTTCCTGGACGAGGTCGCCGAGCGTGATGCCCTGCGTCTGGTAGCGCTTCGCGATCGAGACGACGAGGCGCAGGTTGCAGTTGATCATGCGCTCCTTGGCGATCATGTCGCCCTTCTCGATGCGCTTCGCCAGCTCGACTTCCTCCGCGGCGGTCAGCAGCGGGTAGCGGCCTGCCTCGTTGAGGAACATCTGGAACGAATCGGTTGTGTAGAGGCCGGTGCCGATCGCTCAGGTCGAGCTCGGGCTCCTCCTCCTGCTCCGGCGCAGCGCCGTGCGCGTCGAGCTCGAGCGTGAGCGCCTCCGCCTCGGCCTCGTCGAGGTCGTGGGCGAGGACGGCGTCCGCGACGTCGGCAGGGGTGATCGCCCCGTGCTCGTCGCGCAGGTGGAAGCAGCGCCTTCGAAGCGCTTCGGCTACAGCCTTGCTGGTGCTATCGCGGTCATGCTGATATCGGTCAACGAACTCCTTCACGTTCTTCGAGGAAGACGGGCGCACCGGATTCGGCCGAAGCCGCTTGTGCGTCATCCGTCATCCAGTCATAACGCCAGAAAGCCCTGGTGTATTCCGGGTTTCCCGACGTTTCCGGGCTGGGCACACCAGAACTTAGTGACAGCCTGTTACAAGACTGTTAGGACGCGCAGGCGCGCCGGTTAAGCGCACCTGTGACCAGCCTAAGGGTTTTCCGGTCAGGGCGCCATGCGGTCGTTTGCAACGAATGCCGCGTGGGTGACCGGCATCCGCTCGGCGAAGAACGCCTCGACGGCCTCGGCGTAGCGTCGGATCTCGAGCTGGGCGAACTCGGAGTTCCGCAGCGAGACGAAGTTCATCAGGGCCCGTGCGTTGACCGTCCAGTAGAACTGGGTGTAGGCCCCGACGGGCATGACGGCGCGGGCGAGCTCGCGGGCGACGCCCTTCTCGACGAGGCGCGCGTAGGTGGCGTAGGCCTCCGTGTAGAGCGCCTCCAGCTCCTGCCGGGTCTCCTCGGCGAGCTCCGGCGAGACCTGCTCGAAGCTGTAGGCGCCCGGCTTCCCGACCTGCGTGCGGACGTCGTCGGCCTCCGGGACGTAGAAGTCGTCGGTCGCCTTGGCGTAGCGCATGCTGAACTCGTTGAACGAGCCGATCCGGTGCCTGAACCACTCGCGGGCGACGAAGATCGGGCAGCGAACGTGGAAGCGGAAGGCGTTGTGCTCGAACGGCGACCCGTGCCGGTCGCGCATCAGGAAACGGATCAGGCCGGCGTCGGAGTCGTCCATCTCCTCCTTGCGCCGGGCGAACGAGACGCGGGCCCCGTTGACGACCGAGAGGTCGTCGGCCATGGCTCCGTCCAGCCGGACGAAGCCGTGGTCGAGCACGCGGATCGTGTGGTCGGGGATGACGTCGGTGGTCACGGTCACGGGCGATCGAAGGTACTCCGCCCCTCGGACGGATCATGCCCCACGAGGACGTGTCCCAGGGACTGTCCCTGGGACACGTAGGTTTTGGCCGTGGCGATCAAGGTCGGCACCTCCGGCTGGTCGTATCCGTCCTGGCGGCCGGGCTTCTACCCGGAGGGCCTGCAGCCGGCCGAGTTCCTCGCCTTCTACGCCGGCCGCTTCGACACGGTCGAGCTGAACTCGACGGGCTACCGGCTGCCGAGCGCCGACCAGTTCCGCCGCTGGGCCGACGCCGTGCCGGACGGCTTCGAGTTCTCGGTCAAGCTCCCGCTCGTCCGGCTCGACCGCGTCACGAGCTTCCTCGAGCGCGTGCTCGCGCTCGGCGACCGGCTCGGCCCGGTGCGCATCGTCTACGAAGGGCCGCGCGACGACGGGACGCTCTCGTTCGTGCAGGGGTCGCTGCCCGACGGCGTGCGCGTCGCCTGGGACTTCCGCGACGAGTCCTGGGGCGACGTCGACGGCGTCGTCCGCGTCAACGACCCAGGCGCCGACGCCGTTCCGCTACCTCCGCCTGCGCGAGCCGCCGTACAGCGACGACGACCTGCGCGCGGTCGCGGCGATCGGTGCGCGACCCGGCCTACGTCTACCTCCGCCACGAGGATCGTGCCGACCGCGCCGGAGGCGGCCGAGCGTCTGCGCGGCTTCCTACGCTGAGCCCTGTGGGTCGTGCGCGAGCTCGTCCGGCTCGTCGAGAAGATCGCGATCGCGGTCCGCGTCGCGCTCGTGCTCGCCGGAGCTCCGGGCGCCGTGAGCGCAGCAGCGTCCGCTCTGCGCACGATCTCTACGTCATCGCCTGATCGCTCGGCTGCGCGCTGCTGGTGATGGGCGCGGTCGGGCAGCGGCTCGAACTTCGACCGCGGCATGGACGCGAGCGTGACGCAGGCGCCTTGGGGCAGCATCCCCGGCGTGTCCACGCTGCAACCGCCACGGCGAGGACCCGACGCTCAACCCCGGCACCGTCTTCGTGCTCTCAGCGGCTCGTCGCTGATCGCTGCATCGGGCTCGTCGGGCTCTAGTACCCGGCGGCCGCGGCGGCGCGCTCGAGGTGCGCGCCGGTGTCGAGCATGTCGACGACCTGTTCGACGGCGTAGCGGATCTCGTCGTCGGTCGTGAAGAAGTGCGGGCCGAACCGGAGGCCCGACGTCGGGGCGCGAGTCGCAGATGATCTCGCGCCGCGCGAGCTCGGCGTGCACGGCCTTGAAGTCGGGCACGCGAAAGACGACGGAGCCGCCGCGCCGCTCGGGCTCGCGCGGCGACATCAGCTCGAAGCCCGCCTCGTCGACGAGGTCGACGAGCAGCGCCGTCTGCCGAAGCGAGTTGGCGCGGATGCGGTCGACGCCGATCTCCTCGATGATCTCGTACCCGGCGCTCGCGGCGTAGTTCGCGGCCACGATCGGCGTGCCGGTGAGGAAGCGGGCCGCGCCGCGGCGCCGGCTCCATCTCGGGCTCGAAGTCGAACGGCCGCGCGTGCGCCTGCCAGCCCGCGAACGCCGGCTCGAGCCGCTCGGCGAGATCGGGGCGCACGTAGAGCCAGCCGGCACCCGGCCCGCCGCAGAGCCACTTGACCGAGCCGCCGACGCAGAACGCGATCCCGAGCTCGCTCACGTCGAGCGGCACGGCGCCCGCCGACTGGTACGCGTCGAGGCAGACGTGCGCACCGACGTCGTGGGCGCGCTCGACGATGCGCTCGATCGGCTGGATCTCCGCCGTCTTGAAGAGCACGTGCGAGATCGGGACGAGCAGCGTGCGCTCGTCGATCGCGTCGATCACCGCCTCTGCGTCGTCGCAGACGACGACCTCCGCGCCGAAGCGAGACCACGCCTGCTGGACGTAGCGCACCGACGGGAACAAGCCTGCTTCGAAGACGATCCGGTTGCGCGGCGGCTTCAGGTCGAAGCACGAGAGCACGATCGCCTCGGCGACGGTCACGTTCTGGTGCATGACGGTCGAGCCTGCGGGCGCGCCGATGATCCGGCCGAGCAGGTCGCCCACGCGTACCGGCGACTCCCACCACCCTTCGCCCCACGCCCGCACTCCGCGCGTCGCCCACTCGGTCGCGAACTGCTCGAGCCGCACCTGCGCCTCGGCCGGCATCGCGCCGAGCGAGTGGTTGATCAGGTACGTCGTCGAGCCGAGGATCGGAAAGCGGTCGCGATAGTCGAGCAGCTCCACGCAGGGGAGCTTAGAGGCGCCACACGGAGTTGCCCGTCGTGTGCGACACCCAGACGTGGCCCGCAGCCGGCAGCACCACGATCGGCGAGGGGCCGCCCGGCATGCTGCGCACGACCTTCGCCGTGGTCGGGTCGATGACGACGATCGCGCCCGAGTCGATGCAGGGCACCCAGAGCTCCCCGCGCACGAGCGCGGTGCCGAGCGGGTTGCGCTTGACCGGGACCGACGCGGTCACCTTCAACGTCGCCGGGTCGACACGCGCCACGACGATTCGTCTCCTGCGACACCCAGAGTGATCCCGCCGCCTTCGTCACCCAGTCGGCGCCTGCGACCGCCACGGAGCCGGTGACACTGTTGGTGCTCGGGTCGATGCGCAGCAGCTTGCCGGCGGTGTGGTCGGTCACCCAGAGAGTAGCCGCCGATCGCGCTCAGCCCGTTCGGCTCGACGCCGACCTTGATCGTCTTCACGACCTTCTTGCCGGTGATCCGCGACACGGTCCCGTCCGAGGAGTTCGACACCCAGGCCGACCCGAAGCCCCACTCGACGTCGTACGGCCCGTTGCCGACGCGCACGGTCGCGGTCACCCGTCCGGTCTGCGCGTCGATCCGCGAGACCGTCGACGAGAGGTTCGCCACCGCCCAGACGGCACCCGGCGCCGAGGCGAGATTGAAGACGCGCGCGCCGACGTTGATGCGCTTCGTCACCTTCCCGGACTCGGGATCGATGCGCACGACGTCGCCGAGCGCGAGGCCGCCGACCCAGATGCTCCCGCCCGCGCTTGCAAGCCCGTACGTCCACTCCTGCGTGTCGACCTTCAACGTCGGCGCCGCGACGAGCGCGGCGACGACGGACGCCAGGAGGACCTTCACGGAGTGAGTGTGACCGCTGCGCGCGGCACCTGCGACGTCCGATCTGAGGTTCCGATCGGGCGTTGCGGCGGGCGCGAATCGACGAGCACGGCTGCGGCGAGCAGCACGGCGACGCCGACCAGGCTCTCGGCGGCGAGGCTGCCGCCGATGCGCGTGAGCACCCCGTCGTCCGCGCGCGCAACGAGCGGGCGGATCGCGAAGTGGTGGAACGCGCCCCACGCGAGCGCGACCGAGACGAGACCGAGCTTGACGAGCAGCACGTGCCCGTAGCCCGTCGTCCAGAGATCCGACACCTGCGGGAGTCGCACGATCGAGAGGTAGGTGCCCGCGCCGATCACGACGCCGACGAGCACCGTGGCCAACCGCGAGAAACGGGCAAACGCAGTGCGACGCAGCGTGGGTGCGCCGAACCAGACAAGCACGACGAGCGACGCGAGCCCGCCGATCCAGAGCGATGCCGCGGCGAGGTGCACCCAGTCCGCGATCTCGGTCTTCCAGCGACGAGCCCGCGTCGGCGGCATCGTGGCCGGAGAGCGACAGCCCTGCGATCAGGACGAGCGAGAGTGCGAGCGCCGGGACGAGGTACGCGACCTGCTCGAACAGCCATGAGAGGTAGACGAGTGCGAGCACGAGCGCGAAGCCGAGCGTCATCACGACGAACGCGCGGCCGAAACGTGTCGCAGCCATCGGTGAGAGGTCGGCGTAGAGGAAGCGTGCGAACGGGAGCTGCAGCGCATCCTCGGAGCGGAGCGAGAACGCCGCGATGCCCGCGTGCAGGCTGACGAGCGCGCCGACGCCTGCGGTGATCGCGAAGCGCTGCTCGAGTGCGGCGGGCACGGATAGACCGCGCATCACGATCAGGCGCAGGCCGAGCGCGCCGATCGTGATCGCGAGCCCGAGGAACCAGAGCCAGCGGACGAGATGCTCGGTGCGCGTCGGGCCCCCGGCGCCGTAGGCGCTACCGACTTCCGGCGCGGGGACGCCGACGCCGAACGTCCACACGCCGGACACGACGTGCGAGTCGGCCGAGATCGCATGCCAGCGCACGGTGTACGCGCCGCGCGGCAGGTGCCGCAGCGGTGCGATGACCGACCGGCCGTCGGTGTGCGCCGAACGCGCGAAGTTCGTGCCGCTCTCGTCGAGCACGCGCACCGAGTCGGTCAGCAGCTTCACCTGCTGGTCGAAACGAAGCCGGATGGTCGCAGGCCCGTGCGAGACCTCGGTACCGAAGTGCGGCGTCGTCCCGCGCAAGGTCGCGTGGCCCCACGCTGTCGTCGGCAGCAGAAGCGCAACGAACGCGGCCGCTGCGACGAGCCTGCTCATCGATGAGGCGATCCAGCGAGCGTCGAGAGATGACCGAAGATCGGCGCCACGTCGCGGTCGCAGAGGAGCATCACCGACACGGCGACGACCATCACGGCGAAGCCGCCGCGCAGGAGCGCCGATCGCGGCCGCCAGACGAGGGCGAGCGGGAAGATCGCCGCGAGCACGAACGTCCACCCGAGCAGGTGGTGCAGGAACGCCGACCGCGCGAAGAACCACGGGTTCTGCTCGTGGACGAGGAACGCCGTGCCTGCGGTCACGAATGCGAGCGGCCAGGTGAGCCGCCAGAGCGGCGACGTGAGCCGCCCGCGCACGAGCGCGAGCTCGGCTCCGCCCGCGAGCATGAGCACCTCTGCCCACGAGCCGTGCGCGTACATGTGGATTGCCGAGTTCGTGAAGAACGCCATCACCGGCCAGAGCAGCACGCCGAGTACGAATGCGACCGTCGGCCAGAGGTATGCGCGCCAGCGCCGTGCCCGCCACACCTCTTGGCCGACCAGCGCCTCGCAGAGAAGACACAGCCCGACGAACAGGATCACGGCGCCGAACGCCCAGTGGATCATCTCAGCGCGTGGCTGCATCCGCCTGCTCGAGATCCGCGACGACGGGCCGTGCCACGAACAGGGTGAACGCCACTCCGACGACGACGACGAAGAGCGGCGGCTCGAAGAGCAGCCACCACAGTCCTTCTCCTCGCGGATGCAGCAGGGTGATGCGGTAGGGCTGCAGGATCGCCCAGATCAGGCCGGCGGCGCAGGTTGCCGGACCGAGAGACGACACCGCGTACACGCGGAGTGAGTGGGCGCGGACGTGCGCCGCAGTCGCGTGGTGGGTGACCGGCGTTTCCATGCGCGCCTCGCCCGACTATACGTGGGCGGTTCATGTTGCACGAGGCGCACCGCGGGTGGTTCAATCGAACCGTGCCGGACGATTCCATCTCGCCGCTCCGCGAGCCCCCGGTGCGCGGCGTCGAGACGCTGAACGGCTCCGTCGTGCTCCACCTCGTCGGCGAGCTCGACCTCTACAACGCAGACGACGTGCGCACTGCTCTCGCGGATGCGGTCGCCCAGGGTCCCGACCGGGTCGTGGTCGACATGGCAGAGGTCGAGTTCGTGGACTCGACAGCGCTCGGTGTGCTGATCGAGGCGCGCGCGAAGCTCGGCCGTAACGCCTTGCTGCTCGCGGCGCCGCAGCTCGAGACCCGTCGGACGCTGCAGGTGAGCGGTCTCGACCGCCAGCTGCCCGTGCACGACTCGATCGCAGACGCGCTCGGCGCCTAGCGGCAGAGTCCCGCCTCGGTCCACCCGACCTCGTCATCCCGATCGGACGATGCACGCCTCGAGGCGGATCGCGAGTCTGGTCCGCACCGTGTCGAACAGGCAAGGCGGTGCTCGACGGCCGGCGTGGACGAAATCTCTCCGCCTCGGAGCCGGCGCCGCGAGACACTGCGCGCTGTTCGTGCTACTCGTCGCCGTCGTCGGCCTCGGGCTTGCTCCGTCCGCGGTGGCCGGTCACGCCGATGCGACTGCGCTCGCCGACCGCTACGCGCCGGTGGTGCGAGTGGTCGCCGACTCGGGTTGTGGTCCCGGCAAGCCGTACCTCCCGATCGACATCGACGTGCTGCTCGGCGACCCGACAGTCGCGCTGCGGGGGCCGTGGGGTGGCGGCGACCTCGTCAAGATCGGCCCGACCGCGTCCGATCTGGCGGGGCTGTTCGAGTACCACCTCGACTTCCCCGGGAACGCGCTCGATCCCGGCTGCGGGTATCTCCGGTGGGAGCACAGGCTGGTCGAGGGACACGCACCGGTCGTGTACGCGCACGTCGCCCAGGAGCCGGAGTTCCCGGGGAAGCTCGCATTGCAGTACTGGTTCTTCTACGTCTTCAACGACTGGAACAACCTGCACGAAGGCGACTGGGAGATGGTGCAGCTCGTCTTCGACGCCAACTCGCCGGCCGAGGCACTGAAACACGCGCCGGTCGAGGTCGGTTACAGCCAGCACGAGGGAGCGGAGCGAGCGGGGTGGGACGACGGCAAGCTCGAGCGGGTGGACGGCACACATCTGGTCGTGCACCCGGCGGCCGGGTCGCACGCGAACTTCTACGGCGAAGCGCTCTATCTCGGCAGCTCTGCCGAGGAAGGCGTCGGATGCGACGACACCCGCGGGCCGACCTTCGACATCCACCCCGTCGTGCAGACGATCCCGAGCGATCAGCCTGCCGCGCAGAGTGCGTTTCCATGGATTGCCTTCGAGGGCCGCTGGGGCGAGCTCAGGCCCGCGTTCTTCAACGGGCCGACGGGACCGAACCTGAAGTCGCAGTGGACGAAGCCGATCAGCTGGTCACACGGATGGCGCGACCGCAGTTACACCGTCCCCGTGGGGAGCGCGTTCGGGCCGGCGGCGACCGGGTTCTTCTGCGCCGCAGTCGGCAGCGGCTCGCGGGCACTCGTCCGCCTGGTGCACCGGCCGCTCGAGTTCAGCCTGGCGCTCGCAGCGCTCGTGCTGCTGATTGTCGCCGCCCTCGCCCGGGCGACCTGGCGACCGACGGCTCCACTGCGCGTCGCGCGCCGGCGGGCGTGGGGTCAGATCCTGGCTGCGTCATGGCGGATGTACATCCGCCGCCTGCCGCTCTTCCTCGGCATCGGCGTCCTGCTGGTGCCGATCTCCTGGCTCGTCCTCCTGATCCAAGCGATCGTGCTGCATGCGAGCAGCGTCGCCGGCATCCAAACGACCGGCGAGAGCAACGGTGTGCTCGTGTTCCTCGTCCTCGCGCTCGGCACGGCATTGACGCTCCTCGGGCTCGGGGTCGTGCAGGCAGCGACGGCTCGCGCCCTCGTCGAGATCGACGGCGGGCGCCCGGTCGGCCCGTGGAGCGCCTACAAGCTGGCGCTCGACTGTGTCGGCCCGCTGTTCGGGGCGTTGCTGATCGCCGCCGGCGCGGTCTCCCTGCTCGCGACCTCCCTGTTCTTCTTCCCGGTCGCCGTCTGGCTGGCCGGGCGCTGGGCGCTCGTCGCCCCGGTAACCGAGCTCGACGGGCCACATGCGCTCGAAGCGCTCCGCCGGAGCGGCCGCCTCGTCCGGGGCCGCTGGCTCAAGGCGGCTTCGCTGATCGTCGTCGGAGGAGCGCTCGTGCTCGCAGTCGGACCGCTGGTCGGCGTGCTGCTGATCCTGCTCACCGACGCGCCGTTCTGGCTGGTCAACGTGGTGGCAGGAGTCGTCTACGCCGTCACGATGCCGTTCCTCGCCCTCACGACCGCGTACCTCTACTTCGACCTCCGGGCTCGGGTCGAGCTAGCACCACAGCGAGAGCCCGACGAGTTGCCGGCCGAGGTCGGGCCGTTCGCCCGTTACCCGGTGGAGCCTGCATGAAGGAGGTCGACCGAACAATGCCGAGCTCGATGCTGCAGTTGCTGGGTGACGACGTCGTCGAGGCGCTCGAGCGCCTCAATGTCCCGAGCTATCTGATCGACGCCGCGGGTGTCGTCCGCTGGTTGAATCCGGCGGCGAAGACGCTCGTCGGCGATGTGAACGGGCGCCAGTTCACGTCGGTCGTCGCGCCGGAGGAAACCGGACGCGCACGTGAGCTGTTTGCACGGAAGGTGGTCGGGGCCGAGCACGTCACCGATGCGTCGGTGGTCGTGATCGGGGCGGCCGGAGACCGGGTCGCGGTCGACGTGAGCTCGGTGCCCGTGCGCCGTGGCGCACACGTCGTCGGTGTCTTCGGGCAAGTGTCAGATGTTCAAGAGGAGCCGGTGCCGCATCCGGAGCTCCACCTCACACCGCGGCAGGCGGAGGTGCTGCGGCTGCTCGAGCAGGGCCGCTCGACCATCCAGATCGCCGAGGAGCTCCATCTGAGCCGCGAGACGGTTCGCAATCATGTCCGGCGCCTCTTGCATTCGATCGGCGCCAGCTCGCGGCTCGAGGCCGTTGCGCTGGCGCGCGGGAGTCTCGCGCATTGAGCGTGCTCACAACAGCACGGGCTCGCGGCCAAACCTCGACCACGCGATCTCGCCGGCGGCCAGGATGTAGGCCTTCCCGTCGAGGTGGTACCGGACGGCTCCGAGTGCGCGCTCCGCGACCCATGTTTCGACCGTTCGCAGGAGCCGGGCGAGCTCGCCCGCGCTGCGGAAGGTGACGTCGACCACCCAGTAGTTCTCCTCCTGCTCCGGGTGCACGCCACGTCGGGGCCCGAGCCGCTCGCACAGGCGCTCGGCGACCTCGCGCGACGGGAGCTCGACGAGCACGTCCCCGCCGCGTGTGGCGCCCGGTTCTCCGGAGGTCGACCGTGTCATGGATCCAGGGTCGCCGAGACGTGGGCGGTCCTGTCTGAACCAACTGCGTCAACCGGCGCACGTTGCGTCCTACCCAGACGCGTGCGCGTCGCTTTTCGTGAGGAGCCGACGGGGAGACTCGAACTCCCGACCCCTTCATTACGAGTGAAGTGCTCTACCAGCTGAGCTACGTCGGCATGCCCAAAGAGGCGCGCCTAGTGTAGCCGCGCGCTCGAGCTACTTCCGGTGTCCGGGACCGCGCGCGCCGCGATCCGTCGAGTCCTCGGCGGGTGCGGGGGTCGTGGCGGCGGCCGGGGCCGGGACGGCGACTGCAGGTGCCGTGGGAGCGACGGGAGCGGGACCTGCGGGGACAGCCGGAGCAGCGGCCGGCGGCTGCTGGTTCTGCGCGTCGTCGCGGCGGCCCTTGCCCTTCCGCGCCTCCCGCGCCTCCATCTTCTCGACGTTGCCCGGCGGCTGCCAGGCGAGCGTCGGGGTGCTCGCCGGCGGCGCAGGCGTCTGGGCATTGGTCGCGGGTGCGGGTGCCGCAGGCGGCGTCACAGCAGGCGGGGTCACTACGGGCGGAGTCACTGCGGGCGGAGTCACTACCGGCGGCTGGGCGGCCTGCGCCACGCGCCGGCCGTGCTTGTCCGGAGTCCTGTCGCCGTGGCCGCTCTTCGTGTCGCTGCCCGTGCTCGTCTCCTCGCGCTTCGGGGGAGCGGGTGTCGCAGGCGGAGCCGGCGCGGGCGGCACGGCAACGGCGGCGGGCGGGAGATCGACGACGGGCTCCGTCGGCGCTGGGGCCGGCGAGGGCGTGGGCTGCGGGGCCTCGGCGACGGGAGCGACCGGCGCAGCGGGGCGCGTCGTCGCGTCGGGGGTCGCACTCGCGCGGGGCCGAGGACCGACCGGCAGCGACGTGTGGTGCGCCGAGACGAGGTAGAGGTGTGTGCGCTTCGCCGAGCTCGCGGTTGCCGAGCGCGCGTGTGCAACGGACGGCGTGTGCGCGACGGCCGTCGTCGCAGCGCCCGCGGCCGCGGCCTGCGCGACGAGCGGCTTGTCGAGGTGCGCCGCCGGCGCGACGTGGTGCGGCTTCGCCGGGGCAACGGCATGCTCGACGGCGTGGCGTGCAGTCGGCGTCGCGGCGACAACGGAGGTCGCTGCGACGGTCGCAACCGTCGCGGCCGCCTTGGCACCGCCGAACGAGAGCAAGGTCTTCAGGAGTGCCAGCGCGGAGCCCGCGTCCGTGCCCGCGCGCAGCTTGCTGACGACGCTCTTGCTCTTCGCCGAGTCGTCGCTCAGTCCGGCGGCAAGCGAACGCCGCGCACGGAAGAGCAGCGTCTCGACGGCGGCCTGCGTCAGGTCGAGCTCCTCGGCGATCTCCTTGTAGGAGAGGCCCTGCCACTCGCGCAGGAGCAGCGCGCGCTGCTGCTGCTTCGGCAGGTTCTGGAGCGCCTCCGGCAATCCGATCAGCTCGTCCGAGTCGACCTCGTTCGACGGGAGGATGTCCTGGATCGCGTCGAGATCGCCGGGCGACTCGACCCGGCGCCGGCGCGACGACGAGCGCTGCCGCGTCAGGCAGACGTTCTGAGCGATCTTGTAGAGCCAGGCCGACTCGAACTCAGGATCGACGCCGCGCTTGAACCCGCGGAACGCGTTCAGGAACGTCGACTGCGTCGCGTCCTCGGCTTCCTCGCGGTTGCCGAGTTGGTGGTGGCAGTACGCGTAGATCTGCCGGGCGTAGCGCTCGTAGAGGTCACGCGTAGCGTCCGCTTCGGGCGCGGCCCGGCGGGGGGTGACCTGGCTGGCCCTGCCTATGGACGGTACGGCAACCATTGAGATGCCTCTCCCTGGAGTGGTGAGAGCGCCGTCCGCCCAACGACGCCCGATCTCAGTCTGGCTTCCCTATCGGCGTCTCCCGAAAAAACTGGAGGAGATTCTTCTTATCGCTGTTTCAACTCTTACGCAGCCAGCTCCCGCGTGATCCGGACGAAGAGCGCTTCGAGTGCAATTTGCGGAGAGAGATTCAGCTCCTCGAGCTCCCGCCAGAGCTGCCGGACCGCCTCCGCGGCGCGCTCCGCGCCGAGGATTCGCTCCCGCGACGCATCCGCGCGCAGGAGCTCGAGCTTGTCGAGGTGGATCGCCGCCCGCTCCGCGCCGACGGCCACGGCCACCAGGTCGCGGTACCAGGCCGCGAGCTCCTCGAGCTGGGCCAGGAGCTCCTCTCGTTCGGCGCCGCGTGCAGCCCGCCGCGCCCGCTGCTCGGCATCCCGCGCGGAGAGGTCGAGCTCGGCGATCAGCGCCTCCTCGCGCTCGCGCGCCTCCAGCGCACGGGCCTGCGCGTTCGCGATCAGCACCGCCGCTGCGTCGGACGGATCGAAGCGCTCGACCCGGTAGGTCGCGCGCGCCTGCTCGATCAGCGCGTCGCGGCGCTCGCGCGAAGCGGGGTCGAGCAGCCGCTCGAGCCGGTCGATCCTGCCGGCGGCAACGCGGGCGAGCGACGCGCGTGACTCGTCGTCGAGCTCGGGCGCGCGCACGTCGACGACGTCGCGGATGGCTCGCTCCGAGAGCCGCCGGAACGGCACGAGCTGGCAGCGCGACCGGATCGTCTCCGGGATCGGGCCGAGGTCGTCCGCGACGAGCACGATGACCGCGTACAGCGGCGGCTCCTCGAGATCCTTGAGGAGCGCGTCGGCGGCGTCCTCGTTCATCAGGTGCGCACGCTGGATGAGGTAGACGCGCCGGTCGGCTTCGAACGGCCGCATGTGCAGGTCGCGGCGCAGCTCGCGGATCGCGTCGATGCGGATCATCTCGCCGAGAGCGTCCAGCTCGTACAGGTCGGGATGGAACTCGCGCTCGGTCCCGAGCAGCGAGCGCGCGAACGTCCGCGAAACCTCGCGCTTGCCGACACCAGGCGGCCCGTGGAAGAGGTACGCGTGCGCCGGTCCCTCGCGCAGCGCCGCATCGAGCAGGCGCCCCGCCTCGGGATGCTCAGAAAAGCGCGCGAACGTGCTCACGGACCTCCTCCGCGATCTGCTCGGGCGGGCGGGCTCCGTCGACGGCGACGATGCGCTCCCGGTGCCGCGACGCCAGCGTGCGAAACGCCTCGTCGACGCGGCGCATGAAGCCGGGGCCTTCGCGCTCGATCCGGTCGGGTTGCGCTGCGCCGCGCCGCTGCGCCTCGTCCGCGTCGAGCAGCACCAGGAAGGTGCGGTCCGGCAGCAGGCCGCGGGTGACCATGAGGTTCAGCTGCAGCACCGCGTCCTCGCCGAGTGCGCGGCCAACGCCCTGATAGGCGACCGAGGAGTCGATGTAGCGGTCGCATACGACATCCTCGCCACGCTCGAGCGCCGGCCGAATCGCATGCTCGACGTGATCTGCACGCGCCGCCGCGTAGAGCGCCGCCTCGGCCCACGGCGTCATGTCGTGCCCGTGCAAGACGACCTCGCGCACAGCTTCGGCGACGGGCGTGCCGCCGGGCTCGCGGGTGGCGAGCACCGGGCGACCCTGCTCGCGCAGCCAGTCGGCGAGCAGGCCTGCCTGTGTGCTCTTCCCCGACCAGTCGACACCTTCAAAGGTCACGAACATCGAGGAGCTAGCCTACGGCCTCACATGCGGTCGGTCGTCACAGGAGGCGCGGGCTTCATCGGGTCGAATCTCGTCGACGCGCTGGTGGCGCGCGGCGACGAGGTGACGATCGTCGACAACTTCGCGACGGGCAAGCGCGAGAACCTGAACGCCGCCGCGATGCTGCTCGAGCAGGACATCCGCGAGCCGTTCTCGGTCGAGGCCGACGTCGTCTTCCACCTGGCGGCGCAGGCCGACGTCCAGACGTCGATGCAGCGCCCCGGTTACGACGCGGCGGTGAATGTGCGAGGGCACCGTCAACGTCCTGACGGCGGCCGGAGACGCGCAGGTGATCTTCTCCTCGTCGGGCGGTGCGGGCTACGGCGAGTGCGACGGGCCGGCCGACGAGCGGACGCCCTTCCTGCCGCTGTCGCCCTACGGCATCGCCAAGAAATGCGGCGAGGAGTACCTCGCGGGCTGGAACCGGATCCACGGCACGTCGCACGTCTCCCTCCGCTTCGCGAACGCCTACGGCCCGCGGCAGGACGCGGGCCTCGAAGGCGGCGTCGTCGCGATCTTCCTCGAGCGGATGGCGCGCGGCGAGGGGACGACGATCTTCGGCGACGGACTGCACAGCCGCGACTTCGTCTTCGTGTCCGACATCGTCGCGGCGCTGCTCGCCACGGTCGGGCACGGCGGCGGCCCGTACAACGTCGGCACCGGGCAGGACACGACCGTCGCGCAGCTGCACGACGCATGCGCGCGCGTCGCCGGGCAGCGCCGCTCCGGCGCACTTCGAGTCCGCCCGCCGCGGCGACGTCCTGCGCTCGGTGATCGACCCGCGGCTGATCGAGCGCGAGCTCGGATGGTCGGCGCAGACGTCGCTCGACGAGGGCCTCGCACAGACGTGGACGTGGATGCAGGAGCACACCGAGCGATAGCGAAACGAGTGACGCTGTGGACGCGCCACTCGATCCATCTGATGCGCTGATCCGCCCCTGGCGGACGGCGACCCTCGTCGCGAGCCTCGTGGCTGCGGTCGAGCTGGTGCTGCTCGTCGTGCTCGCCGTCCTGCTGCTCGCCAAGCCGCTCTCGCGCGCCATGCAGCACCAGGCGCAGGTCGCGGCGATCAAAGCGCCGAAGAAGCAGGTGGCCGCGGCCCTGAAAGCGCCGGAGCCCGCCGTCGCGAAGCTGACCCGCGACCAGACGAAGGTCTTCGTCCTCAACGGCAACGGTCGCTCGGGCGCCGCCGCAGCCGCCGCTTCGAAGCTCCAGACGTTCGGCTACCGCGTGCCGGCGACCGGAAACGCGACTCGCACCGACTACGCGAACACCGTTGTGATGTACCGCCCGGGCTACCGCGGCGACGCGCTCCGCCTCGCGCACGACCTGCATGTCAAGGTCGTCGGCCCGCTCGACGGGCTGAAGTCGTCAGCGCTGCACGGCGGCCAGCTCGCGGTCCTGCTCGGCGCCCGCTAGCACCTGTTGTTCCCCGCGTTCACCTGCGCGAGCGCCGCGCGGTAGTCGTCGCCGCCCGAGCCCGGCCGCGCCTTCGGGTCGAGCTCGGTGTACTGCTCGAGATACGTGTACGCGCTGCGGTAGCAGTGCTGCGAGAACGCGTACTCCCCGGCGAGCCGCCACGTCTGCGCGTTCTGCGGCTCGCGGTCGATCGCCTGCAGGTAGTAGCGAAAGGCGAGGCGGGGCTGCCCGCGGTTCTCGGCCGCGAACGCCTTCGCCCAGTACGGATCGACGAGCAGCGGATCGACGGAGTGCGCACGGTCGGCCAGATCGATCGCCCGCGCGGGTGAGGCGGCAAGCGCCTGGTCGGCCCACCGGCTGCCCAGCCAGGGCAGGAGCAGCGCGGCGAACGCGAACAGCGCCGCACCGCCCGCGGCGAGCATCCCGAACGGCCCCACGCGCCGCAGTGCCGGACGTCCCGCAAGCGCACCGGCCGCGACGAACGCGGGCGCCGAGACGGCGACGAAGTCCCAGTCGACGTCGATCAGCGCATGCACGAGATACGCGGGCAGAAACAGCGCCAGCGCAAGCTCGTGGTCGCGGCGGCGCCACCCCGGACGCACGAGCCCCACGACCGCGGTGAGCAGCAGCGCGAGGCCGACGAGGCCCGCTTCCGCCAGGAACTGCAGCGGCAGGCTGTGCGGCTCGGTCGTCTCGTCGAGGAAGGTGTCCCGGTACCGCAGGTTCGTGACGTGGAACGAGCCGGCGCCGGTGCCGGCGATCCGGTCGTGCTCGAAGCCGTGCCACGCCTGCTGCCACCACTCCCAGCGGAAGTTCGAGCCGGCACTCGTGTAGCGCCCCGACCCGTTCCCGACCGGGCTCGAGCTCGTGAACGACCCGGCCGTCAGCACCGCACCGGCGACGACGGCCACGAGCGCCAGCGCGCCGGCGGCGTAGAGCGCCTTGCGCAGCGCCGGCGTGTCGCGCGGGCGCGGGGCGCGGCCGAGCGCGGCGGCCACGCAGCCCCCGGCGACGACGAGCGCGCCGAAGATCAGCCCGTCGCGCCAGCGCGTCGAGGACGACTGGCCGTCGCTCGTGACGCCCGGCAGCGCGAAGGCGATCCCGACGACGACGGCTGCCGGCACGGCGGCCGCCACCAGCGTCGCCGCGCTCTCGATCCGGTCGCCCCCGAGCACGAGCCAGGCGCAGACGACGAGCGCGGCCACGATCAGCCCGCCGCGCGAGTACGTGAGCGCGAGCGCGATCAGCCAGCCGTAGGCGAGCAGCGTCCCGGCGCGCCCCTTGTGCCACAGCGCCAGTGCGAGGGCGAAGTCGCCGAGCAGGGCGAGCTGGTTCCACAGGCCGACCGGGCCGCGCAGCCGCGCGATCCGCCCGTAGTCGTCGTAGAGCGGCGGCAGCACCTTCCCGAGCAGCGACCAGACGACGACCGCGCCGAGGAGGGCCATCAGGCCGAGCGCCAGCTCCCGGGTGCGCTGCGCGAGCCAGAGGCCGAGCGCCGCGAGCAGGGTGTAGACGAGCGTGCGGTTTGCGTACTCCCAGGAGCGGGCGGGCAGCGCCGACCAGGCGATCGTCAGTGCGAGCCAGAGGCTGAGCAGCGCCAGCGGCACCACGGCGGGCCAGCCGCCGGGCACCCCGCGGGTCGCCAGGAGGGCGAGCAGCACCACGAGCACGGCCCCGCCGAGCCACGGCAGAGAGCTGCTGGATGCGCCGCCGCCGAGGAAGAGCGCGGCCCCGAGCACGAGGAGCGATGCGGCAAGCGGCAGTTCCCTGACGGCCGGCATCGCGGGCGAACGTACCATTCGGCCGCGCTACCGTCTTGCGACTCACAAAAGCCTTACACCGCGGCCCTACGCTCGTCCCCCACACCACCGCTACGTCCTTGTCCCGCAGCCACCGCCCCGCCACCCAGCCGCTCAGGAACGTCCTGCCGAAGCTCGCGCTCGCGCTGGGCCTCGTGTCGCTCGCACTCGGCGCCTCGGCCGTCCGCCCCGCATCCGCGCAGGCTGCGACGCCCTGCTGGAAGCTGCTGCTGAACGACTGGTACGACGGGCGGATCGACCAGGCCTACTCGGTGCACTGCTACCGGGATGCGCTCAAGCACCTGCCCGCGGACGTGCAGACGTACTCGAGCGCCCACGACGACATCCTGCGCGCGCTCCAGAGCGCGATCGCCGCGCAGAAGAAGTCGAACAAGCCCGTCGGCGACGACACGCCTGTCCCGCCCGCGAGCGGCGGCGGCGGCGGGACGACCTCGACGAACGACAGCGGCAACCAGGGCAACGACGGGCTCGCCGGGACGGTCGCCGCGGACGATCCGTCCTCGATCCCCGTGCCGCTTCTGATCCTCGGCGGGCTCGCGCTCCTGCTCGTGGCGGCAGGCGGTGCCGGGCTGATCGCGAAGCGCATTCAGGCTCGACGACCGGGTACCTGAAAACCCCGCAACGACCGGGCTTTCGCGCGCTCTGAGCGAGGTCTCGGCAGGTATCCTGTGAGGGGTGTTCCGGCCTTCGTCAGTGCTCGCACACAGGCGGAGGCGGATCCGGCAATCGCTTGATCCATGCGGGTCCCAGCGAGCACCTGTTGCCCGTTTAGCAGACACGTCCGGCGCCCTCTCTATCGTCTCGCGTCCGTCTGAAGATCCGATGTAGCCCACCTGGAGGCAGAGAAATGGCGTCCGCACCGCAGGAGAGCACCGTCCAGATCCACCCCGACGAGCTCGTCAACAGCGTCGTCGACGAAGGCGCCAGCCTCGCCGTCCGCCGCCTGTTCACGATCCCCGGCCGCGATCCCTTCGACGAGGTCGAGTGGGAGATCCGCGCTGCGTTCATCCCGGGCAAGAACGGCCCCGCGTTCGAGCAGAAGAACGTCGAGTTCCCCAAGTTCTGGTCGCAGACCGCGACCAACATCGTCGCGCAGAAGTACTTCCGCGGCCGCATGTCGAGCCCCGAGCGCGAGACCTCGGTCAAGCAGATGATCGGCCGGGTCGTCGGCACGATCGGCGCCTGGGGCCGTGAGGGCGGCTACTTCGCGAGCGAGGACGAGGCCCAGACGTTCGAGGACGAGCTGAAGGCGATCCTCGTCAACCAGCTCGCCGCGTTCAACTCGCCGGTGTGGTTCAACGTGGGCTTCGAGGAGAAGCCGCAGTGCTCCGCCTGCTTCATCCTCTCGATCGAGGACTCGATGGACGCGATCCTCGACTGGATCCGCCGCGAGGGCATCATCTTCCGCGGCGGCTCCGGCTCAGGCGTCAACCTCTCCCGCCTGCGCTCCTCGAAGGAGCAGCTCTCCAAGGGCGGCTATGCCTCCGGCCCGGTCTCGTTCATGCGCGGCGCCGATGCGTCCGCCGGGACGATCAAGTCCGGCGGCAAGACCCGGCGCGCGGCGAAGATGGTCGTGCTCGACGTCGATCACCCCGACATCACCGAGTTCATCTGGTGCAAGGCGCACGAGGAGGAGAAGGCCCGCGTCCTCGAGGCAGCCGGCTACGACATGTCGCTCGACTCGCCGGACTGGGCGTCGATCCAGTACCAGAACGCCAACAACTCCGTCCGCGTCTCCGATGCGTTCATGGAGGCGGCGGAGTCCGACGGCGACTGGAACCTGACCTCGCGCACCGACGGCACGGTCGTCGAGACGATCAGCGCGCGGAAGCTGCTGCACGAGATCGCCGAGGCCGCCTGGCGCTGCGCAGATCCAGGAGTGCAGTACGACACGACGATCAACGCGTGGCACACGCTTCCGAACACGGGCCGCATCAACGCGTCGAACCCGTGCTCCGAGTACATGTCGATCGACGACTCGGCGTGCAATCTCGCGTCGCTGAACCTGATGAAGTTCCGACGCGACGACGGCGAGCTCGACGTCGAGGCGTTCGAGCACGCCTGCGACGTCGTCTTCCTCGCGCAGGAGATCGCGGTCGGCAACTCGTCGTACCCGACGGCAGAGATCGACCGCAACGCGAAGGCGTACCGGCAGCTCGGCCTCGGCTATGCGAACCTCGGCGCCCTGCTGATGGCGCGCGGCCTCGCGTACGACTCCGACGAGGGTCGGGCGTACGCGGCGGCGATCACCGCGCTGATGACCGGGCGCGCCTACCGCAAGTCCTCCGAGATCGCCGGCCGCATGGGCGCGTTCGCGGGCTACCGCCCCAATGCGGCGGCCATGCTCGGCGTCATCTCGAAGCACCGCGCAGCTGTCGGCAACATCGCCGACGCCGAGACGGTGCCGGCCGACCTGCTCGGCGCGGCGCGCAAGGCGTGGGACGACGCGCTCGACCTCGGCGAGGTGAACGGCTACCGCAACGCGCAGGCGACGGTGCTGGCGCCGACCGGGACGATCAGCTTCATGATGGACTGCGACACCACGGGCGTGGAGCCCGACTTCTCGCTCGTCAAGTCGAAGAAGCTCGTGGGCGGCGGCGAGATCACGATCGTCAACAAGACCGTCGCCGGCGGCCTCGAGAAGCTCGGCTACGCGCCGAACGAGGTCGACGAGATCGTCGCCTTCGTCGACGAGCGAAACACCGTGGTCGGCGCCCCGTACGTCAAGGGCGAGCACTACCCGGTGTTCGACTGCGCCGTCGGCGAGCGGGCGATCCACTACCGCGGCCACGTGAAGATGATGGGCGCGATCCAGCCCTTCATCTCGGGCGCGATCTCGAAGACGGTCAACCTGCCGGAGACGGCGTCGATCGACGACGTCGCGCAGCTCTACGTCGAGTCGTGGAAGCTCGGCGTGAAGGCGGTCGCGATCTACCGCGACAACTGCAAGGTCGCCCAGCCACTCTCCGGAAAGGGCGACAAGGGCGCGCAGCAGCCGCTCGCTCCGGCGGGGCTGGTCGCAGCCCCGCGCCGCCGTCGGCTGCCGGACGACCGCGTCGAGGTCGGACGCAAGTTCCGCGTCGGCGAGTACGAGGGCTACATCCATGTCGGCGTCTTCGACGACGGGTCGCCCGGCGACATCTTCGTCGACATCGCGAAGGACGGGACGACGCTGCAGGGCCTGATGAACTCGCTGATGATCGCGGTCTCGATGGGCCTCCAGTACGGCGTGCCGCCCGAGGTCTACGTCTCGAAGCTCTCGCACCTGCGCTTCGAGCCGTCAGGCCCGACGAACGACGCGGACATCCGCGCGGCGAAGTCGATCCCCGACTACATCTTCCGCTGGTTCGGCAAGAAGTTCCTCGACGTCGACCAGCAGGAGGAAGCGGGCATCCTCTCCGCCGAGGTGCGGGCGAAGCTCGCCGACCAGTACGCGAACGGCGGCTCGATCGCGGCGACACCGGCCGAGGCGCCGGCGCCCGGCCAGACCGCGCTCTTCAACCCGCACGAGGACGCGATCGAATGCAACCGCTGCGGCGGACGCATGGTGCGCGCAGGCACCTGCTACACGTGCCGCGACTGCGGCACGAGCACCGGCTGCGGCTAGTCGCCGCGTCCATTCCGAAGACTTCACGAGGGCCGGCGCAAGCCGGCCCTCGTCGGTGCGCTCGAATCAGTCGACCACGTCGAGCACGCGCGTTCCGAACATCCCACCAGCTGCGTGCACCGCCTCGGCGTGATCGCCCTCGATGTCGCGCATGCCTGGGAGGAAGAGGGCGCCGAGCGTGAACACGGCGCCGATCACCGCCGACCCGACGAGGGTTGTCCGCACGCCGAAGACGGCTACTGCGGGAGCGGTCAGCGCGAACGAGAGCGGGAGCAGTCCGATCGAGATCAGCCAGTCGAGGCTCGAGACGCGACCCAGCAGCGACGCGGGCACGTGACGCTGTTTGATCGTCGCCCAGACGATCGTCCCGACGGTCTCCAGTGCGTTGAAGAGGAGACAGGCGACCATGAGCTGCCACGAAGCGGTCGCAAGTCCGTACCCGGCGACCGCGAGAGTCGCAACGGTCCATGACACGTACATCACGGTGACGTCTCGACGGGGGTGTCCACGCTGGCCCATGATGAGCGCTGCGCCGATCGCCCCGATGCCGCCGGCCGCGAAGACGAGCCCGAGCTCTCGGGCTGAGCCGCCGAGATCGTTCTTCACGACGTAGGGGAGCAGGACCTCGGCCGGGCCCATGAACGCGAGATAGGCGATCGCTGCGGATCCGAGCGTGCCCCAGAGCCAAACGCGGCCGCGCACGAAACGAAGGCCTTCCTTGATCGCGCCGATCGAGGAGTCGACGTGCTCCGAGCGGACGTGACTGGGCGCGTGCATGAAGCCCACGGCGGCGGCCGATGCGAGGAACGTCCCAGCATCGAGCGCGAACGCAACACCTGTGCCGACGCCGGCGACGATCACTCCGCCGAGGGCAGGCCCGATCAGGCGAAGCGTGATCGGCCGCACGAACTGGTCGAGTGCGTTCGCGGCTGCGAGCTCGTCGGGCGGAACGATGTCCGGTACGAGTGCCTCGAAGGCGGGTGTGAAGAACGCCGCCCCGATGCCGTAGAGGGCGACGAGCACGACGAGGAGCCAGAACGTGAGCCCCCCGGTCAGGACGAGCGCGGCAAGCGCGCCGACGACGACCGCACGCCCGAGGTCGGACGCGAGGACGAGCGAGCGACGATCGCAGCGGTCGCTGAGGACACCCGCCGGAAGCAGGAACCCGATCATCGGGATCGTCATGCCGATCCCGAGGATCGAGAGCGCCGCGGGGGCGTTCCAGAGCTGATACGCCTGCCACGCCATCGCGATCAGGAAGATCCCGTCGCCGAGCAGCGAGATCGTCATCCCCGACCAGAGAAGCCGGAAGTCTCGGTTCCGCAGCGGGCCGATCAGGTTGATCCGGGAGAACCCCCCGGGTCGGTCGAGCCCCTCGTGGCTATGTTGCATGTCCGCCGACCGAGACCGAGCCTTCGACGGCGTCGACGAGGTAGTCCGACAGCGCCTCGTAGGGCATCGGTTTGGCGAACAAGAATCCCTGACCGAGCTCACAGCCGAGCTCGCGCAACGAGACGATCTGCTCCGGGAGCTCGATCCCTTCCGCAACGACGTGGAGATTGAGGCTCCGGCCGAGCCCGACGATCGCCGCCGCCAGCCCGGAGTTTTCGTGGTCAGGGCGGAGGAACGAGCGATCCATCTTGAGGATGTCGATCGGGAAACGGCTGAGATACGAGAGGGACGAGTAGCCGGTGCCGAAGTCGTCCATTGCCAGCAGGATCCCGAGCGCCTTCAGGTCCTCGAGCCGGGCGACAGCCAGTTCCGTGTCCGCCATCGTCACGGACTCGGTGATCTCGAGGACCAGCGACGACGGCGGCAGGCCGCTCGACCGGAGCGCCTCGGCCACGTCCGCGACGATGGTCTCCGACTGCAACTGCTTGACCGACAGGTTCACGCTCACGTTGAGCGGCGGGTTGCGCGGGAAGCGCGCGTGCAGGAGCACCGCCTCGCGACAGGCCTCTTGCAGCACCCAGCGGCCGATCGACACGATCAGCCCCGTCTCCTCCGCCAACGGGATGAAGCTGAGCGGCGGGATCAGCCCCTTCGTCGGATGCTGCCACCTGAGCAGGGCCTCCACGCCGTAGTCGGGCGGGCCGTCCAGACGGACGACCGGCTGATAGTGGATCACGAGCTGCTCGAGCTCGAGCGCACGCTGAAGCTCGGCCTGGAGCTCGAGCCGCTCCACGACCTGCTCGTGCATCTCCGGCTCGAACAGCCGGTAGCTGCCCTTGTTGTCACGCTTCGCCATGTACATGGCGACGTCGGCGTTTCGCAGCAGCTCCTCGGCATCGGACGAGCCGAGCCCGTCGCCCGCGAGGCAGATGCCGACGCTTGCGCGTGGGTAGACCTTCTTGCCGTCGACCTCGAAAGACGAGTGCAGCGTGGTGAGGACGCGCGCGGCGACCGCGGCCGCCTCGGTCGAGTCGTCGACACCGTCGAGGAGCACGGCGAACTCGTCGCCACCGAAGCGCGCGACCGTGTCGGCGGGGCGCACGGCAGTCTGCAGACGGCGGCCGACCTCCCGCAGGACGGTGTCGCCGGCAGCGTGGCCGAGGCTGTCGTTGATCGTCTTGAAGTCGTCGAGGTCGATGAACATCACGCCGATCCCGGGTCCGCCTCGCCTCGACCTGAGCATTGAATGCTGGGTGCGGTCGGCGAACAGCGCGCGGTTCGCCAGCTCGGTGACGGGATCGTGGAACGCCTGGTGCGCGAGCTGGTCTTCGAATTTCTTCCGCTCGCTGACGTCGCGGCCGTTGAGGACGATGCCACGCACATGCTCGTCCTGCAGGAGGTCGGTGTACTGCACCTCGAACTGCAGCCAGGTGCCGTCGCGGTGCTTGAGCCGACACTCGATCACGTGCGTTTCCGATCCGCCCCCGACGTACGACTCGCCCACGCCGGCGAGGATCTGCATCAGTCGCGGTTGGTCGGACGGTGCGAGCAGCCGCGCGAACTCCGTGCCCTCGAGCTCGTCGACGCGGTAGCCGAGCACGCGCGCGATCGAGGGGCTCTGATATGTCACGGTCCCGTGGGCGTCGAGCACCGTGATGAGGTCGCTCGAGTGCGCGACGAGTGAGCGGAAGCGGGTCTCGCTGCGCCGACGATGAAGGTCCTCCGCGAGCGAAGCGCCCTCGACCGCCAGGGAAACCTGGGATGCGAGTGCGGCGAGCGAGTCCACCTGCTCGCGCGGAAGGCGAGCATCGGACGAGATCAGCAGCAGGCCGAGCGAGGCATCGCGGACGAAGAGCGGCAACAGGAGCGCAAACCGTCCCTCGACTCCAAGCTCAGACCGCACACCCTCGGGAAGCGCTTTGAGCCCCACCTGCTCGGGGACGGCCGGGAGTCGACGAAGCCACCGGTGCGCTTCCCGCGACAACGGTCGCTCGCTCCCCTGCGAGGCCGCCGCAACGAACGCACCCTCGTCCTTGAGCAGGAGCAAGTGAACGGTTGCCGGCTGCTCGATGAGCCCCTCGACCGCCGACACGGCGGCGGCACTCACCTGTTCGCCGCCGGCCGCTGCGACGAGATCGACCCCGGCGCGTCTGAGTCCGAGCTCGCGTGTTGCGGTCCGTTCCTCCTGTCGGACGAGGCCGGCCATACGGCTGACCACCAGGAGGAAGAGCGCTGCCGAGGCGGCGATGAGGACGAGCACGTCGGGGTTTCCCCACGATTGCCAGGCTCGGATCCCGGGCGCGATCAGACAGGCGCCTGCCAGCAAGGAGAGCCTCAGCGGGGTGAGCCGAGTCCGTGTGTCCACGGCAGGCTCCTCGAGCGTCCGCATCGACGGATGGAGCGCCGCTGCCCCCCACAGGAGGTAGTACATGATCCAGCCGACGTCGTAGATCAACTGGTGGTGGTACGCGTCGGTGAGCAGCGCGTACGTGTACGCCGAGTCGACGGCGAGCAGGCAGAGAATGCTCCCGAGCAGAAGGTAGAAGGCGGGAGCACGCTTGCCGGTGTCGACGGCGAGCCGGATCGCGGCTCCGAGAAGCAAGAGGTCACCGAGCGGATACGCAGTGGAGACAGCCTTCTCGAGCGCCGTCAAGCCGGAGAGATGGATGTTCGGCGCGACGAGGAACACCCAGGAGATCAGCGCGATCCCGACCGTCAAGATCAGCGAGTCGATCACGGCGGCCTTGTCGCGCTGCGGGTTTCGCCGCCTCACGAGCACGAGCAGCCCTGCGACCAGCGCCGGATAGACAGTCAGATAGAGGCCGTCGCCGAACGACGGGAACTCGACGTCGACGCCGAACAGCTTCGGATAGCTATAGGTGTAGATGTCGCCGGCGAAGAACAGCAACTGCCCGACGACGAAGAGGATCCAGGCCAATCGCGCCCGCGGTCGGTGGAGCATGATCCCGGCGGCGATCGCGGCCGCCGACGAGAGCCCGAGCAGGTTGATGATCGGGCCGTTCCCGACGAACGGCGGCACCCAGAGGTAGCAGGCTGTGAGCAGGCCGCCGACTGTGAGATAGGCGACCCAGACGCGTGACCGCCAGTCGATGCGTCCGACCGGGCTCACGCCGCGAACTCGCGCTGTCCTACGGGCCGCAGGTCGAACGAATCGGCAAGCTTGCCGATCACCTCGACGAGCCGGTCGATCTCGGCCTCCGAGTTCGCCGCCGTCACCTGGATCCGGAAGCCGACCTCGCTCTTCGGTACGAGTGGATATGCGGCGAGCGTGACGTAAATGCCGTGATCGAAGAGGAAGCGGCCGGCAGCGTCGATGTCCTCGTGCCGGGCCAACGGCACTTCGATGATCGGGAACCCGGAGCGATTTGGGGTATGAATCCCGAGCCTGTCGAGCGTCTGGAGAACACGGTCCGTCTTCTGCCAGAGGTCGACACGGATCGCGTCGCCGCGTGCCTCGTTGACATCGAAGCCGGCGATCACAGTGGCGAGCGACGCGGTCGGCGAGGGACCGGAATACAGGTAGGGCGGCGCCGCCGTCTTCAGCAGCTCCTTGAGCTCAGTCGGGCACGCGACGAATGCTGCGAGCGACGAGTAGGACTTCGAGAAGCCGCCGACGAGGATGATGCCGTCGTAGGACTCGTCGCAGTAGCGGATGACGCTGTTGCCGCGGAGCCCGTAGGGACTCGACTCGGACGGGCGCTCGCCGATCACGCCAAATCCGTGCGCGTCGTCCACGTACAGGAGTGCGTCGTAGCGGCGAGCCAGGCGGGCGAACTCACGGATGTCGGGCGCGTTTCCGGTCATGCTGTTCACGCCGTCCATGCAGATCAGGCGCGTGCTCGAGCGGTCGCGCCGGAGGTGCTCCTCGA
The DNA here is from genome assembly GCA_963698925.1 of uncultured Actinomycetes bacterium. Classification (GTDB taxonomy): domain Bacteria; phylum Actinomycetota; class Thermoleophilia; order Gaiellales; family Gaiellaceae; genus PALSA-600. Next base: position 65,074 of record CAVOSR010000013.1, on the reverse strand, counting down.
GGTCATCCGGATCCTCGAAACGGAACCGCTTGACGGTTGCTCCGCGCGCGGAGGCGAGCTGGCATCCGTCGTAGATCGTCTTGTGCGCCCGGTTGTCGACGAAGATCGTGCCGTCACCCGCCAGGACCGGGATCACCGAGAGGTGGATCAGCGTGATCGTCGGGAACACGAGCGTGTCCTCACAGCCGAGGAGCTCCGTCAGCCGCTCCTCGATCTCGGTATAGAGCACCGGGCTCCCGAGCATGCGCGACCAGCTCGGATGCGTGCCCCAGCGTTCCAGGTACTCCGGAACGGCGGCAATGATCTCGCGGTCGAGGTCGAAGCCGAGGTAGTTGCACGACGCGAAGTCAGCGAGCCATCGGTCGCCGATACGGATCATCCGGCCGTCGATCTCGTCGATCACGGCGTCGGTCATCGGGTTGGAACGCTCGAGTTCGGCCAGATCACTGCAGGCCGCAAGCCACCGGTCGATCCACCGCGGCGACGCGGTGGGAAACCGGGGCACATTGAACCGGTTACCGCTCATAGGCGCTCGTATCGGCCCAAATGCAGCGAGACTTGAGTGATTCTCAGCGCCGGGAAAGGACGGCCGCGAGCCGTCTGCCTGGGTCCGGGCGACGGCGGCTCAGGTCCGGGATTGCCAGAGGCTCGAATGTGGCCGCGCTGTGCGGGTGGAAGACGTGCGTCGCACGACCGAAGCGATTCGACGGCGCCTCGCGCAAGCCGCGCCGATCGAGCGTCGAACCCGCTCCCAGCCGCCGCCCGATCATCCCGTTCGGACGAAGCGCCGACCGCTGCGGCGCGTAGGCTCGGTCGGCCAATCTCAACCAAAGGGGCGATCTGTGGTTACCGCAGCTAGCTATCCATTCCTCGACGTGATGTGGACGATGCTCGTCTTCTTCCTGTGGATCATCTGGTTCTGGCTCTTGATCACCGTGTTCGCGGACCTCTTCCGCCGGCACGACACGTCGGGCTTCGCGAAAGTGGCCTGGATCGTGTTCGTGATCATCCTGCCGTTCCTCGGTGTCTTCATCTACCTGATCGCCGAGGGCAAGGGCATGACCGAGCGCAACATCGCCGCGCAGCAGAAGGCCCAGACGCAGACCGACGAGTACATCCGGTCGGTCGCAACCCAGAGCGACTCCACGGAGCAGATCGCCAAGGCAAAGCAACTGCTCGACAGCGGCGCGATCTCGGCGAGCGAATACGACACGCTCAAGGCGAAGGCCCTCGGCGCCTAGCGCCTCGGCCCGAGCGCGCAGCAACCCCGAGTACGCGCCACGGAGACGGGTGGGACTGGCAACTGGAGGATCACCGTGAGCGGCGCGAGCCGCTCACGGTCCTCCGGTAGCACGCGCAAGCCCCGCCGCGAGACGGGGCCACCCGGCCGCTCGCGAACAGCAGCGCGTAAACAGACGCGATCTGCGATCCGTACGGGCAGCGCAGGTCGAGGTTCCGCCACGCCTCGAGCATTCATCTCGCTGGACGTATCGCCGGCTCGCGGTGAAAACCAACGTCGTTTCGGGCCTCACGCGATCCTCACCTAACAGCGCCGAGCGACCGGCGTCCCATCCGGCAGAGCCCCAGTCGAAACGGAGATCGCATGCGCACACTGACAGCCCTCGCCGGCCTCGCGGCCGCCATCGCCCTCATCGCTCCCGCCTGGGCGGCGGCCCCGCCGGTCGGCCCGCTCCCCGCAGGCCCGACGAGCCAGATCACGACACAGCGCGGAGCCCTCGTCGCCGTCGCCCTGCCCGGCCAGCCGGCGGGCCGCGTATGGCGGCTCAAGCGAGGCATCGACACGCGCGTCGTGCGCGAGGTGAGCGAGGCCGACGTCGGCAAGGACGTGGTCGTCGTGTTCCGGACGGTCGCCCCCGGCTCGACGACCCTGAGCTACGGCTCGACGCGCGGCGAGACTGCCAAGGCCTACGCGGCGAAGCGCTTCCGGATCACCGTTCGCTGAACCTGGCACGGTGCACGGCGGCGGCCGAGCGTAAGCTGCCGCCGTGCACTCGATCTCGACCCAGGACGGCCGGACGCTCGGCGTCCGCGAAGCGGGCGATCCGCAGGGGCTCGCGGTCCTGACGCACCACGGAACGCCGGGCTCAGGCGTCCTCTACCGCCCACACGTGGAGCTCGCCCGTGAGCAGGGGATCAGGCTGATCGGCTACGACCGCCCCGGCTACGGCGCTTCGACGCGGCAGGAAGGCCGTACCGTTGCGGACGCCGCCTCCGACACAGCGGCGATCGCCGACCACCTCGGGCTCGAGCGTTACTGCAGCTGGGGGATCTCCGGTGGCGGGCCGCACGTGCTCGCCTGTGCCGCGCTCTGCGACGAGCGGCTCGTCGCCGTCGCCAGCCTCGCCGCGGTCGCGCCCTACGGCTCGGAAGGCCTCGACTGGCTCGAGGGCATGGGTGAGGAGAACCACATCGAGTTCGGCAAGGTGCGAGAAGGCGAACCGGCCCTCCGCGCCTATCTCGAGCACGAAGCGGAAGCGGTGCTGAGCGCGTCCCCGGACGAGCTCGTCGCCGTGCTGCAGACGCTCCTCGGCGAGGAAGACCGGAGCGTCCTCACGGGCGCCCTCGCCGAGTACCTGCTCGAGTCCGACGCGCATGGTCTCGAGCCCGGCATCGACGGCTGGCTCGACGACGACGTCGCCTTCCTCCGTGGCTGGGGCTTCGACGTCAGCGCGATCAACAGGCCGACGCTCGTGGTGCACGGCGACGACGACCGGTTCGTGCCGGTGTCGCACGGACGCTGGCTGGCAGCGCGGATCCCCGGCGTCGACGCGCGCATCGGCGCCGGCGACGGCCATCTGACCGTCGTCGAACGGCGGATGCGCGAGGTGAACGACTGGCTCCTCGCGCACAGCTGACAGGCGCCGCGAATGCAGGGCTGCGCAAGGGCATCCTCGCGGCCGCCGACAGCCCGCGCGTGCAGCAGCTCGTGCGCCGCCACGGAATGCGACTCGGCGCCGGCCGTTTCGTCGCCGGCGAGACACTCGACGAATGCGTCGCGGTCCTGCGGCGACTCAACGACCAGGGCCTGTACGCGAACACGACGCTGCTCGGCGAAGGTGTGCTCGAGCCGACGGCGACCGAAGCCGTCGTCGACGCGTACCGCACGATCATCGACCGCATCGCTGACGAGCAATTGCGCGCCAACGTCGCGCTCAAGCTGACGCACCTCGGGCTCGACATCTCGGAGGAGCTGGCACACGACAACCTCCGCACGCTCGTCGAGCGCGCGACCGAACGCGACGGCTTCGTCAGGATCGACATGGAGCAGTCGCAGTACGTCGACGCCACCCTGCGCGTCTTTCGCCGACTGCGCGAGGCGGGCCTCGAGCGAGTCGGAACCGTGCTCCAGTCGTACCTCTACCGCACCCCCAGCGACCTCGAGTCACTGCTACCGCTCGCGCCCAACCTCCGACTCGTCAAGGGCGCCTACCTCGAGCCCGAGTCGGTCGCGTACCCGCACAAGCAGGACGTCGACGCCGCGTACACGACGCTGCTCGAACGGATGCTCACGAGCGGCGGCTACACGGCGGTCGCGACCCACGACTCTGCGCTCGTCCAGCACACGATCCGCTACGCAGCCGACCACGGCATCGCGCGGGACCGGTTCGAGTTCCAGATGCTCTACGGCGTCCGGCCACAGCTCCAGCTCGATCTCGTCCGTCGCGGGTACAAGGTGCTCGTCGCCACGCCGTACGGGCCGGAGTGGTACCCCTACCTGATGCGCCGGCTCGGCGAGCGGCCGGCCAACCTGCTCTTCTTTTTGCGAAACACGCTGCGCGGGTAGGGCACCTCCGTGCCGCCGATCGAACGGGTGACCATCCAGGGCTTCCGGGGAGCCCGCGACGTGCTCCTCGAGCCGGGATCGCTGTGCGCGCTCGTGGGTGAGTCGTCGTCGGGCAAGTCGACCGTCCTCTCGGCGATCTGGACGCTGCTCGAGGCAGCTGCGCCGATGCCGACCGGAGAGGACGTCTCGCGCGGCGAGCAGCGGGTCCACGTCGAAGCGGTCGTCGGCGGTCGGACGCTCTTCCTCGACGCGAGGCCGCCGGAGACGCTCAACCTGAACCGCGAAGGCGCGCCGCACGCGCTCTTCTTCCCGGCCGACCTCCGCCCGACGACGCTGCTCGCGCCGACCGACTCGCCGGCGAAGCGCGCCGTCGGCGTCGTCCGCCGCGAACGCACGGAGGACGGCGGGCTGACTCTCGTACGCTCTCTCGCGGCGCTCGTCGAGGCCCGCGTGCGCGGGCTCGTGATCCTGATCGAGGAGCCGGAGCTCTACCTCAGCCCGCCGGCGCAGCGCCACCTGCACCGCCTCCTCCGCACGATCGCCGCGCGGGGGGGCAACCAGGTCCTCTACTCCACGCACTCGCCCGTCTTCCTCGGTGTCGACAAGCTCGACGAGCTCGTGCTCGTCCGTCACGACGATCGCACCGGCACGACGCTGCTGCAGCCGGAGACGCTCTCGCGGAAGCAGGCGTTCAGGCTCGTCGCGGAGTTCGATGCAGAGCGCGCGGAGATGTTCCTCTCCCGGGCGGTGATGCTCGTGGAGGGGCGCACGGAGAAGGTCGCGCTGCCGTTCGTCTTCTCGGCGCTCGGGCTCGACATCGACCAGGAAGCGATCACCGTGGTCGACTGCCAGGGCAAGGGCAACATCCCGCTCTTCGCCGAGATCTGCAACGCGTGCCACATCCCGTACGTCGTGCTGCACGATCGCGATGCCCCGCGAGGACAGCAGCCGGCGGAGGCGGAGCGGATCGCAAACGAGGCGATCCTCCGAATCGCGGGCCGCAAGCGGACGATCACGCTCGTGCCCGACTTCGAGGGCGTCTCGGGCCTGCGCGCGCGGCGTGGGAAGCCCGAGGCGGCCTGGCGCCGCTTCCAGGCGGGGGGCGGCGAGGTGCCCGGCCCGCTGCGGCAGGCGGTCGAGCGCGTCGTGGCGTCGGCCCGCCGCGCGCCGCGGTCGACCCGGGGCGCCTAACTCGCCACGGCGGCGGCGGTGCGCCGCAGGGGTAACTCGATCCAGAAGGTCGAGCCTGCGCCGGGCTCCGACTGCACGCGGATCTCGCCGCCGTGCGTCTCGACGATCTCGCGTGCGACGGCGAGACCAAGACCGGTGCCCGAGATGCGGGCCGATGCCTCCGAGCTGCGGAAGAACTTCTCGAACACGCGCTCGCGATCCGCTTCGTCGATCCCCATCCCCTGGTCGTTGACCATCAAGACGGCGCGCTCGCCCTCGAGCTCGACGTGCACGCGCACGATGCCACCCGCCGGCGAGTACTTGATCGCATTCGAGAGCAGGTTCCCGATCACCTGCGCGAGGCGGTCGCGGTCGCCGTCGAGCACGACGGGCTCGTCGGGCAGCTCGAGCACCAGCTGATGTGTGTCGAGGTGCGAGAAGAAGAGCCGTGTCTGCTCGTTCGTCAGCTCGATCAGGTCGACCGGGCCTCGGTCGAGCCGCATCGAGCCGCCCTCGAGCAGCTGCACGTCGAGGAAGTCCCCCGCGAGCGCGGCCAGCCGACGCGCCTGCGTATCGACGATCTCGAGATACCGGCGCTGTTCGTCGGGCGCGAAGTCGCGTTCGAGCAGCAGCGTCGTGAAGCCGAGTACCGACGCCAGCGGTGTCCGGAGCTCGTGCGAGACCATGCTGATGAGATCTCGCTTGTGCTGCTCGCTCTCGCGCAGCTGCTGGTTCTGCGCGAGCACCTCCCGCCGCCCCGAGTCGAGTGAGCGGGCCATCGAGTTGAACGCGCTCACGAGCGCCGCCACCTCACCTGCCGCCCGCTCGTCGAGCCGCACGCCGAAATCTCCGGCGGCGACCTGTGAAGCGGCCTTGGTCGTCTCGCGCACCGGACGCGCGACACCGCGCGCCACCCACGCGCCGAAGAGCATGACGAGTGCGGCCGAGAGCGCAAGGGCACCGGCGCCGATGATGATCGCCCCTTGGGTCACCTGATGCACGTGGGCGCTCCGGCTCGCAGACCGGCGCGCTTCCAGGGCCGTGATCCTGCTGAGCATCTCGCGGATTTCCGCTGCCCGCAGCACGTTCTCGTGTCCCGCCGCGGTGCTGCGCGCATCGGCCGGGTATTTCTTTGCGAGCTGGATCACCGGCTCGGCGTAGTCGCTGATGTACTCGATGATCAGGTCGCGCGCCTTCGTGGCGCGGCGCTTCTGCACCGGGTCTCCGGCCACTACCGCGTCGAGCTGCGCAAGCGCCTTCGGCATGCGGGTCCGCGCCGAGGCGTAGAGCTCGAGGAACTGTTCGTCCCGCGAGATTGCGTAACCGCGCACGGCCGAGCCGATGTCAACGGCGCGGTTGTCGACGCGCAGCGTCGCGACCGTGACGGCCGAGGAGCGCTTCTCCTGGTTCTCGGCCGCGCGCAGAGAGAGGATCGCCAAGAGCGCCGCGACGAACATCACGCCGACGACGATCGCGACTACCGTCGCGAAGACGGTGACGCGCCCGACGAGCGAGAGGCGCCTCACCCAGAGCGCCCCGCCAGCTCCTGCGCGACGCTGACCAGCTCCTCCACTCGGAACGGCTTGCCGAGAAAGGAGTCGGCGCCCGCATCCAGGGCGCCGTCCACGTCCTCCGAGGACTGCCAGGCCGAGAGCATCAACACCGGCACATCGCGCAATCGCGGGTCCGCCCGCATTTCACGCAGGACGTCGATGCCGGAGCGACCCGGCAGCATCGAGTCGAGCACCACGAGACGCGGGGGCGCCGCACGCAGTCGTTCGAGCGCCGCCTCGCCGTCGGCGACCTGCTCGCAGTCGAACGCCTCGCTGAGCGTCACGACGACGAGCTCGCGCAAAGGCTGCTCGTCCTCGACGACGAGCACCCGTGGCCGCGGCACGCTCATCCCGTGAGGCGAAACACCAGCACCTCGCGCCGGGGCTGGATATGGGTCGAGGTGACGGTGAGCGTCCCGCGCGCGTTGTCGTAGAGGCCTGTGCCTCCGACGATCGGGATCTCGTAGAGGAGCCGGGAATCGATGGCGCCGGTAACGACGAGCGATCCCTTCGGCAGGATGTAGGTGGCCGTGCACGAGCGCTCGCGCCGGTCGAGATAGGTGCACATCATCGACGAGCGCCCGATCGCTCCTTCGGATATCTGGGGGTTGTAGAGCCGCTGCCGGATCAGCTCCACCGATCCGATCACCGCGCCGTCCCTGGGGCGAACCAGGTGGTACGAGACCTGGACATCCGTGATCCGCACGTGCGCAGGCGGCGTCGCAGCCCGGCTGCCCGGGACCACCGCCAGCATTGCTGCAGTAAGAACGATTGCAGCGGCGGAAACCGCTCTGGTCGTTGTCAACTAGTCCTCATTTCGTCGCAGGAGATTCACCCGGACGAAGCCCTCGACCCGGGCCCAGTGTTCCACAATGCGTGGCGTTCGGGAATTCGCCGGGCCGTCATCCGCTCCTCCGCGCATCACTCCGCAGCGCCCGGAAACCGTTCGCAACAGCCGCCGGAAGGCGTCTGCGCGCCGTGCGGACGGCATCGCGCACCGCCTCGGCGGCGTCCTCGTGGATGCCTCGGCCGTGCCCAAAGATGACCCGTTCGGGTGACACTGTGAGCAGCGCCTGCGGCGGCGCGACCCGCAGGAACGGGTGCATACCGATCGGCTCGCCGGCGGCCCGGAAGAAGGGGATCGTGCCGAGCACGTCGGCGCACAGGAGCGTCCGGCTCGCCGATTCCCACAGCGCGACCTCCCGCCAGAGACGGTTGTCCCGAACGTGCAGGGGCTGAAACGGCGTCCCGGCGACGGTCTCGAAGGCGCGAATCAGGGGCACGCCGAGGCGCCGCGCCCAGGTGGCGCCGTCGCGTGCGTGCCGGTCGAGCAGCTGCAGGACTGCGCCCGGCTCGCCGAGTGCGCGGATGCGGTCCTCGACCCCGGGCGCGTCGACCGGGTCGATCAGCCAGACGCGGTTGTCGACGACCAGCGCGTGTGAGGTGCGCTCGAGCCGCTCGTCGATCGTCCAACCGAAGGCGTCCTCCTGCTCGTCAACCGGGAACCAGCGCGCCACGTGGCTCCATGATCGCATCGACGAGGCCGTACTCGACGGCCTCCTCCGGCGTCATGAAGCGGTCACGGTCGATGTCGCGCAGCACCTGGTCGACGTCCTGGCCGGAATGCCGCGAGATGATCTCCGCCATCCGTTTCGTCATGTCCAGGATCTCGCGCGCGGCGATCTGGATGTCGGCGGGGGTGCCGCGGAAGCCGCCGGAGCCCTGGTGGATCATGATCTTCGCGTTGGGCAGGGCGAAGCGCTTCCCCGGAGCGCCGCCGCAGAGGATCATCGCGCCGGCACTCATGCCCATGCCGAGGCAGACCGTCGAGACGTCCGACCGGACGTACTGCATCGCGTCGTAGATCGCCATGCCGGCGTAGGCGGAGCCGCCGGGCGAGTTGACGTAGAGCGAGATGTCCTTGCCCGGCTCCTCGGCGTCCAGGAAGAGGAGCTGTGCCGCGATCAGGTTGGCGATGTCGTCGTTCACCTCCTGGCCCAGGAAGACGATCCGCTCGCGCAGCAGCCGCGAGTAGATGTCGAACGACCGTTCCATCCGTCCGTCCTGCTCGACCACCATCGGCACGACCGATCCGACCATCACGACGGCCTCCTTCTGTAATGTGCAACCTGTCAGTTGCATGACTATAGCGCAACTCGGAGGTTGCACATGATTCGCAGAGAGATCGTCCTGCCGGCGCCTCGGGAGGAGGTCTGGGACGCGCTGACCGACGCGGAACGGCTCGAGGAATGGTTCGCGAACGACGTCACCGTCGACCTGCGCCCCGGCGGCGGCGCGAGCTTCGGCTGGTCGAACGGCGAGAGCCGGACGGCGACCGTGACCGAAGTCGACCCCGAGCGCCGGCTCGCATTCGCGTGGGACGACGAGGGCGAGGTCGAGTTCACGCTGGCCGACGACGCTGAGGGCACGCTGCTGACGGTGACCGAGACCGACCCGGCGTGGTCGACCGCTCTCGACCTGCAGGCCTCCGCGTTCGCGCGTGTCTGAGCAGCTCAGCCTCGTCTTCGGCGCCCTCGCCGACCCGAGTCGGCGGCAGGTGATCGGGCTCCTCTCCGCCCGTGGAACGGTGACGGCGACGGAGCTGAGCGGCGAGCTGCCGATGACGCGGCAGGCGGTCGCGAAGCACCTCGCCACCCTGGCCGACGCCGGCCTCGTCGCGGGCGAGCGCCGCGGGCGCGAGACGCGCTACCGGCTGACCGACGCGGGCGCCGAGTGGGACGACCGGCTCGACGCGCTGCGCGCGCACCTCGAGCGGCGCCGTGACCCCGGTTAGGCTCACGCTGTGAGCACCTACGACGCCGTCAAGGACCTGCCGCTCGAGATCGAGAGCTACGAGCTCGAGCCGCTCGAGCGGGAAGTGGCGCGCGGATTCACGCTCCGCCGGACAGTGGTCGTGTTGCGCGGCGGCGGCGAGGAAGGCCGCGGCGAGGAGGTCGACTATGACCCCGACGCGCAGCAGCGCTTTCAGGCGCGCCGTGCCGAGCTGCCGTTCGCGGGCCGACACACGCTCGACTCGTTCTCCGTCCTGCAGTCGGGGCAGACCGAGTACCGGCGCTGGGCATTCGAGTCGGCGGCGCTCGACCTTGCGCTCCGGCAGGCTGGGCGGACCCTCGGCGACGCGGTCGGCCGCGAGGCGCGCCCGCTGCGGTTCGTCGTCTCGACGCGCGTCGCGAACGTCGAGCGCTGGCTCGCGCTCTACCACGACCTCCACTTCAAGCTCGACCCGGATCGTGAGTGGACGGACGACATCGTCTCGCGGCTGTCGGCGGCGAGCGTCGTGGACACCGTCGACTTCAAGGGCATCTACCGCGCCGAGTTCGGCTCCCCGCCCGACCCCGAGCTCTACGCCCGCATCGCCGCGGCGTTCCCGGACGCCTGGATCGAGGATCCCGCGCTCACGCCCGAGACGATGGCCGTGCTGGAGCCGCACCGCGACCGGATCACCTGGGACGCCGCGATTCACGAGTGGAGCGACGTCGAAGCGCTGCCGTTCCGGCCCCGCTGTCTGAACTCAAAACCGTCGCGGTTCGGCTCGGTGCGGCGGCTGTTCGACTTCTACGACGCGTGCGAGCGCGAAGGGATCACGCTCTACGGCGGCGGTCAGTTCGAGCTCGGCGCCGGACGCGACCAGATCCAGCTGCTCGCCTCGCTCTTCCACGCCGACGCGCCGAACGACGTCGCGCCGGCCGGCTTCAACGCGAGCGAGCCCGTCGCCGGCCTGCCGACCCCGCCGCTCGTCCTCAGCCAGCAGCCGGGCTTCCGAGCCTGATCGCCTTCGCCGCGAGGCGGTCGACCGACTCGTCTCCTGACTCGCCCAGCGGATACCACTGCGCCCCTGCGCACGGGTCTCCACCGCCGATCAGCAGGTAGCGCACGTCGAGATGCCAGTGGCGAGGCTCCTCGCCGCGCGCGGGGATCTCGTGCACGTCGAGGTCGAAGGGACGAGGCGCGCCGGGATGGAAGGCGAGCTCGAGGCCGGTCTCCTCGCGCGCCTCCCGCAGCGCCGCCGCCTCGAGCGAGACGTCGGTCGGCTCGATGTGGCCGCCCGGCTGGAGCAGCCGTCCCAGCTTGGCGTGCGCGACGAGGCAGACCCGCTCGCACGACTCGTCGACGACGAGCGCCGAGGCGGTGAAGTGCGCCGACGGCTCCGTGCGCGAGAGTGGGTCCTGAAGCTCCTCGGCCAGTCTCAGCATCGCGCATCGATCTGCTTCCTCCCGCGCCGACGAGGCGACGTACGTGCGGAGCAGCGCGACGACGGCGGTCACTCGTATTGGAGCGCCTCGAGCACGTTCAGCCGCGCCGCGCGGCGGGCCGGGAAGATCGCGGCCACGATTCCGACGACGATCGTCATCACGGCGAAGACGATCAGTGAGAACAGCGGCAGCGAGAACTGGATGAAGTCGACACGCGCGACGAGCAACGCGCCGAGCACGATCCCGAGCACGATCCCCAGAACGCCGCCGATCAGCGCGGTGATCACGCTCTCGTGGCGGATCATCCGGCGCACCTGACGGCGCGTCATCCCGATCGCGCGCAGCATGCCGATCTCGCGGGTGCGCTCGAAGACTGTGAGGACGAGTGTGTTCACGATGCCGAAGAGGCTCACGATCACCGACAGCGCGAGCAGGACGTAGAGGATGTTGAGCACCGAGCTGAGCCCGCTGATCTGGTTGTCCACGAACTGCTGCCGGGTCTGTACCTTCGCGTTCGGGTAACCCGTCAGCGTCTCTTCGAGCCGGTGCAGGTTCTCGTCGCTCTGACCGCCTCGAACCCGGATGAACGTGTACAGGTTGCGCGGGTTCGCGTTGTGCGCGTCCCACGCCTGCTCGGAGATCGTCACACGGCCGAACGGCGAGCCGCCGCTCGGCGGGTCGAAGACACCTTTCACGACGAACGTCTGCTTGTCGCCGTTCGCGAAGGTGAGCACGATCGGCGAGCCGGACCGCAGCTGGTGGCTCTTGGCGTAGTCCTTGTCGACGAACGCGCCGTTCGCGCCGAGTGCGGCCATCGTCTGCTGCGAGCCCTGGCTCCAGTCGAGGTTGAACATGGTGCTCGCCGCGGGATTGACGGCGGTCGCGAAGAAACCGTGGCCGAACGCCGCTGCGTCACCGGTGCGGACGTTGCCGACCGCTTCGACGATCGGGCTCTTCGCCGCGGCGTTCGCAGCAGCCGGCGGGATCGGGCTGAAGTTGTTCTGCGCCGTGACCGCATAGTCGGCGTTGCGCCAGATCTTGTCGACGGCGCCGCGGAAGCTCGTCGTGATTCCGGCCGCGAGCACGGCGACGAGGGTCACGAGCGCGAGCCCGATCATCAGCGCCGACGCCGTCGACGCGGTGCGCTGCGGGTTGCGGCGCGCGTTGTCGCGGGCGAGCGACCCTGCGGCGCCGCCGATCTTCGTCGCCGGCCACCCGAGCAGGCGCGCGAACGGCTGCACGATGCGCACGGCGAACATGGCGACGCCGAAGAAGATCAGGAGGGCTCCGAGCCCCATCCACGCGAGGACACCCGTCGTGCCCAGGCCCTTGCCGAACAGGCCGTAGAGCAGCGCCGCGAACCCGGCGGCGGTCAAGAGGATCGACCCGATCGTGCGGTAGCGCGCAAACCGCGAGGGCGGCAGGGTCGCTCCTTCACGCACTGCTGCGATCGGCGGGACGCGAGTCGCGCGGATCGCCGGACGCAGGCTCGCGAGCAGCGCGACGAGCACGCCGACCACGATCGAGAGCACGATCGTGCGCGTCTCGAACGTCAACCCGTTGTTCGGCAACGTGAAGCCGACCAGGTCGAAGAGGCTGAACAACCCCTTCGCGAGCCCGAGGCCGAGGAAAAGGCCGACCACCGACGCGGCCAGACCGATCACGAGCGCCTCGACGATGATCGAGGTCAGCACCTGGCGTCGGCTCGCGCCAAGGGTGCGCATCGTCGCAAGCTCGCGTGTCCGCTGCGCAATCGTGATCGAGAGCGAGTTCGCGATCACGAAGCTGCCGACGAAGAGCGCGATGCCGCCGAACGCGAGCAGGAAGCCGCGCAGGAACGTGATGAACGAGTTGGTGTCTGAGGCATCCTCCGCGGCCTGGTCGGATCCGAGCCGTGCCTGCGCAGTGCTGGGAAGCACGGCCTGCACGCGTCGCAGGATCTCGGCGTCGGAGACCTTGGGGTCGGACGCGACGGCGATCTCGTCGAGCTGCCCCGGCTTGTCGAAAAGCCTTTGCGCCGTCGGCAGGTCGAAGCCGGCAAGCGTTGCGCCGCCGAGCGATGCAGCCGACCCGAACGTGACGAGCCCGGAGATCTTCAGCTCCTGCACCGGGCCTTCCGCCTGGACGCCGATCGTGTCACCGACGTGGAAGTGCTTGCGGTCGGCGGTGCTCTTGCCGATCACCACCTCGTTCCCGTGCGGCCACGAGCCGTCGTCGAGTCGGAGGACGTTGAACGGCGACTGGGGGTTGGCGATGCTGAAACCGAGGTTCGGCGCGCCGCCGAAGACGATCGCCTTGCCCTTCTGGTCGACGAGCAGCGCCTCGCCGTTGACGCTGCCCTCGACGTGCGCGACACCCGGAACGTCGCGCACCTTGGCGAGCAGGGACTGATCCAACGTCGGCGCGAACGACCCCTGGCCTTGCGAGAGGTTGAACGCCGACTTGCCGGTGACCACCACGTTCGAGCCCTTGCGAACGTCGGTGAAGATCGAGTTGAACGCCTTGTCGATCGAGTCGGTCAGCACGAACGTGCCGCTGATCATCGCAACGCCGAGCACGATCGCGATCGCCGTCAGAGCAGTCCGGAGCTTGCGGCCGAGCAGGCCCGCGAGCGCGACCTTGATCATGCGCTGGCGCGGCCCATGGCCGCGAGGATCTCCACGGCCGGGCTGCGAGGCAACTCCTCGACGATGCGGCCGTCGGCGAGGAAGAGCACGCGGTCGGCGATCTCGGCGGCATGCGCGTCGTGCGTGACCATGACCATCGTCTGGCCGAGCTCCTGCGCGGAGCGGCGCAGGAGCTCCAGGATCTCCTGACCGGTGGTGGAGTCGAGGTTGCCGGTCGGCTCGTCGGCGAACACGACCGTCGGCTTCGAGACGAGCGCGCGTGCGATCGCGACGCGCTGCTGCTGACCGCCGGAGAGCTCCGACGGCCGGTGCTTGCGGCGGTCGGTGAGGCCGACGCGCTGGAGCAGGTCCTCGAAGAACTCGGGGTCGGGCTTCTCGCCGGCGATCGAGAGCGGGAGGGCGATGTTCTCCTCCGCCGTCAGCATCGGCAAGAGGTTGAAGAACTGGAAGACGAACCCGATGTGCTCGCGGCGCAGGAGGGTGACCTCGCGGTCGGACAGGCCCTCGACCTCCTGGCCGGCGATCTCGATCGTGCCGCTCGTCGGCTTGTCGAGCGCCGCGAGGAGGTGCATCAGCGTTGACTTGCCCGAGCCGGACGGCCCCATGACGGCGACGAGCTCTCCTCCCTGGACACGCAGGGAGACGCCGCGGAGCGCGTCCACGGATGCCTCGCCCTCGCCGTAGCGGCGAGAGAGGTCCGTGGCGCTGACGACGATCCCGTTGGTGCTCACGTGAGCGAGGCTACCCATTGGGCGCGGCGCGGGCCGGTCACGTTTACGCGATCTTCACTTTCACGCAGTGACGCCGCCGAGCTCCGGGATCTGGTGCTCGCCGTAGGCCTGCAACGTCTCTTCCTGCCCGTGGGTCATCAGGTAGATGTTGAACTGGTCGACGCCGACCGACTCGAGCTCCTTCAGCTTCGCCTTGATCTGGTCGTTGTTCCCGATCACGCAGAAGCGGTCGCAGATCTCGTCCGTCACGAACTCGCCGTGCTTGGCGCCGACGCGCGAGTGCTCGTTGTAGTCGTAGAACTTGCGCGCCTCGACGTAGTCGGTGAGCGCCTTCGGCACGGCGCTGCCGTCGGTGCCGTACCTGTCGATCAGATCCTGCACGTGGTTCGAGACCATGGCCGGGAACCAGCGCACCTGGTCGCGCGCGTCCTGCAGGTCGTCGGTGACGTGACTCGGCGCACTCACGATGCACTTCAGCGCGGCCGGGTCGCGGCCCGCCTCCTCGGCCGCCGTGCGGGCGGTGTCCATGATCCACTGGATGATGTCCGGGTCGGCGAGCTGGATGATGATCCCGTCGCCCTGTCGCCCGCCGACGGCGAGCGCCTTCGGCCCGTAGCCCGCCACGTGCATCTCGATCTCGGGCAGCTCCGGGCGCACCCACTTCAGCTGCAAGTCCTTGCCGTTCCAGTTGACCTCGCGGCCGTTCATGAACGGCTTCAGCATCTTCAGCGCCTCTTCGAACTCGGCCACCTTGACGGGCTGCTGGCCGATGTAGCGGCGCGCGGAGTCGCCGCGGCCGATGCCCATGATCATGCGGCCGTTCGAGACGTCGTGCAGCGTCGCGTAGGCGCTCGCGAGCACCGTCGGCTCACGGGTGCCCGGGTTCGTGACCATGTGGCCCAGCTTGATCTTCGACGTCCGGTCCGCCACGAGCGCGAGCACCGGGAACGACTCCTGCCACAGCACGTGCGAGTCGTAGGTCCAGGCGTACTCGAATCCCTGCTGCTCGGCGAGCTGGATCAGCTCGATCATCCGGGTGTACGGCGGATCGGGGAGGACGGTGACGCCGAAGCTCAAAGCCATGTCGGTCTCCTGGTCGCTGTGCCACAGAGACTAGTCAGTAAGAATCTGCGCGTGAAGATCATCTGCGTCGGACGCAACTACGCCGAGCACGCTGCCGAGCTGGGCGACGACCCACCGAAGGAGCCCCTGCTCTTCGGCAAATTCGAGAACACGCTGATCGGCGACGGCGACGCGATCGTATTGCCGCCGGAGGCGACCCACGTCGACGCCGAGGCTGAGCTCACGGTGGAGATCGGCAGGCGCGGCCACCGGATCTCCGAGGCCGACGCGCTCGACCACGTCCGCGGTTACCGCGTCGCCAACGACCTCTCGGCGCGCAACCTACAGTACTCCGACAGCCAGTGGACCCGCGCGAAGGGCTTCGACACGTTCTGCCCGCTGGGGACGGAGCTCGTGCCGGTCTCGGAGCTGGGCGACGGCGCCGGCCTCCGCGTCGTCCAGCGCCTGAACGGCGACGTCCTGCAGGACGGCAACACGCGTGACCTGATCTTCCCGGTGCCGTTTCTCGTCTCGTTCGTGTCGAAGGTCTTCACGCTCGAGCCGGGCGATTTGATCCTGACCGGGACGCCCTCGGGCGTCGGCTGGGCGCGCGACCCGAAGGTTCCGCTGCAACCGGGTGACATCGTCGAGGTCGAGGTCGAGGGTGTCGGCGTCCTGCGCAACCCGGTGGTCGCCGCCGCGTCAGCGTGATCCACGAGCCTGCCGGCTACGAGTGCCCGTTCTGTCGCCTGCGGCGCGGCGTCGACACGGAGCACAACCGCCAGGACGACATCGTGTGGCAGGACGGATCGACAACGGCGTTCGTCTCGCCGAAATGGTGGGCCGGCAATCACGGTCACGTGATCGTGATCCCGAATGCGCACGTGGAGAACATCTACGAGATCGACGAGGAGCTGCTCGGCGAGGTCTACGGCACGGTCAGGCGCGTGGCCGGCGCGTTGAAGGAGGCGTACGACTGCTCGGGCACCTCGACGCGCCAGCACAACGAGCCGGACGGCAACCAGGACGTCTGGCACCTCCACGTCCACGTCTTCCCCCGCTACGCCGGCGACGACCTCTACGAGCGTCATGCCGAGATCCACTGGGCAGCACCGGCAGAGCGGGCGCCCTATGCGGAACGGCTGCGCGCAGCGGCGAGCCTGCGGCCGGCCGAGTGACGCCGCGCGTCCGACGCGTTCGAGGCGTCGGACGCTTCGGTCACGCGGTCAGCCAGGCGATCGTCTTCGACGTGAGCCGGTCGAGCGCTTCGACGCTCAGCTCGAGGTGCTCCTCGCGCGTGTCCTCGAGCTTGGTGTGCGAGAGGCCCCGCAGGCTCTGGACGAAGAGCATCACTGTCGGGATCCCTGCCCGCGAGACCTCGGCGGCGTCGTGCAAGGGGCCCGACGGGAGCCGGTGCGATGTGCCCGACACCTCGCGCACTGCCTCGTCGGCGAAGCCGATCAGCGTCTCGTCGAAGAGGATCGGCTCGATGCTCCAGATCCGCTCCCACTCGACCTCGATGTTCTCCTCGGCCGCGAACCGCACCGCTGCCTGCTTCGCCAGCTCCAGCATGCGCGCAAGCTCGGCCGCGTCGAGGTGCCGCTGGTCGAGCAACTGCTCGGCGGTCTCGACGACCGAGGTGACGATGCCCGGCTTGGTGACGACGCCACCCGAGGTGCAGACGGCGCCGCCGCCGACCTCGGCCGCGATCTCGCGGATGTAGAGCGCCAGCTTCGCGGCGCCGGCGAGCGCGTCTCGGCGCTTGTCCATCGGTGTCGAGCCGGCGTGAGCGGCCTGGCCGCGCCATGTGAAGCGCGAGCGCTCGACTCCGAAGGTGCCGAGCACGACGCCGAGCGGCAGGTCGAGCGACTCGAGCACGGGTCCCTGCTCGATGTGCAGCTCGAGGTACGCCACAGCGCCTTCGAGCTCGGTGCGCGCGTCGAGCGCGGAGTCGAGCTCGACGCCGTGCTCTCGCAGCGCGTCGGGCAGCGCGATCCCGTCGCGGTCGGTCAGTGCGCGCAGCTCGTCCTGGTCGCGCATGGAGCCGGCGGCCGCGGACGACCCGAAGAGCGAGCGGCCGAAGCGCGCGCCTTCCTCGTCCGCCCAGGAGACGAGCCGCACCGTCACCGGTGGCATTCCTTCCGCGGCGAGGCGTCGCAGCACCTCGACGGCTGCGAGCACGTTCAGGCAGCCGTCGAGCCACCCGCCGTTCGGGACGGAGTCCATGTGGCCGCCGAGCAGCAGGACTCGCTCCGAGGCGCCCGGCAGGGTGAACCACTGGTTGCCCGCCGCGTCGATCTGCTCGGTCGCGCCGGTGCCCTCGAGCCGGCCGCGGAGGAACGCCCGCGCCTGCTCCCACGTCTCCGTCCAGGCGACCCGTTGGGCCCCGTCGGCATCGCCCGTCAGCTCGCGCAGCTGCTTCAGATCGGCGACGGTACGGGCGGGATCGAGCGGCATGGCGGCGAGGATACAACGGTGTGGGGACTGTGATATTCACTAGGCCATGGCTCAGGCCGGCCACGCGGCGGCGTTCTCGGGACGAACGCCGAACCGCGCGCTTTCGCCCGCGCGCATAGCGGCGGCGCTCGGCCGCGCCGCCTCCGTCGTCCTCGTGCTGCTCGTCATGTGGGGCTTCTGGGAGCTCGTGCGCTGGATCTGGGTGCGGGAAGCGTGGACGTGGCCGTTCCCGGTCAACGACACGACGATGCCGCACATCCACACGATCTTCCAGGCACTGGCCGAGCCGGCCAGCTCGCAGGGCCCGCTGCTGATCACGGTGCTGCTGCACGCCGCGTGGTTCACAGCGAAAGAGGCGCTCGTCGGCTTCGCGCTCGGCGCCACGTTCGGCTTCGCGCTCGCGATCGCACTCGTGCACTCGCGGATCGCCCAGCGGGCGTTCCTGCCCTACATCGTCGCCTCGCAGACGATCCCGATCCTCGCCGTCGCGCCGATGGTCGTCGTCTGGCTCAAGTCGGGCTGGCAGTCCGTGGCCGTGATCGCTGCGTACCTGACGTTCTTCCCCGTCACGATCAACACCCTCCGCGGGCTGCAGTCCGCAGAGCCGCGCGCGCACGAGCTCATGCGCTCCTACGCCGCGAGCCGCTGGCAGGTGCTCTGGCGCCTACGGGTGCCGACGTCGCTGCCGTATCTGTTCACGGCGCTCAAGGTGAGCGCGACTGCATGCGTCGTCGGCGCGATCATCGGCGAGCTCCCGAGCTCGATCCAGGGCGGCCTCGGCGGCGCGATCCTCAACTTCAACCAGTACTACTCGATCACGCCCGCAAACCTCTGGGCGACGAACCTGATCGCCGCCTGCCTCGGCATCGCCTTCTTCGTCGCGATCGTGATCGCGGAGAAACTCGTCGTCCACCGCGCGCCGGTGCACATCGCATGACCGTCGTCGCGTTGAAGGGGCTGACGAAGACGTTCGCGAAGGGGAACGTGACGGCGCTGCAGGAGATCGACTTGGCGATCGAGCCCGGCGAGTTCGTCTCGCTGATCGGGCCCTCGGGCTGCGGCAAGTCGACGCTGCTGCGCGTGATCGGCGACCTGACGCCGCCGTCGGCCGGCACCGTCGAGGTGAACGGCAAGAGCGCGCCGCGGGCGCGTCTCGACCACGACTACGGCATGGTCTTCCAGGACTCCGTGCTCTTCGACTGGCGCACGGTCTCGAAGAACGTCGCGCTGCCGCTCGAGCTGCTCGGGTACGACCGCGCAAAGCGCAAGGCCCGCGTCGAGGAGATGCTGCGCCTGGTCGAGCTGCAGGGCTTCGGCGACCACCATCCGTGGCAGCTCTCGGGCGGCATGCAGATGCGCGTCGCGATCGCGCGCGCTCTCTCGTTCGAGCCGGCGCTCCTGCTGATGGACGAGCCGTTCGGCGCGCTCGACGAGATGACGCGCGAGCGGCTGAACATCGAGCTGCTCGAGATCTGGCGGCGGATGAGCTCGACGATCGTCTTCGTCACACACTCGATCTCGGAGGCGGTCTTTCTCTCGACGCGGGTCGTCGTCATGAGCCCGCGCCCCGGGCGGATCGCAGGCATGGTCGACATCGACCTGCCGCAGCCGCGGACGAACGACACGCGCGAAGACCCGCACTTCTTCGAGCTCGTGACCGAGGTACGCGAGCTGCTCCGCGGGGTCGGCGCCGACGAGCACGGGTCGGTGCTCGCCGAGGAGCGCGCATGAGTGCGGTCGCGCACGGGTCGGCCGGTGCGTCCGTGCGCAGGCGGATCGCGGACTGGGTGCCGGCGATCGTCGTCTTCTTCGCCGCGATCGCGGTCTGGCAGATCTCGATCGACGTCTTCAACATCCAGAAATTCCTCCTGCCGAAGCCGTGGGCGATCGTCTCGTCGTTCTGGACGCAGCGGAGCCTGCTCTGGAGCGCCGGCTGGCTGACGCTGAAGGAGGCCCTCGGCGGCTTCGTGATCGGCTCGTCTCTCGGCATCCTCTCCGCCGTGGTGCTGGCCCGCTTCCGCCGTCTCGGCGAGGCCCTGATGCCGCTCGCGATCGCCGCCAATGCGATACCGATCATCGCGTTCTCGCCGATCTTCAACGCGTGGTTCGACCCGCTCTCGCCGGCGCCGCGGATCGCCACCGCCGCGGTGCTCTGTTTCTTCCCGGTGATGGTCAATACGCTGCGCGGCCTGACCTCCGTCCGGCCCTCTCAGGTCGAGCTGATGCGCTCGTACGCGGCGGGGGAATTCGAGATCTTCCGCCGCGTGCGCGTGCCGACGGCACTGCCGTTCGTCTTCGCGGCATTGAAAGTCGCGACGGTCCTCGCGATGATCGGCGCAATCGTGAGCGACTACTTCGGCACTTTCGGCTCGTTGGGGATCACCATCAAGAACTCCGTCTCGCTCTTCGACTTCGAGACGGCGTGGGCGGCCATCCTGATGGCCAGCATCCTCGGCGTCCTGCTCTACGTCGCCGTCGCGCTCGCAGAGAGATATGCCCTCCAGTGGGATCCAACTCGTCAGGAAAGGGGCACTGCATGAAGGGGAAGACGATCCTCGCGCTGCTCGCGCTCGTGATCGCTGCCGCCGCGGGCACCGCGGCGTTCAGCATGTCGCGCGCAGACGCAACACCGAAGCTCACCAAGGTGACGCTGCAACTCAAGTGGGTCACGCAGGCGCAGTTCGCCGGCTACTACGCGGCCGTCGAGAAGGGCTACTACAAGCGGCTCGGCCTCGACGTCCGCCTCAAGGTCGGCGGGCCGGACATCACGCCCGAGCAGGTCGTGCTCTCGGGCCAGGCGCAGTTCGGCCTCGACTGGCTGCCGAACCTCTTCGCCACGAGAGAGAAGGGCGGCAAGATCGTCTCGATCGCCCAGATCTTCGCGCGCTCGGGAATGACGGAGCTGACGTGGAAGGACTCGGGCCTGAACACGATCGCGAAGCTGAAGGGCAAGAAGGTCGGCGTCTGGTGCTGCGGCAACCAGCCCGAGCTCTTCGCTGCGCTGAACAAGAACGGGATCAACCCGTCGAAGTCGAGTGACGTGACGATCGTCAACCAGCCGTTCGACATGAACCTGTTCCTCCAGCGCAAGATCGACGCCGCCGCGGCGATGACCTACAACGAGCTGGCACAGGTGCTCGAGACGAAGAATCCGAAGACCGACCAGCTCTACAAGCTGTCCGACCTCAACGTCTTCAAGATGGCGAGCCCCGCCGTGGGCACCGGCATGCTCGAGGACAACATCTTCACGACCGAGAAGTACCTGAAGACGCCGTCGAACAAGACGACGATCGTCAGATTCCTCCGGGCGTCGATGCAGGGGTGGATCTACTGCCGCGACCACGTGCAGGACTGCACGAACATCGTGCTCAAGAACGGCACGGCGCTCGGCCACGGCCACCAGCTCTGGCAGATGAACGAGATCAACAAGCTGATCTGGCCGAACTCATACGGCATCGGCCACGTCTCGAAGCAGCAGCTCGCCAACACGGCGAACATCGCCAAGACCTACGGCGTGACGAAGAAGCTGCCGCAGGGCGCGGTCACGTACTCGCTCGCAGACCAGGCGCTCGACCAGCTGAAGAAGGCGAACATCAACATCTACGGCAGCAACTACAAGCCGATCACGGTCCAGGTGACCGAAGGCGGCAAGTAGGCGCACCTCTCCGACGAGTTGCGACCAGAAGCAGCGGGCCCCGGCGAACGCCGGGGCCCGCGACCTTTCGGGGTGCATCAGCCCCTCGTGACGACGTAGATTTGGGGCCACACGCTGCGATCGAGGAAAGGATGAGGTCATGTCCGTGCTGATCAAGGGGGGCCGCGTGATCACCGCGGCCGACGACTACGTCGCCGACGTCTATCTCGAGGGCGAGCGGATCACCCTGATCGGCGAGTCGCTCGACCAGCCGGCCGACAAGGTGATCGACGCCTCCGGCAAGTACGTGCTGCCGGGCCTCGTCGACCCGCACACGCACCTCGAGATGCCGTGGCGGGGAGAGACGACGATCGACGACTTCCAGTCCGGCCATGCCGCTGCTGCGTTCGGCGGCACGACGACGCACGTCGACTTCTGCATCCAGGGCAAGGGCCAGAGCTTCGGCGAGGCCCTCGAGGCCTGGCACGCCAAGCGCGAGGGCAAGGCGTTGATCGACAACGGCTTCCACATCGCAGTCACCGACCTCCGCGAGGGCGGCACGCTCGAGGAGCTCGCCGAGCTGCCGGAGAAGCACGGCGTCACGTCCTACAAGCTGTTCATGGCCTACAAGGACTCGCTGATGGTCGACGACGAGACGCTCTTCCGCACGATGCAGGTGGCTGCCGAGACGGGGGCGCTCGTGATGGTGCACGCGGAGAACGGCGACGCGATCGAGGTGCTCGTCGCCGAGGCGCTCGCCGCCGGCAACACCGATCCGATCTACCACGCACTCACCCGGCCGCCGGAGACGGAAGGAGAGGCGACCAACCGGGCGATCCAGCTCGCGCGCGTCGCGGGGTCACCGCTGTACGTCGTGCACGTCTCCTGCGCCGAGTCGGTCGAGCCGCTCGCGATCGCGCGCGACAAGGGCTGGAACGTGCACGGCGAGACGTGCACGCAGTACTTCTTCATCGACCAGAGCTATCTCGAGCGACCGAACTTCGAGGGTGCGAAGTACGTCTACACGCCGCCGCCGCGCGACAAGGCGAACCAGGACGTGCTCTGGAATGCGGTGCGCACCGACATCCTGTCGGCGATCTCGACCGACCACTGTGCGTACCTGTTCGACGGCCAGAAGGACGCGGGCAAGGACGACTTCTCGCAGATCCCGAACGGCGGCCCGGGGCTCGAGAACCGACTGCACATGATCCACGAGTTCGGCGTGCGCACCGGCAGGATCTCGCTCAACCGCATGGTCGAGCTGCTCGCGACGAACCCCGCGAAGCTGTTCGGCCTCTATCCGCGCAAGGGGACGCTGGCGGTCGGCTCGGACGCGGACATCGTCGTCTTCGACCCGGGCAAGCAGCTGACGATCTCGGCGTCGACGCACCACTCCGCGTCCGACTACAACCTCTACGAGGGGACTGAGGTGACGGGCTCGCCGGAGGTGGTGCTGCTCCGCGGCAACGTGCTCGTCGAGAACGGCGAGCTGCTCGCGAAGCCGGGTAGCGGCCAGTTCATCAAGCGGGCGAGGTTCGGCGAGGAGCTCAAGCCCGCTGCGCTCGCGGCGGTCGGCGCCTGATCAGGAGCCCGTACGAGGCGCTCGCGCTCGCGCTCCTCGACGGAGCGCTGGGCGCGGCCGCGCTTGCCTTCGCAGTCTCCGCTGCGGGCGCGCGGGACGCGCTCACGCATTTCATCGTCTACCTGGTGGTGATCGGGTTCTTCAAGGGCCGCGACGCGGTGCGGCGCCTGCCCGGCCTGGTCGCGCAGGCCCGCGCCGGCGGCACGCTCGCCCTCCCGGGGCCGCGCTGGCTCCGGACGGCGCGGCTGCTGGTCGGCTACGACCCCTGGACGCGGTCTCACCGCCTGGCGATCCTGCTCATCTGCGTCGTCGTCTGCTCCCTGTTCGGCTGGGACGACGGCGGCCCGTTCGCGGCCGCGATCCTGATCGCCCTGGCCGCGGTCAACGCAGGCTTCGCGCTGGTGGCGCTGAGCGTCCGCGCGACTAGTCGTCGGCCCGCGTAGAGCCGTCCGCCTGCCTGCGGGCGCGCTCCTCGCCGAGCGCGCGGTCGGTCTGCTCGATCCAGCGGCTCATGTCGGCCAGGTGGTCGCGGTTCGCGTCGACGACGCCGCGCTGCCGCCCGATCTCGTTCTTGCCGTCCTGGAGCCGTTGCCGGAGCCGTTCGACGTGCTCCGCGGCGGCACGGTTCGCTGCCTCGCGCTGGTCCATCCTCCAACTGGGTTGCCAGGACTTGCAAATCACAAACCCGGGGCTCGGGCGACGGCTCAGCGGGTCTGCGGGAACCCCAGGTCGACCTTCGAGGTGGCCGGGTCGGGCCAGCGCGAGGTGACCACCTTCGAGCGCGTGTAGAAGTCGATCCCCTCCGGCCCGTAGATGTGCCGGTCGCCGAACAGCGACGCCTTCCAGCCGCCGAAGCTGTAGTAGGCGACGGGCACCGGGATCGGCACGTTGACGCCGACCATCCCCGCCTGCACGTCGAACTGGAACCGACGGGCGACCCCCCCGTCGCGCGTGAAGATGGCGGTGCCGTTGCCGTAGGGATTGTCGTTGATCAGCCCGACGGCCTCCTCGTAGGTATCGACCCGCGTGACACCGAGCACCGGGCCGAAGATCTCGTCCTCGTAGGCCTTCATGCCCGGCTTGATGTCGTCGATCAGCGTCGGTGCAAGGAAGAACCCGTCGTCGGGCGCTCCGTCGCGGCCGTCGACGACGACGGTCGCGCCCTCGTCGGCGCCGATGTACGACGCCACCTTGTCGCGGTGCTCGCGCGTGATCAGCGGGCCCATCTCGCTCGTGTCGTCCATGCCGTCGCCGACCTTCACCTTCGGGATGCGCTGCTTGATCGCCTCGACGAGCGGATCGGCGGCGTCGCCGACCGCCACGAGCATCGAGACCGCCATGCACCGCTCGCCGGCCGAGCCGTACGCCGCGGAGACGGCGGCGTCGGCGGCCATCTCGATGTCGGCGTCCGGCAGCACGATCATGTGGTTCTTGGCACCGCCCAGTGCCTGGCACCGCTTGCCGTTCGCAGTCGCGGTCTCGTACACGTACTTCGCGATCGGGGTCGAGCCGACGAACGAGATCGCGCTCACGTCCGCGTGCTCGAGCAGCGCGTCGACGGCGACCTTGTCGCCGTGCACGACGTTGAAGACACCGTCGGGCAAGCCTGCCTGCTTGAGCAGCTCTGCGGTGAACACCGACGCGGACGGATCCTTCTCGGACGGCTTCAGCACGAACGTGTTCCCGCACGCGATCGCGGGCGCCCACATCCACATCGGCACCATCGCGGGGAAATTGAACGGCGTGATGCCGGCGACGACGCCGAGCGGCTGGCGGATCGAGTAGACGTCGACACCGGTCGAGGCCTGCTCGGTCATCGCGCCCTTGAGCAGGTGCGGCAGGCCGCAGCAGAACTCGATCACCTCGAGGCCGCGCGTCACCTCGCCCATCGCGTCAGAGAGCACCTTGCCGTGCTCGGCCGTCAGGAACTTCGCGATCTCCTCGCGCTGCTCGTGGAAGAGCTCACGGATCGCGAAGAAGAGCTCGGCGCGCTTGGCGAGCGACGTCGAGCGCCAGGCGGGGAACGCCTGCTTGGCCGCCTGGACGGCGCGGTCGACCTCGTCGACGCTCGCCAGATCGACGGCGCCCGACTGCTCACCGCGCGCCGGGTTGTAGACCGGAGCGGTACGGCCGGACTCGCCCGCGTAGCGGCCACCGGCGATCCAGTGGTTGATGGGCTTGACGGCGGTGGGGGCGTCGACGACGTCGGTCATTGCAGGTTCCTCCCTCGAAAATGGCTCCAACCAGCCTAGCGCGGTAGCTTCGGACAGGCATGCCAGCCACCCGCGCCGAGCTCGCCGAGAACACCAGCGTCCACCTGCTCCCGCGCCCGACCTTCGAGACCGTCGACCGCGGAGAGCTCGTCTACATCGCAGGCTTGCGCGGGGCGACCGTCCACCGCGTGCGAACCGACGACGTCGCGGCCGCGCTCGCCTGGACGCGCGAGGAGTCGCGCCGGCGCGGCCTGCGCGAGATCGAGTGGTGGCTCGGCTGGTCGTGCTCGCCGAGCGACGCTCGGGAGCAGCTGCTCGAGCTCGGGCTCGTACCCGACGATGTTCCGACGCTGACCGGCATGACCTGCTCGGTCGCGCCGCCCGAGGTGACAAACGTCGAGGTGCGACGGGTCGAGTCGCAGGCTGAATACTTCGCAACGGTCGAGATCGACTGGGAGGTCTGGCAGCTCGACGAGGCCGAGCGCGCCGACCGGCGCCTGGTCGAGCTCGAGCGCTGGGGGCCGGTCGAGGCTTCGGGCGTCGTGCACCACTACGCGGCGTTCGTCGACGGGAAGCGGGTCGGCTTCGGCCGCGCGATCGACATGGACGGGGCGGTCGGGCTGTTCGGCGGCGCTGTGCTGCCGGAGGCGCGCGGACGCGGCGCCTACCGGGCACTCGTGCGGGCGCGCTGGGAGCACGCGGCCGCGCGCGGCACGCCGCTGCTCGTGGTGCAGGCGGGCAGCATGTCCGGCCCCGTCCTGACCGCGCTCGGGTTCGAGAGCCACGGCGAGATCAGCCTGCTCGTCGACCGGCTCGCAGCAGCGGCGCCCGAATAGCGACACCGGCCGAACGCACGGCCGGGGACCGGCGCGGGCGTGGCGCTTCTTCTAGGATCGCTGGCATGGCGACGACAGAGACACAGACCGAGCTCGGCAGGCAGATCGTCGAGGACGCGAGGAAGCACGTCCTCTACTCGTGGAGCGTCCAGGACGCGATCAACCCGATCGCGGTCGAGCGCGCCGAGGGCCGCCACTTCTACGACTACGACGGGAAGGCGTACCTCGACTTCGCGTCGCAGCTCGTCAACGTCTCGATCGGCCACTCGCACCCGAAGATCGTCCAGGCGATCAAGGACCAGGCCGAGAAGCTCGCGACGATCGGTCCGCCGATGGCGACCGAGTCGCGCTCCCGGCTCGGCAAGCTGCTCGCAGAGGTCACGCCCGGCGACCTGACGATGTCGTTCTTCACGAACGGCGGCGCCGAGGCGAACGAGAATGCGATCAAGCTCGCGCGCTGGTACACGGGCCGCCACAAGGTGATCGCGCGCTACCGCAGCTACCACGGAGCGACGGCCGGCGCGATCACGCTGACGGGCGACCCGCGCCGCTGGCCCGCCGAGCCCGGCATCCCCGGTGTCGTGCGCATGTTCGACCCGTACACCTACCGCTGTCCCGCGGGTCATCCCGATCCGTGCCCTGTCTGCACGGGCGCGCCGCACCTCGAGGAGATCCTCCAGTACGAGGGAGCGCACACCGTCGCGGCCGTGATCCTCGAGACGGTCACGGGGACGAACGGCATCATCGTCCCGCCCGACGGCTACCTGCAGTCGATCCGCGAGGTCTGCGACCGGCACGGGATCCTGTTGATCGCCGACGAGGTGATGGCCGGATTCGGCCGGACCGGCAAGTGGTTCGGCGTCGACAACTGGGACGTCGTGCCCGACATCCTGACCGTCGCGAAGGGAATCAACTCCGGCTACGTCCCGCTCGGCGCGATGATCGTGCGCGAGCCGATCGCCGACTGGGTGCGCGACAAGATGTTCGCGGGCGGGCTCACCTACAGCGGCCATCCGCTCGCCTGCGCCTCCGGCGTCGCGTCGATCGAGGCGTTCCAGGAGGAGGGGATCGTCGAGCAGTCCGCAGCGACAGGCGAGGTCTTCCGCACGGAGCTCGCGAAGCTGATGGAGCGCCATCCGTCGATCGGCGAGGTACGCGGCCTTGGCTGCTTCTGGGGGCTCGAGCTCGTCAAGAGCCGCGAGACCCGCGAGCCGCTCGTGCCGTTCAACGGATCGGGTGAGGCCGCGAAGCCGATGGCGGCTGTCATGAAGCGTGCACTCGACCGCGGGCTCTACCTGATGACGCACTGGAACGTCGTCATGTGCTGCCCGCCCTTGACGATCACGCGCGACGAGCTCGACGAGGCGCTCGAGATCCTCGACGACGCGCTGACGGTTGCCGACGAGTTCTGCGCTTAGAGCGTTCGCCGAGGCGCCGGGCGCGTACTTCGCCCCGCTCGGCAACGAGGTCGTGGACGACGAGCGCTACTACGTCAGCGTCTCGCACGACCGCAAGTGGATCGGCGCCTGCAGGCTTGCATTTGACGCCACCGACGCGCCCGCGGTCTTCGCCGAGATCCACGCACTCGAGCCCGGCGCCGTCGCGTCCTGGGTCACCCCGCGCGCCGACCTCGTCGACGCGCTGCGCGCCGCGGGCGCCCGCGACCCCGGGCCGCCGCTCCTCCCGACGTTCACCGCGCTCGCGACCGAGGAGGAGCCGCCTGCCGCCGACGGCATCGAGGTGAGACGCGTCGAGAGCTTCGACGACTTCGTGCTCGCACTGGAGCTCGAGCTGTCCTCGGAGAACTGGACCGAAGAGACACGCAAGGCACGGCGTGCCGATCTGCACGAGGCGTATGCACGGCGCCGTGAGCGTCCCGGCGGCGATTGGTTGGCGATCGTCGACGGACGGGCGGTGGCGAGCGCCGGGGCGATCGCCTGCAGCGCCGGCCTCTACCTCTCGGGCGCGGCGACGCACCCCGACGCGCGCGGTCGCGGCTGCTACCGCGCGCTGATCCGCGCCCGCTGGGACGAGGCGGTGCGCCTCGGCACGCCCGCGCTCGTCGTGCACGCGCAGGAGACGTCGCGGCCGATTCTCGAGTCCGTCGGCTTCGAGCGCGTCTGCACGCTCTACGAGCTCGAGAGCGACCCGCTGCCCCGGTCGTGACGATGCAGCGCCGGGTCGCGGCGGTGCTGGTGCCGGTCTTCCGCGACGCAGCAGGGCTGCTGAGGCTCGTGCTGATCGTGCGCACCGACCGCGGGCTGCACGGCGGTCAGCTTGCGCTCCCAGGCGGCAAGGCCGACCCGGGCGACGAGTCGCTGCTCGCGACGGCGCTCCGCGAGACAGAAGAGGAGATCGGTCTCGCCCCGGCGGACGTCGAAGTGCTCGCGGAGCTCGACACCGTGCGCAGCGGGCCGACCGACTTCGAGGTGCACCCGTTCCTCGCGCGCGTCCCCGCCGATGTCGAGTGGCGCCCCAGCCCCGACGAGGTCGTCGAGGTGCTGACGCCTGCGGTCGACGAGCTCTGGGATCCCGACCTACGCCGCGAGCGGCTGTTCACCTCCGCTCATTGGCCCGAAGGCTTGCTCGTCGACGGAATCCCGGTCGGTGACCGCGTGCTCTGGGGGATGACGTTGCGCCTGCTCGACGACGTCCTGCCGCGCCTGCTCGCAGGCGAGTGGGAGGATGCGCTCCGATGATCGACGACGAGCTGCGCGAGTATGCCGAGACGCCCGACCGGTTCGCCCCGATCCCCGACGGGTCCTCCGTCACCCGCGAGGACGACGGCCGCATCTGCATCGTCCAGGGTGCGATCTGGGCGAGCATCAGCGGGGCGCGCTTCGACGAGCGGGAACTCGACGACGTGCTCGCACACGTGCACGACCGGGTCCCGGCGGACAAGCGGCAGACCTGGTGGATCGGGCCTTCGGCGCAACCTGCGAACCTCGTCGCGCTCCTGCAGAAGCGCGGCTTCGGACTCGCCCCCGACGGGCCGGAGGTACGCGCGATGGTGCTGACGACGCCGCCTCCCGCAGCGCCGGCCGAGATCGTGGTGAAGCGCGTCGAGACGTTCGAGGACTTTCTCGCGTCGCGCGACGTCCAGTGGGACGCCTTCGACGTTCCACAGGAGCGGCGTGAGCTGCAGAAGCAGCACCTCCGCTCCGACTTCGAGGAGTCGATGCAGCACCAGGTGCCGGTCGGCTTCCTCGCCTACCTCGACGGCAAGCCTGCTGCCACGGCGCTCGCGATCCCGTCTCCGCGCGGTGTCTTCCTGATCGCAGGCTCGACGGCGTCCTGGGCGCGCGGCCGCGGCGCCTACCGCGCGCTCGTCCGCGCACGCTGGGACTACGCGGTCGACCTCGGCACGCCTGCGCTCGTCACCGAGGCGATGGTCGACACGTCGTACCCGATCCTGCAGCGGCTCGGCTTCACCGAGGTCTGCACGATCTGGCGCCTCGAAGAGCAGCGCTCGAGCTGAACCGGCTAGAGGGGGACGACCGAGCCGGCCTCGTAGAGGCGGCTGAACGCGTCGACGACGGTCGGGTCGAACTGCGTGCCCGCCGACTCGCGCAGCCGGCGCACGGCCTCCACGTCAGCCAGGCGATTGCGGTACGGACGGTCCGTCGTCATCGCGTGGAAGGCGTCGCAGACGAGCACGATGCGCGCCTCGATCGGGATGTCGAGCCCCGCCTTCCCGTCCGGGTAGCCGAGCCCGTCCCAGCGCTCGTGGCAGGCGCGCACGATCGGGCGTACGTCGGCGAGCCGGTCGATCGGCTCGAGAATCCTCTCGCCGAGCTCCGGATGCTCTTTGACGATCTCGAACTCCTCGTCGGTCAGCGGGCCGGGCTTCTGCAGGATCTCGGACGGGATCCCGATCTTCCCGATGTCGTGGAAGAGGGCGCCGAACTCGAGCCGCTTCATGGCGTCGCGGTCGAGGCTCAGCTCCTTGCCGACGAGCAGCGACATGTCAGTGATCCAGCGCGCGTGGGACGACGTGTACTCGTCGTTCGCCTCGAGCGCGTTGGCGAGCGCGGCCACGGTCGAGACGAACGTGCGCTCGAGGCTCTCGTAGTGCTCGGCGCTCTCGATCGCGAGCTTCGCCTGATGCGCGAGCCCCGCGAGCAGCGCGAGCTGGCGATCGTCGAGCTGACGGTCGCCGATCGTCGCCGTGAGAGCAGCGACGCGGTTGCCTTCGAGCTTCAGCGGCGCGACGACGACACGCGCGACGCCCATCTCCGCCGCAACCTCGACCGCCTCGATCTCTTCCGGCTCGAGCACGAACGGATCGGCGCGCTCGAGCCACTCGTGCGCGAGCTCGCTCGGGAAGCGACGGCGGCCCGACGGGTCGTCCTCACGTGAGAAGCCGAACGACGCGCGCGCAACGAGGTCGCGCGGCTCCGACTCCTCCTCGATCCAGAGCGCGGCGCGGCGCGTGCCGAGCACGCGGGCGGTCACCTCGGCGCTGCGGCCGAGCACCTCTTCGGGCGACTCGGCAGTTGCGAGCTCTCGGCTCGCGTCGAGCAGTGCATTCGCAATCTCGGCCGCTTCGAGCTGCTTCCAGTAGAGCCGCGCCTTCTGCAACGCGACCGACGCCTGGTAGGCGAACGACGCGAGCAGCCGGTTGCGATCCTCGTCGAGCGACTCGAGCTCGAGGACGACACGCCCGCGGACCCCGTCACCCTCCGGCAGCGGCGTCGAGACGCCGGTCTCGAGCGCGTCTCCGACACTCGCTGCGCACGCGTCGTCGATCCAGAGTGAGGCACGCTCGGTCTCGAAGAGCGAGCAGGCCGTGACGGCGGTGAGCCGGCAGATCTCGTCGAATGACGATGCCTGGGAGAGCTCGTCCGCGAAGGCGAGCAGCGCCTTCGCACCCTCCGCCTCGCGGCGCTGCTGCTCGTAGAGCCGCGCGTTCTCCAGGGCGACCGAGGCCTGGCCCGCGAGCACCTCGAGCAGGCGGACGTCGTCCTCGTCGAACTCGTCTGTGCCGAGCTTCGAGATCACGATCGCGCCGGTGACGCGCGAGCCGTAGCGCAGCGGGACGACGGCGAGCGACTCTTCGAGCTCGTCGGTGCCCGGGATGCGCTTCGCGAACTCGCAGTCGAGCGCGTTCGGCACGAGCAGCGCCTCGCCGGTGGCGACGGCGCGGCCGGTGATCCCCTCGCCGACCTTGAGCGTGTAGGCGTCGGCGGCCGAGCTGACGTTCGGGTCGTGGTCGCCGACGAACGCGATCGGCAGCAGGTCGTCCCCGTCACGCAGAACGACGCGGCAGTTGTGGTAGTCGATCAGGAGCCGCAGCTCGGTCGCGATCGTGCTGCCGATCTGGCGCACGTCATTGAGGCGGTTGAGCTTGCCGGCGAGCGACTGCAGCATCTTCAGGTGCGCGATCGAGCGCACGTCGCGCGCGGTCGTGACCGCCGTCGGCCCGGGCCGCTCGGTCGCACCGTCGTCGTAGAGCACGGTCTGGTTCTTGCCGTGCGCCTTCGCCGTCATCATCGCCGCCTCGGCACACGCAACGAGCTCGCGCGGGTTCATCGCGTGCTGCGGGCCTTGCGAGACGCCGATCGAGATCGTCATGTGGCCCGCAGGCTCGAATTCGAATTCGCGCAGGTTCTCGGTCAGCCGCGCCGCGAGACCGAGTGCGTCGCCTGCGTCGCACGACGGCATGATCACGCCGAACTCCTCGCCGCCGATCCGGCAGACGACGTCCGAGCCGCGCACGGTCTCGCGCGCGAGCCGCGAGAGCTGCACGAGCAACTGGTCGCCGGCGCCGTGCCCGTAGACGTCGTTGACTCGCTTGAAGTCGTCGAGGTCGAACATCAGAACGGCGACCGAGTCGTGCGAGCGCGACGCACGCGTCAGCTCCGAGCGAAGGCGGTCGTGGAAGAACCGATGGTTGTAGAGACCGGTCAGCGAGTCGGTCTGCGCGGCATGCTCGAGCCGGGCGCGGATCTGCGCGTTGTCGAGCGCAAGCGCGGCAGCGTCACCGAACCACTTCGCGAGCTCGAATTCGTGCTCCTCGAACGCGGCGTTCTCGCCCAGCCGGTAGATGTTGAGTGCGCCCTTGAGCGCGCCGCGCGCGATCAGCGGCACGACGATCATCGCCTCGGGCTCATTGGGCGTGCCGGGGATGACCGCGACGCGCGGGTCGAGGTCGGCGCGGTTCGTCCAGACCGGAGTCCGCTGTGTGACCGCCCAGCCGGTCAGTCCCTCGTCGAAGCGGGGACGGTCGTTCATGATCTCTTCCTCGTACTCGGGCGAGCGGGCGAGCACCGGCACGAGCTCACGCCGCGCCTCGTCGGCCTCGTAGATGTGCAGCGCCTCGTACGGCATCAGATCGGCGAGCGTGAGCGCAATCCGGTCGAGCAGCGCATCGAGGCTCTGCTCCGACATCACCTCATGGAAGACCTCGGCCAGGCGCCGGTACGACTCGACGAGCGCCTCGGGGCGCCCGCGGCCGTTCGACGACGACCCGCCGGGAAGCGGGGACCGTGCCGCAGCATTTGTCAGGGCCATACTCGGATTCATCGGCTCGCAGTCGGTCTCCCTTGAGAGGCCGAGATGACCCAGAGTGTGGTCGGCCGAGCAGCTTCGCGGCTCCCCCGGACAGGGGACATGGCCGCGCTGCCTCAGATCAGATCAGGCCGCAGGCTCGAGCGGTGTTCGGCCAGGGCGTGAACCCACGGCCCGACGCGTGTGCGCGCGCCGCCGCGGTCAACTGTGCCGCGACCGGCCAGTTGTCGGCGGAGCCCCATTGCCGCACGAACTCGGAGCCGTACATGCGCATGAAGGACCAGTCCATCTGGAGGCCGCCGTAGTAGCCGTTGCCGGTGTTCGACGTCCAGGCGCCTTCGTAGCCGTGGATGCAGAGGAACGCCTCCCGCAGCCACCCGGGGAGCGGTTCGAGGCCGAGGTCGGGACGCGCCTTGGCGTGCAGCGCGACTGCGAGCGCGGCCGTCGCGCTCCGGGCCTGCCAGAGCCGCAGCGTCTCGCGGTCGCTCTCGGCCCGCGCGCTTGCGAACGAGCGCGTGACGGTGCCGGGGTAGATCTTGCGCAGGTGCAGGGTCAGCGAGCGGCTGTAGCTGAGCCGCCGGTGCAGCGAGGACCGGAGGGCAGGCGCCCGCGGCAGCCGGACGTCGAGACGCTTGTGGATCCGGGTGAGCGTCCGCGCGCGGGCCTCATAGGCGAGGCGCGTCCAGCGTTCGATCGTCCACCCGAGGTAGGCGCGATCGCTGCTGCGCCGATAGGAGAAAGACGTGGGCGTCCGACGGGTGCCGGCGGCAGCCTGGTACTTCCAGGTGACGAGGCGATAGTGGTCGACGAGCGCGCGCAGCGCCGGGATCGACGCAGACGGCTCCGTCGGATGAACGTTCTGGGCGGCGCGGGCCGCACCGACCACCAGGGTGGCGATCAGAACGAGCAGTGCGCCTGCGCTGAGAATCCTCAGCGTCTGAGGGACGTGCATGTGGAGACGTGTCCTCCTTGGCCCGAGGTCCGCAGTTCGGCTGTCGAGGGATCACCGGCAGGCGTCCTGGGCGAATTGGCCCGCCGGCGATCGGAGCACCGTAGCGGCCCTCAGCCGTCTGCCGGCGGCAAGCGCTAAGGGTTTTGTAAAGGAATTGTCGAGAGTTCGATCAGAGAAACAGGTCGAGCTCGGGCTCGATCACGAGCTCGCGCGCGCTGCCTTCTCCCTGCAAATCGAGGCCCCGCACCAGAACGGCGGCCACGCCGTCGGCCTTGCCCCGGACCAGGTCGGCCGCCGCGGCCACCTCGTCGGCGACCGCCACCCGGCTCGAGCGCAGCTCGTAGCCGATCCGGTCCTTCGTGCCGCGCAGGTCGACGATCGGGGTGATCCCGGCCACGCCGATCGCCACGTCGGTCGTGCCCTGGCGGAAGGGTCGCCCGAACGAGTCCGTGACGACGACGGCGACGGTCTTGCCGGTCAGCTCCGCGAAGCGCTCGCGCAGGCCGCGGGCGCTCGCGTCCGGGTCGACCGGGAGCAGGACGAGCGTGCCCGGCTCGGGTGCGTTCGAGTGGTCGACCCCGGCCGAGGCGCAGATCAACCCGTGGCGGGTCTGGGCGATCACGAGCGGGCCGCGCTCACGAATGATCTGCACGGCCTCGCGCAGGATCACCTCGACCTCGCGCGGGTCACGCTCGTCGCCTGCAAGCTCGCGGGCCTTCGCGGACGGCTCGATCCCCTCGATCCGGACGATCCGGCCCTCCACCTTCGAGATGGCCTTCTGGGCGACGACGACGATGTCGCCGTCCTCGACCGCGATCAGCTCCACGATCATCGCTGCGAGATCGTCGCCGGCCCGGATCTCGGGCAGGCCGCGCACGGGGATGATCTGGATCACGCCTGCTGAGGGACGCCCGTCACCCGCACGCCTGCGTGTGCCTTGTAGCGACGGTTCAGGTTGACGATCACCGCGGTCAGTCCCTCGAGCGCGCGGGCGCTCGCCAGCGGACCGGCGTCGAGCGCGTGGCCCGCGACGAGCTTGCCTGCGAGCTCGAGCGAGAGCTCTTTGGCATTCGCGTCGTCACCGCAGATCAACGCGTCCTCGTCGGGCGCAGCGTCGTCGAGATTCGCCGCGGCGATCGAGTGCAGGCCGGCGGCCACGGGTGCGCGGACGGTGTCCTGCACGCGCTCGGCGAGGCTCGCGTGACTCGGGATCCGGAAGCGCACCGATCCCCTTGCGGAACTGGATCGCCGTCGCAACGCAGAGCAGCGGCGTCACGTCGAGCGCCTCCGACACCTCGCGCGCGGTGTCGAGCGCTGCATCGGCCTTGACCGCGAGCACGACGAGATCCGCGCCGCCGACGGCGTCGACGTTCGACGCCCCGGTGATGCGGCCGCCGCCGAGCTCCTCGGCGGCCAGCTGCGCGCGCCCGGCGTCGCGAGAGCCGATCACGACGTCGTCCTCCCCGAGCGCCCCGAGCCGTGCGGCGAGCGCGCGGCCGAAGCTGCCCGTGCCGCCGAGGATCGCGATCCTCACGCCGGGGTGCCTGCTGCGTGCAGCGCCGCCGCTGCGAGGCGTCGTGCCGCGCTCGCGTCGGTCATCAGCGTCTGCGTCACGACGGTGCTCCGGAGGCCGGGCACGGGCACCACGGGCGCATCGGCCTCGTCGACGACGAGCACGTCGATCAAGCCGTCGTAGCAGCCGGCGACGTGCTCCGGGGCCGTCCCGCCGGCGAGGCGCGCGAGCATCCGGTCGGCCGGCCCCTTGACGGCTCGTCCACCGATCAGCGGGCTGATCGCGACACAGGGGGCCGTGCGCTGCTCGAGCGCAGCGCGGATCTCGTCGACCGCCAGGATCGGGCCGATCGACACGTACGGGTTGCTCGGTGCGAAGACGATCACGTCCGCGGCGCGCAAGGCATCGAGGACGCCGGGCGCGGCGACCGCCTCGGGCGCGCCCGCGTAGTGCACTGCATCCACGTCGTCCTTGTGGCCGCGCGCCACGAACCACGTCTGGAACGGGAACGTCCCCGCGGGCGTCTCGATGAACGTGCGCAGCGGGTTGTCCGTTGCGGGAAGCAGCGCCGCCTCGAAGCCGAGAGCGTGCGCGATCCGCTCAGTCGCCTCCGACAGAGGCACGCCCTCCCTCAGCAGCTGCGTCCGCACGAGATGCAGCCCGAGGTCGCGGTCGCCGAGCTTGAACCAGGACTCGCCGCCGAGCTGCGCGACGCTCTCCAGCGCGTGCCAGGTCTCACCCGCCCGGCCCCAGCCGCGCTCCTCGTCGCCGAGGCCGGTGAGCGTGTAGAGGACGCTGTCGAGGTCGGGTGAGATGTGCAGGCCGAGCACCTCGGTGTCGTCGCCGACATTCCCGACGATCGAGACGTCGGTCGGGTCGACGACGCCGACGAGCCCGCGCAGGAACCGTGCACCGCCGATCCCTCCGGAGAGGACGGCGACCTTCACGCGGCGCGACCCAGGCGAAGTGCGCGGAAGAGCGTGGACGTCCGTGGGCCGAGACGTTCGGCGAGCCGCGTCAGATCCGCCAGCGTGTCGACGTCGTCGACGAGGTTCGGCGCGTCGACGGTGGCGGCCGGCGCGAGCGCTGCGTAGCGCGCAGCGCTCCCCGGGCCGTAGAGCGGCTCGAACAGCTCGTCGTCCGAGAGGGCGAGCGCGTTCGTCGTGCCGTCCGCGGCGGCGGCGACTGCCAGGCCGCCGTCGGGAATCGCCCCGACGAGCGCGAGGAGATCACGCGGCGTCGCGCAGGGGAGATCGGCGTTGACGACGAGGTACGGCGCGGCGGCTCCGGCCGACACGGCCGCGTCGAGCGCCGCGCGCACGGCGGCACCCTGGCCACGGTGCGGGTCGGCGACCCGCTGCACGTCCTCCGGGAGCGGAGGCTCGCCCGGCGCGACCACGAAGAGGCGCCCGATGCCGCTCGCCGCTGCGAGCACGTCGGCCAGCATTGCCTCGGCCAGGCGGACGCGATCGACTTCCGCCACCGGGGCGAGGCGTCGCTTGGGATCACTGCCGCGGAACGGGACGACGACGGTCGGCATCGCTGATGGACACTACCGCCGTGACCCCAGGCCCCGACAACGCCATGATCGCCGAGCGGCTGGAGACGCTCGCGGGGCTGCTCGATCTCGCAGGTGCGAACAGCTACAGCGTGCGTGCCTACCGGCGCGCGGCCGAGCTCGTGCGCGCGACCCCCGCGCCCGTCGCGGAGCTCGTGCGGCTGGGCAGGGTGCGCGAGCTGCGCGGCGTCGGCCCCTCGATCGAGGCGCGCCTGCAGGAGCTCGTCGAGACCGGCCGGCTGGCCGAGATCGACGAGCTGGAGAACGAGGTGCAGCCGGAGCTGGTCGGGCTCGGCCGCCTCGTCGGCCTCGGGCCGCAGCGGATGGTCGACCTCGGGCGCGCGCTCGGCATCCGCACGGCCGACGAGCTCCGGGAGGCTGCGGCGGCCGGGCGGCTGCGCACCGTGCCGGGAATCGGAGCGGCGACCGAGGCGAAGATCGCCGCCCGGCTCGCCGAGGTGCGCCCCGCGCCCCGCCACGGGCTGACCCTGAACCGCGCCCACGCGCTCGCCGACGGGATCGCCGCAGCCCTCGGCGGTGTCGCCGCGGGCGATCCACGACGCTGGTGCGACCTGTCCGAGCGCCTCGCCGTCGTCGTCGCCACGTCGCAGCCGGGTACCGTGCTCGACCGCTTTGCGGCGCTCCCCGAGATCGTCGCGGTGCTCGAGCGCGAGCCGGAGCGGGCAGTCGGCCTGACGGTGGACGGCGTCCCGATCGAGGCCGTCGCCGTCCCGGCCGAGCGCTTCGGGACTGCGCTGGTGCGGGCGACCGGCAGCGAGGCGTACGTCGCGTCACTCGGTCAGCTGCCCGAGGCGGGAGACGAGGCTGGCGTGTTCGCGGCGCTCGGACGCGCCTACCTGCCGCCGGAGCTGCGTGCAGGCCCCTTCGACGGCGAGCCGCCTCGGTTGGTCGAGCTCGCGGCGATCCGCGGCGACGTGCACGTGCACACGACGTGGTCGGACGGGAAGGCGTCCGTGCTCGAGATGGGCGAGGCGGCGCGCGCGCTCGGTTACGACTACATCGCGATCTGCGACCACACGAAGAACGTCCGGGTCGTGCCGGGGCTGGACGGCGACGGTCTGCGCCGCCAGGCGGAGGAGATCGCGGCGGTGAACGAAGCGCTCGCGCCGTTCAGGGTCCTCCGCGGCAGCGAGTGCGACATCCTCGCCGACGGCACGCTCGACCTGCCCGACGACGTCCTCGATGGGCTCGAGTGGGTGCAGGCGTCGGTGCATGCCGGACAGCGCCAGTCCCGCGAGCAGCTGACGCGGCGCACCCTGGCGGCGATCGAGCATCCCGCGGTCAAATCGATCAGCCACCCGCAGGGGCGCATCCTCAACCACCGGCCGCCGAACGCCGTCGACCTCGAGGCCGTCTTCGCCGCCTGCGCCGCGAACGGGACGGCGATCGAGACGAACGGCCTGCCCGACCGCATCGATCTCAGCTCCGAGCTCGTGCGCGAGGCGATCCGGGCAGGCGTTCGCATCACGTGCTCGACCGACGCCCACTCGGTGCGCGGGCTCGGGAACATGCTGCTCTCGGTCTCGACCGCGCGGCGTGGCTGGGCGACGGAGGCCGACGTGCTCAACACGCGGCCGCTCGACGAGCTGCTCGCGCAGAAACGATAGGAGTCTTCTCGAGCTCCTCCCGCTGCATCAGCCGGGTCGGACGAACTCGATCCGTGTCGAACCGAGCAGCGGGGTCGGGACGATCCGGAAGGTGCAGTTGGGGTGGCTTCGGTGCGCAGGCACGGGAACGCTTCCCTGCCACGAATCGAGTCCGCCGATCGATCGACGGAGGACAGGTTTGCCGTCGAGGAAGATGCGGAGGATGCTGGTTGCCTTGGGAATGAGCGTCAGCTCCAGTCGTCCGCCCGCGCACCGATAGACGGTGATCGTTGCCGGCCTGGTCATGTCACCGTTCGGCTGGACGCCGTCTTTGGCCATCGACATTCGGGCTCGACCGTCGAGCCGCCAGAGCGTCAGCCCGCCGATGTCGAGATCGGGCTCGGCGAGATGGCCGACGGGTGTACCCACGAGCGACAGGCGGTCGGCGGCGACGACGTAGCTCTCGGTGATCGGCAGGTCTCCGCGACGTCCGACCGCTACGTCGGTCTGCGCGATCGAGCCGGGCACGCGATTGGGGATGATGGAGTAGATCCGGCGTACGCGGCGGTTCCAGAAGCGTTGCTGCCAGACGAGGTTCCACGCGGCGCTGCCCTCGTAGAGGTACGCCACGTCGCTGGATGCGGAGCCGTCGATCCAGGTTCGATCCGGCCCGAGGACGACCTGGGCGGCGCGGACGGCGCGGGCCACCTCGTTCGCCGCAACCGCCGAGGCCGCAATCAGCACGACGACGACCGGCACTGCGAGCGCAACCACGAGCCGGCGCGGCACGAACACGAATGCCGTCAACATGACGAGTGCGAAGACCATCACCACGTCGACGGGCGCAATGCTGTGAACACGGGCGATGATCAACAGGTCGAACGTGTTGGCAAACGCAGCCGGCACCACCAACGCGTTCCACGGCACCAGCAAGACGAGCGACGCGACTCCGAAAGCGACGAGTGGATCCGTGACGCGTCCACCGGTCGCGCCGCGCGAGATCCAGAGTGCGAATCCGAGGAAGAGGAGCGGCGACAACGGCGCCAGATTGCGACCCAGAAGGTACGGCGCGTAACGCGCTGCGAAGAATCCCACCTGCAACGAAAGCAGCAGGCACGCCGCGATGCAGACCGAGATGAACGCGCGGGCCAGTGGATCTCGCTCGAGCCCACGAACCGCCCGCACCGCCAGCGTCAGCACGGCCGCGAACGGAACGAGGCCACAGGCAAGCGCAGCGAAGGAGAGGTGCTCCGCGCTCAGCCGCAAGCCGTCACCGACCGGGTACCCGCCGCGCAGCGTCCCCGCATAGGCGCCGACCACGGATGGGAACGCCGCGAGCGCTACCACCGACCCGCCGACCAGCAGCCACGTCGGCCAGTACGAGCGCAGACGCGAGGCGTCGCGCGCGCAGAGCACATCGAGCATGATCGCCGCCGCGAGAACCGCGACGAAGACGACCGCCTGAGGACGCGTCGCAGCGGCAGCCAGGATCGCCACGAACGCAGCGATCTGACTCTGGACGGTTCCTGAGCTGACCGCGTATGCGATCACGAGCAAGGCGCAGGCCGAGACGGGGTAGAAGAGAACCTCCGTCATGACGAGACCCGAGTACAGAAGCACCGGGGCCGCAACCGTCAAGACGGAAGCCAGGATCGCGTACCGGTCAGGCATCAGCCGGCGCCCGAGCAGGAAGACCGGCACCGCTGCCAACGAGACGACGAATGCCTGCACCAGCTTCAGGGCGGCGTAGCCCTGCGCCACTGTTCCCAGCGACAGTGGTGCGCCGATCAGCAGCGGGTAGAGGATCCCGTAGCCGCCCTGCCCGTGCCGCAGCGGCAGCGATGCGTGCCGCCACAGGTCCGTGGCCCTGGTCGCGTAGACGCCCTCGTCAGGCAGGATCCACAGCCCGTCGAAGCGACGAGCGGCGAGCCAGTGCAGAACCGTCGACACGGCGACGACCGCCGACAACACGAAGACGGGCGACCAGGTCCCGCGGCGACGAAAGGCCTCTATCCACGGGGCTCCGATGCAGCGAACCTTAGCCCGGTCGGTGGTCTCACCCAGCCGCGCACCCACGTCGTAGCTCAGCGGAAGTGCAAGCCGTCGGCGCGCCGTCTCAGGCGGCGCTGGGCTCGTCTGGCCCCGAGTGGACACCCTCGTACACGTTCGTCCAGTGCGTCCGCTCGAGCGCTGCCGCGACGACCGTCTCGGTGTGGCCGGGGTTGTAGACGTGTGCGTCGAGGTCACAGCAGATGGCGACCGTGTCCAGGTCGACGCCCTCGAGCTGGACGAACGCGTCCGTCGGCAGCTGCACCTCGCGCAGCGTGTAGTGGCGGAACTGGAGATCAGGAGCGACCTCCATCAGTTGCGGCCAGTCGGGGCAGGCGCGGGAGCTCACGGACGCCCAATTGGCGCGTCCGCCGCCGTCTCCTGCAACGACCAGTCACCGTCGAGGAGGACGGCGCCGGTCTCGGCGCCGGAGGGGAAGACGAAGAAGCGGATGCCGTCCTCGAGCGTGTGCAGCAGCGCACCCGAGCCGGGATCCGTGAGCGCGACGCGAAGGTGGAAGCGCCCGTCGGCGAGCGGGAGACTGTCGAGGCTGAACCGAAGCTCCTGCTCGCCGGCCCCGTCGCGCCAGCCCAGGCTCGCGGTGTCGCAGGCGACCCGCGCGAGGACGAGGCCGCCGTCGTCCCGCAGCTCGATCGTCACCCGAGGGGCGCCGACGCCGTCCTGCGCGGCGATGCGCAACCGCACGGTCGCGGCCTCGCCCGCGGCGAACTGGGCGCGCTCGTCGCCGTCCGCGTCGACGAGCGCCGCTGCCGCGATCCGCGCCTCGCCGCTGCCCCACTCGCGCAGGCCGGCCTCGAGCTCGTCCGGGTTGGCGTCACCGGCGAGCAGCCGCCGGTAGGCGGCGATCGCCTCCTGCGTCGATCCGTCGAAGGCCACCTCGCCTTGCCGCAGGAGCACGGCGCGGTCGCAGAGCCGCTCGACCGCCTGCGCGTCGTGCGAGACGAAGATGATCGTGCCGCCGCGATTCTTGAACTCGGCGATCTTGCCGAAGCACTTGCGCTGGAATTGCTCGTCTCCGACCGCGAAGACCTCGTCGAGCAGCAGCGCATCGGAGCGGATGTGCGCCGCGACCGAGAACCCGAGGCGCATGTACATGCCCGACGAGTAGGTGCGGACGGGCAGGTCGATGAACTGCTCGAGCTCGGCGAAAGCGACGATCTCGTCCATCGCCTCGCGCACCCGGGCGCGCGACAGGCCGTGGATCGAGCCGTTCAGGTAGACGTTCTCGCGCCCGCTGAAGTCGGGGTGGAAGCCGGCGCCGAGCTCGAGCAGCGACGCGATCCGGCCGCCGGCCTCGACCCGGCCGCTCGTCGGCTTGATGATTCCCGAGACCAGCCGCAGCAGGGTCGACTTGCCCGAGCCGTTGCGCCCGACGAGCCCGACCGCCTCGCCCGGCTCGACCACGACCGAGACATCACGGAGTGCCTGCACCTCCCGTGCGCGCAGACGGCCGCGGGCAACGACGATGTCCTTGATCGTGCGCTGTGCCTTCGGGTAGACGCGGAAGCTGCGCGAGACCCGGTCGACGACGATGCGTCCTGGCGTCACGCTACGGACGGTACTCCCTGGATCAGTCGTGCGAGACGAGAGATCTGTTCGGGATCCGTGCGGGGCAGCACGCCGTGGCCGAGGTTGAAGATGTGACCCGGGCGGCCGGCGGCGCGGGCGAGGATGTCGTGAGCCGCCGTCTCGACTCGCTCCCACGGCCCGAGCAGGACGGCCGGATCGAGGTTGCCCTGAACGCCGCGGTCGTGCCCGACCGCGGCCCAGCCCTCGTCGAGCGGGATGCGCCAGTCGAGCCCGACGACGTCTCCGCCCGCCGCGGCCAGCGACGGGAGCAGCGTCGATGCGCCGGTGCCGAAGTGGATCGTCGGGACGCCGACCTCCGCGAGGATCCGCGCCGACCAGGGCGCGACGAACTCCACGTAGTCGGCCGGCGAGAGCGCGCCCACCCACGAGTCGAACAGCTGCACCACGTCGGCACCGGCGCGGGCCTGCGCGGCGAGGTAAGGCCCGAAGCAGTCCGCGAGCTTCTCCATCAGCGCGTGCCAGACCTGCGGCTCCTCGTACATCAGCGTCTTGACCACGGCGAACTCGCGCGACGGCTTGCCTTCGACCAGGTACCCGGCGACCGTGAACGGCGCGCCGCAGAATCCGATGACCGCCTGCTCGGGGGCGAGCTCGCCGCGCACGATCCGGATCGCATCGAGCAGCGGCGCGAACGCCGCTTCCGGGTCGGGCACCTCGAGCCGCTCGACGTCGGCGAGCGTGCGCACGGGCTCCGCGACGACCGGCCCGACCCCCTCGACGAGGTCGACGTCGAGGCCCATCCCGAGGACCGGGGTCATGATGTCGGCGAACATCACCGCGGCGTCGACGCCGTGGCGGCGCACGGGCTGCAGCGTCACCTCCGCACAGAGCTCGGGGGTGTGCGCGACCTCCCAGAACGAGTGCCGCTCGCGGATCGCGCGGTACTCGGGCAGTGACCGGCCCGCCTGGCGCATGAACCAGACCGGGGTGCGCTCGACCGGCTCGAGGCGGGCGGCGCGAACGAGGAGCGGTTCCACGGTGGTTAGGCTAGCCAGCCGTGTCGAAAGGACCACTCGCCGTCCGCTGGGGGGCGCCGCCGCGGGCGGCGCTGCAAGCAGGCACGACGCAGACCGTGACCGTCGAGCTGGCAAACGACGGCACGCTCCCGTGGGGCGAGCAGGTCCTCCTCGCCTCGCACTGGCTCGACGACCGAGACAACCCGATCGTGTGGGACGGGCCGCGCAACGACGTGCCCCGGCTCGCGCCCGGGGAGAGCGCGTCGGTCGAGGCGAGGATCCGCATGCCGATCCCGCCGGGCCGCTACCGGCTCGCGTTCGACATGGTGGCCGAGCTGCGCGCCTGGTTCTCGGAGCTCGGGAGCCCCATGCTGACCGACGACGTGGAAGTCGGCCCGCGCGACGGCGAGCCGAGCGCAACGTTGCCGGCCGGCGTCGAGCCCGCGGCCGACTGGGCCGAACGTGTCAGGGCCGCGCACGCCGAGGGCTTCGGGGTCGTCGCCGGGGCGATCGACCGGCCGAGCTCGTTGCTCCGGCGGGCGCCCCGCGAGCTTGCCGCCTACACGCCAGGCCCGGGCCGCGTGCCGGGCTTCTCGGCGCCGCTTCTCTGCCCGTCGGTCCTGCCGGGGGTGCAGCTCGAGCCGCTCGGCGAGGTCGAAGGCCTGCCCGCGTTCGCTGCGCCGCAGGACGAGCCGTGGGTCTACGACGGCCGGATCGTGCTCCGCCTGCGCACCTAGAGCTCGACGGCGATGCGGTCGTCGACCTTGCGGAAGACGAGCGCGCCGAGCACGAGCGCGAGGGCTGCGGCGACGACCAGGTAGACGACGTCGGCGAGCCGCGGCAGGCCGCCGGACCACAGGGCGTCACGCACGGCGGAGATCGGCGGCGCCACCGGGTTCCCCCAGCGCAGCAGGTCGAGGAGCGCAGAGTGCTCCTTCGCCTTCTCCGGCAGGGTGTCGAACGACCAGAGCACCGGCGTCAGGAAGAACCACGGCAGGAGGGCAGCGGCGAGGATGTGCTCGACGTCGCGGAAGAGCACGTTCGCGCAGGCAACGAGCAGCGCGATCCCCGCCACGAAGCCGGCGAAGAGCACGGCGAGCGGGATCACCGTCCAGACCGTCGAGCGTGACTCCGGGACGAAGACGAGCGACAGGACGATCAGGATCGCGACCATCACGACGAACGTCACCGCCTGCGTCGCGACCATCGAGAAAGCGACGAGCTGGCGTGGGAACCGCACCTTCTTGATCAGCTCCGCGCTGTCGATCATCGAGCGCG
This sequence comes from uncultured Actinomycetes bacterium, assembly GCA_963698925.1. Lineage (GTDB taxonomy): Bacteria > Actinomycetota > Thermoleophilia > Gaiellales > Gaiellaceae > PALSA-600. The sequence goes on along the minus strand of CAVOSR010000013.1, from coordinate 21,156 downwards.
CGGCCGTCTGCAGCGAGACCGAGAAGAACAGCCAGCACGCGAGCCCCGCCAGCAGGTAGATCGGGTAGTGCGGGATCGAGGTGTTCTGGAAGAGCAGCCCGAACACGACGAGGTAGACGCCGAGCAGGACGAGCGGGTTCAGGAGCGACCACGCGACGCCGAGGACCGAGCCCTTGTACTTCGCCTGGAAGTCCCGCCGGAAGAGGTTGGCGAAGAGCTCGCGGTAGCGCAGGAGGTCGGCGTAGACCGTCATCGTCCCGCAGTAGTCTAGGGACGGCTCATTTCGGCAAACAGAGCCCTAACACCGCTCCCTTACCCTCGCCATCCGTGAGCACCCTCGCGGCTCTCGCCGCTCTTCCCGCAGCACTGCTCGCCGTCTGGCTGCTGCTGCGCAGCCGCGTCTCGCGCGGCCTCGAGCGGACGCCCGACGCGACGCGCTGGCACGCGGCGCCGACCCCGCTCGTCGGCGGCGCGGGCATCTACATCGGCCTGAGCACCGGTCTCTGGCTCGCGGTGCTCCTCGGCCCGCTGGCCGCGACCGAGCAGCTGCTGGGCATCTTCGCCGGGGCGACCCTCCTCTTCGTCGCCGGCCTCGTCGACGACGTGCGCACGTTGCCGCCGCTCGCGAAGCTCGCGGCACAGGTGACCGCGGCAGTGATCGTGCTCGCAACGGGCACGGGCGTCGAGCTCGTGCACACGCCCTGGCTGACGATTCCGCTCGGCCTCCTCTGGCTCGTCGGCATGACGAACGCCTTCAACCTGCTCGACAACATGGACGGTCTCGCCGGGAGCCTGGCCGTCATCTCGGCGGCCTTCTTCGCGTCCGCGGCCGCGCTCCAGGACGGCTCGCGCCTCGTCCTCGTGATGTCGCTCGCACTCGCGTTCGCTGTTGCGGGCTTCCTCCCGTTCAACCTCCGCCCGGGCCGCTCCGCGCTCGCCTGGATGGGCGACAGCGGCTCGCAGCTGATCGGCTTCACGCTCGCCGCCCTCGGGCTCGCGTCGAGCTACACCGTCGCCACCTCGACGGTCGCGACGCTCGTGCTACCCGTGCTCGTGCTCGCGGTGCCGATCCTCGACACGACACTCGTCACGATCGTCCGCCTGCTCGACGGTCGGCCGGTGTCGCAAGGAGGGCGCGACCACAGCTCGCACAGGCTCGTCTCGCTCGGCGTCTCCGAGACGGGCGCCGTCGTGCTGCTCGCCCTCGTCTCGGCCGCGCTCGGCGCGACGAGCCTCGCCTACGAGGCGTTCGGCAGCGGCCGCATCGCCGCGCTCGGCGTGCTCGTGACGTTCGCGCTGCTCGTGCAGTTCGGCAGCTTCCTCGCGGACGTCGACCGCAGCAGGACCGGGCCGGCTCGGCTCTACCTGTACACGCGACGGCTCGCCGAGGTGCTGGTCGACGGCGCGCTGATCGTCGCGTCGTTCCTCGCGGCCTACCTGCTGCGCTTCGACGGTGTCGGCACGCCGAACCAGCGCCACTACTTCCTGCTCACGCTCCCCGTGCTGCTCTTCTGCCGCTACGGGGCTCTGCTCCTGACCGGGATGTACGCCGGGGTCTGGCGCTACGCGAGCTCGCGCGACGCGCTGCGTGGCGCTTTCGCGGTCGGCGTCTCCGCACTCGTTGCACTGGGCGTCGTCGTCCTCACGCAAGGAAACCTCGGCGACTTCTCGCGGAGCGTCTTCGTGATCGACGCCCTCATCTGCACTCTCGCAATCGTGGGCGCTCGCTTCGCCGAACGGGCGATCGTGCGCGGGATCGAACTCGCCCGCACCGGGGAGGGACGACGGGTCGTGATCATCGGCGCTGGGCGGACCGGTCGAAGCATGCTGCGGGAACTGCGCGAGACGCCTGGTCGAACGCGTCGTCGCGTTCGTCGACGACGATCCACGTCTCCGTGGTCGGCGGCTGAACGGCGTGCGCGTGGCCGGTGGGACGTCGACATTCGAGTCGGTGCTCGACCGTGCACATCCGAACATCGTCTTCGTGACGATCCCGAACGCTCCGAAGCAGCGCCTCGACGAGATCGTCGCAGCGTGCGCCGCGCGTGAGATCGACTGCCGCTTCGTCCGGCACGAGTTCGACGTCGATCCGCGTGTGATCCTCGGCGTCGACCGTTGACGCAGCCCAAGCCCACACTGCTCGACCGTCTGCTGGCGGCCTACCCACTGCTGGTGGCGTATCTCGTCCTGCTCACGCTGTACGCCTGGCAGACGACGCGCATCTCCTCGCCGTGGATCTTCACGGACGAGCTCAAGTGGTCGCTGCTCTCGCGCTCGATCGCGCACACAGGGCGCCCCGAGATCCGCGAGACCGCCGCGCCGGTCTCGTCGCTCTACTCGTACTTCCTCGCGCCCGCCTGGTGGGCCGGCGCGACCGCACCCGGGTATGCAGCCGCGAAGTACCTGAACGCGATCGTGATGACGGCGACGCTCTTCCCCGCCTACGGTCTCGCGCGCCTGCTCCTCTCCCGCTGGCCGGCGCTGCTCGTTGCCGTCGCGTCGGCAGCGATTCCCTCGCTGGCGCTGACCGGCGTCCTGATGCCGGAGTCGCTCGCCTACTTCTGGTCGGCCCTGGCGCTGTACCTCGTCGCTCGCGCGCTCCTGTACCCGGGGCGCCTGAGCATCGCGCTGGCGGTCGTGGCGGTCCTCGTCGCGCCGGCCATGCGCTCCCAGTTGCAGGTCCTGGTCGTCGCCGCCGCGATCGCCGCTGTCGTCTACGCGGCCACGAGCTCGCGCGGCCGGGCGACGATCCGCTCGTGGACGACCTCCGAGCGCATCGGCGCAGTCGTGCTCGCGCTCGGGCTCGTGATCGCTGCCGACGTGTTCGTCGCACACCACTCCTACGAGTGGTTCATCGGGACGCACTACTGGCATCGCGCATTCACCTACGGGCTGTGGGCATTCGGCGCCTTTGCGATCGGGGTCGGCGTCCTGCCGGTCCTGCTCGCGCTCGCCTGGCTGTTCGGAGGGCCCGTGTCGACACGAGAGGATCGCGCACTGCTCGGCTTGCTCGCCGGCACCGTCCTGGGCTTCGGCCTCTACACAGCCGTGAAGGCGTCGTACATCTCGACGACCTTCTCGATCCGTGTCGAGGAGCGAAACCTGATCTACCTCAGCCCAGTCGTCTTCGTCGCCGCGGCGCGCGCCGTTCTGCCGTTGCGGATCCGCTTCGTCCCGCTCCTGCTCGCGACGGCGGCCACCGGTTACCTGATCTGGTCGACGCCGTACCACGCCTACGAGCACCTCTACTCCGACGCCTTCGGGCTCTCGATCCTGCAGTGGCTGAACCAGACCTGGTACTGGACGGAGTCCGACCTCCGCTGGCTGCTCGTCGGCATCCTTGCCGTCGGCGTGATCTTCGCCCTGACGCCGCGCCTGGGAGCACGTGCTGCACGACCGGTGCTGATCGCGACCGTCGTCCTCGGGCTGGCGACGATCGCCTGGAACCTGACCGGGGAGATCTCGGCGGCGAACCAGGCGGTGTCGCCCGCGAAGTTCCAGCGCTCGCTGCTCCCGGTGCCCCCCGACTGGATCGACCGCCGCACCGGTCGCGCACGCACGATGTTCATCGGCAAGGACCTCTCGAACTCGTACGCCTTCTGGTCGCTCGAGTTCTGGAACCAGTCGCTGCAGGATGTCTGGTCGGTCGACGCGTCTGCGCCGCCGCCCGGGCCGACGACCACCCCGAACTTCCTCGACACTGCCGGCGCATTCGATCCGCAGTTGCCGCTCGACTGGGTCGTGGCGCCGCCCGGCATCGACATGGTCGGGCTACCGGTCGAGCAAGCGGGCGGACTGACGCTCTACCGCGTGCCGCATCCGATCCGCATGTCGAGCTTCGTCTCGGGAATCACGCTCGACGGCTGGATGCAGGAGCAGAGCCGCTTTGTCCGCTTCGCGCCGAAGCCGGTACCAGGCATCGTCACCGTCTCGCTCTCGCGGACAGCCGCCTGCGTCGACCGGCCGGCCCGTTTCACCTTCCGTGTCTCGAACCTGCGGATCGACGACGACGGCCAGCCGGTTGCCGGGCGGCTGCAGCATGTCGTCAAAGCCGTTGCACCGCCGTGCAAGCTGACGCTCGTGCGTGTTCCCGCCCGAGCCCCGTTTCGCATCGACGCAAGCGCGACGAACCTCTTCAAGGCGGGCGACGGGCGCGAGCTCTCGGCGCAGGTCGGCTACTCCTTCAAGCCGGACCGCTAGCGGGCCTTCAGCCGCTCGGGGTGCTTGCGGACGAAGCGCGCGACGCCGGCCCAGTGCCAGAGCGTCTTGCGCGTGAGCCAGTGCTTGTCCGTCTCCGCCTGGTGCTCGTGCCGCACGACCGCGGCGGGCACGTACCACCGCTCCCAGCCCGCGAGCATGGCTCGGTACTGCAGGTCGATGTCCTCGCCGTAGAGGCGAAAACCCTCGTCGAAGCCTCCGAGCTCCTCGAGCATCGACCGGCGCAGGAGCAGGAAACCGCCGAGCATCCAGTCCGCCTGGACGGGCTCCTGCGGCGGCGCCTCGTCGAGGTGGAGGTGCCGGCGCTGCGGCACGACGAGCCGCAGGGGCGTGCGGCGGACGACCGTCCCTGCGACCGTCGGGAAGCGGCGCCGCGAGGGCTGCCAGCGGCCGTCGGGGTAGACCATGCGCGGGCCGGCGACGCCACAGCGCGGGTGCGCCGTCATGAAGTTCCGCAGCGCGGCAACGGCACCGGGGTCGGGGACGGCGTCGGGGTTCGCGGAGAGCACCAGCTCGGACGCCGTTCGCGCGACGCCCTGGTTGACGTTGGCGCCGAACCCGAGCGGACGGGTGTTGTGGATCGCCTCGACGCCCGGCGGCACCGATTTGGGGACGTTCGCGATCACGATCAGCTCTTCCACCTGCGGGCGGATCGCGGGCAGCGACTCCTCGAGCTCGCGCGGATGCCCGTGCGAGACGACGACGGCGGCGACGTTCACACGAGCACCTTGCGATAGATGTCGGCGGTCAGGCGCGCGGTCTGCTCCCACGAGAACCGGCGTGCGCGCTCGAGACCGGCGCGGACGTACCGATCGCGGTCGGCGAGCACGCGCGCGATCGCGCCTGCGAGGTCGCCCTCCTCGGCGTACGAGCCTGCCTCGCCGGCGACCTCGCGCAGGGCCGGGTCGCCCGACAGGACGACCGGCGTGCCGCTCGCCATCGCCTCGAGCACCGGGATCCCGAATCCCTCGAAGCGCGACGGGAGCACGAGTGCGGCGGCGCCCCGATAGAGCTCGGCGAGCTCCGCCTGCTCGACCCAGCCACGCACGTCGGCGCCGCCGTCGCGCAGCGCCTGCGCGAGGGCCGGCTCCTTCTCGGGCCCGGCGACGACGAGCGGGCGTCCGACCGCGTTCGCCGCAGCGAGCGCGGACGACGGGTCCTTGCGCGCCTGGACCGCCCCGACGAAGAGCAGGTACTCCCCGACAGGGCCAGTGCCCGGCATGAACGCCGGATCGACGCCGTGCGGCGTGACGGTGATCGCGCTCGGGTCGAGGCCGTAGAGCTCGATCGCGTCTCGCTTCGTGCGCTCGGAGACCGCGAGCACGTGCGCGGCCCGGCGGGCGGAGCGCGGGACGACCGTCTTGAAGGTGATGCGGTCGGCGAGGCCCATCACGCGCGCATCCCGCTCGAAGTGCAGGTCGTGCAGCGTCACCACGCTCGGGCCGTTCCAGCCGAGCGGGAGTGCGTGCTGGAAGTGCGCCGCGTCAGGCCCCAGACGGCGCAGCAGCCGCGGCAACGACCAGGCCATTCGCGTCTCCTGGAAGCGCGCGGGCAGCTCGATCGGCTCGACCCCCTCCGGGACGAGGTCGGGACGCCGCGTGACCGCGACGAACGTGAGGTCCGGGGCGACGAACGGCAGCTGCCGCAGCAGGTTGAGCACGTAGGTCTCCTCGCCCGTGCGGTTGCGGCCGAGCACGTCGGCATCGACGAGAATCATGCGACCTCCTCGTAGACCGCCCGTGTCAGGTCGGCCACCGCGGCCCAGCTCGGGCCGCGACGTGCGGCCGGACGCGAGACCCGTGCGATGCCGGCGCGGATCGACGCCACGTCCTCCGGGTCGACGAGCGCGGCGTCGTCGCCGGCGAGCTCGGCCATCGGCGAACCGACGCTCGTCACGACCGGGCAGCCGCAGGCGAGCGCCTCGGCCACGGGGATCCCGAAGCCTTCGTAGAGCGAGGCATAGACGAGGCAGTGCGCGCCGCGGTAGAGCGCCGCGAGCTCCTCGTCGCTCACGCCCTCGCGCCACGTGACGTTGGGCGGCGGTGTCACGTTTCCCCAGCCGCGCGCGCCGACGACTCGCAGCTCGCCGTCGACCGCCTGCGCGATGCGCGCCAGGTTCTTGCGCGGCTCGAGCGTGCCGACCGCGAGCACGTAGTCGCCCTCGGCGCGCGGCCCATCCGGCGTGAAGACGTCCTCGACCGCATTCGGCACGACGTGAATCGTGCCGGGATCGAGCTCGAGCAGCGCCACGAGCTCGCGCTTCGTGAACTCGGAGACCGCGATCACCCGCGTTGCGGCACGCACCACGCGTGGCACGGCGAGGCGCGAGTACGTCGCGGTCCAGCGGTTGAACCACTCGGGGTGACGGAGAACGGCGAGATCGTGCACGGTCACGACGAGCGGCCCCCGCGCGCGGAACGGCCCTCGGAACGTCGGGCAGTGGAGCACGTCAGCGCCGGCAGGCGCCTGCAAGCGCGGGTACCAGAGCACGTCGGCGGCAACGGTGCGCAGCCGTGAGGTCGCCGGGTACGAGACCTCGAGCGGCTGCAGGTGCTCGCGGAGCGCGTTGACATAACGAGCCGTGCCCGCGCGCGTCTGCAGGAGCGCCGTCGTGTCGAGTGCTACGCGAATCGCTCGTAGCCCTCCAGGAAGATCTCGCCCACCCGCCGCCAGGAGAACCCACGTGCGTGCTCGAGCCCACGTGCCCGCAGCTCCTCGCGCCGGCCGAGCGCCTCGCGGATGCCCGCCGCGATCGCCTCGGGGCTCTCGGGGTCGACCCGCACCGCTGCGGCTCCTGCCGCGTCGTCCATCGACGGGTGCGCCGATGCGACGACCGGCGCGCCGGAGGCCATCGCCTCGGTGATCGGCATGCCGAAGCCCTCGAAGCGGGACGGGTAGACCACCGCTGCTGCGCCGCGGTAGAGCCGGGCGAGCTCGTCGTCGTCGACGCGCCCGAGCCGGGCGATGCCGGGACGGTCGAGCTGCGGCTGCTCGCCCCAGCCGGCGCCGCCGACGACGACGAGCGTCAGTCCGGTGTCCGCGAGGAGAGCGAACGCGTCGACGAGCGTCCCGAGGTTCTTGCGCGGCTCGAGCGTCGCCACCGTCAGGACGTACGGGCCGCCCAGGTCGGCGACTTCCCCCGCGGCGGTGAACTCGGGTGCGATTCCCGGGTGGGCGACGAGCACCCGCTCGCGCGGGAACGCCATCGTCTCGGCGAAGTCGTCGGCGGTGAAGCTCGAGTTGGCGAAGACGACGTGGCAGCTGCGCGCGGCGTCGCGGTACTTGCGGCCGTGCATCGACTGCGTGCGCCTGGTCGTCCACTCGGGATGGTGCAAGGGCACCAGGTCGTGGATCGTCGTCGCGCGCACGCCCGCGCGCTGCGGCGGGTACATCCAGTCGGTGTAGTGGAGCGCGTCGAAGCTCCCGAGCCACCGCTCCGCGGCCGGGTGGCCGACTGCCGACCAGGCAGTGCGCCAGCCGTGCGCGAAGGGAAGTGTGACGAGCCGCAACTCGACGTCGATCCCGGCGAGCGCCTCGGGGATCACCTTGCGCCCGGCCGGCGAGGTGGGTGCGAACGCGACGATCTCGTCCCCCCGCTCGGCGGCGACGAGCGCAAGCCCGCCGAGCGACCCGCGGATGTAGTTGTTCACGCCGGTGCGCTCGTGCGACAACGGGCTGACGTCGAACGCGATTCTCATCGGCGGTAGTCGAACGAGTAGTAGTGGGCGCCGAGCCGCCTCGTGTCGCCGGGGCCGGGTGTTCGCAGCTTCGCAGCCGTGAACGTGACCACGCAGCTGCCGCGGCGGTCGGGGTGCAACGGCACGACGAGCGTCGGCTGCTCGGCGGGCTCGATGCGGCGACGGCCGACGACCCGCCCGTTCTCACGGGCGGTCACGGTCTGGGCGCTCTCGAAGAGGTGCTCGTCGGTGCCGAGGCGCACGGAGACCGTCCCGCCTCGGCAGCGCGCACGGCGGTAGGTGACGTTGCGGCCACCCCACGTATCGGGGTAGACGCCGCGCACGCGCGTCAGAATCACCATCGGCCCATTGACGTCGAAGAGCGTCAGACCGAGTTGCGGATCGCGAGCGAGCGGCCGACCGGCGATATCCACGTACGAGACGGCGTACTTCACGCGCGGCACGGTGCGCGCCGCCGTGACGAGTGTCCCGTCGGCGCGCTCGACCACGGGCGTCTCGGGCAGCCCGCCGTCCGCCGGGTCGGGGCCGTCGACGGTGTAGACGTCGTGCACGCTGCGGTTGAAGAACTCGTTGTTCCAGAGCGGACGCGTCTCGCCCGTGTAATGCCACAGGAACGACACGTCCGCGTCGCGCCCGACACGCCGGTCGAGCCAGTCGGGATGCGGGACGCGGATGCCCGCGAAGAGCGCTCCTGCGGACGCCTGGCGGATCCCGTGCCGGCCGTTCTCGATCACCATCGACGCGAGCAGGAAGTAGAGCCCGAGCAGGGCAGGCAGCGCCAGCGCGTACCGGCGCGGGACCAGGACGAACGCTGCGCCGGCGGAGAGCCCGACCGCGAGCGCCACGAGCCGCAACGGCCCGAAGTGGATCCCCTGGTCCTGCAGCCACCACCACGGGAGCAGCCCCAGCGTGTCCGAGACAGCTGACGTGTTGACGAACCGGGCGAACGGCACTGCGACCGGCAGCGCGCCCGCGATCACCGCCGCGATCACGCGTGTCCGCCGGGCAGACGGGACGACCGCGTCACGCGATGCGACTCCGAGCAGCGCGATCATGGCGAACGGTGCGACGTAGAAGTCGTTGCGCTCCTCGATCCGTCCGGACTGCCGTGAGGCGAAGACGGCCACCTCGGCAACCAGCAGGAGCGTGATCGGCAGAGTCGCGGCGACGAAAGCTCGTGCAGCGGGCGTGACCGTCCGCGGCGCGATCCACATCGCGATCAGTGCCGCGACGCCGACCACGCCCAGATAGAGATCGAGCTCCGCGGCATGCCAGAGCACGTAGTGCGCGACCTCCGAGAGGGAGTAGTCGCTGCTGGTCGCGGCCCGGTAGGCGCCGAGGACTGCGAGCGGCGACTGTCCGCGGGCGACGGTTCCGAGCAGCGCGAGCACCACCGCGCCGCCGGCGATCCCGTAGAGCGTGGCGAACCGGCGCAGCCGCGTGCGGAGATCGCGCTCGATCAGCCCGTGCAGCACCGGCGCGGCGAGCGCGGCACCGAAGAGCGCGATCGCCTGCGCGCGGGTCGCGAAGCAGACGGCGCACGCCGCGAGCAGCAGCAGCTGCCGGACGGCTGTCGGCCGCTCGAGTGTGAGCACGAGGACGAGCGAGGCGAGCGCGAACAGCGGATAGAACGCGTTCTCGGTCATCAGCGTCTCCGTGTAGAGCATCGAGGGCAGCAGCACCGCGAGCGCGGCTGCTCCCAGCGAGAGACCCGGCGAGAGCAGGCGCCGAGCGAGGAAGTACACGGGCACCGCGGTCAGTGACATGACGACGGCGTTGATCAGCTTGGCGGCGTGATAGGCGCTCGGAACCGAGTCGAAGAGGCCGAATGCCGGCGCGAGCAGCATCGGATAGACGAAGCCGTAGCCGGTGCTCGGCACCCCGCGCACGAGGAACTCGCCGCTCGCGGCGAGCGACTTGCCGAGCTCCGAGTAGACGAGCTCGTCGACCATGATCCACGGCGAGACCGTGCGACCTGCGAGCAACATGCGCACGGCGATCGACGCCGCGACGATCGCGGTCAACCACACCCCCGCCGGCAGCGCTGCGAGTCGCGCACGTACGCCGGTCACGTGACGATCCCGGCTTCGACGGCGGCTCGCGCGAGGCGCGGCGCATCGTCGATGCCGACCTCGACCGCCGCTTCGGCGATCCGCCAGAGCACGGCGTCGTCGACGCGGTCGGCACCCGCCGCGGTCTCGAGCGCGAGGGCGTACGCATCGGCGACACGGTCGAGGGAATGCTCTCGTTCAACATAGGCGCGGGCCGCCGCGCCCAGGGACGCACCATGCTCGACGGCGAAGCCGAGCGCGGCTTCGAGCGTCGCGACCTCGACCTCGTCGACCGGCACCTTCAGCACTGCGTCATCGGGCAGCTCGCTGAACCAGCCGACGTCGGAGACGATCAGCGGCTTGCCGAGCGAGAGTGCGCGGATGACGGACCCGGACGTCTCGCCCATCGTCGGGTAGCGGAGATTGACGAGCACGTCGCAGGCCGCCATCAGGGACCACATGCGCTCTTCCGGGACGTAGTCGAGCCGTTCCACTCCGTCGGTCAGCCCGAGCCGCTCGAGGCGGCGGTCGACATCGAACCGCTCGCCGGCTGCACCGACGAGCAGCAGCCGCGCGCCCGGCTGCCGCCGGCGCAGCGAGGCGAACGCCTCCAGCAGCTGCGGGATCCGCTTGTTCATGTTCAGGAAGCCGAAGCACCCGATCAAGGGGTCGCCCGTGACCGGTTCCGCCACGACGGGCTCGGCCGGCCAGACGGGGTGCGGAATGCGCCAGAGCCGCCCGTCGTAGCCCGCGGCGCGCGCGTTCCGAGCGACGTAGTCGGAGTGCACGATCAAGCCGTGCGCGTGGTCGAGCACGACACCCGCCAGCGGGAAGCGCTCGGGCTGGGTCTCCCAGAGGAGCGGCAGCAGGTTGTCGAGCACCCCGAGCCCGAGCAGGCGCCCGGCGACGCCGAGGTCGCGCTCCATCGCGTCGAGGTAACCGCGGCCGTGACCGCGGCCGATCGTGATGCCCGCAATCAGGTGGTGCAGCACGAACTCGTGCAGAACGACGACCCCGGGCCGCTTCCAGAGCGCGTCGACGATCCAGCCGTGCGCGTCGGGGTCGTTGCCGACGTGGTAGAGCGCGACGTCGGCGGAGGGCGCGCGCTTCCCGGGCTGCGCAAGCACGACATCGAGGCGCTCGCGCAGCGCCGGCAGGAGCAACTTCGAGTAGTCGGCGATCCCCGACCGCGAGGGCGGCAGCGGCGAGTAGTAGGCGACGCGCATCAGTCGTGTGTCACGCGAGCAGAGCGTCGACGCAAGCGTCCCACGTCACGCGCTCGGCGAGCTCCCGGCCCGCTTGGCCCCAGGCCTTCGCCTCGTCGACGTGCTCGCCCAGGTAGACGCACGCGCCGGCGAGCGCCGTCGCCTCCGGTGCGACGACGAGCCCGGTCTGCCGGTCGTGGACGACCTCGAGCGGCCCGCCGGCGTCGGACGTCGTGACGACGGGCTTCGACGAGAGGAACGCCTCGTACGGGACCATCCCGAAGTCCTCGTCGACCGGCGCGTAGTAGACCGCCAGGCTGCGCGCATAGAGATCCGCGAGCCGCTCGTCGTCGACACGTCCGGTGAACTCGACCTGGCCGTTCAGCCCGGACGCCAGGCCCTCGAGCCGTTCGCGATCCGGCCCCTCGCCGGTGATCACGACCCGAAGCGAGGAGTCCGACTTCGCGGCTTCGATCAGCAGGTCGATGCGCTTCGCCCGGTCGAGCCGGTTCACCGAGAGCACGAACCCCTCCGGGTCGGCCGTCCGATAGGGCAGCGCCTGCGGCGGGTGCGGCAGCAGCTCGGCCTCGATCCCGTTGAAGCGCTGCAGCCGTTCCGCGACGTTGCGCGACGTGGCGAACACGCGCCGCGCCTCGCCGAGGGCGACGCCGTCGAGACGCTCGACCGCCCGGCGGATCGCCCGGTCCTCGGGGCTGTCCGAGAACTGGCCGAGCTCAGTGCCGTCGTAGTCGTAGGCCTGCCGGAACTGGTGCAGCACCCACGCGACCTTGTGGGGGTGACGGACGCAGTACGCAGGGAACTTCGTCGCGATCACGCGGTCGATCGGCCGTCCGTCCGTCTCGGTCAGGTCGACGAGCCGCCAGAGGAACGCCTGGTCGAGCACTCGTGAGCCGGGGTACCACTTGAACGGGATCGTCACGAGCTCGGCTTCGTGGTCGCGCGCGCGCAAGGCAGCGACGAGGTCTTCCGCCATCAGCTCCGCCCCGCCGCGCACGAACGGCACCTGCGGCGCCGCCACGACAACCCTCATTTGGACTCGAGCCGCTGGAGGCGCTCGTCGAGATCGTCGATCAGCTTCAGCACGGCGTCGTTGAACGCACGCTGGTCGGCGAACGCCGGCTCGACGTACCAGCGCATCAGGCGGCGCAGGAACCACTTCAGCGGCCCGCCCTTGCCGACGATGGGCCGCTCGGCCGAGACCGGCCAGAGCCGCTCAGCCTGGTCGCGGACCGAGAGGCGCACCTGGGCGGGCGGCACATCGGCCGCCCGCGGGCCGGCGGCATGCACTTCTTCCTTCAGCTTCGCGAAGAGGGCGGCGACGTCGGATTGCTCACTCATTCCGCGGGAGTGTAAAGCGCGGGGGTTACGGCCCTGTTAGGCGCCGCTGCCGTCAACCGTATGATCGGCCGACGATGGCGGAGGAACCAGCGATGTTCGAGGTCGACGGTCGGCCGGTGCGCGATCTCAACCGCAATGGCCGCCTCGATCCCTACGAGGACCCCCGGCTTCCGATCGAGGAGAGGATCGACGACCTGCTGGCGCAGATGACGCTCGCGGAGAAGGCGGGCCTGATGTTCCATCCACCGATCGGGGTCGGGGCCGAAGGCGAGCTGCTCGAGGGCCCGTCGGCGTTCGGCGGCGATGGGGCGACAGAGCTGGTCGTCGAGCGCCACCTCAACCACTTCAACATCTACGAGACCCCGGACGCCCGCCGGCTGGCCGAGTGGCACAACCGGCTGCAACGGCTCGCCGAGACGACGCGCCTGGGCATCCCCGTGACGATCTCGTCCGATCCCCGCCACTCGTTCGACGAGAACGCCGTGGTGGGCTGGACGACGAGCTCGTTCTCCCAGTGGCCGGAGCCGATCGGGCTCGCCGCGACGCGTGACGAGGAGCTGGTGCGCGGCTTCGGCGAGATCGCCCGCCAGGAGTACCGCGCGGTCGGAATCCATGTCGCGCTGCACCCGATGGCGGATGTCGCCACCGAGCCGCGCTGGGCGCGCATCGGCGGAACGTTCGGCGAGGACTTCGAGCTCGCCGGTCGGCTGACGGCCGCCTACGTGCGCGGTTTCCAGGGCGACCGGCTCGGACCGACCAGCGTCGCCTGCATGACCAAGCACTTCCCCGGCGGCGGCCCGCAGGCCGACGGCGAGGACCCTCACTTCCCGTATGGAAAGGATCAGGTCTATCCGGGCGGGCGCTTCGAGGACCACCTGCGGCCCTTCGAATCGGCCTTCGCCGCTGGAACCGCCCAGGTCATGCCCTACTACGGCCGTCCGATCGGCACGGAGCTCGAGCCCGTCGGGTTCGGCTTCAACCGGCAGGTGATCACCGGCCTGCTGCGCGGCCGCTACGGGTTCGACGGCGTCGTCTGCACCGACTGGGCGCTCGTCAGCGACCTGCCGATGCCCGACGGGTCGGTGTGGGAGGCGAAGGCGTGGGGCGTCGAAGAGCTCGACGCCGCCGATCGTCTCTGCAAGATCATCGAGGCGGGGTGCGACCAACTCGGCGGAGAGCACCTGCCGGAGCTCCTGGTGCGGCTCGTCGAGGAACGACGCGTGTCGGAGGCGCGCATCGACGAGTCGGCACGACGGATCCTGCGCGACAAGTTCCGCCTTGGGCTCTTCGACGACCCGTACGTCGACCCCGAGGCCGCTGTGAGGATCTGCGGTCGCACGGACTTCAGGGCAGCCGGCGACGAAGCGCAGCGCCGAGCGATCGTCCTCGTCTCGAACAACGGCGTGCTCCCGTTCCGCCCAGGGGCGCGTCTCTTCGTCGACGGCCTGCCCAAGGAAGCCGTGGCCGCCTACGGCACCATCGTCGAGCAGCCGGCCGACGCCGATGCGGCGATCGTGTTCCGCCACGCGCCCTACGAGCCGCGTGAGGGCACGTTCATCGAGTCGCTCTTCCACGCCGGCAGCCTCGAGTTCCCACCCTCCGAGCGCGAGCACATCCTCGGGATCGCGCGCGCGGTCCCGACGATCGTGCTCGTGCACCTCGACCGACCGGCGATCCTGACCGAGCTCGTCGAGGCCTGCGCCGCCGTCGTCGGCACGTTCGGCGCGAGCCCCACCGCGATCCTCGACGTTCTCTTCGGCGTGTTCGCACCCACCGGCAAGCTCCCCTTCGAGCTCCCTTCGTCGATGGCCGCGGTCGGCCGCCAGCTCTCGGACGTGCCGTGTGACTCCGAGCAACCGCTCTTCCCGCTCGGGCACGGTCTCACCTACTAGCCCGTACGCTTCGGCCGATGACGGTCGGGATCTCGCTCCTCACGTTCGTTCCGGGGGAGCTGGGTGGCAGCGAGACCTACGTTCGCGAGCTGCTGCGCAACCTCGCCCGGGTCGGCGAGCACTCGTACAAGGTGCTCCTGCCGTCGCTCGCGCCCGAGCTCGGCGCCGGCCTTCCGTCAGAGGTGGCACCGGAATACCGGGCGGCCCGGACGATCCCGCGCAGGCTGGTGGCGATGAGCGAGGCGGCCGCACGGCCGACCCGTCTACGCGCACGGCTCGAAGGCGCTGACGTGGTGCACTACCCCCTCACACTGCGGCTGCCTCAGGTGCGGAAGCCGACGGTCGCGTCGCTGCTCGATGTGCAGCACCTCGACCTGCCGCAGATGTTCTCGCGCGCGGAGCGTGCCTTCCGCGCGGTCGCGTGGGCTCGATCGGTCCGCGGTGCAGACCGGGTGATCGTGATCAGCGAGTTCGTGCGCGACCGAGCAGTCGAGCAGCTCGGCCTCGATCCCGAGCTGATCCGCGTCATCCACCTCGGCGTCGACCACGAGCGGCTCAGCCCGGGAACCACCCCGCGCGAGGACTTCCTGCTCTATCCCGCCCGCCGCTGGCCGCACAAGAACCACGAGCGACTGTTCGAGGCGTTCGCGCTGCTCAGGCGGGAGCGTCCCGGCCTGCGCCTGGTGCTCACCGGCGGCGGCGACTTCGGCGACGTGCCGGAGGGCGTCGAAGCGCGTGGGCACGTCCCGACCGCGGAGGTCGACGACCTGATGCGCCGGGCCGCGGCGCTCGTCTTTCCGTCGCTCTACGAGGGGTTCGGCCTGCCGCCCCTGGAGGCGATGGCCTGCGGCTGCCCAGTGGCCTCCTCGAACGCGGGCTCACTCCCCGAGGTCGTCGGCGATGCCGCGCGCCTCTTCGACCCGCTCGATCCCGAGGCGATCGCCGCGGGCGTCGACGAGGTACTGCGTGAGCCGGCAGCGTGGTCGCGACGCGGGATCGAGCACGCTCGTGGCTTCTCGTGGGAGCGGACCGCACGCGAGCATGACGCGGTCTACGGGGAACTGATCGGCTGAGGTGCTTGCAGCACCTCGAGCTCGGCGTCGACCAGCAGCCGAACGAGCCCTTCGAACGAGACCTCGGGCTGCCAGCCGAGTCGCGCGCGGGCGCGCGCAGGATCGCCCACGAGGTCGTGCAGCTCGGCCTTGCCCCGCTTGAGCGACTCGTCGACGACGACGTGGTCACGCCAGTCGAGACCGAGGTGCCCGAACGCGAGGCTCACGAGATCCTCGACCGCGTGCGTCTCGCCGCTCGCGAGCACGTAGTCGTCAGGCTCGTCCTGCTGCAACATCAGCCACTGGCCGCGCACATAGTCCTTGGCGTAGCCCCAGTCGCGGCGAGCGGAGAGATCTCCGAGCCGTCACGTCCTTCTGCAGTCCGAGCTTGATCGCGGCGGCCGCGGCAGTGATCTTGCGCGGCACGAACTCGACGGATTGACGCGGTGAGGTGTGGTTGAAGAGGATCCCGCACGACGCATGCATCCCGTAGCGGTGCCTGTAGCTGCGCGTGATGAAGTGTGCATACGTCTTGGCGACGCCGTACGGCGTCAGCGGGTTGAACGGGGTCGACTCACGCTGGGGCGATTCGACCGGCTCGCCGAAGATCTCGGACGACGATGCCTGGTAGAAGCGGATCGGCGCACCGACGCTCACGGATCGCCTCCAGCAGCGACGTGACGCCCACGGCGGCGAGCTCTGCCGTCAGCACCGGCTGTTCCCAGGACATCGGTACGAACGAGACCGACGCGAGGTTGTAGACCTCGTCCGGCCGACAGGACCGCAGCGCATCGGCGAGTGACTCTTGATCGTTGAGGTCCGCTTCGACCAGCTCGATCCGGTCCGAGAGCGCGGTCAGGTTCGAGTACGAGGCGAGCGGGCCGCGCGCCACGCCGACCACCTCGTAGCCCTCGCCGAGCAGCAATTCCGCGAGCAGCGAGCCGTCCTGGCCGCCGATGCCGGTGATGAACGCGCGCCTGGACATCGCTCGATCATAGGTCGGCATCAACGCCGCCCGCTGCGCCCGGCGCGCGCCGCCCGCCACCCCGCCGACCACCGCACGCGACGCATCGAGTCGAGCGGGATGCGACATCGCCTGCACGAGATGCGCAGCAACGATGACGAAGCGGCGGAGAGCGCGCAGCCCGCGGGGCAGCGGCGCATAGCGCTCGCTGACGGCGATCGTATTGCGCACCGAGTAGAAGAGCTTCATCGTCGAGGCGCGGCCGCCGCTGGCCGCCGAGCCCTTGTGACGCACCTTGGCATCAGGCACGAACACGACCGTCAGCCCGGCACGCCACACCCGCAGCGAGAGCTCGACGTCTTCGACGTACATGAACAGCGATTCGTCGAGGCCGCCAACGCGCTCGAAGGCGACGCGGGACAACGCGATGCGGCGCCGTCGGCGCGGTCGACGTCCGCGAGCTCCTGATCCTGCGGGTCGAGACGGCCGTAGCCGGCGAGGCGGCCCGAGTACCCCAGGCGCGCATTGAAGCTCGCGCCCGCGTACTGCAGCGTCTTCCCGTCCTCGAACAGGATCTTGCACGCGAGCAGGCCGGCGTCGGGCCGCGCCTCGGCCGCCCGCGTCAGAGCGGCCTCGAGCCCCGGCTCGGCGACAGCGTCGTTGTTCATCAACAGCACCCAGTCCGCGCCGCGTTCGAACGCACGGCGGAGACCGACGTTGTTACCGCCCGCGAAGCCGAGGTTCGCGCCGGCCCGGATCAGCTCGACGTCCGGCCGGCGCTTTGCGACGACCTCATCCGAGCCGTCGCTGGAGGCGTTGTCGACGCAGATCGTCGGAAGTGGCTCGAGCGAGGCGAGCGCCGCGAGCGTGTCCTCGCCCCCGTTCCAGTTGAGGACGACCGCGACGATGTTCATCTAGCGACGCGTGAAGTGCGCGATCGAACCCGCGCCCGGCCGTCGGTCCCAGCCGTCTGCAGCTGCGACTTCCGACGCGACGCGCGCGACGCCGGGGTAGACGTTGCCGTATCCGCCGGAGTCGACGGCGTCGTGGAACAACAGCTGGCCGCCGGGCCTGACGAGCGCGCTCCAGCGATCGAAGTCTGCGCGGGCGCCCTCGTAGGAATGGTCCCCGTCGATGAAGAGCACCTCGATCTCGGTCGACGGCGGCTCGACCTTCCGAGAGTCGGCGACGACGAGGTGCACCTTGTGGTCGAGCCCGAAACGCGTCAGGGCGGCTTGCAGCTCGCGGTCGAGCTGGTCGCCGGGCATGTCGTCGCGCAGCGCGACGTGCAGGTCGTACGACCACAACTCGACGCCGTCGGGCAGCGCCGAGGCGAAGGTGAACGTGCTGCCGCCCTTGAAGCGCCCGATCTCCACGAACGGCCCGTTCGTCGCGTCGCGCGCGAGCCGGTAGAGCAGCGCCGCCTCGTCGATCTGCAGCGAGGCGACGCCGTGATTGAGCTGGTTGGAGGAGAAGAGGAACGCGAGATCCTCGAACCCACGCACGTCGGGCGGCCATTGCTCGACGTTGTCGAACCGCATCGTGGCCGGATCGCGCATCACGGATGCGTAGACGAGGTTCTTGCCGACGGGCGTCCGGCCGGGGCCGCCGGACGAGTTGCTTCACGCGGTCAGGCACGCCGGCGAACGCTACTGCAACGCGCGCACATAGGCCCACGCCTGGCGCAGCCCAACCGGCCGCCAGACCGCCAGCACCGCGAGGTAGAGCGCGAGGCCGACGAAGGCAGCGGTCAGGGGGCCGAGCACGAACGCGGCAGAGCGCGTAGGCCGCCGCGGCGAGCCCGCCGCACACCGCCGCGGCGGTGACCGCCACGCCGGACCACGTTCCGTGAGCGCGCCAAGGGACGTGGAGCATCGCGACCAGACGAGGCGCTCGCGACGCCGAGCCCCGCTGCGACGCCCGGCAGCCCGAACAGGACGCGTGCAGCACCCATTCCAGGAGCACGTGGAACGCGACGACGGCGAGCGCGAGCCCAGGCAGCCACCGCCGGACGCCCTGGACGAACAGCAACGGATAGCACGACGGTGACGGCGACCGACGCGACCATCCACGGGGCGAGATAGACGACGAGGCGACCCAGCTGCGCGCCCGCTCCCGCCGCCGTAGCTCTCGCCGAGGACGCGCCGGACGACCGCCTCTCCCGCGAGCGCGAAGAACCCGGCGGCCGCAGCGACGAGGACGAGCGAGATCCAGGAGGTCGCGACGACGTGACGAGCGACGCGCTCGGGCGTTGCGCCGGCACGAGCGAACGGGACGGTGGCCACGAGCGCGATCGAGGTCGCCGTGATCGCGACGAGGAACGCGGCGATCAGGTACGCGTAAGAGAACGTCGTTCCGCGCCCCGTGCCGAGGCTCGACGCGAAACGCAGCGCGATCACGTACAGCACCTGCAACGCAAGCGGAAGGCGACGCCCTCGCGAGCAACTCACCGCAGACGGCGAGCGGCCGGAGTCCGGCCGCCCGCCCGCCGCCATACAGCAGGGGCGACGAGCGGGAACGGGCAGCGTGACGGCGCCGTTCAGCGCCAGGCCCCACCCGAAGGCGACGACGCCGTGGTCGACACGACGCACGGTCACGATCACCCCACGACCGAGCCGACGGCGAACCCGAACGCCGCCCACTGGTAGTCGTCGAGCGCCGCCAGCGCGCTTGCGACGAGGCCGCCGAGGATCTGCGCGACCGCCGAGACGACGACCCAGGGCAGGAGGACGGCGGCCTGGTCGCGCGCGCCGGGCTCGGACGAGAGCACGTGCGCGATGCCGTCCGGCCAGACGGCGAGATGCAGACCAGCGCGACGAGCGGCGGTGCGAGCCCGGACGCCCAGGTGGAGAACTCCCGGCCAGCCGGTCCGGCCGACCGGGCTTCGGCAAAGCGCGGCAGCGACGATCACACGCAGCGACCCGGCGACGAGGACCAGCGCGAGGTAGATCCCGTAGGCGGCGAAGAACCCGTCGGTCTTAACGCCGAGACCAAATTTGCGCGAGAGAATGATGCCGAGCACGGCGGCGGAGCCACTGACAGCCGCCGTCGAAATTCCCGTCAGAAGCCCGCTGCGAACCGCACCTGCCCCACGTGAACGATTACCCTCCATCCGTGCCCGGCGACGAAACAGCCACCTGGTCCGAGGGAGAACTCGACGCTCTGAAGGCGGAGCTCGGCACTTCGTATGCGGGCGGCACGTGTCTGTCACCGGCGCGACGGCTGATGGGCTCGCATATGACGGAGGCGCTCGTCCACCTCGAGGCAGACGTGATCGCGTTCGTGCGCGCCACGTCCTCGGGCGCGCTGAACAACATCGGCCACCTGCACCGCAATCTGCGCGTCGTCTTCGCCGACCTGACGGACAAGACGTCCATCGACTACTTGATGCGCGACCTCGTCGAGTGCGCCGGACAAGCCCTACGTCTTCCATCTCGGCGCGCAGGCCCACGTGGGCGAGTCGTGGCACCGGCCGTACGAGACCGTGATGGCGAACACGATCGGCACGCTCAACTTCTTACAATCCGTCGTCGACCACGGCGTCGAGCTCGAGAAGTTCGACACGGCCGGCACGTCGGAGGAGTACGGCAATGTCCACGAATCGGTGCGTGAGCAACACGACTTCGACGAGCTCGGCGGCCTAATCCTGCACGAGCGCTCACCGATCAATCCCAAGTCGATCTACGCGACCGCGAAGGTCGCCGCCGACTTCCTGACGATGAACTATCACGACGCGTACGGCGTTCCCGGCGTCGTGACGCGGATGTTCAACAACTACGGCCCGCGGCAGAACCCGCGTTACGTGACCGGGCACGATCATCACCCAGGCCCTGTCACGGCCCGAAGTCGAGCTGGGCGCCGCTCGAGCCCCTGCGCGACTTCTGCTTCACGACCGACGGTGTCCGCGGGCACCTGACCGTTGCGGCGCACGGCGTGCGGGCGACCTCTATGTCTACGGCCAGGGGAAGAACCTCTCGATGGCCGACTGGACCGATCCCGATCCTGCGCACCGGCGCCAGCCCGGGTACTGGCCGGACGACCGCCAGGTCGTGACGAGCGAGAAACGCCTCCGCCCTGGCACGACCGACGTGATGGCGCTGCGCGTCGGCTACGAGAAGCTGAACCGTGAGACCGGCTGGGAGCCGAAGGTCTCGTGGAGGAAGGTGTGCTGCGGACCATCCAGTGGTACGCCGAGCACCGCAAGCGCTGGCTCGGCCATCTGTCAACTGGATGACGGCCGAGCGCGTCCAAAAATGACGCGCGTCCTGAGCCGTCACGGGCGGGGGCGGTTTTCTGGGCTCTCACTTGGTTGACCTGGAGCGCGACCGGCACGACGTGATCGTCGCGCGGAGGCGCGACCACGACCTCACACGCTACGAGGACACGGAGCGGCTACTGCTCGCCGAACGCGCTGAGCTGGTCCTGCACCTGGCGGCGGAGGTCGGCGGCATCGGCGCCAATCGTCACAACCCCGGCCGCTACCGGTACGACAACCTGATGATGGGCGCGCACATGCTCGAGCTGGCGCGCGTGCACAAGGACGGCACCCGCGTGACCGTCGGCACCATCTGCGCGTACCCGAAGTTCACACCGGTGCCGTTCAAGGAAGACGACCTCTGGAACGGCTATCCGGAGGAGACCAATGCACCGTACGGCCTCGCGAAGAAGGCCGTGCTCGTCGACGGGCAGGCCTACCGACAGCAATACGGCACCGACG
>CAVOSR010000012.1:0-404266 GCA_963698925.1 uncultured Actinomycetes bacterium | reverse complement strand
GATCCTGCGGACTGACTTCTTGAAGTGACGCATGTGCCGGGGCTGACCAGCCTCCGCCAAGGCTACGGCGGTCCGCCGAAGCGTTCCGCGAAGGCGGAAGCCCCGGCCTACTGCTCGTCGGAACGCTTGTGGCGCGCAAGGTATTCCGCGACCTCCTCGGCGTCCGCGCCTGAGAACTCCAGACCGGCCCGATAGTGCGGCGTCGGGTTGCCCTTCGGCAGCTCGAACCTCGCCCAGACCACCAGCGCCTGCGCGCGCAGGGTCTGTCGTTCGTCCACCATCGAAATTCGCACGCGCTGATTCGGCCTGAGCACGGTGGCCGAGAGCACCTGCGCGCCGAACTGCGACAGGTCGATCAGCCGCGACTGCGTGCCATCCACCAGGACGTCGACGCCCTCGGCCATCGTCGCCCGTGGCGCGCGCCGCGTGCCGACCTGGTCGAGCGGCGCCGGCGGCTGCGGCACGGCCGGAGTCGTCGAGCCTGGCGCGCCGCCAATCGGTCGCCGAACCGACACGCGCGAGTAGTCGCTGTCGTGCGAGACGATGCGGATCTCGATGTCCACGAGCGCAGGGTCGGCCTTGAGCCGCGTCAGAAGGGCCGCGCCGCGCGAGGTCGCCGCGAAGAGCCGTTCGAGCGCGACGCGCGTCGGCTTGCGCTCGACGACCGTTTCAATGGCGCGCGCGATGTCGCTGTCGGGGCACGTGATGAGCTCCCCGGCCGTTGCCCGGAGCCGCTCGGTCAGCGCGCCCATCAAATCGGCGGGCGCGATCACCACCGTGCACTCGGTTGTCATGACCACTCAGCATATCAAACGGATCTTCGGACTACCGAGTCCGGACGACAGAGGCCAGCGCCTCGTATTGATCCGTGGCGATGAAATCGACACGCGCGGCGATGGCCGCGCGCCAGCGCGTCTCCGCCGCGTCCAGGCTGCCGAAGTTGTACGACGCGAACCAGCCGAAACGATCCCCGTCGGCGGCCGGGAACCCGTCGAGGGTGTAGAACCGAATCCAGAGGCCGGCCGCGTGGGCGCGCGACACCGCCGTCTCGAGCCGGGCCGCACTCTCCAGCGTCCACGCGCCGGCGTCTCGTTGTCCGCGCGGCTCGACGACTTTCCACGGGTGATTCCACCAGCGCCGGTAGTTGGTGGCCGGCGTCGGCTGCGGCACGTCGCCCTCGGCTACGCCAGGGCGGTTGTGCGCCGCGCCGAAGATCGACAGGCGTCCTCCGGCCGGCACCTCGTCGAGGAACACGCGCTCCTGCGCGTCCGACTCGCCGGTGAGCACGAGCAGCGGCCCGAAAGTGATCTCCGCGGGCGTCGAGTCTTCCGTGGCGCGCGGGGCGGTCGTCAGCCAGGCGGGATGCGCTGCGACCAGCGCCCCCACTGCGCGTAGCAGTTCAGGCGGCTCCATCTTGAAGTCGAGGTTCAGCGTGATCAGCGGCCAGGTCTCCGGCTGTGGATGTTCGACGGCCTGATCGAGGAGCGGCCCCACGCGATCGAAGAAATAATGCTGCAGCGTGGGCTCGTCACCGCGGCACGCCGTGTCGTGCGCGACGACTGGCTCCATGTGCCCGGGCGAGGTGGCGCACCAGGCGACGTCCTGCTCGATCGCGAGCGGCGTGCCCGTCGCCAGCGCGCGGGGCACGCGGTCGTCGAAGCGGCCCTCATACGGATACGCGTTGTGCGCGTCGAGCAGCACGCGCCGGCCCGGCGCTGCGCCCGGCGGCCCGCCCGGGGCGACGGCAGAGATCGAAAGCAGCCCCACGGCCGCGACGACGAGTCGATGCATGTCAGACCGATCTATCACACCGAAGCAACGTTCGGATGCCGCCGCACCATATGCGTGCGTCGACGTGCCGGGCTGAAGGCCCGCCTCCTGGAGTCGCTTCCTGCTACGATCCCCGAGTCGTGAGTGGCCTCGCCGTCCGCTGTCACCGTCTCGTCAAGCGCTACGCCGACGTCGTCGCCGTCGGCGGCCTCGACCTCGAAGTGCGTCGCGGCGAGTGCTTCGGCCTGCTCGGCCCCAACGGCGCGGGCAAGACGACGACGATCGAGATCCTCGAAGGCCTGACGGCGCCCGACGACAGGCGAGGTCGAGGTGCTGGGCGAGCGTTGGGGACGCGGCAACGATCGCAGCCTGCGCGAGCGCCTCGGGATCCAGCTGCAGGAGACGCAGCTCAGCGAGAAGCTCTCCGTCGAAGAGACCTTGAGGCTGTTCCGCTGCTTCTATCCGCGGGGCCGCAGCGTGGACGAACGTGCTCGGCGCTCGTCGAGCTCGAGTCGAAACGCGGCAGCTGGGTGGGGAAGCTGTCCGGGCGGACAGAAACAGCGCCTCGCGGTTGCCTGCGCGCTCGTGGGCGACCCCGATCTGCTGTTCCTCGACGAGCCGACCACGGGGCTCGACCCGCAGTCGCGCCGCCAGCTCTGGGAGCTGCTCGTCCACTATCGCGCGGGCGGCGGCACGATCCTGTTGACGACGCACTACATGGACGAGGCGGAGACGCTTGTGCGATCGCGTGGCGATCGTCGACCACGGGCGCCTGATCGCCCTCGACACTCCTCGCGCGCTCATCGCGTCGCTCGGGGCCGAGCACGTCGTCGAGTTCGCCGTCGCGGACCCGCCGCGAGCGCCGTCGATCGAGGAGTTGAACGCGCTGACCGGGGTCCGCGACGCTCGCCGAGAAGGAGAGGGCTGGGCCGTGGGCACCTCCGAAGTCCACCTCGCGGTGCCCGCGTTGATCGCGGCGCTCAACGCGCGCGGCGCAGTGCTCACCGCGCTGGCCACTCACAGCGCCACGCTCGAAGACGTCTTCGTCTCGCTCACCGGAAGGCACCTGCGTGACCAGTAGCCGTCCGCGTCCCGCCCTCGTCGAGCTGACGCTCGTGCGGCTGCGCGAGTTCGTCCGCGAGCCGGAAGCGGTCTTCTGGGTCTTCGTGTTCCCGATCCTGATGACCTGCGCCCTGGGCCTCGCGTTTCGATCGCGATCTGAACCGCCTGCCGTCATCGGAATCGCTTCTGGAGCCGCCGGGGACGCGGCTCGCCGCGACGCTCGCGAAATCGGGCGGCGTCGACGTCAAGCGCGTTGCGCCGGCCGATCTCGACCGCGCCCTCGCGAGATCCGACGTGCAACTGGTCGTGGTTCCGAGCTCACCGATCACCTACCGATTCGATCCCGCGCGCGCCGAAAGCCGCCTCGCGCGCCGCGTCGTCGACGACGCGCTGCAACGCGCAGGAGGGCGCGTGGACCCGGTCGCTGCGCGCGACGAGCCGGTCGAAGTGCGTCGGATCGCGCTACGTCGACTGGCTCGTGCCCGGCCTGCTCGGCATGAACATCATGAGCACCGGTCTCTGGGGCATCGGCTTCTCCGTGGTGACGGCGCGGACGCGCAAGCTGCTCAAGCGGCTCGTCGCGTCGCCGATGCGCAAGCGCGACTACCTGCTCGGCCATTTGTTCGGACGGCTGGTATTCCTCGTTATCGAAGTAGGCGCGCTCGTTGGCTTCAGCCGGCTGGTCTTCGGCGTGCCGATGCGCGGGTCGTGGCTGATGCTGGCCGCGACCTGTCTCATCGGCGGCCTGTCGTTCGGCGGAATCGGCCTGCTCGTCGCGCAGCCGCGCGCGGACGGTCGAAGCGGTCTCGGGTCTGCTGAACCTGGTCATGCTGCCGATGTGGCTGCTGTCCGGAGTGTTCTTCGCCGTCCTCGAACTTTCCCGAGGCCATGCAGCCGGCCATCCATCTGCTGCCACTGACAGCCCTGAACGACGGGCTGCGGGCCGTGATGCTGGAAGGAACTGGGCCGTCCGGCCTGGCCGGGGCATGGGCCGTGCTCGGCGTCTGGGGGGCGATCACGTTCCCTGCCGCGCTCTGGCTGTTCCGGTGGCGATAGGTAATTTCCCGTATTACCAGCCGGCTGACGGTATCCAAAGCGATACAAAATTACGGGAGAAATGTCGACGTCCGCCTTGAAAGGCTGGGGTGGCCGAGCGGATGATTAAAGCGCGCCACCCGACCTCAACCAATGGTCCTGCAACAGGATAAGGGCAGTGCGCCCCCGCCGTTCGACACCGGCCTGCCCCGGGCGCAGTCTTCCGAGGACGTGCCGCGCTGGCTCGTCGTCCTGGGCATGGCGGCGGCATGCACCCTGCTCGTCGCGCTGCTGCGCTACGCGATCGATCTCCTCGGCGTCGTTTTCCTGATCATCCTCGTTGGGTTCTCCATTCGCGCTGTCAGCGACTGGCTGACGGAAGGCGAGTCGGTCTCGGGCTGGGCGCTGGCCGCCGTCTTCGCGGGCCTGTTCGGCACCGCGATGGTCGGCTTCTGGCTGTTCGGGTCGCGCGACGTCACGACCGGCGCGCTCGAACG
Organism: uncultured Actinomycetes bacterium; assembly: GCA_963698925.1. GTDB lineage: Bacteria > Actinomycetota > Thermoleophilia > Gaiellales > Gaiellaceae > PALSA-600. Next base: position 399,902 of record CAVOSR010000012.1, on the reverse strand, counting down.
GGGCCTGCCGCCGCCGGTGATGGCTGTCGCGGATTGGTTCGAGGCGCACGGCTGGGGACAGCGGGTGCTGCTCGGTGGCGGTGGCGGCGCCACTGCACCGTCAAGACCGGGAATGTCGGCGGTGCCCCAGTCGGCATCCGGGCCTTCGGGCGGCGCGGTGTCGCCACGGTCCCTGCCGATCACGCTGCTCGTGTTGATCTTCGCGTTCGGCGCGCTGATCGCCGCGGGACTGCCGCTCCTTCTCGGCCTGACGGCAGTAGCAGCGACGATCGGGCTCGTCGCGTTGCCGAGTCACCTGATCCCGATGGACCAGAACGTCAGCGTCGTCGTGATGCTGATCGGCCTCGCCGTCGGCGTCGACTACTCGATGTTCTATTTGAAGCGCGAGCGTGAGGAGCGGCGCGCAGGCAAGGACGACCGTGCGGCGCTGGAAGCGGCCGCAGCGACCTCGGGTCGCGCTGTTCTCATTTCGGGCCTCACCGTGATCGTCGCCATGGCCGGACTGCTCTTCACCGGCGACCCGACATTCATGAGCTTCGGGATGGCGACGATGATCGTGGTCGGCGTGGCGGTGCTCGGATCGCTGACCGTCCTGCCGGCACTGCTCTCGAAGCTCGGCGCGACCGTCGACAAGCCCCGCATCCCGTTCCTCGGACGCCGTCGTTCCCATCGGCCAGCCGCCGAGAGTCGCTTCTGGAACGCGGTGCTCGGTACGGTGCTCCGGCATCCCGGGATCGCCGCGCTCTCGGCCACGGCCGCGCTGGTCGCGCTGGCTCTGCCCGCCCTCCACATGCACACCGTCACACCGGGCCCAGAGACGTTCCCGAAGTCGATCCCGGTGATGAAGGTGTACGACCAGATGCAACGCTCGTTCCCCGGCGGAAGCATCCCGGCCGTGGTGATGGTCAAGGCGCCGAGCATCTCGCCGGCCGTCCGCACGCAGATCGCGAATCTCCGACGGCAGGCGGTGGCCACCGGTGAGTTCAACGAACCTACCTCGGTCACCGTCAATTCGCGCAACACGATCGCAACGGTGTCGCTCCCGATCGCCGGCAACGGGACGGATGCGGCCTCCAACCACGCGCTCCAGACGCTGCGCCGCGACGTCATCCCGACGACCGTCGGCACGTTGCCGGGCAGCGACATCGGCGTCGCCGGCACGACCGCAGGCTCGTTCGACTTCAACGTGCAGATGAAGCACGCGGCGCCGTACGTGTTCGCCTTCGTCCTCGGCCTCGCGTTCATCCTGATGCTGCTGACGTTCCGCTCGATCGTTATCGCGGCCAAGTCGATCGTCTTGAACCTGCTCTCGGTCGCGGCTGCTTACGGCGTGCTCGTGCTCGTCTTCCAGCACGGGGTCGGCAAGGGCCTGCTCGGCTTCACCGACGCAGGCGGCGGCGTCGTCGCGTACCTGCCGATCTTCCTGTTCGTGATCCTGTTCGGCCTGTCGATGGACTACCACGTCTTCATCCTCAGCCGGATCAGGGAGGGTCACAACCAGGGCATGTCGACGGACGACGCGGTTGCCTACGGGATCAAGACGACCGCCTCGGTCGTGACGAGCGCGGCGCTCGTGATGGTCGGCGTGTTCTCGATCTTCGGGACGCTGTCGTTCCTGTTCCTCAAGGAGTTCGGCGTCGGCCTCGCTGCCTCGGTGCTGATCGACGCGACGCTCGTACGCGCCGTGCTCCTCCCGGCGGCGATGAAGCTGCTCGGCGAGCGCAACTGGTACCTGCCGCAGTGGCTCGAGTGGCTGCCGCGGCTCGACGAGCAGAAGCCCCCGTCCGCACCCGAGGCCGAACCCACGCCGGCCTCCGCCTAGGACACATGAGCGGCCTTCCGGCCCTCAGGGCCGGGAGGCCGACCGGTCGTCCTCTCCCTCGTCTTTCGTCGGATCGCCGATGTAGGCGAGCGCCTGCTCGGCGGGGAGCCGGCTCCGGATCGCGAACGCGTAGACGACGATGCTCAGCACCGCGACCGCGAGGATGTCCCAGCCGAACGTGAGCTCGTTGCGCGGGCCGCGAAGGCCGAGCACCGGAACCGTGCTCGGTGTGCCCGTGTCGAACGAGCCGAGGTAGGAGATCGCGCTCATCCCGACGAGGTAGGGCCAGAGCCACGCTGCACTGCGCCAGTCGACCGATCCCGTGCGCTGGTTCGTATCGGTGACTCTCGACAGGCCGAAGAGAGCGAAGCCGATCAGGATTGCCACGACGAGCTTCCAGATCACCGCCCATCCGGTGAAGAGCAGGATCTCGCTCGCCACGAGGAACGTCCCGGGCGCGAGAAGTGACGCGGCCGGCAGCTCGAAGGAACGCGGTCGCGTCGGGTCCTGGCGCCGGAGCGCTCCGAGTGCGAGCGGCGCCATCGCGTAGACGCCCACGGCCGCCGCGGAGATGAAACCGACGAGCTGCTGCCAGCCCGCGAAGGGGAGCAGGATCGCCAGGCCGCAGAGGTAGGAGAACGCGATCGCGACCACGGGGACCCCCCGGCCCGAGAGACGGGTGAAGGCCGACGGGATGAAACCGCTTCGACCGAGCGCAAATGTGAGGCGAGCGCTGGCGCCCGTGTAGAGGAGACCGGTGCCGCCGGGCGAGACGATCGCGTCCGTATAGATGAGGAATGCGAGCCAACCAAGGCCGAGCGCCGTCGCGAGCCCGGCGAACGGCCCGAAGAGCTCGGCCTTCCCGGAGAACGAGACGGCACCCCAGCCGTTCGAGATGCTCGACGGGTCGAGTGCGAGGATGAACGCGACCTGCAGCGCGATGTAGAGCACGATCGCCACCAGCATCCCGCCGATGATCGCGAGCGGGATGTTCCGCCTCGGGTGGCGCGTCTCGCCACCGAGCTGGACCGCCTGCTCGAAACCCAGGCAGGCGAAGATGACGCCGCCGGACGAGAGCGCGAGGAACACGCCTTTCCAGCCGAACGGCATGAACCCGCCGTGCGCGCTCAGGTTCTCCGTGTGCGCCGAGGCTCCGATTAGCGCGATGACCGCCACGACCGGGACGAGCAGCTTCCAGCAGACGGCGAGGATGTTGGCGTCGGCGAGCCAGCGCACGCCCAGGGCATTGATCAGGCTGAAGAGCAACAGCAGGGCTGCCGCCAGCACGTATCCCTGCACGGTCAGCACGGGCCGGCCGGCCGAGACGGTCGTCAGCCAGGGCACGTAGTTCGACGTGTAGAGGAGCGTCGCCTCGACCATGATCGGCCCGACGGTGACGGCGCCGAGGAAAGCGAGCCAGCCGCTCGTGAAGCCGATCAGGTTGCCGTAGGCGAAGCGCGGGAACCGGGCGCTGCCGCCCGCCACGGGGTACATGCCGCCGAGCTCGGCATGCGTCAATGCGAGGAGCATGACGGCGCCGCCGCCGACGACCCAAGAGATGATCGCGGCGGGCCCGGCAAGCGAGGAGGCATAGAGCGCGCCGAACAGCCAGCCTGCGCCGATGATCGACCCGAAGGACGCGAAGAGCAGCCCGACGAAGCCGATGTCTCGACGCAGCTTGCGCCCCGCGTGTTCCGGCGTGGCAACCAACGGTGGGGCCACTTCAGCCGTCGGCGCCTCCTCTGCAAGCTGGACGCCCGAGCGTCACTCGGGCACGACCCCGATCATCGTCAATCCTCATCGGCACTACAAGGTCCGCGAGTCGGCGTTGCAAGTCAGGGTGGCACCCCGATGTCGCGCGCACGGGTTACTGCCACACTCGATCCATGTCGCGAGCGAGTTCTTGGAGGCATTCGGGGCGGCGTCTCGTCGGGGTTTGTGGACTTCTCGCGTTCGTCACATTCAACGCTGGGTGGATAGCGAGTGACTTCGTCCAACGTGAGGGGTTCAGTCCGTCGCACGACGACATCTCCGACCTGGGCTCGCTGACGGCGAGCAGTCCTTGGCTCTACAACCAGTTGGCGGCCAATGTCTCGGGTCTGCTCGTGGTCAGTTTGGGGATCGGCCTTTGGCGAGCGCTCGGCCCGAGCCGTCTCGGCCGCCTCGGCGCAGTCGCGGTGATCGCGATGGGCGCGGGCACATTCCTAGACGGGATCTTCCGGCTCGACTGCCAGGGAATCGACGTCGCCTGCAGCAACGACTCCTGGCACTCGCACGCACACAAGCTCGAGTCGGGGTTGACGGCCGGTGTCATCTTCGTCGCGTTGCCGATACTCGCGTTGGCGTTCCGTCGGAATCCGGACTGGCACGACGCCTGGGTGCCGATGCTTGCAGCGCTGCCCGCCGTCTTCGTCGCTAACATCGCCCTCTCTGCACTCGGGGACGGGGCGGCCACGCGCGCAGGCACCCTCGTCGTGTTTCTGGCCATCGGCTTTCTCGGCTGGCGGCTCTTCGAGAAAGCGCTAGTCGCCGACGCGGGCGCGGTCGGCGCGGTCGGCGCGGTCGGCACGGTCGGCGCGTTCGACCGCCTGCGCCAAGGCGACGCGTGAGGAGACGCTGACCTTCCGGAAGATGTTGCGCAGGTGAGTCTCGATCGTCTTCTGGCTGAGGAAGAGTTCGGCCGCGATCTGGGGATTCGTCTTGCGGTCGACGACAAGCCGTGCCACCTGGAGCTCGCGTTCGGTCAACGACTCAATGGCAGTGCCGCCGGTCTTGCCCGGCACGGTGCGGCGGTGAATGCGGTGCCCCAGCTTTCGCAACTCGCGCTCGGCCTCGTCCCGGTAGCGCAGCGCGCCACAGGCGACGAAGTCGCCGGCCGCGCGTTTCAGCTCACCGGCAGCGCGGTCATGCTCGCCGGCCTGCGCGAGTGCGCGCCCCGCGAGTGTCCGTGAGAGGGCGGCCTCGATCGGTGCTCCGGCCTCGTCCGCGGTTCCCGCTGCCACGAGTGCTCGCTCGGCTGCAGTTCCGGCGTTCCCCGCGCGGAGGTCGACCGCCGCGGTGGCCCGATTGGCCCACACGCGAGCCATCGGGAGCTGCAGCGCCGCGGCCCATGCCTCGGCCGCGTCGGCTGCGCGTCTTGCGTCCGTAGGGCGATCGAGCGCGAGCCAGCAACGTGTGAGCGACTCGAGGTAATGAGCCCTCGGCCCGCCGGCGATGAGCACCAATTCCTCGCCGCCCGCGCATCCGATGAGCAGGTCGACCGCCGGCTCAGGCCTCCCGGACTCGAGCAGCGCACGGGCGAGATCCACGGCCGCCTCGGCCGAATGGAAGCCCTCGTCCAGGTCCGCACCGAGGTCGAACGCCTCCTGCGCGGCGGCGAGCGCCAGGTCGACGTCGCCCGCCTGAAGGGCTGCAGCGGAGCGGCCGAGAAGAGTCCAGACGAGCGCGTGCGTGTTACCCAACAGCCGCGCCGCCTCGATGCCACCGTCGAGCAGCTCGCCGGCCTCGGCCAGCTTGCCGCGCATGCGCAAGTTCCCGCCAAGCGTGGCGACCAACACGACGACGAGCTCGCCCTGGCCCGTCGCCCGCGCCACAGCCAGCGCTCGGGCCGCGTGCATCTCGCCGTCGGCGTACCGGCCGACATACAACTCGGTCCCGGCCAGCTTGGCCGGCGCCGCCAGGTGGCGTGCGAGCTCTTCGTCGGAGAGCGAATCGACGATTGCCGTCGCCTCTCGAAGGCTGGTCTCGGCTTGCTCGGCGGCTCCCATCATCGAATCCGCGAGCACGACGAGCGAGAGAGCTGCGGCCAGCAAGGGCTCGTCTCGGAGGTCTCTCGCAGCGGCGGCTGCCCGCTCGGCCCACCCGTGCATCTCCTCGTAGCGCGCTCGCCAGACGAGGTTCTGGGCCAGCTCCGTCATGAGCGAGACGGCCTCCGGGGACCCCCGGTCGGGCAGGCGTTCGAACGCCCGCGCGAGACGAGCACCCGCTTGCTCATGTCTCCCCAGGAGGCTCTCGACAGCGGCGCATGCACGCGCGAGCTCCGCGCGGCGCGCGTGTGATGCCTCCGGGACGATTGCGAGCGCCTCGACAAGAGCTGTGTGGCTGTCCGCGAAACGGCCTGCAGCCGTCAACGCGCCCGCGCGCGCGCGGAGGAGCTCGACGCGCTCGTCGATGGCAGTGTGCGGCAGGAGCCGCAGCGCGTCTGCAAACCACTGCGCGGCGCTTGCGGGTGCGAGCCGGGCGGCCTCCTCGCCGGCTTCCCGGAGAACGGCGACCGCGCCGATGTCTCCCTCGCGCGCCGAGCGCTGGACGTGATGCGCGCGCACGGCAGCCGTGGCGCCACGTGCCCCGAGTGTTTGCGCGCATCGCTCGTGCGCGCCCAGCCGCCAGCCAGCGGGCGTCGCCTCGTACACCGCGCGCCGGACGAGCGGATGGCGGAAGCGGAAACGGCGAGGCACGTCCGTCGTGCGGACGAGATCGAACTGCAGAAGCTCGTCGACCGCATCCATCGCGTCGACCTCGGAGATGGCCGCTGCAGCCGCCGCAAGCTCCGGCTCGAACGGATCGCCCGCCACCGCTGCGCCCTCCAAGACGCGGCGAGCACCATCGGACAGGAGCGCGAGCTCTTCGTTCAGCGACGCGGCGACGGCGGACGGCACGTCGATGCCCGCCAATGCTGCGTCGAGGGTGCCGTGCGCTGCGGTCTCGTGGCCAAGGACGCGCGAGAGCTGCTCGAGATAGAACGGGTTGCCGCCGCTCTCGTCGTAGAGGTCTTTGCCCCTGTCACCCACCAGCTCCTTGGCCTCGGCCTGGGTCAGGGCGCCGAGGTCGATGCGCGTGAGCGCCGCAGAGCGTTGTGCGCGATCGAGCGCAGCTGCGAGCCGCTCGGGCATCTGGCGCGGGCGCACGGCCACGGCGATGAGCACGGGTGCGGCGGGCGGCCTACGGAGCAATGCCCCGAGCAGCTCGATCGCGGCCGAGTCCGCCCAATGGAAGTCGTCGAGCACGACGACGAACGGCCGCGTACTTGCGAGGAGCTCGAAAAGCGCACGCACTGCTCCGTGCGCGCGATATCGCTCGTGCTGCAGCGCCAGTACGGGCGCGGTCGCGAGCTTCGAGAGCGACGGGAAGACGTGAGCGAGCTCCGTCAGCACATGCTCGTCCAAATCCATGAGCCGGCTGGGATCGAGCGCACGCAGATACTCGTCGAGCGCGTCGACGAAGACCGCGAACGGAAGATCTCGCTCGAGCTCCGACGCGGATCCCGCGAGCACGAGACGGCCGCGCGTATCCGCCTTGTCGGCGAACTCTGCGAGCAGCCGGCTCTTGCCGATTCCTGGCTCGCCAACGAGTACTACGGCAGCTGCGCCGCCACCGTGATCGATCTCTGTGAGGATCTGATCGAACGAGCCGAGCTCTTCGGCGCGTCCCACGAGCTGGCTGCTGACCGGGGGCATGTTCCCTCCACCGCCACCTTAGATCAGCGTCGCCGAACCCGAAAGACTCTCACCGGAGCTCGTTCCACGCCTCATCGACGCCCATGCGCAGGACTAGGTCGCTCATCGTCGTGGTGCCTGATTCTCGCAGTGAGGACGGCATAAGCGCCACCGACGCTCGGTCGGGAGCGACGTGCGCAAGGAGGACCGCTTACTCGCACCGCTTGCTCGCACCTTTCCAGAACCTTTCCATCAGAAGGTCAGCGCCGGCGATCAAGTGTTTTCAGGAAACACAAAACCCCCGGGCTAGCGGGGGCTTTGTGAGGTGGGCGGTACTGGGCTCGAACCAGTGACCCCCAGCTTGTCGAGCTGGTGCTCTCCCAACTGAGCTAACCGCCCGGGTCGGGCCGCAGTGTACCCGCTCTACGCGTTCGGCTTGCGAATGGCGCTTGCAAGTGACCGCGACGGGCGCACGACAGGCTTCGGCAGCGCGATCGGATTGTGCTTGTGCAGCAGCGGCTGCAACACCGTCAGCAACGGGCTGAGCGTCGTGCCTCGGCGCCGAACCTCGAAATGCAGATGCGTGCCGGTACACCAGCCGGTGCACCCTGCGGTCGCGATGTGCTGGCCGGCGGCGACACGCTCGCCGGCATGCACCGCGATGCGCGCAAGATGACCGTAGAGCTCCGTCAGTCCGCGGCGCGAGCGCACGACGACAACGTTCCCGTAGCCCTCGTAGCCGCGTGGCTGTCCGGCGAGGACCACGCGCCCCGGTACTGCGGCGCGCACGCCTAACGAACGCAACGTGCCGATGTCGATCCCCGGATGCCAGCGCGTGCCGTCGTGACCGTACGGCGACGTGATCGACCCCTGCGCAGGCCAGACCGGATACTCGAGTGCCGCCTGCCGGTGCTGCACCGCTTGCATGTGCAGAACCAGGGCGGTGACCAAGACCGCAACTCCCATCCCCGCGGGACACCGTAGAGCGGATCGCCAAAAACCGCAGATCGTCAATGCTGATCAGGGCTGGCGCGTCAGAAGCTCGGCGAGGCCGACGGAGCGCGTTTGCGGTTCGGCAACCGCAGCCTGCGGCGCCGCCCGCCGTCCCCGATCACGGAGACGACAGTCTGCGCGAGGTGGGTGCAGCCGGTCGAGGGAAACGCATCCCGCCGGTGGCGGTGAAGCACGAGGAATAGGTCCCCGGCGGGGCGTCGCGGTAGGCGCGGCCGAGACGCAGACCGTCAATCGCAGCGAGCGTCGGCGCGTAGATCGCGTCGTGCCAATCCGCCGCGATCTCCGCATTCGTCGACCACGTGTCCGCGTCCCCGCATCACGTGGTAGCCGTGCACCTGGATGTTCTCCAGCAGTTCGAGGTAATGAGCAGGACGGCTGACCGGAATACGTACGCCGGGACGCGCGCCGGCAAGTCCGCTGTCCTCGAGGAAGATCCGTTCCAGCTCCCGCAGGACGACCTCGAGCATGTCCGCCCCGGCAACGAGTGGGACGCGCGCAATGAGCTCGGTCACGTCGCCGTCGATCACCGCTGCGCCTGCACGCCGCGCGAGCGCAACCCGGTGGTGACCGTCGATCACGAAGTACGTCTCACCGAGCTTGACCGCAACGATCGGTGGAAACGCTCCGTCGGCGAACGCGCCCTGAAGTGAGCGCAGCCGGTCACGGCTGAACGCGTGCAACGGGCGGAAGTCGCGCGTGAACGAGTCGGCGCGGCTGTCCGTCCCGACGATCGCGTCGAGCCTGATCTCGCGTACGCCCAGGTAGCGGCGGCCGAACGGTTTCAGTCGACGCTCGACCTCAGAGAGCTCGAGCAGACGGTCGCCGCGCCGCGCCATCAGGAGTCGATCACCAGGACCCGCTCCCTTGCGGCAGCGATCGAAGCGGCGTCACAAGCGCGTCAGGCCGCAAGCCGAGCGAGGAGAGATTTGGACGGCCGCGCCAGACGGGCTTCGGCGCCGCACGAGGCGCCGGCCGGATGTGATCGGCGATCGCCTGCGCGTCACGACCGACTCCGCCGATCGTGTGCGACGTGCGCCGACTCTGGAATCTGAGTCCGAGCACGAACAGCCCAGGAACCGGTGTGACGCCGCGGCGGTGAACGATCTCGCCCTGCGCATCGAAGGCGGGGATGTGCAGCCACGGATACTCGCGCCTGTAACCGGTCGCCCAGATGATCGTCGACACGCCGGCCTCTCGCAGGTCGAGCGAACGCGGCCCGTCGCCGACCCGCACGCCGACGACCTGTTCGGCCGCCGGGATCTGTGCGGCATCCGACGACTCGGCGATGTGAGCATCGATTCTCGCGAGGAGCTCGAACAACTGATCGTCGGCGTGCTCGACGGTCTCGCGGAGGCTGTTGTCGAAGCTCGCCGACAGACGGTCGAAGCCCGTGAGCCGACCGGCAAGCGTGACGCCGAGCTCCGAGACGGTCGCCAGGTCGAGTTGCTCGCCGCCGTTCTGGCCACTGAGCCCGAAGCCAGGTGTGCGCCGCGCATCGGCGGGCACCTCGTCGACCGAATGCTCCGGATCGCCGAGCCGCTCGAGCCAGTGATAGATGTCCCGGCCGCGGTAGCGGCGCACGGCGCGGGCGTGTCGCCCCACCGCGAGGACGACCTCGCGACCAGACCTCCGCAGCTCGGCGGCGATCTGCAAACCGCTCGGCCCGGCGCCGACGACGAGCACCGAACCGGCCGCGAGCTGGTCCGGCCGTCGATATTGAGCCGCGTCGAGCTGTGCGACCTCCGCCGGAGCACCCGACGCCGCAGGCGGGCGGAACGGAACGCCACAGTCCCCGGTCGCGACGACAACCTGTCTCGCAATCCACTCCCCGTTGTCGGTGCGAACACGGAACCGTCGGCGGTGCCGCTCAACCGACAACACGTCGACGTGCTCCCGCACGGGCATCCCGATCGACGAGGCGTACGTCTCGAGATAGTCGATGAACCCGTCGCGAGCGATGAAGCCCTCAGGATCGGCGTGGCCCGGAGCGCCGTGCAGCCGGTTGACCCAGTTCGGCGTCAACATGTGGAGTGAGTCCCAGCGCTCGGAGCGCCAGCGCTCGCCGATGCGGCCGCGCTCGAGCACGACGTGCGCGTGGTTGCGCGCGGTGAGATGCGCGCTCAGCGAAAGGCCGGCCTGCCCGCCTCCGACGATCACCGTGCCTGTCTTCACCGCCATCCGTGCCTCCTGCGTCGACCACTCATCGAGCGAAGTGCCCGCTAACGACGGTAGAGGCTTGGTGATCGTTCGCACGAGCTATTTGCGTCCTCCGACGGAACGATTCCCGCTCGGCCGAGCGGTGGTCACGACGGAGACTCTCGTGGCCGACGCCGACGACCGGGTCATCCCTTGGAAGGAGAGCGAATCGGCCTCGAGGCGGACGACAAGCCGCAGTGCGCGCCCTAGCCTCGTCACATGGCTCTTGATGTGAACAAGCTCGAGACAAGCTTCGATCTGCTCGCCCCTCGAGGCGAAGAGCTCGTCGAGGTCTTCTATCGCAACCTCTTCGCGGCCGCACCCGAGGTGCGACCTCTCTTCGCGAAGACAGACATGAAACGCCAGCGGGCGATGCTGCTCGCCGCACTCGTCCTGCTTCGTAACTCGTTGCGAGACCTCGACGCGCTCGTACCAAAGCTTCATGCGATGGGCGCGCGTCACGCCGGCTACGGCGTGACACCGGAGATGTACCCGCTCGTCGGGCAGGTGCTTCTCGCTTCGATGGCCGAGCTCGCAGGCGACGCCTGGAGCGCGGACCTCGCCGACGCTTGGTCAGACGCGTACGGCGTCGTGGCTTCGACCATGCTCGACGGCGCCGGCGCGGCGCAGCAGCTCGCGGCCTAGGCCGGGATCTCGCCGAACTGGTTCAGCTTCGCCGAACGAGGTTCGTCAGAAGATCTCGGCGCACCAGGGTTCGATCGACGTCGTAAAGAGCGCATCGGCGCGCGCGATGGCGCCGTCCACGAGCTCTTCCACGCGGAACGACTCCGCGAGCTGACGGAACGTGAAGCCGCCGAGATAGACGGAGCCGAGCGCGGAGATGTCGAGGGCGACCTCCGCCTTGGCGTCGGTGCGCTCGACGCCGTCCGCAGCCACGCGGTAGCGCCCTGCCGTCTCCGGCATGAACCCATCGCGCACGTCGAGCACCACGGCGCCGTCACCGCCGAACGTGCGCGCGGACAAGGCCGCCTGCACATCGAGGATGCGCACCCAGACGCCGTCGTTGACCTGGAACTTCATCCGCCGGGGCTCGGCCAGCAGCAAGAAGAGCGGATGGTCGAGCGGCAGCAGGTCGGCGGTCAACTGCGACGTCCAGTCGAAGTCGAGCAGCCAGCGCCAGAGCTCGCGCGTCGCCTCCGGCGTCGGCGTGACCACCTCCTGGATCGTCACCTTTCCGCTCGACGACACCGGCAGTCCAGTCCTGCGCGACGCGGTAGAGGGCGTAGCCCGGCCGGCTCGCCGTCGAGCTCGAGCAGCGCGCGGTTGAGTGGGCCGCCGCGGCGGCGCGCCGGATCGTCGTTCAGCTTGCGCGTCTCCCACCACGCCTGGTTGCGCGAGAACATCCCGGGGCGCTGAGCGAAGACCTCGTCGTAGAGCGGCGGGAACAGCTTTGCCGCCTCGTCCAGGTCGAGCAGCCGCACCGTGCCGCGCGGCTCGAACGGGTGCGCGAAACGCGTGCGCTCGCGCGACAACTCGACGGCACCGATGCGCGACGCGAGGCCGTAGCCGAACCGGCCGTAGATCGTCGCCTCCGACGCCCACAGGTATGCGACCTCGTCCCCGCGCGCACGGCAGTCCTCGAGCTGCGCCTTCATCATCGCCGTGAGGACGCCGCGCCGCCGGTGCGTCGGCAGCACGCCGACGACGGTGACGCCGGCGGCCGACACGGAGCCGCCCCCCGGCACCGACATGCGGTACGTGAACGCTCCCGCGCCGCCGACGATCCTGCCGTTGTCGCGCGCAGTGTGCATGCGCTCGACCTCGATCCAGTTCGCGAAGCGCTCGGCGTCCTCGTCGTTGTTCTCGTGACCGAAGTAGTGCGAGATCACGTTGAGCGCGTCGCGCAGCTCCTCGGTCGAGGCGCACGGCCTGACGTCGATATCCATCCGTCTACCCTAACCGCTCGAGCGGCGCGTACTCGAGCATGAGGCGGCGCTCGCTCCCGTCCTCGAAGCGAACGGTGACGACACCGCCCGGCTCGATCCGCGTCACGATCCCGGTGCCGAGCGACGAGTGGCGCACGGTGTCGCCGGTCGAAAGGTCGGGCACGTCGGTGCGCGGGGCGTACTCGCGCTGGCTGCTCGCGCCGTAGTCCGACCACGACGCCGGCCGCAGCCGCTCGCGCTCGACACCCAACGACGGGATCTCATCGAGGAAGCGCGAGGGCAGGTTCGCCTCGCTGCGGCCGAAGAGGTTGCGGCGCATCGCGTGCGTCAGCGTCAGCCGCTCCTTCGCGCGTGTCATGCCGACATAGGCGAGGCGTCGCTCCTCCTCGAGCGAGTTCTCCTCGATCGAGCGTGCGTGCGGGAAGATCCCCTCCTCCATGCCGAGCATGAAGACGGCGCGGAACTCGAGCCCCTTCGCATTGTGCAGCGTCATCAGCGTCACCTGCCCGCCGTCATCCTCCTCGTCGCCGCGCAGCGCGTCCTGGTCCGAGTAGAGCGAGATCTCCTGCAGGAACCCGCTCAGCGGCGGGCCGGCGGGCGGCGCATCCCCGACGCGTGGTCGTACTCGCGCGCGACGCCGACGAGCTCCTCGAGGTTCTCGATGCGGCCGCGTGCCTCGATCGTCCGCTCGGCCTCGAGGGACTCGACGAACCCGGTGCGGTCGAGCACCGCCTCGAGGATCTGTCGCCACGTTCGCGTCGGTCGCGGTCGCCATCAGCGTCTCCATCACATCGCGGAAGCCGCTGACCGCTCGCGCCGACGCTGCCGCGAGGCCCGCCTCCTGCGCATGGGCCATCGCCTCCCACAGCGAGCTGCCCATGCCGTCGGCGTAGGCGACGAGCCGCGCGATCGACGTGTCGCCGATGCCGCGGCGCGGCCGGTTCGCGATGCGCATCAGCGAGACGGCGTCGTACGGGTTGTCGAGCACCTGCAGGTAGGCGATCGCGTCCTTGATCTCCGCGCGCTCGTAGAACTTCGGGCCGCCGATCACCTGGTAGGCGACGCCCTGGCGCACGAGCACGTCCTCCAGCACGCGGCTCTGTGCGTTCGTGCGGTAGACGACCGCGATCTCGCGCGCGCTGTAGCCCTGCTCGATCAGCCCGGCGATCTCGGCGGCGACGAAGCGCGCCTCGGCGTGCTCGTCCTCGGTCTCGACGACGCGCACCGGCTCTCCTTCGCCGAGGTCCGACCAGAGGTTCTTCTCCTTGCGGTCGCGGTTGTGCGAGATGACGTCGTTGGCGACCTGCAGGATCGTGTTCGTCGAGCGGTAGTTCTGCTCGAGCGGGATCACCTTCGTGTTCGGGAAGTCACGTTCGAACTCGAGGATGTTGCGGATGTCGGCGCCTCGGAAGGCATAGATCGACTGGTCCGGGTCCCCGACCGCCATCAGGTTCTGGTGATCCGATGCGAGCAGCTGCAGCAGCACGTACTGCGCGTGGTTCGTGTCCTGGTACTCGTCGACCATCACGTAGCGGAACGATTTCGCCCACTTCTCGCGAGCCTCGGGGAAGCGCTGCAGCACGTCGACGGTCAGCATCAGCATGTCGTCGAAGTCGACGGCGTTGGATGTGAAGAGCTTGCGCTGGTAGAGCGTGTACACGTCGGCGACCGTCTGGTCGTAGAAGCTCGCGACCCGCGATGCGTACTCGTCGGGGCCGATCAGCTGGTTCTTCGCGTTCGAGATCTGCGAGTGGATGCCGCGCGGGACGAAGCGCTTCGGGTCGCGCTCCAGCTCCTCCAGGCACGCCTTGACGACGCGCACCTGGTCGGCCGAGTCGTAGATCGTGAAGTTGCTGCGGTAGCCGAGCCGCTCAGCCTCGCGGCGCAGGATGCGGCCGCACGCGGAGTGGAAGGTCATGATCCAGATCGCGCGCGCGACCGGCCCGAGCTGCCGCTCGACACGCTCCTTCATCTCCTGCGCCGCCTTGTTCGTGAACGTGATCGCGAGGATCTCGTTCGGCTTCACGCCGACCGCGGCGAGCAGATGGGCAACCCGGTAGGTGAGCACGCGCGTCTTGCCGGAGCCTGCGCCGGCGATCACGAGCAGCGGCCCCTCGGTGGTCAGGACGGCCTGCCGCTGGGCGGGATTCAGGTCTGCGAGGTAGGCCTCCGGCTGGATCGCTGCCACAGCTCCACGGTACCCGTCAGGTCAGGCGGTCGAGCTCCTCCTCGAGCCACGTTTTCGCCGCTGCGAGCGCCTCCGGATCGGGCGACTTGAGCACGACCTCGACCTCGGGGCCGGAGGGCTCGAAGCTCGGGTAGGAGCCGACCGAGACCTCGGGCCAGCGGGCCGTCGCCTGCACGAGGGCGGTCGCGATCGTCGACTCGCGCGTCGCGAGCCGCCGCCGCCAGGTCTCGATCGGACGGTCGGCGCGCAGCTCGCCCGCGTAGAGGTCGAACATCGCCTTCATCTCACTCGGAAGGCCCGGCAGCACCCAGGTGTTCGCGATCCGGAAGCCGGGCGCGCCGCCGAGCGGGTTGTCGAGAGGCGTCGAGCCGCGCGGCAGCGCCGCCCAGCGCGCGACGTAGTCGGGATCGCCGGTGAAGCGCGAGCGCAGGTCGGCCTCGAGTGCGATCACCGGCTCCTGCGGAACGTCGAACGCGGCCGCGAGGGCCTCGCGGGTGATGTCGTCGGGCGTCCCGCCGAGGCCGCCGGTGACGATCAGGTGGTCGACACGCTTCCGCTCGCGCCGCACGAACTCGACGATCCGCTCCGTCTCGTCGGGCACCGCCGCGCTGATCGCGACCCGCACCCCGAGCGACTCGAGCCTCCGCGCCAGCCACGACGCGTTCGTGTTCTCGGTGTCGCCGGAGACGAGCTCGTTCCCGATCGTCAAGATGGCGGCGAGCACATGTCGAGTATGCAGATCAGAGAGGTGAATCCCGAAGCCGATGCGGAGCAGGTCGTCGAGCTGCTCGTGGCGACGATCCCGACGATCGTCACCAACACCGAAGAATGGCTGCACAGCCACAGGACGGTTCCCCAGCGTGCGCAGCGCCGCTTCCTCGTCGTCGAGCAGGACGGCCGGATCGTCGCCCTGGGCGGCGCCGGTCTCGTCTTCTTCGGTGGGGGCGGCGAGAACGGCTACCTGAACGTCCGGGTCCACCCCGATCACCGCAGGCGCGGAATCGGCGGCGAGCTATACCGTCTCCTGTGCGACCACGTCCTCGAGCTCGGAGTGGCGCGCGCCTCGTCGATGTTCGACGAAACCTCCGAGAGCGTCGCGTTCGCGCGCAAGCGCGGCTGGGCGGAGGAACGCGCCGAGGCACTGTCGACGCTCGATCCGCGCACCGTCACCCAGACGCCGCCCTCCGACGTCGAGCTTCGACCGGTCGCCGAGCTCGACCCGCACGAGCTGCACCGGATCGACGAGGAGACGACGCGCGACCTACCGTCGCTCGTGCAGATCGACGAGATCCCCTACGACGAGTGGGTCGGGTTCGTCTGGGACAACCCGCTCTTCACCCGGGAGGGCAGCTACGGCGCGGTCGTCGACGGGCAGATCGCCGCGATCTCGTTCCTGACCGCGAACGTGGAGCACGGACGCGCGTTCAACATGTTCACCGCGACCGCGCGCGAGTACCGCGGGCGCGGGCTGGCGCTCGCGGTCAAGCTCGCCTCGACCCGCTGGGCGGCCGAGCACGGCATCACACAGCTCGTGACGACGAACGACGAGACCAACGCGCCGATGCTGGCCGTCAACCGTCGCCTCGGGTATCAGCCGGCCGGACGCCGCGTCGAGTATCTAGTCCAACGGGAACGGCTTCTGCGCGAGGGCCGCGAGGACCTGTGACGTCACCCAGACGGGCGTCGTCACGTAACGCGACGAGTAGCGATAGCTCCCATCCGCGCGCTTGAGCCGCGCGAGGTATGCGAACGCGGTGCGCGGCGGCTTCCGGCCGCCCGCGACGAGGCCCTGGATCGCCCATGCCGTCGACTGCGCATCCGATCCGCGTCCGTTCGTCAGCTCGAAGCCGCCGTCGCGGTTCTGGAACGTGAGCAGATAGCGCACGGCCCGCGTCACCGGCGCGCCGCGCACACCTGCGACGTGCAGCGCCTCGAGCGCGGCGGCCGTGTCGTTCGAGTCGGGCTGGCCGCCCACGGCCCACGACCAGCCGCCGGATCGCGACTGGCGTGCGAGCAGCCACTTCGTGGTCGCCGTCGTCGAGCGGCCGAGTGCGAGCACCGCCCAGCAGGTCGAGTTGACGCCTTCGCCGATCTGCCCGCTCGCGCGGCGAGCGGTGCGCAGGCGGTCGAGCAGCGCGGTCGGCGTCACGCCCAAGGACTGCTCGGCCAGTGCGACGAGCGCCACGTCGGTCGTCGAGCGCAGCGAGCCCTCCTGCGACTGGAGGTAGGCGAGCGAGCCCGGAGCGTCGTTGCGCGTCGCGCGCAGACCGAGCACCGCCCACGACGTGAGCAGTGCATCGGGCCGCCCTCCGGGCTCGGCATAGGCGCCGCCGTCGGCGTGCGCCTGCACGAACTGCGCCGGCGAGACCGCGAGCGCCGCCGCGGCGAACAGGCTCGCTACGCCCATACGACCTCGGTGCGCAACCTCGTTGCGTAGCGGTCGAGCATCCGTCGCAGCTCCGGGCCGATCGCGAGCGCGATCGCGACGTTGCCGAGCGCGTGCGCGACGTCGAACCAGAGCCCGCGGGCGAGCACCGTCGCGAGCGCCGCCCACGTGTGCGGGAAGAAGCCCCACCAGAGCCAGAGATCCATGCTGATGCTGAAGAGGAAGCCGAGCACGGCGCAGACCGCGGCGAGCGGCACGCGGCCGCGGATCATGGGAGCGAGCAACGCACCGGCCGCGCCGCAGGCCGCCCAGCCGAGCATCTGCTGCGGCGTCCAGATCCCTTGCCCGAGGAAGAGGTTCGAGACGAAGGCGGCGACCGCGCCGGTCGCGATCCCGGCGCGCAGGCCGAGCGACGCACCGGCCACGACGGCGATCACCGTCACCGGCTGAACCCCGGGAACGGCGGCGAAGAGCACGCGTCCAGCGGCCGCAGCCGCGCCGAGCGTGGCGACGACGGCGAGCTCGCGCGTGGAGTCGGCGCCCGATTCGAACCACGCGACACCGGCGGCGACGAGCCCGGCCGCCCCGAGGAGTGTCGCGAGCGCGCCGTCGTGCACGAGCAGCGACGCGGCGATCAGACCGGCAGCGACGAGCAGCAGGCTACGCACGCACGGCCTCCCGCAACGGCAGCTCGACGATCCGGTCCGCGACGTCCGCCGCCCAGAGCAGGTCGTGCGTGACGACGAGCGTCCCGCGGCGCGGCGACTGAGAGCGCAGCAGCGCCGCGAGCTCGGCCTTCCGCTCCGGGTCGACGCCGCGGGTCGGCTCGTCGAGCACGAGCAACTCGGGCTCGGTCACGAGCACTGCGGCGAGCGCCAGCCGCTCTCGCTCTCCGGCCGACAGGTCGCGTGGGTGACGTTCGAGGTGCGCGCTCAGGCCCGACCTGTTCGATCGCAGCGCGCGCACGGGCTTCGTCCGCTCCGAGCGCGACCTCGTCGAGGACGCGCTCCGTCACGAGGTGCCGTCCCGGATCCTGGCTCAGGTACGCGGCGCGGGCGTGCCAGACCTCGCCCCCCGAGGCTTCGAGCAGGCCGCTCGCGAGCTTCGCCAGCGTCGTCTTGCCTGCCCCGTTCGGGCCGGTCAGGGCAACGATCTCGCCGCGGAGCACGTCGAGCGAGGCCCCGTCGAGGGCCGAGCGGTCGCCGTAGGAGAAGCGGGCGTCGCGAATGCGGCAGACCGGGCGGTCGGCATGCGGCAGGTAGCGCGGGTGGTGCGCAGCGAGCCAGGCGAGCCCGGCGTCTCTCGTCGCGTCGAGCGCGATGCGTCCGTGCTCCATGAAGAGCACACGGTCTGCGTGCGCGAGCGGTCGCGCCGGCCGCTGCTCAGAGACGACGACGGCGCAGCGTACGCCATCGAGAAGCTCGAAGAACTCGTCGGCGGCGGCGGGATCGAGCTGGGACGTCGGCTCGTCGAGCAGGAGGAGCTGCGGCCGGAGTGCGAGCGCCGAGGCGAGACAGACGCGCTGGAGCTCTCCGCCTGACAGCTCGCCGATGGTGCGGTCGGCGAGGTGCTCGCAGCCGACGAGCGCCAGCGCCTCGTCGACCCGCTGCCAGATCTCGCCGGGCTCGACGCCGAGGTTCTCGAGCCCGAACGCCACCTCGTTCCCGACACGGCTCATCACCGCCTGGTCCTCGGGGTCCTGGAAGACCGATGCGACCGTGCCGGCGAGCTGCGCGGGATGCGACCGCCGCGTGTCGAGCCCGCCGACCACGACGCTGCCGGCGAACGTGCCGCCGTGGAAGTGCGGCACGAGCCCCGCGAGAGCGCGCAAGAGCGTCGACTTGCCGGCCGCGGACGCGCCGAGCAGGACGATCCGCTCGCCCGGCTCGATCCGAAGCGTGATGCCGTTCAGCACCGGCGGCCCGTTGCCGTACGAGAAGCGCAGGTTCTCGACCGTGGCTAGAGCCACGCTGCCACCGCCACGATCACAACAGCGAGCACGAGCGCCGCGTAATCGAGCACGCGCCACGCCGGTTGCGGGGCACGCGTGCGCCCCGGCCGGCCGTAGCCGCGCGCCTCCATCGCCTCGGCAACGTTGAGCCCGCGCTCGAGCGAGCCCGCGAGCAGCGGCGAGAGCATGCGCGCCGGCCCGAGCTCGACGCCGCGGCCGCGCAGCGCTTCACGTAGGTCATGCGCATCACGTTCGAGCAGGGGAACGAGCCGCGTCGCGAGTGCGACCGCCACGGTCGAGCGACGCGCCCAGCCCGCGGAGCCGAGCAGCCGGTCGTGATCGATCACGAGCGCATAAACGGCGAACGCGAGCGCGACGGCGCCGAGGCGCAGGCCCTGGAAGATGCCGTTCGCGATCTCCTCGCGGGTGATGTCGATCGTGCCCAGCACCGGGATCGTCGGCCCGGTCCAGAGCGGGTGCGAGCCGATCACCTCGACGAACGGGGTCAGCAGCATCACGGAGAGGGCGCTCGTCAGCGCCCCGATCAGGTACGGCCACCGCCGCTTGGCCGGCGCGCGCCAGGCCGCGACGAGCAGCACCCCGCAGATGAGTGCGACGACCCACGCCTGTGAGACGAGCAGGGCCGCGACCGCGAGAGCGGCCAGGAGCGCGGCGGCGGGCGCGGCGCTCACGGCGCGACTCCGTACCGGCGCCGCAGCGCGGCTGGATCGTCGGCGAGCCGACGGGCGACGGCGGCGCCGAGCTCGAGCAGCGCCCCGTCCCGGAACCTGCGGATCTGCACATGATCGGGCGCGTAGTTGCGGCTGACGACGATGTAGTTGGTCGACGGCTTCTTCGCGGCGACGGTGCCGTGCACCTGGGTCGCGATCGCGCGCGCAATCTTGGGATCGACGCCGACGGCGGTGACGCTCGTCGTCCCACGGAGGAATGGGTGCGGATAGGCGCCGACGACGACCGGAACGCTCATCGCGTCACCTCGCCACGAGCGGTAGTCCCACCACTCCACGTCGCCGTCCTTCAGCTTCACCTCGACGGCGCTGCGATCGCCTTCGATCCCGTCGACGAAGTAGAACCAGTCGCGCCTGCTCGTCAACGAGCCTTCGACATCGTTGATCGACTGGACGAACCGGCCGCCGTACCGCGTTGTGATGTCGAGCTTGCGGTCGAGCGCCTGCATCGCCGTCAACCCCGCCGGGACCGTGCCCGAGTAGACGACCTCGGCGCCGCGGTCGCGCGTGACCCACAGCGTCGCGCTGCCGTGCTCGCGCGCACCGCCACAGCCTGTGACGGTGAGCGCGAGCAGGAGGAGGAGCGCACGCCTCACTTCACCGCGTTCGAGCGGACGGCGCCGGTGGCCGTCGCGCGCACGAGCACGCCCGGGTGCGGCCCCGGACAGACGTCGACGTTCTGCTTCGCCTTGATCGTCCGCTTCGAGCCGACATGGACGACCAGCCCGCTGACGGTCGCGGCCTTGCCGGCGTCGTCGAACGCCTGCGCGACGTAGCAGCCCTTCTTCGATGCCTTGACGAAGAGCGTCGGCGGCCCGCCGGTCGGCCCGAAGGTCGCGTAGTACCAGAGCACGCGGTCGCCGTCCTTCAGCGCCACCTTGTCGGCGCCGACCGGCGGCGACACGTCGTTGACCTTGAAGACCCAGCCGCTGTCGGCGGTGGCGCCGTAGCGGCCGACCTGGTCGACGTACGGCCCGAAGCCGGTGACCGTGACGTGGTAGTAGAACTCGCCGATGAACGAGGCCTGCTCGAGCGCGTCCTCCGCGTTCTCCGCGGTGACGGTCAGCTCGGCGGGGGCGAAGAGGGTCTGCGTCTTGCCTTCGACGCGAACCTTGACTGTGGCTGCGAGCGCGGACGCAGGCAGCACCAGGAGAACGAACGACAAGAGAATGAGGCGCTTGGCCACGATTCCTCCTTCCGCGAGGGGATCGGTATGGAGGGCGACCGGCAGGTCTTCTGACTCGGGGCTCCCCCTCCACCGCCTTCCCGAGCGTCACGCTCAGTGGCCTCTGGCGGAGGGCATCTCCCCTTACAGCGGCGGGACCGTCCCGGACTCACACCGGGTTCCCTCACCGCTCGCCCGTTATCGCCCGCGAATATAGACGAATGGTCTCCCGCTGGCTGCCGGTGGTCGCCTGGGCGGCCGTGATCTTCGCGTTCTCGTCGGTGCCCTCGCTCTCGACGCACCTCGGCACGTGGGATCTCCTGCTGCGGAAGCTGGCGCACATGGCGGAGTACGCGGTGCTTGCGCTCCTCCTGCTGCGGGCGACCGGCTCGTACGCGTGGGCGTTCGCCGCCACGGTCGGCTACGCGTGCACCGACGAGCTCCACCAGACGTTCGTGCGCGGCCGGCACGGCTCGCCGGTCGACGTCGCGATCGACGCCGTCGGCGCGCTCGTCGGGCTCGGGCTGTGGCGCCGATTCCGGAGATAAGATCGACGGTATGGAGCACGGAGAGCTCGCCGACCGCAGGCTCGAAGCGCTGCTCGAGCGGCTCGACCGGATCGCCGAGGAGCTGCGGCGCCTGAACGCGCGCGAGGAGCGCCGGGAGGAGCTGACCGTGATCGCGCACGAGCTGCGCAACCTGAACGAGTCGCTGCAGGCGATCGCCTATGCCGCCCTCGGCACGCAGGGGCCGCAGGTGCGCCGCCGGCGCGCCGGCTAGCGGACGCCTCAGCCCGACCGCCAGCCTCGCCGGACGAGCCGTGTCCCGGGGTCTGACCCCGGAACCGGTCTCGACCAGCCCTGTCCGCGGGTCTGACCCCTCGCACGTCCCAACGTGCCATGCCCCTGGGTCTGACCCCGGGACACGTCACGAACCGCCTCGTCCCGGGGACAGTCCCCTGGACGCGGCCGTTCGGGCGGGGCCTAGCCCGCGAGGCGGTAGAGGTCGCCGCTGTCGACCGACATGGCGTACAGCTCGCCCGCGGCGTCCTCGCCGAACGAGGAGAGGCCCGCGACCTTGAACGGCTCGAGGCGGATGCTGCGCGCCTTGCCACCGGTGACCTTGAGGCTCCAGACGTTCCCGGAGCAGTAGTCGCCGTAGAAGTAGCGGCCGGTCGCCGCCTTCACCGTCGGGCCGCGGTAGACGTAGCCGCCGGTGACCGAACAGCCCTGCGCGTGCGGGTACTCCGCGATCGGGCCG
Organism: uncultured Actinomycetes bacterium; assembly: GCA_963698925.1. GTDB lineage: Bacteria > Actinomycetota > Thermoleophilia > Gaiellales > Gaiellaceae > PALSA-600. Next base: position 377,829 of record CAVOSR010000012.1, on the reverse strand, counting down.
TGGTAGGGCGCGCGCGTCAGCAGCTGCGTCGACGGGTCGTAGGAGTGCCGCCCCTCGTAACGGTTCCAGCCGAAGTTCGCGAGGCTGAAGCCCTTGCGCAGGTAGTCGATCTCCTCCCACGCACCCTGGCCGACGTCGCCGATGTAGAGATCGCCGGTCGCGCGGTCGAACGAGAACCGCCACGGGTTGCGCAGGCCGTACGCGACGAGCTGCCAGCGCGGATTGGCCACATTGATGTTCAGCCGCATGATCTTCGCGAACGGCCGGGCGAGGCTCTGGCCGTTGTGCTGCGGGTCGCCGCCGCCGCCGCCGTCGCCGTTGCCCCAGTAGAGCCGCCCGTCGGGCCCGAACTGGAGCTGCCCGCCGTTGTGGTTGGACGCGAAGTCCTTGACGAAGAGCAGCTGCTTCGCGGACGACGGGATCGCCGCCGTTCCGTTGGAGCGGTACTGCACGACCCGCGTGTCGCCGTTCGAGTCCGTGTAGTCGACGTAGAAGCGATGACTCGTCGCGTAGTCCGGCGCGAACGCGACCGAGAGCAGCCCCTGCTCGCCCCCACTCCGCACCTGCGAGCGGATGTCGAGGAACGGCGCGCTGCGAATGCGGCCCTTCTGCAGAACGAGGATCCGTCCCGCCTGCTCGACCACGTAGAGGTTGCCGGGCTCGCCCGGTGCCGAGGTCGCGTAGACCGGCGCGGAGAAGTGCGCGACGCGCACCAGATGCAGCCCCTGCGAGCGCGCAGACGCACCCGCGACGACGACAGCCGCGACCGCGACGAGCGCGAGTGGCCAGAGCCGCCTCAACGGGCAGCCAGGTCCGGTGACTTGACCCACGGCCAGGGCGGAGTCAGCAGCGACTCCGCGTGCAGGTACGCGAGCCCGGCGAGCGGGAAGTCGCTCCAGCGCTCGAAGCAGAAGTACCGCCGCCGCCAGTGCGGGAAGAACTTGCGGTTGAAGCTGTGCAGGCGCTCGACCTGGAACAGACGGTCGGCCTTGATCAGCCCCCAGCGCAGCGTCCGCGTCCAGCGCGTCGCCGACTCGTCGGTGCGCAGGAAGTCGGCGAAGACCGCGAAGTTGAGCGACAGCTCGGTGACGGCATGCTGCCGCGCCCACGTCACCGTCTCTGTGATCAGGTACTCCATCAGCCCGTTCGGCGTGTCGCGGCGGCGGCGCATCGACGCGAGCGAGTAGCCGTCGCTCGCGGGCGAGGGCACGAGCTGCAGGAAGCCTCCGACACCGCCGTCGGCAGCGATCGCCACTGCGAGCACGGAGTCCGGATAGAGGAACATCGCGTCCATCGCCATCGTGAACCCGCGCTCCGGCCAGTTGCCGCGCCACTCCTCCGAGACTGCCTTCAGCTCGGCCCGCAGCGTCTCGTCGGCGTCACCGGCGCTGAGCACGCGCACCTCGTACCCGCTCTTCTCGAGCCGGCTGACCGACTGGCGCACCTTGCGGATCGCGCGGCCTTCCAGCGTGAAGTCGGCGGGTCTGATCACTGCTTCGTCGCCGAGATAGATCGACTTGAAGCCGAGCCCCGCGTAGTCCGCGAGCGCGTCGTTCGACGCGCCGGCGATCGCGACGCGCCAGCCCTTCGCGTGCGCGACCCGACGGAACTCGGCGATCAGCTCGTACCGCTCGTCGCCCGCGCCGATCGGGTCGCCTGCGACGAGCGCCGTTCCGCCGACTACGCGGTAGGCGAGGAACGAGCGGCCGCTCGCCGAGAAGAAGTAGCTCTTGTCGCGGCGCAACGCGAAGTACGCGAGGCTGTCGCGTCCGTGCTCCTGCACGAGCTCCTCGGCCCGGTGCCGGTCGCCCGCCTCGGCCGCCGCGACCGGGAGCGGCCGCAGCCAGAGCCAGAGCGCGCGGAACGCGAGCCCCGCGGTCACGAGCAGCAGCGCCTCCTCGATCCGCTCCGAGAACGCGTCGTTGTCGTAGGCGTAGACCGTCAGGAGCGGCAGGCAGACGGCGAACGCCGCGCCCACCTGGGCGAGCGGCATGATCGTCGTCGGATCGCCCGGCGCGACGAACTGCCGGCGCGTTCGCAGCAGGGCGACGAGCAGCAGGAGGTGCACCGTCGCCTCCTCGAAGTCGAGACCTTTCGCGAGGTGCGCGACCGCCGATGCGGTGACGACCACGAGTGCGAGCCACCAGGCGCGGCGCTTGCGCCGGGCGAGCCCGCGTGAGAGCCAGACCATGCCGAGCCCGAGCGCGAGCACGAGCGTGCGCGCCGCCGCGGTGACGCCGGGCGGCAGCACGCCGCTGACGAGGTCGACGCGGTTCGCCATCTCCGGCGTCAGGGCCGAGACGATCGAGATCAGACCTGCGGCCGTGGCGAACCACGCCAGCAGGACAGGAGTGGTGGGGCGACGCACGCCACCAAGGTAGCCGTCCCTACGGCTTGAGCAGGATCCGGCGGAGCTCGTCTTCCTTGCCCGGCTCGAGGATCGCCAGCACCTGGTCGCCCGCCTGGATCTGGGTCTCGTCGTCCGGGATCTCCGCCTTGCCGTCGCGGACGACCGAGATCAGGCGTGCGCCCTCCGGCAGCCGCAGGGCGCGGACGCGCTTGCCCTTGCAGTTCGCGTCCTTGTCGATCGAGACCTCGACGATCTCGAGGTTCTCCTTGCGCAGCTCGAGCAGGTGGATCAGGCCGTGCTCGGGCACCTCGTGCTCGATCAGCGCCATGATCGACCCGGTCGCCGAGACGGTCGGCGAGATCCCGAGCAGGTCGAAGTACGGCTGGTTGCGCGGATCGTTGATGCGAGCGATCACCTTGGCGACGCCGTACTTCTCGCGGGCGAGCTGGCAGATGACGATGTTGTCCTCGTCGTCGCCCGTCGCCGCCACGAGCAGGTCCGGCGGTCGCTTGATGCCGGCGCGCTCGAGCACGAACAGCTCCGTCGCGTCGCCACGGATCACCTGGTGCTCGAACTCGGCCTCGAGCTTGTCGAAGCGGAACGGGAGCTGCTCGATCAGCGTCACCTCGTTGCCGCCGCGCAACAGCGAGCGCGCGAGGTTGGCGCCGACCTTGCCGCCGCCCGCGACGAGGACGTACATCAGGTCGCCTCGACCGGCTCGGCGGAACGAACGGCGCCGACGAGCGCCTCGATCGCGGACGACGTCGGGCAAACGGTGCGCAGCCCGCGCGTGGCGTAGAACTGCGCGCGGGCGGGATCGAGCACGCGGACGATCACGGTCGGCACCTCGAAGTGCTGCTGAGCCGCCTGGGCGATCACGAGGTTGGTGTTGTCGCCGTCCGTCGTCACGACGACGGCGTCGGCGTCCTCGATGCCGGACTCGCGCAGGAGCTGCAGGTCCATGCCGTGCCCGACGGTGAACCCGCCCGTCCAGCTGTCGCCGAGTCGCCCGAGCGCGTCCTCGTTCTCGTCGACGACGGTCACGTCCCACCCCGAGCCTTGGAGCTGGAGCGCGACGGCCGAGCCGACGCGGCCGCACCCGATCACGATTGCCTTCACAGTCGGGCAGGGTACTCCGGACCGCTAGGTCGCCGCCAACTCCTCGTCGAGGACCGACTGCGGGAAGGCGACGATCAGGACCTCGCACGGCGCCTTGCGCAGGACGTAGTCGACGGTCGGCGAGAAGAATCGCGACTGCCGTCGCCAGCGCGGCGCCGACCCGAGCACGATCAGGTCGGCGTCGACCTCGAACGCGCGCTCGACGATCGCCTCCCCGATCGCCCGTGCGCGCACGACCGTTCCTCCGACCGTCACGTTGTAGTCGGCGCCGAGGAGCTTCGCCTCGGCGAGCGACGCCTCGGCGCGCTCCTCCTCGTCGAACATCTCTGCGTCGAGCGGCTGCTCGAGCGGCACGCGGATCACGTGCAGCGCCTGGACCTCGGAGTCGTGCTCGGTCGCCAGCTTGACGGCGGTGGCCAGCATCTCCTCGCCGATGATCCCGAGCTTCATCGGCACGAGGATCCGGTGCGCGCGGAGCACGGTCTCGACCGGCCGCTCGTCGTCGGCGGTGACCCGCTCCATCAGCCCCTCGCCGTGCGAGAGCCGCACCGCGATGAAGACGACGAGCCCGATCGCGAGCCAGGCCGGGCCGGCGTAGCGGGCGCCAGGATGCGTCGCGAGCGCGATCACCCAGATCGCGAACGTGAGGATCGAGCCGACGATCGCGGGCAGCGGGATGTCGGCGCCGCGGATCCGGACGTTGAACGGCGCCCGGTAGGGACGCGGCAGGTCCGGCTCGTCGATGCGCAGCTTGATCACCGCCAGCTGCGCGGCGGTGAACGCGAGCAGGACGCCGAACGAGAAGAGGCTCGCGAGGAACTGCACGTCGCGGCGGAAGAACGCCGTTGCGATCACGATCGCCGAGGAGACGATCGCGGCCGAGACGATCGCCAGCGGCGAGACGTGGGCGCGGCGGCTGAGCCGGCCGAAGCTGCGCGGGAGCTGGCCGTGCTCGCCGAGCGAGTACGCGAGCCGAGAGAAGCCGGAGATCGACGTCGTCACCGCGGCGAGCAGGATCAGCGCGCCGGTCACGCCGACGTAGAAGCGCAGCGGGTTGCCGAGCCAGAACGGCAGCTCGGCGCGGATGCTGTCGGCGACGCCGAGCAGCGGCGCGCGGATCCACGTCGACCCGAGCTCGGTGTCGGGGCCCGGGAAGGCCGAGAGCGCGACGACCGCGATCGCGACGTAGATCGTGACCACGGTCGCGATCGCGCCGAAGACCGAGCGCGGTAGGTCGACGCCGGGACGTCGCGCCTCCTCGGCGAGATTGGCCACCGTCTCGAGGCCGGTGAAGGCGAGCATCGCGAGCGGCAGCGCGAAGGCGAGGTCGTGCCAGGTGGGGTGCGTGCCGAGCGACGTGCCCTGCGTCAGCGCATGCGGCGAGAAGACGAGCGCGAACCCGAGCACGACGAGCAGCAGCTGCGTGAGCAGGTCGAGCGCCGGCACGACGATCCCGAGGCCGTAGAGCGACGGGCGGCGCACGAGCCGCACGAGCGCGACGAAGACGATCACCGCGACGCCGACGACGACGTCCCACGGATTGTGCTCGAGCGCGTGCACCTGCAGCGCGCCGCCGAGATAGTGCGGCAGGAAGAGCGCCGACAGCGCGATCACGATCAGGTAGTCGAGGAAGAGCGCCCAGCCGGTCATGAAGCCGGCGAGGTCGTTGAGCGCGCGCCGGACGAACGTCGCCGCACCGCCCGTCTCGGGCAGCGCCGCGGTGCCCTCGGCGTACGAGAGCGCGACGACCAGGAAGAGCGCGCCGGCGGCGAGCAGGACGAGCGGCGTGAAGCCGAGCGCGTGCGCGGCGAGCACGCCGAGCGCGAAGTAGATCGACGAGGCGATCTCGCCGTACGCGACGGAGAAGAGCGCGCGCGCGTCGAGCTCGCGCCGAGCCCGGGGAGCTTCCTGGCCACTAGCGATGGCCTCCGCAGCATGTAGAGCCGCCCGACCCCGGCCGCGATGAAGAGCAGGCCGAGGAGGATGCCGACGCCGAAGCCGTGCGCGATCGTGATGCCGATCATCGCCACACCGAGCAGTGATCATCACAAGCGCGATCAGCGCGGTCAGCTGCCGGTACATCGCTACGCGGCCCTCCTGCCCGGCGGCCACCATCACGCGGGTGGGCGCCTGCTTGAGAACGAAGTCGACCGTGTGCCCGAAGATGTGCCGGTGGCGCCCGCGCGGGCGCGCCGAGCACGATGATCTCGGTGCCGCGCCGGTCGGCCTCCTCGACGATCGCGCGGCCGGCGTTGCGCGCGCGGACGACGCGCTCGACGACGCGCACGCCGTAGGGCGTCGGCGATCGGCGCGCGCCTCGTCGAGCAGCAGGTCCGCTTCCTCGAGCTGCTCGGTCAGATCGGCGTCGAGCGGCAGCTCGAGCGGCACGACGATCACGCGCAGGAGCACGATGCGGCCGGCACGCTCGGTCGCGAGGCGCGCAGGCGAGCTCGACCGCCTCGCGCGACTCGTCGCCCGAGACGATCGGCACGAGGATCGACCGGTACTCGAGCGCGAGCGCCGGGCCGAGCGGTATCGGCGCGCGCTGCGTGGCCGTCAGCGACAGATGCAGCCGGCGCCGGTAGAGCACGTAGAAGGTGAAGCCCACGGCCAGCCACGCGAGCCCGGCGTACCGCGTCTGCGCGTCCTGGACGACGACGACGAGCCACGCGCGCCGGTGCCGATCGCACCGACGATCGCGAACAGCGGCCACTGCACGCCGCGGATCGTCAGGTTCGGTCGCGCGCGCCACTCGAGCTCCTCGTCCGGCCGCCGCACGCGCAGCGTCGTCACTGCCACGTGGGCGATCGTGAACGAGAGCATCGCGCCGAACGCGTACATCCGCCCGAGGAAGTCGACCTGGCCCGAGAGCAGGAAGAGCGTCGGGCCGATCCCCGCGAAGACGACGAGCGACAGCCACGGCGTCTTCAGCTTGGGGTGCAGCCGGCGGAACACCGCCGGCAGCTGCCGGTAGCTCGACATCGAGTACGTGATCCGCGACGCGCCGATCACGCCCGCGTTCGTGGCGATGAAGAGGATCGTCGCGGCGAGGATGCCGACGTAGACCTTCACGATCGTCAGCACCGCACCGTGCAGGCCCGAGGTTCTCGACGAGGCCGAGCACCGGGTCGTTCTTGAAGCCGGTCGGCGGGGCCTGCGCCGAGCTTCGTCACGTACTGGCCGCCGTCGTGCACGACCGGCATCGCCGAGAGCGCGATCCACGGCAGCGTGAAGTAGATCGCGAAGACGGCGATCGCGACCCACGAGATCGAGCGCGGGATCGAGCGCACCGGGTCGCGCGCCTCCTCCGCGAGATTGGAGACGGTCTCGATCCCGGTGTAGGCGATCATCGCGACCGGGATCGCGAGCAGCGAACGCGCTCCACGTCGGCGCGACGCCCGAGGTGGACGTTGTCGACCAGGATCTGCGGGCTGAAGATCAGGAAGAAGCCGAGCGCGACGAGCAGCAACTGCGTCGCGAAGTCGACGACCGCGAGCAAGATGTTCAGCTTCGCCGCCTCCTGGATGCCGACGATGTTGAGCCCGACGAGCAGCCACGTGAGGCACGATCCCGACGACGATGTCCCACGGGTTCGTCCGCAGCGGCTCCCAGAAGATCGAGAGGTAGTGCGGCACGAAGATCACCGAGATCGCGACGGTGATCACGTAGTTCAGCATCTGCGCCCAGGCCGCCCCGAACGAGACGAGCTCGTTGAACGCGTGGCGGGCGAAGCTCGCCGAGCCGCCTGCCTCCGGGTAGCGCGACGGTTCCCTCGGCGTACGTCGCGGCGGTCGCGGCGAAGATCAGCCCGCTGATGATGAAGACGATCGGCGTCAGGCCGAGCGCGATCGCCGGCCGTCAGGCCGAGCGCGTAGTAGATCGACGAGCCGACGTTGCCGTACGCGGTCGCGAAGAGCGCCGGCGCCCCGAGGACCCGTTCGAGCCCGTGACTCTGCCGACGCCGTGGCACCGGCGGAGCTTAGTTGCGGTGCGGGACGCTGCTCAGGATCACGTGCGGCTCGAACAGGAGGCACCGCTTGATCGCGAGCGCGCGCCGGCCCCGCAGGCGGTGCAGCGTGGTGTCGATCCGCTCCGGGAGCACGACGTTGACGCTGACGGTCGGGTCGTCGGTCAGCCGGCGCGCGTAGGTGAGCATCGCGTCGCCGAGCTTGCCCGTCCTGGGGCTCGTCGTCGACCGGGATGCCGAGCTCCGACGTCGTCCCACGAGCGCTCGCCGAAGTGGACGGCGCGCAGGTCGTCGATGCCGAGGCTCTGCGCGTAGCGCGACCGCCCGTTTCGTCGCGTCGTCGAGCTGGCCGGCGACGACGCGCACCGCGAGGTGCTCGGGCACGCGTGCCCTCGGGCCGCCGCTCCGAGGTGACGGTCGGGACGTCGGCGACGACGACGTCGGGCTCGACGAGCAGCCGCAGCTTGAGCCGGAACTGCGCCCGCTGGGCGGCCGCCATCAGCGATCGCTTGCTGAACTGCTCGGGCAGGACGACGGTGACGATCTCGCCGTCCTGGCGCAGCCGTGCGATCGCCTCGAGCACGGCCGTGGTCGCGTCGCTGCCCGCCGGCAAGACGTCGAGCCGCGGCTCGCCGCCCGTCAGGTCGAACCAGCGTGCGTGGATGCCGGTGTCGGTGCTCTTGCCGGGAACGTGCAGCGCCGCTGAACGGGCCGCCGGCGATGCAGCGCGCGTACCAGACGGCCCCTTCTGCCGCCACGTCGACGGCCTCGGCATAGACGAGAACCCGGTTGTGCACACGCTCACGGTACTCCTCCGAAACGACGAAGGGCCGGCGATTCGCCGGCCCTTCGTGTCGTTCGGATCGTGCTTCGTCTAGCGCGTGCTGACCGCGACCGTGGTCGCCGCCATGCGACCGCGGACGGCCGGATCGACGTAGAGCACGCGACCCAGGTAGCGGTTGCCGGCCGGCAGGCCGGCCCAGCTCAGCGTGCCCGGGACGACCTGGCCGATCGTGACGGCCTGCGCTGCCGGGACTGCGCTGAACGGGTTGGTCGCCGGGTTGGTCAGCGCCCACGCGAAGAGCGTGACGTCGGCACCGCCGGCATCCACCGAGCAGCCGTGCACGTACACCTTGAACTGCGCACCGACGGCCAGGCTGCCGGCGCTGTTCGTGTTGACGACCTCGTTCTGGTCGGGGCCACCGCTCGTCGCGACCAGGACGTAGGAGCTGCTGCCCGGAGCCGCGCGGTAGACGAACATGTCGAGGTCGTGCGCCGCCGCGCCCGCGTCAGACGCGAACGTCTGGAAGCGGATGTAGTTCGCGGTGGTCGGCGTCGTGAACGTCGAGACGGTCGCATAGCCTGCCGCGACCATCGCGTCCGGATTCGCCGTGTTGAAGTTGCAGCTCGGGTCGCCACCGACGTGCGTGGTCGAACTTCGTCGCTGCCTGCAGGCCGCGAATCGAGTACGCGAGGTTGCCGGTGTAGCCCGACTTCGCGTTCAGGTTCAGGCTGCCCGACGCGCCGGAGGCCGTGACCTCCACGGGCGCCGCGAACTTGACCGGCTGGATCACGACGACCTGCTTGACGACGTGGCCCTTGCTGCCCGTCCACGTGATGAACCCGTTCACGTACGCGTTGAGCGCCGCCGTGGTGCGGGTGAACGTCACGTTGTACGTCGACGATGCGCCGGGGGCGATCGTGAACGACGTCGTCGACGGGACGACCGAGAGGCCGGCGAGGCCCGAGTAGGAGAACGTGTACGTCTCCGACGCGGAGCCGACGCTCGTGACGGTGCGAGGCACCGTCTGTGCGCCGGCCATGTCGCCGATCGCGATCGAGGCCGAGTTCAGGTCGCTCGCGTCGAGCGAGGCGCCCGGACCCGTGTAGAGCTTCTGGCCCTTCAGGAACGCGAGCCAGTCGGTCAGGTTGCTGTCGTAGACGAGGCCCGGATCGACCGCCTGTGTTCGGGTCGACGTGGCCTGCGCCCCAGTTGAACGGCGCGTAGTCGTTCGACTGGTACGACGTCGTCATCATCGCCGACTTGATCGCCATCGGCGACCAGTCGGGATGCGCCTGCTTGAGCAGGAGCGCGACACCCGCGATGTGCGGGCTCGACATCGACGTACCGGAGTAGAGGTCGAAGTCACGGTCGTGGTTGCCCGGAGGCGCGACCGCCGCGAGGATGTCCTGGCCCGGCGCGATGATGTCCGGCTTCAGGATGTCGCCGCCGCCGGCCAGGATCGGCCCGCGGGACGAGAACGACGCCGTGAACGGTGCCGGCGCGTTGTAGTTCAGCGTCCCGGTCGAGATCGTCGCCGTCTTGTGTGCGTCGGCCGCGGCGTGCACCGCGACGTAGGCCGTGTCCGGCAGGTGGATCGTCGGGACGTAGTGCAGGTCGGCGTTGATCGAGTTCGGCGACGGGTTGACCATCACCATGCCGACGCCGCCCGCGAGCTTGACCGCGAGGCTCTTGTCGGTCCGGGCGACGACGCCGCGGTCGCAGAGCACGATCTTGCCCACGACCTTGGCGGGATCGAGCGAGCCGATCGCGCACTGGATCGCGTCGATGTCGATCGCGGTCGCGGCCTTGGCCTCGAGCGAGCTGACCAGCGGAGCGGTCACGGCGACCGGCGAGGCCGAGTCACCCTGGTACACGTCGCTGCCGATCGTCAGCGTGCCGGCACCGTCACGGTTGTGGGTGCCTGCCGCCGTGGTCATGATCCACGGGCTCGGATGCGCGACGGTCGAGACCGTCGGGCCCGAGTTGCCCGCCGACGCCGTCACGAAGACGTTCGCGGCGGCCGCGTTCAGGAACGAGACCTCGACCGAGTTGGTGAACGCGGTCGACGTGCCGCTGATCGAGTAGTTGATGACGTCGACGCCGTCGATCGCGGCCTGGTTGATGGCCGCCGTCGTGTCGGCGCTGTTGCACGAGCCGCTGGCCGCGCCGGGAAGCACCCAGCAGGCCTTGTAGACGGCGATGCGCGCGCGAGGCGCGATGCCGCTGACCGTGCCGAAGCCGGCCGCGTCACCGGTTGCCGAGACGCCGTAGTTGCCCGCGGCGGTCGAGGCGGTGTGCGAGCCGTGGCCGCCGTAGTCACGCGGCGACAGGTACTCGTAGTCCGGGATGTTCGCGGCACCCATGCCCGCGACGAAGTACCGGGCCGCGATCACCTTGCCGTTGCAGGTGCTCGCCGGGAACGCCTCGCCCGCCTGGCAGATGCCCGAGAAGCCGGTCACCTTGTGCGGGTAGTTGTTGCCGTTGGAGCCGTCGACCTTGCGGTCCGAGAACGCGGGGTTCTCGGGCCAGTAGCCACCGTCGACGTCGCCGAAGACGACGTCCTCGCCGGCGCCGCTGTTCAGGCCGCCCTTGCTGACGCCGCCGAGCTTGTCCCACAGCCCGCCGTTGTCGCTCAGGTGGAGGAACGCGTCCGAGGAGCCGGTCGTCGCCGTTGCGTCGACCGAGACGTTCTCGGCCTTCTCGACGACCGCGACGTCCTTCATCAGCTCGAGCTTCGACGCCTGCTCGGCGGTCAGCTGAGCGGCGAAGCCGTTGAAGACGGCGGTGTAGTCGTAGACCTTGTCGCCACCGCCCACCTTCTCGAGCGCGCCGTTGTGCTTCGCGTTCAGATAGCCGGCATAGCTCTGCGCGGCGCTCGAGCCCGCGTCGAGCTTCTTGCCCTTGCCGGGCTTGGTCGCTGCGTAGCCCGCGACGCCGCCGCCGTAGGTGGCGACCGGCGCCTGCACGAGCTGAACGACGTAGAGCGAGGTCGCGCCGCTCGAATCGTCGCCCGAAGCCGGGACGGCGACCACCACAGCGAGACACGCAATCAGGGCCGCAACGGCCCCGAGAGACTTGACTCTCAACTTGTTCTCCCCTCTTTTCCCTGACGGAATGTCACCGGATCCCCTCCGGCGCGGCTGACCTTAATCGGATATCGAGTCGGCTACAAGGTGCGATCAGGCCCAGGTCGAGCTGCATCGGGGCCGGACGAGGCTCGAGCGCGGGGCCTCTCTGGCGAGGCCCCGCGCGAGCCGGTCGTCCTAGCCGTGGATCGAGACGATCAGCGGGATGATCAGGATCGCGACGATGTTCGCGATCTTGATCATCGGGTTGATCGCGGGGCCTGCGGTGTCCTTGTACGGGTCGCCGACGGTGTCGCCGGTGACCGAGGCGGCGTGGGCCTCGGAGCCCTTGCCGCCGTAGGCGCCGTCCTCGATCGACTTCTTCGCGTTGTCCCAGGCGCCGCCGCCCGAGGTCATCGCGATCGCGAGGAAGAGGCCGGTGACGATCGTGCCGATCAGCAGGCCGCCCAGCATCCTCGCGCTGATGATCCCGACCACGATCGGGAAGCCGATCGGGATCAGGGCCGGCAGCAGCATGGAGCGGATCGCCGAGGTGGTGACGATCCCGACGGCCTGGCTGTAGTCGGGCCGCTCGGTGTAATCCATGATCCCGGGGTGCTCGCGGAACTGGCGGCGCACCTCCTGCACGACCTCGCCGCCGACGCGCCCGACCGCCTGCATCGCGAGCGACGCGAACAGGAACGGCATCAGGCCGCCGATGAAGAGGCCGGCGATCACCCACGGGTCCGAGAGCGAGAACAGCGGTGAAGAGCCCCTCGTCGGCGAGGCCCGTCGTGTAGGAGTCGAACAGGATCAGCGCGGCGAGTGCTGCCGAGCCGATCGCGTAGCCCTTGGTGACGGCCTTCGTCGTGTTGCCGACGGCGTCGAGCGGATCGGTGACGCCGCGCACCTCCGCGGGGAGGTCGGCCATCTCGGCGATGCCGCCCGCGTTGTCGGTCACCGGGCCGTACGCGTCGAGCGCAACGATCAGGCCCGTCATCGACAGCTGCGCCATCACGGCGACGCCGATGCCGTAGAGCCCGGCGAAATGGTGAGCCGTGAGAATGCCGGCGACGATCACGAGCACCGGCAGCGCGGTGGCCTGCATGCCCATCGCGAGGCCCTCGATGATGTTCGTCGCATGCCCGGTCTGCGACGCCTTCGCGATCGCCTTCACCGGGTTCCAGCGGGTCCCCGTGTAGTACTCGGTGATCGCGACGAGCAGGAACGTGACGACCAGCCCGACGATCGCGGAGATGTAGAGGTCGCTGAAGGAGAAGCGACCGCCGTCGAAGCCGAGCGTGATCGGGATGAACCCGATCGCGGACAGAACCGTGGCAGCGAGCACCGACTTGTAGAGCGCGTTGATGACGGCGTTCTCGCCCTTGCCGAGCCGCGCGAAGAGGGTGCCGATCACCGACGCGATCGCGGACACGCCGCCGAGCGCGAGCGGATAGAGGTAGAGCCGCTGCGACAGGTCGCCGACGAGCGCGACGTGCGTGCCGAGCAGCATCACCGCGACCGCCGTGACGGCGTACGTCTCGAACAGGTCGGCGGCCATGCCGGCGCAGTCGCCCACGTTGTCGCCGACGTTGTCGGCGATCACGGCCGGGTTGCGCGGGTCGTCCTCCGGGATCCCGGCCTCGATCTTGCCGACCAGGTCGGCGCCGACGTCGGCGGCCTTCGTGAAGATGCCGCCGCCGAGACGGGCGAAGACCGAGATCAGCGAGCCGCCGAAGGCGAGCCCGATCAGGTCGTTGATCGCCGAGGTCGGCGAGTTGCCGAGCGCGCCGGTCAGGAACCAGTAGTAGCCGGCGACGCCGAACAGCCCGAGGCCGACGACGAGCAGGCCGGTCACCGAGCCGGCGCGGAACGCGACGTTCAGCGCCGGGGCAAGCCCACCGCGGGCCGCCTCAGCGGTGCGTGCGTTCGAGCGCACGGCGACGTTCATGCCGATGAAGCCCGCGGCGGACGAGAGAATCGCGCCGATCAGGAACCCGAACGCGGTCCCCCAGCCCAGCTTGTCGTAGAAGCCGAGCGCGAAGAACGGCACGATCGCGACGAGCGCGATCGCCGTGTACTGCTTCTTGAGGTAGGCCGCAGCGCCCTCCTGGACCGCCTTCGAGATCTCTCTCATCCGGTCGTTGCCCGCCGGCTGCTGGAGCAGCCACCAGGTCAGGTAAAGCCCGTACGCCACGGCCACGCCGGCACCGACGAGGGCGAGGAGCACGGCGTGTTGCATGAACCAATCCATCGGTTTCGCTCCCTCACAAAGTCAAGCGCCGAAGGGCTTCGGCGCGGGCGATTATGTATCACAATGTCCGGTCGGGGTTACCCGGTAGCCGCGCTCGCGTAGGCGACCTGCAGGTTCGTCAAGGCCCGCTCCAGCTCGCCTCTCAGCCCGCTCTCGACGTGCGGCAGGAGGGCGGTGAGCGTGTCGATCGCCTTCCGGGCCTGGACGAGGTCGCCGCCCTCGAGCTTCGCGAACGCGAGGCTCGCCAGGGTCGAGGCGGCCGCGACGAGGAACTGGTCGACGTCGAAGGCCGCGAGCTCGTCGGCGAGCGCCTGCGGATCGACCTCGTCAGCCACCGATCGGCGCCCCCGCGCGCACCTGCTCGGCGTAGATCGTCCGCAGCTCGGCGCCCTCGGCACGGCGCTCGATCTGGCGCTCCGCGGCGTTTTGCTCCGGGATGGACAGGAACGGCGCAGCGCCGATCTCGGACGCGACCGGGGCGACCCACTCGAGCAGCTGCTCGAGGCGGGCGCGGGCGGGGATCGACTCGCCCCGCTCGAGGTCGAGCAGCTCGCCGGAGAGCCCGTAGCGAATCGCCCGCCAGAGGTTCTCCTCGAGCAGGCGGTGCGGCCGGGACGGGAGCGGCTCGCCTTCGTCGTAGGCGCGCGCGCACCGGGCCGCGAGCGCGTAGCCGAGCGCGGCCAGCGACTGCGCCTCGCCGAGGTCGGGCTGGCCGTCGCAGATCCGGAGCTCCACCGTCGGGTACGCGAGGTGCGGCCGGACGCTCCACCAGATCTGCGTGTGCTCGGTGATCGAGCCGGTGCGGTAGAGGAATGACACGTAGTCCTCCCACCCACGCCAGTCACCGTAGGCGTCCGGGATGCCGCAACGCGGGAACATGCGCGTGAAGATCTCGGTGCGCGCCGAGTGGAGGCCGGTGTCGACGTCCTCGACGAACGGCGAGCTCGCCGAGAGAGCGAGCAGCTCGGGGAGGAAGTTGCGGAGCGCGTCGTGCACGGCGATCGCGCGGTCGGCGCCGGCGATGCCGACGTGGACGTGCAGGCCGAAGGTGTTGTTGCGCCAGACGACGTAGCGCAGCAGCTCGTCGTTCCGCCGGTAGTGCGGCGTGTCGATGATGCGCTGATCCTGCCAGCGGCTCCAGGGGTGCGCCCCGGTGCCGCCGAGCCCGATCTTCAGCTCCGACGCGACCGCGTGCAGCTGCTCCCGCCGCTCCCGCATCGCGTCGGCCGCCTCGCCGAACTCGGTGCACTTGCCGGTCCGGACCTCGACCTCGGACGCGATCAGCTCTCCGACGATGTTCGGTGCCAGGTCGGTCTCGAGCGCGGCGGCGTAGAGCTCCTCGAAGCGGTCGGTCAGCTCGAGCGACTCGGGGTCGAGCAGCGCGAACTCCTCCTCGACCGCGAGCGTCAGATCGGTGCCGCTCTCGAACGACGCGTGCGACGTCGCGAGTAACTCCTGCCAGGAGACGCGCTGCTCCTCACCCATCGCGGGAGCGTAGCCGCGCGGGTCAGACCGGCTGGAGGAGACGTTCCGCCACGCTGTGCCACGACCAGCGCTCGACGACGGCCCGGCGGGCCGCGCGACGGAGCTCGTCGTGCTCCGCGGGCGGGAGCGCGAGGATCGCGGCCAGCGTGCGCGCGAGATCGGCGCTGTCGCCGGAGGTGAACGATGCGAGGCCCCGGAAGCGCTCCGGGTACTCCTCCTCGAGCCCGGCGGCGACCTCCGCGAGCCCGGAATGCCGCGCGACGACGGGCGGCGAGCCTGCGGCTGCGGCCTCGGCGGCGACCATCCCGAACGCCTCTGGGAAGACCGACGGGACGACGGTTGCGGCGGCGAGCGGCAGCAGGTGCATCAGGTGGCGGTGCTCGAGCGGGCCGGTGAAGAGCGTGCCCTCGGGGGCCAGCGCCTCGAGCTGGGCGCGGTACGGGCCGAAGCCGACGACGACGAGCCGCGCGTCGAGCGCGCGCATCGCCTCGAGCAGGATCTGCACGCCCTTCTGCTCGATCAGCTTCCCGAAGTAGACGACGGTCGGCGCGTCGTCTGCGAAGAACCGCTCGAGGCGCTCGGCGTTTCCGTCGTCCGGCAGCCGTTCCTCCGCGTTGCCGGGGTTCGGGGGATCCGCGCGGGCCGCGTCGAGCAGGCCGGCGAGCGCTGCGGGGCGCTCCTCGAGCACGAACCGGTCGACGTCGACGCCGGGCGGCACCTCGTGCACGACGCCGACCTCGCCGACGACGTCCGCGAGCACCCGCCGGATGTGCTCGGAGCCGACGTAGGTGGCCTCGGCGTGCGCGAGCGTCTCGCGCCCCCACTCCTCGAGCTCCGGCCGGCCGCGCATCGAGTACTCGAGCTCGGAGCCGTGCGCCTTGACGCGGAACGGCCGGCCGGTCGCGGCGCCGACCGGGCCGCCGAGCAGCACGTGGTTCGTGAAGATCAGGTCGGCGGGCAGGAGCGCGCGCAGCGCGGCTGCGTTCGCCTCGACATAGGCGTCCTTCTCCGCGTCGGTGAAGTCCTGCAGCAGCTTCGGGCGGAGGCCCTCGTAGCGGTCGAGCACGAAGACCGGCAGCAAACCGTCCGGGAGGTCGGGGTTGACCACTGTCGCGCCGCCGAGGTCGAACTGCTCCGGCGCACGCTCCTGGCAGACCACGACGACCTCGTGCCCGGCACGGCTCCACTCGCGCGCGAGCGCGCGGGAGTAGACGTTCGAGCCGGTCCCTCCGAGGAGGTAGCCGTGCCAGAGCAGGATCCGCACGCGGCGGACGCTACGTGAGGTGGAAGTAGAGCGCGTGCAGAAGCTCGACCGCGGGGTTCGAGGTGTGCACGGTCACGTCGCCGGGGACGTCGAGGAGCGCTTCGGAGTAGTTGAAGATGATGCGGACGCCCGAGTCGACGAGGTCGTCGGCCACCTTCTGCGCGGCGCCGGCCGGCACGGCGAGCACGCCGACGACGATGTTCTTGTCGCGGACGACGTCCTTGAGGCGGCGCTCGTCCTCGATCGCGGCCCCGCCGAGCTCGTGGCCGACCTTGGACTCGTCCGCGTCGAAGACGGCGGCGATGTTGATCCCGTGCTCCGCGAAGATCGGCGAGCTCGCGATCGCCTGGCCGAGGCGGCCGGCCCCGACGAGGGCGATGTTGTGCTGCCCCTGGGTGCGCAGGATCTTGCGGATCTCGGCCAGCAGGGACTCGATCGAGTAGCCGACGCCCCGCTTGCCGAACTTGCCGAAGTTCGAGAGGTCGCGGCGGATCTGGGTGGCGTTGATGTTGGTGTAGTCCGCGATCTCCTGCGAGGAGATGCGCTCCTTGCCCATCTTCTTCGCCTGCGTCAGCACCTGCAGATAGCGCGAAAGACGGGCCGCAACGCCGACGGTCAGGCGTTCGGGGGCGCCTCCGGGTGCCGGGGTTTGCAACATCACGAGCATTGTGCCCGAAGGCTCTGGAACAGCCGACCGGTTGTCACAAGCACCAGCGCTTGTGACAACCCGGCCGGGCCAGAACGGCCGGGTCCCGGGGACAGTCCCCTGGACCCCGCTCGTGTGGACGTGGCTCAGGGACAGTCCCCGGGACACGTCCAGACGGCCCGCGGTCCGCGCTCAGGATGGCGCGAGCTTGCGCCGCAGCGCCGCCTCGTCGACGTAGTAGACGAAGGCGCGCTCGCCGTCGATCTCGACCACCGGGAGCCACTCCCGGTAGCGGGCCTCCAGCTCGTCGTCGCCCGTGATGTCGACCTCCGCGTACGGGAAGCCGAGCTCGGCCTGCAGCGTCTCGACCTGCGCGCGGGCGCGCTCGCAGAGCGAGCAGTTCTGCGCGTGGAAGAGGGTGACGGCGCGCGTGCTAGGGATAGAGCCCGCGCGTCACGGTCGCCTCGGCGACGCGCTGCACGGCGAGGCCATACGCGGCCATGCGCATCGACGTCTTGCGAGCTTCGAAGGTCGCGCGCGTCTCGTCGTACGCGCGGGTGACGATGTCGTGCAGGCGGCGATTGACCTCGTCTTCTTTCCAGAAGTACTCCTGCAGGCCCTGCACCCACTCGAAGTACGAAACGACGACGCCGCCGGCATTCGCGAGCACGTCCGGCAGGACGAGCACGCCGTTGCCCTCGAGGATGTCGTCGGCGGTCGGGGTGACCGGGCCGTTCGCTCCCTCGACGAGCACCTTCGCCTTGATCTGGTCGGCGTTGTCCGTGGTGATCACCTGCTCGAGCGCACACGGCGCGAGCGCGTCGCAGTCGAGCACGAGCAGCTCGTCGTTGCTGATCGCGTCGCCGCCCTTGAGCTCGTTCAGCGAGCCACCGCTGCGCTTGTGCGCGAACGCAGCCGCGATGTCGACGCCGTTCGCGTTGTAGATGCCGCCCGACGAGTCTGAGATGGCAACGACCTTCGCACCCTCCTCCGCGGCGAACTTCGCGAAGTACGAGCCCACGTTGCCGAAGCCCTGCACCGCCACCCGCACGCCGTCCAGCGACCGGCTCTGGTCCTGCAGCGCCGAGGAGAGGCAGAACAATGCGCCGCGTGCGGTCGCCTCTTCGCGCCCGAGCGAGCCGCCAATCGTCAGCGGCTTGCCGGTGACGACGCCGAGCACCGAGTGCCCCTTGTTCATCGAGTACGTGTCGAAGATCCACGCCATCGTCGCGGCGTTTGTGCCGACGTCCGGTGCCGGGATGTCCTTCTCGGGACCGATCTCGTTGATGATCTCCGAGGTGAACCGGCGCGTCATGCGCTCGAGCTCGCCGCGCGTCATCGCCTTCGGGTTACAGATCACGCCGCCCTTCGCGCCGCCGAACGGCAGGCCCATCAGCGAGCACTTCCACGTCATCCACATCGCGAGCGACTTGACCTCGTCGAGCGTGACGTCCGGGTGGTAGCGAATCCCGCCCTTCGACGGGCCGCGTGCGATGTTGTGCGTGACGCGGTAGCCCGCGAACGCGCGCACGGTGCCGTCGTCCATCGACGTCGGGATCGAGACCTCGACGGCCTTCTTGCATTGCGAGAGGACACCGACCAGCTGCTGGTCGATGCCGAACGTGTCGGCGACCTTCTGGAGTTGCCTCTGCGCGAGCTCGAACGGGTTCTCGCGAAGGTGCGACTCGGGCGCGGCCGTGGCCATCGGGGCGGAATCTACTCGATCTGGAACCGGACTCGCTCTCTGCTCGGCTCGGCGTCGCGCGGCAGCGTCGGCCACGCTGCGAGTCGCAACTCGTACCGGCCGGGCGGCAGCAGGAGGCTCGACGGGCCGCGGCCCGTGATCCCGAAGCTGTAGGCGCCGGGCAGCAGGTTGCGCAGCCGCGCAAGGAGGCCGATGAAGCGGCCGGCAGAGTCGTAGAGCAGCACGTCGAGCCGCGCGACCGGCTGGATCTGCAGCCCGTCGTCCCGGACGAGGTTGCCTGCCTGGATCGTGAGCAGCGCGGGAGTGGTGTCCGACGGAGCGAACGACTTCTCGTTCAGGGACACGTGCGCGAGGAGGTTCGCGGAGTAGCGACGGAAGCCGAGCGCCCACGGCACGCGCAGCGTCTGCAGGCTCCCGGAGACGGCGACCGCGAGCGCACCCGTCACCGTCCGCTCGCGCGGCGCGGCCGGCGCGCGCACCGTCACCTGCACCTTGCGCGACCTGCCGATCCGCAGGATGAAGTGACTGGGCTTGACCGTGAACTGCAACGCCTCGGACTCGCCGTCGACGTCCGCCTTGAGCGAGAGCTCGAGCCGCCGGGTCGAGACGTTGCGGACGACGACGGTGCGCGTCGCGTGCCACCGCGGGCCGCCCCAGAGGCCGAAGCCGAGCGTCGCCGGCGACGTCGCGACCTCTCCGACAGCCGCTGCGCCGAGCCGGAAGACCCCGTTCCCGACCGCGAAGGCCGACGCGCGGCCACGCTGCGAGTAGCCGACGAGCAGGCTGCGCAGCGCGGGCCCGTCGAGCGCCGGACGCATCTGCGCGAGCAGTGCCGCCGCGCCGGCGACCGTCGCGGCCGAGCCGCTCGTGCCATTGATCGAGCCGTAGAGCGGCGAGCCGTCCGACGCGGTGCCTGGCACCGACGTGGCGAGCGCGACACCGGGCGCAGCGACATCCGGCTTGACGCTGCCGTCGAACGCGAGCCCGAGCGACGAGAAGGCGGCGACCCGTCCGCGCGTCTCGTTCGTGTCGTCGTGCGCAGCGCCCACGGCGATCCCGACGTCGATGCCCGCGCGCCGGGCGGCGAGCAGCTCGACGGCTGCGGTCGCAGGGACGACCACGACCGGCGCGCGCTCGTCCTCGGCCACCCTCAGCGAGCCGGGCGGTAGCCCGTCGCCGTAGAGGACGACTGCCGCTGCGCCTGCACGCGACGCTGCGACCGCAAGCGCCTGCGGATCGGCGCCGACCGGAGCCACGACCGCCCGCCCCGCCACGAGGCTGAAGCCCTTGCGGTCGAAGAAGTCGGCGCTCGAGGTACCGGGGAGCCCCTTCGTCGAACGCGGCGTCGCGACCCGCAGCGTCGCCGAATGGCTCGGCGCGACGGCGCCGAGCAGCGGCACGCGCTGGTCGAAGATGACGTCGAGGCCGCGTCGCAGCACGACCCGCACGCGCGGCACGACCGAACGCGCATCGGTCGCGCCGACGGCGAGCGCGCCTGCTCCGCCCGCCGGGCCGGCGATCGATCCGAACGACGGGCCTGCGTCACCGTCATTGCCGGCCGGCGCGACGACGAGCGTGTTCAGGTCGAGCGCACCCTGCGCCGCCCGCGCCTCCGGCCCGTCCGTGAAGGCGGCGTACGGCTCGGCGACGCCGATCAGCGCGACGCGCACGGCATCGTGCGCATCGCCGTCGCCGTTCGGGTCGACGGCGCGGTCGAGGCCCGCGATCAGCTGGTCGCTGCGACCGTAGACCAGCTGGCGCCCGTCGGCGGCGGGCTGCCAGCCCGCGATGCGGAGTGGGAGCACGGTCGCGCCGGGCGCGACCCCGTGCAGCCCGCGCGGCCCGCCGGCGCCGACGAGGATCCCCGCCATTTCGGTGCCGTGGCGCTCGACCTGCGCAGGATCGAGCGGGTTCGAACGGGCAGCGGCGTCGTCGTTGCGGTCGACGAGGTCGATCCCCGGCAGGATCTTGCCGCGCAGGTACGGATGCGCCTGGTCGACCCCGGTGTCGAGCAGCGCGATCGTGACGCCGCGGCCGTCGTAGCCCGGCAGCTCGGCGACGGCGCGGTGACCGCTCGTCGGCCCGAACCGGCTCGAGGAGAGCAGCGTCTCCGATGCGGACGCGGGGAACGCGGCCCGCACCGGATAGACGCCCGCGATCTCCGGCATCTGCTCGAGCAGCGCGACGGCGCGCGGGTCGAGCGCAGCCGAGAACCCGTCCAGCACGCGCGCGTAGCTGTACTCGCGCCGAACGGCGATCCCCTGGGCGGCGAGCGTCGTCAGCACCTGCTGCTGCGCCGCAAAGGCCTGGTTCGTCCACGAGCGCTCTTGCGCCTCGGTGGCGTACTTCGCCTTCGCGAGCCGCTGCGCGACCGACGGGGTGTGCAGCACGACGATCGAGCGCTGGCCGATCGGGACCGCGGCGCGCGGCTCGCCCACGAGCCCCCGCCAGCTGACCGTCGACCGCGTGGCCGAGCCGTCGCGCCCGCGCGCCGAGACGGTCGCGACCAGCACGACCGTGAGCATCGCGACGACGAGAAGCTTGACGGCGCTACGCCGAGGCACGTGCATCGAGCGAAAGGTACCCCGGGTACGGGATGGGGTCCGAATACCGGGCCGCCGAGGCGATCATCGCGGCGTTGTCCGTGCAGAGCGCAAGCGGCGCCAGCGCCGCCTCCGGCAGGGCGGCGCGGAGCTCCGAGTTGGCGGCGACGCCGCCCACGACCGCGATCCGCTCGGCTCCGGTTGCCCGGACGCGTCCGACGAGCGCCCGCACGATCGCCCGCTGGTAGGAGGCCGCGAGGTCGGCGCGGCGCGTCTCGAGCTCCCCGGCCTCCAGGCCCCGCACCCGGTAGAGGAGCGCGGTCTTCAGCCCGGAGAAGGAGAAGTCCAGCCCGGGCACGCGGGCGACCGGGAAGTCGTAGGCCTCCGGGTCGCCGCTGCGGGCGAGCGCGTCGATCTCGCGCCCGCCCGGATAGCCCAGCCCGAGCAGCCGAGCCCCCTTGTCGAAGGCCTCCCCGGCGGCATCGTCGAGCGTCGTCCCGAGCACCGCGAACGAGCCGCGCTCCTGGACGTCGAGCAACATCGTGTGGCCGCCGCTCGCGAGCAGGCACGTGAACGGCGGCTCGAGGTCGAGCGGCCGCAGGTAGAGCGAGGCGACGTGGCCGTGCAGGTGGTCGACCGGGACGAGCGGCAGGCGGTGCGACCAGGCGAGCGCCTTCGCCGCCGAGACGCCGACGAGCAGCGCGCCGATCAGGCCCGGTCGCGCCGTGACGGCGACCGCGTCGACGGCCGGCAGCTCGACCCCGGCGTCGTCCAGCGCCTGCTCGAGCACGGGCATGACGAGCTCGAGGTGGCGTCGGGAAGCGACCTCCGGCACCACACCGCCGAACCGGGCGTGCAACTCGTCCTGGGAGGCGACGATGCTCGAGCGGATCTCGCCGTCCGCGGTGACGACGGCCGCGGCCGTCTCGTCGCACGAGGTCTCGATCCCGAGAATCACGCCGTCGGCCGGCGTGCGTCGCGCCACATGATCAGCGCGTCCTCGCGGTTGTCCGTGTAGTAGCCGCGCCGTAGTCCACGCGCTTCGAAGCCGAGTTTCTCGTAGAGGTGGATCGCCTCTTCGTTCGAGACGCGCACCTCGAGCGTGTACCCGCGGCGCTCGTCGTCGCGGGTCAGGTCGAAGAGCCGCTCCAGCAGTTGCGTCGCGACGCCGCGGCGCTGGTGCCCGGGATCGACGGCCACGTTCATGACGTGCCAGGCATCGACGTAGCGCGAGTTGACGACGTAGCCCACCAGGTCCTCGCCCTCGAAGGCGCCGAGGCAGATCGAGGTCGGTTTGGCGAGCTCGGACGCGAACATCGACCGCGACCAGGGCGTCGGGTACGCGCGCCGCTCGATCACCTCGATCGCATCGAGGTCGCCGGTGACGAGCGGGCGGATCTGGACGGCGACGGCGGTCATGCCGGCGGCCGGGCGTCGGGCTCGCGGACGTAGAGAGGCTCGACGAGTGCCGCGGGGCCGAACGGCCCCGCGCGCTCGATCAGGAGGCTCGGATCGGGGAGGTGGGCGTCGTCGTCGTCCGGCGGCACGAGCGCGCCCGCAGCCTCGAACAGCTCGCGGTAGCGCACCGCGCCGTCCCCGACGAGCGTCAGCCCGTGCACGTCGAGCTCGGACGGCTCGCAGGAGCGCGGGCCGAGCGTGAACACCTCGCCGCGCTTCGCGTCGAGCACCGGTGTGCCGCCGCCGAGGGCGTCGAGGGTCGACGCACCGGCGACAGGCAGGTCGAGCGCGAACGCGAGCGAGCGCGCGACGGCGAGCCCGATCCGGATGCTCGTGAAGCTGCCGGGGCCACGGCCGACGACGATCGCGTCGAGCTCCCGCGGGTCGGCGACGAGCTGGTCGATTGCGCGCAGCACGTCGCCCGCCCGCTCGACGCGCACGCGGCGCCCTCCCGCCAGACCGCAGACGGCGCCGTAGGACGTCGCTGTGTCAAAGGCCAAGATCGTCTTCACTCGTGATCCGAACGCGGCGGTGCGACTCGTCGACGTGGTCAAGCGTAACCGTGGCGCGGGCGGCAGGCAGCCAGTCGCCGCCGTGCTCGGGCCATTCGACGAACGCGACCGTGCCGTCGAAGTACGGCTCCAGGTCGCCCCACTCCTCGGAGTCGAGGCCGGTGATCCGGTAGAGGTCGAGGTGGGCGACGGGCGTGGGCGCCTCGTAGCGGTGGCCGATCGTGAACGTCGGGCTGGTGACCGTGCCCGCGAAGCCGAGCGCACGGGCGGCGCCGCGCACGAAGGTCGTCTTGCCGGCACCGAGCTCGCCCGAGACGGCGACCACGTCCCCTGCGGCCAGGCGCGCGGCGAGGCGGGCGGCGAGCGCCTCCGTCTCCTCCGGCGACGCCGTCACGACCTCCACGGCGGACGGCTAGAAGAGCCCGAGCTGGAGCGGCTGCTCGGCAGGTGCCGTCTGGGGCGGTGCGAGCGGCTCCGGCGGCGGCGCCACCGGTGCCGCCGGGCCGAGCCCGAGCAGCTCGGGGATGCGGCGGAAGTCCTCCTCCAGCACCTCGAGCATCCGCGGTGTGTAGAGCGCGGCAGCGGGGTGGAAGATCGGATAGAGCGTGACCGGGCGGCCGCCGAGCACGACCTGCTGCTCGCGCCCGTGCACCTGTGTGATGCCGGCCGGCTTGCCCGAGAGGAGCTTCGTCGCGAAGTTGCCGAGCGTCGCGACGAGCCGCGGCTGGATGATCTCGATCTGGCGGAAGAGGTGCGTCTCGCATGCCTCGAGCTCCTCGGGCAGCGGGTTGCGATTGCCCGGTGGGCGGCATTTGACGGTGTTGCAGATGTAGACCTCGTCGCGCGAGAGACCGATGCCGTCGAGCAGCTTCGACAGGAGCTTGCCCGCCGCCCCGACGAACGGCACGCCGCCCTTGTCCTCGTGGAAGCCGGGGGCCTCTCCCACGAACATCAGCTCGGCGGTCGGCGAGCCGGAGCCGAAGACCACCTGCGTGCGCGTCTCGGCGAGCGCGCAGCGCGTGCAGCCGGCGACCTGGTCGCCGTAGGCGAGCAGCGCGAGGTCAGCCGCAGCTGCCACAACCGCCACCGCAACAGCCGCCGCCACCGAAGGAGGGCTGCCCGGAGACGCCGTGCGCTGCGAAGGAGGCGCTGAACTGCTTGGCGACCTTCAGGTTGCCGCAGTCGGGGCAGGCCGGATCGGGATCCGACATGCCGACGAGCTCCTCGAAATGGGACTCGCAGCTCATGCAGACGTAGTCGTAGATCGGCATCAGGAGAACCCTACCAAGGCCCCATCGTCGCCTCCGCGCCGGACGGATCCGCTCAGGCGCCGGCCGAGCGGATGAACTCGGCCGCCTCGTCGAGCGCCCACGGCGCGTCGCGGAAGACGCCGTGACCGGCCGCAGGCACGCGCCGGAACGTCGTCAGCGCGGGTGGGAGCGACGCCGCAAGCTCCTCCGCCCCGGCGAGGGTGAAGGACGGGTCGTCCTCCCCCGCAAAGAGCAGCACCGGGCATGCGATCCGGCCGACCGCCTCGCGCAGATCCATCGTGCCCGCGTGCACCCGGCTCCAGTTGACGGTCGCCTCCGGGTTGATGCGCATGCGCGCAACGACGTCGGGGTCGAGCGGGCGACGGGTGTAGAGCGGCAGGCAGACGTTCATGTAGTCGGCGAACGTCGTCTCGCTCGGTTCGCCGAAGTAGCGCGCTGCGACCTCACCGGCGTGTGCGCCGCCGAGCCGGTCGAACTCCGAGACCGATCGCTGATGGACGTACCGCGCGACCGCGCTCACGAGCACGAGCCCCGCCGGCCGGTCCGGATAGCGCGAGGCGAAGCTGAGCGCGACGAGCGACCCGATTGCGCTCCCGACGAGCACCGGGCGTTCGATCTCGAGCGCGTCGAGCAAGGCGAGCAGGTCGTCGGACCACGTCTCGAGGTTCCAGCGGGACGCGTCCGAGCGGGAGCTGCGGCCGTCGCCCCGCTGATCGAGATAGACGACCTGGGCGACCGATGCGAGCCGCGGGCCGACGAGGTCCTTGTAGAGCGAATGGTCGGCCCCGGGCCTGCATGGAGCAGCACCGCCGTCGGCCGCTCGACCCACGCGTCGGCGGACGCGACGACCTTCGGCCCCTCGACGTCGAAGAAGAGCTCGGCATCGCCGACGTCGATCTTCACGCCACGAACTCCTTGACGACGTCCATCGACCCGGGCGCGTCCCGGAAGATCGAATGGCGCGCGCCCGGATAGCGCTCGACGCGCACGTCACGCAGGCCCTGGATCACCTCGTCGATCGACTCCGGCGGGTACTGCGGGTCGTGCGACGCCGCGAGCACGAGCGTCGGCGCCTCGATCGAGCCGAGGCCCGGCCGCAGGTCGAGCGTGTGCATCTCGGTCGCAGTCCAGTGGATCGCGAGCTCGAGGTTCCAGATCGGCATGAGCATCAGGCGCGCCGCGTAGTTCGGCGGCACCATCACGGGGAAGCAGTCCCGGAGAAAGCCGGCGATGCTCATCTCGCTCGGGCGCTCGAAGAACTCCGACGCGGATGCCCGCGCCTTCGCGCCGCCGAGCTCGGCGTAGCGTTCGACCATCCGCTCGGTGACCACCCGTGCGTTCGGGTTCGAGAGCACGAGCTTCGACAGGTTGGCCGGCCAGCGCTGGGCGTAGCGGAGCGCGACGAAGCAGCCGAAGCCGGTGCCGAGCACGACCGGCCGCTCGACCCCGATCCGCGCCAGCAGGCCGTGCAGGTCGGACGACCACGTCTCGACGTTCCAGGTCTCCGGCGTGCTGCGGTCGCTGAGGCCGCAGCCGCGCAGATCGAGGTACACGACCTGCGCGCGCTCCGCGAGGTGCGGGCCGATGTGCTCCTTGTACGCGGTGTGGTCGCTGCCTGGGCCGGTGTGGACGATCACGACCGTCGGACGCTCCTCCAGCCACGGCCCGACCGGGCGCAGCAGCGCCCCCTCGACATCGAAGAACAGCCGTGCCCCGTCGACCTCGACCCTCATCGGTGCAGTACGCTAGCGGTGCCCGGTATCCGGATTCGGAACTGGAGCCCAAATGTTCGACAAGGTCACCGTCATCGGCGCCGGGCGCGCCGGCTCCGCGATCGCCGCGCGCCTGCGCGAGCGCGGCGTCGCCGTGGGCGGCGACGGCGAGCTCCGCCTCCTCTGCGTGCCGGACCGCGCGATCGCGGACGTCGCACGCCGGCTCGAGCCGGGGCCGTGGGTCGCGCACGTCTCGGGCGGGACGCCGCTGGCGGCGCTCGATCCCCACACACGCCGCTTTTCCGTCCACCCGTTGCAGACGCTGACCACGGCGCGCGGGCCGGAGCAGCTGGACGGCGCCTGGGCCGCGCTCACCGCGGACGACGAGGCGGGCCACGAGCGCGCGCTCTGGCTGGCCGAGACGCTCGGGCTGCGCCCGTTCGTGCTCGCCGACGACCGCCGCGCGCTCTACCACGCCGGTGCGGCGATCGCGTCCAACTACCTCGTGACGCTCTACCGCGCCGCCGCCGAGCTCTTCGACCAGGCCGGTGCGCCGCCCGCCGCGCTCGTGCCGCTGATGGAGCGGACGATCGAGAACGGCTTCGAGCTGACCGGGCCTGTCGCGCGCGGCGACTGGGAGACGGTCGAGCGCCATCGCGCCGCGCTTGCCGGTAGCTCGCTCGAGCCCCTCTACACGGCACTGGTGGAGGCGACGAGCCCATGATCGTCGTGCGGTCGATCGCGGAGCTCGACGTGCCGCGGCGCGGTGTCGTCGGGCTCGTCCCGACGATGGGAGCGCTGCACGCCGGGCACGAGGCGCTGTTCGCCGCCGCGCGCGCAGAGTCCGACGTGCTCGTCGCGAGCCTCTTCGTGAACGCGGCGCAGTTCGGCGACGCACAGGATCTTGCGGCGTACCCGCGTGACTTCGAGCACGACGCGGCGGTTGCGCAAGCGGCCGGAGTCGACCTGCTGTTCGCGCCGGAGCCGGACGAGCTGTACCCACCGGGGTTCGCGACCTGGGTCGAGCCCGAAGGTGTCGCACTCGGCCTCGAAGGCGCGGCCCGCCCCGGGCACTTCCGCGGGGTCGCGACGGTCTGCCTGAAGCTGTTCAACCTCGTCCGGCCGCAGCTCGCCTGGTTCGGGCGCAAGGACGCCCAGCAGGTCGCCGTGCTCAAGCAGCTGGTGCGCGACCTCAACCTCGACGTCGAGATCCGGGTCGTCGAGACGGTGCGCACCGACGACGGGCTGGCCCTGTCGTCCCGCAACGGGCGCCTCTCGGACGAGCAGCGCAGCCGGGCGCTCGCGATCCCGCAGGCGCTCGCGACCGGCGACCGCGAGCAGGCGCTCGCCGTCTTGCGCGCGGCCGGGGTCGAGCCCGACTACGTCGAGGTCGTGGACTTCGACGGCCCCACTCTCGCCGTCGCCGCACGTGTCGGCGACGTGCGCCTGATCGACAACGTCCCGTTGAAAGGAGCCTCATGAGCACCCGCCCGCGCACGCCTGCGCCCGCCACTCCGGCGCCCGGGAAGCTGCCGCTGCCCGAGCTGCTGGAGATGAAGAAGCGCGGCGACAAGATCGTGATGATCACCGCGTACGACGCGCCCGCCGCGCGGATCGCCGACGAAGCGGGCGTCGAGCTGATCCTCGTCGGCGACACGGCCGCGATGGTGATGCTCGGCCACGAGTCGACGCTGCCGGTGACGCTCGACGAGATGATCTTCCTGACACGCGCGGTCACGCGCGCGGCGCGCCGGCCGCTCGTCGTCGGCGACCTCCCGTTCGGCACCTACGAGGTCTCCGACGAGCAGGCCGTCGCGAGCGCGATCCGGATGGTCAAGGAGGGCGGCGCGGACGTCGTCAAGCTCGAGGGCGCCGGCCGGATGCTCTCGCGCGTGCGCGCGATCGCCGACTCGAACATCGGGATCATGGGCCACGTCGGCCTGACGCCGCAGTCCGCGACGAAGCTCGGGCGGCTTCAAGGCGCAGGGCAGGACCGGCGCAGCCGCGAAGCAGCTCTTCGACGACGCGCTCGCGCTCCAGGAGGCCGGTGCATTCGCGGTCGTGCTCGAGGCGGTGCCCGCGGCGGTCGCGGCCCGCGTCTCGGCGGCGCTCGACGTCCCGACGATCGGGATCGGCGCGGGCGCGGCGACCGACGGGCAGGTGCTCGTCTGGCACGACATGCTCGGGATGTACGAGGGACGCACGCCGCGTTTCGTCAAGCGCTACGCGGACATCGCGCAGGAGATCGGCGACGCGGTCGCACAGTACGCCGAGGACGTGCGCACCGGGGCGTTCCCGGAGGAACAGCACACGTACGCGATCCCGGCCGACGAGCTCGACCGGTTCGAGGCTGCCGTCAGAAAGAGCTGAGAACGAGGCCGAGCACGACCGGCACGGCCAGCGCGATCCCGCACGCGCGCGAGCGCGCGCTCCAGGGTCCAGCCGTGCACGGCCCGGACGCCGATCACGAGCAGCACCGCCGCCCACGCGACGAATGCGAACGTGAGCACCTCGAAGACCGTGCCCCCGCTCCCGCGTCGCTGCCGCCGCGGCGGAACAGGTCCTCGCCGAAGACCGCGAGCTTGACCGGCCAGAGAACGAGCGAGAGCGCGATCGGGACGCAGGCGAATGCGAGCACGTGTCGCGCGCGGCGATACGACCCCTGCGAGCCGAGCGCCTTGCACGAGGCGTAGAGCAGCCCGCCGAGCACGAAGTACCCGAACGCGCCGTAGATGCTGCCGGCGATGAAGGCCCAGACCGCGACGAGCAGCCCGTCGTAGTCGCCGTCCTCGAGCAGGCGGCCCGCGGTTGCCGTCGAGAGGACGCCGGCGATCCCGGCGAGCAGGACGATCGCGAGCACGAGCTCGGAGCGGTCGCCGAGCGACTGCTTGCTGTCGTCGCGCAGCGCGACGAACACCGGCCGCGGCCGTTGCAGGACGAGGCACGCCCGCAGCCACCAGTCCCGCATCAGTTGTTGAGCGTCACGATCTGCCCGTTGTGGCAGCGATAGACGACCTGGCCGAGCACGCCGCTCCGCTGCTCCACCGGGGCCTTGCCGTCGGAGCAGATCGTGTCGTTTCGGTTCAGCCAGGCGGCGGCCATGCCCGCGACGAAGACGAGCGTGCAGATCACGCCGACGAGCAGCAGGACCTTGCGCCGGTCGTGCCAGTTCACGCGGCGACGGCGCGGCGTTTCGCAGGCTTGTGGTCGAGCAGCGGGCGCAGGAACGCCCCCGTGTACGAGCCCTCGACCTGCGCGACCTCCTCGGGCGTGCCGACCGCGACGATCTCGCCGCCCGCCTCCCCGCCTTCGGGGCCGAGATCGATCAGGTAGTCCGCCTGCTTGATCACATCGAGATTGTGCTCGATCACGATCATCGTGTTGCCGCCGTCGACGAGACGCTGCAGCGTCTCGAGCAGCTTCTCGATGTCGGCGAAGTGGAGACCGGTCGTCGGCTCGTCGAGGATGTAGAGCGTCCGGCCGGTCGACACCTTGCAGAGCTCGGAGGCGAGCTTCACGCGCTGCGCCTCGCCGCCGGAGAGCGTTGTCGCCGGCTGGCCGAGCGTCATGTAGTCGAGCCCGACGTCGTGCAGTGTCTGCAGCCGCCTGTTGATCTTCGGGATCTTCGAGAAGAACGCGAGGGCCTCCTCGACCGACATCTCGAGCACGTCGGCGATCGTCTTGCCCTTGAAGCGGACCTCGAGCGTCTCGCGGTTGTAGCGCTTTCCCTTGCACGTCTCGCACGGAACGTAGACGTCCGGCAGGAAGTGCATCTCGATCTTGATCTGGCCGTCGCCCTTGCACGTCTCACAGCGACCGCCCTTGACGTTGAACGAGAAGCGGCCGGGCTTGTAGCCGCGCACCTTCGCGTCGGGCGTCAGCGAGTAGAGCTCGCGGATGTGCGTGAAGAGGTCCGTGTAGGTAGCGGGGTTCGAGCGCGGCGTGCGGCCGATCGGGCGCTGGTCGATCTCGATCACCTTGTCGAAGGCGTCGATCCCCTCGACCGCCTCGTGCGCGCCGGGGCGCGTACGCGTCTTCGAGAGCTCGTTCGCGAGCGCCTTGTAGACGATCTCGTTCACGAGCGTCGACTTGCCCGAGCCCGAGACACCGGTGACCGCGACGAACTTGCCGACCGGGAAGTCGACGTCGATCTCCTTCAGGTTGTTCTCGGCGGCGCCGAGGACGCTGAACCAGCCGTTGTCCTCGGTGCGGCGCTCGGGGATCGCGATCCCGCGGGTGCCCGAGAGGAACTGCCCGGTGACCGACTTCTTGTTGCGCAGCACCTTCGCCGCGCTGCCTTCCGCGACGACATGACCGCCGTGCTCGCCGGCGCCGGGCCCCATGTCGACGAGCCAGTCGGAGCTGCGCATCATCTGCTCGTCGTGCTCGACGACGATCACGGTGTTGCCGAGGTTGCGCAGCCGCTCGAGCGTGCCGATCAGCTTGTCGTTGTCGCGCTGGTGCAGGCCGATCGACGGCTCGTCGAGGATGTAGAGCACGCCGACGAGCTGCGAGCCGATCTGGGTCGCGAGGCGCAGGCGCTGCGCCTCGCCGCCGGAGAGGGTCGCGCTTGCGCGGTCGAGGTTCAGGTAGCCGACTCCGACGTCGTCGAGGAACGTCAGCCGCTCGCGGATCTCCTTGACGATGCGCACGCCGATCAGCTGCTCCGTCTCGGTCAGGTCGAGGTCGTCGATGAACTCGAGCGCGCGCGTGATCGACAGCTTCGTGAACTCGTGGATGTTCTTGCCGCCGACGGTGACGGCGAGCACCTCGGGCTTCAGCCGCGCGCCCTTGCAGACCGGGCAGGGGCGGAACGACATGTACTCCTCGATGCGCTCGCGCTGCGTCGACGAGTCGGTCTCGCGGTAGCGGCGCTGCGAGCGACGAGACGATGCCCTCGAAGTCGACCATGTACGAGCGCCGCCGTCCCATTCGGTTGCGGTACTGGACGTACACCTTGTCGCCGTCGGTGCCGTAGAGGAAGTAGTCCTGCTCCTCCTCGGTCAGCTCCTGCCACGGCACGTCGGTCGGGATCTCGTAGCGGTCGGCGATCGCCTGGATCACCGACTCGTAGAAGCCCGAGCCGCCGACGGCCCACGGCACGAGCGCGCCGTCGTCGATCGAGAGCGTCGTGTCGGGCACGAGCAGGTCGGGATCGATCTCCTGCTGCGCGCCGAGACCGGTGCAGCGCGGGCACGCGCCGTGCGGTGAGTTGAACGAGAAGATGCGCGGCTGGAGCTCGGGCAGCGAGACGCCGTGCTCGGGGCATGCGAAGTTCTGCGAGTAGGTGGTGCTCTCGCCCGTATCGACGCGGTCGACGACGACGAGCCCTTCCGCGAGCTGCGCGGCGGTCTCGACCGACTGCGTCAGCCGCGTGCGCAGGTCGTCCTTCATCACGAGCCGGTCGACGACGACCTCGATCGTGTGCTTGAACTTCTTGTCGAGCGTCGGCGGCTCGTCGAGCGTGTGCTGCTCGCCGTCGACCTTGACGCGCGAGAAGCCCTCGTTGCGCAGCTCCTCGAACAGCTCGCGGTACTCGCCCTTGCGGTCGCGGACGACCGGCGCGTTGATCGTGAAGCGCGTGCCGTCCGGCAGCGCGAGGATCTGCTCGACGATCGAGTCGATCGACTGCCCGGCGATCGCGCGCCCGCAGACCGGGCAGTGCGGGCGGCCGACGCGCGCGTAGAGCAGGCGCAGGTAGTCGTAGATCTCGGTCACCGTGCCGACCGTCGAGCGCGGGTTCCGCGAGGTCGTCTTCTGGTCGATCGAGATCGCGGGGCTGAGGCCGTCGATCGAGTCGACGTCCGGCTTCTCCATCATCTGCAGGAACTGGCGCGCGTAGGCGGTCAGCGACTCGACGTAGCGGCGCTGCCCCTCGGCGTAGATCGTGTCGAAGGCAAGGCTCGACTTCCCGGAGCCCGAGAGCCCGGTGATGCAGATCAGGGCATTCCGCGGGAGCCGGACCGTGATGTCCTTCAGGTTGTGCTCCCGGGCGCCGTGGACTACGAGCTCGTCGGCCGCCATCGGATGGCCATTGTATCGCGCGAACGTGTGTTCGTATAGGCCCTTTGGACAGGTTGCAAGCGGGCTGCGAACGGATATGTCCGCGCCATGGAAACCGCCCGCCGTGCCGCCATCGCGACCCTCGTCGCCGGCGGGATCATCGTCGCCGCACTCGCGCTTGTGGCAGCTCAAGCTCGTCGTCGCGCTGCTCTTCTTCGCGGTCATCATCGCCTCCGCGATGCGGCCGAGCATCGAGTGGCTCGCGCGGCACCGCGTCCCCCGCCGGCGGGCCTCGCGATGCACTACCTCGTGCTTCTGGGTGCCGTCGCGGCCGCGATCGCCTTCGCAGCCCCGCGCGCGCTCGACCAGGTCAACCACGCGCTGAGCCCGAGCGGGAAGGCCGAGATCGCCCGCGAGGCGCGGCAGTCGACCGGGATCAAGCACGAGGTTCTCACCGCCCTGCAGAAGCGGCTGAAGCACCTGCCCCGACGCTCCGAGCTCGTCAAGCCGGCGACGCAGATCGGCCCCAAGGCCTTCGAGGTCGTGATCGGCATCTTCTTCACGCTCGCCGCGGCGGCCTACTGGATCTTCGAGCGCGACAGGGCGGTCGACGTCGTCTGCTCACTGATCCCGCGACCGAAGCGGAAGCTCGTGCGCGACACGTGGACGCTGATCGACCTGCGGCTCGGCGCCTTCGTCCGCGGCCAGGTGGTGCTGATCGTCGCGCGTCGGCGATCGTGCTCTCGCTGCTCTTCTGGGCGATCGGCGAGCCCTACTGGCTGCTGGTCGGCTCGTTCGCCGGCCTCGTCGAGATCATCCCGGTGATCGGGCCGCTCGTCGCCGGCGCGCTCGCCGTCGGCGTCGGGCTGACGGCGTCGGTTCAGGTCGCGGTGCTCGCGGTCGCCTGCGTGATCGGCGTCCGCCTGCTCGAGGACTACCTGATCATGCCGAAGGTGATCGGAGAGGCCGTCGGGCTCTCGCCGCTGCTCGTGCTGGTCTCGGTGACGGCGGTCGGGATCCTGTTCAGCGGCTGGGCCGTCCTCTTCGCCGTCCCGATCGCAGCCGTCCTGATGACGCTCTTCGACGTCGATCCTGCGCGACGTCGACCCGGCGGAGGAGGAAGTGCCGGCGGTGCATCTTCTCCGCCCAAGGAGGACGCGGTCGTAGAACCGGCATGCCGCGACCGCGCGGCCGCGATCCTCGCCGGGCGTCGTCGGGTCGACGAGGCTCGACGATCGCGCCAGGCGGCGATCATCGCGTCGCGCAGCGCAGCTCGTGGTCTGCCGTCGCTTTGGCGTTCGTCCACTCGGTCTGCGGCGACGCTGACCGTCTGCTGGATCGCCGGCTGCGGACGCGGGCGTGACGCGGCCTTGTCAGCGTGCTCGTGCTGTCTGCCACGGAGTGAGCCCTCTGCCGCAGCTCGACTTGCCCACTGGCGCGTCGAGAGATTCGACGATCTCGGCGCTGTGCTGTGACGATTGCGCTCTGCCCCATAGGTACTCATGTGCAGACGCAAAGGTACTCATGGGCCACGCTTCAACCTCATCCTCGAAGACCGCCAGTACCGGACGCTGACCGCGGAGTCCGAGCGTCAGAGCGTGTCGGTCGCCGAGCTCATCCGCCGCGCGATCGATGCAGCGTTCTCGCTCGACGACGCGGCGGCGCGGTGCCCGGCGTCGAGCTGAGCGTGTCCGTCTGGCGGCGACCCGACGGCGCAGTCGCGGGACGCAGGCCGGGAATCCGCCTAGCGACGCTGACGCGGCGCGCGGCGAACGCGTCGTAGGTCTCGTCGTTGAAGAGCACGAACCGGACGAGGCGGCAGCTCCGTACGCGGTGGCGGCGGCGAGCGCGATCGGCGCGGCCAGCTGCGGCGGGTAGCCGTAGATGCCGCAGCGAGATCGCCGGGATGGCGATCGACTCGGCCCCGAGCTCGCGGGCGAGCTTCGAGCGAGCGCCGGTGGCACGAGGCGAGCAGGTCGGGCTCGTTGTGCTCACCGCCGCGCCAGACCGGGCCGACCGTGTGGATCACCCAGTCTGCGAGGAGCGCGCCGGCGCGGGTCGCCTTGGCGTCACCGGTCTCACAGCCGCCGAGGAGCCGGCACTCGCTCGAGCAACGCCGGCCCGGCCGCGCGGTGGATCGCCCCGTCGACGCCGCCGCCACCGAGCAGCGAGGCATTCGCCGCGTTCACGATCGCGTCCGTGCGCTCGCGCGTGATGTCGCCGCGGACGACCTCGATCAAGCTTTGCGCCAGCGACCGAAGATCAGGCCGCCGAGGGTGAAGCCGAGGCCGAACGTGCCGAGGCTGAAGCCGCCGATCGCGATCCCCTTGCGCCACGCAGACAGGCGCTGCCAGCGGCCGAGCGCCTCGCGCTCCTCCGCCGTCAGCGACTCGCCGCGACGCTGCTTGCGCAGCGCGCCGCCGGCCCGCAGACCGAGGTAGAGGTCGTCGAAGATCTCAGTCGAGTGCTCGTCGGCCATACCGCTCACTGTATAGCCTGCTTCGCCGATGATTACTCGCATCCTCCACGTTTCGGACCTGCATTTCGGGTCGCGGGACAACCCGAATCTCGGAGCAGGCGCTCGTGCGGCTGATCGAGCGGGTCGACCCGGAGCTGGTGATCGCGAGCGGCGACCTGACGCACCGCGGGCCGCCGCGAGCAGCACGAGCGGGTGGCCGGCGTTCCTGCGCCGGCTCGGGCGCACCGTCCTCGCCGTGCCGGGCAACCACGACATCCCGTACACCTTCCCGGCGCGCTTCACCTCACCATGGCGCGAGTTCGAGCGCGAGTGGGAGACGACCGAGCCGATCTTCGCGGGCGCCAACGCGCACGTCGTCGGGCTCAATTCGGTGCGTCCCTGGCGGCACCAGTCGGGTGGCGTCAGCACGGCCCAGCTCGAGCGCGCGACGGCGAGGCTGCGCGAGGGCGAGCCCGGAGCGCTGCGCGTCGTCGTCCTCCACCACCAGATGATCGGCGCGCCGTGGCGGACGCCGGAAGAAGCCGGTCGCGCGCCGCAACCACGTGCTCGCGACGCTGGTCGACTCCGGCGCCGAGCTGATCGTCGGCGGCCACATCCACCAGGGCACCGTTTCGGAGCGGCACGAGTTCGAGGTGATCACCGGCGAACGCCCGCGGCGTGGTCGTCTCGATCGCACCCGGCCTCGGCCAGCCGCGCCCGGAGCGCCGCGGCGAGGCGCGCGGCTGTGTCGTCTACCGCGCGGACGAGCGGACGCTGACGGCCGAGACCTACATCTGGCGGGAGGACGACTGGGGGCTCACGGCCGTGCGGACGTTCCCGCGCGGACGGGAGCCCCTCGCCGTCGATCCCGCCTAGACGGTCGCGTCGCGTCGGCCGTACATGCCGCCCACGAGGGCGACGAGCACGACCGCGATGACGACCGCGAGGATGAAGCCGAGGATGCCGCCGATCAGCAGGCCGGCGAGCAATGACGCCGCGATGCCGATCACGATGGTCAACCAGATCGGCATGGCGTCGCGACCAGGGTGGAAGAGTCTCCCGAGCGCACCGACGATCAGGCCGACGACGATGAGTGCGATTACGCGTCCGATCATGCGGCGAGCTTCTCCGTCTGTAGGACGGTAACGTCCTGCCCACGAGCGCGCTAGCGCTCGTCGAGAGCCGCCCGCTTGGCCGCGAGTTCCTCGTCGTCGAGCAAGCCCGCTCGATGCAGCTCCTTGCAGCATCGCCTCCAGCCGCGCCCGCTCGAGCTTGCGCGGGTCGGGACTGAGCGCGTTCGGGTCGATCCCGAGCCGCTGCCAGACGCTCACGCTGCTGCTCGACGCCGAGGCCACGCTCGGGGAACGCGTAGGCGCCCGGCGCCGAAGATCGGTCGCTTCTGGACGAACCGACGGTACGCGGCGACGAGACCCATCGCGACCCCGAACGAGAGGAACGAGATGACGTAGCCGTTGTCGCCCGCAGATCGCGCGGCCGACCACCGCGCCGACGATCGAGCCGGTCAGTCCGATCGCGAGCGTCAGCCAGACCGGCATCGGGTCCGGCCCCGGGATCGCGAACCGGGCCAGCGAGCCCGTGATCAACCCAGAGACGAGGATCGCGAGGACGAAGCTCATCGGAGCACGGTCACGCGGCAGTTTCGGAGGGAGCGGGAGCAAGTGCCACCAGCTCCCGGCGCAGCGACTTGATCTCGTCGCGGAGCTTCGCCGCGTACTCGAACCGCAGCTCCTCGGCGGCCGTGTACATCTCCTCCTCGAGGTCGATCACCATCTTCTCGAGCTCCTCGCGCGACATGCCCTCGACCTTGCCGCGCGCCGCGGCGCCGCGACCTCGGGACGTTCGGCGACTCGAGCGCGAGGAACTCTGCGATGTCGGACACGCCCTTGGTGATCGAAATCGGCTTCGTGCCGTGCTCCTCGTTGTAGGCGAGCTGGACCGCGCGACGGCGGTTCGTCTCGTCGAGCGCGCCCTTGATCGCCTCGGTCATCTTGTCCGCGTACATCAGCACCCTGCCCTCGACGTGACGCGCCGCGCGGCCGATCGTCTGGATCAGCGCGGTCTTGCCGCGGAGGAAGCCCTCCTTGTCGGCGTCGAGGATCGCGACGAGCGACACCTCCGGCAGGTCGAGGCCCTCGCGCAAGAGGTTGACGCCGACGAGCACGTCGTACTCGCCGAGGCGCAGCTCCCGGATGATCTGGATCCGCTCCAGCGTGTCGACCTCCGAGTGCAGGTAGCGCGTCTTGACGCCCGCCTCGAGGAGGTAGTCGGTCAGGTCCTCGGACATCTTCTTCGTCAGCGTCGTGACGAGCGTGCGCTCGCCCCTCTCCTCGCGCCGGCGGATCTCGTTCAGGAGGTCGTCGATCTGGTTCTTGCGTCGGGCGCAGCTCGACCTCCGGGTCGACGAGATAGGTGGGCCGGATCAGCTGCTCGGCGACGCGCGCCGACTGGCGGAGCTCCCAGGCGCCGGGCGTCGCCGAGACGAAGATCGCCTGCGGCACCTTCCCGAGGAACTCGTCGAACCGCAGCGGACGGTTGTCGATCGCGCTCGGCAGACGGAAGCCGAAGTCGACGAGTGTCTGCTTCCGCGAGCGGTCGCCCTCGTACATGCCGCCGATCTGCGGAACCGTCTGGTGTGACTCGTCGACGCAGCACGATGTAGTCGGACGGGAAGTAGTCGAGCAGCGTGTGGGGCGCGGATCCGGGCGGGCGGCCGTCGAGGATTCGCGAGTAGTTCTCGATCCCGTTGCAGAAGCCGAGCTCGACCATCATCTCGAGGTCGTACTCGGTGCGCTGCCGGATCCGGTGCGCCTCGAGCATCATCCCCTTCGACTCGAAGTGCTTCACCTGCTCCTCGAGCTCGTGCCGGATCTCGACCACAGCGCGCTCGATCGTCGGCTTCGAGGTCACGTACTGCGTCGCCGGGAACACCGTGATGTGGTCGAGCTTCGAGAGCACCTCACCGGTCAGCGGATCGAAGTGCGTGATCTGCTCCACCTCGTCGCCGAAGAACGAGACGCGGTAGGCGGTCTCGGAGTGCGCGGGCTGGATCTCGATCACGTCGCCCTTGACGCGGAACCGGCCGCGGCCGAGCAGCGTGTCGTTGCGCGAGTACTGGATGTCGATCAGCTTGCGCAGGACGAGGTCGCGGTCGGTCTCCTCGCCGACGGTCAGGAACACGAGCCGGCTCTCGTACTCCTCCGGCGAGCCGAGGCCGTAGATGCAGGACACCGACGCGACGACGATCGTGTCGCGCCGCGAGAGCAGGCTCGACGTCGCGGAATGCCGGAGCCGGTCGATGTCGTCGTTCCGCGAGGAGTCCTTCTCGATGTAGAGGTCGGCCTGAGGGACGTACGCCTCCGGCTGGTAGTAGTCGTAGTAGGAGACGAAGTACTCGACCGCGTTGTCGGGGAAGAACTCGCGGAACTCGTTGCAGAGCTGCGCGGCGAGCGTCTTGTTGTGCGCGATCACCAGCGCCGGGCGCTGCACCTGCTCGATGATCCAGGCCATCGTCGCGGTCTTGCCGGTGCCGGTCGCGCCGAGCAGCGTCTGATACCGCTCGCCGGCGCGCAGCCCTTCGGAGAGCGCGGCGATCGCCGCCGGCTGGTCGCCGGTCGGGACGTACGCCGACGATGTTTTGAGTGCCGCCATGACAGGGACAGGGTACTCCGCATGCCCGCTCAGACGACCCGCCGCCCTACCGCGCCTACGCCGGGATCATGGGCACGTTCGTCGGCGGCCTCGCAGTCGCCGGCACGCTCGCCCGGCTGCTCGACCGCGACCCGCGCGACGACGGCCCGCTCGACCTCGCTCGTGCTCGGCGCCGCGACGTTCAAGGCCTCGCGCACGATCAGCCGCGACGAGGTGACGAGCTTCATCCGCGAGCCCTTCGTCGAGGGCGAGGCGCACGAGGGCGCCGAGGACCCGCTCGAGACGGGCGACCTCCGCCAGGCGGTCGGCGAGCTCGTCACGTGCTCCCGCTGCGTCGGCACGTGGGTCGCGGCCGGGCTCGCATCGACCCAGATCCTGGCGCCGCGCTTCGGCCGGATCCTCACCTGGTCGCTCGCGGCGGCAGGCGTCAACGACTTCCTGCAGGCCGGTTTCAGCGCGCTGACGAACAAGTCGAACGAGCTCGAGCAGCGCACCGAGCGTCCGTAGACGACCGGGCGGGCGGCTACCCTGCCGCGGTGCGCCGGGTCGTCCTCGTCGTCGCGGCAGCTTTCGTCTGTCGCCGCTCCCGCGCACGCCGCCTCGCTCAGCGTCGCGCCGCGGGACTTCTCGCCCGCAGCGCGCGAAGCTGCAGAGTCTCGGCGAGCCTCGGAGTCCCGCGCCAGGTCGGCGTGCAGCCTCGTGACACGCCGGCGGGCGGCGGCTCGGGTGGATCGTGCCGCCGGCGCGCCGCACGACGCTCGCGGTCGGCTGGAACGGTCGATCGGCGGCAAGCGCGTCCCCGACGGGACGTACGTCGCCAAGCTCGTCTATCGGTCGGCGGTGCTCGCGACGACGACCCTGCGAATCGACACCCACGCGCCACAGCTCGTCCTGCGCGCGACAACGGTGCGAACGCGGTTCGACGGTGACAGCCAGGTGCTGACGACGATCAGCCCGAACGGCGACGGATTCCGCGACAAGGCCAACGTGACGTTCAGGCTCGCGCGAGGCGGCGACCGTGACGATGGACGTCACGCGCACCGTCAAGGTGCCGAACACGATCTACACGCTGACCAGCACGCTCGCGCCCGGCGTGCACACGCTGACGTGGGCGCCGGCGACGACGACCAACCCGCGCACCTTCCTCGTTCGCATCACCGCGGTCGACCGCGCGGGCAACCGGATCGTCTACGGCGCCGCCGAACGCGTTCGTCGGCCGCGCACCGCGAGGGCGTCGTCGTCCGCGTCCAGGGGATCGACGCCGGCTTCGGCCAGCCGAGCTATGCGCCCGGGCAGGTCGCGCGCATCCACATCGCGACCGATGCGCCGGCCCTGACGATGCGCGTCTTCCGCTCAGGCCCCGAGCAGGTCGTGACCTACGCCGACAACCAGATGGCCGGAGTCGACGTCGGCCTGCCGCCGACCGCGATCGACTGGTCGATGCACCGCGACGCGCCGGACTCGATCAGCGTCCGCATCCCGAACGTGCCCAGCGGGCTCTACTACGTCCAGTTCGACGCCGCGGACGGCCGCGTCGGCTACGCGCCGTTCGTCGTCCGCCCGCCCGTGCTCGGGGCGACCGGGCGCGTGCTCGTCGTCCTGCCGACGAACACCTGGCAGGCGTACAACTTCCAGGACGTCGACGGCAACGGCTACGGCGACACGTGGTACGCCGGACCGCCGAACCGCGTCGTCGACCTGTCACGCACGTACATCGCGCGTGGCGCACCGCCGCGCTTCTACCGCTACGACCTGCCGTTCCTGCACTGGCTGTTCTGGTCCGGCAAGAGCGCAGAGTTCATCTCCGACTCGGACTTCGACACGATCGCGAGCGGCGACGACCTCGCGCGTGCGTACGACCTCATCGTCTTCGAAGGCCACGAGGAGTACGTGACGACACACGAGTACGACGTCGTCACGCGCTTCCGCGACCTCGGCGGCAACCTGATGTTCCTGTCGGCGAACAACTTCTTCTGGAAGGTCGACAAGCAGGGCCAGGTGCTGCGCAAGATCGCGCAGTGGCGCGAGATCGGCCGCCCGGAGGCGGCGCTGATGGGCGTCCAGTACCGCGCGAACGACGACGGCCAGCGGCAGGGGCTGTTCACGGTGCAGGCGTCGGCGAGCGCGCCGTGGCTGTGGGACGGCACCGGGCTCGTCGACGGCTCGACGTTCGGGCAGTTCGTCGGCGGCTACGGGATCGAGATCGATGCGACGACGCCGGACTCGCCGCCGGGCACGCTCGTGCTGGCGCAGATCCCCGACCTGTTCGGCCCCGGGATCTCGGCCCAGATGAGCTACTACGAGACGGTCGCAGGCGCGAAGGTGTTCGCCGCGGGCACGCTCGACTTCGGCGGCTCGGCGACCTTCTGGCCGGTGAAGCGCATGCTCGACAACCTCTGGGCGCGGCTCAGCCAGCCGTGAACCGAACCCGCGAACGTGATTCGGCGCGCCGAACCAGGTTCGGTGCTGCGGTCAGTCGCCCCAGTCGAAGTCGCGCGAGCGCGACCAGAGGTTCTCGTCCGAGCGCTCATCCGGCTCGTTCTCGATCGCCGGGTGCGCCTCGGTCGGCTGCTCGAGCGACGCGGCCGGCTGCTCGTCCTGCGGCGCGTCGATGAACGTGTCCTCGGTCGTCGGCCAGTCGAGCGACGTCGCGTGGGCGTCGATGCCCTCGACGCCGTCCATCGTCTCCTCGATCCGAGCCTGCTCCTCCGTCTTGAAGAGCGGATGGTTCTCGAAAGGATCGTCGTGCATGTACTTGCCGAGCGGCATCTCGTGCTCGAGTGCCGAGTTCCGGCGCTTCAACTCGAGGTGGTCCTGGATGACCTGTGCGAACATCGACGGACTGTCGACCGCCATGGATTCCTCCTGCTCTGACTGCATTTCTCGTGCTCGGGGCAGGTTAGACGATCTTGGGGGCCGCTGACCCCGCCGCGACGACGACCCGGTTCTTGCCGGCGTCTTTCGCCTGATAGAGCGCCGAATCGGCCGACGCGAGCAACTCCTCGACGTCTCCTGCACCCGACGACGCGGCGACGCCGAAGCTGGCCGTGACGGAGACCTGTTCGCCGTTCGGCGCCTGGATCGAGCGCGACTCGATCGCCGCCCGTGCGCGCTCGGCGAGGCGCGCGCCGCCTTCGGTATCGGTGCCGGTGAGCACGAGCACGAACTCCTCCCCGCCCCAGCGGCCGGCGACGTCGCTCTCGCGCACGGTCGACCTGAGCGCGCCGGGCGAACTCCTTCAGCACCTCGTCTCCCACCGCGTGGCCGTAGGTGTCGTTGACGCGCTTGAAGTCGTCGAGGTCGGCGATCACGACGCAGACCTGGTCGTGGAAGCGCGCGGCGCGCGCGAGCTCGCTCGCGCATCGTCTCCTCGAGCCGCCGCCGGTTCGCGAGGCCGGTCAGGCTGTCGAAGAGCGCCTGCCGCTCGACGATGCGATGGAGCCGTGCGTTCTCGAGCGCCACCACGGCCTGCGTCGCCAGCGAGGCGGCGGCCTCGACCTGGTCGGCGTCGAAGAGTCGGGGCGGTGATGACGAGCGAGCCGAAGTCGGAGCCGCCGGCGCGCAGCGGGAAGGCGATGCGCTCCCCCGGGGCCTCGGGGTCGCCGATCCGGACGAGCTCGCCCTCGCGGCCGAGCACGAGGCCTCCGTCCGCGCCGGTCGCCTCGACCGCCGTCTCGACGATCACCTGCAGCAGCTGCGTCGAATCGTGCGTCGCGACCAGCGCCTCGCCGAAACGGGTGGCGGCGTCGCGGACGCGGGTGCGCTCGGTCTCGAGCTCCGCCAGCCGCTGCTGGAGCTGCGCCGCCATGTCGTTGAACGCGTTACCGAGGTCGGCGAACTCGTCGCGCCCCCGCACCTCCACGCGCTTGTTCAGATCGCCGCTCGCGAGCGCGTTGGCCGCCTCCGAGAGGCGGCGTAGCGTGCGCACGATCGAGCGGCCGAGCAGATAGGTGACGATCGCGATCAGCGTCAGCGAGCCGGCCAGCACCAGCAGGATGTTGCGCTCGGACCGCCGCGCGGAGGCTTCGATCGCCGCCTGCGGCGAGAGTGCGACGAGCTCGAGCCCGGTCGGCTCGGTGAGCGGCGCCGTCGCCAGCGCGCGGTAGGAGGTTCCTGCGACGCGCACGCGCGCGGCCCGGCCGGACGGAGGCGCGAGCGGCTGCCCGGCGCCGGGACCGGCGATCACGCGGCCCGCCCGGGTCGCGACGAGCGTGTCCTCCTCGGGCAAGACGGAGCTGAGTTGCGCGAGCAGCCGCTGGTCGATCGGAATCCGGACTGCGACCCGGCCGAGGACGCTGCCCCGGTCGGTGACGGTGACGGTGCGAATCCCGGCCGGAGAGGCACGGGACCCGACGTGCAGCCCAGGCCCTGTCACCGACGAACCCGGCACCCCCGCGACGACGCGCCGGAGGCGTCGCGACGTCGCGCCCGCGCAGCGCCCGCTGCAGCCGTGGGTCGGCCGCGAGCTGCGCGGCCTGGGCCGAGGCCGCGTCGAGACGGCCGGCGTAGCCGGCGACGGCTGCCCTCAGCGACGACTGCAGCCCGGCGTCGACTCGGCGGGTCTCGCTGCGGGTGGCGAGCGAGTCGTAGCCGTAGAACGCCACAGCCAGCGGGAGCAGCGCGAGCAAGGCGAACCAGAGGAAGAGCTT
Organism: uncultured Actinomycetes bacterium; assembly: GCA_963698925.1. GTDB lineage: Bacteria > Actinomycetota > Thermoleophilia > Gaiellales > Gaiellaceae > PALSA-600. The sequence continues at coordinate 334,915 of CAVOSR010000012.1, read as the reverse complement.
GAGCTTGAAGCTGCCCATCAACTCACCCTCAAGTTCTGGGCTGCGGCTGCCGATACCTGCATACAGCAGTCGTTGTCGGAAGGAACGGGGGGAATCATGAGGCTTTCCTGGGCGCACGCCGCAGCAGGAGCATTGACAGCAGTAGTTGCCGCCGGCTTGCTCGCCATGCCGTCACGCCTGCTCGGGCCGGATCAGGCCCATCTGACACCCATCAGCCTGCCACGCGCAGCCTCCTCGGCGGTCGTCGTCGCCGCGCAGCCGGTCGTCCGGCCGCACTCGAAGGCCGTCCGGCACGTCGTGCACAGTGCTCCGGTCGCCCAGCTGGCGAGCGTGGTCGTTCATCGGGCCGTTCCTACCCGCCCTGCCCCGGCCGCTCACCGTCAGGCACCCCGGCGCGCAGTCCACCGCGTTGCCGGTGCGCACGTCACGGTGCTGAACCGGGTGCGCCGCCATCCCCTCCCGGTCGACGTGGCCCGGGTCCCCGTCGTGGCAAAGCCCGCCCCCGCGCCGGAACCGGCTCCCGCTCCCGCTCCGGCCCCGGCCCCGTCGCCCGCCCCGGCCCCTGCGGCACCGCCGGCGACGACTCCTGCCGCCGTGCCGGCTCCCACACCCGCTCCTGCACCCGTTCCTGCTCCAGCCGCGCCCTCCCCCACGCGCGTCTTCGCCTACACCTCGACGACGGCCACCACCACCCACCACGAGCTCGAACGACGGGAACTGCGACCGCGACGGCCACCAAGGCCATGGAAACCCGGACGACGGCGACGACAACGGGCACGGCAACGGCGGCGACCAGCACGGGCACGCGTACGGCCACTGGAAGAAGTAACCGGTCCTGCTCACGCTCCGGTGCGGGCACAATGGCCGCCCATGACGCGTACCCCGCCGCCCAGCCGCCGACTCCGCCCACTCGGCACGGCCCTCGTCCTCTGGGACGTCTGGCGGCGGCTGCCGCCGACCCAGCGCCAATGGGTGGTCGACCAGGCCCGGCTCTACGGGCCTCGCGTCGTCAAACAGGCGATGGACGCCCAGAAGTCCCGCCGCCGGCGCTGAGCCTGCGGCGCTAGACGGTCAGCGCGACGCGCGCGATGCGGTCCTGCTCGATGCCGTGGGCGGTCGGATAGCCCTCGGAGGGGCTCGCACGCCACGGCCGGCCGACGTAGCGCAGCGGCACACCCGCCGAGGCCTCCTCCAGGCGGTGGCGGATCGAGCGCCACGGGCCCATGTTCTGCGGCTCCTCCTGCGCCCAGACCACCTCGGTCAGCGCCTCGTACGACGCGACGAGCGCAGCGGCGGTCTCGGTCGGGAACGGGTAGAGCTGCTCGATGCGGGCGACTGCGACGTCGCCGCGGTGCGCTTCGTGCCCGACCAGGTCGTAATAGACCTTGCCCGCGCAGAGCACGAGCCTCCGGACGGACGACTTGTCTGCCGAAGCGTCGTCGATCACCGGCTGGAACCGACCTGCCGAGAGCTCGTCCAGCGTCGACGACGCTTCCTTCAGCCGCAGCAACCCCTTGGGCGTGACGACGACGAGTGGGCGCGCCGTCGGATCGAGCGCCTGCCGGCGTAGGAGGTGGAAGTACTGCGCAGCCGTCGTGCAGTTGACGATGCGGATGTTCTCCTGCGCTGCGAGCTGCAGGAACCGCTCCAGGCGCGCGCTCGAATGCTCGGGGCCGTTGCCTTCGTAGCCGTGCGGGAGCAGCAGCGTCAGGCGAGAGGTCTCCCGCCACTTCGAGAGCGCGGACGAGATGAACTGGTCGATCACGATCTGCGCGCCGTTTGCGAAGTCGCCGTACTGCGCCTCCCAGAGGACGAGCGCCTCCGGCGCCGCGGCCGAGTACCCGTATTCGAAGCCCATGCACGCGTACTCCGAGAGCGGCGAGTTGAAGACCTCGAACGAGGCGGTCGAGTCGTCGAGATGCTGCATCGGCGTGAACGTCTCGCCCGTGTGAACATCGTGGAGGACGAGGTGGCGCTGCGAGAATGTCCCGCGCTGCGAGTCCTGGCCGGTGAGCCGGATCGGGATGCCGTCGACGAGCAGCGAGGCGTACGCGAGCGCCTCCGCCTGTCCCCAGTCGATCCCGCCCTCGGCGATCGCGACGCGGCGCCGCTCGAGCTGGCGCGCGAGCTTCGGGTGCACGCTGAACTCCTCGGGTGTCCGCAACAGCTCCTCGTTCAGCGAGACGAGCCGCTGTTCCGCGACCGCGGTGACGATCTCCGCCGTCGTCGAGCGAGGGATCGTGCCGTCGTGCTCGCGCGCGCCGGCCGCATCGCCGAACGACGCCTTCAGGCGCTCGTGCGCGGCCCGCAGCACCGACTCGACCTCGGCGACGAACGCCTCGCCCTCCTCGGCCGTCAGCACGCCGTCCTCGATCAGCTTCGTCTGGTACAGCTCTCGGACGCTCGCGTGTGCGTTGATCTGCTCGACCATCAGCGGCTGCGTGTAGGCCGCCTCGTCCTGCTCGTTGTGGCCGAAGCGGCGATAGCCGACGAGATCGATCACGACGTCCTGAGCGAACCTGCGCCGGTAGGCCATCGCGAGGCGGACCGCCGCGATCGCGGCCTCCGGGTCGTCGGCGTTGACGTGCACGATCGGCACGTCGAATCCCTTGGCGAGGTCGGACGAGTAGCGCGTCGAGCGCCCTTCGCTCGGCTCGGTCGTGAACCCGATCTGGTTGTTCGTGATCAGGTGCAGCGTGCCGCCCGTGGAGTACCCGTCGAGCGACTGCAGGTTGAAGGTCTCCGCGACGACGCCCTGGCCCGCGAAGGCAGCGTCACCGTGGAGCAGCACCGGTAGCGCGACCGCAGGGTCGTGCGCCCCGTTCTTCGTCGAGCGGTCCGTCTGCTCGGCGCGGGTGCGGCCGACGACGACGGGATTGACGGCCTCGAGATGGCTCGGGTTCGCGACGAGACGCACGCCGACCTTGCCGTTCGGCGGTCGTGCGCGTCCCGTGCGCGGACAGGTGGTACTTGACGTCGCCGGTGCCGCCCTCGGGATCGGCCGTGACGGCCTCGATCGTGCGCTCGCCCTCGAACTCGCGGAGGATGTACTCGTACGGCATCCCGATCGTGTGCGCGAGCACGTTCAGCCGGCCGCGGTGCGCCATCCCCATCACGACCTCGTGCGCGCCGGCCTCGGATGCGAGCTCGATCGTGTCGTCGAGCATCGGGATCATCACGTCGAGCCCTTCGAGTGAGAACTGCTTCTGGCCGAGGAAGCGCTTGCGCAGGAACCGCTCCATGCCTTCGACCTCGCAGAGGCGCCGGAAGAGGCGCTTCTGCTCCTCGGCCGAGAGCGGAGCGCGGTAGCGGCCCGACTCGATCGCCTGCCGCAGCCAGACGCGCTGCTGATGGTCGGAGAGGTGCTCGATCTCGTAGGCGATCGTTCCGCAATAGGTCTCCGCGAAGGTCGGAAGCACGTCCGCGAGCGTCGCGCCGGGGACGGCGACGCGCAGGACCGAGGCCGGGATCTTGGCCTGGAGCTCGGGCGTCAGCTTCGGCTCGAGCCGCAGCGGCTCGAGTGAGGGGTCGCCGACGGGCTCGGAGCCGAGCGGGTCGAGTCGTGCGGCCAGGTGGCCGTGCGTGCGGTGCGCCTTGATCAGCGCCATCGCGGCGGCGACGCCGCCGAGCAGCTGCGAGTCGTCCGTGGCCGTTACGGGCACGGCGGGCGGGGCGGGCGCAGTCGCTGCAGCCGCCTCGCTGTAGCCGTTGTCGCCGTTGGCGGCGGCGGGCAGTGTCTCGAGCAAGCGCGCGATCCCGGGATGGGAGGCGACGAGCTGTGAGTCTCCGCTCTCGAAGAGCGCGCGCCACTCCGACGGGACCGCTTCGGGATTCTCGAGGTACTCGTCGAGCAGGGCGCGCGCGTACCCGTCGTTCAGGCCGTCGACGTCATGCGCGCTCATGACTGCCAAAGTACCAGGGAGGTCCGGAAAGCCCTGCCGCGTCCAGAGACGAAGTGGCACGCGACGCCGTCGCCGGCGAGCAACGAACCACGCAAGCGTGGTTCAGTGCATGAACCACGTTCGTGTGCCATCGGCTCCTAATACAGGGGGTGTGTCGTCCACACCTGCAGAGCGGCGCCGACGACGAAGCAGATGCCGACGACTGCGAAGCCGATCCCGACCAGCCGCTGCTGGCGCTGCGTCATCACGGTCGCGATCAGCAGGAGGATGACCGCGGCGGGAGCGAGGCGGAACGGCCGATACGCGAGCTCGAATGCGCCGAGGAAGATCGCGCCGGCAGCGAGCAGCCCGGCGACCGACTCGGTGTGGGGCCACGGATCGCTGGTCGTCGACGTCACGACGCGACTCTATCGCGACGTGCGCGCTCGCTCCGGGCCGTGTCGCGCGAGCCGTGCGGGCCGCCGCGGCGGGGCCGCGGCCCGGTCGGGGCGCGCCACGGGCGCCAGGTCGGGTAGTCGCTGGGGTCGACGCCGGGCTCGGGCTCGGCGCGAATCGCGTACCAGACGACCAGCCCGAGATAGACGATCGGGATCTTCAGGATCAGCATCATGAAGACGAGCTCCCAGGCGGCGCGGGACATCTTCCCGATTGTACGAGATGTCACCCGAACCGGTTTTTTCGCCCTAGAAGAGCGTGAAGCCCGCGATCGCGAGCGCGGTCGGTGGCTCGGTTCCGTCCGAGCAGAGGAGCAGCCCGGGAGTCGGCGAGAGCTGCAACCCGCACCGGAGCGCCACGGCGGCGCAGGTGCGGGCCGAGCCGGGCAGCCGGACGCTGACGCCTCCGCGTGCCCGGGCGAGCGCCGACTCGAGTGCGTCCGCAGCGTCTTCGGGTGTCAAGCCGGCGACGGGCCCGAGCGCCCCACCCGGGAACGCATAGCTGTAGCCGACCGGCGTGCCGCGTCGTTCCCAGACCGTGCGCACCGCGAGCTCCTCCCAGTAGGCGTGGTCTGCGGCCCGGTCGAAGCCGTAGGCAGCCGCGTCGATCTCCGCGAGGCCGGCGCTCGCCGGCTCCCGGAGCTCCTCCAGTTGGCCTCGAGCTCCGGCCGGCCGGCCGGAGAATGCGAGCAGCGGCGTCACCGGGATCAGCCCGCGTCGCCCGTAGAGCGCGTTCGAGACCGGCTGGATCGCGTCGGTGATCGTCCGGCGGCGGGCGGCGCCGTCGTTCCAGACCGCGGCGAGCAGCGCCGAGCCGAGTCCACGTGCCTGCGCCGACGGCGCGACGAAGAGCGAGGCCAGATACCAGTCGTCCCCACGTGTCCAGGCCGAGGCGAAGCCGACGATCGCGCCCTCCGCCTCGGCGAGCACTGAGGTGCCGGTGGCAAGCACGTGACGCTGTTGCCCGGCGAACACGTCGAGCGGCGGCGCAGGCGGCTCGAACCCGTGCGGCTGGTAGACGCCGCCGATCGCCGCGAGGAACAGCGCATGGAGCGCCGGCAGGTCGGCGGCGGTCGTGGGACGAAGCTCCACGACCGCCGACACTAGTCGCCTGGTCGATCACCGATGCGTGAGGAGCACGACCAGGATCGGGATCACACCGAACGCGATCCAGACCGCAAGCAGCAGGAGCACCCACCTGGGCGGGCGCATCTAGCCCCACGGGATCGTCAGGTCGACGACGCTCGTCGAGTTGTACGGAGCGCCCGCGACGGTCCCGGTCCACGTCGCCCGGCCGGTGAACGACGCGTAGCCGTACCCGACGCCGCCACCTGTCTGCCAGGCAGGGCCCGGCTCGCACGCGATCACGCCGCCCGCATCGCAGTAGTGCGCGACGATCCCGATGCTGGTGATCACGCCGTAGCGCTTGCAGTAGCTGACGACGATGACGTGGTGGTACGACGCGACGAACGGGATTCCACCCGAGTCCGACGCGGAGTCCTGCGTGCACCCCGACCAGCCGCCGCCACCACCGTCGCAGGCGGTTCCGCAGATCACCGGCGGCGGCGCCGGCGTGGCGCCCGGTTGCGCCCCCGCGGCCGGTGCGACGAGTGCCGCGAGCAGCCCGAGCAATGAGAGAGCCTTACGCACGTTTGCCTCCTTTCGTTGCCCTCACAGGAAACGGTAGGGGCAACGTGCGTACGTGTCTGTGCCGGCTCTGTGCAGATAGCGTGACGGCGTGCGCGACCCGGCGCTGGTGGCTGAAGACGACGCGTCTGCGCTGGACGAGGTGCGGTCGCTGCTGCGCGAGTACGAGGCGTCGCTGCCCTTCGCGCTCGACTTCCAGGGCTTCGAGGCGGAGGTCGCGGCGCTGCCGGGCGACTACCGCGCACCGGACGGCGCGCTCCTGCTCGCTCCCGGCCGAGGGTGCGTCGCGCTCCGTCGAGTCGACGGCGCCGCCTGCGAGCTGAAGCGCCTCTACGTCAGGCCGGGCGAACGCGGCAGCGGACTCGGGCGGGCGCTCGTCGAATCGGCACTCGCGCGCGCCCGCGCGCTCGGCTACCGGCGAGTTCTGCTCGACACGACCCCTGGCATGGAGGCCGCTCACGCGCTCTACGGCACCCTCGGCTTCCGCGAGACGGAGCCGTACACCGAGAACCCGGTGCCGGGCACGCGCTACCTCGCGCTCGAGCTCTGATTCGTCAGAGCGCTGACACCGCGGCCCTGATCGGATCGAAGTCCGGATCCTCGGCCGCGAGCGCGCGATGCGAGTCGTCGAGGGCGATCGACTGCCGCAGGTGCGTGAGCGCGTCGTCGGCATGCCCGGCGAGCGACTCGTAACACGCGAGGTTGTAGAGCAGCAGCGCGTCTTCACCGCTTCCGAGCGCATCGCGCATGGTCTGGGCGGCGGTCGCGTAGTCCTTCGCCTCGTAGTGGACGTTCGCGCGGCGCATCGCGTCCCAGCTCGACCAGACGCCGACGAGCCGCCGGAGCTCGGCAATCGGCTCCACGTGATCTTCGACCCGCAGGTCGCAGACGCGGTCGATCCCCTCGCGCGTGTCCGCGCGCGCGCCGACGCGCTCGACGACGACCGCGGCGGACTGCTGTCCGCGCCTGTCGCCGCCTGCCGCCTGTCCCGCCTCGAGCGCTGCCACGAGTCGCGTCACGAGCGCGCCGACCGTCTCTTCGAACGCGCGCGCCATCTCCTCGACGACGTCCGGGCCGGCGAGGATGTTGCCCTGGACGGCGAAGCCGGCGCCCGTCTTGTGCCCCGCCCAGTCGAGGCAGGCCGAGCCGGTGAACGCGGCGGCCTCGCCGTCGGCCGTGACGATCCCGAGCTGGCGCGTCTCCCGTCCGTCGTCGTCGGCAAGCACGCGCGAGAGCGCGGCCTCCGGGTCGGCGCCGCGCTCGAGCTCCTCGAGCGCACGCCGGCCGTAGACGGCCACGCCGGCGGCCTGCGTCGCGACCGCTCCGACGCCCGCGCGCGCCCACGGCACGACGGATCCGACGGAGAAGTACTTCGACTGCACGGCACAGCCCACCTCTCCGGCCTGGAGGTCGGCGGCGACGATCGAGAAGGTTCCGCGGGCGAGCATCAGTGGTGGTGGCGTTCCCGGTAGGCCCGTACCTTCTCACGGTTGCCACAGCTCTTCATCGAGCACCAGGCGCGCGACCGGTTCTTGGCCGTGTCGAGGAAGGCCCAGCGGCAGTCCTCGGCGCGGCACGCTTTCATCCGCTCCCACGTCCCGTCGGCCATGCCCTGCGAGACCTCGGCGACGATCCGTCCGACGGCTCCGCGCGCTCCTCCCGCTGCCGGCTCGAGCCGTGACTCGCCGTCGACGAAGCGCACGGCGAGCCGAGCGCGAGTGGAGGCGCCGTCCAGCTCGGCCGTCGCCGCAGGTACGTCGGCCGTCAGCCCGCTACGGGCGGCCAGCAGGTCGCGGATCGCCTCGCGGACGCGGATCGCCTCCGCGAGCTCCTGGCGCGTGACCCGGGTCCCCGCCGGAAGCAGCGCACGTCCCTCCGAGCCACGCGCCGAGCGCAGCCGGCGAGTCGAGCCCCTCCGTATAGGGCCGAAGATCGACCGAGTTGACGAAGTCGATGACGAGATCGCTGTTCACCATTCACCTTGCTTTGGAGGTTACGTAACTGCTAACATCGTATCACTGGTTACACGACGGTGGGAGGTCGGTGATGATGCACCCGGAGATCATGCGGTTGATTGCAGACGAGCGGCGCGCGACCCTGGAGCAGGCGGCCCGGCGGCCAGGCCCGCGGCCCACCAGGCGGACGCCCGCCGTCGACCTGAGCGAGATCGACCTCCGGCTCTGCCGGGCGGCCGACGATCTCGAGCTCGAGCGCCTGGCGGCGCTCTCGGAGCAGGCGCTCGCCCCGGGCCGGTTCGTCGTGGCGATCGTCGACGGCCGGATCGCGGCGGCGCTGCCGCTGGCCGGCGGGCCGCTGCTGGCCGATCCGTTCGTGCGGACGGCGCACCTCGGGCGCCTGCTCGAGCTGCGTGCGGCGCAGCTCCGTCAGCCGGAGCCACGCCGCTCGCTCCTCCCGCGCTATGTCAGCCTGATGCGCGGGTCGACCCATGCATAGAGCGTGTCGACCACGAGGTTGAAGACGATGATGCAGATGGTGGCGAAGACGACCACCCCCTGCGTCGTCGGCAGATCGAAGTTGTCGATCGCACCGATCGCGAGCTTCCCGAGCCCCGGCAGGCCGTAGACGCTCTCGGTGAAGAACGCACCGCCGAGTGCGAGACCGATGTCCATGCCGAGGATCGTCACGACGGGCAGCAGCGCGTTGCGGACGACGTGCGAACGAAGCACCCGCGTCTCGGGCGCGCCCTTTGCGCGCGCCGTGCGGACGTAGTCCTCACCCAGCGTCTCGATCACGTACGCGCGGATCATCCGCACGTACGTGGCGGCGAAGAGCACGGCGAACGTCGCCCACGGGAGCATCAGGTGGTACGCCCATTGCACCGGCCCGCCGCAGTCGCCCGTCGGTGTGATCAGCTCGCAGTAGCCCGTGATCGGGAAGAGGTGCAGCTTGAAGCCGCCGAAGTACGCGGCGAGCAGCCCGATCCAGACGGGGTGTGCGGAGATGCCGATCAGCACGCCGCACATCGTCACCCGGTCGAGCAGCGAGCGCGGGCGCAGGGCCGAGAGGATCCCGATCGGGATCGAGACGAGCAGCCAGAGCACCGCGCCGCCGAAGACGAGCGATGCCGTGACGGGTGCCGCCGCGAGCACCTCCTGCGTCACGTCCTGCCGGTTCGTGAACGAGCGGCCGAGCGACTGGTGCACGACGAGCCGGTCGAGGAAGCGCCCGTACTGCACGAGCACGGGCCGGTCGAGGCCGAGGAAATGCTGCGCGCGCGCGATGCATTCCGGTGTCGCACGCTGGCCGCACGTCTGGCGCGCGGGATCCGCCGGGATCACGAAGAAGATCACGAACGTCACCAGGGTCACGGCGATGAACAGCACGACTGCCCAGAGCAACCGGCGGATCATGTAGCGCAGCACGGGCTTCCTTTCGTCGCACAGAAGGGTCGGAAGATGCGACGACGGGCGACGGGTGAGGTTGATCGGAGTCGTCGATGCAGACCGACGAGTGCGTCGATCAGCCGGCGAGCGGCTGGGGCACCTGCGCCTCGCGCAGGCGCTCGCCGGCGCACGCGGAGCGAGCCGCCTCGACGAACGCAGCGGCGTCCGAGCGCGACGGTTGCATCCGGCACCACACCGCGGCGATCGTGCGCGGCGCGACGACGTCCCGGCTCGAGGTCGGCGAGCATCGTGTCGGCGCGACGCTCGTCAGCGGCGAGTCGCGGCAGCACTGCCGCACCGAGCCCGGCGGCGACGAGTCCCTGCACAGCAGTCGCGGTCTCGGCCTCGAGCACGAACCGCGGCTCGACGCCGTGCGCCCGCAGCTGCTCCTCGACGTGCTCGCGCGTCGGTGCGTGAGCGATCAGCGGCAACCGGCCGAGCTCGTCGCAGTTGACGAGCCTGCGGCGCGTCGTCAGCGGCGCGCCGGCCTGGAGCAGGACGACGAACGGATCCGCGCAGAGCGGCACCGCGTCGAGCGGGCCGCGCGGCAGCGGTGTCTCGGCGAGTGCGATGTCGAGCTCCCCGCGCACCAGCGAGGCGAGCAGCGCACGCGTCGACGAGGTCTCGTGCAGCGAGACGGGAGCGCCGTAGACGCGCAGGAACGACGGCACGAGGCGCGCGAGCATGTCCGGCGTCGCCCCCACCCGCAGCGCCGCTGCGCCCTCGCCGTCGAGCGCCGCGAGGTCGGCCTGCGCCGCACGCACGCGTGCGATCAGCGCGTCGGTGTGCGCCAGCAGGATCTCACCGGCGGGCGTGAGCGCGAGCGGCCGGGTCCCGCGCGAGCGCTCGATCAGCCGCTTGCCGATCAGCCCCTCGAGCGCTGCGATCTGGTGGCTGATCGCGGACTGCACGTAGCCGAGCCGGGTCGCAGCGCGGCGGAACGAGCCTTCCCGGGCGACGGCGTCGAGCGCCACCAGGTGCCGCATCTCGATCCCGGACCACCATTCCGCCGCCATGCCGGATGTGACGACGCGCACGTGCCCGAGTCCGTGCAGAATCCGATGCATAACAGCCGCTTAACACGGGTACGTTTGCGCTTAATGACCGAGACGATCCAGATCGAGGTGCCGCGCCGCGGCATCGGCAGCGACCTCACCGAGGCGCTCGCCGCGCACGGGCTCGATGCGACGATCGTCGAGGACGGCGACAGCTGCATCCTCGACGTCGCCTTCAGCAACGACGAGCACGAGCGCCTCGTCGCCGGAGCAGTGCATGCGATCGAGGCCTACCTCTCCGACCGCATGCTCCCGCTCGTGGTGCAGCGTGGCGACGGCGGCGTGATCGTCCGGCCGCCCTCGGACTGGGACCTGGAAGGAGCGAGTGGGGGCGCTGTGGCACCCCCACTCCCTTGTCGCTCCTACTTGAGGCAGGCGGCCGCGAGGTCGACCGTGTAGATCGCGCTGTAGGTGAAGCACCCAAAGCGCTTCGAGACGAACATACGGTTGTTCGCGTTCGAGCGTGGTGCCCACGGCACGGCCTGCTGCATGATCGCGACGTCCAGGTTCCCGTAGGCCGTGTACCGCTTCGAGCCCGACAGGAGCGCAGCCTGGGTCATCTGCTGGTTGAACTTCGGATCGTTGAAGTACGAGAAGTTGTTGTTGTTCGACGCCTGGATGTTCCGGCCGTCGAGCAGCACGTTGATGAAGTCGTACGGGTCGGCGTAGTCCGCCCCCCACGACTCGTCCGCGATGTCGAACGGCTCACCGCGGGTGCCTTCCTTCTCGATCTGCACCGCACGCGCGAGTAGATGCGTGTCGACGTTGAGACCGATCTGCTTGAGGTTGTACTGGATGATCTGCGCGCGGAGCGGCGAGGCGCCGCGGTTCGACTCGTACAGCACGACCGTGCCGTTGCCCGTGTGCCCGTTGGCGAGCTTCTTGGCCGCGTTCAGGTTCGGCTGCTGGAGCGGGTAGAGATCGGCGTCACGGAAGCCGGCCATGCCCGGAGGCAGGATCTGATCGGTCCGCTTGCCCGGCCAGGTAGCCGCCCTGGGCCAGGAGCGCGCGCCGGTCGATCGCCTGGTTGACGGCCTTCCGGAGCGGCACGTTGTCCTTGAAGACGCCCCGTGACGTGTTGAACGCGAGGTACGCCGTCGAGAGCAGCGGCTTGACCCAGAACTGGCCCTTGTTGATGCCGTACTTCTGGGCCGCCTCGGCGTAGGCCGCCGGCGGGATGCCGCCGGATGCGTAGTCGGACGCGCCCTGCTGGACGCGCAGGTACGTCGCGTCGAGCGAGTTGCCGACCGTGTAGGAGATCTGAGTCGCGTTGTGCGGCCGCTTCCCCTTGTAGTAGGGGTTCAGCTTGAGCAGGATCGAACGGTTCGGGATCCTGTTCGCGACGTAGTACGGGCCTGCACCCGGTGGCGTGTTGACGCCGTTCGGGTCGTGCGGCGTGTTCGCCGGCAGCGCGCAGAAGAACGGCATCGCGAGCCGCGCGAGCAGGTCGGGCGCGGTGTGCGTCAGGGTGATGATCAGGTGGTTGCCCTTGACGCGAACGCCGGAGACCGGCGACTTCGACGCGCCGACGATGTCGCTCATGAACGCGCCTGAAGGCGACTGCATCTTCACGTCCGCGTTCCGGTCGAAGACGGACTTGAAGCTCGCCGCCGTCACGGGCTGACCGTTCGAGAACTTCGTGAACCCGGCGTTGACCGTGAAGTCGTAGGTCTTGCCGTTGTTCGAGACCTTCGGGAAACCGGCCGCAGCTTCCGGGATCAACTGACTCGCACGCGGGCCGTTCGCGTCCGGGTAGTTCATCAGCTTGAGACACGTTGCGTACTCCAGCTCCCAGCCCGTGGAGAGATAGCTGAGCGCCGGATCGGTGTAGTCGACATCAGTGGTGAGATCGACGTTCAACGTGCCGCCCGCCGACGAGTGCTTCGAGTTCGCGCTGGCCGCGCCGACGACGAGGAGAGCCGTCAACAGCACGACGAGCGCGGTTCCGGTCTTGGAACGCATTCGCCCCTTCCTTTCAGTGGAAGGCGCCGCCTGACGCACGCCCTCCTGTCGAGTGGTGTCGGAGGGTGAAACGCGACGCGCGTAACGAAGTTGATGCCGAAAGAGCGATTCGTTGATCGACGATCGTGAAATCCCTCGGGCGGGGTCGTGCGCGAGGATGAGGCCGAGAACGGAAGAAGCCCCCTTGCGGGGGCTTCTCAGGTGGACCCAGCCGGGCTCGAACCGGCGACCTTTTGGCTGCCAGCCAAACGCTCTCCCAACTGAGCTATGGGCCCGTTGAGCCGTGCAAGTGTAGCCCCGAACTCGTACTGTCGTGCCCACCTGATCCCGAGCAGCTGGTTGTTCCGCGAGGGCACGAGCCGCAGGTGAACCTGCCGGTGTGCGACGACGTCGTCGGCCGGCAGGAGGTAGCAGCGCTCCACGTCGGGGCAGTAGAGCGGCGAAGGCGTCGAACTCGCCGGCGCGGTAGCGGGCGTTGATCAGCCCCTCCGGGCCGCGCCGGCTGGTGTAGAGGCGGGCGGTGACGACGTCACCGATCCTTCGTGCCCACTTGCACTGCACCCGGAGCAGCGCCGGCCGCAGGTCGAGGATCAGGTCGTACCGCTCGTCGTCGAGCGGTCGCGCGACTCCAAGCCCGAGCTCGATGGCGGCCGCGGCGATCGTCAGCTCCGCAAGCGTGCCCTTCTGGTTCGTCGTCAGCACCCTCCAACGATGCCGGTCGAACCGGACGGAGTGTTGCCCGTCCTGTAGACAGGTCCGGTTAGGCCGTGGCTGCTTCGAGCGTCTCGTGCGGGACGTCGTCCCACAGCTCCTCGAGGCGGTAGAACTCGCGCGCCTCGGGGGTGAAGACGTGCAGCACGACGTCGACGTAGTCGCCGACGATCCACGTCGACTCTCCGCCGCCCTCGGTCGAGCGCGGCAGCAGGTCGTTCTCGTGCTTCAGCCGCGCGTGCACCTCGTCCCAGATCGCCTTCGTCTGGCGCGGGTTGCCGCCCGTGCACACGACGAAGAAGTCCGTGTAGGCACAGACGGGTCGCATGTCGAGGATGACCACGTCGCGAGCGAGCTTGTCCTGCGCGAGCGCCGCGATCCGGCGTGCTTGTTCGATCGGCTTCAAGCGCTTCCAGTGTAGCCCGCAATGCGGGTGTAAAGGCCCTCGCGGGCCAGGATCTCGGCAACCGCAGGCGGCACCTCGGCCCCGACGTCCTCGCCGGCCGCGAGCCGGGCCCGCAGCTCCCGCGAGGCGACCGGGGTCGGCTCGATCTCGAAGAAGCGCACGCGCTCGGGCTGCTCGAGCTGCGCGAGCACCGCTTCGAGGCGCTCGCGCGGGAAACCGGGCCTGGTCGCGACGGCGAGGCGGGTGCGACGCAGCACCTCCTCCGGCTCCTGCCAGGACAGGAAGTCGCTGGAACTGGTCGGCGCCGATCACGAACACCGGGTCGTCCCACTCGGGGTGCGCGCGCAGCGTGTCGACGGTGCGCGCGTGCTCGTCGAGCACGACCTCGTCGTCCGGGAACGCCGCCCGCGTGAGCCGCAGCCGAATGTCGGCCGGCGTCTCGACGTGCTTGTGGCCGGGAGCGGCGGAGACGAGCACGACCAGCCGCTCGAGCGCGAGCTCCTCCTTCGCGCGCCGGGCGAGCTCGACATGGCCGCGATGCGGCGGGTCGAACGAGCCGCCGAAGGAGGCCCACGGTCATGCCAGCTCGAACTCCTCGTCGCCGATCTCGACCGTCGCGCCGTCCTTGGCGCCCGCCGCGCGCAGCGCGCGCTCGAGCTCCTCGTCAGAGGGCGGTGTGCCGAGCACGCGGAAGCCGCCCTCGGTGCGCAGCAGCTGCCACTGGCGCGCCTTCGGCTGCGGCCGGTAGACGAGGAAGTCGGCCAGGTCGTCCTCGTCGTGCTCCACCGGCTCGGGCTCGGGGACGAGCGTGAAGAGCCTGCGCCGGAACTCGTCGAGTCCCTCGCCCGTCGCGCACGAGAGCGCGAAGACGGCGAGCACGCGCTGGTCGTCGACCGGGAAGACCGGGTCGGGCGCGATGTCGATCTTGTTCAGCACGACGATCTGCGGGCGCTCGTCGAGGCCGGCGCCGTAGGCGCCGAGCTCGGCGTCGATCGTGCGCCACTGCTCCTCGATCGGCTGAGAGGCGTCGATCACGTGCACCAGCGTGCGGGCGCGCTCGAGGTGCGCGAGGAACTCGTGGCCGAGCCCGACGCCTTCGCTCGCGCCCTCGATCAGCCCCGGCACGTCGGCGACGACCAGCTGTCGCCCGTCGCGGCGACTCGACCGTGCCGAGCACCGGCTGCAGCGTCGTGAACGGGTACTCCGCCACCTTCGGCTTCGCGTTCGAGATGCGCGAGATCAGCGACGACTTGCCCGCGTTCGGCAGCCCGACGAGCGCCGCGTCGGCGAGCAGCTTCAGGTGCAGCTCGACATCGTGCTCGTCGCCGGGCGGACCGACCTCGGCGAAGCGCGGCACCTGCCGCGTCGAGGAGACGAAGCGTGCGTTGCCGCGGCCGCCGTGGCCGCCGCGCGCGAGGACGACGCGGGCGCCGGGGTGCGCCAGGTCCGCGATCAGGTCGCCGTCGTCGGCGAACACCTGGGTGCCGACCGGGACCCGCACCTCGGCGGTCTCGCCGTTCGCGCCGTGCTTGCGCGCGCCGCGGCCGTTCTCGCCGCGCGTCGCCTTGATCAAGCGCCGCCGCTGCAGCGACGAGAGGTCGCGCAGCGACGGGTCGGCGAGCAGCACCACGTCGCCGCCGTCGCCGCCGTCGCCGCCGTCCGGGCCGCCTTTGGGCACGAACTTCTCGCGCCGGAAGCTGAGGCCGCCGTCGCCGCCCTTGCCGGCCTGCACGTGGATCTTGGCGCGGTCGCTGAACATCGGACTCATGAGCCTGGTTCGCGCAGCGAACCAGGCTCGGTCACGAGGGCGTCAGGCCTGGGTCTCGTCGACGGACACCGAGCGGCGCTCGCCGCTCGGTGGAACGTGACCACGCCCGGGCGGACGGCGAAGATCGTGTCGTCGCGGCCGATCTGCGTCCCGGGGCCGGGGCGGAACTTCGTGCCGCGCTGGCGGACGATGATGTTGCCGGGCTCGGCCGTCTGGCCGGAGAACATCTTCACCCCGAGGTACTTGGGGTTCGAGTCGCGACCGTTCTTGGAGGAGCCGAGGCCCTTCTTGTGTGCCATTAGTTGTCGTCCTCCTTCGCCTTGAGGGCCGACTCGAGCGCGGAGATCGCGCCCTTGCGCGCCGCGTGAGCCTGCTCGTACTCGAGCGCTGCCTCGAGCATCGGCCGGTTCCAGGTCTTCGCGCCCTCGCTCACCTGCGCCACGGTCATGTCCTCGTAACCGCTCGGCATGCCCTTGACGTGATCGTCGGCGGGCGCCGCTGCGGGTGCGGCCTGCTCGGCCTTCGTCGGAGCGGCCTCGGTCTTGCGGGCCGCCGCGCCCTTCGCGCCGCCGAGCGAGATCTCGACGCGCGAGGTCGCTGCGCGGAAGCCGGTGTGCCGCTTGTAGCCGGTGCGGCGGCGGTACTTGCCGATCAGGATCTTCGGCCCACGCTCGTGCGCGATCACCTTCGCCGTCACGGTGACGCCGCTGTCGCCGAGCAGGACGTCGGGCGAGAAGCGTCTTGCCCTCGTCGGTGCGCAGGCGGTCCACGACGAGCGTCTCGCCCTCACGGACGCGGTACTGCTTGCCGCCAAGACGGATGATTGCGTAGTCCATAAGCGTGGGTGTCCGCGGGACGAGGTGCCCCTCGGAGCGCTCGCAGTGTAGCGACTGCGGCTACTTGTCGTCGATCCCCCACTCGCTCATGGGCGTGTAACCCCAGTCCTCGTCGTCCTCGGCGACCGGGCCGGCGCCGTTCGCCGCCGCGGGCACCGTCTCGGGCTCGGGCTCGAGCGCCTCGGGCTCCGGCTCGATCAGCGCGGACGCGGGCTCGGGCACGGTGTCGACCGGCTGCGGGCCCTCCTCGGCCTCGACGACGGCGACCTCGCCGCCCTCGGCGCCGGCGACCGCGGGCTTCTTGCGGCGGTTCTTGCCGCCGCGAGAGCCGCGCCGGGTGCGCTTCTTCGGGACGGCCGGCGTCTCGCCGTCAGCATCGGCCTCGCCGATCGCGCGATCCGGCAGGTGGATGACCGGCCCGCTCGGCCCCTCGGGCGGCTCGGCCCCGGCCTCTTCGACCTGGTCGGGCTCGGGTGCCTCGGGTGCGGCCTCCGCTGCGGGCTCGAGGCTCTCCGCGTCCACATCCGCGGGCTCGGCGCCGTTCGCCTCGGCGCTGGCGCCGGCCGGCTTCTTCTTGCGGTTGCGGCCGCCGCGCGTGCCGCGGCGGGTGCGCTTCTTCGGCGTCACGGGCGCCTCGCCGTCGACGGCCGTCTCGGCCTCGCCGGTCTCGAGCTCCTCGGACGCCTCCTCCTCCTCGGACGGTGACTCCTCGGCCGCCTCGGCCTCGTCGGCCGGCTCGACCTCAGCCCCCGCCTCCTCGGTCGCAGCCTCGTCCTTCTTGCGGATCGTCGTGCGCTTCGCGCGCGTCGGCTTCTCGGCCTCGCCCTCGGCGGTCAGCGGCTCCTGCGCCTGCTCGAGCGGCGAGAGCAACTCGGCCCACGCCATCCCTTCGGCGAGCGCGGTGATCCGCACCTTGACCTTCTTGCCGACGAGCTTCGCAGCGCCGCCGACGACGACGTCGACGTCCTCGACCTTGCCGACACCAGCATGGGAGTCGTGCAGGCCGACCTCGCCGAGCTTCAGGTCGAGCTCCTGGCCGACGTCGACCGGCAGGCTCGGAGCGACCTTCTCGAGCGGGCCCTGGTCGAGCACCTTGAAGTGATCGAGATGCTCGCCGTCCTTGCCGACGAGGAAGAAGCGGCGCTTGGTCGTCTCCTCGAGCTCCTGGAGGCGCGTGCCACCGGGGCCGGCGACGAGCGCCGCCACCCTCGCGGACAGCTCGACCTTGAACGCCTTCGAGCGCGAGCCGGGCGTGACGAGGGAGCGCAGCCTGCGCTCGATGTCGACCGCGGCGGTGTGCTCGGAGACGACGATGCCGTCTCCTCCGCACGTCGGGCACTTCTTCGTCATGACCTCACGCGGGCCGTCGGTGACGTTCTGGCGCGTCATCTCGACGAGGCCGAGCGGTGAGATCTCGACGACGTAGGTCTTCGTGCGATCGCGTTCGAGCTCCTCGCCGAGCGCCTTCTCGACCGCGGCCCGGTTCTTCGGGCTCGCCATGTCGATGAAGTCGATGACGATGATCCCGCCGATGTCGCGCAGCCGCAGCTGCCGCACGACCTCCTTGACCGCCTCGAGGTTGTTCTTCGTGATCGTGTCCTCGAGCCTCGCGCCGGACTTCTTCGAGCGCGAGCCGACGAAGCGTCCGGTGTTGACGTCGATGACGGTGAACGCCTCGGCGTAGTCGAAGATCAGGTAGCCGCCCGACGGCAGGTCGACCCGGCGGTTGAGCGTCGACTTGATCTCCTGGCTCGACGCCGAACGCCTCCATCAGCGGCTCGCGCTCCTTGTAGCGCGTGACCCGCTCCGCCATGTGGGGCGACGTCTTCTTCAGGTAGCCGACGATGCGCTTGTGCGTGCGGTCGTGGTCGACGAGCAGGCGCTCGAAGTCCCCGGTGAAGAGGTCGCGCACGACGCGCAGCGGTAGCTCGGCCTCCTGGTAGACGAGCGACGGCGCGGTGGCGACCTTCGCCTGCGCCTCGATCGACTTCCAGAGGCGCTGCAGGAAGTCGAGGTCGCGCTCGATGTCCTCGGCCGAGGCGCCCTCGGCGGCGGTGCGGACGATCACGCCGCCCTTCTTCGGTGCGATCTCCTTGAGGATCGCCTTCAGGCGGTTGCGCTCCTCGTCCTCGATGCGCCGCGAGACGCCGAGGCCGTCGCCGTGCGGCACGAAGACCACGAAGCGGCCGGGCAGCGAGATCTCGGTCGTCAGGCGGGCGCCCTTCGTCTTCATCGGGTCCTTGACCGCCTGGACGAGCACGTTCTGGCCGCGCTGGATCAGATCCTGGATCTTGCGCGCGCCCTTGCGGCCCTCGAGCTCCGGGCCGACGATCTCGTCGACGTAGAGGAACCCGTTCTTCTCGAGACCGATCTCGACGAACGCCGCCTCCATCCCGGGCAGGACATTGTCGACGACGCCGAGGTAGATGTTGCCGGCGATCGAACGGCGTTCCGGCCGCTCGAGGTAGACCTCGGCGACCTTGTCGTCCTCGAGCACCGCGACGCGCTTCTCGCCTGCGTCGACGGAGATCATCAGCTCGCGCTTCGCCTTCGGCAGCGGCGCCCGCTTCGGCGGCGTGCGGCGGCGCGTCTGCGAGGTGCGGTCGCGGGCCGGCTTGCGCTCGGGCGTCTTCCGCTCGCGCGGCGCGGGCTTGTCGGCAGCAGCGGTCGCCGCCTCGCCGGCCCCGGTCGTCCCGTCCGCCGGCTTCTTCTTGCGGTTGCGCCCACCGCGCGTCCCACGACGGCGCTTCTTTGGGGCGGTACTCGATTGTCCGTCGTCGTCCGCGGCCTCGTCGGCTGCGGCGTCGTCAACGGCTAGTGCATCAACTTCGAGGGTGTCCGAGGCGGCCGTGGGCGGCGCCTGTTCCTCCGACTTCTTCCGTCGGAACCAGTTCAAGGGCAAACGATCTCTCCTGAGTCATGCGCGCGCGCAGCCTCGCCGGCCGAAAGTCAGACAGGGGCGGGCGCGCGTCGCGGGTGGTTGGGAAAAGCCTTGGCATAGGCCTGGCTCCAGGGTATCAACAGGTGTTGCCTGAGCCGTTTACGGTGGTACTGGACGGCTTCCTGATCCCGCGGCTCCGTCGAGCCTACGCAGCTTCGGCGGCCGGGCGGAGCTTGCCGCGGCGGGCCCGAATCGCCCGGAGGCGCTGCGAGAGACGCGCCCAGGCCCAGGGCTCGACCTCGACGTAGCGGAGCGTCGACTGCGCGCGTGTTGCCTCCAGGTACTCGAACCACGCGTCCGCCTCCTCGATCAGGAGCAGCTCCATCGCTTCCTGGTGTCCGGTCAAGCCCATGCGCGTCACCTCCATTCGGGGTGCTCAGAGCGTAGGACCTGGACCGGACGTTACGACTTGGCGTCGAAGTACTTCTGCGCCGCGGTCCCGATCGCCCGGGTGCCGGTGTAGGCGATCGCGCCCTTGACCGCCCAGCCCGCGAAGGGGACGAAGTCGAGCAGCTGCCGCGCGATCGTTCTGAAGCCGAAGCCGGCGCCGACGACGGGAAGCAGCTCGAGCGCACGTTCGCGGTCGAGCTCCTGGCCGTGCGCGATCGCCAGCCGGAGCACGAGCCTGATCTGGTTGAGCGTCAGGATCGGCATGTCGACGCCCGGCACGAAGATCGCTGCGGACAGGATCCCGTTCTTCCTCGAGAAGCTCCGGATCAGCTCCTGGGAGACGGCGTGCCGCAGCACGGGCAGCCTCGCCGCCAGGGCCGTGGCGTCCTCTCCCAGCCGGCGGGCGATCGCGTGCGCGATCGCGTCGACCGGGAAGCCCTGGCCCGGGGGCACGCGCACGATGTCCTCGGCCAGCACGTACGGCACGGTGCGCTCGTCGCTGACGGCGATGATCGGGAGGCCGCCACGCCGGGCCGCGCGCAGTGTCTCCTTGTCGGGCGGCCCCACCCACACGAGGGCCAGAGCTCCTTCGACGCTGCCCTCGACGACGGCCGACGGGTCGCCCCCGGCACGCAGCTCACGAGCGAGGAGCGGCACCAGCTCGCGCGCTCCGGCGACCGCGAGCGGGCGCTGGTCGCCTGCGCCGCGGCGCACCTCGCGCGCGGCGGCGAGTATGGCCAGCGGCTGCTTCGCCTTCATGCGCGCCTCCGCGCGGGACGCCGCATGTAGATCGCCTGGAGGATCCCCATCGCCAGCAGGTTCGTGATCATCGACGAGCCGCCGACCGAGACGAACGGCAGGGGGATGCCCGTGATCGGTGCGATCCCCATCGTCATCGCGCTGTTGACGAAGACCTGGAAGAGGAACATGAAGGCAATGCCGCCGGCGACGATCGCGCAGTAGAGGTCACGAGCGCCGGCGACGATCTTGAGGGCGCGCCACACGACCAGTAAGTAGAGCAGGAGCAGGATCGACGCGCCGAAGAACCCGTGCTCCTCCGAGAGCGAGGCGAACGCGAAGTCGGTCGCGTGCTCGGGCAGGTAGTTGAGCCGGGTCTGCGTCGCACCCTGGACGCCGCGGCCGCGCAGGCCGCCCGCGCCGACCGCCGTGATCGACTGACGCAGGTTGTACGTGTCGCCCTGCGGGTCGGAGGCGGGCTGCGTGAACGCGGTCAGGCGCTTGGCCTGGTAGGGCTTGAGGATGTTGATGCCCGCGGCCGGCAGCGCCCAGAGCACGGCCAGGGCTGTCAGCAGGGCGACCAGACCGAGGATGCCGAGGTGCAGCCAGCGCACGCCGGCGATGAACAGCACCGCAGCGAGCGCGGCGGTATAGACGAGCGCCGTGCCGATGTCCGGCTGGATGAAGACGAGGAAGATCGGCGCGAGCCCGAAGCCGAGGATCCGCAGCACGGTGCCGGCGCGCGTGATGCCGCGTGCCCGGTCGGCGACGAGCCCCGCGAGCGCGAGCACGAACAGCACCTTGCCGAACTCGGAGGGCTGGAACGTGAAGATGCCGATGTCGATCCACCGCCGCGAGCCGCGCGTCGCGGCGCCGGCGGCCAGCACGAACATCATCACGGCGAGCGTGCCGTAGTAGATCGGGCGCCAGGCGTAGCGGTAGCGCGCCGGGTCGACGAAGAGCGCGCCGACGAAGAGCACCGCGCCGACCGCCGCGTAGAGCGTCTGGCGCGAGAGCGCGGAGCCACCGGGATCGTGCATCGTGATCCCGTCGATCGCCCAGAGGCCGAAGGCGACGAGCGCGAGGAGCGCCGCGAGCAGGATCCAGTCGAGCCGGAAGAGCAGACCGGTCGCGCCGACGGCCTCCCTGCTGCGCCGGTCGCGCAGGCCACGTGCTCTGGTATCGACGGCTTCGATGCTAGTCATCGCCTCCTGCAGGCGTACTCGGTCGCGAGCACCAAGCAATGCAAGGACGCAGGGAGGGGTAGCCGAGCTATCGCCGCGACCGATGCGCCGCGTGATCGCGAGCGGGCGTGTCGGAGGCGTGGGTCGTGACGTTGGCGGAGGTGCCGAAGTACTGCTCGAACACCTTGAGCGCGGCCGGAGCCGCGGCGGTGCCGCCGTGGCCGCCGTTCTCGATCACGGCGCAGACGACGATCGACGGCGAGCCGTACGGGCCGTATCCGCACCACCACGACTGCGTCAGGTTGACCGGGTTCGGATAGCCGGGCAGCGTGATGTTCTTCTCGGCGCTGCCCGTCTTGCCGGCGATCTCGACCGGGAAGCTGCCGAAGACGCCCGACGAGGTGCCGAACGACGCGTGCGTCGCCTCGTCGAGGCCACGCTGGACATAGGTGAGCGCGGTCGGGTCGACGCCGGTCACCTGCGGCGACTGGGCGCCGAACTTGCGCAGGATCCGCACCGGCTGGCCGTCGTTGCCGGTCAACTCGACGTCGTCGGCGATGTGCGGCGTCACGAGCTTGCCGCCGTTCGCGATCATCGCGTAGAAGCGCGTCATCTGCAGCGGCGTCACGAGCACCTGGCCCTGGCCGATCGCGAGCTGGATCGAATAGCCCGGCTTCCACGTCCGGTCGACCTCGGTGAAGCCCTGCTTCGCCGGGTAGGACTTGCGCCGCCACTCCGGCGTGGGCATCAGGCCCGACACCTCGGGCTGGACGTCGATGCCGCTCGACTCGCCGAGCCCGAAGCGGTTGGCCCACGCCTGCAACGGGTGGCCGCGGTCGGCGGGCAGGTTGTAGAAGCGCTGGCCGAGCTCGTAGAAGTACGTGTCGCAGGACTGCGCGAGCGCGGTCTGCAGGTCCATGCCCTGGTTGATCAGCGGCGTCCAGTTCTTGAAGACCTGCTTGTAGGCGGTGAAGTCGGGAGTGCACGGAAGGATGTCGTAGGGCTTCACCAGCCCTTCCTGCATCGCGGCGAGCGCAGTCACCGGCTTGAAGGTCGAGCCCGGTGGGTACGCCGCGTCGATCGCGCGGTTGATGCCGGGGTGGTTCGCCTTCTCGGCTGCGACAGGGTCGAGCAGCGGGGCGAGCTTCTTCGGATCCTTGCGGCCGACGTAGATCGACGGCTGGTAGGTCGGGTACGACGCCATCGCGAGCACGGCGCCGTCCTTCGGGCTGAGCGCGACGATCGCACCGCCGTCCGCGTGCGCACCCTCGGGCCCGCTGCGGCGGGCAAGGTCGACGCCGTACTTGAGCGCGCGCTCGGCCGCGCGCTGCAGCTTGATGTCGATCGTCAGCCGCAGCGCCTGGCCCGGGCTCGGTTCCTTCTCGAGGCGGGCGGCGCCCTTCGGGCGGCCGCGTGAGTCGACCGTCAGCTGCGCCTCGCCGTCCTTGCCGCGCAGATACGTGTCGTAGGTCGACTCGACGCCGGCCTGGCCGATCGAATCGGTCGGCTGGTAGCCCTTGCGCTTCAGCTGCTTGTACTCCTCGGCCGAGATCTGGCCGACGTAGCCGAGCACCTGCGCCCCGAGCGAGCGGTACGGGTAGCTGCGGAGGAAGCTCGTCTGCATCCGCACCCCCGGGAACTCCCGGCCGTGCTCGTAGAGGTAGTTGATCTGGTCCTGCTTGAGGCCGCGCTGCACGACGACCGGGGTGAGCGGGTCGTTGCCGTGCTCCTTGAGCTGCGTCAGCACGTCTTTGACGCTCGCGCCGGTGATGCCGGCGAGCGCGCGCAGCTCGGCGCGCCTGGCCGCCCACGTCTTCGGGAGGTCGGCCGGCCAGAGCTCGACGCGCGTGCCCGCGACGTTCGTGACGAGCAGCCGGCCGGCGCGGTCGAGCACCGGGCCGCGCGGCGCCTCGAGCCGGATCGTGCGCACGCGGTTGTCGTTGGCCGCGATCAGGTAGCGGTCGCCCGACAGCACCTGCAGCGCCCAGAGGCGCAGGAACAGCACCGCGAAGATGGCGAGCGCGAGTGCGGCGAGGATGGCGACGCGGAACGCGAGCTGCGGGGTGAGGCGGTACGGCTCTTCGGTACGCGGGTCGCCCGGGAGGAAGCGCCCTGGGCCGCGCATCGCGCCGCTAGCCAAGGAGACGCACCTCGCGCACGCGGTCGCCGAGCTCGAGCGGCGGGAAGAGGCGCCGGATCAGCGCGTAGACCGGGACGGTCAGCAGCAGGTTGATCAGCAGGCCGAGCGGCAGCGCGTGGGCGACGATGTCGGCCGGCGCGGGCTGACCGAGCACGAAGAAGAGCGCGAGCTGCCCGACCGAGTACAGGCAGGTGACGACCGCCACCGAGACGAAGGGCGCGTGAAAGCGGTCGCGGGCCGTCGTCTCGCCGTAGCGCCCGATCCAGAAGCCACCGACCGTCAGCAGCAGCGACGTGACGCCGAGGGTGCCGAGGGTCGCGGAGTCGAGCAGGAGACCGGTGCCGAAGCCTGCGACCGCTCCGAAGACCGAGCCCCGGAGGAGCGCGATCGACAGCAGTGCCACCAGGACGATGCTCGACGTGCGAAAAGCGTGGTACTCGGTCAGGACGGCGAGCTGGAAGATCGAGGCAACGAACAGGACCAGCGCGGCCTTCAGCGCGTCCATCAGCCGCCGGCCCCGGTCGGGCGCGGGACGAGCACGATCACCGACTGCAGCGTCGAGAAGTTGACGAACGGCCTCAGCTGGATCGTCTTGAAGGTGTTGACGTCGTTGTTGCTCCAGCTCGCGACGGTGCCGATCTGGACACCGCGCGGGAACATCGAGGGCAGCGTGCCGCGACCGACGGAGCCGGCCGTGACCACCGTGTCGCCGACGCCGACGTACGGCGCCTTCGGCACCCGGTCGAACACCAGCACGTCGCCTCCGCCGCGCTTGACGATGCCGACGGCGGCGGGGTTCGTCAGGTCGCGCGCAGTGACAGCGCTCTGACCGTCCGTGAGCAACGTCACCCGTGACACGCCGCTCTGCGCCTTGTCGACCGTGCCGACGAGCCCCTGCGGTGTGATCACGACGTTCCCGGCCGCGATGCCGTCGTTCGACCCGGCGGCGATCGTGATGCTCTCGTCGATCGCGCTCTGCGGGTTCGTCAGCACCGCTGCATGCACGCGGTCGAACTTGGCGAGCGACGGCGGCCCCTTGTACTGCAGGGCGCTCCTCAGTTGGACGTTCTCCTGCACGGCCGACTCGTCCTGGACGAGCTGCTGCCGCAGGGTCTCGACCTGGTTCCGGAGCTTCTTGTTCTCGGACTTGGCGTCGACCAGCCCGTGCGCCCAGCCTGCCGCGTCGCGGAACGGCCGCGAGACCCGGTCGGCTGCGACCTCGAACGGCCGCAGGATCGACGCCGCCGTCCCCTGAGCGCCGTCGAGCGCGCTGGAGCGGAAAGAGACGGTGATCAGGACGAGCGAGAGCAGCACGAGGCCGCCCACGATGATCCTGCGCTTGAGGGCGCTGGAACGACTCGAGGGATAGCCGGAGGCGGCGGAGCGCTGAGCGGAGGAGCCCAGGACCGCAAAACGGACGGTCCGGTTGCGAGGCACGTGCTTGCCAAGTCTAGCCGCCCGGCGAGATCGAGGCGTTTTCGGCCCGGGCGGCCCACTCACGAGCCGCAGCGGGCGGCGTCGAACTGGCGGCGGGTCGGCGGCCGGCCCGGCAGCGGCGCCGCCCCCGGCCCCAGTCCGTCGAGCGCCACGGCGAGGTACCGGCGCCAGAGACCCGGGGCCGCATGCTCGACCATCAGCCCCGTGCGGGCCACGCCGTAGAGGACGAAGAGCACGTCCTCGGCGGTCACTTCGGGACGGAGTGCGCCGGCCGCCCGGGCGTGCGCGATCAGCCGGACGAGCCGCTTGCGCACGCCGTCGAACAGCGCCTGCAGGTCGGCGCGCGCGAAGAGCTCGGTTCCGATCGCGTCGCAGAACCCTCGATCCGAGATCTGCGTCGCGGTGATGAACTCCGCCAGCTCCCGAAAGGCGGCGCCCGCGTCCTCGTGCTCGAGCGCACGGTCGGCAGCCGCGACCAGCTGCTCGCCGCGGTGCGCGAGCAGCGCAGCGAGCAGGTCGTCCTTCGTCGGAAAGCGGCGGAAGATCGTCGCGACACCGACCTCGGCGCGCTCCGCGATCAGCGTCACCGGCGCATCGAGCCCGTGCTCGGCGAATACCTCGAGCGCCGCATCGAGCACGCGGCGGAGGTTGCGCTCGGCATCGGCGCGCAACGCGCGTGGGGTCGTCGCCGTCATGCGGCCGGTAGCGGCGCCTCGCCGGTGTTGATGAGCGCGACGTCCTGGCGGCGCACGAAGAGCGCGACCACGACGATGCCTGCCGCGATCAATGCAGCGCCGACCGCGAAGGCGACGTCGAAGCCGCGCGTCAACGCCTCCGGGCCTGCGGTGCCCGATGCAACGAGGTGAGTCGTGTGTGACGTGGCGAGCGTCGAGAGCACTGCGAGGCCGAGCGCGCCGCCGACCTGCTGCGACGTGTTGAACAGACCGGACGCGAGCCCTGCGTCGTCGGCTTCGACGTTCGTCGTCGCGAGCAGCGTCAGGGGCACGAACGTCATGCCCATGCCGATCGACATGATCGCGATGCTCGGGAAGAGGCTCGTGAAGTAGGTGCTGTTGATGTCGAGCTGCGTGAGATACAGCATCCCGGCGGCGCCCATCGCCATTCCGGCGAACGAGACGGCACGGATGCCGATGCGCTTGATCAGCGCCTGCGAGGCCCCGGCACCGATCACGATCCCGAAGGTGAACGGCAGGAAGGCGCAACCGGCCTGGAGCGGGCTGTAGCCGCGCACCTCCTGGAGGTAGATCGAGGCGAAGTAGAACATCGAGAAGAGCCCTGACGCGACGAGCAGCATCGCGATGTTGCCCGCGCTCAACGTGCGGAGACGGAAGATGCCCAGCCGGATCAACGGCGCCTTCGACCGCAGCTCGATCAGGACGAACGCGCCGAGCAGCGCGATCGCGACCGCCGCGAGCCCGATCGTCTTGCCCGAGGCCCAGCCGTAGGCCTGGGCCTTGACGATGCCGTAGACCAGCACGAGCAGCCCTGCCGTGACCGTGACGGCCCCGGCGACGTCCGCGGTCTCGGGCCGCTGTTCGGCGCGGCTGTTCGGGATGAAGCGCAGCGACAGGAGCGCGGCCGCGATCCCGATCGGCAGGTTGATGAAGAAGACCCAGCGCCACGAGAGCGTCTCGGTCAGGAGGCCGCCCAGGATCAGCCCGACGGCGCCGCCGCCGGCGGCGATCGCGCTCCAGACGCCGAGCGCCTTCGTCCGCTCCGAGCCTTCCTTGAACGTCGTGGTGACGATCGAGAGCGCGGCCGGCGAGACGAGCGCGGCGCCGAGCCCCTGCAGCGCGCGCCCGGCGACCAGGACGCCGGAGGTCGTGGCGAGTCCGTTGATCAGCGACGCGACCGTGAACACGATCACGCCCGCGATGAAGAGCCGCTGCCGCCCGAGCAGGTCGGAGGCGCGGCCGCCGAGCAGCAGGAAGCCGCCGAAGACGAGGGTGTACGCGTTGACGATCCACTGCAGGTTGCCCCGGCTGAAGCCGAGCCCGTGCTGGATCGACGGGAGGGCGACGTTCACGATCGTCGCGTCGAGCACGACCATGAACTGCGCGACACACACCAGCACCAGTACAAGCCAGCGGTTGACCCCGACGCGCGGAACTGCACGTGCCTCGGCGACTGCCTCCACGAAACGACCTCTCTTCCCCTAAGCGGACTGAACGTTCCGCTTACGGTACCTGCGGTACCTCGGGAGGCAGAACCGCCGGCACAGCGCCGTTGCCTGAGCGCGAGCTGCAGAAGATCGCGGGCTGTCTCCGATCGAGCCTACCGGTCGAGCGCGTGGACCCAGAGCAGTCCCCACTCGCTCGGGACCTTGGCGTGCAGCGTGAAGCCGAGCTTCGCCATCACGTCGCGCGATGCGTTGTTCGCTTCCGTCGTGATCGAGACGACGCGCTCGAATCCGAGCTCTCCGAACGACCAGGCCACCATCGCGCCTCCGGCTTCGGTCGCGATTCCACGGCCCCACCAGGACGGGTCGAGCGCCCAGCCGAGCTCGGGATCGTCGGGCCACATACGGTGGTACTGCGGGCCCGTGCGGCCGATCAGCTCGCCGCTCTTGCGCCACTCGACCGCCAGCAGGCCGAAGCCGTGCTCGTCCCAGTGGCGCTGCCAGCGGTCGAAACCGGCGTCGCTCTCCTCACGCGTCTGCACGCCCGCGAGGTGCCGCGTGAACTCTGCGTTGGCATTCCAGCGTGCGACGGTCTCGCGGTCCTCGTCACGGAAGCGGCGGAGCGTCAGCCGCTCGGTCTCGATCACAGCGTCAGGACGGTCGTCGTCTCGATCACCGTGGGAACGAAGCCGGCCTTGGTGTTGACCGCGCGCATCGCCACGTTGTGCTCTGCGTTCACCGTGCGCACGACCTCCACGTCCGGGCGCTCGTCGCGCAGCCGCCGGAGCGACTCGACCTTGACGGCGTAGGCGAGCCCGAGGCCGCGCACTTCGGCGATCGTCGCGGTGTCGTCGGTCGTCGAGATCGGCGACGGCGGCGGCGAGAGGCGCAGGTCGGTGAACGAGCCGACAACCCCGTTCGCGTCGACGGCAACGGTGACGCGCGACACGCGGCCGCGGGCCACGGCGGTCTCTTCCATCCGACGCACCCAAGCGACGTCGATCGGCGTCATCGCCATGTCGCCGGGCGTCGGCGCGTCGTCGATCGCGGCACGGGCGCGCGCATACGACTCGACGAGCTCCTCAGGGGCGCCGCCGATCCACGTCAGAAGGCGCCAGCCGTCCGGCAGGAGCGGCTCGGGCAGCTCGGCCTCGCGCAGCCGGACCTCCGAGCGGACATCGCGCTGGTCGTCGACCGCGCCGGCGCGCCGCGCGAACACGGCGCCCGCGTCGTCGAAGTGGTGCGCGAAGAACGACGGGATACCTTGTGCGCGCGCAGAGGCGACGACTTCCGCGAGCAGCGCCGTGCCGATGCCCCGGCGGCGCGCCTCGGGACGCACGAGGACCTGCACGTAGTTGAAGGACGGCGGAGCCGTCATCAGCACCGCGGCGCCGACGTCGCCGGCGAGCCACCAGCGGCGCGTGCCGTCCGACCACACCCGGTAGAAGGCGAGCGATAGCTCTTCGGAGCGAAACGGCTGCTCGGGCGAGCAGGCCTCCTCGATCCGGTGGATCGTCAGGAGATCGTCGTCCGACGCGATCCGGGGGTTGAGCTCCCGGATGTGCACGGCTAGTAGCGGCGGCCGTTGCGCGAACGCGGGCGGGAGCGCGAGCTGCGATGGATCGCGTCGAACTCCTCGAGGCTGCGACCGGAGCCGACCGCGACGCACGTCAGCGGCGACTCGGCGAGGTGCACGGGCATGTGGGTCTCATGGCGCAGGCGCTCGTCGAGGCCGAGCAGCAATGCGCCGCCGCCTGCGAGCACGATGCCGCGGTCCATGATGTCGGCCGCGAGCTCCGGCGGGGTCTTGTCGAGCGTGGACTTGATCGCGTCGACGATCTGGTTGACCGGCTCCTCGAGCGCGTGCCGGACTTCTTCACTCGAGAGGATGACCGTCTTGGGCAGGCCCGTCAGCATGTCGCGGCCGCGCACCTCGGCCTGCACCTCGTCCTTCATCGTGAATGCCGAGCCGACCTCGAGCTTGATCTCCTCCGCGGTCTGCTG
Organism: uncultured Actinomycetes bacterium; assembly: GCA_963698925.1. GTDB lineage: Bacteria > Actinomycetota > Thermoleophilia > Gaiellales > Gaiellaceae > PALSA-600. The sequence continues at coordinate 305,816 of CAVOSR010000012.1, read as the reverse complement.
GCCGATCAAGAGTTTGTACTCACGCTTGATGTGGTTGATGATCGCCTCGTCCATCTCGTCGCCGCCGACACGCAGCGACTGCGAGACGACGATGCCGCCGAGCGAGATGACGGCGACCTCCGTCGTGCCGCCGCCGATGTCGACGATCATGTTCCCGGTCGGCTCGGCCACCGGTAGGCCGGCGCCGATCGCGGCAGCCATCGGCTCCTCGATCAGGTACGCCTTGCGCGCGCCGGCGCTCAGCGTCGCCTCCTCGACGGCGCGCTTCTCGACGCCCGTCACACCCGACGGGACGCACACGACGACGCGCGGATGCGCGAACCGGTGCTGGTGCACCTTCTGGATGAAGTGGCGCAGCATCTGCTCGGTGACGTCGAAGTCGGCGATCACGCCGTCCTTCAAAGGGCGGATCGCGCTGATCGTGCCGGGTGTGCGCCCGAGCATCCGCTTTGCCTCGAGCCCGACGGCGTGCACCTCGCCCGACCGCTGGTCGATCGCGACCACCGAGGGCTCGGAGAGCACGATGCCGCGCCCTCGTACGTACACGAGAGTGTTGGCCGTGCCAAGGTCGACGGCCATGTCACGACCGCCGAAACCGGTGAGGTAGTTGAAGATGCCCATGCTGCGACCCGCGGACGAGTGTAGATGATGCCGATCTCGGCCCTCGTTCTCGCGCTCGGAAGCGCCGTTCTGCACGCGATCTGGAACCTCCTGCTCGGGCGCGCGCGCGATCTGCAGGCTGCAACCGCCGCGACGTTCGTGCTCGCGCTCGCCTTCGCGTTGCCGTTCGCCGTCATCTGGTGGCAGGCGGACCCGTCGGTCTGGCCGTACGCGCTCGCCTCGACGCTGCTCGAGATCGCCTACGTGCTCGCGCTCGTGCGCGCCTACCGGATCAGCGACATCTCGTTCGCCTACCCGGTCTCACGCGGGCTCGCTCCGGTGCTGGTGCTCCTCGCCTCGGTGCTGGTGCTCTCGCACCACGCGACGCCCGGCGAGGGAGCGGGCGTCGTCCTCGTCGCGCTCGGCGTGATCCTTGTCGGCTCGCGCGGTGCAACTGCGGTGCACGCGCAGGCACTGCTCGTCGCGACCGTGCTCGCCGCCACGATCGCCGCGTACACGCTCGTCGACCGCGCGGGCATCCAGCGGGCGGGTGCGCTGACGTACTTCGTGTTGACGCTCGCCGGTCCGTGTCTCGTGTACCCGCCACTCGTCGGCGCGCGCGCGCTCCGAAATGCGCTCGACCGGTGGATCGTGCTCGCGGCGCTCGCGAATCTCGGCTCGTTCACGCTCGGGCTGCTTGCGCTGCGCTACGGCAGCGCGGCCGCCGTCCTGGCGGTGCGCTCGTCGTCGGTCGTGATCGCGACGGTGCTCGCCGCGAGGCTGTTGTCGGAGCAGGTCTCGCGACGGCGGATCGCGGGCTCGGTGCTGGTGTTCGCCGGCGTCGCACTGCTCGCGGTGTAGTTCGATGCACTAATCCGCGCTCAGCTCGGCGAGCCAGCTGCGCGCTTCGTGCACGAGCGGCGGGTAGTTCTCGAGCGTGTAGTAGCCGAGCGCGATCAACGCCTGTGCCGTCGCCCAGCCCTGCGCGCGCAGCCAGGTCGCGTCGTCGACGTCGAGCAACGCTCGAAAGTGTTCGCGTTCCTCACGCGCGACGAGCTTCCAGGCGGCCATCACGTCCAGGGCCGGGTCGCCTGTGCCGGCACCGCCCCAGTCGAGCACCGCGGCGAGCCGCCCCTCCCGGACGAGCACGTTGCGCGCGTCGAGGTCGCAGTGAATCCAGACGCGCGGGCCGTCCCACTGCGGCGCCCGCGCCGCCCGCTCCCACCGCTCGAAGGCTCCCGGGGCGTCGATCCGGGTGAGCGCGTCCCGCACGTACGGCTCGAGCTCCGCGAGCGGCCGGCTGCGCCCGTAGCCCGGGTCCGGCGCGCTGCCGGTGTCCACCGCCTGCAGCGCCCTGATCAGGCCGGCAACCTCGTCGGCCGGAAGCCAGCCGTCGGGAAGCGCGCCGTCGAGCCACGTGTGCACCGACCAGAACCAGGGGTAGCCCGCGCCGGGGCGGCCGTGCGCGACCAGGCGCGGGATCTCGACCGGAAGCTGGGAGGCGAGCGCAGCGAGGATCCGCTCCTCTCGGTCGTCCCGCTCCTCCGGCCCGTACCGGCGCGGCAGGCGCAGCGAGAGCTCGTGACCGAGGCGATAGATGACGTTGACCGTCCCGTCGCCGGCGCGTTCGAGAGGCAGGTCGGCCCAGTCGGGGAACTGCTCGGCGACGAGCTGACGGACGAGCGCCTCGTCGACGTCGACCTCGTCCGCGTGAATGCGCATCAGCCGAATCCGTAGACGCCCGCGAACCGCGTCGCGAGCAGACGCACGAGCAGTGCGGCGGGAAGACCCACGACGTTGAGAAAGTCGCCGTCGATCCTCGTGACCAGGCCCGCGCCGACGCCCTGGATCGCGTACGCGCCGGCCCGCCCCTCCCACTCGCCACTCGCGACGTAGTGGGCGAGATCGCGCGGCGTGAGGTCGCGAAACGTGACGAGCGTCGTTTCCTCGTGCAGCTCCTCCCACGCACGTGTGCGCAGGCAGAGGCCCGACACGACCTCGTGCGTGCGACCGGCGAGCGACTCGAGCATCGCCTCCGCTTCGGCTGCGTCGGCGGGCTTCCCGAGCAGCTCCCCGTCGAGCAGCACCTCCGTGTCGACGCCGAGCACCGGGCGGTCGCCGACGGGCACCGAGCGAGCCTTGCCCGCGGCGCGCTCGAGCGGGCTCGTGCCGTCCACCTCTTCGAAGACCGGAGCGACGACCTCGAACGGCACGCCGAGCTGCGTCCAGGATCGACCGGCGCTGAGGTGACGTCGACGCCAGGACGAGCGGCGGTGCCGGCGGGGCGCTCACGCGACCTTGCGTGCCACCCAGACGTCCTCGGCCGGCCATTGCCTCGCCCACTCGGCGGTGACGTAGGCGTAGAACTCGTGCGTCTCGGCGTCGGGTGGTGCCTGCACCTCGATCAGTCGCTCGACCTCGAAGCCGTTCGCTCGCAGGAGCTCGATCCACTCCCCGTGGGGCAGGTGGAACTCGACGCCCACCTCTCCCGCCCACTCGAAGCGGTGCATCCCGAAGAGCGGACGCTGCAGCGTCGCGGTCGCAGCACCCGCGTCCTCCGAGCAGAGGACGACGAGCGGCGAGTTGCAGAGGAAGACGACCCGGCCGCCCGGTCGCAGCAGGCGCGCCGCCTCGGGAATCCAGCGGTAGGGATCGACCCAGATCGACGCGCCGTACTCCGAGAGCACGAGATCGAAGCTTCCGCCCGGCAGGCCGGTGGCGCCTGCGTCGGCCTCGACGAGCGGGAACTCGATGCCCGTCTTCTCCATCATCCGCCGCGCCGTCGCAAGCTGCGCCGGCGTGATGTCGACGCCGACGGGACGCGCACCGGCGCGCGCGAGCCACGCGGAGAAGTACGCGGTGCCGCACCCCAGCTCGACGACGTCCAGCCCCGCGACGTCACCGAGGACGTTCAGCTCGGACTCGTCGACCGCCCAGATCCCCCACGAGATCTCCGAGGCCCAGTTGGTCTCGGCGTTCGCGTCGGTGTAGTCGCTGTTGGCTGCGGTCCAGTTGGCGGCGTTGCGCTTGGCGTCGCTACGCCAATCCATCATGCGACGTCGCTACGCCAGCCCATCGGGGAACCAGATCCCGATCTCGCGCTCCGCCGACTCGGTCGAGTCGGATCCGTGCACCAGGTTGTTCGGCATCGCAAGCGCGAACTCGCCGCGCAGCGAGCCGGGATCGGCGTCGGCCGGGTTCGTCGCGCCGATCGTCTTGCGGCACGTGGCGATCGCGCCCTCGCCCTCGAGCACGAATGCAAGCGTCGGCCCGGAGGTGATGAAGTCGACGAGCTCACCGAAGAACGGCTTCTCCTTGTGCTCGGCGTAGTGCGTCTCGCCCACCTCGCGCGTGGCGGTGACCAGCCGCGCGGCGCGCACCTTCAGCCCGCGGCGCTCGAAGCGCGCGAGGATCTCGCCGGCGAGATTGCGCTCGACGGCGTCCGGCTTGGCGAGGATCAGGGTCTGCTCGACGGCCATGCGGCCGACGAGATTACCTGGAACGCTGGCGGCGCGGCGGACGCTTCGCTTCCGTCAGCGCGACGGTGCTCGGGTCGTGGTCGATCGGCGTCTCGCAGTAGGGGCAGACCTGCCAGAGCGCTTCGAGCGGGCGATGACAGCTGACGCAGGACTGCCGCAGTTTCGTCGTGCAGACCGGGCAGATCAGGAAGTCCTCGTCGACCTCGGCGCGACAGACCGGGCAGTGCAAGTCGCGGCCGCCGAGCCGTTTCTCCATCGCCTTGATCTCGAGCTCTCGCTCACGCACGTCCTCGAGGTACTCCGGCGGGCGGAACAGCATGTAGATCAGCGGGCCGATGAACGGGACGATGCCGAGGATGATCGAGACCCAGACGAGCAGCGGATCCTCGATCCGGCGGCGGGCGTCCTTGAACACCCAGTAGACGGTCGCGACCCAGAAGACGAACACGAAGAAGAGTGCGAGGTTGCGCGACACGTACCACGTCGACGAGTGGAAGAAGTCGTGGACGCTGCCGAATGCCGAGGCGAGGATCACAACAGGATCCTCCCTAGCGCGTAACCCGCCGCGAAGGCGAGCCCCACGAAGAGGGCGAGCAGCCCGAGAGCAAAGAGGAAGACGCTGATACGGCCACCGGAGCGCGACATCGTATGCGTTTCAGTCCGTTTCCGACAGATCGGCAAGCAGGTACAGGGAGCCGGTGACGAGGACGGGCCGTCCGAGTGCTCTGGCCCGGACGAGGGCGGCCGCGGGGTCGGGGACCTCTTCGACCTCCGCGAAGGCTCCGGCCCTGGCGGCGACCTCGTCAGCGGGCAGCGCGCGCTCGTTCGAGGAGCGGGTGGCGATCAGCGTCCGGCCGGCCCGGGCGAGCTGCTCGAGGATGGCGTCGGCGTCCTTGTCGGCGAGGATCGACGCCACCACGACGTAGTCGTGTGGCCGCGGCAGCCGCTCCAGGAGCCAATCGACCGCCTCCGGCGTATGGGCGCCGTCGCGTACCTCGCCGTCCTTCCGCAGCTCGAGCCGCCCGGCGAGCGCGACCTCCACCTGGGCAGCGGTCGGGTGCCCGAGGTAGGCCTCCGCCGCCGTGCGGGCGTCGCCGAGCCTGACCTCGTGGCCGGCCACGAGCGGCGCGAACTCCTCGTCCGGTAGCACGACGACGGCTCCGTCATGCGCGACGGCCAGCTTCTCGACGGCGATCTGCTCGCGGGTCTCGCCGAGCACGTCGGTGTGCTCGAGCCCGACGTTCGTCAGCAGCACGACACCGGCGTCGACGACGTTCGTCGCGTCGAGCCGTCCGCCGAGCCCGGCCTCGACGACGGCGACGTCGACGCGACGCTCGGCGAAGTCGGCGAACGCGGCCGCGGTCAGCGCCTCGAACTGCGTCGCGCCGACCGCCTCGGCGTCCGCGCGCACGCGACTCAGCGCCTGGTCGAAACCCTCGTCGTCCGTGTCGAGCCGCTCGCCCCATCCGGCGACGTGCGGGGAGGTGTACGCGGCGCTCGCGCGCCCTTCGGCGCGCAGTAGCGCGGCAATCGTGCGCGTCGCGGTCGACTTCCCTTTCGTCCCCACGACGTGGACCGCGTCGTAGCGGCGCTCAGGATGTCCGAGACGCTCGAGCAGCTCGTTCATCCGGCCGAGCCCGAACCCGTCACGTGGCCACGGCGACAGGGATGCAAGCCATTCAGTCGCCGATTGCATCGAGCTCGCGCCTGTACCGCTCGAGCTTCTGCCGTTCCGCGTCGACGACGTCGGCTGGCGCGTTCTGGACGAAGCGCTGGTTGGCCAGCTGCCGCTCGGCGCGCTCGATCTCCTTGTGCAGCCGTGCACGCTCCGCATCGACGTTGCCGTTCTCGCGTTGGGGCGCGCGCTCCGGCTTGACGACGGCGTCGAAGATGCGCTTCTCGTCGCCGTCGAGTTGCGGCAGCACGCCCGAGCGGCGGAACATCTGTGCCGCCTCCTGGATCCGCTGCAGCGCGCCGGCCTCGGCGTCGTCGCCGGCCTCGGGCCACGGCGCCACGATCAGCCGCGACGCGCGCGCAGGCAGGTACGACCAGATCTCCTCGGTCACGTGCGGCATCACCGGATGCAGGAGCTTGAGCAGCCGCTCGAGCGCCGCCGTCGCGGTCGCCCGCGCGTCGGTGTCACCGTCGTAGAGGCGCTGCTTGATCGCCTCCGCGTACCAGTCGCAGAAGTCGTCGAAGGTGAGGTGGTAGAGCTCGTCGACGAGGTGCGAGAAGTCGAACTCGGCGAGGTAGCCCTCGGCCGCGCGCTGCGACTGCGAGAGACGTGCGAGCATCCAGCGTTCCTCGAGCGCCTGCGGCCGCTCCTCGGGCGCGGCGCCCTCGCCGGCCTGCAGGATCAGCCGCGCGACGTTCCAGAGCTTGTTCGCAAGCTTCCGTCCCTCGTCGATCGCGCCCTCGGAGAAGCGCACGTCCTGCGACGACGCCATCTTCATCAGCCCGTATCTCGTTGCGTCGGCGCCATGCGCGTCGATCTGCGCGAGCGGGTTCATCCCCGTGCCGAGGCTCTTCGACATCCGCCCGCCGGTGGGCGCGTGCACGGTCGAATGGATCACGACGTCCTTGAACGGGACCTCGCCCATCAGCTCGAGCCCCACGAAGATCATCCGGTTCTCCCAGAGACGGATGATGTCGCGCGCCGTCGTGTTCATGTCACCGGGGTAGAACGTGCGCAGGTCCTCGGTGTCGTCCGGCCAGCCGAGCGTGGCGAACGGCCACAACGCCGACGAGAACCACGTGTCGAGCACGTCGGTCGAGCGTGTCAGCTCGTCCGAGCCGCACTCGGCGCACGCGTCGGGCGTCGTCTCCTGCACGGTGATGTGCCCGTCCGGGCACTCCCAGAGCGGCAGCTGGTGGCCCCACCAGATCTGGCGCGAGATGTTCCAGTCCGGCGCCTCCTCGAGCGAAGAGATCGCGAAGCGGTGCTGCGACTCCGGATGGAAGCGGACCTCGCCCGAGCGGAGCTTCTCGAGCGCCGGCCGCTTCAACTCCTCCATCGAGCACCACCACTGGAGCGAGATCCTCGGCTCGATGCGCGTCTTGCACCGGTCGCAGAGCGACACGGTGTGCCGGTAGGACTCCCGCTTCTCGAGCTGGTCTCGCTCGCGCAGCCACGCGAGGATGCGCTCATCGGCTTCGGCCTGCGTCAGCCCGGCGAGCTCGCCTGCTTCGGCGTTCATCAGGCCGTCGGGAGCGATCACCGTGAGCTCCGGCAAGTCGTGGTCGCGGCCGATCTCGTAATCGGTCGGGTCGTGCGCGGGCGTGATCTTGAGCGCACCGGTGCCGAAGCTCATCTCCACGCGCTCGTCCGTGATCACCGGCACGCGGCGCTCGACCCACGGCACGATCACCTCACGGCCGACGAGGTGCGTGTACCGCTCGTCGTCCGGGTGCACCGCGACGGCGACGTCGCCGAGGATCGTCGCCGGGCGGACGGTCGCGATCGTGATGTGGCCGTCCCCGTCGGCGAGCGGATAGCGCACGTAGCTGAGCGCGTCGTCGACTTCGGCGTGTGCGACCTCGAGGTCGGAGAGCGAGGTCAGGTGGAACGGGCACCAGTTGACGATCCGGTTCGCGCGGTAGATCCAACCCTTCTCCCAGAGGTGGACGAAGAACCGCATCACCGCGCGTACGTACGCGTCGTCCATCGTGAACCGCTCGCGCCGGTAGTCGAGCGAGGCGCCGATGCGGCGAAACTGCACCATGATCTTGCCGCCGTACTCGCGCAACCACTCCCAGACGCGCGCCTCGAACGCCTCGCGGCCGAGGTCGTGGCGCGTCTTCCCTTCGAGCGCGAGGTGCTTCTCGACTGCGTTCTGCGTCGAGATGCCGGCATGGTCGTAGCCAGGCTGGAAGAGGACGTTGTACCCCTGCATGCGCCTGGTGCGCACGATCGTGTCGGCGAGGGAGAGCTGGAGCGCGTGGCCGAGGTGGAGGTCGCCCGTCACGTTCGGCGGCGGGTGCGCGATCGCGAACGCCTCGCGCTCGGGGTCGGGATCCGCGTTATAGAGGCCCTCGGCCTCCCACGTCTGCTGCCAGCGCTCCTCCACGCCCTGCGGGCTGTATCTCGGCTCCATCGTCACGGGAGGCTGATCCTAGACACGCCGCGGCACGCGACCCGTCGGCCGCACATGGAGAGAGGGATCAGGTCAGGCAGCGACTATGCCCGGAGTATGCCGAAACCGCCGTGCCGTGTCAGCACGCGATCCTCTCGCCGTCAGCGGCAGACGGCGTAGCCCTGCATCGTGCGCGGGTTCGCCGCGGCCTTCAGCTGGTCACCCTCCCGGGCGACCGCGCTCACCCGGCCGAGCGACCACGGCGGCGCCACGGTCACATCGTGGCCGCGCCGGCGCAGGTCGGCCACGACCTCGTCGCCGAACCGCTCCTCGACCATCAGCGAACGCCGCTTGAACCCGCGAGGGTAGAACGACGAGATCAGGTGATCGGTATGCCACTCGGGCGCGTCGATCGCCTCCTGGAGATTGAGCCCCCGGTCGACGTGGCGGACGAGCGCGTGCAGCGCCCACTGCTCCTGCTGGTCGCCGCCCGGCGTGCCGTAGGCGAGCCACGGCTTCCCGTCGCGCAGCACGAGCCCCGGCGACAGCGTCGTCCGGGGCCGCTTGCCGGGCGCGAGCGACGACGGCAATCCCTCCTCGAGCCAGAACATCTGCGCTCGCGTGCCGAGCGGCCAGCCGAGCGCCGGGATCGTCGGCGAGCTCTGCAGCCAGCCGCCGCTCGGCGTCGCCGAGAGCATGTTCCCGAAGCGATCGGCGACGTCGACGTGGACGGTGTCCCCGCGGGTCGGCTCGCCGGCTCCGACCGGCACAACGTCGTCGGTCACGAGCGCCGGGAGCCGCCCGAGCCCCGGCCGCAGGCTGCCGCTCGCCTGCTCGTCGATCAGCAGCAGCCGTTCCGCCGCATACTCCTGCGAGAGCAGCCGGTCGAGCGGCACGTCGGCGTCGCCGTAGCTGGCGTCGCGGTCGGCGAATGCGAGCTTCGCCGCCTCGGTGAGGACGTGCACGAGCTCGGCCTCGCCGAGGGAAGCGACGTCGATCCCGGCGAGGATCATGAGCTGCTGCAGCCCCGCCGGCCCCTGCCCCCACGCCGCCGTCTTGCACACCGTCAGCCCGCGGTAGTCGGCGGTCGCCGGCGGCTCGAGCGTCGCCCGCCACCCGGCGAGGTCGTCGCCCGTCAGCAGCCCGCCGCCGTCACGCGAGAACCGGTCGATCTCGTCGGCGACGAAACCCTCGTAGTAGACGCGACGCGCGCGCTCGATCTCGTCCTCGCGCGACCCGCCGCGTGCCTCGTCGAGCAGGCGGCGCCAGGTTGCCGCGAGCTCGCGGTTCCGGAACGTCTGACCGGGCTGCGGCGGAGGCAGGTACAGCTCCGCCGACCCCGGCCACGTGCGCAGGAGCGCTTCCGTGTTCCGGATCGTCGCCACGATCCCGGGCACGACGGGGTAGCCGTTCTCGGCGTACCCGATCGCGTAGGCGAGCACGTCCTCGAGCCGCCAGGTCCCGAACCGCTCGAGCAGGAGCAGCCAGCCGCCGACCGCGCCCGGGACGCACGCCGCCAGCAGGCCGGTGCCAGGCACGAGCTCGTGCCCGAGCGAGCGGACCCGCTCGATCGTCGCGGCCTGGGGCGCGACGCCCTGCGCGCAGAGCACGAGCGGCCGGCCGACCTCGACGGGCCAGATCACCGCCGGCAGGTCGCCGCCCGGCCCGTTCAGGTGCGGCTCGACGACCTGCAGCACGAAGCCGGCCGCGCACGCCGCATCGAACGCGTTGCCGCCGCGCTCGAGCACCGCCATCCCGGCGGAGGAGGCGAGCCAGTGTGTCGACGCGACCGCGCCGAAGGTCCCGCGCAGCTCGGGGCGGGTCGTGAAGGTCACGCGCGTAACTCTGCCGTGTCGATCAGCTCCGGCGCACGTTCGTCGGGCCGAACGAGGTGACACGCGACGAAGTGGCCACCACCGGTGTCGATCAACGGCGGCTCGACCTCCGCAGACTCGGGGAGCGACTCGTGCGCCAGCGGGCAGCGCGTGCGGAAGCGGCAGCCCGACGGTGGCGCGAGCGGGCTCGGGATGTCGCCCTGCAGGACGATGCGCGTCCGGGCCCGCTGCACGACCGGGTCGGGCACGACGGCGGCCGAGAGCAGTGCCTGCGTGTACGGATGCTTCGGCGATGCGAACAGCTCCGCCGTCGGCGCCGTCTCGACGATCTTGCCGAGGTACATCACCGCGACGCGATCACACAGGTACTCGACCGTCGCGAGGTCGTGCGTGATGAACAGACACGCAAACCCCATGCCCGCCTGCAGGTCACGGAGCAGGTTGAGGATCGACGCCTGCACGGAGACGTCGAGAGCGGAGACCGGCTCGTCGGCGATCAGCAGCTCGGGCGACACGGAGAGCGCCCGCGCGAGACCGACGCGCTGGCGCTGCCCGCCGGAGAGCTCGTGGGGGTACCGGAACCGGAGCTCGGCACGGAGGTCGACGCTGTCGAACAGGTCGACCACCTTGCGGTCGAGCGCGGAGCCGCGCGCGAGCCGCTGAATGCGCAGCGGCTCGCCGACGATCTGGCCGCACGTCATCCTCGGGTTCAGGGACGAGTACGGGTCCTGGAAGACCATGTGCATCTGGTGGCGCAGGGGCCGCAGCTTGCGGCGGGATACATGCGTGATGTCGTCGCCCTTCAGCCGGATCGTGCCCTCCGTCGGCTCGAGCAGCCTGATCACGCAGTTCGCCACAGTGCTCTTGCCGCTGCCCGACTCGCCGACGAGGCCGAGCAGCTCGCCGGGCGCGACCGAGAACGAGACACCGTCGACCGCGTGGACGGTCCCGCTGCCGCCGATCCGGCGGCCGGAGCCGAAATGCTTGACGAGGCCGACGACCTCGAGCGTCGGCACCGTGCCGCTGCTCACGGTGCCCCGCCGTTCTGGCCCGGGTGGAAGCACGCGACGAGATGCGCCGGCCCGATCTCCCGCAGCTCCGGCAGCTCGGAGCGGGTGCGGTCGTCGGCACGCGGGCAGCGAGGCGCGAACGCGCACGCGCCGGGCAGCTCGGCGAGTGACGGCACGCGACCCGGGATCTCGCGCAGACGGCCCTGCTCGTCTGCTGCGCCCGGTCGCGGAATCGCCCCGAGCAGACCGATCGTGTACGGATGCTGCGGTCGTGCATAGAGGTCGTGCACCGGCGCCTCTTCGACCTTCCGGCCGGCGTACATGACGATCACGCGGTCGGCGATGTCCGCGACGACACCGAGATTGTGGGTGATCAGGATGATCGCGGTGCCGAGCCGCTCACGGATGTCGCGGAGCAGGTCGAGAATCCCCGCCTGAATCGTCACGTCGAGCGCCGTCGTGGGCTCGTCGGCGATCAGGATCTTCGGATCGCAGGCGAGCGCGATCGCGATCATCACGCGCTGGCGCATGCCGCCGGAGAGCTGGTGGGGGTACTCGTCGATGCGGCGATCAGGCGCCGGGATGCCGACGAGATCGAGCAGCTCGATCGCGCGCTTGCGGGCGGCCCCACGGCCGAGCCCGAGGTGCCGGCGGATCACCTCCGCGATCTGGTCGCCGATCCGAAAGGCCGGGTTGAGCGACGTCATCGGCTCCTGGAACACGAACGCGATCTCCCGCCCGCGAATGGTCCGGAGACGAGTGGACGGCGCCGCGATCAGATCGACCCCGTCGAAGTCGGCGTGCCCGCTGATCCGGGCCGTCTCGGGCAGCAGTTGGAGCAGCGACATCGCGCTCACGCTCTTGCCGCAACCCGACTCGCCGACCACTCCGAGCACCTCCCCGGCGTCCAGCGAGTAGCTGAACCGGTCAACGGCGTGCACCGTCCCGTCGTCGGTCTCGAAGTGCACCGACAGGTCGCGAACCTGGAGCAGGCTCATCTGATCGTCCGCGGGTCGAGGACGTCGCGCAGGCCGTCGCCGAGCAGGTTGAAGGAGAGCGAGCAGAAGAAGATCGCAAGGCCGGGGAAGATCGCAAGGCGCGGCGCCTGCGAGACGTACGACTGAGCGTCGGAGAGCATCACACCCCACGACGGCGTCGGCGGCTGGACGCCGAGCCCGAGGAAGGACAGCACGGCCTCGCCGATGATCGCCGCGGGAATCAACACCGTCGCCTGCACGATCAGGGTCGAGCTCATGTTGGGCAGCACGTGCCGCACAAGAATCGACGGGTCGCTCGCGCCGTTCGCGACCGCGGCGCGCACGTAGTCCTCCTCACGGAGCGCCAGTGCCTCGCCGCGTGAGATGCGGATCAACCCCGGCACGGCCGCGATGCCGAGTGCGATCGTCGCATTCGTCAGCGATGGCCCGAAGATGGCCGCGAGGCCGACGGCCAGCACGAGGAACGGGAACGCGAGCAGCACGTCCGCGAGGCGTGCGATCACCGGGTCGGCGACGCCGCGGTAGTAGCCCGCCGCGATTCCGATGGGAACGGCGATGACAATCGCGAGCACCGTCGCCAGCACGCCTGCCTGAATCGACGCGCGCGCGCCCCAGATGATGCGTGAGAGCACGTCACGCCCGAGCTCGTCGGTGCCGAGCAGATGACCGCTCGTGAACGGCGGTGCGAGCGTTGCGTTGAAGTCGGTTGCAGACGGCGAGTACGGCGCCACCAGCGGTGCGAAGATCGCCGCGAGCACGAAGAGCATCGCCACGACGAGCCCGGCAACCGCGAGCGGCCGGCGCAGAAAGCGCTTGCGTCGGAGTCGGCGGCGGCGCGCGCGCGGGTTGATCGTCACCGCCGTGGTGTCGGCGTAGCTCATGCCGACGATCCCGAGACGCGAATCCGCGGGTTGAGCACCGAGTAGAGGAGGTCCACGACCAGGTTGACGACGACGTAACCGACGGCAGCGACGAGCACGACGCCCTGCAGGAGCGCGTAGTCGCGCTGGTTGACCGCGTCGATCGTCAAACGGCCGAAGCCGGGGATGACAAAGATCTGCTCGGTGATCACAGCGCCGGAGATGAGTGCACCGAGCTGCAACCCGATCACCGTCACCACCGTGATCAGGCTGTTGCGCAGCGCATGCTTGCCGACGACCGACCACTCGGAGAGGCCCTTCGCGCGCGCGGTGCGGACGTAGTCCGCGCTGAGGGCGCCGAGCATCGACGAGCGCATCTGACGCATCAGTACCGCCGACAGGCCCGTGCCGAGGACGATCGCGGGCATCAGCATGTGCTCGAGGTTCTGCACGGGATCCTGTGAGAACGGCACGTAGCCGCCGGCGGGGAGCCACTGGAGCTTCACGGCGAAGTAGATGATCATCACGATGCCGAGCCAGAAGTGCGGGACCGAGAGCCCGACGAGCGCGACCGTCGTGGCAGCGTAGTCCGCTGACTTACCCCGCCTCACCGCCGCGAGCACGCCGGCGACGATGCCGATCACCGACCCGATCAGGATCGCGAGCCCCGCGAGCTCGAGGGTGATCGGCAGCCGCTGCACGATCGTGTGCGAGACCGACAACTCGCGCTGGTCGGTGCCGAGATCGCCTCGGACCGCGAGGCTCGCCCAGTTCACGTACTGGATCGGCAGCGGCCGGTCGAGGCCGTACTTGTGGCGGATCGCAGAGACGACGGCTGGGTCGCGGTTCTCGGCGCCGAGCGCGGTCGCCGGATCGCCGGGGATCGCTCGCACACCCGCGAAGACGAGCATGCTCGCGAGCACGAGGACGATCAGGGCAGCTCCGACCTTGCGCAGGAGGAAGCTGCCCATGATCGCCCGTACTCGTCCGCTACTTCTTGAAGCCCGCGAACTGCACGCGCACCAGCCCGTCGCCGAAGAGCTGGACACCTCCGACCTTCTTGGACTGCGCGTCGCGGTTGACCACGTGGTAGAGGTAGATGACCGGCCGGTCCTTGGCCGCCTGGGCGAACGCCGCGTGGAACGAGACGAGCCTCGCTGGGAGCGACGCCGCCTTTCGCTCGTTCGTCAGCGCACGGTCGACGACGGCGTTCGAGTAGCCGCTGTCGTTTTGCGAGCCGGTCGTGTGGAGGAAGCCGAACGTGTTGCCGTCCGCGTCGATGCGGCCCGACCAGCCGATTGCGAAGGTCTCGAACTTGCCGCTGTCCTCGCGGTTCAGCGACGTCACGAACTCGGTCGGCTCGAGGACGACGTTGATGCCGACCGCCTTCTCCATGGCCTGAATCACCTGACCCAGCCGCGCGGCGACCGGATCGGTCCCGAGCATCAGGCGCACGGTGACGCCGGACGGCGCTCCTGAACGCTTGAACGCGGCCTTTGCGGCGGGGAGGTCGGCCTTCAGCTTGCACGGGATCCCCTTCGTCGCCGGGTAGAACGGCGAGCCGGGTGCGACCGGGAAGCAGTCGGGGTTGGTCGTGCCGCCGAAGACGACCTTGTTGATGACCTTCCGATCGAGTGCGAGCTCGAACGCGGCCCGCAGGTCGGCCGACTTCGCGATCGCGGTCCCGGTGTTCGTGTACGGCAGCTTTCCGAGCCCGTTCGAGTTGCCGATGTTGACAGTGATCCCCTGGTAGCCGATCGATGTCGACTTGAACAGGCTCAGGGAGGGGTCGCGGGCGATCGACTGGAGATCGGTCGAGGCGATGCCCTCGCTGACGTCGACGTCGTGCGACCGGAGGTTCGCGGCACGCGCAGCGGGGTCGGTGATGATCTTCCAGACGATCGTGTCGAGGTGCACGTTCTTCTTACCGTAGTAGTACGGCGATTTCGTGAGCGTGATGTGGTCGCCGGCGCTGCGATCCTTGAACTGGAACGCGCCGACGCACACGGGATTCGTCGCGAACCTGTCGCCGAGCGCGTCGAGCTGCTTCGGCGACATGATCATTCCCGCGCGATCAGCCAGCTGCGCGGTGATCGGCGAGTAGCGGTCGGTGAGGTGCAGGATCACGGTCGAGTTGCCCGAGGTGTCGACCGAGCTGACGGGCGCGAGCTCGCTCGCGCGGGCCGAGCGCGCCAGCGTCCGGTGCCGATCGAGCGACTTCTTCACCGCGGCCGCGTCGAGCGTGGTGCCGTCGTTGAACTTGATCCCATTGCGGAGCTTGATCGTGACCGTCTTCTTGTCAGCCGAGAACGTCGGGAGCGACGCGGCGAGTTGCGGAACGATCTGCAGCTTCGCGTTCAAGTCGTAGAGCTTCTCGCACATGTCGAGGAACACCATCCGGCCGACGAACGTGCGCGCGAGCGTCGGGTCGAGGGCGTCCGGGTCCGCGTCGAGTGCGATCGTCAACGTGCCGCCGCTCTTCAAGGCGGGCGGCGCGGACGTGTGGGCGGAGGCGCTGACGCCGACGAGGAGCGTGATCGCGGCGACCGCTCCGGTGACAGCGCGCAGACGGGTGAGTCTCATGCTGGTCGTCCCCCTCTTGATGACTCCAATTGCACTGCAGGAAACGGGCGCAAACCGAAACGTCACAAGTGTAGATTGGATCCAAGTTTTCGTCAAATGGATCCAAGAGGGTGATACGATCGTTCGCGATGACCGATCGCACCACCGGTCCCAGCGCACTGGCGGCGCCTGTCGCGCCTGCGGAACGGCGCCTGGACCGGCGCCTGGCCACGATCGGCGGCGCGGGCGGCCTGCTCTCCGGCCTGCTCGGGGTCGGCGGCGGCGTGATCATGGTTCCGCTGCTCGTGCTGTGGGCGGGGTATCGCCAGCGCGACGCACACGCGCTCTCCCTCGGGGCGATCATCCCGATCAGCCTGGCGAGCGTGATCACCTTCGGCGCCGCCGGGAAGGTGCGGGTTGCGTACGCGCTCGCCCTTGCGGGCGGTTCGATCGTGGGCGCGCGACTCGGAGCCGGCCTCCTGGCCCGGATCGAAGAACGGCCGCTCAAGATCGCGTTCGGCCTGTTCCTCGGCGCCGTCTCGATCCTCCTCCTCGTCCGGTGAGCGGCGTCGTCCTGTACGCGTCGCTCGTCGGCTTCGGGCTCCTGACGGGCGGCGCAGCGGGACTGCTCGGCGTCGGCGGCGGCATCATGATGGTGCCGTTCCTGACCCTCGTGACGGGCCTCTCCCAGCAGGCGGCCGAGGCCACCTCGCTGCTGGTCGTCCTCCCAACGGCCGTCGTCGCGACCGCGGTCCTGCACCGGAAGGGAGTGGGCGACGTCTGGCTCGCGCTTCGCTTCGGGGCGCTCGGCGCGGTCGGCGGCGTGCTCGGCGCTCTCGTCGCGCTGTCGCTCCCCGGCGATGTGCTGCGCATCGTCTTTGCCTGCTTCCTGGCGGCCGTTTCCGTCCGGCTCGTCCGCGACGGTCTGACCTCACCATGACAGTCGTCCACGAAGGACCGGGCCTCGTCGACCGCCTCGCCGCCGCGATCCAGTCACGCGTGCTGAGCGGCGACTTACCGACCGGCGCGCGCCTCCGGCAGGAGACACTCGCGTCGGAGTTCGGTGTCAGCCGGACACCGGTGCGCGAAGCCTTGCGCAAGTTGCAGTCGAGTGGTCTCGTGACGGTCGAGCCGAACCGCGGCGCGATCGTCAACGGCCCCAGTGCGCGCGACGTCCGCGAGGCGTACGCGGTGCGTGCCGAGCTCGAGGGTTTCGCGGCCGAGCAAGCGGTCTCGCGGATTCGCGACGAGCAGCTCGAACGCCTGCGCGAGGCCGAAGAGCTCTTTCGCCACTCGATCCAGGGCGTGATCGACGAACGACGGCGTGGTGTCGAGCGCCACTGGTCGACCGAGAGCGAGTGGGAACGGGCGAACAACCTCTTTCATCAGGTGATCCAGGAAGCTGCAGGGAACCGACAGCTCCTGACGGCGATCGAACTTCTCCACCAGAGCTTCCCGCGCCACCTGACGTGGTCGGCGCTGAGCCAGAGCACCCACCTGCTCGAAGAGAACATCGAGCAGCACCACCGCGTCCTCGCCGCAATCGAGGCGCGCGCTGCCGGGGAGGCACGGGCGGCGATGGCCGAGCACGTGCGCGCAGCGGGCGAGCTGGTCGCCGGCCAGCTCGCGTAGGAGGTGCGGCTAGGCGCGCGCCCAGTCGGCGCCGACGTGCGCGAGGATCGTCTGCAGAAGCTCGAAGGAGTGCATCACGTGCTCGTGCGCGAGCTCGCGGGCGCCGGCGACGGAGCCGGCGGCGAGCGCCTGGCAGATCGCCCGGTGCTCGGCCTGGTTGCGCTCGTAGAGCCGGTCGAGCTCCTCGTCGACCGGCGCCCACAGGGCAGGCCCCGAGAACGTGCGCCGCGCGGCCTTCGCGACGGACTCGATGTACGGGGCGTCGGCGATCCGGTAGAGCACGTCGTGGAAGGCGTGGTTCGCACCCATCCAGTCGGTCATCAGCGCACGACGGTCGCCGCCGGGATCGCGCGAGCGGAGCTCCTTCGTCAGCCGCGCGAAGCGGCGCTCGCACTCCTCGAGCTCCTGCAGCCCTTCCTGGGTCAGCCGCCGCGCGGCCAGCTCCGTCACGAGCCCTTCGAGCTCGGCGCGCACCATGAACGCCTCTCGCAGGTCGCCGTGCGACATCGTCCGCACGCGCACGCCGCGGTTCGGCTCGAACGAGACGAGGCCGAGCGCTGCGAGCCGCCGCAGCGCCTCGCGCACGGGCGTGCGCGAGACACCGAACTGCTCCGAGAGCTGCTCCTGCCGCAGGACCGACCCCGGCTCGAGCTCGCCGGAGACGATCGCCTCCTCGATCAGGACGGCGATGTCGTCGGCCTTCGTGCTCTCGAGACTCATGCCCGCTCCGGCGCCGGCCAAGCCGCCGCCTCCGCTCTTTGCTCGCCTCCGTCGAGCCTACGGCTCATGCCAGCCGTTCGTACGCGGAGGTGGTGAGGAAGTCCTTGAAGGGCGTCGAGAGTGCGACGTCGGCGAAGACCTCCTTCGCCTCGTCGGAGGCGTCGACCGCCGCGATCTCCGCCCGGACGCGCTGCTCGTCGAAGCGGCCCGCGCGAACCCACGACCAGATCTGCGCACGGGAGATCTCCGCCGTCGCCGCGTCCTCCATCAGGTTGTCGATCGCCGCCGCGCCGACTCCCTGCAGCCAGGCGTCGACGTAGCGGACGCCGACGCTTGCATTGACGCGCAGCCCCTCGTCGGTGATCTCGCCGCCCGGGACCGTGAAGTCGAGCAGCTGCTCCTCCGTGACCTCGACGTCGTCGCGGCTGCGGTCGAGCTGGTTGGGGCGATCGCCGAGCACGGCGTCGAACTCGGCCCGCGCCACCGGCACGAGATCGGGGTGCGCGACCCACGTGCCGTCGAAGCCGTCGGCCGCCTCGCGCTTCTTGTCCTCCCCCACCTTCGCCAGAGCGACGGCGTTGACCTCGGGATCGCGTCGCGACGGGATGAACGCAGCCATACCGCCGATCGCGTGCGCACCGCGGTGATGGCACGTCTTCACGAGCAGCTGCGTGTACGCGCGCATGAACGGCACGGTCATCGTCACCTGCGCGCGGTCGGGCAGCAGCGCACCCGTCTTCTTGATGCAGCTGAAGATGTAGTCCCAGCGGCCCGCGTTGAGCGCACACGAGTGGTCGCGTAGCTCGTAGAGAATCGCGTCCATCTCGAAAGCCGCGTAGATCGTCTCGATCAGCACCGTGCACTTGATCGAGCCGCGCGGCAGATCGAGCGCGTCCTCTGCCAGGGCGAACGCCTGCGCCCAGAGGCGGGCCTCGAGGTGGGACTCGAGCTTGGGCAAATAGAAGTACGGCCCCGTGCCGCGCTCGAGCTGCTCGCGTGCGTTGTTGAAGACGACGAGCCCGAAGTCGAAGAGGGAGCCACTCGCCGGCGCACCGTCGACGAGGTGATGCCGTTCGATCAGGTGCCAGCCGCGCGGCCGAATCACCAGCGTCGCCGTCTCGGCGTTCAGGCGGTAGCTCTTCTCACCCGTGTCGAGTGCGATCGTCCGCCGCACCGCGTCGCGGACGTTGCGCTGGCCGTCCTGGACGTTCGTCCACGTCGGCGAGTTGGCGTCCTCGAAGTCGGCCATGAAGACCTTCGCGCCCGAGTTGAGGGCGTTGATCATCATCTTCCGCTCGACCGGCCCGGTGATCTCGACCCGGCGGTCCTGGAGGTCGGCCGGCGCGGGCGCAACCGCGAAGTCCTGCGGCGCGCGGACGAAGGTGGGCCGCTCGCCGCGCCGGGCCTCCCGTGCCGCGAGCAGCCGTTCACGCTCGGGGTTCAGCTCTCGGTGGAGGCGGTCGACGAACTCGAGCGCCTCCACCGAGAGAGCGGTCTCGGTCTCTACGCGAATTGCGCTTCCTCCGTCGACCCGTGCAGCGCGAGCGTCGAGGAGTCCTTGGAAATCGCCTGTGCCACCTGGTCGAAGTATCCCGCACCGACCTCGCGCTGGTGCTTGGTGGCCGTGTAGCCCGCCGCCTCGAGCGCGAACTCCCGCTCCTGCAGCTCCACGTAGGCGCTCATGCCACGCTCGCGGTAGCCCTGCGCGAGCTGGAACATCCCTTCGTTCAGCGAGTGGAAGCCGGCCAGGGTGATGAACTGGAACCGGTAGCCCCAGTCGCCGAGCTGCTGCTGGAAGCCGGCGATCTCGTCGTCGGAGAGCGCTTTCTTCCAGTTGAAGGACGGCGAGCAGTTGTAGGCCAGCAGCTTGCGAGGATGCCGTTCGTGGATCGCCTGGGCGAACTCCTTTGCCTCCCCGAGGTCAGGAGTCGACGTCTCGAACCAGAGCACGTCCGCGTAGGGCGCGTAGGCGAGCGAGCGCGCGATCGCGGCCTCGAGGCCGTCCTTGACCGTGAAGAAGCCCTCGCTCGTGCGCGAGCCGGTGATGAACGGCGCGTCGTGCTCGTCGACGTCCGTCGTCAGGAGCGTCGCGCTGAGCGCGTCGGTGCGCGCGACCAGAATCGTCGGCACGTTCATCACGTCCGCCGCCAGCCGGGCCGCGGTCAGCGTGCGGATGAACTGCGAGGTCGGGACGAGCACCTTGCCGCCGAGGTGGCCACACTTCTTCTCGGCCGCGAGCTGGTCCTCGTAGTGGACGCCGGCCGCGCCGGCTTCGATCATCCCGCGCATCAACTCGTAGGCGTTCAGCGCGCCCGCCGAAGCCGGCCTCGGCGTCCGCGACGATCGGCGCGAACCAGTCGGTGCCGTTGCGCTCCTCCGACCAGTCGATCTGGTCGGCCCGCTGGAGCGCGCTGTTCAGCCGGCGCACGACCTGCGGCACGGAGTTGGCCGGGTAGAGACTCTGATCGGGGTAGGTCGCGCCGGCGGCGTTCGCGTCGGCGGCGACCTGCCAGCCCGACAGGTAGATCGCCTGCAGCCCGGCCCGCACCATCTGCACGGCCTGGCCGCCGGTCAGCGCGCCGAGCGCGTTGACGTAGCCGCCCTGGGTCAGCAGCCGCCAGAGCCGCTCGGCCCCGAGCCGGGCCAGCGTGCACTCCGGCACCACCGAGCCGCGTAGGCGCACGACCTCGTCGGCGCTGTAGGTGCGCGCGATCCCGGCCCAGCGCTCGTCCTGCGCCCACTGCTGCTCGAGGGCTCGCCCCTGCTCTTGGATCCAATCTTTCGTCTGCACAGTCCGCCTCCTGGCTCAGATGACACTCGATTGGATCCTAAATAGCAGATCTAGGTGGACTTGTCGCCTGATTTTGTCCTATCCTGGATCCAAGAGTTGGTCATTCAGGATCCGAAAGGAGCGCGATGGCACCTCCGACCCTCGAGGAGACAGTGCAGCCCGAGGCAACCGAGGAGACCGCGCTCCGCGCCGGCCGATGTGGGAGCTCGCGGAGTGCAACTGCCCGGAGTTCTGCGAGCGCGACCACGAGCTCGACTGACCCGGACGCCGCTCAGGCCGCGGTCCAGCCCAGGTCGATCGGCACCGGCACGCCGGTGATCCCGCGTCCGCCCGGACCGAGCAGGTAGGCGACGAGGCTCGCGACCTCGGCCGGCTCGAGCAGCCGCTTGACCGCCTGGCGCTCGAGGATCACGTCCTCGAGCACGCGTTCGGCCGGCAGCCCGTGCGATTTGGCCTGCGCGTCGATCTGGGCCTCGACGAGCGGCGTCCGCACGTACGCCGGGCAGACCGCGGTGGCGCTGATCCCGACCGCCGCACCCTTCGAGCGCAAGCGTCTTCACGAGTCCGAGCACGCCGTGCTTGGCGGCGACGTAGCCCGCCTTGAACGGCGAGGCCGTCAACGCGTGCGCCGATGCGATCACGCAGATGCGACCGTCGCCGGAAGCCGCGAGCGCCTCCCACGCGTGCTTCGCGAGCAGGAACGGCGAGGTCAGGAGCAGAGCCAGCAGCCGGTCCCACTGCTCCTCGGGGAACTCCGCCACCGGCGCGACGTGCTGAAAGCCGGCGTTCGGCACGATCGCGTCGAGCCGTGCCGTGTGCCGCGAGTGCGTCGTCGACCACCCGGCGGTTCCCGTCGCGCGTCGTCAGATCGGCGTCGTCGACGTCGACCGCGTGCACGGTCCAGCCGTCGGCCTCGAGCCGCTCGACGATCGCAGCTCCGATCCCGCCGCGCGCGCCGGTGACGAGCGCGACGTTCAAACGTAGTAGCGGAAGACGACCTCGGCGACGCAGACCGGCTTGTCGCCGCCCTCCCGCTCGACGGTCGCCGACATCGTCACCTGCGCCCCGCCCTCGATCTCGTCGACCGACTGCACCTCGAACGACGCTCGCAGGCGTGAGTCGACCGGCACCGGTGACGGAAATCGAACGCGGTTGAGGCCGTAGTTGATGCCCATGCGCCCTTCGCGCGGGATCACCTCGTACGAGGCGACCGGGAGCAGCGAGAGCGTCAGGTAGCCGTGGCCGATCGTCGTGCCGAACGGCCCTTCCTTGGCGCGCTCGGGATCGACGTGGATCCACTGGTGGTCGCCCGTCGCCTCGGCGAACGCGTCGATCTTCTCCTGCGGGATCTCGATCCAGCTCGACGGCCCGAACGTATCTCCCGCCTTCATCTGCATCTCCCCCCAGCGCACGACGGTTGCAGCCCACGTGTACCCGGTGCCGGCGGCGAGCAGCAGCACCGCGTCGCCGTCGCCGACCCGGCCGTCGCGCACGGCGCGATCGAGCCCGAGCAGCGAGTCGACGCCGCTCATGTGCCCGGTGTCGTCGAGGTACACGGCCTGATCTTCGCGCATCCCGAGCTCCGAGAGCAACGCAACGAACATCGACCGCTTGGTGTGCAGCGGGCAGACGAACGCGATCTCGTCGGATGCGCAGCTCCGAGCGCTCGATCGCGCCCGCGCGCCGCGCGCACGAAGTTCGGCAGCGACACCTCGTCGAGGCCGCCCTTCATCGACTGCGGGATCGGCGACGTCGAGGAAGCGGTACCCGTCCGGGTCGACCGACCCGCCGCCCGGCACCTTCACCTGCAGCGAGTACGACCCGTCGGTGATCGCGTGCGAGCCGAGGATCTCGTTCCGGCCCGGCATCGCCGACGACGAGACCGGCGACTGCGCCGTCGCCGAAGTTGAACATGAAGCGCGAGCGCTCGTTCTCGTAGTCGAGCAGGTAGGACTCGCGGCAGGCCGCGACGACGAGGATCGTCTGTCAGCTCGTCCTCGGCGCGCAGCAGGTCTCGCGCGACCCGCAGCGCGATCGGCGTTCCGTGCGAGACGTTGTCGTACTCGATCGCGAACGCGTTCGACGCGCCGAGTCGGTCGGCGATGTGCGGCGCGACCTGCCAGACCGGGTAGTCGCGCCACATCGAGCCGTAGTAGAGGACGACGTCGATCGACGCGGGATCCGTCTGCGTCTCGGCGAGCAGGCGCCCGCGCCGCCGCGACCGAGAGGTCGCTGACGTGCTCGTCCGCCGCAGCGATGTGCTTGCCGCGCACGCCGAACTTCTCGACGATCACCTGCTCGGGGATGTTCGACTCGGCCGCGATCTCCGCAGCGGTCATCCACCGCTCCGGCAGGTACGAAGCGGTCGCTGCGAGGCCGACGCGTCCTCATGCGCCGTCGGGCCTGAGGATGCAGCGGATGATGCGCTCGAGCTCGTCGAACACTTCGGCGGGCATCGGCTTGCGGTCGCCCCAGAGGATCCAGCGCATCCCGATCAGCTCGCCCATGCCCATCAGCGCGTAGGCCGCGACCTCGGGGTCGAGCGTCGCCGATCTCACCCGACTCGACGGCGACGCGGAGCGCCTCGATGTAGCCGCGGGAGAGACGGTCGTAGTGGTAGCGCAGCATCTCGGGCGAGACGAACTCGGCCTGGCGGATGATCCGGTAGAGCGCCGGGTGCTCGGCGGTGAAGCGGAAGTAAGCCTCGAAGCCGAGCACCTCCGTCTCGAGCCGCGTCGCTGCCCTTCGACGAGCCTTCCTTCATCGCGTGGCGGACGCGGCGATTCAGGTCGCGCACGAGCTCGTCGAAGACCGCCTTCTTCGAGTCGAAGTACAGGTAGAAGGTGCCGGCGGCGACGCCGGCGACCTCGGCCAGCTTGACCACCGAGGCCTCGTGGTAGCCAAGATCGCCGAACACACGCTCGGCAGCGTCGAGCAGCCTGCGCCGCGTGTCGAGACCTCGCTTCGAGAGCGGGCGCCCGTCGACGTTGGTGACGACGTCGGTCATGTCTGGACGACACCCCCGCGGAGGCTCGACGGAGCCGAGCTCGCGGAAACCAGCTCCGACTTCTGGATCTTGCCCATCGAGTTGCGCGGCAGCTCCTGCACGAAGCGCACGCTCTTCGGCACCTTGAAGCGCGCGAGCCGCTCGCGGCAGAACTCGATCAGCTCGTCGGTCGTCACGTCGCCGTCCGTGACGACGTATGCGACGCCGACCTCGCCCCAGCGCTCGTCGGCGACACCGACGACCGCCGCGTCGCTGACGTGCGGATGCTCGTGCAGCACCGACTCGATCTCGGCGGGATAGACGTTCTCGCCGCCCGAGATGAACATCTCCTTGAGGCGGCCCTTGATCCAGAAGTAGCCCTCGTCGTCGCGCTCGACCACGTCACCCGTGTGCAGCCACCCGTCCGCGAGCGCGATCGCGGACGCCTCCGGGTTGCGCCAGTAGCCGGGGAACACGTTGGGCCCACGGACGAGGAGCTCGCCCTCGTCGCTGACGTCGACGTCCACGAACGGGTAGGGCTTGCCGGCCGACCCGATC
Source organism: uncultured Actinomycetes bacterium (assembly GCA_963698925.1). GTDB lineage: Bacteria > Actinomycetota > Thermoleophilia > Gaiellales > Gaiellaceae > PALSA-600. The sequence goes on along the minus strand of CAVOSR010000012.1, from coordinate 281,712 downwards.
TTCCGCATCGCGTCCTCCGGCGGGAGGCAGAGCACGTTCGGCGACGCCTCGGTGAGGCCGTAGCCCTGCACGATCTCGACCCCGCGCTCGCGCCAGGCCTCGATCAGGGGCACGGGCATCGGCGCACCGCCCACGACGGCGCGGCGAAGCGACGAGAGGTCGGCGGCGGCGAAGCCGGGATCCTGCGCCATGAACAGGTAGTTCGCCGGGACGCCCATCAGCGTCGTCACCCGCTTCTCCTGGATCAGCCGCAGTGCGCGGCTCGGGTCGAAGGCCCGCTCGAGGATGATGCGTGCGCCCTTCCACCACGAGAGCAGCGGCTGGACGTTCCAGCCGCCGACGTGGAACTGCGGCAGGAAGGCCAGCGCAACGTCGTCGCCGCCGATGCCGGTCGCCAGGTCGAAGGAGACGTTCGTCCAGAAGCAGTTCGCATGCGTCAGCAAGGCGCCCTTCGGCTTCCCGGTCGTCCCGGACGTATAGATGAGCAGCAGCCCGTCCTCGTCTGCAGGGCCATTGCCCGAGGTTCCGCGCTGCGCAGTCAGCGTCTGTTCGGGCGCAACGGTCGCGAGCGCGAGCGCAGCCTCGGCGAGCTCGTGCTGCTCGTCCTCCACCACGAACACGTCCGAGCGCGCGTCGTCGAGCTGGAAGGCGACCTCGGCGGGGGCGAGGCGCCACGAGATCGGATGGAGGATCGCGCCCACCTTCGCGCACGCGAAGAAGAGTGCGATGTGCTCCACCGAGTTGCCGGTCAGGGTCGAGACGACCTCCCCGTGGGAGAGCGAGTTTGCGAGCTCGTCGGAGCGGTCGTCGAGCTCCCGTAGCTCGTCAGGCTCCCCTCGAAATCGACGGCGACCCGGTCGGGCGTGGTCCGAGCGCGGTCGCGCAGCCAGTGGTCGATCGTATGCAGGCTCACTCGAGGAACTCCGTGACCTGCGCGAGGAACGTCTCCGGCTGCTCCCAGAAGAAGAGGTGACCAGTCCCTGGGATCAGCTCGACGCGGGCACCGGCGAATCGCCTGCGCGAGCAGCTCGGCGTTCCGCGCGTCCACGACGTTGTCCTCGGTTCCCTGCAGGATCAGCGTCGGCGCTCCGACGACGCCCTCGACCCCTGCGAACGTCGTCCCCGCGGCCGCCTGCGCCTGCCAGCCGTCCGGGTCGGGCGGGTTCGCGACGCGGCGCGCGAAGAGCTCGTCGACGAGTCCTGCGGGCGGGCTCGAGCCGAGCGCGTTCTCGACGAAACGGCGCAGGGCGACCTCGGGCGCCAGCGTCGGCGCCTCGACGAAGAGCTTCATCGTCGCCTCGGGAAGCGGATAGGCATCCGGCCCGCCCGTTGTGGTGCAGCAGAGCACGAGCTTCTCGACGCGACCGGGCGCCTTGACGGCGAGCTCCTGGGCGATCATCCCGCCGAGACTCGCCCCGAGCACGTGCGCGCGCTCGACCCCGGCCTCGTCGAGCACCTGGAGCGCGTCGTCGGCCATCTCGCGCGCCGTGTAGGGCCCGGCCGGCTTGTCCGACTCACCGATGCCGCGGTTGTCGAAGGTGAGCACGCGATAGCGCTCGGCGAGCGCGGGCACGACCGGATCCCACCCCCAGCGTCCGTAGCCGAGGCCCTGGATCAGGAGCAGCGGCGCCCCGGTCCCGTGCGAATCCCAGCGGATCTTCATCGGCCGAGCGCCTCCTGGAGTCGTTGCAGTGTCTTGGGCCGGCGCACGCGATGAATCTGCGTGATGCCTCCCGGAACGAAGAACACGACGAGGATGAACAGCACGCCGAGGACGAACAGCGGTTGCTGCAGCGGCGTGCTGATGAACGACGGCAGCGACGAGACCGCGCTCGAGGACGCGAAGTCACTGAGCCGGTGGTCGGCGTACACGTAGAGGATGCCGCCGATCATCGCGCCCCAGCGCGTGCCGGTGCCGCCGATCACGACCATCAGCAGCAGCGTCAGCGTGAAGCTCGCAGTCGTCACCTCGGTCGTTGCGCCGCCGAGGAGCAACAGGTAGACGACGCCGCCGGCCGTCGCGAGCAGCGAGGCGAGCACATACGACATCAGCTTGTACACGTATGGCCGCAGGCCGAGCACCTGCACCCGAAGCTCGTTCTCACGGATCGCCTGCCACACGTGCCCGGGCGAGGACGATACCGCCCACTGCACGATCACGAAGACGGCCGCCGCATATGCGAGGGCGATCCAGTAGAGGTGACTCGTGTTCAGGATCCCGACCGTCCAGGCCGGAAGCTTGTGGTAGTCGACGCCGAAGCCTTCCTCGCCCCCCGTCCACTTATAGGGGTTCTTGAAGGCGAGGATCGAGCCGGCCTGCGCGAAGGCGAGCGTCACCATCGCGAACGCGATCCCGGCGACGCGCAGCGAGACCGCGCCGAGCACGACGGCGAGCACGAAGCCGACGAGCGCGGTCACACCGACCGAGGGCCAGAAGCCCCAGTGCCAGCGCGTCATCGCGATCGCCGCGACATAGACGCCGATCGCGAAGTAGAGCGCGTGTCCGAATGACATCAGCCCGGTGAACCCGAACAGCAGGTCGTAGCTGAGCGCGACGCCGCCGAAGACGAGGCAGAGCGCCAGCAGTTGCAGTGTGCCGGGCGTGTTCAGCGGGCCCTTGAAGACGTACGGCAGGTCGATCGCAAGCTTCGGCACGAACGCGAGCGCGACGAAGATCGCGGCAGGGATGATCACGCGTCTCATGCGAAGCTCCCGGAGAGCCCGCGCGGACGAACGAGGAGAACGAGCCCGAGCAGCAGCACGACACTCAGGTCTCCGAGCCCGGACGACGCGTAGTAGTTGGCGTACTGCTGCACGAGCCCGACGACGATTGCGGCCATCGCGGTCCCGCGCAGCGAGCCGAGCCCGCCGATCACGACGACGATGAATGCGAAGATCACGAGCGCTGTGCCGTGCTGCGGATCGACGGTGCTGAAGTACACCGACGAGAGCACTGCGGCGATCCCGACCGCCAGGCCGCCGATCGCGAAGACGAGCGTGAAGGCCTTGCGCACGTCGATGCCGAGCGCCGTCACCATCGCGCGGTTCTCGACGCCGGCCCGGATGATCAGGCCGTAGCGGGTGCGCTTCAGGAACGCCTCGAGCCCGAACAGCACGAGCACTGCCGTGCCGATCTCGGTCCAGCGGTCGTTCGGGATGTGCGCACCGAGCACGGTGGTCGTCTCGCCCAGCCACTTCGGCGCGGCGATCACCCGCGCATCGTTGCCCCAGATCGCGGTCACGAGTGCGGTGATCGCGAGCGCGAGGCCGACCGTGACGAGCACCTGCTCGATGTGCCGGCCGTAGAGCGGCCGGATCATCACGAGCTCGACGAGTGCCGAGAACACCGTCGTGACGAGGATCGCCACCACGGCGGCGAGGAGAAACGCGGCCAGATCGAGAGGCCGTCGAGCTTCGTCTCGGTGAACCAGAACGCGTAGGCGCCGATCGTCAGGAACGCGCCGTGCGCGAAGTTGAGGACGCCCATCAGGCCGTAGATCAGCGAGAGGCCGGAGGCGATCAGGAAGTACATGGCACCGAGACCGAGCCCGGTGATCGTGAGCAGCACGAACGTGCTCATCGGCGTCCCCTCGGCGCAGCGATCATCCGACACCCATCATTCGCTGCACCATCGCCTTGTCGTCGAGGAGCTCCTGCGCGGGGCCGGTGTGGACGACACGTCCGGTGTCGAGCACGACGGCGTCGCGCGCGACCCGCGCGACGACTCCGAGGTTCTGCTCCACGAGCAGGACCGTCGTCAGCTCCGACACACGCTCGAGCACGCGGGCGACCTCGGAGACGAGGAGCGGCGAGAGCCCTTTCGTCGGCTCGTCGACGAAGAGCACGCGGTTGTCGTTCAGCAGCGCGCGCGCGATCGCGACCATCTGCTGCTGCCCGCCGGAAAGCGTGCCCGCGAGCTGCTTGCCGCGTTCCCTCAGCTCTGGGAAGAGGTCGTAGACGAGGTCGTAGCGCGGCTCGGCGCTGCGCTCGGCGAGGCGGAGGTTCTCGTCGACCGTCAGTGCCGCGAACACGTCGCGGTCCTCGGGGACGTAGCCGACGCCGCGTCGCACGATCTTGTACGTCGGCATGTGCGTGATCTCCGCACCGTCGTAGCGCACGAGGCCGGTGCGGTCGACGAGTCCCATCAGCGCGCGCAGCGTCGTCGTCTTGCCGACGCCGTTACGGCCGAGCAGCGCGGTCACGCCGCCCTCGGTGACGTCGAACTCGATTCCTTGCAGGATGTGCGACTCGCCGATGCGCACGTGCAGGTCGCGAACCTCGACGAGCGCCATCAGATCGGCTCTCCGAGGTAGGCCTGCTGCACCGTCTCGTTCTGCATGATCGCTGTCGGGGTGTCGACCGCGAGCAGTGCCCCGTGGTGCAGCACGGCGATCCGCTGCGCCAGTCCGGTGACGACCTCCATGTGGTGCTCGACCATCAGCACCGTCTTGCCTTCGGCGTGGACCGAGCGGATCAGCTCGACGAGCTCCGGCACGTTCTCCATCGACACACCGGCCATCGGCTCGTCGAGCAGGATCACGCGGGCGTCGCCGGCCAGCACCATCGCGAGCTCGAGCTTGCGCTTGTCCCCGTGGGAGAGCAGCCCCGCCGGCAGTGAGGCCCGCGCCTCGAGCCCGACGCGGCCGAGCGCCCAGTGCGCCCGCTCGACCGCAGCTCGAACGCGGTTCGCCTGCCGCCAGATGCGCATCGTCCCACCGAGCGCCGCCTCCGCGGCGAGCCGGACGTTCTCGAGCGCCGACAGCAGCGGGAACACGTTCGACACCTGGAACGTGCGGCCGATCCCGGCGCGGGCGCGCCGAAACGGCGGCTCGGCCGTGATGTCGACGCCGTCCAGCAAGACGGTGCCGCTCGTCGGCCGGGTCAGGCCGGAGACGAGGTTGAAGAGCGTCGTCTTGCCGGCCCCGTTCGGGCCGATGATGGCGAGCAACTCACCTTCGCCGACCTCGAGCCCGACACCGGCGACGATGGTCGCGCCGCCGATGTCGAGCCCGAGATCCCTGGTTGCGAGGATCGGGGATGCGCTCACGCGCTGATGGTCGTTTCCCTTAGCCCTTCATCGGCACGATCGGCGGCGCCGTCTGGTACGGCGTCGCGGTGCCGAGGATCACGGGGACGAGGTGGCCGTTCTTCTTGACGAGCTTCACGCGGAACATCGGCTGCAGCATCGCGTGATCCTGCGGCCTGATCGCCTGGAAGCCCTTCGGTGCGAGGAACTTCCAGCCCTCGAGCGAGCTGATCATCTTGTCGACGTTGTAGTCGCCCTTCTGCAACGCGTGGACGAGCATCTGTGCGAGCACGAAGCCGTCCGGCGTGAAGATGTCCGGCACCTGGCCGCGCTTGCGCAACTGGGCGACGAGGTAGTCGTTCAGCTTGTTCTTCGGCGCCGTGTACGTGTAGTGCGACAGGAAGTGGATCTTCGTCGCCTGGTCGCCGAGGGCCGCCCAGGTCGCGCGCTCGGCGAGACCGGTGACGACGTCCGTACCGTTGAACGCGTTCTGCTGGTCGAGCGCCTTCCACATCGCGCCGGCCGAAGTGCCAGCCCACGCGACGAAGATCAGGTCCGCGTTCGCGTTCTTCGCCTGCTGGGCGAACGGCGTGAAGTCGGTCGCCGACCCCGGGACGGAGATCTCGGTCACCGTGTGACCCTTGCCGCCGATCACGGCCTTGACCGCGGCGTAGTTGCCGTGCCCGAAGACCGAGTCCTGGTCGAAGACGACGACCTTCTTGCCGGCGCCCTTCAGGTAGCTGGCGGCGGCGTAGACGTCCTGGAGGGTCTGGCGCCCGGCCCGGAACGTGTACTTGTTGATGCCGGTGATGGCGTCGAACGCAGCCGGGCCTGAGAGGTAGAGGACCTGGTTCTGAGCGGCGAGCGGTGCGAGCTGCAGCGCGATGCCCGAGGAGCCCGTACCCATCAGGATCTTGGTGCCCTGCCCGATCTGGTCTTTCGCGGCGGAGACGGCCGTGGCAGCATCATTCTTGTCGTCGACGTAGGTGATGTTGATCGTCTTGCCGTTGACCTTGTTCGTGCCCTTGGTCAGGTACTTGAGACCCTCCTTGAAGCCCTGGATCTCCTCCGCGCCGTAGGCGCCGAGCGGGCCGGTGCGCGGATAGACGAACCCGACGTTGTAGGAGCCGGCCGACGAGTGCTGCGAGCGTGCCGCAACCGTGGCCGTCCCGCCGAGCAGCATGAACAGCGCTGTCCCGAGCAGGACCTTCGTGAAGCGATGACGCATGAACGCATCCTCCTAAAGTGAGAGTGATCCCCGAACCTGAGACCCGATTCAGGTGTGAGTTTTGAACGATTGGTGCCGACGTGTCAAGTCGCAGGGGGTCAAGACGTGGCGCGCCGCGCTCTGTAGGACGGCCCTCGTGACCAGGGGTTAGGGCACGCGGCGAAGGTTGCGGAGATGCCGCAGTCAGTCTGTTACACGCAGATCGCGCGGCGGACGCGCTAGGCGGACTCTTCGGCGAGCACGTCCTGCTCGCCGGTATCCGCGCCTGCACTCGTGACGAGCGTCGGCTTCAGGCCCTTCTCGATCGTCTCCTTCGTGATCACGCACTTGGAGACGTCCTTGCGCGACGGCAGCTCGAACATCACGTCGAGCAGCGCGTTCTCGATGATCGAGCGCAGGCCGCGGGCGCCGGTCTCGCGCTGCAGGCCCTTGTCGGCGATCGACCAGAGCGCGTCGTCGGTGAAGACGAGGTCGATGTGGTCGTAGTCGAAGAAGCGCTGGTACTGCTTGACGAGCGCGTTCTTCGGCTCGGTGAGGATCTGGACGAGGTCGTCGCGGCGCAGCTGGTGCACGGCGCTGAGGACCGGCAGGCGGCCGATGAACTCGGGGATCAGGCCGAAGTTGAGCAGGTCCTCCGGCATCACTTCGGAGAGCAGCTCCGCGCTCTCGGCGTCGCGCTTCGCGGAGATCTCGCGCCCGAAGCCGACGGCGTTCTTGCCGAGGCGCTTGGCGATGATCTTGTCGAGGCCGGCGAACGCGCCGCCGCAGATGAAGAGGATGTTCGTCGTGTCGATCGAGAGGAACTCCTGGTGCGGGTGCTTGCGCCCACCCTGCGGCGGCACCGATGCGACCGTCCCCTCGAGGATCTTCAGGAGCGCCTGCTGCACGCCCTCACCCGAGACGTCGCGCGTGATCGACGGGTTGTCCGCCTTGCGCGCGATCTTGTCGACCTCGTCGATGTAGATGATCCCGGTCTCGGCCTTCTTGATGTCGAAGTCGGCGGCCTGGATCAGCTTCAGGAGGATGTTCTCGACGTCCTCGCCGACGTAGCCGGCCTCGGTCAGCGCGGTCGCGTCGGCGATCGCGAAGGGGACGTTGAGGATGCGCGCGAGGGTCTGCGCGAGGTGCGTCTTGCCGCAGCCCGTCGGGCCGAGCAGGAGGATGTTCGACTTCTGCAGCTCGACCTCGCCGTCTTCACTGCCCATCTGCACGCGCTTGTAGTGGTTGTAGACGGCGACGGAGAGCGAGCGCTTCGCCTCCTCCTGGGAGACGACGTACTCGTTCAGCGCGGAGTAGATCTCGGTCGGGCGCGGGAGGTTCTCGAGGTCGAGCGAGCTCGGAGTCGTCAGCTCCTCGTCGATGATCTCGTTGCAGAGATCGATGCACTCGTCGCAGATGTAGACCCCAGGGCCTGCGATGAGCTTCTTGACCTGGCGCTGCGACTTGCCGCAGAAGCTGCAGAGAAGCTGCTCATTTCCTTCGCTTGCGCGCGCCATCCCAGACTCCTTTTACCCCCGATTTGCGAAAACCGCTAGGCCGCGGCCGAAGTTCTTGTCGTTTCGCGGTGCGTGATCACCGTGTCGATGATCCCGTACTCGCAGGCTTCTTGTGGGCTGAGGAAGAAATCCCTCTCCATATCGTGCGAGACCTCTTCCTGGGTCTTGCCGGTGTGCTCCGTGTAGATCTCCTCCAGGCGGCGCTTGAGGCCGATCACCTCGCGAGCCTGGATCTCGATGTCCGTGCCCTGGCCCTGGAAGCCGCCGGACACCTGGTGGATCAGGATTCGGGAATTCGGCAGCGACATTCGCTTCCCTTTCGCGCCGCCGGCGAGGAGCAGCGAGCCCATGCTCATCGCGATACCGACGCAGATCGTCTGCACGTCCGGCTTGATGAACTGCATCGTGTCGTAGATCGCGAGACCGGCGTAGACGGAGCCGCCGGGCGAGTTGATGTAGAGGAAAATGTCCTTGTCGGGATCCTCCGACTCCAGGTGCAGGAGCTGGGCGATGATCAGGTTCGCGATCTGATCGTCGACGGGTGTCCCGAGGAACACGATGCGCTCGGCGAGCAGGCGCGAGTAGATGTCGAAGGCACGCTCGCCGCGCGACGTCTGTTCAACGACCATGGGGATCAGTGGCATCTCATCTACTCCTTGCTACCTGGGGTCCAAAGTTTCGGGGTCTCGGCCGTCTGCTCCTGCTCCGGCGTCCAGATGCTCTCGCGCGCCTCGTGCAGCTCGGGCGCGATCGGCTTCACCTCGGCCGCGATGCGGTCGAGCGCCTTCTTCATGCGCAGGTCGTCGCGAACACGGTCGGCGCCGCCCTCGGCGACGAATGTCTCGATGTCCTCGTCGGACTCGCCGGCCGCGCGGAGCTCCTCGCGGATCTCGTCGTCCGTCACCTGCAGGTCGAGCTGGTCGGCGACGGCCTCGAGGATCAGCTCGCGGCCGACGGACAGTGACGCCTCGGCGGTCAGCCGCGCGTTCAGCTGCTCGATCGTCTGACCGGTGAGTCGCAGGTACGTGTCGGCGTCGATCCCGCGCTGTTCGAGGCTGCGCGCCAACCCGCTCAGCAGCTCGCGGGCGCGCAGCTCGACGAGCGGCCCGCGCGCGTTCACGTTCGAGGCCCTGACCAGCTCGTCGACGGCCGCGGCGCGGAACGCGCCCGCCAGTTCGTCGTCGATCTGCGCGCGCAGGCGTCCTTCGATGTCGGAGCGCAGCTCGTCGAGCGTCTCGAACTCGGTCGCGGTCTTCGCCAAATCGTCGTCGAGCGGCGGGAGGACGCTCTCCTTCAGCTCCTTGACGACCACCGTCGCGTCGCGACGGCTCCCGTCGGCCAGCTCGTATGCGACCTCGCGGCTCTCGCCGGCGCCGAGCCCCGTGATCGCGTTCTCGATCTCCTCGACGAGCCGCTCGGAGCCGAGCTCGACGACGTAATCCCGCTGCGCGGAACCGTCCTCGGCGAGCAGGTCGACGACGACCGTGTCACCGGCCTGGGCCGCGCGGCCCTCGACCGGAATCAGCTCGGCGACCGTGCGCTGCAGCGCCTCGAGCTCCGCGGTGACCGCCTCCTGGGGCACGTCGGCCTCGTGCTTCGGCACCTCGAGCGTCGTCCAGTCGGCAGGCTCGGGCTTCGGCTGCACCTCGACCGTGGCCGAGAACCGCCAGTCCTCGCTCTCGCTCGCCGGCAGGTCGTAGTCGAACTCCGGCTGGGCGATGGGGTTGACCCGCGCCTTCGTGGCCGCGTTCCAGAACCAGCCCGAGATGTGGCTCTCGACCGCCTCGGTGAAGAGCCGCTCCTTCCCGACGCGCTGCAACAGGATCGGACGGGGCACCTTGCCCTTCCGGAAGCCCGGGATCCGCGCGGTCGCGGCGAGGTCGTTGGCTGCGTGCTCGACGGCGTGATGCACGTCGTGCGCAGGGACCTCGACCGTGAGCTTGACCTTGTCGTCCGCGAGCTGTTCGACCGTTTGGGTCATAGGCAAGCCATTAGACCAGACCGGTACCGTCAGCCGACGTGGACGTAGATCGCGCCATTCGGGAGCGGCGGACCTCGAAGCAGTTCGGCAGCAGGCCCGTCGAGGAGGCGATGGTGCGCGAGCTGCTCGAGCTCGCCCTGTACGCCCCGAACCACCACCTGACCCAGCCGTGGCGCTTCCGCGTGCTCGGCGCCGAGACCCGGCGCCGCCTCGACGAGCACTGCGGCGAGAAGGAGGCGATGAAGCTGCGCCGCGCGCCCACCCTCGTGCTGGCGACCGCCGCGCTCTCGGGCGACCCGCACACCGACACGGAAGACCTGGCGGCGGTCGCGTGCGGCGTCTACGCGGTGCTGCTCGGCGCGACCGCGCGCGGGCTCGCAAGCTACTGGCGGACGCCCGCCGCCTTCGAGGAGGAAGGAGCGCGTGCGATCCTCGGCCTCGGCCCGTCGGAGCAGGTGGTCGCGCTGATCCATCTGGGACCGAAGGTGAGCGAGCCGCCGCGCAAGGACCGGCTGGCGCTCGAGAACCTGCTCACCGTTCTGCCCTGACGGCGAGGAAGAGCGGCGGGTCGAGCTCGCCCGGCTCCTCGAACGTCTGCAGCACCAGGCCACTCTGCAGCAACGCGTTCAGGAAGGCGGCGAGCGGCGCGTGGTTGATCCCGACCCGCGATCTGATCCCGGTCTCCGAGAAGTTCCGCGACTCGGTCTGCCAACCGGCACGGCGGTACTCCGGATGCAGCAGCGCCGGCTCCCCGTCGCGACGCTCGACCGCCGGAGACCCGAAGCAGGGATGGACGCCCAGGTAGACGAACGAGCCGCCGGGACGGAGAACGCGACGCGCCTCGGTGAGCGCCGCGACGGGATCGTCGAAGTCCGTGTGGGTGAGGATCGACACGACGGCGTCGAACGACTCGTCGGGAAAGGGCAGCTCGTGCGCGTCGGCATGGACGAGCCGCTCTGCGTCGTCGCCGGCCTGCCGCTCGGCGATCCGCAGCTGATCCTGCGAGACATCGACGCCCGTCACGCGCCAGCCGGCGGCGGCGAGCAGCGGGATCGCCCTGCCGGTGCCGCAGCCCAGGTCGAGGCAGCTGCCGGGGCCCGGGCCGAGCAGCCGTACCACCGCCGCCGGGCCTCGACGAACAGCTCCGCAGACGCGAACGTCTCGTACCACTCCGCCTGGCCGTCATAGCGCGCGGTCGTCATGGTCACACCATCGTAGAAGCCAAGGGGTGTCCGACACCTTCACGGTGTCGCACACCGGTGGGGTCTTTCGTTCGTCGCCGATGCGAGCCCGAGGATGTCGACGCCAGGGCTGTCCCCATGCGGGCGAGAGGAGTCGAACCTCCAAGAGCCGAAGCCCACCGGGACCTAAACCCGGCGCGTCTGCCAGTTCCGCCACGCCCGCGCGTGCGATTGAAGCCTAGCCCCGTGGGTATCGGCCCTCCATGAGCCCAGACACGATCGACCCCAACTCGCTGACGAGCCCCGGCACGATCAGCGACCCGGAGCTCGAGGAGCGGCGCGCGCGCGAAGCAGCCGAGCGTGAGGCCGAGAGCCGTGCCTCCTCCGAGACGAAGTTCGAGGAGTTGCGTCACGAGGTCGAAGCCGAGCGCGCGCAGGCCGCCCAGGCCGTCGGCGAGGTGCCCGCACCGCTCGACGAGCCCTAGCGGACGAGCGGTGCGAAGAAGCGGTCGGCGCGCGCCCAGAACGCAGCGCGCGCGCCGGCCTCGTCGCTCAGCACCGACAGATGGTCTGCGATGAAGAAGCCGTGCGAGCGCACCTGCTCGAACCGCACGTCCTTGTACGGGAAGCCGCTGACCGCAAGCTGCTGGATCAGCTGGTTCGCACCGACCGTGCTGACCGTGTAGTCGTGATCGCCCGCGAGAATCAGGACCTTCGTGTGCCCGCTCAGCGGCCCCAGGTCGAGCAGCGGGTCCATCAGCCCGGCGGGAAAGACGCTGAGGATGCGCCCGGGCACGAGACCGGTGACCGACGAGACGCTGGCGTAGTCCAGCACGAGCCGGCCGCCGCGTGAGTAGCCGATCGCGGCGACCGGGACGCCCGTCGGCACATGCGGCAGCGCGTTCGCGACGCCCTGGACGAGATGCTTGACCGCCTGCGGCTGTCCCGGATAGGTCTCGTACCCGGGGTAGATCACCTCGTAGCCCTCGCGCGCGAGGTGCTCGAGCCACGGCCGGTGATGAAACGGCGTCGTCTCCTTCTGGTCGCCCAGGCCGTGCACGTACAGGACGATCAGCTTCGGCCGCCTCGACGGCGCGAACACCCAGGCGCGCGCCGCGCCCGCGCCGTAGGAGTGGACGCGAACCTGCACGGGCGCGGCTCGCGCGGCCACGTGCTGCGAGCCGCAGCCGGCGAGCCCGAGCGCGACGGGCAGGAGCACGAGAGCGCGACGCATCGATCGATAGGACCAGCGGCGGCCGCTGGAAGTTGTTGCGGGCCGATTAACGCGGCCGGAGAGCGTCGGATGGCCCCGGGTGGAATCGAACCACCGCACGGAGCTTCGAAGGCTCCCGCTCTGTCCGCTGAGCTACGGGGCCGCGCCCGGCCAGCTTAGCGTCGAACCACGACGCAGAACGACGTTGTTTGCGGCCTTCGTCCAGCTCTCGCCGCCGTCGACCGAGCGCCGGCGGACAGTCCGCCTGCGTCCGTCGAGAGGAAGCTGCCTCGGTGCCGCGCGCAGGCGAGCGTCGCCAGAAGAACCGCCCCCGCCGCGATCATCCACCGCACCGCTCGCGACCCTAACGTCGCGCGGCGAACAGAGGAGCGTCAACGGTTCTTACGTCCTGCGAAGGTGGCGAACGGGACTCGAACCCGCGACCACCGGGACCACAACCCGGGGCTCTACCAACTGAGCTACCGCCACCAAGCGGCACCATCGTAACCGCGATCGAAGCTGCTCAGGTCGCAGCGCGCGTCCGCTCCGCCTGCTCGACGTGCCGTCCCTCCGCGAACTCCTCGATCATCTTCGCGTTGAAGGCGGGGATGTCGTCGGGCTTGCGGCTCGTGACGAGTCCCTGGTCGACGACGACCTCCTGGTCGACCCAGTCACCGCCCGCGTTCCGGATGTCGGTCTGGAGCGTCGGCCAGGACGTGAGCGTGCGCCCGCGCACCATCCCGGCCTCGACGAGCACCCACGGCGCGTGACAGATCGCGGCCACCGGCTTGCCCTGCTCGAAGAACTCGCGCACGAACGAGACGACGTTCTCGTCGCCTCGGAGCTGGTCCGGGTTGCCGACGCCGCCGGGCACCATCAGCGCGTCGTAGTCGGACGCGTCGACCTCCTCGATCGCCCGGTCGACCTTGTGCTTGTCGGCGGGCTCGAAATGGTCGAAGCCCTGGATCTCGCCCGGCTCGAGCGAGATCAGATGCGTCTCGGCGCCGGCGTCGTCGAGGGCCTTGCGGGGCTCCACCAGCTCGACCTGCTCGACCATGTCGGCCGCGATGATCGCGACCTTCTTCCCCTGCAGCTTCTGCTCGGCCATGTCGTTCCTCCTCGGTTGGCTTCCGATCCGATAGCCGCTCCGCTCGGCGAAGAAACCAGCTGGTCTACGCTCGCGCGGATGGACGCCTGGACCGCGGAGACCTGGACCGATCCGCTGTGGCTCGCCGAGGCGCGCGCCTGGATCGGCGAGACGCTCGCGGGGTCGGGCATCACCGCCACCGCGCCGGACGAGCAGATCCACGTGCGGCCGTGGTCGACCGTCATCCGCGTGCCGACGATCGAAGGCGACCTCTACTTCAAGGCGAACACGCCGGCACTGAGCCACGAGGCCGCGCTCGTCGTCACGCTCTCCGAACGCCGGCCCGACTGCGTGCCGCCCCTCCGCGGCGTCGACGTGGACCGTGGCTGGATGCTGATGGCGGACGCCGGGACCCGGTTGCGCGAGCTCGTCGAGCAGGAGCGCGACCTCTCGCGGTGGCTCGACATCCTGCCGCTCTACGCCGGCCTCCAGCTCGATCTCGCGGATGCCTCCGAGCGCCTCGTCGCACTCGGCGTGCCCGACCTGCGGCTCGCGACCCTGCCAAACGGCTACGAGCGCCTTGTCGACGAGCATCCGACGCTCTCCGTTGAAGAGCGCAGCCGCCTCGCCGGCGAGCGTGGCCGGGTCCGCGAGCTCTGCGCGGAGCTCGCCGCATTCGGCATCGCGGAGACGATCGACCACGACGACTTCCACGACGGCCAGGTCTTCGTCCGTGACGGCCGCTACCTACTCCTCGACTGGGGCGATGCCTGCGTCGCGCACCCGTTCTTCACGCTGGCTGTGACGCTCGACGGCGTGCTTGCCTGGGGGCTCGACGACGTCGAAGGCTCGGTCGACACGGCGCCGTTTCAGGACGCCTACCTGCTGCCGTTCGCGGAGCGGTCGGGGCGGGACGACCTCACTGCCGCCGCGGCAATCGCGCGACGCCTCGGCTGGGCCTGCCGCGCGGTCAGCTGTCACTTCTCGGGCGCCGAGCCCGACATGACGCTGCCGCAGCTCCGGATGTTCCTCGACGGCCGCACCTGATGCGTCCGACAAGCGGGGAAACGGGCTGGTCTAGGCTCGCGGCGATGGACGCGTGGACCGACGCTGGTTGGCTCGCCGAGGCCGACGCCTGGATCGACGAGCGCCTCGCCGCAGCGGGGCGGTCACGAACCGGCCCCTCCGAGCAGTTCCACCTTCGCGTCTGGTCGACCGTCCTGCGCGTGCCGACCGCCGCGGGTGACGTCTACTTCAAGTCGAACATGCCGCTGCTGCGTCACGAAGCGGCGCTCGTCGTCGTCCTCGCCGAGCGGCGGCCGGACTGTGTGCCTCCGCTCCTCGGCGCCGACACCGAGCGAGGCTGGATGCTGATGGCCGACGCGGGCACGCGGTTGCGCGAGCTCGTCGAGGCCGAGCGCGATCTCTCGCGCTGGCTCGAGATCCTGCCGCTCTACGCCGGCCTCCAGCTCGACGTCGCCGACGCAGCCGACGAGCTCGTCGCACGCGGCGTGCCCGACCTGCGCCTCGGCCGCCTGCCCGACCGCTTCGACCAGCTGCTTCGAGGAGCACGCCGGCCTCGCGGACGACGAGCGGCGCCGCCTCGCCGGCGAGCGAGGCCGTGTTCGCGAGCTGTGTGGCGAGCTCGCGGCGTTCGGGCTCCCGGAAACGATCGAGCACGACGACTTGGACGACGTCCAGGTCTTCGTCCGAGACGGCCGCTACCTCCTGCTCGACTGGGGCGACGCGTGCGTCTCGCATCCCTTCTTCTCGCTCGCGGTCACCCTGGACGGGCAGCTCGCGTGGGGTCTCGACGACGTCCAGGGCTCGGTCGACACGGCACCATTCCGGGACGCGTACCTCGGGCCGTTCGCAACGTGGTCCGGCCGCGACGACCTGGCGGACGCGGCGGAGATCGCAAGGCGACTGGGCTGGGTGTGCCGCGCCGCGAACTGTCACTTCGCCGGGGCGGAACCGGAGACGACGCGGACGCACCTGCGCATGTACCTCGACGGTCGCGCCTGATGCGCCCGGGAGGATTCGAACCTCCGACCAACGGCTTAGAAGGCCGTCGCTCTGTCCACTGAGCTACGGGCGCGTGCCCGCAGCGTAGACGGCCCGCCTACCGGCGGACGCCGAAATCAGTGGTGATGATCGTCACCGTCAGGCCGTTGTAGGTACCCGGTGCGCCGAGCTCGTGGACGGCGGACACGCCGATCTCGCGCCACTTGGCGGTCAGGATGTTCGCGCGGTGCTCGGGTGAGTGCATCCAGAGCTCGAGGGCGGCCGCCGGCTGCACGTCGGGCGACGACCAGAGGAGGTTCTCGCCCACCGACCAGACGCCGTAGCCGTTCGAGCCGTACCAGCGGCCGACGCGCTTCCAGAAGGCGGTGCCGTCACGCGACTCGTGCTCGAAGTACCCGGCCGCCGCCATCTCGCGCGAGTGCGACGTCGCCGCCGCCGTCAGGCTCGGGTTCAGCCGTACCGGCTGCAGGCCGTGCCGGCGGCGGATCAGGTTGAGCTGCTGGAGGACGCCCGACTCGAGCGTGGAGAGCGACCCGCCGTGGGTCTGCGTGTGCCCGGTCGACGGCGCTGCTACGACCGGCAGCGCAAGCGCCGCGAGGGCAGCGACGAGCGCTGCGGCACAGCGGGCCTGGGATCCCCGGACGGCCATGCACAACGCATCGGCAGCAGGGGGCGATCGGTTGAGGGCCTGCCCGCCCCGTTCGAGGGGTCGGAAGACCTCGATCGGACGCGATCGCCGGGCGACCTCAGCCGGACGCCGCCGGCTCGGGGCCGTCCGCCTCGACTGCGCCCTGCCTGCGCTGGGCGAGCAGGTCCCGGACGAGCACCTGGATCGAGCCGGCGACCGGGATCGCCGCCAGCGCGCCCAGCACGCCGGCGATCTCCGCCCCGACGAGCACGGAGACGAGCACCACGAGCGGCGAGAGCTGCACCGTCCGGCCGTAGATCATCGGCTGCAGGAAGTGGTTCTCGAGCTGCTGGTAGACGATCACGAAGATCAGCACGACGATCCCGGCGGGAACCGTGTGCAGGAAGGCGACGCCGACGATCACGATGCCGGCCACCGTCGCGCCGGCCAGCGGCACGAGGTCGAGCAGCGCAACGAGCAACCCGAGCGCGACCGCGTACGGGACGCCCATGATCAGCAGTACCGCCGTCGCGCAGATGCCGGCGATCAGACTGATCAGGATGTTGCCGGTCACGTAGCCGCCGACCGTCTTGTAGATGTCGTCGCCGACACGTCGCCAGCGTTCCTGCGAGTGCTCGGGGAACAGCGTGTAGAGGCGATCCACCCAGGAACGGCCCTCGAGCAGCATGAAGAACGTGAGGAAGATGATGGTGACGGTTGCGAGGAGGATCGTGATCACGCTCTTCGTGATCGAGAGCGCTGCTCCGGAGAGACCGAGCACCTTGCCCGCGCCGCCGTTCTGCACCTGCTCGCGTACCTTCTCGACGACGTGGTACTTCGTCTCGAGGAACCCCAACCGGCCGCGGCCGTGGGTCACGTCCTCGACGTAGCTGGGAAGCGCCTCGACGAAGCCGTTCGACTCGTCGATCAGCTTCGGCAGGAACGTCGCCGCGACTCCGGCGATCACGACGGCGACGATCACGTAGGCGACGCCGATCGCCGCCCCGCGACCGAGCCGCGTGCGCCGCTGGATCACACCGACGAGCGGATTGAGCGCGAGCGCGAGGAAGAGCGCGATCACGACCCACGCGAGCACGTGACGCGCGATCCAGACCACCTCGAGCGTCACCGCAACGAGCAGGACGATCAGCAGGACGCGGAAGATCGTGCGCGGCCGGAAATCGACCAGCCGCTCGGGCGAGCGTGGGGCGTCGGGCGTCACGGAAGGAGCATCGCGCTGCCGCCGGACGTTGTTACGGTGCTCCTGTGGCACTCCGCTCCACGCCGGTGATCGAGCATGCGTCGCTGCCCAGCGGCGGGAGCGTCACGGTCTGGGTGGGGATCCCCGACGACCCGTACATCGAGGACAAGCGCACGCTGAACACGGTCGACATCCAGCTGCACGAGGGCAACGCGGTCGTCGCGTCGCTCAGCACGGTGCTCGACCAGGATCAGACCTCGGAGGCGCTGGCGCTCGCACGCGAGGTGAAGGCCGCCCTCGAGGCCGGCGAGATCGGCCTGCACGCGAACGAGCTCGAGCCCTACGCCGACCGTCTGCGCTAGTCGCCGGCTAGAGCTCGCGGTCGATCCAGTCGAGCGCGACGGCGAGCTGTGCGCGCTGCAGCTCGCGCACGAACGGCGCGGTCTCCGGCGGCGGCAGGCCGACGACCGCCGCCCACACACCCGCGACGAACGCCGCCAGGCCGCCCGCATCCGGCAGAACCTCCCAGGGCGCAGGGCCGCCCTCGACCGACAGGCTCGGCAGCCACGCCGCCACGTCGAGCTCCGCGTTCGCCAGCGAGAGCCAGTTCCAGTCGACGAGCACGGCGCGGCCGTCGCGAAAGCACATGTTGTCGCTGCGCACGTCCAGGTGGCAGACGTCGTCGCCGTCGACCGGCGCGCTCTCGACCGCCGTGAGGATCTCCGGCAGCCGGCGCTCCAGCCAGGCCGGCGACCGCAGACCCGTGGAGAGGAACGGCTGCGGATCGGCGGCGACGACGCCCCAGCGCCCGAACAGCTCCTCGAAGCTGTCCCGCACAACCTGCGTGCCGCGCGGCGGCGTCGAGCGAGCGAGCTCGCCGAGCGACGCGAGCACGGCGTCGACGCGTGACGCGTCCCAGGCGACCTGCCAGTCGGCGTCGCTCAGATCCTCGAGCGCGAGCAGTGGACGCGTCCCGTCGTCGTCCCAGCCTTCGAGGCGCGGAATGAAGCGGCCGGCGAGCGACGCGTACACCTCGTGCTCGCGCCGCAGCCACGCCGCGAGGTGCGGTGCGGTCGCAGACTTGACGAACACACGACGCCCGTCGTCGAGCTCGACGCGAAAGCGGTCGGCCGTCGAGTAACCGCCTGGACGCGCCTCGTAGCGCACCGGACGTGACCCGAGCGCGCGCTCGACGGGCGCGTCGAGCTCGTTCACCGCGCCCGCCCCGGCATCGCTCGGCCAACCGGCATGCGGCTACCCTATGCGCGCCTCGCGGGTGTAGCTCAATGGTAGAGCTCCAGCCTTCCAAGCTGGCTACGCGGGTTCGATTCCCGCCACCCGCTTCGTTCAACGGAGCCGAGTTGGGGCTCTCCCGACGAGCGCTCTAGATCCCGGCTGCCACGCGACCCGTGTCTCCCGCCGAGGGTACGAGCCGCTCCCGGTGGGCGATCGCCACCGCTTGGGCGCGGCTGTGGACCTCGAGCTTCGCGAGAATGTGCTGGATGTGGGTTCCCACCGTCCGCGGGCTGATCACGAACTCGAGTCCAATCTCGCTCTGCGTCAGCCCTTCGGCGAGCCGCCGCAGCACCTCGAGCTCGCGCGGGGTCAATTCGGCCAGCGACCCTTCGGAGTGATCGGATCGCGTCAGCGAAGGGTCGCGCGCGGCCTTCCGTAGAAGCGTCCGAACTCGAGCGAGGAGCTCGTCGGGGTCGAAGGGCTTGACGAGATAGTCGTCGGCGCCCACGAGGAGGCCCGAAACGCGATCCATGTTCTCGGTCCGAACGCCCGAGACGAAGATGATCGGCAGATCCTCGCCGAACAGATCGCGGAACTCGCGGCAGAGCTCGTAGCCGCTGATCCCTGGGAGGCCGACATCGAGCACCACGAGCGAGGGCCGCGCCTGGCCAGCAGCGGTGAGAGCCGCCTCGCCATCCGCCACCTCCTCGTGCGCGAAACCCGCTCGCTCGAACACGGTTGCCACGAACGCCCTGAATCGATCGTCGTCGTCGACGACGAGGATCCGGTCGGTGCGCTCAATCGTCATACCGTGCCTCCCCCGCAGGGCTAGCTGCCGCAGGGTCAGCTACGTCTTTTACCTCACCGCGCTTGGATGCGCTAGTGGCCGATGTCTTCAACGCTCGGCCCGTTTCCTCGTCGCCTTGCCGGTTGGCGATCCGCGCCGAGGCGCCGGCGAGATGGGAGCGCCTGCGCGCTCGTCGAGTCGTGCATCTCCCTGGTGTATTCGACGTACGACAGAGTTACCGCTTTTGACTCCTTCCTCCGCCGAGGGAGTGCCACTAGCGTCGTTTGGCAGAGCCGCGGTCAGCGGAGCGCCGGTTCGAGATGAGAGGGGGTGACGCGACGAGTTGCAGCTCCGCTGAGCGACGTCCGCGCCGCGGCAAGTGGCCCTCAGACATCGGAAGGGGAGTTAGATGGCGAGGAAAGTCATTGGCCCGGCAGGGAGCCGGCGGAGGCGCTGGGCGTTTCTGTTGTGTCTGGTCGTAACGGTCGGCGCGGGGATCATGTTCATCCCGGGCGCCCTGGCAGTGCACGATACGGGAGCATTCGAGCTCGACGGCAATGCCGTCAACAACCCCGCGGTCAACGGTGACGACTGGGACAACGTCTGCCACCAGGTCGTCGGAAGCGACTGCTCGACGACAAGCAACACGAGCGGCGCGACGGCGGTCTCGTGGTCCGCGGAGCCGAACCCGAACTCCACGATCTTCACGGGCGGCGGGTCGAAGGATCCGCAGGACGTGAGCGACTGGGCGTGGAAGGACGGGGCGGGCGGTCTGCCGGACAAGGACAACCTGCAGCACAGCTTCGCAGCCAGGTACTCGCTGCCTCCGAGCCCGACCTGTCCGAGCGGGACAGCGACGACCTGTGAGGTCCTGTTCTTCGGCTCCGACCGGATCGACAACAGCGGAGACGCGCAGCAGGGCTTCTGGTTCTTCCAGAAGGCGGTCGGTCTCGGCAGCAACTCCGTCGGGGGCGGCCAGGGGTTCACCGGGGTGCACACGCCCGGCGACCTGCTGATCATCAGCGACTTCTCGAACGGCGGCACGACGTCGACCATCACCGTGTTCCGGTGGGATCCGACGTGCAAGAAGACCGGGGGGACGTCGACCCTCGACGGCAAGCCCTGCGGCGACGCGAATCTCGCCGTGCTGGCAAGCTCCGACGCCGCCAACTGCGGCACCGCGGGGGCGGCCGATGGGTTCTGCGGGATCGTCAACCCGGGCCCCGGTCTCACGACCGCGCCGTGGCCGTTCCTGGACAAGAGCGGCAACACCAGCTACCTGAACGGCGAGTTCTACGAGGGCGGCGTGAACCTCTCGCTGCTCGGCCTGGGGAACGAGTGCTTCTCGACCGTGGCGTCGGAGTCGCGCGCGTCCACGTCGACGACGGCGACGCTGAAGGACTTCGTCCTCGGCTCGTTCGCCGTCTGCGGCGCCAAGCTGACGACGCAGGTCTCCGCGGCGACGGTGCCGATCGGGAGCAGCCTCACGGACAACGCGACCGTCGAGGTCTCGGGTGGGTCCGACCCGCCCGCGCCGACCGGATCGGTCTCGTTCTTCGTCTGCGGCCCGGGCGTCACGGAGTGCGGCGTGGGCGGGACGGCGTTCGACACGAAGACGCTCACGGTCCCCCCTGCAGTCAAGGACGGCAAGAAGTACACCGTTACCTCGGCGTCGTTCACGCCGAACGCGGCCGGAACGTGGTGCTTCGCAGCGTCGTGGCCCGGCGACGGCAACTACACCGGGCCGTTCCGCGACGACGGAGCCAACGAGTGCTTCATCGTGACGCCGAGACAGCCCGCGATCGTGACCAGCCAGACCGCGGGGCCGGTGCCGCTCGGCAGCCCGATCACCGACACCGCAACCCTCAGCAACACGGCACCGAAGCCGGACGGCTCTCCCGCGGGCGGGTCGATCACCTTCACGGTGTTCGGGCCGCGCGCAGACCCGGCCGTGGCGGTCTGCACCGGCACGCCGGTGTTCACGTCGAGCGCATTCCCCGTGAGCGGAAACGGCACGTATGGGCCGGCGAGCTTCACGCCCACCGCGCCCGGCACGTACGACTGGATCGCGACCTACACCGGCGATCTGCCCAACACGCTCGGCGTGGCCTCGAACTGCGGCGACGAGGCAAGCGTGATCATCTCGCTGCAGCCGAGCATGAACACCGCCCAGTCGTTCATCCCGAACGACTCGGCGACCATCACGGTCGCGGCGGGCGCCGGCAACCTGACGGGCAGCGTCCGCTTCCGGCTGTTCACGACAGCCCTGTGCTCGGGCGCAACGCTCATCGACCAGACCGTCCCCGTGAGCGGGCCGTCGCCGCAGACGGTGACCACGACCAACACGACGGTCACGGTCAGCACGACACAGCACAACCTATCCTGGCTGGTCGAGTTCACGAGTACCAACCAGGGCCACAAGAACGTGACCAGCTCGTGTCACAACGAGAACTCCGATCTGACGATCAACAACGGTGTGACGTCCAACACCCCGTAGCGAGTCGCGATTCTCGTCGTGAACGCCGAGAGGCCCCGGTGAAAGCCGGGGCCTCTCTCTTCGGCGATCCGCTGAAGCCGCGGCTTACGCGTACGCGTGGAACGTGATGGTGGAGAGCACCACTTTCTTCGTTCCGTAGAAGTAGTAGAGCTTCGCGGCGCAGTCGGCGTCTCCGCCGGTCCACATCTGGGATGAGAGCGTCATGACTTGGGTCCACGGCCACGGATAGCCGGCATAGAAACCGGTCGTCGCGCCGTAGATGACGACGCTATTCCGCGTGCAGGTGAGGTCGACGTTCGGCTGGCTCGTGGCCGTGGTGCGGACTTCGAACGTCACCTGCTGGCCCCAGTGGATGAGGCCGTCGGCCGGCGGGTTCAAGGGGACGAGCTTGAACGTGCTCGTCCCGCTCGTCGCTCCGCCTCCTCCGTGGCCGCCGCCCTTGCCTGCGATGGCGGTGGGGACGAGGACGAGTGAGAGAGCGAGGAGTGCGGCTGTTACGGCTGTGCGAGGCGCGGGTGCTTTCCTGGTCACTGGGCTTGGACCTCCTTGCGGGCGTGACCGCATGCGCCCGGTTGCTTGCTGTGTTGGTGGGTTCGGCGAGACAAACGCAGTCAATGACCCCCAAATCGGGTGATGTTTCACTCGCCTGGCCGGAAGATCAGCGCGGGAGTCTAGCGTGGCTTACGGCCGAACGCGCCGGACTCCTGCCGACTCAAAGGCGCCCCCAACGGTGCCTCACGCCGCCCCCTCGCACGCGGTGTAGCTGACTCCCGCTGACACGGCTGCCGTTTTCAGGGGCGACAACGGACGAGTTGGTCGACCTGGGTTCGCCGCGGCCGCGTCGACATCGTGTGAGCAGGCCCCGAAGCACGGATGTGTGCGTGTCGTGCCATTTCTGTGCCGCGTCTCCGAGACTCGCAAGCTGAGCGGTCCTCCGCCTGAACTCTCGGCCGGCAAGGGGTCGGCTGTCACCGACCCCGGAGACGCGGCTCAGTCGGCTTCGCATCGTTCGTCGACCATGCCCAGCCGGGCGCAGCGGGCCGGAGGCGTGCGAAGCGTCTGGCATCACGCGACTGACAGCGCGCCTTCGCGACGCTGGGCGCCTCATCCGCTTCGGAGGATGGAAACAGCGCGCAAACCCGGTCTCCTATCCATGCCGCGCTACCCCCAGACACGAAGGAGACGACGTGAGGCAGTCGCAGGACGACGACCGTTCGGCCGCCCGCGCGCGCTTGCTGCCGATCACCGGCTGGCTGCCTCGCTACGAGCGCCGGTGGCTTCGCGCCGACCTGACGGCGGGCCTCGCGGTCACGGCGCTCGTCGTTCCGAAGAACCTCGGCTACGCAGGCATCGCGGGCATCCCGCTGCAGAACGGGCTCTACGCAGCGGCCGCCGGCGCGATCATCTATGCGCTGTTCTGCACGTCGCGCCACATCTCGACCGGGCCGAGCTCGTCGCTCGCGGCGGTCGCGGGCGGCGCCGTGCTGGTGACGAACGTCGGGGGCGACGACGCGGCGCAGCTGGTGGCTGCGATCGCAATCGCGACGGGCGCCCTGTTCCTGCTGCTCGCCCTCTTCAAGCTCGGCTGGATCGCGCAGTTCCTCTCCAAAGCGGTGATCACGGGGTTCCTCGCCGGCGCGGCGATCGACGTCGTGATCGGCGAGCTGCCGAAGCTCACAGGGACCTCCACCGACGGCGACAACGCGTGGCGCGAGCTGGGCACGTGGCTGCGCACGCTCGGCGACGTGCACGGGGTCACGTTGCTGGTCGGTGCCTCCGCGCTCGCGCTGATCCTCGGGCTGCGCTTCCTCGCACCGGCGGTGCCGGGTGCGCTCGTGCTCGTCGTGGCCGGCCTGGCGGCGTCGTGGCTCTTCGACCTCGGGGCGCACGGCGTCGCACTCGTGGGCGACGTCCCGCGTGGATTGCCCGCGCCCCAGATTCCCGACTGGACGCTCGTCCGAGACCACTACGCCGTCATCGTCGTCGCCTCGTTCGCGCTGCTGCTGATCGGCTTCTCGCAAACGGCGGGCGACGCGCGGGCGTTTGCCGCGCGGCACCGCTACCGCATCGACGTCGACCAGGAGTCGGTCGCGCAGGGCATGGCGAACGTCGGCGCCGGCGTCTTCCAGGGCATGCCCGTCTCGACGAGCCTGTCGGCGAGCTCGCTCAACGAGTCGTCGGGCGCGCGAACCCCGGTTGCGTCACTCGCGACGGGTGGACTCGTGCTCGCGACGCTGATCGTGCTCGCACCGGTCTTCTCGAGCCTGCCCAAAGCCGTGCTCGGTGCGGTGATCATCGACGCGGTCGTGTTCGGGATGATCGACCTCGACGAGCTGCGGCGCCTCCACCGCGTTGCGCGCTTCGACTTCTGGATCGCGATCGCGGCGATCGTCGGCGTCCTCTCGGCGGGAGTGCTGCTCGGCGTCGTGGTCGGCGTCATCCTGTCGCTGATCTGGCTGATCTACGTCGCGACCCGTCCGCCCATGCCGCTGCTCGGCCGCGAACCCGGCACGCAGGTGTTCCGGGACCTCGACGAGCATCCCGACGGCGAGACCTACCCGGGTGTGGCGGTGCTGCGCTTCGACGGCGGCCTCTTCTTCGCGACCGCCGAGGCGCTGGAGAACCGCGTCCGCGGCTTGACGGAGGACGGCAGCGAGCTCGACGTGCTCGTGCTCGATCTCGAAGGCGTCAACTTCATCGACTCGCAGGGCGCGGCCAAGCTGACAGAGCTCGCCCAGCTCGCCGAGACCGAAGGCGTCACGCTCCGGCTCGCCCGGGTCAAGCCGCAGATCCTGGCCGTGCTCGCCGTCGACGGGCTTCTCGACCGCATCGGCACCGACCATGTGCACGGCAACGTCCACCGCGCGGTCACGGCCGGCGCGACCCGAGACGTGGGGGTCTGAGCAGCCGCGAGGCCCGTGAACCTACGCTGCGGCGCGTGGTCCTCACCTCTCCGTATTCGTGGCAGGCGGATGTCGACACGACGGTCGTCATCCCGGCCCTGTCGCTGCTCTACCTGTTCGCCGTCGGGCGCTGGGGCGCGTCTCGGCGGCACGTGGCCTGCTTCGCGGTCGCGATGGCCCTGCTTGCGGTCGCGTTCTGGACGCCGCTGCACCATCTCGGGCTGCATTACCTCCTGCTCGCACACCTGCTGCAGAACGTGATCCTCGCCGAGTGGGCGCCGCTCTTCGCCGTGCTCGGCATCTCGGGCGGGATGGCGGTCGCGGTCGCCCGGCACCCGGCCTGGCGTGCCGCGGTCCATCCCGCGGTCGCACTGCCGGTCTGGCTCGCGAACTACTTCGTCTGGCACGTCCCTGCGGTCTACGACGCTGCGCTCGAGCACCAGAGTTGGCTGATCCACCTCGAGCATGCGTGCTACTTCGCGACCGGGCTCTTGATGTGGTGGCCGCTCGTGCAGGACGTGCCACGCCGGCTCGCCTCGGGCGCACGCGCTGCCTACGCCTTCGCGGCGTTCGTGCTCGCGGCGCCGCTCGGACTGCTGCTGGCGCTGCTACCGCGGCCGGTCTACGACTACTACGTCAACGCGCGGCCGCGCATGTGGGGCCTGAGCGCGCTGACCGACCAGGAGATCGCCGGCGTCACGATGGCGAGCGAGCAGGCGATCCTGCTCTTCGTCGTCTTCCTGTTCTGGTTCCGGCGGTTCCTCGCCGAAGAAGGCGCTACTTGAGGCACGCCGTCACGCGCGCGAGGTTCGCGTCCGACGGATGCGCGTGCCAGAGCATCACGGCGTTCTGATCCTGGCGGAGCACGTCGTCGATGCCGACATTCTGCGAGTGGAAGCGATGGTAGGCCTGGTTGATGTTGTCGGCCTTGTCGATCGTGTCGCCGAAGACGAGCGTGACGAAGTTCGTCCCCAAATGCGCCTGCACCGCCCCGCCGGTCGCGGTCGTCGCGACGAAATCGAGCGGGCCGCCCAGCCTCACGCCGTCCTTCGCGAGGCACGCCTTCGTCTTCTCCAGCGAGTACAGATCCCCGCCGTTGCCGCCGCACGCGCCGGCGAGCATGACGAGGGTCAAGAGGAGGACGAGCGACTTCACGGCGCGTCAGTCTACGGGCCTCACACGGGCGGGTCCGGGAGACTGGCTATCGTCTCCGCCGTGCCCGGGGCCGACGAGAGACTCGAGAACTACGCCCGGCTCGCCGTCCAGGTCGGCCTGAATCTCCAGCCCGGCCAGATCCTCGGGATCAACGCCCTGATCGAGCACGCGCCGCTGGTGCGCGCGATCACGCGCCAGGCCTACGCCGCGGGCGCGGGCTTCGTCGACGTCCTCTACTCCGACCAGCACGTCCGCCGCGCCCACATCGAGGGCGCCGAGACCGAGCGGCTCGGCTACTCACCGTCGTGGCTCGTCGAGCGCCTCGAGGAGTTCGGCGCCACGGGCGGGGCCTTGTGCGCGATCAGCGGCAATCCGGAGCCCGAGCTGTTTGCCGACCTCGACGGCGAGCGCGTCGGCAAGGCACGCATGCGCGAGGTCGCCGAGGCGTCGCTGAAGCTGACCGACGGGTTGTGCAACTGGACGATCGTGGCCTTCCCGAACGAAGGCTGGGCGCAGACGGTCTTCGGCGAGCCCGACGTCGAGCGCCTGTGGAGTGCAGTCGGCACCGCCGTCCGGCTGGATGAGCCCGACCCGGTGCTCGCGTGGCGCGAGCACATCGACCGTCTGCAGCAGCGCGCCGAATCGCTGAACGAGCGCCGCTTCGACCATCTTCGCTACCGCGGCCCCGGCACCGACCTGACGATCGGCCTGCATCGCGAGTCCGAATGGCAGACCGCCCTCGACGAGTCGCAGGGCATCAAGCACGTCGCGAACATGCCGACCGAAGAGGTCTTCACCACGCCCGACGCGCGACGCACCGAGGGCACTGTTCGCTCGACGCTGCCGCTCCAGATCCAGGGCAACATCGTCCGTGACCTCGAGGTGCGCTTCGAGGGCGGCCGCGCGGTCGAGGTGCGGGCGGCCTCCGGTGAAGAGGTCATGCGCACGCACGTCGCGACCGATGACGGCGCGGCACGCCTCGGCGAGGTCGCGCTCGTCGACGGCCACTCTCGCGTCGGCCAGACCGGCCTGGTCTTCTACGACACGCTGTTCGACGAGAACGCCTCGTCGCACATCGCGCTCGGCGCCTCGATCGTGCAGGCGGTCGCCTGGGCGCCCGAGCTCTCGGCCGAAGAGCGGGACGAGCGCGGCGTCAATCACTCGTCGATCCACACCGACTTCATGATCGGCTCCAGCGAGCTCGAGATCGACGGCGTCGCAGCCGACGGCACCGCGACTCCCATCCTCCGCAACGGCGACTGGCAGCTCTAATTGCACTAGGGGAAACCATGTTTCCCTCAGTGACCGCCTTCTTCCTCGCGCGCCGTTCAGACGTGAGGTCGGTGCTTCGAGCGTAGCGCTGAGGCCTCAGGGCGCTCGACCGGTCCGAGCCCGGACGAGCGGCTCACAAGCGGACGTCGAGCCGGATCGTGGCGTCGGCGGTCGTGACCGTGACCACGCGCCGACGGTTGGGCTTCGCGAACCTGATCGTGGTCGTGTGCTCGATGCCCGGGGCGAGAGCGGCGAGCAGGGCGAGCGGGACGGCGCGCAGCACGGGCGGAGGCTAGCTCCTGCCGCGGCGCCGCCTACACTGGGCGCGGCGGGACGTAGCTCAGCCTGGTCAGAGCGCTGCCTTTGGGAGGCAGAAGCCGTCGGTTCGAATCCGACCGTCCCGATACCTTCGCTGGCCCGATGAGCGAAGCGCCCTTCCCCGTCGAGCCCGCGCACGTCCGCCGGCCGCGCCTCGGCTACGCGATGGCAGCGGCGGCGGCCGTCCTCTGGGGGATCAACGGCGCGGTCTCGAAGACGATCCTCTCGACCGGCCTCTCGTCGGAGCGCCTCGCGCAGGTGCGCTCGCTCGGTGCGGCGGCGGGGCTGCTCGCCGTCCTCGCCGTGCTCGCCCCGGGCAGGCTCCGGCTGACGCGACGCGAACTGCCGTACCTCGTCGTCTTCGGCGTCGTCGGGCTCGCGTTCGTGCAGTGGTTCTACTTCCTGGCGATCCACCGCCTCGAGATCGGCGTCGCGCTCCTGCTCGAGTACCTGGCACCGCTGCTCGTCGCCCTCTGGGCGCGGTTCGCCTACCACGAGCCCGTGCGCAGGCGCATCTGGGTGGCCCTCGCCCTTGCGCTCGCGGGACTCGCACTGATCGTCAACCTCTTCGGCGGCGGCGCGTCGCTCTCGACGACGGGCGTGACGTTCGCGCTCGGCGGCGCGTTCGCCTACGCGCTCTACGTGCTACTCGCCGAGCACGTCGTGGGTGGACGCGACCCCGTCTCGCTGCTCGCCTGGGGCTTCCTCTTCACCTCGGTGTTCTGGGCCGTGCTCGTGCCGTGGTGGAGCTTTCCGTCCCACGCCCTGACGGACTCCACGTCGCTGCACGGGCACCTGCACGCGGTCGCGTTGCCGGTCTGGGTGCTCGCCCTGTGGATGATCGTGCTCGGCACGATCATCCCCTTCTTCCTGCTCGTCAGCGCGCTCCGGCATCTCTCTGCGACCCGGGTCGGAATCGTCGCGATGCTCGAGCCCGTCGCAGGGGCCCTCGTCGCGTGGGCGTGGCTGGCCGAGGGGCTCGGCGGCGTCCAGCTCGCCGGGGCGGCCGTCGTGCTCGCGGCGATCCTGCTCGCGCAGACAGCCAGATAGTGGCGGTTTGCAGGGTATTCGTCCAGCAGATGTTGTACGGTTTGGCACCATGCGATTCCGGCCTCTGCTCGCCGGCCTGCTCGCCACGCTGGCCGCGCTGTCATTGGTCGTACCCGCGACCGCCGCAAGGGCCAGCAGCAGGGAGACGTCACTGCTGCGGGAGCTCAATCGCGTCCGCACCCAGCACGGCCTCGGCGGTCTGAGCTTCGACGCACGCCTGCACCGAGCCGCGCGCGCCCACAGCCGCGAGATGGTCGCCTCCAACACGTTCGGCCACGGCGCCTTCAGGAGCCGGATGGCCGCGTTCGGGGTCACCGGGTCGATCGCGGGGGAGAACCTCGCCTGGGGCACGGGCAGGCGCGGCACGGCCAGGGGGATCGTCGCCGGGTGGCTGGCCAGTCCGGGACACCGGGCCAACCTCCTCCGCCCGTCCTTCACGCGGGTCGGCATCGGCGACCTCGGGGCCTCCTTCCTGGGCCATCCGCGCGCGCGCGTCGTCACCGCGGACTTCGCGGGCTAGGAGAACGCTCTTCGGGGCGTGCGGGGGCCTGTCCGGGGGGCGGCCTTCCCGCGGTCCTACTCGCGCTCGAGCGCCGCGCGCAGGTCGCTCAACTTCTCGCGGCGCAGGTCGTCGCGCTCGCCGCGGCCGACCCGCGAGAGCAGGTCGCGCACGAGCGGCGCGAGCTCGACCGGATTGAACGGCTTCGTCACGTAGTCGACGCCGCCGAGGTCGATGCCGCGGGCCCGGTCGCGCAGCTCGGCGCGTGCGGTCAGGAAGATGATCGGGATGCTCTCCGTGCCCGAGTCGTCCAGCAGCTCCTCCGCGACCCGCCAGCCGTCGAGGCCCGGCATCATCACGTCGAGCAGGATCACGTCGGGCGCGTCGGCGCGTGCACGCTCCAGCCCGCTCGGGCCGTCGGCCGCCTCGATCACCTCCATCCCCTCCGCCTCGAGATTGACGCGGCAGAGCAGCCTGATCGGAGCCTCGTCGTCGATCACCAATACCCGCGTCGCCATGCGTCCCTTATGCCTCCGTACTCGGAATTCTCACACGTGCTGTGCCAACGGCAGCTCGAATGCGAACCTCGACCCGTGCCCTTCGCGCGAATCGACCCACATCCTGCCTCCCATCTCGCGCACGAGACCGTGTGCGATGAAGAGGCCGAGCCCCGTCCCGCGGCCCGATGCGTCGCCTGCTTTGTAGAACTTCGAGAAGATACGCTCACGCTCGCTCGGCGGCACGCCGATCCCTTCGTCGGTGACGGCGAGCTCGACGGTCTCGTCGCGGCGGTGCGCCGAGACCGTGACCGTCCCGCCCGCGGGCGAGTACTTGACGGCGTTCGAGACGAGCTGCTCGAGCACCTGGCGGAGCTTCTCGGGATCGGCGTTCGCGGCGAGATCGTCGCCCTCGAGCTGCGCGACGAACCGATGGCCGTCGCCGTTCGCGGATTGCCTCAGATCGTCGACGACGTCGCCGATCACGCGCGCCACGTCGGTCGGCTCCAGCGAGACGGCGAGGTCGCCGGTGTCGAGGCGCGCGACGTTGAGGAGGGCGTCGACGATCGTCGTCAGCCGCTCCGACTCGCGTGAGATGAACTCGAGGAACGTGCGCCGCTCCTCCTCGCCGAACGCGACGTCCTCGCGCAGGAGCGTCTGCGCGAAGCCGTAGATCGACGTCAGCGGCGTTCGCAGCTCGACCGACACGGCCGACACGAAGTCCGATTTCATCGTCTCGACGGCGTGCTCTGCCGAGATGTCCCTGAACGCAAAGATGCGACCGGCTACCGCGCCCGACGGGTCGCGCATGACCGCCTCGGAGAGCGACAGCCAGACGTTCTCCCCGCCACGCGGGATCGCGACGAGCCGGCTCGGCCCACCGCCGTCGGACTCCAGGTCGCGCTGCAGCACCTGCGCCGGTGCCCGGCCGATCGCCTCGGAGGCCGGTACGCCCGTGATCTCCGCCGCGGCGCGATTCCAGAGCACGACCCGCCCGTCACGGTCGACGGCGACGATGCCGTCGGCGATGTTGGCGAGGATCGCCACGCTCTGCTCGCGCTCGACGGCGACGCGCTGGTACAGCTCGGCGTTCCAGAGCGCGACCGAGGCGTTCGCCGCGAGCGCGACGAGCGCCTGCAGCTCCTCGTCGCGCCAGGGGCGCGGCTCACGCCCGTAGACGGAGAGCACACCGTGCAGCGCGCCCTCGCGGCCCGTCAGCGGCACGCCGAGGTACGCCTGGTGGCCGGCGGCGAGGATCGCGTCGGACTCCGTCAGGGACGGGTCGTGGCCGACGTCCTCATGCGCGACCGGCGCGCGCGACTGGATCACGTCCCCGCCGAGCCACCCGGTGGACGGCGATCGCTTGTTCAGCGCGTCGTCGGCGCCGCGGCCGATCGCCGCGGTGACGACGAGCTCGTCGCCGTCGAGCGCAGCGAGCGCAGCCGCGTCGGCGCGCAACAGTCCCGCCGCCTCCTCGACGACCGCCTCGAGCACCGCCCCCGGGTCGAGCTCGGTCGCAAGCAGGCTGCCCGTGCGCGCGAGCTGCTGTGACAACGCCCGCGCCGTCCGCTCCGCCTCGAAGAGCCGGCTGCGGTCGAGTGCACCCCGCGCCGCGCCCGCCACCTGCTGGGCGAGCTCGAGGTCGTCGCGCGTGAACGAGTGGGCTTCCGCGAAGAACACCAGCACGACACCCCGCACGTCGCCGGCGACAGGGATCACGAGCAGCGACGCGAACGGCCCCTCCTGCCAGCTCTCGAAACGGTCGTCGCCCGCGACACTCGGGGCGGCCAGCACCTGCCCGTCCGCCGCCGCCTCGGCCAGCACGGGCGGGAGCTGGAGCTCGCGGACGGCGTCCGGCAGGGCGTGCCCGCCCACGACCACGAGCGCCGTCGGGCCGGGCACGAGCACGGCCGCAAAGTCACCACCGAGCGCCTCCGAGGCTGCCTGGGCAGCGGCGTCGTAGGTCTCCTCGAGCGAGAGCGGCTCACCGAGCAGCGAGGCGATTCGATAGAAGCCGCGCTGCACGCGCGCCTGCCGTGTCCGCTCGGCATAGCTCTCGGCGTTGCGCAGTGCGAGCGACGCGAGCGACGCGAACGCCTCGAGCAGGTCGACGTCCGACTGCAGGAACGACCGGTCGTCACTGCGTAGACCGACCCCGAGCACCCCTCGCGTCTCCCCGCCCCACACCATCGGCGCGACGAGCGCGCGCCGGAAGCCGTCGTACGCCTTGTTCGGGACCGGTGCCGCGATCGCCGTGTACTCGTCCGAAGAGACAGGCCGAGACTCGCGCAGCGCGTCGGCTGCGACTCCCTTCGTCGGCGAGAACTCGAACCCGACGAGCCCGGCGTCCAGGCCGTGCACCGCGGCGCAGCGCAGGAGGCCGCGCTCGGTGTCGAGGAGGTAGCAGTCCGCAGCGTCCGCCCCGAGCAGCTTCGTCACCTCTTCGACGAGCCGGCGCAGGACCGTCTCGATATCGAGCTCGCTCGTCACCACCTGTGCCGCCTGCAGCAATGCGCCCTGCTGCTCGAGGCGGCGTCGGTTCTCTGCGAGGAGGCGCGCCGTTCGCAGCGCGGTGCCGATCTCGTGCTCGACCGTCGCGACGAGCGACTGCTCGTTCGGCGTCAGGCCGCCTGCGCGCTGCACCGTCACGGTCGCGTCGTCGCCTTCCACCGACACCGTCACCTCGTCGGAGCGAAGGACTCGACGCAGCTCCTCGCGCGCGACATGGGCGATCGCCCCCGGGTCCCGCTCGGTGCGCACACGGCGCGCGATCTCGCCGATCGCCTGCTCGCGTCCGAGCGCGTCGCTCAAGGCGGAAGCCGAGCGCAGCCGCTCGAGCGCCAGCGCCGCCTCCCAGGAGATCGCCTGGAGGAAAGCGAGCTCCTGCGTGGTGAACGCGCGCTTCGCGCCGATCGAGGCGACCGAGAGGACCCCGACCACCCGCTCCTCCGCGATCATCGGGATCCAGCAGCCGCTCTCGGCTCCGAGCCGCTGCACGATCGGCGTGCTGACGACCGACGAGCCGGCGACGTCGAAGACGCTCACCGGCGCCGCGTCGAACACGGCGCTCGCGATGCCCGACGGTTCCTGCAGGTCGAGCTCGAGCTCTGCCCACCAGTCCGCCGGTGTGCCGTCGAGCTCGCCGTAGACCCCGGTCGCACGTTCACCGCGCTCGTCGATCAGGACGACCCCGGCGAACGCGACTCCGAGCAGCTCCGTCGCGTGCCGGACGACCGGGCGTGCGACCTCGAGCGTGTCGCGGGCCCGGCCGAGCGCATTGGACACCTCGGCGACCGCCTCGAGCTCGCGGTCGCGATGCCCGATGCGCTCCTCGGCGTCGAGCGTGCGGGCGATCCCGCCGACGACGAAGGCCCGGTCGCGCCAGCGGGCCAGGAGCAGCGCCGCGGGGAGCAGCGCGGCCAGCGAGGCGGCGAACGAGGCCCAGAGATGGTCGGCGAGCGGTTGGCGCTCGATCAGGACGAGCACGCCGACGATCGCGGCTGAGCAGGCGATGCCCGGGAAGACTGCGGCGATCGCCCAATCGAGCGGATGGGCCCGCCCGCGGTCGCGCCAGAGCACCGGCAGGAGCGCCGCGGAGACCGCGGCGTAGGCCGCCGCCAACACCAGCAGCGGCACGGCGTTGAACAGGACCGCTTTCGTCGACTCGCTCACTGGGCCGTCAGATCGTACGTCGCGGGATACCTTCGCACCGTTGTATCGGTGCGGCTTTGAAAGATGGGCCGCCTGGCCTATTCCCTCGCACGCCGGCCGGGAGTAGCGTCCTGCTCACTGGGCGATGCGATCCGCGGCCGCGCCAACCCTGGCCAGCCGCGGTGAGCAATCAACGGAACGCCTCGCTGCTACGACCCCCCGTGCAGCGAGGCGTTCTGTTTTTGTGACTCCAAGGGGCTGTCCGGATTGCCCCGGCTACGATGGCCGTGTGGTCAGAAAAGTGCTCCTCGCCTCGCCCCGCGGCTACTGCGCCGGGGTCGAGCGCGCCGTCGACACGGTCGAGAAGGCGCTCGAGCTGTACGGACCACCGGTCTACGTGCGCAAGCAGATCGTCCACAACCTGCACGTCGTCCGCGACCTCGAGGCACGCGGCGCCGTCTTCGTCGACGAGGAGACCGAAGTGCCGGTCGGCCAGACCGTCGTCTTCTCCGCGCACGGCGTCGCGCCGTCGGTGCACGCCAACGCCGCCGCGCGGCAGCTCAACACGATCGACGCGACCTGCCCGCTCGTGACGAAGGTGCACGTCCAGGCACGCCGGTACGCAGCAGACGGCTACACGGTGCTGCTGATCGGCCACGAGGGGCACGAGGAAGTCGTCGGGACGATGGGCGAGGCGCCCGAGTCGATGGTGCTCGTCGAGTCGGTCGAGGACGCCGAGCGGCTCGTGTTCGCGCCGGGCACGCGCCTCGCGTACGTGACGCAGACGACGCTCTCGGTCGACGAGACCTCCGAGATCATCACCGCGCTGCGCCGCCGCTTCCCCGACATCCACGCGCCGAAGAAGGAAGACATCTGTTACGCGACGTCAAACCGCCAGTGGGCGGTCAAGGAGATGCTGGCAGAGATCGGCCTGCTGCTCGTGATCGGCTCGCGCAACTCGTCCAACTCGAACCGGCTCGTCGAGGTCGCGCGTGCGAACGGCGTCGCGTCGTATCTGATCGACGACGAGACCGAGATCGACGAGTCGTGGATCGTCGGCGTCGACGTCGTCGGCGTCACGTCCGGCGCCTCCGCGCCGGAGAAGCTCGTCGAGCGGGTGTGCGACTGGTTCCGGGCGCGGGGTGTCGCCGACATCGAGCCGTACCGGCTCGTGAACGAGGACGTCGAGTTCCGCCTGCCGGTGGAGCTGCGCCGCGAGCTCGCGCTCGCCGAAGCACAGGGTTAGCTCGTCGACGGGGGCGCGCTCGACCCCGGATCGACCGGGCAGCGGTTCGCCTTGTAGTCGCGGAACCGGAAGGACGGCAAGATCCACTTCCAGCGTCCGTCCTCGGCGACGAGATGCACCGTGTGCGTCACCTTGAACCCGCCCGCGAACGAGAGTCGCACCGCGACCGCTTTCGTGTCGACGAACGTCCCGTCGCCGATTCCGAACGACTGGTCGGTCACCTGGACCACCTTCACGCCACCCGGCCGCGCAATCACCGGTGACCGCGTCTCGCAGTCGACGTACTCGCCCAGCGGTGCGACGTCCTGGTCCTTCGAGTGCAGGTCACCCCACGCCTGCGCGTACGAGTTCGCCGTGATCTGATGGATGACGCGCACGGCGGCCACCCCGGGATCCTCTTTCGGCGCCGACGATCCGCTGCCGCCGCAGCCCGCGGCGAGCAGCGCAAGCAGGCCGGCGACGGCGAGGCGCATCTAGGCCTTCTCGATCCGGAGCGCACCCGTCTCGACCGCGACGGCGAGGGTCTCGGCCGCGAGGCGCTCGCCGTACGGCGCGAGCAGATCCTCGTCGGGTACCCAGAGGCGGATCCGATCGGTGAGCTCGAGCCCGCTCTCCTTGCGCAGGACGTTCACCTCGTGGATCCGGTCGAACAGCCGGCCCTCGAGCAGGAGCTCGTCGTCGAGCGCCGTGTCGAGGGCAACCGTGACGCCGTCCTCGCTCGCAACCGCCCAGCCCTCGCGTCCGATCCGCTCGACGAGCACCTCGTCCGGCTCGAGCACGTGGCCGTCGACCTGGAAGCGACCACCGTCGAGCTCCTCGAACTCGCCACGCTGCAGCCGCTCGCGCACCTCGCGGAGCGATGCGCCGAGCTTCGGGCCCAGCACCGGCAGGTTCGGCTTCACCCGCAGCTCCGACGCCTCGACCTCGCCGAACTCGACCGACTTCACCCGGAGCTCTTCGGCGATCTCGTCCGCGTGCCCGCGTGCTGCCTCGGCTGCGCCCGCGACGACGAGGCGCCGCAGCGGCTGGCGCAGCTTCAGCTGGGAGCTCGAGCGGGCCTGACGGCCCAGCTCGACGACCCGGCGCACGGCTGCGATCTCGGCGAGCAGCTCGCGGTCCGGCTCCTCGGGCTCGGGCCACGGCGCGAGGTGAACGGACGCAGGGCCGTCCTGCACCAGGTTCCGCCACACGTGCTCGGACAGGAACGGGAGCATCGGCGAGAGGACACGGAGCGACTGGACGAGCGCGTACCAGAGCGTGGCGAACGCGGCTTCGTCGAAGGAGTAGAAGCGGCGCCGCGACCGGCGGATGTACCAGTTGGAGACATCGTCGACGAACGACTCGAACGCGCGGATCACGTCGACCGTCAGCGTCGCCTCATATCCGGCGGTCGCTTCGACGATCAGTTGCTTGGTGCGCGCGACGAGCCAGCGGTCGAGCGGCCGCAGGTCGCCGCCCGGCTCCAGCTGCTCCCACGACGGCGAGAAGCCCTCGATGTTCCCGTAGTCGACGAGGAACCTGGTCGAGTTCCAGAACGTCAGCAGCTTGCGGCGGATCTCGTGCGCCGGCCCGAAGCCGAAGAGGAGGTTGCGGTCGGGCGGCTGCGCGCAGAACTGCCAGCGCATCACATCCGCGCCCATCTGCGCGAACGCGTCCTCGGCCCTGATCATGTTGCCCCACGAGCCGTGCATCTCGCGGCCGTGCTCGTCGAGCATCTTCTCGTAGCCGAGCACGCGCTGGTACGGCGAGCGGCCGACGAGCACGACCGACATGAAGAACTGCGAGTAGAACCAGAGGCGGATCTGCTCGCGCATCTCCGATACCCAGTCGGCGGGGAACCACTTCTCCCAGTACGCGTGGTCGGGGAGGTCGGCGTTGGTCAGCCCGTGCGCGGCGCCGGTCGCATAGCCGCCGTCGAGCCACTCGGGGCTCTCCCAGCCGAGCGTCGAGAACGGCACGATCCCGGCGTCGAGCCAGACGTCGCCCACCTCGGGGATGCGCGTCACGACCTCGCCGCACGACTCGCAGGTGATCGGCACCCGGTCGACCCACGGCCGCCGGAGCTCCTCGAGCTGCTCGAAGCCCTCCGTCGCGCGCGCGCCGAGCTCCTGCTTCGAGCCGACGACGTTCAAATGCCCGCACGGGCACGGGTACAGGGGCAGCGGGAGGCCGTAGTAGCGGCGGCGCGAGATGTTCCAGTCGCCCATGTTGCGCAGCCAGTCGTCCATCCGCTTGCCCATGTACTCGGGCACCCACTCGACCGTCGCGTTCTCCTCGAGCAGCTTGGGGCGGATCTCCTCCACCGAGATGAACCAGTCGTCGGAGAGCCGGAAGATCAACGGCGTGTCGCAGCGCCAGCAGTGGGGATACGCGTGCGTGTAGAGACCAGCCTCGACCAGATGGCCGGTCTCGCCGAGCCTGCCGATGATCTGGTCGGCCGCCTCCGTCGTCGACAGCCCGTGCAGCCAGCCGTAGTCGTCGTAGAACCGGCCCGACTCGTCGACCGGCGTCAGCACGGCCAGGTCGTGCTCCTTCGAGAGCTCGAAGTCCTCACCGCCGCAGCCCGGTGCGATGTGAACGATGCCGGTTCCCTGGTCCATCGTGACGTCGTCCCACGGGATCACCCGGTGCTCGACCTCGGAGCCAGGCTTGAGGTCGTCGAACGCGCCGTGGTAGTGGAGCCCGACGAGCTCGGAGCCCTGGACACGCTCGACGAACGTGTCGTTTGGGAACCGGCCGACCGCGACCCACTGGCCGTTTTCGCGCCGGCCGTACTGCTCCGCCGGGTTGACGGCGGCCGCGACGTTGGCGGGCAGCGTCCACGGCGTCGTCGTCCAGACGACGAGCGACTGCCCGGGGCGGTCGGCGAGCGGGAAGCTGACGCTCAGCGACGGGTCCGCGCGATCCTGGTAGACGCCCGACTGGGTCAGCTCGTGCTGGGAGAGCGACGTGCCGCAGCGTGGGCACCACTCGGTCGAACGGTGACCCATGTAGAGCCAGCCGCGCTCGTTGACGATCTTCAGGAACTTCCAGATGTACTCGATGTTCGTGTCGCTGAACGTGAAGTAGTCGTTGCCCCAGTCCATCCACTGCCCGAGCCGCTGCGACCCGCGCGTCAGCTCATCCGACGAGCGGACGACCACTTCGCGGCACCGCCGCGCGAACTCCTCGAGGCCGTACTCCTCGATCTCGCGCTTCGAGTTGAGACCGAGCTCGCGCTCGACGCCGACCTCGATCCAGAGGCCCTGGCAGTCGAAGCCGTTCTGGTAGCGCTGGTCGAAGCCACGCAGGGCCTTGTAACGCTGGAAAACGTCCTTGAGCGTGCGGCCCCAGGCGGTGTGGACCGCCAGCGGCTTGTTGGCGGTGACGGGCCCGTCGACGAACGACCACTTCGGCCCGCCGCGATTTCGCTCCCGCAACTGCTCGAACGTCCCTTCGCGCTCCCACAGCTCGAGGATCTCGAGCTCCAGG
The DNA here is from genome assembly GCA_963698925.1 of uncultured Actinomycetes bacterium. Classification (GTDB taxonomy): domain Bacteria; phylum Actinomycetota; class Thermoleophilia; order Gaiellales; family Gaiellaceae; genus PALSA-600. The sequence continues at coordinate 244,064 of CAVOSR010000012.1, read as the reverse complement.
CCCGGGTGGTCGGGCTTGTCGGACAGGGGGCGAAACATGCTTTCGATCGTACCCGGGCAGGGAACAAACGCTCACGCCGCCGCGTTTGTCACTGTGTACGTCTTACCTCGAAAGGAAACGAACCCCACATGGCAACAAATGCAACCAGCGCCACCTTCGACAGCGAGGTCCTCGAGGCCGAAGGCAAGATCCTCGTCGACTTCTGGGCCGAATGGTGCGGCCCGTGCCACGCCGTCGCACCCGTCCTCGATCGCATCGCGGACGAGCACCAGGTGAAGGTGGTCAAGGTCAACATCGACGAGCAGCAGGATCTGGCGCAGCGCTACGGCGTCGCCTCGATCCCCTTCATGGTGCTGTTCGAGAACGGCGCGCCCCAGGCGTCCGCCGTCGGGGCGATGCCGAAGGGCTCGCTCGAGAAGGCGCTCGGACTGGTCGGCGCCGAAGCCTGAGTCCCTGGCCTAGGCCTCGGCTTCGGCCTTCTCTTCGTGCGGCACGGGTGACGCGGCGCGCGTTGCCGGCTCGTCCGGCAGCGAGAGCACGCGCATCCCGTGCACGTACGTGATCGCTCCGCCGAGCCAGCCTCCGGCGGAGAGGGCGGCGAAGCCGACCAGCGTGAGCAGGAAGGCGCCGGTGGTGACCTCGCGGTCCACGTAACCGGCATGCCCGACCAGCGCGGCGAGCAGGAAGAAGACGGTCGCGGTCAGCATTGCGACCATGTGCGTGGTCGCCGTCTTCCAGAGCTCGCTGCCGCGCGTGATCGTGAGCCAGTCCGCGAGGCCGGTCAGCGCGGTGCCGATGGTCGTGACGAGCCCGACGACGAGCGCGAGCCACCACGCCTGCGCAAAGGTGTGCTCGGCGACGTCGAGCTTGCTCAGCACCGCGGAGACGGTCGCGAAGGTATAGATCCCGATCGTGGCGTCCGTGAACGGAGGATGCAGGGGATGGCCCGGCAGGCCCCTGACGAGATAGCTCGACTTGAACTCCGCCACGTCAGGCGGGGTTTCCGGCCCGAACCGCGGTGAAACTACGCGGAGGGCGCTTCGTCGACGTCGAGGAACGAGAGGAAGGCGAGGTGCTTCGCGAGGTAACCCTCGAGCTCGCGCACGCCGCTCGCCGCCCACTCCTCGATCCACGTCTCGGAGAGGTCGTCTTCGATCATGTGCAGAGTGCCGCGATCCATCTTGTGATGATCGGCTCCGGGTCGGACGGCGACATGAGCCGTTCGGCCCATCTTTGAGAATCGTGCAGCCCAGGTATGGAGGCCCGGTGGATGCATTCCTGATCGTCAACCCCAGCTCCGGCAACGGCGGGGCGGAGCAGCTGCTCGAGGAAGCGCACGAGCGCGGGATCAGGACGCACGTCCTCGGCGACGGTGACGACCTCGCCGAGCTCGCACGCACGGCGACGGGCGAGGCGCTGGCGATGGCCGGCGGGGACGGGTCGCTCGCCGTGATCGCCGAGGCAGCGCTCGAGCGCGGCGTGCCGTTCGCCTGTATCCCGTTCGGGACGCGCAACCATTTCGCACGCGACCTCGGGCTCGACCGCGACGATCCGGTCGCGGCCCTCGACGCGCTCGTCGACGGCCACGAGCTCCGGATCGACGTCGGCCGCGCGAACGACCGCCTCTTCCTGAACAACGTCTCGCTCGGCGTCTACGCGCAGCTCGTCCACCGTCGCGAGCACCACCGCCGGCGGAGGGACGCGTTCGCCCGGCTGCGCGCGCTCGGGACGCTCGTCACGCATCGCCACGGTGTCGGCATCACCGTCGACGGAGAGCCGATCGAGGCGCGCGTCGTCCTCGTCTCGAACAACGCCTACGCGCTCGACCTGCTCTCGATCGGCGAGCGCGAGCAGCTCGACGACGGACGGCTCCACCTCTACGCGCCTCGCGGTCTCGTGCAGCCGACCTGGGACGAGCGCAGCGGCGAGTCGTTCACGATCGATGCCCGCGAGGGCCACCTGCACGCGGCGGTCGACGGGGAGCCGGACGAGCTCGCGACGCCGATCGAATTCAGGATCGAGCCGCGCGCGCTACGTGTGCTCGTGCCGCGCCGCCCAGGTGCGTAGGACGTCGACCTGACCGGGGAACGCCATCTCGCCGGGCAGCTCGTCCCGTGCGAACCAGCGCAGCTCCGCCACGTCGTCGGCCGCGACAGGGTCGCCGTCACCGCGGACGATCCACGTGACCGAGAAGACGTAACGCTCCCCGTACGGCTCGATGTCGATTCGGAAGAGCTCGACCGGCTCGACCGCCAGCCCGGTCTCCTCCCTGAACTCCCGGCGCAAGCCGTCGACCGGCGTTTCCGCCTCCTCGAGGAAGCCGCCGGGCAGGTCCCAGTGGCCGCGGCGGGGTTCGAGCGCGCGGCGTGCGAGCAGCACGCGGCCGTCGCGTTCGAGGATCCCCTGGACGCCTGGGATCGAGTTCCCCCAGTACCGCTCGCCGCACGAGTCGCAGCGCAGATAACCGTGCTCGTGTGTGAGGCTCCCACCACAGCGGGGGCACAGACGCCATCCTTCGAGCACACCCATGGAGGCACATGATGGAGAATCCCGAGCCCACGGAGACCGAACAGGAGCTCGCCGGCACCGAACGGCACGAGGAGGAAGAGGACATGCGCGGTGTCGGCCAGGACGACGACAACCTGCCGACGGAGGACGACCAATAGCCAGGCCGCGCGTCGTCCTGCTGCACTCGGCGCTCGGAGACTCGCGGCTCTGGCGCCGGCAGGTCGAGGCACTCTCACCCGAGCTCGATGTCGTCGCACCCGACCTGCCCGGCTGGGGTGAGACACCGATGCCGTCGGAGCCGTACTCGTTCGTCGATGTGGTCGCGACCGACCTGCCGGGGCATCTCGTCGGCAACTCGTTCGGCGGGGCGATCGCGCTCCGCACGGCGCTGGAGCACCCCGCCCGCGTGCGCAAGCTCGTCCTGGTCGGCTCGGGGCTGCCGGCGTGGGACTGGACCGAGGAGATGCGCGCGTACTTCGCGGAGGAAGAGGCGGCGATCGACGCCGGCGACCTCGCGCAGGCGACGCAGGTGAATCTCGACTTCTGGGTCAAGCCCGAGCATCACGAGGAGGTACGGCCACAGCAGCTGCGCGCGCTCGAGCTCCAGACCGCCCACCCGGAGCCGGAGATCGTCTGGCCCGAGCTGCGCCCGCTCTCGACGCTCCCGATGCCGACGCTCGTGATCGTCGGCGACGACGACAAGGACGACTTCAAGGCGATCGCGGAGCACCTCGCCGAGGGGATCGAGGACTCGGAGCTGGTCGTCGTCCCGGGCGCGGGCCACCTGGTCGGGCTCGACCAGCCGGAGGAGCTGAACGCGCTCCTGCTCGAGTTTCTCCTCTCCTAGGCGGTTGGGCCGTGTCCCAGGGACTGTCCCCGGGACACGGCTGTTTCGGCCAGGACGGCGTCGGCGAGGCGGGGCCACGCGTCCTTCGCCCAGTCGCCGAAGGCGAGGTCGGTGAGCGCGCCGAGCGCCACGCCCGCGGCCGGGTCGACCCAGAGGAACGTGCCGCTGCGGCCGAAGTGGCCGAACGTCGCCGGCGAGTTGTCCGCTCCCGTCCAGTGCGGCGACTTGTGGTCGCGGAGCTCGAGCCCGAGCCCCCAGTCGTTCGGCTCCTGGCGCCCGAACCCCGGCACGACCCCGACGAGGCCGGGGAACTGCACCGTCGTCGCCTCTGCCAACGTCTCGTCCGCCACGCGCGCCGGCTGCTGCAGCTCGTGCGCGAGCGCCTGCAGGTCGGCGAGCGTCCCGGACGCACCCGAGCCGGCCGAGCCCTCGAGGCGCAGCGTCGTTCCCGCCCAGACGTGGGTGAAGTACGCCTCGAACGACATCTCGGCCCGCTCGGCGACGACCGCAGCCGCCACCTCGAAGCCGTAGTTGGAGTAGATGCGCCGCCGGCCGGGCTCCGCGACCGGCGCACCCGCCTCGAACGGCAGCCCGGAGCTGTGCGCCAGCAGGTGGCGGAAGCTCGCACCGGGCGGGCCTGCGGGCTCGTCGAGATCGACCAGCCCCTCCTCCGCCGCGACGAGCATCGCGACCGCGGTCGCGAGCTTCGTCACCGACGCCCATTCGAATCTGCGGGCCGCATCGCCGTGCACGGCCTCGACGGCGCCCGTCACGCAGACGGCGACGTGGTCGCAGGGCCAACCGTCGACCTGACGCAGCGCATCCACGATGGGCCAGACTAGATGGATGGAGCGGCAGCACATCTCGTCTGGCGCCGCCTTCGAGGAGCGCGTCGGCTATTCGCGCGCGGTTCGCATCGGCGACCGCGTCTGGGTCTCCGGCACCGCGCCGATCATGCCGGGCGACGCCGACCCACCGGCCGGCGCGTACGAGCAGGCGCAGGTGTGCCTCTCGATCATCGAGCGCGCGCTCGCCGAGGCAGGCGCCTCGCTCGACGACGTCGTGCGGACGCGCATCTACGTCACCGACGCATCGTCGATCGACGACGTGGGCCGCGCACACGGTGCGGCGTTCGCGACGGCGCGCCCGGCGACGACGGGGATCGTCACGCAGCTCCTCGACCCGCGCTGGCTCGTTGAGATCGAGGCCGAAGCGGTGATACTCCCCACGTGAAGCAGATCTTCCCCCCGTCGATCACGGGCAAGGGCGCGCTGGGCACCGGCGGCGGGCAGGCCAGCGTGCTCGACCACGCGTTCGGCAAGAGCGACCCGTACACGCTCGGCGTCGAGGAGGAGTACATGCTTCTCGACCCCGAGACGTGGGACCTCGTGCAGCACATCGACTCGGTGCTCGCAGCGGCGGCGCACGGCGATCACGAGGACCGGATCCACGCCGAGCTGATGCAGTCGGTGCTCGAGGTGACGACGCCCGTCTGCCGGAACGCCGGCGACGTGCTCAAGTCGCTGGCGCAGCTGCGCGGCTACGTCGCCGAGATCGCACGGGCGGAAGGCTGCCGCTTCGGCTCGGCCGGCACGCATCCGTTCAGCCTCTTCGAGCGCCAGCGGATCACGGCGCGTGACCGCTACCGCCAGCTCGTCGACCAGCTGCAGTACATCGCACGGCGCGAGCTGATCTTCGGCATGCACATGCACGTCGCGATCGACGATCCCGAGAAGGCGATCCAGGTGATGAACGGCCTGCTCGTGCACCTGCCGCAGATGCTCGCGCTGTCGGCCACGTCCCCGTTCTGGCGGGGTGAGCCGACCGGCCTCTCGTCGAGCAGGCAGATGGTGTTCGCGGCGTTCCCGCGCTCGGGCCCGCCGCCGCGCTTCCGCGACTACTCGGACTTCGCCGAGGTCGTCGGCCAGCTCGAGCGCACCGGCTGCATCGCCGACTACACCCACATCTGGTGGGACATCCGCCCGCATCCGCGCCTCGGGACGATCGAGATGCGCGTCTGCGATGCGGTCACACGACTCGAAGACGTCGTCGCGATCACGGCCTTCTTCCAGGCGATCGTGAAGATGTACTGCGAGCTGTACGAGGCCGGCAAGGAGGTCCCGAGCTGGCACCGCATGCTGACGACCGAGAACAAGTGGCTCGCCGCGCGCTACGGGCTCGAGGCCCCGGTGATGGACCTCGCGACGGGCCGGCGCAACCGCGTGCCGGTGGCGCAGCTCGTCCGCCGCACGCTGCGCGACGTCGAGCCGCACGCGCGCGAGCTCGGCTCCGAGCGCGAGCTCGAAGGCGTGCGCGAGATCCTCGCGCGCGGGAACGGCTCCGACCGGCAACTGCGCGTCTGGAACGCCAACCGCGACATCGTCGAGGTCGTCCGTGAGATCTCGATCGCGACGGAAGAGGGCGCACGGGCTTCTAGCTGAAGGTCAAGAGCCTCCCGGCGGGTGAGTAGCCGACCGCCACGGCGGCCGTTGCCTTCCGCGTCACGACCTTTCCGGCCCGCAGGCCGACGACGGCGACGTTCTCGCCATCGGCGAGCGCGATCCGGGTGCCGTCGGGCGAGAGCGCCGCGCGTGTGCCACGGCCGCGTGCCCAGTACCCGACGTTGATCCTGAACGCGCGCGTCACCTTCCGCGTGCTCACGTCGATCCCGACGACGCGCCCGTGCGACGGGTTGGCCGCCCAGAGCGTGTGGCCGTTCCGCCCGAGTGCGAGCCCCCACGCGGTCGACGCGAGGTAGTCCCCGGTGCCGGGCAGGTCGATGCAGCGCGCCTTGGCGGTGTCCAGGTCGAGCGCATGGATCATCGAGCCGCCGTTCGAGCCGATGTAGAGCGTGAACAGGTAGCGCCCGTTCGTCGAGGCAAGCCGCGAGTACGGCTGCCCCCAGATCGTCCCCGACTCGTGCGGGTCCTTGAGCGGCTTCGCCTCGAGCTTGCCGCTCGCAACGTGCAGGAGCCGCACCTGGTAGCCGCCGGAGCCCTGGTATCGGATCAGGAAGAGGTTGTCGCCGCGAAGGGCGTCGAAGTCCCACTGCCGTCCGGCGACGCGGAGCTCGCGCACGCCTGCGGTCGAGGCGAGCACGAACGTCGTCGACCCGCCGTCGCTGAGGATGATCGCGACGGCGGTCGCACCGTCCTGTGAGACACCGAGGAGGCGCGCGCCCGCGGGCAGGACGGCGCTTCCGGCGGTCTCGCCGGACCCCGCGTCGTACCAGGTCAGCGTCGTTCCCTGCTGGTGCACGAGCACGGTGCCGCCGACGACGCCGCTCGGCAGCGCCGCCCGCGTCTTCCCCGTGGCGAGATCGACGATCGTGACCGGCGCCGAGGCGGAGCTCCGGAAGCCGAGCAGCTGGCCGCGGTCGAGCGAGAACTGGCTCGGGGCGCAGTTGAGCGGCGAGCAGGCCGCGCCGACGGCTGCGCTCGGCAGCAGAAGGGCCGCGGCGACGAGGACGAGCGCAAGACGTGTCATGCAGTCGATACGGGCCGGGGACCCCGGGAGGTCCCGACGCCGTATGGACCTCGTGGAGGGTCTGCGTCGTACAGTCGGCGGGTGGCGGAGCGCGCCTGGATCAAGGGTGCCCAGCAGGGGTCTGTCGCCGATCTCGAGCGGCTCTTCCGTGCGCACTGGCCGCGCGCCTTCCGCGCGGCCCAGCTCGTCACCGGCGACGCCGCCGCCGCAGAGGACATCGCCCAGGAAGCCTTCCTTGCCGCGGTCCGCAACCTCGACCGCTTCGACCGGCGGCGCCCGTTCGGCCCGTGGCTGCACCGGATCGTCGTCAACCGCGCGATCGACTGGACGCGCGCCCGCAAGCTGCGCGGCGAGGTCGAGCTCGGTGACTACTACGCGGCCCCGCCCGGCCCCGAGTCGGCGGACGGCACGCTCGGCCGCATCGCAGACCTGCCGCCCGAGCACCGGGCGGTGGTCGTGCTCCGATACGTGCTCGAGTACACCCCCGGCGAGATCGCCGAGCTGCTCGAGCTGCCGCGCGGCACCGTCAACTCGCGGCTGCGGCGCGGGCTCGACCGGATGAAGGAGGAGGAGGGATGACGCCCGAGGAGCAGCGCGCCTGGGAGGTGGTACGGCGCGCGTACGAGGAGCGCACACCGCAGCCGCGCCGCGGACTGCACCCGGCCATCCTTCCGGCGCTCGTCGTGCTCGCGGCGGTGATCGTCGCCGCCGTCCTTTCGCCTCCCGGTCGCGCCGTCTTCGAGCGCGTGCGCGAGGCGGTCGGGGTCGAGCACGCCGACCCCGCGCTCTTCTCGCTGCCGGCACCGGGCAGGCTGCTCGTCGTCTCGACCGACGGCGGCGGTGTCTGGCTCGTGCGCGACAACGGCTTCAAGCGCCGCCTCGGCTCGTTCGCAGACGCTCAGTGGTCGCCCCACGGCCTCTACGCGGTCGCGACGACGCGCGACCACCTCGTCGCGCTCGACGAGGACGCGCACGTCCGCTGGACGCTCGCCCGTGCCCAGGCGGCGCTGCCGCGCTGGGCCGGCTCGCTCACCGACACGCGGATCGCCTACCTCGCCCGCAGCGGCCTGCGCGTCGTCGGCGGCGACGGACGCGGCGACCGCCTGCTCGACTCGACTGCGACCCAGGTCGCGGCGGCGTGGGTGCCCGGTCAAGCGTTCGACCTCGCGTACGTCTCCGGCAGCGGGACGATCGTCCGGCGCGACGCGGCCTCGGGTGCGGTGCGCTGGCGGCGCCAGGCCGACCTGCTCCCGCTGTCGCTCGAATGGTCGGACGACGGGCAGCTGCTCGCCGTCACGTCGGCGACGCGCGTGGTCGTGCTCTCCGCCGACGGCCGGGTCGTGCGCACGATCGGCTCGCTCGGCGCGACGCTCGTCACCTCCGCGTTCAAGCCGCACAGTCACCAGCTCGCCGTCTCCGTGCGGCTCGCGACGCGCAGCGAGGTGAAGCTCGTCGACGTCGACCACCCCGGGCGTGCGCGGCTGCTCTTCGCAGGCCCTGGTTCGTTCGGCGACATCGTCTGGTCACCGGACGGGACGACGCTGCTCGTCGACTGGCCGACCGCGAACCAGTGGCTCTTCCTGCGCGGCCAGAAGGTGCACGCGGTCGGGAACATCCGCGAGGAGTTCCCCCGGCGCGACGGGCTCCCGCCGCGGCTGCTGATGGCGGGCCGCTGGTCCCGTTAACCTCCCGCGATGCTCACCGCCGGCGACCGGGTACCCGACGCGACGCTCTTCCTCGGGCCGAACGAGCCCGTGACGATGTCGGAGCTGGTGGAAGACGGGCCGAAGCTGCTCGTCTTTTACCTCTTCGATTGGTCGTCCACCTGAACGAACGAAATGGAGCTCCTGCGTGACAGGAGAGAGGCGTTCGACGAGCTGGGCGTGCAACCCGTGGGCATCTCGCGCGACTCGCCGTGGACGCACATCGCGTGGACGCAGGCGCTCGACCTCAACTTCGGCCTGCTCTCGGACTGGAACGGCGAGGCGGTGCGCAGCTTCGGCGTCGCGATCGAGTTCCGCGGCTTCCGGGAAGTCGCCGGCCGCTCGGCGTTCCTCGTCGACACCGACGGGTTGATCCGGAACGCCTGGAGCTACGACACCGGCGATGTGCCCGACGTCGACGAGTGGCTCGACGCGTGCCGTGCGCTTACCGCACGCGGTATCTGAGACGCGCGAACTGCCGGTCCCTGGAGACGTCCACGAGCTCGAGCCGTGACGCCGTCAGCCGGCGGGGCAGAAGCGGCGCGCCGCGCCCGAGCGTCACGGGTGCGACGCCGACGATGATCTCGTCGAGCAGCTGCCGGTCCGCGAACTGGCCGACGAGCTCCCCGCCGCCGACGAGCCAGATGTTCTGTCCGCCGGCCGTTTCGGCCATCCGGCCGTGCACCGGCGCCACGTCGCCCTGGACGAACTCGATCTTCGCGCCGGGAACCGTGGGCAGCGTCCTGTGCGTGAAGACCCAGCACGGCGTCTCGCCGTACCAGCCGCGCCACTTGTCGGGCTCGTCGAGCACGTGCTCGTGATCGAGCACCCACTCGTACGTCGTCGCGCCCATCGCCATCGCCCCGACGTCCGCGAAGAACGCCGCGAACGAGTGCTCGCCGTTTTCAGAGACGTCGCGATCGACCTCGAAGAGCCAGTCGAGCGAGTTGTGCTCGTCGGCGATGTATCCGTCGAGTGTCGTCGCCGTGTAGTACTGCGTCGCGCCCACGCGCTAACTGTGCCACCGACAGGAGGGCCATGACACATCCGGAGATCACCGACGCAGACCTCGGCCGGCTGGTCGAGCGCGTCCGAGAGGCCGCCGTGGCGTTGATCCAGGGCGATGTCCGCCGCTACTTCGCGCTCGTCAACGAGGCGCCCGACTTCACGCTCATGCCCCCGACCGGGGGACCGACCAGGCACGGGCCGGACTCGTCCCCCGCGGGCATCGAGGCGCTGGAGTCATTCTTCGCCGGCGGTGGCGACGCCGCCTTCGAGCTCGAGCAGTCGCACGTCTCAGGCGACCTCGTCGTTCTGGCGGGCGTGGAGCGACAGCACGGTACGGTCGGCGGCCTGCCCGACCAGGACTGGTCGCTGCGGGTCACGTTGGTGTTCCGTCGCGAGGGCTCCGACTGGCGACTGGTGCACCGGCACGCCGACGCTCTGGTGCACCCGATCAGCATGGAGCAGCTCTCTCTGCTCGCAGGCGGCTCGGCCGACCCCGGCGCGTGAGGCGGCGCACGGCGCCGGACCGGGATGAGCGATCTGACTTGACAGCGCAACGCTGATTTGGTCAAATGTCTAAGTCGTATGTCTAAGACGGAGACTCGTCCAGGCCACGAGACCGAGCAGGCGCTCCTCGACGCCGCCGAGCGGCTGCTCGTCGAGGTGGGCGCAGCCGGGATCACGACGCGGCGCGTGGCCGAGGAGGCCGGCGCGAACCACGGCCTCGTCCACTACTACTTCGGGTCGGTGGAGCAGCTGCTCGTGCGCGTGCTCGAGCGCTTCACCGAGCGGCTGATCGAGCGGCAGCGGCAGATGTACGCGACGGACATGCCGTTTCTCGAGAAGTGGCGGACGGCGATGGCCTACCTCGACGAGGATCGTCCGTACCAGAAGATCTGGCTCGAGCTGCAGGCGCTGTCGTGGAACCGGCCCGAGCTCCGCGAGCGGCTCGTGCAGGTGCACGCGGAGTGGCGTGCCGTCCTGACGCGAGGCCTTTGCGCCTGTCCGCGACGAGCTCGGGCTCGACGTGCCGCTCGAGGCGCTGGTCTCGCTCGTCTACACGTTCAACGAGGGGATCATGCTCGACCGGCTGTCCGGCATCGAGACCGAGCACCGAGAGCTCCTCGACTGGATCGACTCCTGGCTCGAAAGGAGGATGCGATGACCGTCGAGCTCGAGCGGCCGACCGCGAGGCGCAGACGCGGGCCCGCTACCCCGACGAGGAGGGCTACGTCGAGCGCGACGGCGTGCGCCTCTTCTACGAGGTCTACGGCTCGGGCGAGCCGACGGTGCTGCTCCTGCCGACCTGGTCGATCATCCACTCGCGCCACTGGAAGATGCAGATCCCCTACCTCGCGCGGCATTGCCGCGTGCTGACGTTCGACGGCCGCGGCAACGGCCGCTCGGACCGGCCGGCCGGAGCCCGACGCGTACCGCGAGGAGGAGTTCGCCGCCGACGCGCTCGCCGTCATGGACGCGACCGGCACCGAGCGGGCGGTGCTGGTGTCGCTCTCGCGGGGCGCGGAACGGTCGCTGCACCTCGCGGCGAGCCACCCGGAGCGCGTCGACAAGCTGGTGTTCATCGCGCCGGGCCTGCCGCTGCCGCCGGCTACCCCGCGCCTGAAGGCGATGCAGGAGTTCAGCGAGCCGCGCGAGGAGTACGTCGGCTGGGGCAAGTGGAACCGCCACTACTGGCTCGAGCACTACGACGACTTCCTCGAGTTCTTCTTCTCGCAGTGCTTCACCGAGCCGCACTCGACGAAGCAGCGCGAGGACTGCGTCGGCTGGGGCCTCGAGACGGACGCCGAGACGCTCGTCGCGACCCAGCTCGCACCCCGGCTCGCAGGACGAGGAGAGTGTGCGCGAGCTGCTCGCCCGCATCGACTGCCCGGTGCTCGTCATCCACGGAAGCGACGACGCCGTGCGCCCCTGCGCCTCCGGCGCACGGCTCGCGGAGCTCGCGAACGGCGCGCTCACGGTCCTCGAAGGGTCGGGCCATCTCCCGCATGCGCGCGACCCGGTCAAGGTCAACCTGCTGCTGCGCGACTTCATCGAGCCCGCGCCGCCGCCGCGCCGCTGGGTGCGCGGCAAGTCCCGCCGCAGGCGCGCGCTCTACGTCTCCTCGCCGATCGGGCTCGGCCACGCGCAGCGCGACGCGGCGATCGCCGACGAGCTGCGCAAGCTCCATCCCGACCTCGAGATCGACTGGCTGGCGCAGCACCCCGTCACGGCGGTGCTCGAGGCGCGCGGCGAGCGGATCCACCCGGCCAGCGCCTTCCTCGCGAACGAGTCGCATCACATCGAGAGCGAGTCGGCCGAGCACGACCTGCACTGCTTCCAGGCGATCCGGCGGATGGACGAGATCCTGCTCTCGAACTTCATGGTCTTCCACGACCTCGTGCGCGAGGAGCAGTACGACCTCTGGATCGGCGACGAGGCCTGGGAGCTCGACTACTACCTGCACGAGAACCCCGAGCAGAAGCGGACGCCCTACGTGTGGCTGACCGACTTCGTCGGCTGGCTGCCGATGCCCGACGGCGGCGACCACGAGGCGTTCCTGACCGGCGACTACAACGAGGAGATGATCGAGCACATCGCGCGCTTCCCGCGTGTGCGCGATCAGGCCGTCTTCGTCGGCAACCCCGACGACATCGTCCCCGAGCGGTTCGCGTCGCACCTCCCCTGGATCCGGGAGTGGACCGAGGAGCACTACTCGTTCGCCGGCTACGTCACCGGCTTCGACCCCGCCGAGTTCGCCGACCGCGCCGCGCTCAGGGCCGAGCTCGGCTACGGCGAGCGACGAGCAGGTCTGCATCGTCACCGTCGGCGGCTCGGGCGTCGGCGGCGACCTGCTGCGGCGGGTGATCGCCGCGTTCCCGGAGGCGAAGAAGCGCGTGCCGGCGCTGCGGATGATCGTCGTCGCCGGGCCGCGGATCGACCCGGCGACGCTGCCCGCGCACGACGGCCTCGAGATCCGGGCCTACGTGCATCAGCTCTACCGGCACCTCGCCGCCTGCGATCTCGCCGTCGTCCAGGGCGGCCTGACGACGTCGATGGAGCTGACGGCGAATCGACGCCCGTTCCTCTACTTCCCGCTCCGCCACCACTTCGAGCAGAACTTCCACGTCCGCCACCGGCTCGAGCGCTACGGCGCCGGGCGCCGCATGGACTTCGAGCGCGAGACGCCGGAGACGATCGCCGCCGCGATCGCCGAGACGATCGGCCAGACGGTCGACTACCGGCCCGTCGAGTCGGACGGCGCGGCGCGGGCGGCGGCGCTGATCGCGCCGCTGCTCGAGGAGGGCAAGCCGCGCCCGCGCCGGAGCACAGCCGCCATCTGAAAGGAGCTCACATGCACGCCCACCACGACAAGCCCGCGTCGTTCCACAGCTCGCCGCAGGAGGCGATGCAGGCGCCGCCGGAGGAGTTCCTCTACCTCGCCTGCCTGCACGAGGGCACCGGCGTCGAGAAGCCCGACTTCCTCGCCGTCGTCGACGCCGAGACGGGACGGATCGTCCACGAGACGCCGATGCCGAACGTCGGCGACGAGCTCCACCACTTCGGCTGGAACCGCTGCAGCTCGGCCTGCCACGGCCCCGACCGCTCGCACCTGATCGTGCCCGGCTTCCGCTCGTCGCGCATCCACGTCGTCAACGTCGCCGACGACCCGCGGAAGCCGCGGATCGAGAAGGTGATCGAGCCGGACGAGGTCGTGCGCGAGACCGGCTACACGCGACCCCACACCGTGCACTGCATGCCCGGCGACAACATCGTCATCTCGATGCTCGGCGACGCGGACGGGAACGGCGCCGGCGGCTTCGCCGTGCTCGACGCGAAGACGTTCGAGCTCAAGGGCCGCTGGGAGAACGGCGGCGAGACGCCGTCCTTCAACTACGACTTCTGGTACCAGCCGCGCAAGAACGTGCTCGTCTCGTCCGAGTTCGGCGAGCCGAACGCCTACGAGAAGGGCTTCGACCTCGACGACGTCACCGCCGGACGCTACGGCAGCCGGCTCCACTTCTGGAACCTCGCCGAGCGACGCCTCGAGCAGACCGTCGAACCTCGGCGAGACCGGCCTCGTCCCGCTCGAGGTGCGCTGGCTCCACGACCCCGACGGCCGAGCAGGGCTTCGTCGGCGCCGCGCTCTCGAGCACGATGTGGCACTTCCACCGCGACAACGGCGGCTGGAAGGCCGACCAGGTGATCGCGGTCGAGAGCGTCGAGCTCGAGGGCTGGCCCTTCCCGGTGCCGGGCCTGATCACCGACCTCGTCCTCTCCATGGACGACCGCTTCCTCTACTTCGCGAACTGGCTGCACGGCGACATCCGCCAGTACGACGTCTCCGATCCGCGCAACCCGAAGCTGACCGCGCAGCTCTGGCTCGGCGGCGTCCTCGGCAAGCCGGACGACACCGGCCGCGGCCTGAACGGCGGCCCCAACATGCTCCAGCTCTCCTACGACGGGCGCCGCCTCTACGTCTCCAACTCGCTCTACTCGACCTGGGACAACCAGTTCTACCCGGGCCTGCGCTCCTGGCTGCTTCGCGTCAACTGCGACCCGAACGGCGGCATGGAGATCGACCGCGACTTCTTCGTCGACCTCCACGACCGTCCCGGCGGCCCCGCACGGGCGCACGAGGTGCGCCTGCAGAACGGCGACTGCACCACGGAGATCTTCCAATGATGCTCGCGCACATCATGGGGATCCCCATCGAGGAGAGCGTCCTCCAACTCGCGCCGGCCGGCGCGGCCACGGTGACCGCCGTCTGGATCGTCGTCCGCGCGCAACTCCGCCGACCACGACGTCGGCGCACGGGCCGGGATCGGGGACGAGCGCCCACGTAGGCAGGTCCCAGGCGCGCTCTACGACCTCAGCATTTCCGAGGCGCACGCGATCACTGTTCGAGGGGCTTCGTTGGTTGAGATGCGACGGCGAGCCTGTCAGGGTTGTGACGAACCATGGGCGCCGAGACTCCAACCGGGAGCGTCATCGGTGGGTTCCGGGTCGGGGCGCTCCTCGCACGCGGGGGGATGGGGGCCGTCTACCTCGCGGAGGACTCGGACGGGCAGCAGGTGGCGCTGAAGCTGCTCTCGCCCGAACTGGCGCACGACGATCGGTTCCGGCAGCGTTTCCTCCGCGAGTCGCGCGTGGCCGCGACGCTCGACCACCCGAACGTGGTGCGGACACTCGCCTCGGGCGAGGACGGCGGCGTGCTGTACCTGGCGATGGCGTACGTCGACGGCGTCGACCTGCGCGAGTTGTTGCGCAGCGAAGGGCGCTTCGATCCGGAGCGCGCCGTGGCGATCGTGCGTCAGGCCGGTGAGGCGCTCGACGCCGCGCACGCGGCAGGGCTTGTCCACCGCGACGTGAAGCCCGGCAACATCCTGGTCGCGGACGGGCCCGACGGCGAGCACGCGTACGTCTGCGACTTCGGACTGGCGCGGCACGTGTCCTCGGTCGGCAGCCTCACCGGCGACCGCGGTTTCGTCGGCACGGTCGACTACGTGGCGCCCGAGCAGATCCGCGGCGAGAAGGTGGACGGCCGGGCGGACGTCTACGCACTCGGCTGCACCCTCTACGAGTGCCTCGCCGGCGAACGGCCGTTCGAGCGGGAGAGCGAGCTGGCGGTCGTGTTCGCCCACCTGAACGAGCCGCCGCCGCGCCTGACCGAGCTGCGGCCCGAGCTGCCGGCCGCCTGGAACCGAGTTGTCGCGCGGGTTCTCGCGAAGGAGCCGGCTGGGCGCTACGGCACGTGCGGCGCCCTCGCTGCCGCCGCGGGCGACGCGCTGCACGGGCGCACGGCCCCGTGGCGGCCGTCTCGCCGGCTGCTCGCGGGTGCCCTGGCCGCTGTGGCCGCGGGCGGGGCTGTCGGCTCCGTGCTCGCGCTTCGCGACAACGCGCCGCCTGGGAAGCCAGTCGTGCAGCGGCCGCTCGTGCTCGACGCTGTCGATGCGAGTTCGGGTCGAGCGCTCGCGAGCATCCGCTCGGGCACGCAGTTCGGCTACGGACACGGACCGATCGACGTCGTCCTCGCGGGCCGGTCGGCGTGGGTACTGCTGCCGAGCGAGCAGCGGCTGTTGCGCGTGGATGCCCGCACGCACAAACTGAGCTCCGTGCTGGGGCTGCCGTGGGTTCCACTCGGCCGGCTGGCGGCGGCGGGCGGCTTCGTGTGGGCGGCGCAGGACGGCGGCCCAGAGCTCGCCCGGATCTCGGTCGCGAGCGGGCGGCTGGAGCGGTTCCGCCCGAACGACGCGCCGGCGACGGGGCTCGCGGCCGGCGGCAACGCCCTCTGGGTGGCGACTGACGGCCTACTGGCGGCGGTCATTCCCGCGAACGGCACCACCGGCCGCCGCATCCCGTACGACGGGAGCGGCCGGGTCACGTTCGGCGACGGTGCCCTGTGGTCGCTCGAAGGTGCCGGCACGCTCAGGAAGATCGACCCGGAGACGGGGCGCGTGCTCGCGGCGACCGAACTCCCTGCGACCGTCACCGACGTCGCGGTGGCCGATGGGCTGGTGTGGGTGTCGGTCGTCCCGGACGGCGTCGTCTACGGGCTCGACGAGGACGACCTTCGTGTGCGGCGCAAGCTCGCAACTGGCGCGGATCCGGAGCGGATCTCATTCGCGGGCGGCAGGCTCTGGGTCGCGAACAGCGCGGCGCGGACGGTCACCTCGCTCGACCTGCGCTCGGGCGAACGACGGCGTTTGACCATTGGTGCGCTTCCGGCGGCAGTCGCCTACCGTGACGGAGTCGTCTGGGCCCCGACCGTGCCTGAGCCGCCGCCTCTGCCGCCGGCCGGCGGGCCTGAGTTGAGGCTCTCGCTGCCGGGGCACTACCTCACGCTGGACCCGGCGGTCTCGCACTCGACCGTCGACGAGCAACTCGAAAACGCGACGTGCGCAGGCCTGCTCGCCTATCCCGACACGGCGGGCACGTCAGGGATGCGCGTCCGGCCCGAGGTCGCCGCGGCGATGCCGGGGGTCTCGGCCGGCGGCCGAACGTACACCTTCCGCATCCGCAGCGGCTTCCGCTTCTCACCGCCGTCGAACGAGCTGGTGACGGCGGCGACCTTCAAGCGCACGCTCGAGCGAGCGTTCTCGCCCAAGATCGGCCACGGCGGGCAAGGCCCATCCGAGGCGCCCGCGATCGCGGGCCTCGCCCCCTTCGTCGCCGGCAAGGCGGCTCACGTTTCCGGGATCAGGGCGCGCGGCGACACGCTGTCGATCACGCTCGTCGAGCCGTCCGGCGACTTCCTGACCCGCATCTCGCTGCCGTATCTCTGTCCGGTCCCGTCCACCGTGCCGTTCCGCCCGAGCCCCGATCGCGCGCTGCCGTCGTCTGGGCCTTACTACGTGTCATCGACGGCCGACGACCGCGTCGTGCTGCTGCCGAACCCGGGCTACGGCGGCGAGCGGGCGCGGCGGTGGGCACGGATCGTCTACTCGCTCGACGTCCCCACGCCGCACGCCGTCGCGCTCGTCGATCGCGGCTCGCTCGACTACCTGCCGATCGATTTCGACGGCGACTCGCTGCTCCGGCGCCACAGCGCGCTCGAGGATCGCTACGGGCCGGGCAGCCCGGCCGCACGGCGGGGCGGCCAGCGCTACTTCCTCGCGACGGGCACGTTCCTCGACTACATCGTCCTGAACGCCCAACGCCCACTCTTCGCAGACGTGAGGCTGCGGCGGGCAGTCAACTACGCGCTCGACCGCCCCGCCCTCGCCGCGGCGTTCCACGATGCGCCAGGCGACCAGATCGTGCCACCGACCGTCGACGGCTTCCCGTCCGGGGCGTTCTACCCCCTCGCGGGGCCACGGCTCACCACCGCCCGGAAGCTCGCAGGCGACCGGCAGCAGCACGCCGTCCTCTACTACTGCACCTTCTTCCCGTACGGCGACACCGGCCTCGACTCGATCGCGCCCATCGTGAAGGCGAACCTCGCGCGGATCGGGATCACCGTGTCGATCGTCCGCGTCGACTCGTGCCCGCGAAACTACGACACCGCCACGAACCGCGCCGACCTCATGCTCGTGACGAACTTCGGCACGCCCGTCCGCGATCCCGCGGCGTACCTCGACCACGCGCTGGAGCACGGCCCGTACCGCTCGGCCCTCGGGCCCGGACCGTGGAACAGCCCCTCGTTCCGGAGCCGCCTCGAACGCGCACACGCCCTGCGCGGCACGGCCCGAACCGCCACGTACGCACGCCTCCAGCGTGAGCTGATGCGAGCCGCGACCTTCGCCGTCTACGGAACGTTCTCAGGAGGCCAGTACGTCTCGCCGCGGATCGGCTGCAAAGTGACGACGAGCGCGTCCAACCTGCTCGACCTGGTCGCTCTCTGCCCTCGCCACACCTGACCTCAAGCATCGAGCGTCCAGGTGAAACGGGTGCGGCTCTCGCGCGGGGCCAGCAGGCCCGGGCGCGGGCCGCGGTGGACGAGCACCACCGGCGGCCGCGCGGCGCGGACGAGCGCGCGGCGGGCGGCTCCGATCCCCTCGTGGCGCCAGCGCGGCGAGATCCCGATCACGACGAGGCCGCCACCCGCGACCGCGTCGACGAGCCCGTCCGGGTCGGCGAGCAAGGGTGCCGCGTCGACCTCGACGACGCGCTGGACGGCGAGCGACGCATCGGCGAGCAGGCGACTGGCGTCGCGGCGGCCGCTCCGCTGGTCAGCGCGGGTCCCGACGAGCCACAGCGGCGCGCCCGTCGCAGAGGCGATCCAGGCGCCCAGCTCCAGCGCCGCCCAGTCGTGCTCGCCGCCGCCGAACGGCACGTGGACGCCGCGCCCCGTGGCCGGAGCATCGCCCGAGAGCACGGCCACGTGTGCGGGTGAGCGCTCGAGCAGCTGCGCGAGCGGTGCCGGGAGCTGCGCGCCGTCGAGATCCGGGGGCGCGTCGACGAGCACGAGGTCAGCCGCGTTCGCGGTCGCGAGCCTGATCAGGTCCCCGGCTCGGTCGTCGCTCGTGAAGGCCGCCGTCCGCGCGTGCCCGCGGTGCTGTGCCACCGCTGCCGATGCGCCCGCGAGCTCGCCTTCGCCGGCCACGAGCCGCGCGAGCACGAGCTGCGCCGGAACGAGCGCGGCCAGCCCGACGAGCACGCCGGCCCGGTCGTCCCGAGACGGTGCGATCAGCACGGCGCCGGCCTGCGTCGGCGCCGGGGTCGCGTCGGGCTCGAGCGAGGGATCCTGGGTCAGGATCGCCAGCTCGAGCGCCTGCAACGGCGCCGACGGCTCGAGGCCGAAGCTCTCGACCAGCGAGTGCCGCGTCGCGCGGTAGGCCCCCAGCGCCTCGGCCTGCCGTCCGGAGCGGTACAGCGCGAGCATCTGCTGACCGCGGAGACGCTCGCGCAGCGGATGCGTGGCTACGAGGGCCTCGAGCTCGGCGACGAGCGTCGCATGCCGGCCAAGCGAGAGGTCCGCGTCGATCCGCTCCTCGAGCGCCGCGAGGCGCAGCTCCTCGAGCCGCTCGCAGGCCGCAGCGGCGAACGACTCGTAGGCGAGGTCGGCAAGCGGCGGCCCGCGCCAGAGGTCGAGCGCCTCGCGGAGCAGCGCGCCCGCCTCGCCGGCGTCGTCGCGCGACCGCGCCCGCTCGGCCTCGGCCGTCAGGCGCTCGAAGCGCACGAGGTCGAAGTCGTCGTCGTCGCGGACCCGGAGCGCGTATCCGGGCGGCCGCGTCTCGATCGCAGTTGCCGAGCCGAGCGCACGCCGGAGCTCGGAGACCTGCCGCTGCACCTGCGTGACCGCGGAGACAGGTGGGCGACCGGCGTACAGGTCGTCCGCGAGGCGCTCGACCGGAACGACGCGATTCGCGTTCAGCAGCAGGATCGCCAGCGTCGCGCGCTGACGCGGCCCTCCGAGCCTGACCGGGACGCCGTCGGCGACGACCTCCAGCGGACCCAGCACGCGGAACTCGAGCACTCGTCACGGACGGTAGCCGGTCGGCAGCGGCTCGGTAGCGGGCGGGCGGACGATCGGCCGCGACCACCAAACGAGGAGGGATCACAATGAAACGAGGACATGTCGCCGCGTCCGCGGTCGTGACGGTCGCGGCGTGCCTGCTCGTGCCGTTCGCGGGCGCGGCAGCGGAACCGTCGGACGTCGTCTGCCCGCAGGACACGAACACGTTCACGGGCACGGCTCATGACCTGATCGTCCCGGAAGGTGGCTTCTGCGCGGTCACCGACGCGACGATCACGCACGACCTGATCCAGCGGGACGACGCGGGCGCCGAAATCGCGAGGACGAGCATCGGCAACGACCTGACCTTCGGCGACTTCGCGGGAGCAGACATCTCGGAGTCGACCGTGGGGCACGACATCGTCGCCGGAGGAATCGATTCTGGCGCCGACATCACGGATTCGTCGATCGGGCACGACTTCGTCGGACGGGGAGAGGAGTCAGGCGCCGACGTCCTGCGGTCGACAATCGGGCACGACATGCAACTGCTCGGTCTGGGTGGTGGCGGGCACCTCGAGAGCGTGACCATCGGGCACGACCTGTTCGCCTCGAAGCCGCAGACGGTGCAGACCGGACACAACTCGCGGAACACACCCGGCGGCCCGGTGAAGGTCGGTCACGACTTCGTGATCGAGGGATCGCCCGGCTTGCCGTTCGTGTTCGACGGCCTCTGCAATCTGACCGTCGGACGCGACCTACGGATCACGGACAGGACGGTCAACCTCGGAATCGGACTCGGCAACAACTGCCTGGCCGATGGCCAGCAGCCGGACACGATCGGGCGCGATCTGGTGATGACCGGCAACCATGCTGCGTCCGGCTTCTTCGGCCCGTCGTCGATCCAGGTCGCGGACAACCACGTCGGCCGCGATCTCGTGTTCAGCAACAACACCGCAGTCCTGGGTGGTGGCCTGGAGGTATCCAGAAACGTCGTCGGCCGCGACGCGACCTGTGCAGCGAACAACCCGGCCGTCACGGTCAACGGGCCCAACGACGCGGGGCGCTCGAACACCTGCAGCTAGGGATCTCGGTGGAGTGAGGGCCTGGTGTCGCCGGGCCCTCACAGCCGGAACAACGCTCGAACGACTCACCACAGCTTGTCGCGTTGGACAAACGGCTTCTGAGGTGAGTCAGCGCGAGACTCCACAAACCCATCGCGTGATCGCCGCTGTCCGCGCACGACGTCGTACTCGTGGCGTTCTGCGTCGCCCGCCGCTAACTCTGGTAGAGCGGAGACGCGATCGTCGCTAGCTGGGCTGGAAGAAGCGCGTGAGCGCCGAACGAGACGCTGACACGCTTCACCTGGACGCTCGGGTCCGAGCGGATCCGGTCGCCCAACGCCTAGAATATCGACGTAGCTCGAGGGCTTCGAGCCTCGAACTACATGCCCATCGCGTGGTATCCGCTGTCCACGTACAGCGTCGTACCCGTGACGTTCCTCGCGCCGTCGCCGAGCAGGTACTCGGCGGCAGCGCCGACGTCCTCGGCGTCGACGTGCCGATGCAGCGGCGCGCGCTCTTCGACGATCGACTCCATCGTCGGAAAGCCCGCGATCGAGCGCGCGGCCAGCGTGCGCACTGGGCCGGCCGAGACCGCGTTCACCCGGATGTTCTTCTCGCCCAGATCCCAGGCGAGGTACTTGACCGACGAGTCGAGGGTCGCCTTGGCGACCCCCATCACGTTGTAGTGCGGCACGGCCCGCTCGCCGCCCAGGTAGGTCATCGTCACGATCGAGCCGCCGCCGGCGGCGGCCATCAGCGGCTCGGCGGCCCGGACAGTCGCCACGAGCGAGTACGCGCTGACGTCGATCGCCATCCAGAAGCGGTCGCGCGGGGTATCGGTGAACCGCCCCTCGAGATCCTCGGCCGCGGCGAACGCCACCGAGTGCACGAGGATGTCGAGCTTGCCGTCGAACGCGTCGGCAACCTCGCCGAAGACGCGCTCGATCGCGCCGTCGTCGCGAACGTCGAGCTCGGTCACGAGCGGGCTCGAAACGGTTGCGGCGAGGTCGCGGACGTTCTTCTCGATCCGCTCGCCCTGGAAGGTGAACGCCAGCTCGGCGCCGCCGTCGGCGAGCCGCCGGGCGATCGCCCAGGCGATTGAGCGCTTGTTCGCCACCCCGAGAATGAGTGCTCGTTTGCCCTGGAACATTGGGCAGCGACTCTATCTCGCTTCGGATACTGTGCGGGACCTTGCGTCGCCTCCTCCTCGTTTCGGCGGCATTCGGACTGCTGGTGGCGACCTCCGCGTCCGCCGCCTTGACGCCGATTCAGCGGCCCACGCGCGAGTCATCGCTACCGCGTGTGCGGGCGGGCGTGATCTCGATCCCCGCGGCCCACCGCCGCGGCCTGACCCGGGTGATCGTCCGGCTGGCCGCGCCGCCGCTCGCCGCGTGGCGCAACGGCGGCACGCTCGCCTACGCGACCCGGGCTCAGCGCCTCGATCTCCGGAGCTCGAGCTCGCGGGCCTACCTGTCTCGGCTGGCCCGTCAGCAGGCGGCCGCCGCAGCCCAGGTGCGCCTGGCGATCCCGCAGGCGCGCATCCAGGAGCACTACTCGATCCTGCTCAACGGCTTCACGGTGCAGCTTCCTGCTGCGAAGCTGCCGCGGCTCCTGCAGATCGGCGCGGTCGACAAGGTCTACCCGAGCCTCACCTACACGCGCACCATGGACCGCGGGCCGTCGGTGATCCACGCAACGGAGCTACAGGCGGCCGCAGGCGACAAGGGGCAGGGGATCAAGATCGGTGTCGTCGACACGGGAGTCGACCCGTCGAGCCCGTTCCTGAGCTCGAACGGCTTCACCTACCCAGCGGGCTTCCCGCGCGGTGACACGAAGGAGACCACGGCCAAGGTGATCGTCGCCCGCGTCTTCCCCGGCCCGGTGCGCGACAAGAACAGCAACAAAGCCTTCGACGCGACCGAGCCGCACGGCACACACGTGGCGGGCATCGCAGCCGGCGACGAAGGAACGGCCGCGCCCGCAGGCCCGGACCATCCTGCGACCGCCAACCTGTCCGGAGTCGCGCCGCGCGCCTGGATCGGTAACTACCGCGTCTTCACCGTGCCGACGCCGCTCGGCCATCAGGCGAACACTCCGGAGATCGTGCGCGCCTTCGAGGCCGCGGTCGCCGACGGGATGAACGTGATCAACTTCTCCGGCGGCGGGCCGGAGACCGATCCCGCGAACGACGCCATGAACGAGGCCGTGCGCAACACCGCGCTCGCCGGCGTCGTCCCGGTGATCGCTGCAGGCAACGACCGTGAGGACTTCGGTCTCGGCAGCGCGGGCTCCCCGGGCACGGCACCCGACGCGATCTCGGTCGCGGCGACCTCGAACTCGCACGTCTTCGCGCCGGCGCTGACGGTCGTCGGCGGCCCGCCGTCGCTCGGGGCAGTCCCGATCCAGGGTGCTGCAGGCGCCAAGCTGCCCGCCGCGTGGGCGAGCGCCGACCAGCCGCTCGTCGACGTCGCGAGCGTGCTCGGCAGCGACGGCAAGCCGGTCGAGACCCACCTCTGCGGCTCCGCCACCGACCCGAACGGCAGCCTCGGCACGATCGTCAAGGACTCGCTGGCCGGCAAGATCGCGCTCGTCTCGCGCGGCAACTGCACGTTCGCATCGAAGGCTGCACGCGCCGAGATCGCGGGCGCGACGGGCATGATCGTGATCGACAACCGCTTCGGCGAGGCGAACGCGATCCCGATCCCGCTGCAGGTTCCCGCCGGGACGATCTCCGATCTCGACGGCGCCAACCTGCGTGCCTACGCGGCGGCGCACGGCGGGCAAGCCTCGATTCGCGCCACCACCGACATCCGCGAGCTCGCCACCAACCGCAGCGGCGTCATCACGAGCTTCTCGTCGGCGGGCCCGACCGACTTCGGCCACTTCCTGAAGCCGGACATCTCGGCGCCCGGCCTCGACGTGCTCTCGTCGACGCCGCCCGCGACCACCGGCTCGACCTTCTCGGTCTTCGCCGGCACCTCGATGGCGACGCCCCACGTGGCCGGAGCGGCTGCGTTGCTGCTGCAGCAGCACGCGGGCTGGTCGTCGTGGCAGGTCAAGTCGGCGCTGATGTCCACCTCCGGGCCGGCCTGGGGCGACACCGCTCGTACTCAGGAGGCATCGGTGCTGCTCGAAGGCGCCGGCCTCGCGAACGTCGCCGCGGCCAACGACCCGAAGATCTTCACCGACCCGCAGTCGCTCTCGTTCCAGCGGATCGACATCTCGACGGGCGCCCAGCGGCGCTCGCAGCTGCTGACGATCGCGGATGCGGGCAACGGCTTCGGCACGTGGACCGCAGCGGTCGCGCCGCAGGCCCAGACGGCGGGCGTCACGATCGAAGTGCCGGGCGAGGCGACCGTCGCACCCGGCGGCGACGTCGCGCTGCCGGTGGTCGTGCGCGTGGCGGCGAACGCGACGGCGGGCGAGAACGCCGGCTTCATCACCTTCACCGGCAACGGGGTCAAGCGCCGTGTCCCGTACGCATTCCTCGTCGAGCGTCCGGGCCTCCGCGACGCCCCGGTGACGAAGCTCCAAAAGTTCCAGATCGGCGACACGGCCAACGGGCCGAACCGCGTCAGCACGTACTGCTGCCCCTCGGAGCCCTTCGGGCCGCCGCCGAGCTACACGGGCGTGCCGATGAACGAGGACGGCTCGGAGCACCTCTACTACACCGACATCACCGAGCCGGTGGTCAACTTCGGCGTCTCCCTGCTCGCCTCGAGCTCCGGCGCGCTGATCGATCCGTTCGTGCTCGGCTCGAAGGACGAGAACGACGTCCAGGGCTATACGGGAACGCCGACGAACGTCAACGCCCTCACGTTCGACGCGAACCTCGACATCGGCGCCGCAGGCGTGCAGTTCCCGCGACTGCAGCGCTTCTTCGTCTCGGTCGACTCGCGCGCGGACGAGTTCACGAACCGGTCGCAAAAGGGCCGCTACATCCTCAACTCGTGGGTGAACGACCTGACGCCGCCGGCCGTCCGCGTGCTGACCACGCGAATCAGCGCCGGCCGTCCGCTGATCGTCGCGCAGGCGCTCGACCTCGGGTCGGGCGTCGACCCGCTCTCGCTGGTGATCAACTACAACCGGGCGCTCGTCGGTGCATCGCTCTACGACCCGCTCTCAGGGCTGATCGTCTTCGGCATCCCGACCGCAGCGCCGAAGTTCAAGCCGGGCAAGACACGCGCGATCATCCTCGCATCCGACTTCCAGGAGTCGAAGAACGTCAACACCGTCGGCAACGACCTGATGCCGAACACGAACTTCTTGGAGACGCGGCTGACGGTCGTCAACGGCCCGACCGTGACCTGGATCGAACCGCCCGCGCACGTCTGTGCGATCAAGAACGACAGTCTCGTCGTCGTCGCTGCATCGACGACCAAGGTTGCGAAGGTCGTCTTCCGCGACAACGGCCGCCAGGTCGGCGTCGACAAGCAAGGCCCGGGCGGTGTGTACGGCGCGGTCTGGCACACGACGAAGCTGAAGCGAGGCGTCCATCACCTGACGGCGACGGTCGTCGACGGTTCAGGCCGCCAGGCGGCCGCGGGCCGGCAGCTCAAAGTCTGCAAGTAGCGGCTTGCGGGTAGCGGTCGTCACCGGCGCCTCGTCGGGGATCGGCGCCGAGCTGGTGCGGCAGCTACAGGCGCGCGGCACGCACGTCGTCGGCCTCTCACGGCGGCCGTCCGCCGCAGACGAGCACGAGACTTGCGACGTCGCCGACCGGGCGGCGGTGCAGGCGGTGGCCGACCGCGTGCTCGCACGTCACCCGGCGCTCGACCTGCTCGTCAACAACGCAGGGGTCGCAGCGCGGGGCAACTTCCTCGACGCTGCGCCCGAACGGATCGAGCAGGTGATCCGCACGAACTACCTCGGGTCGGTCTGGACGACGCTCGCCTTCCTGCCCGGGCTGGGCGCCGGCTCACACGTCGTCAACGTCGTCTCCGTCGCGGGAACGGTCGCGGTCGGGCCGTACTCGGCGTCGAAGCATGCGCAGCTCGCGTTCTCCCGCTCGCTCGCGGTCGAGCTCGCGCCGCGCGGCGTGTCGGTGCACACGGTCAACCCCGGGTTCGTCGAGACCGAGGGCTTCCCGCAGCGTGGGCGCTTCGGCCGGCTCGGCTCGCGGTTCGTGATCCAGCCGCCGCTCGTGGTGGAGCGCCTGCTCGCCGCGGTCGACGCGGATCGCCGCGAGATCACCGTCCCGCGCTGGTACCGGCCCGCCGCCTGGGTGCAGGCGCTCGCGCCGGGCACGCTCGCACGGCTACGGGCGAAGTAGGACGAACCAGCCAAGCGCGGCCTCGTACGACGGCGGCGCCAGCTCCGCCACTCGCTCGCGCTCGGCGCCTGCGCAGCCCGCAAGCTCGAGATAGGCGTCGAGATCACGCACCTCGGTGACGATCTGCTCGCGCACGACGGTCAGGCCGAGCCCGTCGAACAGATCGCGCAGCTCGCGCTCGGGCAGGACGCGCGAGGTCGACGCGTCGCGCGCCCGCTCGAAGGTGTTCAGCACCAGCGCCTCCTCGTCGTCGACTGGTGCCAGCTGGTCGACGACGAGCACCGTGCCGCCCGGCTTCGTCACGCGCGCGAGCTCTGCGACGAGCAGCTCGGGATCGCCGGTGTGGTGCAGTGTCCGCAGGGTCGCTGCGACGTCGAACTCAGCCTCTGCAAAGGGAAGATGCTCGCCGTCGCCGACCGTGAAGCCGGCGTTCGCGGGCGCGCCCGCCTGAGCCAGCTCGACCATCGCCGGGTCGGAGTCGAGCCCGACGACCTCGCGCACGGAAGGCGCGACCGCATACGCGAGCGCACCGGTGCCGCAGCCGACGTCGAGCACGCGCTCGTCGCCGCCCAGCGGCAACAGGGATTCGAGCCGCTGCCGGAGCGCCGCCGCACGCTCGGCCTGCTGCGCGGCGCGGCGGTCAGCCTTGGTCATGGACGACTCGCCGCGCACGCGTCGGGCCCGACTCGATCCGGCAGGCGAGCTCGTACGCGATCGTCCCGGCGACTGCCGCGTGCGTCTCGAGCGACACGCCGCGTCCGACGAGTGTCACGGGCGTGCCCGGCGGGAGCTCGCGGTCGAGTGCGACCGCAATCGCGTCCATCGAGACCGCACCGACGACGGGGCGAAGCTCGCCCGCGACGCGCACCAGTGTCCCCGTCAGGTCGCGGCGAAAGCCGTCGGCGTAACCGACGGGCAGGATGCCGATCCAGGTGTCCTCACCGGCGACGAACCGCCGCCCGTACCCGGTCGACTCGCCCGCACGCAGGAGCCGTGCCTGCGCGATCTCGGTCTGCCACGAGAGCACCGGCTCGAGCCCGTCGTCCCCCGCGTCCGCGCCGAACGGCGAGATGCCGTAGAGCGCGATGCCGCAGCGGGCGGCATCGAAGCGCGACTCGGGGAGCCGCAGGGCCGCGGCGCTGTTCGCGACGTGGCGCGTCAGGTGCGCAACCGGTTCGGTCGCCTCGCGGAAGCGCTCGATCTGGACGCGCGCGAAGTCCAGGTCACTGTCGGCGGTGGCGAGGTGCGTGAGGAGCCCGACCACCTCCCGCGTGAGGGCGGGCAGCTCCGAGACGCCCCACCGCCCCATCCCCGTCTCGAGCTTGACGTGCACGCGAACCCCCTCGGGGATGTCGTCGCTCGCGACGACGAGCTCGAGCCCGGCGTCGCGGGCGACGGCGACCTCACGGTTCGACACCGGGCCGAGCACGAGGATTCGCGCCTGCTGGAACTCCGCGCGCACGACGAGCGCCTCCGGCACCGTCGCGACACAGAGTGCAGATGCCCCCGCCCCGAGAGCAGCGCCTGCGCAGTCGACCGCGCCGTGCCCGTATGCGTCCGCCTTGACGACGGCCCACAGCTCGGCACCCTCGAGGATGCGCACGAGCGTCCTGACATTGCGGCGCAACGCCCCGAGGTCGATCGAGATCTCGCTGCGCATCAGGCGAGCGGCGCGCGTTGCAGGCCGTGCCCGGCGAGCGCCCGGCGCAGCTCGGGAAGCAGGTCGGAGGCGACCATGCCGCGCTGCGGCTCGACGAGCTCGGCGGCGACGCCGTGCGCGACCGCCGCCGTGGCGGCTGCGAGCCTCGCCTCCATCCCTTTCGCGAGGAAGCACGAGACGACGCCCGTCAGGATGTCGCCCGTGCCCGCCGTCGCGAGCGCAGGCGTGCCGTACGACGCGACGAGAACGCCTTCTCGAGGCGCGGCCACCAGCGTGTCGGCGCCCTTCAGGAGCACGACCGACGCGAACCGCGACGCCGCCCGGCGAACGGACTCGAGGCGATGCGCGTCGATCTCGGCGCTCGACCTGCCGAGCAGCCCGGCGAGCTCGCCCGTGTGCGGCGTCAGTACCGTCGGTGCCTGACGCACGAATGGCTCGAGCTCCCAGAGCGCGTCGGCGTCGAGCACGACCGGGCACGCGAGGCGCTCGAGCAGGATCCGTACGAGCTCGACCGTTCCGTCGCTCCGGCCGAGGCCGGGCCCGATCGCCACCGCATCTGCACGCTCGGCCGCCTCGAGGATCGCGTCG
This sequence comes from uncultured Actinomycetes bacterium, assembly GCA_963698925.1. Lineage (GTDB taxonomy): Bacteria > Actinomycetota > Thermoleophilia > Gaiellales > Gaiellaceae > PALSA-600. Next base: position 216,039 of record CAVOSR010000012.1, on the reverse strand, counting down.
GACGACCGCGGCAGCAAGCGCCCGGCCGAGTCCTCGGGCAATGGTCGCTTCACCACCTCGAGCAGCGTCGACTCGAGCACCGGCAGGGACGACTCCGGCGCGGCGACGGCCACGTACCCGGCATCCGCGCGAAACGCCGCGAGCGCAGCGAGCATCGGGGCGCCGGTCAGGCCGCGGGAACCGCCGACGATCAGCACGGAGCCGGCGTTGTACTTCGTCGAGTCGGCGCGCTTGCGCGGCACTTCGAGCAGCGCAGACGCAGGGACGAGCGCGTGCTCGTGGGCTCGGGGTCGCAGGCCGAGGGGCGCGACCGTCACGACCCCTGCGTGCGCGCGCCCCGGCGCCACTGCGAGCCCGACCTTGGCGGCGCCGAAGGTGACGGTGGTCGTCGCGCGGACCGCGGCACCCGGCACCTCGCCGGTCGACGCGTTGACACCTGAGGGAACGTCGACCGCGACGACGGGGCGCCCGGCCGCGTTCACGAGCTCGATCATCCGTGTGGCGTCTTCACGAGGCGCGTCGCGCAACCCGATGCCGAGCAGCGCGTCGACGATCACGTCCGGCTCGCCGAGATCGCCGACGCCGTCGACGACCGTCACCTCGCGCCCTGCTTCGCGCAACACCCGCGCGCAGATCTTGCCGTCGCCGCCGTTGTTGCCCTTGCCGCAGACCACGGTCACACGGCCCGGGAACTGCCGCAGCACGGTCTCGGCGACGGCGCTGCCTGCCCTCTCCATCAGCTCCTCGAGCGAGCCCTGATGCGCCTCCTCCGCGGCCCGGGTCTCGTCGGCGGTCAGGAGCGGTTGCAGCCTCATGCGTTCACCACGACGGCGACCGCGGCGGCGAGCTCGCGCGAATGCGTCATCGAGAGCTCGATCTTCCCGGCGCCGACCTTGGCCGCCCAGGCGGCCGTGCGTCCGCTCAGGTGGATGCCCGGCTTGGGGCGACCGCGCACCTCGATCTCCTTCCAGGTGAAGTAGACCCCCGAGCCGAGCGCTTTCCCGACCGCCTCCTTGGCCGCGAATCGGCCGGCATAGTGCTGGGGCGGGTTCGGCTTGGCGTCGCAGTAGGCGATCTCGTCCGGCGTGAAGCAGCGTTCCTTGAAGTCGTCGCCGTGCCGCGCGAGTGCACGGCGGATTCGCTCGATCTCGATCAGGTCGACTCCCACGCGCACCGCAGTCACCTCGCTCTACGCGTTCTGCTCGAGCCAGTCGGGGAGCTGCGCGATCGACGAGACGATCCCGTCGGGCTGCACGCGCGAGCGTTCGACCTCGTCGGGGCGAAACTTGCCCGTGCGAACGAGGATTGTCTTCATGCCGTGTTTGTGCGCGCCGACGATGTCGCCTTCGAGGTCGTCGCCCACCATCCACGTGAGGCCCGCCTCAGCGTCGAGCGCCTCGAGCGCGGTCGCGAAGTACTGCGCGCTCGGCTTGCCGAGCACGGTCGCCTCGGTGTCGGCGGCGAACTCGAGGCCCGCCACGAAGGCCCCTGCGTCGAGGCGTGCGCCGTCCCCTGTCTGCCACCAGCGGTTCTTGTGCAGGCAGTAGAGGTCCGCGCCGGCGTCGAGCTCGTGGAACGCCCGGTTGAGGTTCAGGTACGAGAAGACGCGACCGGTCTCCTCGCCTTCGTCGGCGCCGCCGATCAGGACTGCGTCGACGTTCATCCCGACGAGCTGCAGGCCGTCGAGGTCGTCGAGGATCCCAGGCATGGTGAGGGCCAGGACGCGCTTGCCTGCAAGGGCGCGCGCCGCGACCGCTCCCGTCGTCTGCAGCTCGTCCTCCTCGAGGTCGATCCCCATCGCACGGAGGTGCTCGACCACCTGCGCGCGCGAGCGAGTCGTCGTGTTCGTGACGAAGCGGATCCGGTGTCCACGCTCGCGCAGACGCTGCACCGCGACGGCCGCTCCGGCGATGGGCTCACCCGAGACGTGCAGCACACCGTCCACGTCGAGGAGAATCGCGGCCATGGACGTCGAGTCTATTCGCTCGGAAGTGGCCTTCCGTTTCTCCCGCTCGAGCGGGCCGGGCGGCCAGCACGCGCAGAAGAGCTCGACGCGGGTCGAGGCGCTGTTCGACGTCGAGACCTCGACCGGGTTGACCGAGGCCGAGCGCCGCCGCGTGCTCGCCAAGCTCGGCGCCGTCGTGCGAGCGGTTGCCCAGGACGAGCGCTCGCAGGTGCGGAACCGGGAGCTCGCGACCGACCGAATCGTCGAGCAGTTGCGCCTGGCGACGAAGGTCCAGCGGCGACGCCGCCCGACCAGGCCGACGAAGGCGTCGACCGAGCGGAGGCTCGACGAGAAGAAGCGCCGCGGCCAGACGAAGCGGCTGCGGCGCACGACCGACGAGTAACCTCGTCAGATGCCCATCCGGATCGACCACGTCCGGCTGCCCGTGAGCGACATCGACGCCAGCCGGGCGTTCTACGCCGCGGCCCTCGCACCGCTCGGCTATCGAATCGTCTACGACCAGGACGGGTCGCTGGGCTTCGGCGACGACGACCGTGAACCGCTCGCGCTCTCCGCGGGACCGCCGCCGTCGCCGCGCACGCACGTGGCGTTCACGGCCTCGAGCACCGACGCCGTCGACGCGTTCCACGCCGCGGCGCTGGCTGCAGGTGGCCGCGACAACGGCCCACCCGGCGAGCGCCCCTACGGCGGCTACTACTACGCAGCGTTCGTGCTCGATCCCGACGGCCACAACCTGGAGGCCGTCTTCCACCAGCGCCCGGACTGAGCCGAGGCCCGGTGTCGATGGTCCGCTCCATCGGGTGCGCGTGGCCCGGAACCGGCCCAGCCGGAGTGCCGGCGGGGCTAGAGCTGGCGGCCGGGGCGGTCGAAGCGCGAGTCGGCGCCGTACCGGGCGCCGAGCACGCAGAGACCGAGGAAGACCAGGACGATGGCGATTGCAGTCATGTCGCTAAGGGTGCCTGCGCAGGGACTATCAGCACAAATGAATGTATTGTTCGATTCGATCATGGAACCTGATAGTTGGCTCGGCGTCGAGCTCCGCCACTTCGCGGCGCTCCAGGCTCTCGCGGACGAGGGCTCGTTCGGCCGAGCAGCGCAGCGGCTCGGCTACACGCAGTCGGCGATCAGCCAGCAGATCGCGACCCTCGAGCGGATCGTCGGCGAGCGCCTGGTCGAGCGGCCGGGCGGCCCACGGCCGGTCTCCCTGACGGAGGCCGGACGGCTGCTGCTGCGCCACGCCTCCTCGATCGTCGCCCGGCTGCAGGCCGCACAGGCCGACCTGCAGGCACTCCGCGCCGGCGAGTCCGGGACGATCAGGGTCGGCACCTTCCAGTCGGTCGGAGCGCGGGTGCTGCCGGAGATCATGCGGCGCTTCTCGGACCAGTGGCCGCAGGTCGACGTGACGCTCGTCGAGTTCGAGGACGACGCGATCAACGTCGCCATCGAACGCGGCGAGATCGACGTCGGCTTCGTCCTGCTTCCCGTCGGGGATCACCCGATCGAGACGGTCGAGCTGCTGCGCGACCCCTACGTGCTGATCGTCCCGGTGGGCTCACCGCTCGCCGAGGCCGAGCCCTCGCTGCGACGCATCCTGGAAGAGCCGCTCGTCGGCTTCCGGGAATGCCACGCTCTCGAGCCGATCGAGGCCGCATTCCGCGCCGAAGGCCTCGAGCCGAAGTGGGCGTTCCGGTCGAACGACAATCCGACGGTGCAGGCGCTCGTCGCCGCCGGGGTCGGGATCGCCGTGATGCCGCGCCTGACGATCAACCCCGACGACCCGCGGATCGCCGTCGTCGAGCTCGGCGACGCCGTGACGCCGCGCGTGATCGGCATCGCGCAGCACCGCGACCGCTACAGCTCGCCGTCGGCTCGCGCTTTCGTCGAGACGGCGGTCCAGAGCTGCGCGCTCGACTACCTCGTGGCGTAGTCGCTACGGGGCTGAGTCGCTGAGGGCGAGTCGCTACGGGGCGGCCGCCGAGCTGCGGCACTCGGCAAGCCGCCCCGTACCGGAGAGGGCGACGCCTAACCCCTGGCAGCGTCCCGGACGCACTGTGACGGCCGGCCGTGGGGCCGTCCATCCCCGTTTCGGGTCGCTATTCGACCGTGACGGTCTTGGCGAGGTTGCGCGGCTGGTCGACGTTCAGCTCGCGCAGGCGGGCGATCCGGTAGGCGAGCAGCTGCAGCGGCAGGATCGCCAGCGCGGCCTGCAGGAACGCCGGCGACTTGGGAACGTAGATCACGTCGTCGGCGTGGTGCTGGATGTCCTCGTTGCCGTCCGTCGCGATCGCGATCACGTGGGCGCCGCGAGCGCGCGTCTCCTGGATGTTCGAGACGATCTTCTCGTAGACGTGGATCTTCGTCGCAACGACGACGACCGGCGTGCCTTCCTCCAGCAGCGCGATCGGGCCGTGCTTCATCTCGCCGGCCGAGTACGCCTCGGTCGGGATGTAGGAGATCTCCTTCAGCTTCAACGCGCCCTCGAGCGCGACGGGCAGCCCGATGTGCCGGCCCAGGTAGAGGAAGAACGGCTCCTTGTAGTAGCGCTGCGCGATGTCCTCGATCGGGTGGTCGCCGTCGAGGAAGCGCCGCATCTTGTTCGGGAGGTCGTAGAGCTCGTCGAGGATGAACTCGATCTCCTTCGCCGGGAGCGTCTCGCGGTGCTCGGCGAGCTTCAGCCCGATCAGGAAGAGCAGCGAGATCTGCGCGGTGAACGTCTTCGAGGCGGCGACGCCGACCTCGAGGCCTGTGCGTGTGTAGAGAACGGAGTCGACCTCACGCGTGATCTGCGAGCCCATCATGTTGGTGATCGCGACGGTGCGCGCGCCCTTCTCGCGGGCCAGCTTCATCGCCTGGATCGTGTCGCGCGACTCACCCGACTGCGAGATGCCGATCACGAGCGTGCCCGGGTCGACGACGGGGTTGCGATAGATCCACTCGCTCGCGACGTCCGGCTCGACGGGGACGCGCGCCCACTCTTCGATCGCGTACCGGCCGACGACGCCGGCGTGGTAGGAGGTGCCGCAGGCCACGATCACGATGCGCTTGAGCGTGCGCAACTCGTCCTGGCTCAGGCCGAGGCCCTCGAGCGCGAGATGACCGTGCCGCACGCGGTCGCCGATCGTCTCGGCGACGCCTTCGGGTTGCTCGTAGATCTCCTTGAGCATGAACGTCTCGTAGCCCGAGCGCTCGGCGGCATGATCGTCCCAGTCGACTTCGACGATGTCGTGATCGACAAGCTCGCCGGTCTTCGCGTCCGTGATCTCGACGCTGTCGGGCTTGATCGACACGATCTCGCCGTCGTCGGGGAACTGCACACGCCGCGTCTCCGCGAGGAAGGCCGCGAGGTTCGAGGCGAGAAAGTTCTCTCCGTCTCCGAGCCCCACGACCATCGGCGTCTGGTGACGAACGCCGACGAGGTGGTTGGGGTGGTCGTGATGGATGACGACGATCGTGAAGTGCCCTTCGAGCTTCTCGTACGTCTCGCGCATCGCCGCCACGAGGTCGCCGTCGTAGGCGTCCTCGAGCAGGTGCGCAACGACTTCGGCGTCGGTCTCGGAGCTGAAGGTGTGGCCCGCAGCCTGCAGCGACTCGCGCAATTCGCGGTAGTTCTCGACGATGCCGTTGAGCACGATCGACATCTGCGAGTCGTCGCACGCCGTCAGCGGGTGCGCGTTCTCCTCGGTGACGCCGCCGTGGGTCGCCCAGCGCGTGTGCCCGAGGCCGGTGGTCGACTGCGACCCGTTCGGGCCTGCCTTGTCCTTGAGGATCTGCAGGTTGCCGACGGCGCGGACGTACTCGAGGCCGTCCGCCTCGAGGAGCGCGATGCCTGCCGAGTCGTAGCCGCGGTACTCGAGCCGCTCGAGGCCCTGAATGAGCAGCGGCTTGGAAGCGCGGCTGCCGACGTATCCGATGATTCCGCACATTCGGAGCCCTCCTTCTGAACCAGCCGATTCGCGGATTTTGCCCGAAAGACGGCCTCAGGAAACAGCAAAGCCCGGCTGCGAGCCCCGTTCTCTGCGCTGAGAAAGGGTCAGCCGAGCTCTTCTCTGACGAGCGCCACGATGCTAGCACAGGCCTCCTGGGCCGCCTCCGCGTCGCGGGCCTCCGCGAGCACCCGAATCAGCGGCTCCGTGCCGGACGGACGGACGAGAATCCTGCCCTCGTCGCCCCACTCGGCATTCCGCCGCTCGACCTCCTGCTCGACTGCGGGCGTCAGCTCGCGCCGCTCGACGCGGACGTTCTCCTTCACCTGCGGGTACCGGTCCATGACGGCCGCCACCTCCGAGAGCCGCCGGCCCCTGAGCGCGGCGCACAGGAGGAGCCCGGCCGCCAGGCCGTCACCGGTGACGTGGTCGCGCAGGTAGATGACGTGCCCCGACTGCTCGCCGCCGAGGACCGCACCCCCCTCGTGCAGCGCCTCGAGCACGTACCGGTCGCCCACCGAGGTCGTCAGCACCTCGATCCCGCGGTCGCGCATCAGTGCGTGGAACCCCAGATTCGTCATCACGGTCACGGCGACCTTGTCGACCTCGAGGTCGAGCGCCAGGATCGCGATGATCTGGTCGCCGTCGACCGCGTCTCCGTTCTCGTCGACGGCGAGCATGCGGTCGCCGTCGCCGTCGAAGGCGATGCCCAGGTCGAACCCGCCTTCGCGGACGGTGCGCTGCAGCAGCGCAAGATCGGTGGCTCCGCAGCCGACGTTGATGTTGTTGCCGTCGGGCGCGTCGCCGATCGCGTGGACGTCTGCACCGCAGCGCGCGAACGCCTGCGGCGCGAGGCCGGCGTAGGCGCCGTTCGCACAGTCGACGACGATGCGCAGCCCGTTCAGGTCGGAGCCGAAGCGCTCGACGATGTGCTGCATGTACGAGTCGGTGGCGACACCGACGTGCTCGATGCGCCCCTGGTCGACACCGGGCGCGGCCGCGAGCAGCTCTTCGATCTGCTCCTCGGAGCGATCCGACAGCTTGCGGCCTTCTGCGTCGAAGAACTTGACGCCGTTGTACTCGGGCGGGTTGTGGGACGCCGAGATGACGACGCCGAGATCGAGCGCGAGCAGCGCAACGGCAGGGGTCGGAAGGATGCCGCCGAGGATGCAGTCGCCGCCTGCCGAGATGACCCCGCGCGCGAAGGCTTCTTCCAGCTCGACGCCCGACGCGCGCGTGTCGCGCCCGACGAACACCTTCGCGGCACCCGTCCAGAGCGCCGCAGCGCGCCCAAGGCGCTCCACGAGCTCCGGCGTCAGGAACTCGCCCACGACGCCGCGGACACCATCGGTGCCGAAGTACCTCCGAGCCACGAGAGGCGGAGTTACCGCTTGCTGAACTGCGGCGCCTTGCGCGCCTTGTGCAGGCCCGCCTTCTTGCGCTCCACGACACGCGCGTCGCGCGTCAGGAAGCCGGCACGCTTCAGCGGGGCGCGCAGCTCGGGGTTGACCTCGACGAGCGCCCGGGCGATCCCGTGACGCATCGCTCCGGCCTGGCCCGAGGGGCCGCCGCCGTGCAGGCGGACGCGGAGGTCGTACTGGCCCTCGAGGCCCGCCGTCTTCAGCGGAGCGGTCGCGAGCATCTGGTGCACCTGCCGCGGGAAGTACTCCTGGATCGTCTTGCCGTTGATCCAGGTCGCGCCGTCGCCGGGACGAAGGATCACGCGCGCGACGGACGTCTTGCGCTTGCCGGTGCCGAGATACTGGGCCGGGGTCGACATCTACACCTCCAGAGTGGTCGGTGCCTGCGCCTCGTGCGGATGCTCCGGGCCGGCGTAGATCTTGAGCTTGGTCAGCTGTGCGCGGCCGAGCTTGTTGCGGGGCAACATGCCCTTGACCGCCTTGCGCAGCACCTCGGTCGGCTGCCGGTCGAGCTGCTCGCGAAGCGTGCGCTCGCGCAGGCCGCCAGGGTATCCCGAGTGCTTGTAGTAGATCTTCTCCTCGAGCTTGTTGCCCGTGACGGAGATCTTCTCGGCGTTGATCACGACCACGAAGTCACCCGTGTCGACGTGCGGCGTGTAGACGGGCTTCGTCTTGCCGCGCAGCTGTTCGGCGATCTGGGTCGCGAGACGGCCCAGGGTCTTCCCCTCGGCGTCCACGAGATACCAGTCGCGCTGAATCTCGCCGGGCTTGGCGTTGTAGGTCTTCATACGGAGAAAAGGGCCCACCAGGAGGTCGGCCGGGCGGGAATGGTAGCAGCCGTCAGGGGCGGGCGCTCGCGGCAAGAACGCCCGATTCGGGCCGGTGGCCGGCCACCCAGGCAGCCGCGAAGACCGCCAGGCCGCAGGCACTGAGGGCGAGCGGCACCGAGCCGCCCGCGCCGCTGTAGACGACGCCTCCGCCGAGGGCCAGCGCGGCCCCGCAGACCGACGAGATCAGGTCGGTGGTGCCGATCAGCCGGCCGCGCTCCGAGGCGCCCGCCAGGTCGACGAGCTCGGTCGTGGCGGCGATGTAGGCCAGGCACCAGCCGAGACCGAGCCCGAAGAGGCTGAGGCTCATGCCGGCGATCGAGTCGAGCCAGACGAGCCCTGCGTTCGAGAGCGCCATCACGGCCAGCCCGCCCACCATCGAGGTGCGGCGGCCGATGCGGTCGATCACGTCGCCGGCGATCAGCACGAGCCCGTACATGCCGACGATGTGCAGGCTGATGATCGTGAAGATCGAGCTCTGGGCATGGTGGTGCCCGACGGCGACGTAGCCCGCGAGGTTCATCACGCCGACCATCACGGCAAAGCTCCCGACGGCGGCGACCATCGCAGTGCCGACACCCGGGCGTCGGAGGATCTCCCGCAGCGGCGCGGCAGGCGCTTCGACCTGGCCGGGCACGGCATACGTCTGCGAGAGCTGCTTCGGGTCGGGCCGCACTCCGAACGAGATCGCCAGGCCGACCACGGTGAACACACCGGCCGCGAGCCACGGGACGACGAGGTCGTGCGGCGTCAGCGAGCGCCCCGCGAACATCGGGCCGAACACCAGCGGCCCCCAGACGGCGCCCGAGACGACCCCGAAGAGCACGATCGACATGCCGCGCGCCCGGCGCTCCGGCGGGAACATCTCGGCAGCCGCAGCGCGCGAGAGCAGGACGATCGACTGCGCCGCACCGCAGAGGCCGAGCCCGAGAAAGACGAGCACCCCGGACTCGGCTGCGCAGCCCGCCGCGGTCACGACCGGCCCGGCGATGCCGAGCACGAAGCCCGTGCGGATCACCGGCATGCGCCCGACCCGGTCGGAGATGCGACCGGCGGGGCCGACGGCGGCGGCGCCCGCAAGGAGGAAGACGGCCGGGCCGAGCCCCAGGATCCCCTCGACCCCGGTGACGACCACGATCGTGACGGTGCCGAGCGCGACGGCGAGCTGGATCATCCCCGACTGGAAGACGAGCCCCAGGGCGAGCAGCAGCGCGTTCCGGCGAACCGGGGTCAGCTTCATCGCCCGATTAGAGCAGCCAGGCCAGCCGCGAAGGCGCGCGCGCCGCCGTGCGAGGGATGCCGGACGTACGGCGCGCCGAGCGCGTCGGCGGCGAGCCGCCCGACGGCGATCACCCGGCGGCCGCATGCGAGCTCGTTCGCAAATGCACTCCCCGCTGCGACCTCGGCGCGCGACGGCGGACGGTTCGTCGTGGCGGTGCCGGGGTGCGTGGGGACGACGTTCCAGAGCAGGACGCTCTCGGCGGCGCCGAGCTCGGCGAGCACACGGTGCACGATCGTGGCGGTCGCCTCGGCCGGGCCGGCGCCGGTCAGCTGGCGCTCGGAGGTGAACGGCAGGCCCGAGACGCGGGCGCCGCGATAGCCCGGCGCCTCGCCGACGAGCAGGATCGGCGCGTCGCTCTGGCGCTCGAGGTAGGCCGCGAGGCGGTCGCGGCGCACGCGGGCACCGGGGCCGTCACGGTAGAAGTTCGTGGTCTGCCCGATGCGGGCAGCGACGAGGCGATCGATGAGCGAGCGCATCCAGATCCGGACTCTGACGGACGGCGGCCAGCAGCCGGGCGAGATCGCGCGGCTCGTCTCCGAGTTCGTGGACGGCGCCGAGCGCTCGCTCGACCTGGCGCATTACGACTTCGCGCTGGGCGAGCAGAACGCCGCGCTCGTCGGCGCTGCGATTCGGCGTGCGGACGAGCGAGGGGTGCGCATGCGCTTCGCCTACAACGTCGACCACTCGAACCCGATCCCGGTACCGCCGCCGCCCGAGCCCGACGCGCTGCTGATCGCCAGCCTCCCCGTCGAGGGAAGGCCGATCGCCGGAGTCCCCGACCTCATGCACCACAAGTTCCTCGTCCGCGATGAGAGCGCCGTCTGGACCGGCTCGCTCAACTGGACCGACGATTCATGGACGCGGCAGGAAAACGTGGTCGCCATCGTGCGCGACGAGTCGATCGCGAAAGCGTTCACGCTCGATTTCGAGCAGCTGTGGCAGACGGGGGAGGTCGCGCGGAGCGGCTTCGTCGATCCTCGCTGGCAGAACGGGCTACGGGCGTGGTTCACGCCCGGTCACGGCGACGATCTCTCCGTGCAGATCGCGAAGCGCATCCGGCTCGCGCGGCGGCGCGTCCGGATCTGCTCCCCGGTGATCACGACCGGACCGGTGCTCGGCACGCTCGCTCAGGTCGTGGCCGACGGCTCGGTCGACGTCGCGGGGTGCGTCGACGCGACCCAGGTACGGGACGTGATTCACCAGTGGCGGCTGAACGGCAACGTCGCCTGGAAGCTGCCGCTGCTCCAGCGCATCCTGGACGGAGCGTTCACCGGGAAGGAGTCGACGCCGTTCGGCGGCGGATCCGTGCACGATTTCATGCACGCGAAGGCGACGGTGTGCGACGACACCCTGTTTGTCGGGTCGTTCAACCTCTCGAGGAGCGGGGAGAAGAACGCCGAGAACGTGCTGCAGATCGAGGATGCGACGCTGGCCGACCGCCTCGCCGCGTTCGTCGACGAGGTGCGGGCGATCTACGGGCCGGTGATCGTGCCGCCGGCCTGAGCGTCGTCACCAGGTCTGCCAGTGCACGAGGTCGTCGAGCTGCCGCCGGCGCTCCTTCATCCGGGAACCGGGAGGCGCGTCGTCACCCGGGCGGCCGATCAGCGCGAGGCCGATCGGCACGACCTCCGCGGGCAGGCCGAGCAACTCGTCGAAGATGCGCTTCTGCTCGGGGTGGCCGATGAACGCGGACGCGAGCCCCTCGTCGATCGCAGCCGCGAGCACGAGCATCATCAGCGCGCCCGCGTCGACGAACCAGTACGGGACGGGCCAGGTCACCTCGACGCCGCCCGTCGCAGCGAGCTTGTCCTGCTCGTTGTAGCGCGCGTGGTAGAGCGACTCGTTCGCGGAGATGACCATGTGCACGGGCGCGTCGGCGATGAAGTTGCGACCGCCGCGCGAGTAGTGCTCGTCCCCGAACGCCGCCGCGATCGCCTGGCGCTGCCCGTCGTCGGTGACGACGACGATGCTGCCGCCCTGGCTGAAGCCGCCGGATGGTGCTCGTCGGATCACGTTCGCGATCCGCTCGATCTGCTCGCGCGGAATGGGGTCGGGCAGGAATGCGCGGTGCATGCGGCGCCGCGCGAGGATGTCGCGAAACTCCATCCCGCCACCGTATAAGGTCGCGCGCATGAGATTCCACGGGAAGACCGCGCTCGTGACGGGCGGCGCGAAAGGCATCGGCGCCGCGACCGCGGCACTGCTGGCCGGCGAGGGCGCGACCGTCGTCGTCGCGGACTTCGACGAGGCAGCGGCCCAGGAGACGGCAGCGACGATCGGCGGTCACGCGGTGCGCTGCGACGTGACGAGGCGTGAGGACGTCGAGGCGGCGGTCGCGGCGGCCGTTTCGCACGGCGGCTCGCTCGACATCCTCGTCACGTGCGCGGGGATCATCCGCGACAACATGCTCTTCAAGATGTCTGACGAAGATTGGGACGCAGTCATCGACACGCACCTCAAGGGAACGTTCTTCGCCGTGCGCGCCGCGCAGCAGCACATGGTCGAGCAGAAGTCGGGGAAGATGGTGTTGATCTCGTCGACGTCGGCGCTCGGCAATCGCGGCCAGACGAACTATGCGACGGCGAAGGCGGGCCTGCAGGGGATGACGAAGACGCTGGCGATCGAGCTCGGGCCGTTCAACGTCAACGTCAACTGCGTCGCGCCGGGCTTCATCGCCACGGCGATGACGGAGCAGACCGCCGAGCGCATGGGTGTGCCGTTCGAGCAGTTCATGGAGGCGGCCTCGGCCCAGGTGCCGCTGCGCCGCGTCGGCCAGCCGGAGGACGTCGCGGGCACGATCGCATTCCTCTGCTCGGAGGAGGCCGGCTACGTCAGCGGCCAGGTGATCTACGTCGCCGGCGGCCCGAGGAACTGACAGACGCGTCCGGGCGAGCCGCGTCCGGGATGTGAAGCGCACTTCACAGTGGCTGCCACCAGACGTGCCTCCACCGGCCGTGTCCGGGATGTGAAGCGCACTTCACAGTGGCTGCCGCCAGACGTGGCTCCGGCGGACGCTGGGCGAGGTGTTACAGCCGGCGGCCGAGAGCGTCGTAGGCGACGTACCCGAACTGCAGGCACGGTGAGGTCGCGAGCTCCGAGGCGAACGTCGTCCACACGTTGACGTCGCGGAGATCCGAGTCGTTCTTCGTCGGCAGCCGGCGGCGCAGCGTTGCCTCCTTCCGGTAGCCGAGCTTCTGCGGCACCTTCTCGCTCCGCTCGTTCTCCGGGTCGACGCGGATCTCGACCCGGTCGACGTCGAAATGCTCGAAGGCGACGCGGGTGAGCACGCCGCTCAACTCGGTCGCGAGCCCCTGACCGACTGCGTCGGCGGCGATCCAGTAGCCGATCTCGAGCGCGCCCGGCCCGAGCCGCGTGTGCAGCCCGGTGCCGCCGAGCACGCGGGAGTCGTCGGGCGTGAAGACGCCCAGCACGTAGTCCTCGCCGAGGTCGTACCGGCCGCGAAAGCCACGCAGGCGCTCGTAGACGGCGTCGAGCTCCTCGGGCTCGTCCGGCGTCCACGGCATCCACGGCCGCAGGTGCTCGAGGCTCCGGTCGACGGCGTCTTTGAGCAGCGGCGCATCCTCCGGCTCGTAGCAGCGCAGAGCAAGCCGCTCCGTCTCGATGCGATACGGCACTTGCATTGCCCTGAACCTATGCGGGTTGCAGCTGCGCCGCCAATCGCCGCGAGCGCGGGCTCTGCCCGTACTCGCCCGCAGCCAGATGCAAGGTGTCGGAGAGGGGGCCCACGGGGGAGAACCGAAGGTGCTCCCCCGTGCTCATTACTCCCATTCGATCGTCGCGGGCGGCTTCGACGTGACGTCGAGCACCACGCGGTTCACGGCGGGGATCTCGTTGATGATCCGCGACGAGACGAGCTCGATCAGGTCGTACGGGAGGCGCGCCCAGTCGGCGGTCATCGCGTCCTCCGACGTGACCGCTCGGATCGCGATCGGATAGCCGTAGGTGCGCGAGTCGCCCTGCACGCCGACCGACCGAATCGCAGGCAGCACGCAGAACGACTGCCACAGCTCGCGGTACAGACCCGCACGCCTGACCTCCTCCTGCAGGATCGAGTCGGCCTCACGCAGCGTCTCGAGCCGCTCTTCGGTCACGTCCCCGATGATCCGGATCGCGAGCCCCGGCCCCGGGAACGGCTGCCGCCAGACCATGCGCTCCGGCATCCCGAGCTCCTCGCCGACGCGGCGCACCTCGTCCTTGAAGAGCAGGCGCAGCGGCTCGACGAGCTTCATCGTCATGTCATCGGGTAGCCCACCGACGTTGTGGTGGGACTTGATCGTCTCGGCGACCCCGTCGGTGCCGCCGGACTCGATCACGTCCGAGTAGAGAGTCCCCTGCACGAGCCACGGTGGGTCGTGCAGCGAGCGCGCCTCGTCCTCGAAGACACGGATGAACTCCTCACCGATGATCTTGCGCTTCTGCTCAGGATCGGTGATGCCGGCGAGCCTGCCGAGGAAGCGCTCCTGCGCCTGCACGTGCACGAGGGGGACGTGGAAGCGGTTGCCGAACGTCTCGACCACCTGCTCGGCTTCGCCCTTACGCAGCAGGCCGTGGTCGACGAACACGCACGTGAGCTGGTCTCCGACCGCCTTGTGCACGAGCAGCGCGGCGACCGCCGAGTCGACGCCCCCGGACAACGCGCAGAGCACGCGCTCGTCCCCCACCTCGGCGCGGATGCGCTCGATCTGCTCTTCGATCACGGCGGCAGGCGTCCACACGGGCGCGGCGCCGGCGACCTCGTAGAGGAAGTTCTTCAACACGTCCTGCCCGTGCGGCGTGTGCACGACCTCGGGGTGGAACTGCACGCCGTACAGCTGCCGCGCGCGATCCTCGAACGCGGCCACCGGTGTGTGCTCCGAGGTGGCGACCACCTCCCCGCCCTCCGGCGGGGCCATCACCGTGTCGCGATGGGACATCCAGGCCGTCTGCTCGGCCGGCAGCGACGTGAAGAGCCTGCCGCCGGACACACGCATGTCGACCTTGCCGTACTCGCCGGCGCCCGTCCGGTCGACCCGACCGCCGAGCTCGAGAGCCAGCAGCTGGGCGCCGTAACAGATGCCGAGCGTCGGGATCCCGAGCTCGAAGATGGCCCGATCCAGCTTCGGCGCGCCGTCTGAGTAGACCGACGCCGGACCGCCCGACAGGATCAGCGCAACCGGGTCCCTTTCGCGGATCTCCTCGACGGTCGAGCGGTGCGAGACGAGCTCCGAGTAGACGCGCGCCTCGCGGACGCGGCGCGCGATCAGCTGCGAGTACTGCCCGCCGAGGTCGACGACGAGCACGGGCCGTTCCTCCGGAGACGTCTCCGGCTGCAGCGCGACGACTTCAGCCGCGGCGGTAATTCGGCGCGTCCTTCGTGATCGTGATGTCGTGCGGATGCGACTCGCGCAGGCCCGCGCCGGTGATGCGCACGAAGCGCGCCTCCTTCAGACCCTCGATCGTCTCGGCGCCGCAGTAGCCCATCGCCTGCCGGAGACCGCCGACGACCTGGTGCAGCACGCCGGCCAGCGGGCCCTTGTAGGGCACGCGCCCCTCGATGCCCTCCGGGACGAGCTTCTCGACGTCCTCGACGTCGCCCTGGAAGTAGCGGTCCTTCGAGTAGCCGCGCGCCTTCATCGCACCGAGCGAGCCCATGCCGCGGTACTCCTTGAAGCGCTCGCCCTGCGCGAAGACGACGTCGCCGGGTGACTCCTCGGTGCCCGCGAAGAGCGAGCCGAGCATGACGCTGTCCGCGCCCGCGGCGATTGCCTTGGCGACGTCGCCGGAGGACGTGATCCCGCCGTCGGCGACCACTGGCACGCCGTGTCGAGCCGCGACGTCCGCAACGTCGAAGATCGCGGTCACCTGCGGGACGCCGACACCCGCGACGACGCGCGTGGTGCAGATCGAGCCGGGCCCGATGCCGACCTTCACCGCGTCGGCGCCCGCATCGATCAGTGCTTCCGCCGCTTCGCCGGTCGCGATGTTGCCTGCGATCACCTCGAAGTCGCCGCTCAGGCCCGCGATCCGCGCGACCATCTCGACGACGGCGCGCGAGTGCCCGTGCGCGGTGTCGACGACGAGCACGTCGGAACCTGCGTCGATCAGCGCCTGCGCCCGCTCGACCGCGTCCGGTCCGACCCCGACCGCGGCGCCGACGCGCAGCCGCCCCTGTGCGTCCTTCGTCGCCTGCGGAAACTCGACGCGCTTCTGAATGTCCTTGACCGTGATCAAGCCCGTGATGCGGCCGTCCGCGTCGACGATCGGCAGCTTCTCGATGCGATGCCGGTGCAGGAGCTGCTCCGCCTCGCGCAAGGTCGTACCGACCGGCGCGGTGACGAGCCCTTCGGCGGTCATCAGCTCCGAGACGGGCTGTGCGAGGTTGCGCTCGAAGCGGAGGTCGCGATTCGTGAGGATGCCGACGAGGCGTCCGTCGCTGTCCGTGATCGGGACGCCGGAGATGTGGTAGCGGCCCATCAAGTCGACCGCGTCGGAGACCAGCGCGTCGGGCCGCAGGGTGACCGGCTCGACGATCATCCCGGCCTCCGACCGCTTCACCTTGTCGACCTCACCCACCTGCGCGGCGATCGACAGGTTGCGGTGCACGATCCCGAGGCCGCCTTCGCGCGCGAGCGCGATCGCCATCCACGCCTCCGTGACGGTGTCCATCGCCGCCGACACGACCGGAACCTCGAGCACCACGGTGCGGGTCAGGCGGGTCGCGGTCGAGACGTCGTTCGGCAGCACGGACGACTCGGCGGGAACGAGCAGGACGTCGTCGAAGGTCAGCCCTTCCTTCGCGAATTTCGCGGGCAGGGCGGTGCCGGAGGCCTCGAAGTCGAGTTTTCCGACGTCCATCCGGAGAGGTTACCGGGGGCGGCGGATGAGCGGGCCGCGGGGCCTAGGCTTCGGCGGGGACGGGCTCGAGCTCGCTCACCTCGACGCCCGCCTGCAGGCGGCCTGCGTGGCGCGGGTCGAAGCGCCCGGCCCCGACCTCGAGCGTCGATGCGGTGCCGGCGGCCACCGCGGCGCGCAGCGACTCCTCAGGCGTGCGGCCGCCGTGACGCGCCGCAAGGTAGCCCGCGAGCAGCACGTCGCCGGAACCGACGGTGGAGAGCGGCTCGACGCGCGGCGCGACCGCACGCAGGCGCCGCACCTCACGCTCCTCGCGCAGCAGCGCGACGCAGCCGTCCTCGGTGGTGATCAGCACGTTGCGCGGCCCCATCTCCGCGATGCTGTCGAGCGCGAGCCGGAAGTCTTCTTCGTCGTGGAACTCCTGGCCGACCAGCGCCTCCGCCTCGCTCTGGTTCGGCGAGACGAGGAACGGCTCGGCTTCGACGCCGAGCCGCATCGGCTCGCCCTCGGAGTCGATCACCACGGGGACGTGCCGGCGGGTCAGGTCGCGCGCAGCCTCGGCGTAGAAATCATCCGGCACCGCGCGCGGCAACGAGCCCGCGAACACGACGAGTTCCGCGCCTTGTGTCAGATAGCGCAGCTTCTCGAGCAGCAGCTGCAGCTCGTCCTCGTGCACTGCCGGCCCCCACTCGTTGATCTCCGTGTACGTGCCGCCTGCGATGTCCACGACCGCGGTCGACGTGCGCGACTCGCCGTCGATGTGCACGAAGTCGTTGAGGATCGCCTCGTCGGTGAGCTGCTCGACGATCCGGGTGCCCGTGGCGCCGCCGATCAATCCGGTGGCGACGACGGGGACGCCGAGAGCCTTGAGCGCGCGCGCGACGTTGATTCCCTTCCCGCCCGCGAGCGTGACCCCGTCGCTGGCGCGGTGGCGCTGTCCCCGTTGGAAGTTCGGAACGGTCAGCGTCCGGTCGATCGCCGCGTTGAGTGTGCAAGTGACGATCATCAGAAGAGGTTGCCCAGGTGGTGGAGCGTCCTGCCCGCAGTCCAGCGTACTCGCCCGACGAGGCCGGGCTTGTTAATCGTGCGAGAAGCAACGAGGTCGCGCGTCCCCACAATGCGTGATCCGCGCCGGATCTCCACGCGGCCGAGCACGTCGCCCTGCCGGACGGGCAGCGACACGGCATTGCGCGCCACCACGGTCTCCGTCAGCGGCCGTCCGAGCCGCGCGACCGTCAGCAGCGGCTTGGCTGCGACGAGCTCGAGCGGCGCCTTCCCGTAGCCGACCGACGCCGTGGTGTAGACGCGGCCGAGCTGCACGGCCGGCACGACGCGGAACTGGGCGAGCCCCCAGATCAGGAGCGACTCGAGGTCCTCGTTCCGCTCGCCGCGGGTCGGGCTGCCGAGCAGCGTTGCGTAGACGGTGACGCCGCGGCCACGCGCAGCAGCGACCTGGCACCACCCCGCAAGACTCGTGTGGCCGGTCTTGACGCCGATCGTCTGCGGGAAGATCGAGAGCAGGTCGTCCCAGGTGCGCAACGTGCGACCGCCCGAGATCGTCGCTGTCTCCTGTCGCACCGTCTCGCGGATGAAGCGCGTCCTCATCAGGACGCGCGCCAGCTTCGTCACGTCGGCCGCGCTCGAGACGTGACCCGGCGCATCGAGCCCGTCGGGCCGGACGAAGTGCGTGTCGTCAAGTCCGAGCGCCGCGGCCTTCGCGTTCATCAGCGAGGCGAACGCGCCGAAGTCCGGAGCGACCGACAGGGCGAGTGCGTCCGCCGCGTCGTTCGCCGACTGGATCAGCGCGGCCTTGATCAGGTCGCGGATCGTCAACTCCTCTCCGCCGCGCAGGCCGACGGTCGACTCGCCGACCGCCGCCGCCCGCGGGATCGACCCGAACGACGTCGCTGAGCTTGTGGTGGTCGAGCGCAACGAGGACGGTCATCAGCTTGGTGATCGACGCGATCGGAAGCTGCGCATGGGGATGCGACGCCGCCAGCACCTCACCCGTGCGCGCGTCCTGGACGATGTACGCCCGTCCGTCGACCGCCGGCGGCGCGGCATGCGCCGCGAGCGGCAGCAGCACGGCGACGAGCAGGGCGAGCAGCAGCGCGCGCATCACCGGATGCGGATCTTCTCGCCGATGAACAGGGAGGTCGAGGACGCGTCGGGATTGAGCCGCTCGATCGTCGCGACGGGGACACCGGTCTTCGTGGAGATCACGCCGAAGGTGTCACCTGCTTGCACGATCCAGAACTTCTGCGCCGACGTCGTCGTCGTGTCCCCCCGTTTGGTGGTCGTAGTCGCCACGTGCTTCCGCGTGATCGTCGGCACGGTATCCGCCTTCGTGCCTCTGCCGCCGCCTGCGTCGATCCCGGAGCGGATGAGGAGGATTGCGACGGTCGCCGCGAGCAGGAACGCCGCTGGGCCCGCGTACCGGCGCCAGTCGTCGTGGCGCACTACCAGCCGGAGGCTGCCCAGACCTCGCGCTTCAGCCGCGACGCCTCGGCGCCCGCCGCCTCGCGGAAGTCGGTGCCTGCGTCCCTGTACGCGTAGATGACCGAGCGGGAAGCCGAGACGAGCGCGCTCGCCGGGCCGCTCTGGAAGGCACGGCCGAGATCGGCCACCGTTCCTCCCTGGGCGCCGACGCCGGGCAACAGGAAGATCGTGCGCGGCATCAGACGTCGCGCCTCGGCAACGGCCTTCGGATGCGTCGCTCCGACGACGGCGCCGACGGACGACAGGCCGACGTCACCGATCATCTCCTCGCCCCACTCGTCGACGAGCGAGGCGACGTGGTGCCACATCGGCCGTCCGTCCTTGAGCACGACGTCCTGGAGGTCACCGCTCGCGTTCGACGTGCGAACGAGCACGAAGATGCCGGCGCCGCCGCGGCGCACGGCGCCGAGGAACGGCTCGACCGCGTCGCGGCCGAGCCACGGATTGACGGTCAACGCGTCCGCGCGCGGCGGCGTT
The DNA here is from genome assembly GCA_963698925.1 of uncultured Actinomycetes bacterium. Lineage (GTDB taxonomy): Bacteria > Actinomycetota > Thermoleophilia > Gaiellales > Gaiellaceae > PALSA-600. The sequence goes on along the minus strand of CAVOSR010000012.1, from coordinate 196,792 downwards.
CCTTCGAGGTACGCCTCGGCGTACGCGCGCGCTGTCGAGCCGATGTCGCCGCGCTTGCCGTCGGCGATCACGATCAGCCCCGCGCGACGCGCGTAGGTGCAGACCTGCTCGAACGCGGCGATCCCCGCGGCACCGAGCGCCTCGAAGAACGCGAGCTGCGGCTTGACCGCGACCGCGTGCGGCGCGACGGCGTCGATGATCCCGCAGCAGAACCGCGCCACGTCCCCGCGCAGCTCGACGGGGAGCAGGTCGGGGTTCGGATCGAGCCCGACCACGATCTGCGACCGCTTGCGCTCGACCTCGGCGGCCAGACGGTCGGCGAACGTCAGCGTGGCGACGGCCATCGCCCCGAACGGTAACCGCACCGGCGGCCGTCTGGTCGCAGAGGGCGCCGGAACGTCGGAGGGCGGCTTGCGCCGCCCTCCGGAAGACCGTCGTGCAGGTACTGCCTCAGGTCTTGAGCGCCGCCTTCAGCTGGCTACCGGCCGAGAACTTCGGCACGGTCGTCGCGGCGATCTGCACGCGCTCGCCTGTGCGCGGGTTGACGCCCTGGCGGGCGGCGCGCTGCGAGGGTGAGAACTTGCCGAAGCCCGTGAAGTTGACGGTGTCGCCGGCCTTCAGCGTCTCCGTGACGGACTCCATGAACGCGTCGACTGCCTTGCCGGCGTCACGCGCGGAGAGCCCGCTCTTCTGGGCGACCTTGTTGATGAAATCCTGCTTGGTCAACGGAAAATCCTCCTACGTCGGGGGCTGGGGAACAGACCTTGGCCTGAACCCTAACAATGACTTCGGACGAAACGGCTCAACCAAGCGGTTTCTTGCCCATTTCCAGGAGTTCTGAGGCGGTGAAGAGGGGCCTCAGACGCACCGCGTGGCGGGCCAGCTCGTCCACACCGCCCTCTTCGCGGTCGACGACGCAGATCGCGTTCGCGACCTGCAATCCCGCCCGACGCAAGGCCTCGACGGCCTGGATCGCGGCGCCGCCGGAGGTGACGACGTCCTCGACGAGGCAGACGCACTCACCTTCGGCGTACACCCCTTCGAGCTGGTTGGAGGTGCCGTACTCCTTCGCTTCCTTGCGGACGATCAGGAACGGGAGACCGCCTGCGAGCGACGCGGCCGCGGCCAGCGCGACGGCGCCGAGCTCCGGGCCTGCGAGGCGCTGCGCGTCGGGCTCGTGCTCGGCGACGGCGTCCGCGATCGCCTTCCCCAGCGGGGCGAGCAGGTCGGGTCTCGTCTCGAAGCGGTACTTGTCGAGGTAGTACGTCGAGCGGCGGCCCGAGCGGAGCACGAAGTCACCTTCGAGATAGGCGGCCTTGCGCAGCGCCGCACCCAGCTCGGCGCGCGTCACGGATGCAGGAGCTCGTGCGCGATCGGCAGCAGGCGGAGCGCCTCGGGCGAGCCTTCCGAGAAGGAGTGCATCGAGCCGTCCTCGGCGTAGAGGTCGACCCGCTCACGCTTGCGCGCCGCGCGGCGGCGCACGAGCACCGAGCCCGCCAGCGAGCCGGCGGCCAGCATCATCCCGGTCACGAGCTTACGAGGCGGCATCGCCGCTCGCCTTCTTGGCCGGGGCGCGCTTGCGCGGCGCGGGCTTCGGCTGCTTCGGCACGTCGACCGAGCGCAGGCACGTCTTCAGGTCGTAGAAGACGAGTCCCACGGTCGGCTCCGGGGTCGTCGTCGCCGCGATCATCCGGTCGCCGTCGCGGACGACGAAGACGCTGCCGTCGAGCGTCGCCGCCTCGAGCTGGGCGACATCCTGCCGCAGCGACTGCGCCTCCTCGACGAGCCGCTTCGCGCCGTGCCGCGAGCCGCTCGGCGGCGGCCGCGTCCGCCAGGTTCGACCCCGTCACCGAGCCGTCGGCCTCGATCACCGCGACGTGCCGCACCTGCGGCGAGATCTCGGTCAGGTCGCTGATCGCCTGGGCTGCATCCACGCCTGCGAGCATACTGCCGCCCAGTGAGGCGAGTCCTGAGCAAGTTCTTCGCCGATCGTGGCACCCACCTCGCGGCGATGATCGCGTACTTCGCGCTCCTCTCGTTCGTGCCCCTCCTCTTCCTGTCGCTGGCGCTGCTCGGCCTGGTGCACCAGGCCGACGAAGGCTCGTTCTTCGTGCGTCAGCTCTCGAAGACGTTCCCGAACACATCGCTCGACTCGATCCTGCGCGCCGTGCGCGGGATCCAGGAGAACGCGACCGCGCTCGGGATCGTCGGCGGCGCCTTCCTGCTCTGGTCGTCGCTGTCGTTCTTCAGCGTGCTCGAGAGCGCGTTCAACATCGTCTACGGGCGGCCCAACCGTGGCTTTCTGCACGGCAAGGCGCTCGCGACGATGATGATGGTCGGCTCGCTCGTGTTCCTGTTCGCGTCGCTCGTGATCGGGTCGATCGGCCAGGAGATCCTCAAGCGGTACTTCGGCTTCGCGGGCAACGAGAGCCTGGCGCGCATCCTCGCCGTCATCGTCTCGACGATCGGCGTGTTCGTCTTCCTCTCGTCCGCCTACTACGTGCTGACGAACGTCGACCTGACGCTGCGCGAGGTCCTGCCGGGCGCGGTCACCGCCGCGATCCTCATGGAGGCGACGTTCCAGCTGCTGCCGGAGTACGTCGGCATCTCGAAGCACAATCCGGTGCTGCAGACGCTGTCAGGCCCGGCGATCCTGCTCGTCTGGCTCTACGTGATGGCGAACGTGATCGTGCTCGGCGCCGAGGTGAACTGGTGGCGCGGCCACCGCGCGTTGCCGAGCGACTCGGCCGGAGTAAAGGCTGCTTCACCTGAGCGCATCGCGTAGCGCCTGCGCGGCCTTGCCGCGGTGCGAGTTGCGCGCCTTCCAGGCTTCCCCGAGCTGCGCGACGGTCTGCGACTCGCCGACCGGGACGAACACCGGGTCGAAGCCGAACCCGCCCTTGCCCTTCGGCTTGCGCGCGATCTCGCCTTCGAGCACGCCGGTGCCACGCACCTCGCGCCGGTCGGGCGAGAGCAGCACGAGCTCCGCGACGTAGCGGGCGCGCCGGTCCTCGACGTCCTCGAGCGCCTCGAGCGCCTTCTCGACGTGACGGCCCTCGGCCCAGCGGGCGGTGTGCACCCCCGGGCGGCCGTCGAGCGCCGACAGCTCGATGCCGGAGTCGTCGGCGAGCATCCAGCTGTCGGGCGCCCCGGCGACGCGGCCGTAGCGCGCCTTGATGCGCGCGTTGTCGAGATACGTCTCGCCGTTCTCCTCGGGATACGTGGTCGCCTCGAGCAGCTCGATCTGCCAGTCCGGGAACGCATCCCGCACCTCGGTGAGCTTGCCGGGATTCGACGAGCACAACGTCACCCTCAGCGGTGCCACCTCACCCCGATCACGCCCGGCAGGTCGGCGAGCCCGCGACGACCTCCTCGTTCACCTCGTCGAGCTCGAGCTGGACGACGCGCCGGTCGGCTTCCTCGGTCAGCTCGAAGTGGCGGACGTCGTGCAGCGTCGCGAGGAAGGGGCCGAGCGGCTCGCCCTCGCGAAGCTCGACGATCAGCCGCTGCTCCTCCGGCTTGATCCGATCGACCGTCTGGTGTGCGACCACGCGCATCGGCCCCAGGGCGAGCGAGCGTCAGCGCCGTCCCCGCCACGGCCGGCCAGTAGTAGCCGGCGCCGCACGCCATGCCGACGGCCGCGACGACCCAGAGCGTGGCTGCGGTCGTCAGCCCGCGCACCGACAGCCCGTCCCGGATGATCGCCCCCGCGCCGAGGAAGCCGATGCCGGTCACGATCTGCGCGGCGATCCGCGTCGGGTCGGCACGGACGGTCGCCCCACCGCTGACCAGGAACTCGTTGAACCCGTAGGCGGAGATGATCGTGAAGAGCGCCGAGCCGAGCGAGACGAGCAGGTGCGTCCGGATGCCGGCCTCACGGTCGCGCAGCTCCCGCTCGAAGCCGACGGCGCCGCCGAGCCCGGCCGCAAGCGCGAGGCGCAGCAAGGCGTCCCAGCCGCTGAGCGCCGGGATCTCACTCACGAGGAGCTGCAATGGCCTCCTCCTGGAAACGCTGCAGATCCTCGACGCCGGCCGCCGCCAGGTCGAGCAGCTCGTCGAGCCGCGCGCGGTCGAACGGCACCTGCTCCGCCGTCGACTGCACCTCGACGAAGCGGCCGTCGTGGGTCATCACGACGTTGACGTCGACGTCGGCGTTCGAATCCTCCGAGTAGTCGAGGTCGAGCAACGACACTCCGTCGACCACGCCGACCGACACAGCGGCCACGCCGCCGCTCAGGGCCTTCGAGAGCCCGAAGCGGTCGAGCGCGCGGCTCGCGGCGACGTACGCGCCGGTGATCGCGGCGCAGCGGGTGCCGCCGTCCGCCTGCAACACGTCGCAGTCGAGGTAGACCGTGCGCTCGCCGAGCGCCTGGAAGTCGACGACCCCGCGCAGCGCCCGGCCGATCAGCCGCTGGATCTCGACCGTGCGCCCGCCCTGCTTGCCGCGGGCGGCCTCGCGATCGGTGCGCTCGCCGGTCGACGCCGGCAGCAGCGAGTACTCGGCCGTCATCCAGCCGCGGCCGGACCGGTAGAGCCAGCGCGGCACGCCGTCCTGCACCGAGGCGGTGCAGAGGACACGCGTCTTGCCCTGCGACCAGAGCACGACGCCGTGCGGTTGCTCGAGGAAGGCCGGGTCGGCCTCGATCAGGCGAAGCTGGTCGGGCCTGCGCCCGTCGTTGCGACTCACGAGACGACCTCCAGTTCGGCGACGTGGACCTGCTCGACGTCGCCGAGCGGCAACTGCAAGAACCGTTCGCCGAGCGAACGGAAGAGCGCGGGATCACCCGTGGTCAGGAATCGGTACGCGCCCTCGCGGGCGGCGTCGTTCTCGAAGCCCTTACGTGCCAGCGTCTCGGCCACCTCGCGTGCGGTCTCGTCGGCGGAGAAGACGAGCGTCACGTCGCGGCCGAACGTCCGCTGGAAGACGGGTCTCAGCAGCGGGTAGTGCGTACAGCCGAGGATGACCGTGTCGCAGTCCGCCTCCTTGAGCGGCGCGGCGTACTCGCGCACGGCCCCGACGATCTCGTCGCTGTAGGTGTCTCCGGCCTCGATCAGCGGCACGAGCTTCGGGCACGCGACGGCAGTGACGTGCGTGCCGGCGTCGAGCGTGTGGACGAGGGACTGGTAGCGACCGGAGGCGACCGTCAGCTCGGTGGCGAGCAGCCCGATCTGACGGTTGCGCGTCGCCTGCACGGCCGCGTGCGCCTCCGGAACGATCACCGAGACGACCGGCACGGCGAGCTGCTCCTGCAGGTCGGGCAGAGCAACCGACGTCGCGGTGTTGCAGGCCACGACGACCATCTTCACGCCCTGGCGCTCGAGGTACGAGCCGATCTCGTGCGCGAAGCGGCGAACCTCCTCGCGTGTCCGTGGCCCGTACGGCAGCCGTGCGTGGTCTCCGAGGTAGACGAAGTCCTCGTGCGGCATCGTCACGAGGCACTCGTGCAGAACGGTCAGGCCTCCGACTCCCGAATCGAAGACACCGATGGGCCTGGCGTCCGCCATAGCGCGATTGTAGGAACCTGGCTACCCTGGCGCGGTCGTGAGGCGCCTTCTGCTCATCGCCGTCGCCGCCCTGCTCTGGGTCGCCCCTGCACAGGCCTTCGCGAAGCAGACCGGCACGCGGTCGATGAAGGACGGCACCTCGATCGCCTACGACCTCTACGAGCCGGACGGCACGGCGCCCGCCGGCGGCTGGCCCGGCGTCGTCGTCCTGCACGGTCTCGGCGGCACGAAGGACAGCATGGCGGCGATCGCTCAAGTGTTCGTCTCGCACGGCTACGCAGCGCTCGCTTACACCGCTCGCGGGCACGGCACGTCGACGGGCAGCGTCGAGCTGGCAGGCCCGAACGAGGTCTCCGACGAGATCGCGATGGGCGACTTCTTCCGCGGCCTGCCCACGGTGAGCAACACGAACATCGGCGCCTGGGGCATCTCCTACGGCGGCGGCCAGACCTGGAACGGCCTGGCGAAGGGCATCGGCTACAAGGCAGCAGAGGTGGTCGAGACCTGGACGGACCTCTACAGCGCACTGTGGCCGCAGGACATCGCGAAGTCGGGGATCGTGCTCGGGTTCGCGAAGGCCGTCGAGGCGCGCTCGCCGTTGATCGCGTCGAACGAGGACGCAGCGATCCACTCGACCGATCCCGCGGGCATCAAGACGCTCGTCGCCCCTCGCTCCGCGCTCACCGGCATCTACAACATCAAGACGCCGACGTACATGTTCCAGGGACGCGTCGACTACGCATTCGACGTCACGCAGGCGCTCAACGGCTACACCCGACTCAACGCGCCGAAGCATCTCTACATCGGGCAGTTCGGTCATGCGCCGTCGACCTTTCCAGGCCCTGACTTCGCGTACGTGATGGCGCAGGGCCTCGCGTGGTACGACCACTACCTGCGCGGGGTGCCGAACGGCATCGAGAAGGCGAAGCCCGTCACGATCGCGGCCGCGACGGGCGCCAAGCACACCTCGTACGCCGCGCTGCCGAAGACGAAGGTCGTCGGTGCGGGCTTCCGCGGCACCGGCCCGCGCCGCACCGGCCCGAGGTTCGGGCAAGCGCTCGAGACGTTCGGCGTCTCGCTGCTGAAAGTGCAGGTTCAGAAGGTCACGAACTACCCGAGGCTCGTCGCGACCGTGTTCGCCGGCGACCGGGTGATCACCCACGGAGCGATCAGGCCGAGGCGCGGGCTGCAGACGATCCGCCTCGCGAATTACGTGCAGTACCTCCCGAAGGGCACGCGCCTGACTGTGGTGTTCGGCGACTCGTCGGGCAGCGCTGACGTCGCATACCTCGGATTCGGCGAGCAAGGAACGATCTCGCTCGGCGCCGCATTCCTGTCCCTGCAGGTCCTGACGAAGCCGGTCAGCGGTTGACCCGCGCCCTGCTCGTGCTGGCCGCGTTCGTCGCGGTCGTACCGGTCGCGCTCGCGGGCGCCGTGGCGCAGCCCGGCGTGACGTCGTCGACGATCACAATCGGCGGCACCGTCCCGATCACCGGCCCAGCCGCCCTGTTCGGCTCGGTCGGGCGAGGCGCAGATGCGTACTTCAAGTACGTGAACGCACACGGCGGCGTCAACGGCCGCAAGATCAAGTACGTCTACCTCGACGACGCGTACGACCCGGCGCGGACGGTGCAGCTGACGCGGCAGCTCGTCGAGCAGGAGCACGTCTTCGCCGTCTTCAACACCGTCGGTACCGACAACAACCTTGCGATCCGCGACTACCTGAACGCCGCCAAGGTGCCGCAGCTGTTCGGGGGCACCGGCGCGGCCAAGATCGGCGACGACGCGAAGGGGCATCCGTGGACGATGGGGTACCTGCCGAGCTTCCGGGCCGAAGGCGCGATCTACGGCCGGTCGATCGCCGTCGGTGAAGAGCGCGAAGGTCGCCGTCCTCTACGAGGACTCGGACTTCGGCAAGGACATGACGAACGGGCTCAAGAAGGGTCTCGGCGCGAAGGCATCGTCGATCGTGGCCTCGCAGGCCTACGAGCCGACCGACTCCTCGATCGAGTCGCAAATGTCCTCGCTGCACGCCTCGGGCGCCAACGTGCTGGTGCTGAACGTCACACCGCAGTACGCGATCCTCGCCTATCTCGCCGCCCATAAGTTCGGCTGGCATCCGCGCATCTACGTCAGCTCGGTCTGCATCTCGCCGAACGTCATGGACATCGTCCGCGCGAGCGTCGGCGCTCTCGCGAACGGATCGCTGTCGATCGCGTTCGTCAAGGACCCGACGGACAAGGCGTGGGCGAAGGACGCGACGGTCAAGCTCTACCGTTCGATCCTCGCCAAGTACGCGTCGGGCGCGAAGCCGCAGGACGTCTACAACTTCTACGGGATGGGCGTGGCGTACTCCATGGTCGACGCGCTCCAGCACGCCGGCAAGAGCCCGACCCGCGCGTCCGTCCTCCGCGCCGCCACGCACCTCGACGAGGCGAATCCGTTCCTCCGGCCGGGGATCCGGATCGTGACGACGCCCAACGACTACTACCCGATCTCGAAGGCCCAGCTCGTTCGCTACGACAAGGTGCACTGGGTGCCGGTTGGGCCGCTCGTCTCTGCGGGCTGACCTCACGGAATCGCTACATTCGCGGCGTTTGGCAGCCACCTCGAACGGTGAAACCTGCCTGGCAAACCCCCCTGGATCGACAACACGTACGTCCTTTTTCTCCTGATCGAAGACGGAAGGGGCACTGAATGAGGAAGTCAATTCGCGCGACGCTCTTCGCCTGCGCCGCGCTCTCGACGCTGGCGTTCGCAGGCTCTGCGTTTGCTGCGTACACGTCGCCGAAGCTCGTCGTCGCGAGCCTGACGCCGCAGTCCGCAGGTGCGGGCGGCGCGGTGCGAATCGGCGTCACGGTCGACAACAGCGACGACCCGACCGCGCGCGTGCAGATCCTGATCCCGGCCGGGTATCAGATCGGTTCGCCCGCCGCGGGCACGAAGCTCGGCGACGTGACGGCGACAGCCGCCGCAGCCGACCTCGGCGGCGCGATCCTCCCGCTGACCGGTGAGCTCCAGGCCGTCGCACCCAACGCCGCCGGTGCCACCCAGTGCGGCGTTGCCGCGTCGCAGTACTGGAACCTCCACCTGACGGCCGCCGGCCAGACGCTGGACATCCCGATGTACGTCGCCACCGCGAACGCGAACGAGACCGCGTCGGGGTACCAGGCCAAGCTCGTCGTCTGCTTGCCGCCGCCGGATGTGCCTGCCGGCACGCCGGGCCGCGCGACCTTCGGCGCCAAGCTGCTGTCTGCTTCGTTCGGAGCCTCGGCGATCACGCAGCCCGTGGCGACCGGTGACTACCGGTGGACGTCGCTGTTCACGCCGTACAACCCCGGCAAGGGCACGCCCAACGCCGCGGGCACGGTCGAGACGCAGTCGATCCGCCACGTGCCGACGCAGATCAAGCTGAACGTCGCCAAGCAGAAGCTGACGTCGTTCAAGACGATCAAGCGCAACGGCAAGAAGGTGCGCGTCAAGGTGATCCGCACGCGCATCACCTTCTCGTCGGCCGTGACGGAGAACGGCGCCCCGGCGTCCGCGACGATCACGACCACCGCAGCCGGCAAGAAGGTCGGCGGCGCGAAGGGCTCGTTCATCCTGACCGTCACGTCGGCGACGCTGACCGCGACCGGTGTCGTGAACAAGGTCACGTCGGTTCCGACCGGCCAGACGGCGTCGGCGAACGACCTCTACTACCGCGCGCTCGGCACCGCGGCCTGCGTCAAGACGGCCGCCTTCGGCGGGCTTCCCTGTGTGGACGCAACCGTCGGCGCCTCGACCGTCAAGGCATCGGTCGTCGTGAAGAAGTACCTGCGCTAGTCCGACCGCGCAGCGAGCTCGACGAGAGGGGCCCCAGACGGGGCCTCTCTCTCTATTCTGGCTTGGTGTCTGCGCCGATCAGAATCGGAACATGCTCGTGGGCCGACGACGCCCTCTCGAAGCACTGGTACCCACCGGGCACGCCGCCGAAGGAGCGTCTCCCCTACTACGCCGAGCGTTTCTCGACCGTCGAGGTCGACTCGACGTACTACCGCGTTCCGACGCGCCAGATGGTGCAGGGGTGGGCCGATCGCACACCGGACGGCTTCGTCATGCACGTCAAGGCATTCGGCCTGATGACGCGTCATCCGGTGAAGCTCGAGCAGGTGCCGCCCGACCTGCGCGAAGGGCTGCCGGTCGACGCGCGAGGACGCGTCGACCGTCCCTCCCGCGAAGCGCGCTCCGCCGTGTTCCGCGAATTCCTCTCGGCGCTGACGCCGCTGCGTGAGTCCGGCAAGCTCGGCGGAATCCTCTTCCAGATGCCGCCGTACGTCGTGTGGAAGCCCTCGTCGCTCGACTACCTCGAGTGGGCGCGCGACCAGGTCGGCGGCGACGGCTTCCTCTTCGAGCCACGGCACCGGTCGTGGTTCGCCGACGACATCCGCGACGAGCTGCTGCGCTGGCTCGAGGAGCGCCGCATGACGTGGGTCGTCGTCGACGCACCGAAGGTCGATGCAGGCAACGTGCCGGCGACGCTCGTCGCAGCGACGACACCGGTCGCCTACGTCCGCTTCCACGGCCGCAACGCTGCGACCTGGAACACGCGCGGCGGCTCGGCCGCGCACCGCTTCGACTACCTCTACGCCGAGGAGGAGCTGCGTGAATGGGTGCCGCCGCTGCGCGAGCTGTCGAACCAGGCCGAAGAGGCGTACGCCTTCTTCAACAACAACAACCAGACGCACGGCGTCCCGCAGGCGACGGCCGGCGCGCAGCTGCTGCGCACGTTGCTCGACGACGAGAAGGTGCCGACGGCGTGATCGTGCTCACCGTCACTCACGGCCCGCTCGTCCAGCCGGAGCTCTTCGGCGACGTGCTCGTCGCCGAAGGGCACGAGCCTGCTGGCGTGGGACATCCGCACGCAGGGAGCGCCGCCGTCCGAGGGCTACGACGCGGTGCTCGTGTTCGGCGGAAAGCAGAACGTCGGCGAGGAGATCGAGTACCCCTGGCTGCACGAGGAGTACGCGGCGCTGCGCCGCTGGGTCGACGACGGGACGCCGCTGCTCGGCGTCTGCCTCGGCGCGCAGACGCTGGCGCATGCGCTCGGGCGGTGTCGTCGACCGCGTTCCGCCCGAGCCGCTCGCGGGCTTCTACGAGAGCGAGCTGACGCCGGCGGGGGTCGAGGATCCCGTCCTCGGCGTCCTGCCGGACCGCTTCGACGCGATGAACGCGAACGCGTACCGGTTCTCGCTGCCTGCCGGAGCGGTCGAGCTGGCGCGCGGCCCCGTGCTGCAGGCCTTCCGGGTCGGTGCGCACGCACGCGGTGTCCAGTTCCACCCTGAGGTTCGGCATGCACAGGCGATGGCGTGGTTCGGCGCCGAGTCGCGAGAGCTGCCGCGCCCGCTCGACGAGATCGAGCGCGAGCTGACCGAGAAGCTGCCGGCGTGGCACGAGCACGGCCGCGCGTTGTGCCGCGCGTTCCTCCGCAGCGCCTGCAGCTGATCCGGCGGGTCAGTGCTCGATCGGCAGGTCGTCGTGCCGTGACCACTCGTGCCACGAGCCGACGTAGTTGCGCGCGTCGTAGCCGAGCGCGCGCAGCATCTGGGTCGCGATCGCCGAGCGTGAGCCGCTGTGGCAGTACGCGACCACCTCGCCGCCCGGCTCGATCCCGAGCGCGACCTCGATCTCCGCAGGATCGAGGTTCATCAGCCGGTAGACGTCGACGTTGCGCGCGCCGGGGATGTGCCCCTGCCGCGGGTCGCACGGCTTTCCGTTCGACCCGTCGTACTCGGCCGCCGTCCGTACGTCGAGCAGCGCAACCTCGCCGAGGCGGCCGCTCAGCTCGTCGATCGTGATCTCGCTCACAGGGCGCGCACGGTCGCGACCTCCGCCGCCACCGACGGGCGCTGCTCGAGCTGGGCGAGCCAGCCGCCGAGGTGCTCGGGCAGCTCGACGCCCAGCATGTCTCGCAACCTGATCACCCACGGCACGTACGCGATGTCTGCGAACAGGCTCTGCCCGACCTCGAGCGCGGCCAGCCGCTCGTCGAGAGCGTTCTCGTCGCCGCGGCGGTACGCGTAGTAGTCGTCGGCCGAGCAGATCGTCGAAGCGGTGAACGAGCAGTCGCGCGCGGGCTCGCGGCTCGGCGTCGGCCGGCAGGAGCGCCTGTTCCGGATAGCGCTCGTCGAGGTACTCCATGATCACCTCCGATTCCGGCAGGACGAAGGCGTCATCGAGGATCGGGACGCGACCGACCGCATTCAGCTCGTAGACCCACGCGGGCCGGTCGGACAGGTCGATCTCGACGGTCTCGTACTCGAGCCCCTTCTCCGCCAACGCGATCCGCACCCGCGCGCAGTAAGGACAGCGCGCCGCGTCGATCAGCCTCACGGCTCGAGACCCATCATCCGCGCGATGCTGTCGTACAGCTCGGGAGCCGGCGACAGCGCCGCAGGCGTCACGTCGTTACGAGCGACGCGACGCACCTCCTCGCGGTCGGCGCCGGTCAGGCGCGCGACCAGCGTCGGGTTCGCCGCGAGCGCGAGCTCGTCGCCCTTCGCGAGCTCGCCGTAGTAGGTGGGGACGGAGAGGTACTCGTCGACCATCCGCCCGCGCTCGTAGAGCCTGAACCGGACGACCTCTCCTTCGAGCGCGAGCGCGACGGTGACGGCGCCGAGGCGCTCCGACAGCTCGCGCGCGAACCTGCCGTGCGCCTGCCGGTCGCGGTCGAGCACGGGTCGGCAACGCGGATCCAGCTGCCGTTCGCACGGACGTCGACGGCTTCGAGCCGGGGGATGAACTGTGCAATCGCCCGCTCGACGGACACCATGTCGTCGGCCTGGACGTGCGTCGTGGCACGCGCGTCGTCGGTGCTCCGGCTGGTCGAGCCGCCGGTCGACCGCATCGAGCGAGGTCGTCATGCCGAGCCAGGCGTCCTCGAAGCCGAGCCGTCGCCAGACGGCGACGCCGCTCTCATTGGCGAGCAGGACCTCGAGGCTCAGGTGCTCCGCGCCGCGCGCCCGCGCGTCGGCAGCGCATTCCCGCAGGAGCGCCTTGGCGATGCCCTGCCGCCTGGCCCGAGGCGCCACGTGCACCAGGTGGACGCGGGCGAGGCCGTGCGACGGCGCTTCGACGCGAGCGACACCGACAGGCCCTTGCTCGTCCTCCGCGATGAAGACGCCTCCGCCCGTGAGATCGTCGCGGATGTCCTTCCACTCCTCCTCCCACGTCTCCGGCTCGCCGACCGGAAACGGCACCTCGCGCTCGAACTCCTCGAAGAACGCGCGCAGGGTCACCTCGTCGGCTTCAGTTGCTCGGCGGATCGTCATGGCGTCGTCAGCACTCCCAGCAGGAGGTAGTGGGCAGAGAGATTCTGGAACGGGTCGAGGCGGGCGCCGAGCTCGGTCACCTCGACACCGTAGAGGTCACGGGCCGCCTTGCGCAGCACGAGGTCGCCGGCCGGCCACGCGCGCGGGCGGGCGAGGTGCCGCGCGAGGAACCACTCGGCCGTCCACGGCCCGAGCCCGCGCAGCGCGGTGATGCGTGCCCGCACCTCGTCGTCGTCGAGCCCGGCGAGCTCGTCGAGGTCGAGGTCGCTCCGTGCGAGGCCCACGGCGTACTCGGCCTTGCGGTGGGTGAAGCCGACCGCGAAGAGCTCGTCCTCGTGCGCAGCGGCGATGCGCTCGCGGGTCGGGAACGCCCACGCTCGCCCGGCCCGCACGCCGAAGCGCTCGATCAGACGGTTCCTGATCGCGACGGCGCTGAAGAGCGAGACCTGCTGCGCCGTGATCGAGGTGATCAGCGCCTCGAACGGATCGGGCTGCAGCGGCGGGCGGAAGCCGCGCAGTCGCTGCGACGACCGGTGCGAGTCTCGGATCACCCGCCGCCCAGCCGTAGAACGCGTCGAGATCGAACGGCGCACCGAGCAGGTGCGCGACGACGGGGCGGGTCTCGTCATCGAGCGGCTCGACGTCGACCCCGCCGGGGCGCGCCTGGATGCGCACCTCCCGTCCTGCGACGACACGCACGAGCACGTTCTCCTCGATGAGGTTCGCCAGGTCCGTGCCGAATGCGCGGAACCGTCCGGTCGAGAGCTCGAAGTCGTACGGCTCAGGAAACGGCAGCAGCGACATCGTGGAACGTCTCGTACCGCTCGTAGGAGACACCTTGCTCGTCGAGATAGTCGGCGAGCCCGGCGCGCGCGAAGACGCGGTCCGCGGCGAGCGAGGCGCAACGATCCGACCAGCCGTCGCCCACGAAGACGATCGGGCGCTCGTCGGGAAGCGAGCGGCGCTTGCAGCGGTCGCCGCAGACCGGGCACGGCCCCTCGTGCCGGAAGCGGACGCGCCAGCCGTCCGGCGCCGGGTCGGCGAAGTTCGACCGCACCTCGAGCTCGACCCCTTCGCGTGCGAGCACGGGCATGATCAGCTGCGGCAACCCACTCGAGACGATCAGCGGCGCGTGCCGCTCGACGAGCTCGTGGAAGCCGGCGCGCAGCTCGACGTTCTCGACCGCCCAGGCCGCCGCCTCCTCGGCGGTGCAACGCAAGGTGCCGACCTCCGCGGCGAGCGCCTCGCCGTACGAGCCGTACTCGCGCTGGTAGATCGACGGGTCGCCGAGCTCGTTGATCGCCGCCACGAGCGAGTCCTGCACCGTGCAGGTGCCGTCCCAGTCGAGGACGAGCTGCACGAGCTACAGGTGAGAGGTGACGCCGGCGGGGTCGTCGTCGGGCGTGCGGCCGTTCGACGACGGGTCCTCGGCCCACGAGAACATGTACTTGCCGTCATCGAGGTCGGCTGCGAGCGTCGTCAGCTTCAGCGGGTTGAACGTGTCGCACATGACGGCGTACTCGTGCGTCTCGGTCATCCCGAGCGACTTCTCGGCCAGGCCGGGCTGTGGGCCGTGCGGCAGACCGGTCGGGTGCAGCGTCACCGAGCCGACCTCGATCCCTTTGCGCGACGAGAAGTTGCCGTCGACGTAATAGATCATCTCCTCGCTCTGGAGATTCGAGTGGTGGTACGGGATCGGGATCGCGTTCGGGTCGAAATCGAGCTTGCGGGGGCAGAACGAGCAGATGACGAAGTTCGGTCCCGCGAACGTCTGGTGCGACGGCGGCGGCATGTGGATGCGCCCGGTGATCGGCTCGAAGTCGTGGATCGAGAACGTCCACGGATAGACGTAGCCGTCCCAGCCGACGACGTCGAACGGGTGGTAGTCGATCACGTAGGTCTGGTAGCCGCCGCGGACGCGCACCTTGACCGTGAACTCGCCGCGATCGCGGTGGGTATGCAGCTCGCGTCGGCGCGTGGATGTCGCGGTGGTAGAACGGCGCGTGCTCCATCAGCTGCCCGTGCTCGTTGCGGTAGCGCTTGGGGATCGTGATCAGGCCCGGCGTCTCGAAGACGAGGTAGCGCTGCTCGCCCTCCGGGCGGAAGCGGTACGTCGTGCCGCGCGGGACGACGATGTAGTCGCCGGGCGCATACGGCAGGTCGCCGAAGATCGTCTCGAGCGTGCCGCTCCCCTCGTGCACGAACACGACCTCGTCACCCTCGCCGTTCCGGAAGAAGTAGTCCATCTCGTCGGTGGGGCGCGCGAGCGAGATCTCGACGTCGTTGTTCCACATCAGCAGCTGTCGTCCCGTGACGGCGTCGCCGCCGGGGTCGACGTCCCACGTCTTGCAGGTGCCGGTGCGCGTGCGCGTCCGGCACCCATTCCTCGCGCACGATCCGCTCGAACGGGCCGCACTCGATCACGCGACAGGGCGACTGAAGGTGGTAGAGGATCGACTCGAGGCCCGAGAAGCCCTCGAAGCCCATCACCTCTTCCGTCAGGAGCGTCCCGTTGTCGCGGTGCACGATGTGGCGCTTCCGCGGCAGGTCACCGAGGCGCTGGTAGAACGGCATGCGTGGAGGATATCCGTGCGCGTATCGAGCGGGAGGTGGGCTCGTGGGACGGTGTCGGCGTGCACCCGCACCGCTTCGGCGGGGTCGAGTTCCGGCTCGGGAAGCGTGAGCTCGGGCACCTGCACGACGACGTGGGCCGACCTGCCGTTCACCTCACGGATCCGCGAGATGCTGATCGAGACCGGCCGCGCCGAGCCGCACCGGTTCGGCGTCACGGGTTGGGTCTCGCACGACCTCGACGACGACGTGATCGAGCTGTTCCGCCTCGGCTACGAGCGCGCCCGGGTTGCCGAGGCGCGGAGGAGCCTGGCTCACGATGTGACCCGGGCTCCGGAGTCAGGCGAGTAGCTCGGCGAAGCGGTCGGCGCCGACGTTGCCGCCGCTGACGATCACGCCGATGCGACCGCCGCCGATGAGGCCCTCTCGGACCGCGGCGATTCCGACCGCGCCGCTCGGCTCGACCACCAGCTTCAGGCGCTCGAACGCGAAGCGCATCGCGTCGACGATCTGGTCGTCCGTGACGGTGACGATCTCGTCGACGAGCCTCCGCCCGACCTCCCAGGTCAGGCGGCCCGGCTCGTTCGTCTGGAGGCCGTCGGCGATCGTGCGCGGCACGTCGATCCGGACACGCTCGCCACGCGCGAGCGACTGCTGCCAGTCGTCTCCCGCCGCCGGCTCGACGCCGACGATGCGCCGAACGCCGAGCGCGCGGCCGATCGTCGCCGTGCCGGCGATCAGCCCGCCGCCGCCGACGGGCGTGACGAGCGTGTCGAACGGCCCTGCGTCCTCGAGCAGCTCGAGGGCCGCCGTTCCCTGGCCGGCCATGACCAGCGGGTCGTCGTAGGGCCGCACGAGCTCGAGCCCGCGCTCGGCGGCCAGCGCGCTGCCGAGCGCCTCGCGATCTTCGCCGTAGCGGTCGTAGGTGACGATCTCGGCGCCGTAGCCGCGGGTCGCGTCGACCTTGGACGCCGGTGCGTCCTCGGGCATGAGGATCGTCGCGCGTCGTCCCGAGCAGCCGGGCGGCGAGCGCGACCGCCTGCGCGTGGTTGCCCGACGAGAAGGCAAGCACGCGGAGTCCCGGCAGGCAGCGAGGCGATCTTGTTGTACGCGCCTCGGAACTTGAACGCGCCGCCGCGCTGCAAGCACTCCGGCTTGAGGACGACGTGCTCGCCGAGCGTGCGCGACGTCACCGGCGGCGTGCGGTGCGCGACTCCTTCGAGCACCCGCGCGGCCGCGCGCACGTCGTCCGGGCCGATCACGCGATCGTGTTCCGGAGCACGCCGATTCCCTCGATCTCGAGCTCGACGACGTCACCACGCTGGAGCCAGCGGCCGTCGCCGTGCTCGAGGATGCAGCCGTTCCCGACCGTGCCCGATCCGATCACGTCCCCAGGCCGCAGGGTCGTGTTGCGAGCAGAGCGCTCGAGCAGCGCCGCCCACGTGTGATGCATCGACCCGAGCTCGCCCCGCGAGCGCTCCTCGCCGTTCACACGCGCGATCATCGTCCCGGCCGACCCGTCGAACTCGTCGGTCGTGACGAGGATCGGGCCGAGCGAGGTCGCGAAGTCCTTGCCCTTCGCGGGGCCGAGCCCGACGCGCATCTCCTGGCGCTGCACGTCGCGCGCCGACCAGTCGTTCATGACCGTGAAGCCCCCGATCCCGCCGTCGGCGCCGATCACGGCCGCGCACTCGAGCTCGTAGTCGAGCTCCTGCGTCCCGTCGGGATACGGAACCGCTTCGTCGTGGGCGTAGATCGCGGATGGGTTCGAGAAGTAGAAGACCGGGACCTCGTACCACTCCTTCGGCACCTCGCCGCCGCGCAGGCGGCGCGCGTTCGCGACGTGCTCCTCGAACGCCATGAAGTCGCGCACCGCCGGCGGATAGAGGACCGGCGGGCGCAGGTCGACGTCGGCGAGCGCGTACTCGGCGTGCTCGCGCGCCTCGCCACCGCCCGTGAAGAACGACTGAAGCGTCTGCGCCGCGAGCTGGATCACGCGATCGCCCTCGATGCGGCCCGGCCAGCCGCGCTCGAGCGCCAGCTCCCTCGGCGTGAACATGCACAGCTTCACCGCCGCAACCTAACGTCGAAGGGCCCGCTCGTGGCGGGCCCTTCGACGAAACGGTTCCTGTTCGGCGCTACGCGGTTGCGATGTCGCCGCGGTCGACCGTCTTCAACGGACCGGTCGAGCCGGCGCGGCCGGCGTCGAGCCAGTGGTGGTACTTCAGCGCCTTGTTCCTCGACTGGTACAGGTACGCGTACTTGCACGACTGCGGGATGTCGCACGAGTACTTCGCGGTCGGGCCGAAGAACGCCGTCAGGAACGCCGCACGGGTACACGGCGCCGCGCAGGTGGCGTTCTTGTTGAACGTCCCGCCGATCACCTTGCCCGAGATGTAGCCGATCACGTTGCCCTTGATCCCGGCCGTGACAACGGTCCCGTGGTGCGAATCCTGCTCGCAGGCGCCGGGACTCGCAGCGGCCGACGTGACGAACGTGCCGCGGTCGTAGGCGGCCATCGTGTAGCTGCCGTTGCTGCTGCGGTGCACGGCGTACGTCCGCTTGAGCGTGTCGGTCGCCCAGACCTGCTGGCCGCAGGTGCCGGTGTCCTCCGACGTCAGCGTCGTGCGGTAATGGAACGTGTTGCCGTGCTGCTTGCCCTGATGCGCGTGCTTCCCGTCGTCCGCCGCGGAGCTCGCGGCGAACGCCAGTGCACCGAGGACCAGGGTGAGCAGCGGAAGAACGCGCCGGGTGGTGCGTGTCATGGATGCTCCTCTATTCGTTTCAGTCTCGTACAGAGGAAGATCCCCGCACCGGCCGTTTCCAGCGGTCTGCCGGCCGCATCTTTACAACCCGAAAACGCCATTCCAGGCGGTTTCAGGGCTCCGTGTGGACGATCACGTCGGCGATGTCCGGGCGCTCGCGCCGGATCCGCTCCTCGATCGCGCTCGCCCGCGAGTGCGCCTCGTCGAGCCGGCTCGTGCCCTCGAGCGCGAGCGTGAGGAACGCGACCAGCCCGTCGTCGGTGCGCAGGAAGCGGAGCTCGCGCGGCGGCTTGCCCGTCTCCTCCTGGACGACGCGCGCGACGACCGCGGCCCCGTCGGCCTCGACCTCGCGGGCCTCGCGCTCCTCGCTGAGCGGCTCGAGATGTGTCTGCACGCCCGCGATCTCGGGCACGGCCGCACAGATCGCCGTCTCGAGCTCCTCCGCGATCGCATGCGCCTCCTCGAGCGCGAGGTCACCGGGAAGCTTCACGTGCAGCGACAGCTCGGTGTGCCCGT
Organism: uncultured Actinomycetes bacterium; assembly: GCA_963698925.1. Lineage (GTDB taxonomy): Bacteria > Actinomycetota > Thermoleophilia > Gaiellales > Gaiellaceae > PALSA-600. The sequence goes on along the minus strand of CAVOSR010000012.1, from coordinate 178,125 downwards.
TCACCTGCACGAGCGAGAGGTTGTGCACCTCGCGCACGCGGCGGACACCGACCGCGGCGGCGTGGACCCGCTCGCGCAGGTCAGCACCTTCGGCGAGCGGCTCGACGTGCACGACGACGTCCGCGTTCGGCAGCGCGCGCGCCACGGCGGCCTCGACCGCGTCCGCGGCAGCATGCCCCTGCCCGACGGCGGCTCCCGGCGACACCGCGATCACGACGTCGGCGAACTGGCGTCCACCCGCCTGCCGCATGCGCAGCCGACGCAGGTCGACCGACGGTCTCATCGCGGCGATCGCGGATCTCGCTGCCGCCTCGGCCTCGGCCGGAGCGCGGTCCATCAGCACGTCGACGTTCAGCTTGATCAGCCGCGCGGCGGCGATCAACACGAGGACGCCGACGAAGAGCGCCGCGATCGGGTCGCCGTCGGGATGGCCGGCGGCGGCGAAGCCGAGACCGATCGAGCACGGCCAGCGAGCCTGCGAGGTCGCTGCCGAAGTGGAGCGCGTTCGAGGCGAGCGCGGCGCTCTCGTAGCGGCGCGCCGTCCGCCACGAGATCGTCATCCGGCTCGCATCGATCGCGATCACGATCCCGAGCACCACGAACGCGTACCAGGCCGTCTGCACCTCGGTGGGCGTCGCGTCCGTCAGGCGCTCGATCGCGCGGGCGGAGATGAAGATGCTGACGAGCGCGAGCGCCGCCGCCTCGGCGAGCGCGGAGAGATGCTCGGCCTTGCCGTGGCCGAACTGATGCGTGACGTCGGCGGGCCGCGCAGCGACGCGCACCGCGAAGTACGTGAGCAGCGCTGCAACGAGGTCGGTGCCGGAGTGCGCGGCCTCGGAGATGAGGCCGAGGCTGTGCGTGCCGAGCCCGGCCGCGAGCTTCAGCAGGACGAGCGCGGCGGCGGCCGCGACCGAGACGAGCGCAGAGCGGCGCTGCGGCGTCATTCGCGGATCTATAGCTCTTCGAGGTGAGGACGACTCTGTGTAGCTCCGAACGTGAGTCGAGTTGTCCACCGTGTCAGCTCCGCGGGCGACGATCTCGCGGACAGCGGGGAGAACCGAAGGTGCTCCCCCGTTCCGTTAGAGGTTGCCGCGGAGCGCCTGCTCGCGCTCGATCGCCTCGAAGAGGGCCTTGAAGTTGCCGTCGCCGAAGCCACGTGCGCCGTGGCGCTCGATCACCTCGAAGAAGAGCGTCGGCCGGTCCTGGGCGGTCTTCGTGAAGATCTGCAGGAGGTACCCGTCGTCGTCGCGGTCGGCGAGGATGCGCAGGCGGCGCAGGTCGGCCCAGTCCTCGTCGATCTCCCCGACGCGGTCGGGCGTCTCCTCGTAGTACGTGTCGGGCGTCGTGAGAAAGATCACGCCTCGCCGCTGCAGCGCCTCGACGGTCTCGACGATGTGCGACGACTGCAGGGCGATGTGCTGCGCGCCGGGCCCGTGGTTGAACTCGAGGTACTCGTCGATCTGGCTCTTGCGTTTGCCCTCGGCGGGCTCGTTGATCGGGAACTTGATCTTCCCCTGGCCGTCGGTCATCACCTTCGACATCAGCGCGGAGTACTCGGTCGAGATGTCGTCGTCGCTGAAGTGGATCATCTCGGTCATCCCGAAGACCTGCTCGTAGAACGAGACCCACTCCTCCATGTGGCCGAGCTCGACGTTGCCCACGATGTGGTCGATCGCGAGCAGCCCGACGCCGTCGCCGGCGCCGGTCGCGGACTCCTGCGCCACATACCCGGGGAGGTAGGCGCCTTCGTAGCCACCGCGGCTGACAAACGTGTGGACGACGTCGCCGTAGGTCGCGATCGTCGCGAGCTCGACGGAGCCGAACTCGTCCTCGACGGTGTGCGGCTCGGTGACGCCTCGGGCGCCGCGCTTGACGGCCTCCTCGTAGGCGCGCCGCGCGTCGGGCACGCGGAGCGAGATGTCCTTGACGCCGTCGCCGTGCTTGTAGGCGTGGTCGCCGATCTCGTGCCCGGGATGGAGCGCGCTCGTGACGACCAGGCGGATCTCGCTCTGCTCGAGCACGTAGCTCGCGCGGTCGCGCACCCCGGTCTCGGGGCCGGCGTAGGCCGTACGACTGAAGCCGAATGCGTGCTCGTAGTAGAACGCGGCCTGCTTTGCGTTGCCCACCCAGAGCTCGACGTGATCCCACCCGTCGAGGGGCATGAAGTCTTCGGCCATCAGCCGGATTCTACTGCGGTCGCGGCCGGAGCAGCCGCCGATGCCTCCACGGGCGCGATCTCGTCGAGCGACCGGCGCAGGTGTTGCTCCTTCACCCAGATGACGGCGATCACCCAAACGGCGAACGAGACGACGGACGCCGCGAGGAACGCCGGCTGGATCGCGTTCGCGAGGCCTTCGCGCGCTGCGAGCGGGAGCTTGTGGATGCCGGTGCCTTCGCCGCCCGCGCTGACCCCCGGCGGCAAGCCGTGGTTGACGATCGCGCCCATGATCGTCACGCCGAGGGTCGCGCCGATCTGACGTCCGAACTGGGTCATGGCGGTCGCTGATCCGATGTGCGCGCGGGGCACGGCGTTCTGGACCGAGAGGACGAACACCTGCATCATCGAGCCGATGCCGATGCCGGCGATCACCATGTTGCGGGCTGCCTCGCCGTTCGTCGTCGTGACGTCCATCTGCCAGAGGAGCAACATCCCCGCGGTCAGCACGAGCGGGCCGAGGATCGCGTTCCAGCGATAACGGCCCGTGCGCGAGACGAGCTGGCCGGTGAGGATCGAGGTCGTGACAGCGCCGAGCATCAGCGGCGTCAGGACGACACCGGACGAGGTCGCCGAGGTGCCGATCACGCCCTGCACGAACAACGGCACGTAGGAGATCGTCCCGAACATCGCCATACCCACGAGCGCCATACAGGCGATGCTCCCGGCGACGATCGGGTTGCGCAGGATCTCGAACGGGAGAATCGGCTCGCGCGAGCGCCGTTCGACGAGGGCGAAAATCGCGAGCAGCAAGGCAGCGAGGACGAGCGCGCCGATCACGTGCGGGCTGCCCCAGGGATACTCCTTGCCGCCCCAGACGAGCCCGAGCAGCAGCGCGCCGATGCCCGCAGCGAGCAGGCCGGCGCCGAGCCAGTCGATCGAATGGTCCTTGAGCGGCGCGCGCCGAGGCATCGTGATCGAGATCACGACGAGCGCGACCCCGCCGACCGGCAGGTTGACGAGGAAGATCCAGCGCCAGCTCGCGTTGTCGACGATGAAGCCGCCGATCGCGGGCCCGATGATCGACGACGCCGCGAAGACGGCGCCGATCAGCCCCTGCCAGCGGCCGCGGTCGCGCGGCGGGACGATGTTCCCGATCACGGCGAGCGAGAGCGGGAAGAGCCCGCCCGCACCGATGCCCTGCACCGCCCGGAAGACGACGAGCTGCGTCATGGACGTCGCCAGGCCGCAGAGCGCCGACCCGATCAGGAAGACGGCGATCGCGAAGAGGAACAGGTTCTTGCGGCCGTAGACGTCGCCGAGCTTCCCGTACAGCGGCACCGTCACGGTCGAGGTCAGCATGTAGGCGGTGAAGACCCATGAGTACTGCGTGATCCCGCCGAGGTCGGTGACGATGCGCGGCAGCGCGGTCGCGACGATCGTCTGGTCGAGAGCGGCCAGGAAGAGCGTCACCATCAGCCCCGCGTAGATCGCGAGGATGCGCCCGATCGTGAAGTTGTAACCGGGCGGCTGTCGATTGAGGCGTTCCCGCAGGCTCACTCCAGAAGGTTAACGAGGTTAATCACCCGGCGGCGCGGGAGGCACGCGCCGCAGACGCTCGGCGAGCACCGCGGCGAGGATCAACGCGCCGCCGACGAGCTCCCAGCCGCTGAGCGTCTCGCCCAGGAGCACGAGCGCGAACGCCACGCCGAAGATCGGCTGCAGGTTCGAGAAGAGAGAGGCGCGCGAAGGCCCGACCCGGCTGATCGCCGTGAACCACAGGATGTTCGTCAGGAAGAGCGGGCCGACGACGGCGAACGCGAACGCGACCCACATCAGCGCGCCGAAGTGAAAGCTCTGCGACAGAGTCTGTGGCAGCCCGGTGACGGCCAGCGGGATCCAGCCGATCAGCAGCACGAGCGAGCTGATCCGGAAGGGCGAGTAGCGGCGCATCAGCGGGGTGATCGCGATCGAGTACGCCGCCCAGGTGACCGCGGTGAGGACCGCGAGCCCGTCGCCGACGACATTGCCGGAGAAGCCGCCGGAGCCGGAGGCGACGAAGGCGACACCGACGATCGAGACGACGGTGGCGATCCAGAACGAGCTGCGCATGCGCTCGAGCCCGAGCACCGTCGCGAAGGCGCCGATGAAGATCGGCGTCGCCGCCAGAAAGAGGGTGACCGTGGCCGCGGTCGTCTTGTCGACGGCGTAGACGAAGCAGAGCTGGTTGAGATAGATCGTCCCGCCGGCGAGGAAGATGAGCCGCAGGTCGCGCCGTGCGATCCGGAAGCTTCGTTCGCGCCAGTACGTGAACGTCCAGAACAGTGCCGTCGCCGCGGCGTAGCGAGTCGTCGCATACGCGAGCGGCTGGAACCCGTGGGTGACGACGTAGCGCGTGACGGTCGAGTTGAGCGCCCAGAGAAGGACGGTGCCGATCAGCATCAGATCGACTGCGTGAACCGGCACACGGCGCATTCGGTCGAGGCTAGCGCTACGCTCTGCGCCGTCATGGCCGACCCGACTCGCGACGACGTCGACGCCCTCGTCGGGCCTGCGACACCTCACTTCGCGTACCAGATCAGGGCGCGCGTCGAGCAACTCGTCGCCGGCCTCCCCGAGGGCAACGACGTGCGCACCTACGGCGAGGCGCAGATGGCGCGGCTCGACCGTCTCGGCCACGCGTCGTCGAAGGCGGACGAAGGCCCGCGCGAGTCCGCCGGCCGCATCGGCTGGGACGAGCTCCCCTCGTCGGCACGAGCCGACGACCCGCTCCCGCGCCGCTCCGAGTGAACGTCTTCGTCTCGGGCGGGTCACGCGGCATCGGGCGCGCGATCGCGTTGCGGCTCGCACGAGACGGTGCGAAGCGGATCGCGATCGGCTATTTCCGCAGCGACCGCGCGGCGGAGGCCACCGCCGACGAGCTGCGCACGCTCGGGGCCGAGCCCACGCTCGTGCGTGGCAACGTCACATCCGACCGCGTGCTCGACGAGGTCACGGCCCTCGGCCCGCTCGACGTGCTCGTGCACAACGCGGCGAGCGGCGTCAGCAAGCCGGCGCTCGAGGCCGAGGCGAAGCACTGGGACTGGACGCTGAACACGAACGCTCGGGCGCTGCTCCAGCTCGCACAGGTTGCGGCGCCGACGATGCCGGACGGCTCGTCGATCGTCGCGATCTCGTCACTCGGCGCGCAGCGGGTGCTCGACAACTACACCCTCGTCGGCACGTCGAAAGCCGCGCTCGAGGCGCTCGTCCGCTACCTCGCCGTCGAGCTCGCGCCGGGCATCCGGGTCAACGCTGTCTCGGGCGGCGTCGTCGAGACGGACGCGCTGGACGCGTTCCCGAACCGCGAGGAGATGCTCGCAGCGGGCGCCGCGAACCCGGTCGGGAGAATGGTCGAGCCGGACGACATCGCGGGCGCCGTCGCCTTCCTCTGCTCCCCCGACGCAGCGATGATCCGCGGCCAGACGCTGATCGTCGACGGCGGCTTCTCCCTGCGGGCCTGAGCGCGTCACAGTTCCGTGACGGTGGCTGCCACCGCCGTCGGAAAGCCCCTGCACCCGGCGCGAAATGTGGAGCGTTCGTGGCGGTTACGAAACGACGGCTGCCGCCGGACGATGTGGGTTTCGCGTCGGAGGATTGAAGTTCGCAACCGTTGGACAGACATCGCGAGGATGGGAATCGTCGTCAGCCTCATGATCGCCGCGGTCGGGCTCATCCTGGCCCTCGCCGTGCACCCGACGAACCCCGGGTCGGTCGACCCGAACACGGTCGGCTGGATCCTGTTCGTGGTCGGGCTCGTCGGGCTGATCCTCGACCTGCTGCTCTGGTCGTCCTACGGCCCGGGCTACCTCCGCCGCACGACGGTCGTCGACCACGGCGCGGGCGTCTACCCCGCCCGCAGGCCCGTGCGCGGCACGCGCCGCACGGTCGTCGAGGAAGAGGACGTCGCAGGCCCCGGCGCAGGCGCCCCTCCGCCCGGCTATTAGCGCCTAGCGGCGCAGGACGCGGCCGACGGTGTCGGCGGCGATGTAGCCGGCGATCTTCGGGTTCTCCTGGAGGCGCCGCATCGAGTACTCGTACCACTGCGTCCCGTACGGGACGTAGACGCGCAAGCGGTGCCCGTCGGCGACGAGCTCGTCAGCCCGGTCGGGTCGCACGCCGAGCAGCATCTGGAACTCGTACCGGTCAGGCGGCAGGTCGGCGACGATGCGCAGCGCCTCGCCGATCAGGTACTCGTCGTGCGTCGCGATGCCGACGTAGATCCCCCGCTCGACGATCCGCTCGAGGCAGCGCACGTAGTTGGCTCGGACGGCGTCGAACTCGCCGTACGCGATCTCCACCGGCTCGACGTAGATGCCCTTGCACAGCCGCACGTTGTCGAGCCCGTCGACGTCGTCGAGCGTGCGGCGCAGGTACGCCTGCAGGACGACGCCGGTGTTCGACCGGCCCGCCGCGCGCAGCTCGCGGTACAGCTCGAGCGTGCGGTCGGTGGTCGAGGAGTCCTCCATGTCGATCCGCACGAAGTTGCCGCGGGCCTCCGCGTCACCGACGACGGCTTCGAGGTTCTCGCGGCACAGATCGAGATCGAGCTCGAGACCGAGCCCGGTCAGCTTCACCGAGACGTTCGCGTCGAGCCCTTCCGCGTCCACGCGGGCCAGCGCGTCGACGTACTGCCCCGCGATCGCGCGCGCCTCGTCCGGGCTCGTGATCTCCTCGCCGAGGACGTCGATCGTCGCGAGCTTTCCCTTCGCGTTCAGCCTCCGGACGACCCGCAGGGCATCGTCGAGCGTCGGGCCGGCGATGTACCGCGAGGACAGCCGCTGCACGACGGGCCGGGGAACCGCCGGTAGCAGGCGGACGAGCGCTCGATCGAGAAGAGCCACGGGCGGCGGCAGCTTAGAGCAATCCGAATTCGCGGTGGGCCCGTACCGCTGGCATGAGACTTCCCCGCGCACTCCTCCTCGCCGCCGCCCTCGGCCTCGCCGTGCTCGGGGCCGCCGCTGCCGGTGTCGTCACCCGGGCGAGCACCGCCACGTCCACGATCACGGTCACCGAGCGCGAGTTCAAGATCGCGCTCTCGAGCAAGACCGCGAAGAAGGGCCCCGTGCGCCTCGTCGTGCGGAACGCAGGCAAGTACGCGCACGCCCTCTCGATCAAGGGCGCCGGTGTGTCCAGGCGCACACCTCTGATCAAGCCGGGCAAGAGCGCCGTGTTGCTCGTCACGCTGCGCTCGGGCCGCTACGCCCTCTGGTGTCCCGTCCCCGGCCATGCTGCGCAAGGGATGAAGGCGACTCTCTCGCTCGCAGGCGCGCAGGCGACGACGTCGACGACGTCGACCACCGACACCAACGGCACGACGACGGAGCCGCCGCCGTATCCGCCGGGCTACTAGGAGTGGTGCTCGCGCATGAAGCCCTGGCGCGCCGCGCTGACGAGCGCGACCGCCTCGGGGAACAGCACGCGCATGGCATCCCGCATGGTGCCCGCCTGCTGCTCGCCCGTGCCCTCGAGCTGCAGCTGCGAGAGCGCGGCCGCGGTCAGCTCGACGGCGGTGTTCAGGGTCAGCGTCGCGAACTGCTCGCGCTGAGCCTCCTGCACTGACTCGGCCTGCTGCTCGGCGAAGTCACGCAGCCCGCGGAGCAAGTCCTCGGGATCGCCGCCGAACGGGAAGCCTCCGAATCCACCACCTTCCATACCGCCCACGTTAGCCGAGGTCGTACAGGTAGCCGCGCTCGACCTCTCGCACGAACTCGTCGATGGCCCCCGCGCCGGACCTGATCGCACTCGAGAACGGGGACGCCGTCTCGCCCAGCGCGCGCTCGAGCACGAGCGCCGCCGAGCCCACCTCGTCGAGGTAGCCCGGCGAAGCGACCCGCGGCGGGGCGCCGATCACGCGCTCGAGGGCGAGTGCTGCCTCCTCGGCCTCTTCGATCCCCGGCGGCTGCTCGACCATCCGTACCTGCGCGAGCTGAGCCCGCAGCTGCTCGAGATCGCCGCCGCCCGCCAGGTCGGCGGCGAGCTCGCAGATCGCGACGATCGACGCCGTGTCGCGCACGTCCTCACGCCGGTCGAGTGGGCGACCGTCGTCGGCCAGCACGACCCACCGCCGTGACTCGTCCGACCCGAGCGCGACGAGGTAGACACGCTGCCCGCGGGCAGGCTCGGCGGCGAGCACACCCGTCACCTCGCCGTGCGCCGACGCGGCTCCGGCGATCCGCTCCAGGTCCTCGCCCAGCGCCATAGAGTCAAGCCTATGGATGCCGCCGAGCTGTTCGCACCGCTCGGCCCGGGCTACGACCGCTGGGGATCGGTGCTGTCGTTCGGGCAGGACCCGCGCTGGCGACGCTTCCTCGTCTCGCGCATCGACGCCGGCCCGACCGACACCGTGCTCGACGTCGCGACGGGCACCGCAGCGGTCGCTCTCGAGCTCGTCCGCCAGAAGGACTGCTTCGTGGTGGGCGTCGACCGGACGCCCGGGATGCTCGAGGAAGGCCGCCGGCGAGTCGCGCTCGCCGCCGCGACCCAGAAGATCCGACTACTCGAAGGTGACGCGCAGTCGCTGCCGTTCGACGACGGGCAGTTCGACGCGCTCACCTTCACCTACCTCCTGCGTTACGTCGACGACCCGGCCGCCACGCTGCGTGAGCTTGCGCGCGTCGTCAGGCCCGGCGGCTCGATCGCAGCGCTCGAGTTCGGCATCCCGCGCGGCGTCTGGCGGCCGCCGTGGGAGCTGTGGACGCGCGTCGGGCTCCCGACAGCCGGGCGCCTGATCGGCAACGGCTGGCACGAGGTCGGCGCGTTCCTGCACCCGTCGATCACGGCGCACTACGAGGCGTGGCCGTTGCCGCGCCTGCTTGCCGCCTGGCGCGAGGCGGGGATCGCGGACGTGCAGGCGCAGCGACTCAGCCTCGGCGGCGGGGTGGTGACGTGGGGACGCAGGAGGTAAGGCCGTCGTTCTATGCCCTCCGGCCGGGCGGCTGGCGGGACTACGTCACGCTGCTGCACCTCCCGTACACCGCCTGGCACCTGTCCTACGTCGCGGTCGGCGCAGCGCTCGCGGCTCACTTCCGGTTCGACCGACTCTGCTGGGCGCTGCTCGCCTTCTTTCTCGCGATGGGCGTCGCCGCACACGCGCTCGACGAACTGAAAGGCCGGCCGCTTCGCACACAGATCCCGGACTGGGTGCTCATCGCGCTCGGTGTTACGGGCGTCGCGGCGGCCGCGGCGATCGGCCTCGGCGCGGCGATCGCGTGGGGGTACGGGCTGATCGCGTTCATCGTGGTCGGGGCGGTGCTCGTGCCCGCCTACAACCTCGAGCTCGCCCTGCACAACGACGTCGGCTTCGCGCTGGCGTGGGGCGCGTTTCCCGCTCTCACCGGCTATTTCGTGGAGGCGCAGACGCTGCGGCTCGATGCCCTGCTCGTCGCTGCCTACGCATTTGCGCTCAGCCTCGCGCAGCGGGCGCTCTCCACTCCGGTGCGCCGCGCCCGGCGCGAATCCGGCAGCACCGCCGGAACAGAGCCGCTCGAGCGCGCCCTGCGACTGTTGACCGTTGCTGCCGTCGCGCTCTCCGTCGCGCTCGTCGCGTCGCGCCTACGATGAAGGTGTGACTCCCGCAGCCGTCATCGCAGTCGTCGCAGCCGTCGCCTCCGTCGCGGCCCTGGCCGCCTGCGTGCTGACGCTGCGCCGCGTGCGGACAGAGCAGAACGCCCTCGAGCGCGAGATCGAACGTGGCAAGGGCGAGTTCGACCTCGTCGTCGCGCGAGAGGTCGAGTTGCGCAGCGAGGAGCTCGAGCGGACGCTCGCGCGGCTCCGGGCGGACGCTTTGTCGGAGTTCAACGACGATCAGCGCCGGATCGCGGAGGAGCGGCGCCGCGACGTGGCCGAGCGCGAGCGCGACGCGAGCTCCCGGCTGGGCGATCAGCTCAGCGCCGTCCAGCGCGCCGTCGAGCAGCGGATGATCGACTGGGACTCCGACGTCGAGAAGCTGCAGGGCGGCCTGTCCGACGAGCTGAAGCGCGTCGAGGCGCGGCAGCGGCAGTTGATGGCCGAGATCGAGTCGCGGATCGGCCAGGACGCCGAGGGGTTGCAGAGCCAGATCGAGGAACAGCGCCAGCTGATCGCGCGCCTGCGCACCGAGCTCGCGCGCTCTGCGCAGGAGGTGACGCAGCAGGCGACGCAGGAGCTCGAGCAGCACGCCGCCGAGCGTCGGCGCGCGCTCCACGACATCGCCGAGCGCATGAGGAAGCGCGAGAAGGACCTGAAGGAGCTCGTCGACCGCGAGAGCAACGACGCGACGCAGCGCATCCAGCTCGCGCTCGGCGACATCGAGCGCCGGGAGACGGAGCAGCTCCAGCGAATCGTCGCGCGCGAAACGACGCGCTATGCCGAGGCCGCGTCAATGCAGTTCGACACGGCGACGCGCACGGCCCGCGAAGAAGCGGCGCGCCGGCTGAGCCGCGAGCTCGACCTGGCCGTCGAGCGCTTCGCGCGCGAAGCAGAAGGCGTGCTGACCGAACGCCTCAACCACGTGAGCGACGCCGCGGCGAACCGTGTCGAGGAACGGCTGGCGCGGCTGCGGGCCGGGCTCGAGCGGCAGCGCGAAGACGCGCTCCACTCGCTCGAGGATCGCGCGCACCAGGTCGAGGCCGACCTGCGCGAGCGCCTGCAGGAGATCGCGAGCGACGCAGAGGCCGAGCGCAGCGTGCTCGAGGCCCGCCTGCAGGATCTGACCCGCAAACTCGAGGAGTTGACGACCCGCGCGGGCGTTTGAGTGCCAACTTTCCGAGGCAGGGTTCGTCTAGGACAGAGCGAAATCCCGTGAGGCCATGACACAGACGATCGAACATCCACAGACGGAGCGCGAGAAGGTCGAGTCCTGGCGCCTGCACGTGCTGATCGAAGCCGGGTATCCACTCCCGCTCGCCGAGAAGCTCGCACACTCGGAAGCCGATCTGCACCGTGCCGTCGAGCTCGTGCGCGACGGCTGCACGTTCGAGACGGCCGCCGAGATCCTCCTCTAGAGCCTCTAACATCGACCGCGTGAAGGTCGAGGCGACGGAGGTCGAAGGGCGGAAGGTCTACTCCGTGCGCGCGTTCAACAAGGGACTCGCCACGTGGCTCGGCCGGCTGCCCACGCTCTGGGTCGAAGGCGAGGTGACCGAGCTCAGGCGGCAGGACCGCTGGGCGTCGGTCTTCTTCACGCTCAAGGATCCCGAGGACGGCGCCTGCCTCGCAGCGCAGATGCCGCGCGGTCAGTTCGACGCACTGCAGCTGAACCTCGCTGACGGCGAGCGCGTGCACGTGTTCGGACGAGCCGAGCTCTACGAGCAGCGTGGTGAGCTGCGCCTGAAGGTGCTGTCGATCGAGCGGTTCGGTCTCGGCGCCCACCTGGCTGCACTGGAACGCCTGAAGGCGAAGCTCGCAGGCGAAGGGCTGTTCGCGGCGTCGCGGAAGCAGCCGCTGCCGCGCTTCCCGCGCCTGATCGGGCTCGTGACGGGCAACGACGCTGCGGCCAAGCGCGACGTGCTGACGCACATCGTGCAGCGCTTCCCGCCCGCGAACGTGCTCGTTGCGGAGACGTACGTGCAGGGGCCGCGCGCTCCGGTCTCGATCGCGACCGCGATCGGCGACCTCTGCCGGCGTGGGGCCGACGTGATCGTGCTCGCGCGCGGCGGCGGCAGCTTCGAGGACCTGTTGCCGTTCTCCGACGAGCGCGTCGTCCGCGCAGTCGCGGACTGCACCGTCCCGGTCGTGTCGGCCGTCGGCCACGAGCAGGACACGCCGCTCTGCGACCTGGCCGCGGACGTGCGCGCCTCGACGCCGACCGCGGCGGCGCGCATCGTCGTGCCCGACATCAAGGAGCTGCGGGCGCACCTCGAACGGACGAGAGACGCACTGCATCGCGGAGCGCACCGTGCGAGCGAGCGCCACGGGCAACGGCTGGTCTCCGCCCATGAGCGGCTCCGGCGAGCACCGCTGCTCGCGCTCGAGCGCAAGCGCGCGCGGCTCGACACGCTGCACGCGCGCCTCGGTGCGCTTTCCCCGACGGCGACGCTCGAGCGGGGCTACGCGATCGTGCGCCGTGCGGACGACGTCGTCCGCTCGACTGCGCAGGTCGCGACCGGAGACACGCCTGACGGTTCGCGTCGCTGACGGCACGTTCGGCGTGACGGCAGAGTGAGCGAGCCGAGCTTCGAAGCGGCGTCGAAGGAGCTCGAGCAGATCGTCGAGCGCCTGGAGCGCGGCGATGCCGGCATCGACGAGCTGACGAAGCTGTGGGAGCGCGGCGAAGAGCTCTATCGCATCTGTGCGACGAAGCTCGAAGGCGTGCGCGGCAAGATCGAAGAGCTGTCACGCACGGCCGACGAGAGCTAGCGCAAGCTCCTCGCCGAGCTGCACGAGGTCCTCGCCCACGAGCGCTCGGCGGCCCGACAAGGCGTGAGCCTCGACGCCGTCGCGGACGAGCCCGCCGAACAGCTCGCACCGGACCCCGAGCCGGCGACAGCGACGCTGAACCGCGCCCGGCGCCTTCCCTTCGAGAGTCGTCGCGTCGACGGTTCCCTCGCCGGTGACGACGAGCGCCGCGCTGCGTGCACGCTCGTCGAAGCCGATCAGATCGAGGACGAGCTCTGCACCGGCGAGCAGCTCGCCGCCCAGTGCCGCGAACGCGGCGCCGAGACCTCCGCCGGCGCCTGCTCCGGGCAGCTGGGCGTACGGCGCGAGCTCCGTCATCGAGGCGAGCCGCGTCTCGAGCTCCTCGACCGTTTCCGGGTCGGCGCCCTTCTGCGGCCCGAAGACGCGCGCCGCGCCACGCGCGCCGAGCAGCGGGTTGCGAACATCGCAGGCGACGCGAATCGGCACGTGCTTGAGCCACGCACCGGCAACGGCCCGCATGCCGGCCCCGCCGTCGACGGTCGCGGTGCCGCCGACACAGACGAGGAGCGCGCGCGGCTTCGACGCCACGACGGCGAGCAGCAACTCGCCGAGCCCCCGGCTCGTCGCGCGGGTCGGGTCGAGCTCGTCCTCGCGCAGCCGCGGCAGGCCGATCGGCTCAGCCGCCTCGACGACGGCCGTCCCGTCAGGCAGCTCGAGCCACCGCGCGGCGATCGCCCGGCCGAGCGGATCGGAGACGGCGGCCGAGTGCCAGGCACCGCCGAGCGAGCGGCGGAGCACGTCGGCCGTCCCCTCCCCGCCGTCGGCGACCGGCGCCTCGTCCACGTCGACCCCAGCGACGCGCCGCAGGCCTGTCCCGAGCAGCATTGCCGCCTCCAGTGGCGTCAGAACGCCTTTGAGGCTAGCCGGGGACGCGAGCGCGAGCACGCCCCGGCTCCAGCTCCGGCTCGAGCGCCTCTTCGATCGATTCCTCCGACGCGTCGTCCCAGTCCCGCAGCATTGCGTACGACAAGCCTTCGTGCGCGAGGAAGATCAGGCCGACCCCGACGCCGACGGATGCCTCGATCGCCTGCAGCCCGATCCCGAACGCGACCCCGTGCGCGTAGGCCACGCCGTAGTTGACGAGCGGGATCGCGACCGCGATCTGGACGAGCCCGAAGTTGCCGGGCCAGAGTGGGAAGATCGTCGCGACGTTGATCAGCACGAGCACGAGGCCGGCAGCCGACAACGGCAGGTGGATGTCGAAGGCCTCCATCGCGGCCCAGACGGCGATCAGCTGACAGAGCCAGCCCACGAACTGGAAGACGGCCGCGGTGGCAGCCGCGCCCGGCGAGCGCATGATCGCCAGCCCTTCGCGCCCGCGCATGATCAGCAGGCGGATCCGTCCGAGCTCGTCGAACTCACGCTGCTGGCCCCTCGCGACGAGTACGGCGATCAGGAAGAGGATGCCGCCGACCGCGAGCGCGAGGAAGATCGAGGTGAGCGCCCAGCTGGGGATCTTGGCCGAGAAGAGCACCCAGATCACGAGCGTCAGTGCCGGGAAGAGATCGAAGATGCGATGGGCGAACACCGACCCGACGAGCGTGGCAGTGGTGCCGGGGCCTCTCCGGCCGGTCAGCCTGCGGCGCAGGACGGCGACGCGCGCCAGCTCGCCGACGCGGCCCGGCAGCACGGCGTTCGCGAACAGCCCGACCGAGAAGGCCGAGAAGACCGTCGGAAACGACGGATGCGGAGGCGTGATCGACTGCTTGATCGCGGTGTCCCAGGCGAGCGCGCGCGAGAGCACCGAGAGCAGGTTGAGCCCGATCGCCGCAACCACCCACTTCCACGACACCGCCGTGAACGCGTCGTGCACGAGATGCCAGTCCGGCCCGCGCCAGACGATCAGGGAGACTGCGAACGCGAGCAGCGGCACGACGAGCAGGTAACGCCAGCGCTTCACGCCGCCGCCTCGATGTACGTCTCCTCGAGCCTGCGCGCGAGATCGTCCCAGGCGTAGTTGGCGATCGCGTGTGCGCGCCCGGCGCGCCCCATCTCGACGCGACGCTCCTCGTCGGAGAGCACGTCGATCACCGCCGCCGCAAGCGCATCGGGATCGCTCGGCGGCACGAGCCTCGCCGCCTCCGGGATCGCGACGGCCGCGTACCCGGGGATGTCCGATGCGACCGTCGGCGTCGCGCAGGCGAACGCCTCGGCGATCACGAGGCCGAAGCTCTCGCCGCCGAGCGCCGGCGTGACGGAGACTTTCGCGCGCTCGAGCTCACGCGTGCGCACCTCGTTCGTGACGATGCCGAGCACATCGATCCCTGCCTCGTCGAACCGCATCCGCGTGTGCAGCAGGCGGTACTGGAGTGGATCGGTGCCGATCAGCCGCAGCCGGGCGCCGGTCGCCCGGTGGATCTGCGGCCACGCACGGAGCAGCACGGGCAGACCCTTGCGCTGGTCGTGACGGCCGATGAAGACGACCGTGTGGTCCCGGTCGGCCGGATCGGCGTTCTCCGGGATCAACACGCCGTTCGGGATCACGCGGTAATCCTCGGGCAGCCAACGGCTCGCGGACTCGGCAGCCATCGGCGAGACCGCGATCCGGATGTCGATGCGCTCCATCAGGAAGCCCCAGAAATGAAGTGCGCCCCTCATCCAGCCGAGCTCACCGTGTGCGTGGTGCGTGGCGACGACCGGGCACCGGGCGAGCGACAGCGCGGCGACACAGATCGCGGGCGTCATCGGCTCGTGCAGGTGCAGCACGTCGAACTGCTCCTCGGCGAGCACGCGCTTCATGCGTCCGATGCTCGCAGGCGAGAGGACGATGTTGGGGAGAGAGCCGTTCGCCGGCACGACGACCGACCGGCCGACGGGGATGATCCCGTCGGGCAGCACGCCGTGCCGCCCGCTGCGCGGATGCAGGAGGCGGGTGAGGCGCCCCGGCGGGTCGTTGCCCATGATGATGCGCACGTCGTGGCCGCGCCGTCTCAGCGCAGCGGCCTGATGCTCCGCGTGCTCGACGACGCCGCCCCAGTACGACCACGAGAACGGCACGACGATCCCGATCTTCACCGCGTGGCTCCGGCACCGGCAACCGCGGCAAATGCGCGATGCAGCCGCTCGGCGCCGAGCTCGACCTGCTCGTCGCTGACGGCGAGCGAGATTCGAGCCCAGCCGGCCCCGCTCGGCCCGAAGCCCTCGCCGGGGGCAACGGCGAGGCGCTCGCGCTCGAGCAGCGTCTCGGCCGTCAGCGCGTCCGGCAGCTTGACCCAGACGTAGAACGTGCCTTCGCACACCGGCGGCTCGGGCAGCGCGGCGGCGATCGTGTCGCGGCGACGCTCGTAGTCGGCGACGCGCTCGGCCACCGAATCCTGCGGCCCCTCGAGCGCGGCGATCGCCGCCGACTGGAGCGGCGCGAAGATGCCGACGCGGCTGTGGTCGTTGAGCAGGTTCATCCGTTCGACGATCTCGGCGTTGCCGACGACGAAACCGATCCGCCATCCCGCCATCCCGTAGGTCTTGGACATCGACCACATCTCGACGCCGGCCTCCTTTGCGCCGGGCGTCGCGAGGAAGCTCTGCGGCATCCGGCCGTCGAAGACGAGGTCGATGTACGCCGCGTCGTGCACGACCGCACCGCCGGTGCGCTGCGACCAGGCGACGGCGTCCTCGAAGACTCCGTCGGGCGCGCAGACGGCACAGGGGTTCGACGGGTAGTTGAGGTAGAGCGCGGCCGCGGCCGGAGCGGCTTCGAGGTCGGGTGCCCAACCGCGATCCGGCACGAGCGGCACGGTCTCGAGACGGGCACCGGCGAGCGCCGGGCCTGATGGATAGTCGGGGTAGTAGGGATCCGGCAGCAGCAACGTGTCGCCCTCGTCGCACAGGCTGAGCGCGAGCTCGACGATTCCGGTCTTGGTGCCCGGGATGAGCGCGACTTCGGTGGCGGGATCGAGCGTCACGCCGTAGACGTCGGCGTAGCGGGCGGCGATCGCCTCCTTCGTCCGTGCGAGGCCTCGAATCGGCGAGTAGCCGTGGATTCCCGGGTCGAGGACGGCCTCGCGCAGCGCCTCGACGACGTGCGGCGGCGGCCCGGTCTCCGGGTTGCCGCGGCCGAGGTCGACGAGCGGCTCGCCGCCCGACGCGGCCGCGGCCGCGACGCGGCCGAGGAGCTCGACGAAGTACTGCTGCGGCAGCCGTTCCAGGCGCTGGGGGCGCGGACGCATTCCCGGGATCGTATTGGGCGGCCGACGAGCGGTCGGAGACGCCGTTCATCGGCGGTCGCCTGCCGCCGCCGACGGCCACGTTGACGGTGTGCAGGAGCGGATACACGGTCCCGCGTATGACCCAGCTGACGGAACGCCTCGATCGCTTCGAAGACCGCCTGCGCAGCCTGGAGACCGAGCTGGCAGAGCTCAGGCGCCTCGCTCGCGCGGAGGAGCATGCCCCGCAGAGAGCAGGCCCCGGCGCAGGCCCCCGAGCCGCCGCTGTGGGAGATGTTCGAGCCCGCCGAGATCCCGGCCACGGTAATCCCACGCGAGCAGCCCGCACGTTCGGGACCTGTTCCGGGGACTGTCCCCGGGACACGTCCGGTTCGTAGGTCTCGGACTGCTCTACGCGGGCCTGACGCGCCGCCGGCGATCGCGCGGGCATTCTCGTGCCTCGCGGTCGGCGGCCTGATCCTCGTCGCCGGGTTCTTCTACCAGCGCCTCGCCGGCGGCCGCCCGGAGGCGCGCGCGTGATCGTCTAGGCTCGCGGGATGTTCGAGCAGGGACTCGCCGAGCTCCACACCCACCTCGGCGGGTCGGTCGCGACGGACATCATGTGGAGCCTCGCGCACGAGCAGGGAATCGCGCTCCCGACGCGCGACTTCTGGGAGTTCGATCGCATGGTGACCGTGTCGGATCCGCGCGGCGTGCCCGATCTCGACTCCCTCGACCGCATCTACCACCTCTCCGAGCTGATCCAGAGCTCACCGCTCGCCGTCGAGCGGAGCGTTCACGCGGCGATCGGCGGCGCCTATCGCTCGCAGCGGATCACGACGCTCGAGCTTCGCTTCAACCCGATGAAGCGCAACCGCGGCGGCGAGCGCGACCTCGATCACATCATCCTTGCGGCGATCCGCGGTCTCGACCGAGCGTCGCTGGAGTACCCCCAGGTGCGCGCCGGGCTGATTCTGATGATGGACCGCACCTTCACCGGCCACCAGAACATGGTCGTGATCGAGAAGGCGATTCGCTACATGTCGCGTGGCGTCGTCGGCGTCGACATCGCCGGCCCTCGGCCGGGGGGCGAGCGCTACGACTACACGCAGATCCACGAGCACGTCGAGCAGGCCAAGGATGCCGGGCTCGGCGTGACGATCCACGTCGGCGAGGAAGGCGGCCGGTACGGCGTCGAGGAGCTCGCCGAGGTGATCGAGTCGCTGCGGCCGGACCGCATCGGCCACGGAATCCTGGCCGCGCGCGAGCCGGAGCTGATGACCGCGCTGCGCGAAGCGGACATCACGCTCGAGATCTGTCCAACGTCGAATCTGCTGACGAAGGCGTTGCGCGACGAGGCAGAGGTGCGCGAGACGTTCCGCACGTTCGTCGAGCACGGCGTGCCCTTCACGATCGCGACGGACGGGCCGGAGATGATGCGCACCCATCTGCGCGACGAGTTCGACCTCCTCACGCGCATCGGCGCACTTGACGAGGACGAGGTTGACGCCGCCAACGAGCGGGGCCACAACGCCTCATTCGTCGGCCCGCTCACCCCCGCATCCGTCTAGCGCTCAGATACGCCCTTCGGGCAATGGAGCCGACGCCGAGCCGCTCGTAGTCTCGTTGGCATGCAGGCACTCCGGGATCCGTCAGGTATCACGTCGCGGCAGCGGCAGGTCGTGGAGCTGATCGCGCAGGGGCTGTCGAACGACGAGGTCGGTCTGGTGCTCGGTATCTCGCCGCGGACGGCCAAGGCGCACTGCGACGTGTTGCGGCAGAAGCTCGGAGTCCCGCGGCGACGGCAGATCCCCGTCGCGTACCGATTGCTGACGGGCGAAGACCCGCTGGCGACCCGCCTGGAGTCGGCACGAGCCGACAACGGGGGCTGACGGCGAAGCGGCGCCCGCGGCGACACCCTCCGCCGCGGGCGTCCCGGCCCTTCCATTTCGACTGGCCGCGACATACGTTTTGACCCCGGCGAGCGGCCCGCCGACCCGACGAGGGCAGGCAGATGACCGCGACGCACGCAGAACCGAAGGCCCGACGCGAACGCCGAATCATCGAACGTCCGCGCCTGATCAAGCTCCTCGACGACTGCGAGGCGCGGATCATCCTGCTGCTTGCTCCCGCTGGCTACGGCAAGACGACCCTCGCGCGGCAGTGGGCGAAGACCTTGAGCGGCGCAATCTGGATCTCGTGCACGCCGGCTCATCGCGACGTAGCCGTGCTGGCTGAGGACCTAGGGAGATCTCTCGACCGAGGGGATGGGGCAACCGCCAAACTCGTGAGGCAGTTCGTTGCTGCACACGCCAATCCACAACTCGTGGGCAGCCAGATCGCTCGAGCGTTGATCGATCAGACCACAGAATCGGACACGCGTTGGCTGCTAATTGACGACTATCACGAACTCGTTGGATCGAACGAAGCCGAGCAGTTCATTCGAGCCTTCCAAGAGGACACCGAACGTCGGTTCCTGATCGCCAGTCGACAGCGACCCGAGTGGATCACATCAAAACGCATCGTCTACGGCGAAGTCGCTGAGGTCGGTCGAGACCAGCTGGCGATGGACCGACGGCTGAGTCTTCGACGCTGCTGGGGCCCGCGGCAGAGTCGAAAGGGCTGGCTGAACAGGCCGAAGGATGGCCGGCTGTCCTTGCCGCTTGCGGTCGCAGCCGATTTTGACGTAGCGCCTACCGGCGTTCTTCCAAGTGCGCTCCACGATTACTTCGCCGAGGAGTTGTTTCAGCGTGCCGCGCCAGATCTTCAGGCGCGACTCATTGAGATGTCGCTTTCGCCCAGTCTCGGGACTGATGCCGATCCGAATCTGCCGCCGCTGTTGTGGAAGCCGCGGAGCTCGGGTTTCATCTCGACGACGGGAGCCCCGAACTTCATCCGCTCCTACGCGAGTTTCTCTTGCAGAAGGTAGACGATCTCCCAGCAGGTCGGCTCCGCGGTGAGGAGGCAATTGGTCGACTGCGTCGACGCTGGTGAGTGGGACGGGGCAATCCGCTTCTCGACCGCTTCAAGCTCCATGAGCTAATCGAGCCCGTCCTCCAGGCCGCCTACAAGCCCCTCGTCAAGAGTGGCCGGCTGGAGACCCTCTCGGCGTTTGCGTCGACGGTTCGCACGGCGCCCGTGTTTCCGCCGGTATCCATCGACGTGATCGAAGCGGAAGCAGCGCTCCGGGAAGGGAACCTCGAACTCGCGGCCGATCTCGCTGCGCGCGTCCGCACACGCCTTCCCGATCAACATCCGCTGCGATCACGGGCTAGCGCGATTCAGGGGACAGTAACTTTCTCCTGCGCGGTTCGACGTTGCCGCGGAGGCATTTCAGATGCACGCCGAACAGCCAACGACGACGACGACGACACAGAGGCACTTCACGGCGTCGGGCTTGCTCGCACATTCGGCGAACGCGGAGATGCCGAAACGCCGTCACGTGAATCACTGGGATCGTCGTCACTGGTCTCCGACTCACCTTCGCGGGCGGCCACTTTCGAACTCTCACGGCGACGTCTCGGAGGGTCTCGCTGCGCCGCTCTATCTCGACGAACCGCTCCACGCGGCGAAGCAGGTGGAGGATCCGCGTGTCCGGACCTCCTTCTACTACACCGCGGCGTATGCGCTGGCGCAGCAAGCCCGTTACCGCGCCGCACAGGACTGGGTCGATCGCTTCTGGGACGACGTTCGGGAATATGACCTCGAGTTCGCGCGTCCGCACGTGACTTGGACAGCAGCGCTGATCCGCCTGGGCCTTCGGACGTTCGGAGAAACGGAACGCCTTCTTCAATCGCTGGAGGACGTTGCCGCGGCCCGACAGGACCGCGGGCACAGCTCAACGCACGCATCCTGAGGGCCCGAATGCTGCTGCAGACTGGCAATCCTGAGGAGGCAGTTGCACTAACAGACGAACAGTCTGTCGGAGCCAACCTATCCGTCCTGGACGCTGAATACCTGGCGACAGCAGCGCTTGCAGCGGCGTGTCTCGGAGATCGCGAACGAGGCGCTTTGTCCGCGGCCGAGGCTCGGACGCGCTCGGCGAATGGTTGAGGTACGGGTACTAGCCGAGGCGGCTCAAGCCGGTCATTCGCGCACGAGACGGCGATCCACGGGCTCCGACGGCGCTGTTTGCGGTCGCCGCAGACCTCGGCGTCTGGGATCCAGTCGTCTGCGCGCTGCGCGTCTCGAGAGAACTCGCCGACTGTCGCCGCGAATGACTCAAAGTTGAGACGACCGCTCGAACATCTCTACGCCAATTCCAACGACCTAGGTCTGGCGCGACAAGCCGGCTTCCGCACACGCACCAACCGTCAGCCTCAACAGGTACTCACGCCGCGAGAACTTGAAGTGCTTGGATTGATCGCGCGGGGCATGCGAAACCGAGAGATCGCCGCTGCATTGTTCATCTCACAATCAACGGCCAAGGTGCACGTTAGACATGTCCTTGAAAAGCTTGGCGTCCGTACGCGAGCCGAAGCCGTCGCCCGTTACGAGAGGTTCGCAGCAGAAGCGGACTGAAGGGCGGGAAGAGGACCACGACCTCTTCGGGCTCGCGAGTCCCTTCAAGCACAAACTGGGCGCCGCGGGCAAGGCGATAGTTTTCATCGGCGCCCGCCAAGAGTCGCCTCGAACGCGGCCACTACCGCGGTGTCGAACTGGGTTTCAACGGCTTGCGCCAGTCGCAATCGAGCGACACGGCTCGGCATCGCATCACGGTAGGGGCGATCCGAGGTCATGGCGTTGTACGCGTCCGCAACCGCGATGATGCGAGACAACAGAGGAATCTCCACTTCGCTCAGCCCGTCGGGGTATCCCTGGCCATCAACGCGTTCATGGTGATGACGCACTACAGCAGCGATCTCTGCGTACGTATCGACGTTGGCGAGAATTCGCTGGCCGATTTCTGAGTGTCGCTGCATCTCGCGTCTTTCATCGAGCGTCAGAGCTCCCGGCTTCTCGAGCAGGCCCGCCGGCGAGGCCGATCTTTCCGATGTCGTGAACCAACCCGCAGAGATGAGCGAGCTCGATCTGCTCGGAAGGCAGGCTCATTCGCGTCGCGATGTCGCGCGCGTAGATCGCAACCGCGGCTGAGTGACCTGCCGTGTAACGGTCTCGGGCGTCCAGCGTCGCGACCAGCGCCGTCGCGAAGGAAAGGTTCGCGCGAGACAGCTTTACATTCACTGCGCCGAGACCCTCTGCTAGTTCCCGCTGGATCTGATAGAGGCCGAACAGCCGCTGGGCGGCAAGGGCCGGCACGAAGAACAATGCGAGTGTCCACGGCGAGAATTCCCGATATGCGAGCCCGAGAAGCGCGACGATTGGTGTGTAGAGCGGAATGGACGCAATCGCCACGGGACCGAGGGCCGCAGCAACCTCGCGGGCGCGACCGCCGCGAAGTCGCATGGTCATCGCTGCAAAGACGACGTCGAGCCCTTCCGCGACGACAGAGGCCACGAGGGTCGCCATCGCCACTCCCGTTGTGCCAGTTCCAAATGCGCGGAGACGCCCAGGGCAGCGAGTCCAGCGAACCCCCCCGACAGAGCGCGAAGACAGGTGTAAATGCCCCAGCGGAGGTACGGCGCGCCCCGCGTCAGCACCGCGCCCTTGCGACTGGCAGGGAGAAACAGCGGGAACTCGCCGGCGAACGAGGCGACAGCGACAAACATGGCCGCCAGCGGCCCGAACATCGCGGCCGCGAACACGGTCGGGATGAGCGAGATCGAGGCCTCGATGTTTTCGCCAAGACGGACTCGACCCCGCTCCGCGAGCGCTGCGACGACCGCCAAGCCGACGACCGCCCACAGATTCTCGAACCCAACCCCAGCGATCGCCGTACCGCGGCCAGAAGCACGACCGCGCAGAATGAGCACGGCCTGATAGGCCGCCATCACCGGATCTGACGCTCTGAAGAATTCTGCTGAAAGTTGTCATCGAGTCTTGCGCTCTCCCCCAAAAGGGTTATAAGCTCCGCGAGCCGTCAGTCAATCCATAGGGGGATTACCGAATGCGTAAGTCCGTCGCTCGCTTCGCTGGCCGTGCCGTTTTCGCAGGTGGCGGGGTCGCCTGGTAACAGGTTCGCGTAGTTAACTGGGTTTTCCAGGGAGGATGCGTCACCCGTTCAGGTGATTGTCCACAGGGAGTGGAAAACCTGCTGAAACCGCTTTAGCCGCAGGTCAATTGATGAGCCCACGCCGGAAGCCAACTGCTACGGCGTGGGCTCTGCTTCGAGCCTGAAGCTTCGCGAGCAGATGCCGGACATGGCTCTTCACGGTCTCCTCCGAGAGGAAGAGCCGGACTCCGATCTCGCGATTGACGAGACCGTCCGAGATCAACTGCAGCACCTCGATCTCCCGCACCGTCGGCTGCTGTTCCAACTCCTTCAGGGGCTGGAACGGGATCACCTCGGCCACGGTGGCGTCCCGGCGGGCGGCGACGGACTCGAAACGGGCCGAGTGCTCGCGGTACCTCGTCAGGATTGCGTTGCGCTCTGCAGCGTCCACGGCCCTCGTATCGGCCGTCTCCGACATCAGCTTTAGGAAGATCTCACCCCCGATCGAGGGAGGCCCGGATCACCCGGTCGGCGACGGCGGCCACTTCCCCGGGCAGCGCGGCGGGCTCGGAGCAGACCGCGACGGCCAGCCGGCGGTCGACCAGCGCGGCCTCGTGGTAGACCCGCGGCCAGATCTCCCCGGTCTTCACGAGCACCTCGCGGCCGTGGAAGCGCAGCGGCAGCTCCGAGTCGTGGGCCACCGAGAGCGCCTCGAAGACCCGTTCCTCGCCGATCGCGGCCAGTCCGCGGGCGAGGTCGCGGGCGCAGGTGAGGTTCTCGGGGCCTTCGGCCATCATCGGGCGGCGAACTTCCGTTCGCTCGCAGCCGAGCCGCGCCGCCTCGTCGTTGACGGCGGCGAGCCCGAGGCGCCCGAGCAGGACGTTCGTCGCGGCGTTGTCCGAGAACGCGAGCATCAGCAGCGCGCAGTCTGCGAGCGTCACCGGGCCGGCGAGTCGGTCCGCGACCGACCAGGGGACTGCAGGCACCTCGACGCCCTCTTGGGGGTCGAGGCCGGAGCGCCAGAAGGCCGAGGCGACGAACAGCTTGATCGTCGAGGCCGCCGGGACGACCCGGTCGCCGCTCTCCTCGCGGCCGTCCGAGGCCGCCCAGGTGATCACAGGCGGATCAGCTTGCGCCGGCGGGACCGGAGCGACTCGGGCTCCAGCTCTTCGTTGACCCCGAGGCCGTCTCGGCTCGTCGAATGCAGGATCCGCCCGTCGCCGAGCCAGAACGCGATGTGGTCGGCCGGTTCGCCCGGGTCGGCGTAGGTGATGAGGTCACCCGGCTGCAGCTCCTCGACCTCCAGCGCCGCATCCTCCTGCTGGTCGGCGTCGCGCGGGACGAGCCGCCCGAGCCGCCGGTACGCCATGTGGACGAGGCCCGAGCAGTCGATGCCCTCTTCCGTCATACCGCCCCAGAGGTAGGTGGTGCCGAGGTAGCGGCGGGCGACGTCGACCGGCGTCCCCTCGGCGTCGGCGGTCAACGAGCCCTCCCCCTCCTCGAGCGCCTCCTCCCGCACCCAGCCCGGGTAGTCGTACGCCGTGACGATCCGCACCCAACCGTCCCGGTGCTCCTCGACCCGCAGCGGCTCGCCGCGCAGGGCCTGCGTCACCTGCTCGGAGACGTCGTCGGGCTCTGCCCGCACCGGCGCCACCTCGACGGCGCACCTCATGCCGCGTGCCGCTCGATCTTCGCCTCGAGCATCGGCTTCACCCTGGGCCAGTCGTCGTCGAGAACGGCGTACCAGGCGGAGTCTCGAATCGAATCCGGCAACACCATGTGCTTGCGAAAGATCCCCTCGAACCGCCCTCCGATCCCGAGCAGGGCGCCGCGCACGCGCAGATTCCGAGCGTCGGTCTTGAACTCGACCCGCATCAGGCCCGCCGTCTCGAAGGCATTCCGAAGCAGGAGGTACTTGGTCTCGACGTTCGCGCCCGTGCCCCACTGCGAGCGCTCGAGCCACGTCCAGCCGATCTCGGCGCGCCGGTGGAACGGCTCGATGTTCAGATACCGCGTCGAGCCGACCGGCCGGCCGTCGACGTGGACGACGAACGGGATCTCGGTCTCCGACGCCAGCGCCAGGTCGAACCAGCGGTCGAACCCGAGCGTGTACATGTTCGTGTAACGGTGAATCTGCGGATCGCGTTCGGCGGATTCGCGCAAGCCCGTCTCGGTGGCGCTCCTCGATCGCCTCGAGCAGAACGATCCTCCCTGTTAGCGGTTCGTGAGGATTCAGCGGCGAGCGATCCATCTTTCGCAAGTATTGCCGCAGCAGAAACCCGTCGGTAATAGGCTTTGCGGGGGGATGACGAACCCACCTGATTTCGAGGTGTCGTCGGGCGGCGCCGTAGCGCTTCAGCCCGTCGCCGTCACGCGCAAGACACCGTCCCGGCTGTTCTGGGAGCGGCTGCGCTTGGACAAGGCAGCGCTCATCGGCGCGGTCGTGATCGCGGTCCTCATCCTGATCGCCATCTTCGGTGGGCCGCTGGCCGAATCGATCTCCGGGCATCGCCAGAACCAGACGTTCGACTACATGACCGACGACTACGGCGTGCCGAAGGGGCCGAACAGCTCGTTCTGGTTCGGCGCCGACTCCGCCGGGCGAGACCTCTTCGTGCGCACGATGTACGGCGCCCGCACATCGCTGTTCGTCGGGATCGTCGCGTCAGGGATCGCGCTCTTCTTCGGCACGGTCTTCGGCCTGCTCGCCGGTTACTTCGGCGGCATGCTCGACACGACGCTCTCCCGCTTCGCGGACGTCTTGCTCGCCGTGCCACAGGTCCTGATTGCGGTCGGCGTGGTCGCGGCGTGCTCGACAACGAAGCAGGGCTGCCTCGGCGGGTTGCTCCAACCGGGTCTACCGGTCGTGATCGCGGTGATCGTATTCTTCTCGTGGTCCTACATCGCACGCATCGTTCGCGGCTACACGCTGTCGCTCCGCGAGAAGGAGTTCGTCGAGTCCGCCCGCGCCGCCGGCGCGAGCAACCTCCGCATCTTGTCGACCGAACTACTCCCGAACCTGCTCGGACCGCTGATCGTCTACGCGACGCTGCTGATCCCGAGCAACATCCTCTTCGAGGCCGGTCTCTCGTACCTCGGCCTCGGGGTTCCCCCGGACAAGGCGTCATGGGGAGCCATCCTCAACGACGCGTCCGGCTACTACGACGTCGCCTGGTGGCTCATGTTGTTCCCGGGCGCATTCCTGATCATCACGACCCTTTCCTTCAACCTTCTCGGCGACGGACTGCGCGACGCGTTCGATGTCCGTTCCGAGCGGTAACACCAGACATGACCCCCAGAAAGGAGAAGTTGCGCATGAGGAGATTCCTTCGGCTAGCGGTGTTCGCCGCAGCTGTCGTCGCGCTCGCGGTGTTCCTCGCGGGTTGCGGCTCGAAGGACGACAAGAGCTCGAGCGACAACTCGAGCTCGAGCTCGAGTTCCGCCGGTGCCGTCAGCAAGAGCTACGACAACGGATCACCGGAGAAGGGCGGCACGTACAAGGTCGGATGGGAGCAGTCCTTCGGCTTCACGAACAACTTCGATCCGACGGGCGAGTACCTCGGCAACGCATGGGGGATCTACGTCAACCTCCTGATGCGTCCGCTCGTGGGGTACAAGCACCAGCCCGGCGCGGAGGGCAACGAGCTGATCGGCGATCTCGCCGAGGCAGTGCCCGAGGCGACCGACCGCGGCCGCACCTACACGTACAAGCTGCGTGACGGGATCAAGTTCGGCCCGCCGGTCAACCGCGCCGTCACCTCGAAGGACGTCGCATACGCGATGAACCGCCTCGCCAACCCGAAGGACGGCGGGCAGTACTCCTTCTACTACACGGTGATCGAAGGCTGGCAGGACGTTGCCGACGGCAAGGCCAAGACGGTCTCGGGCATCACGACGCCGGACGACAAGACGATCGTCTTCCATCTGACGAAGCCCACGGGCGACTTCAACCTCCGCATGTCGATGCCGGCGACGGCGCCGATCCCGAAGGAAGTCGGCGACTGCTTCGAGGGCAAGCCCGGCGACTACGGCCGGAACGTCATCTCGACAGGCCCGTACATGATCAAGGGGTCCGACGGGCACGTTCTCGTCGTGCAGCGCCCTCAAGCCGTTCAGCGGCTTCGACGGCGCCAACGGCAACCACATCGTGCTCGTCCGCAACCCGAACTACGACCAGTCGACCGACGAGTACCGGAAGAACTATCCGGACGAGTTCCAGTACCTGGTCAACTCGAACGCGGACGACATCTACGCGCAGGTTGCGGCCGGCAAGCTCGAAGATGAGCAGTCGAGCCCGCAGCCGAAGACGATCCGCCAGTACGTGACGGATCCGACCCTGAAGCCGCGCCTGCTCTCGAACGTCGGCGACCGTACGTGGTACCTGACGATGAACATGACCCAGGCGCCGTTCGACGACATCCACGTGCGCAAGGCGATGAACCTGATCGTGAACAAGAGCGCCCTGCGCAAGGCCTGGGGCGGTCCTGTGGTCGGCTCGATCGCCACGCACATCGCGCCGCCCGTGATGTACAACAACGGGCTCGCGGAGTACGACCCGTACGCGACGCCGAACAGCTCCGGCGACGTCGAAAAGGCTGGTGCCGAGATGAAGGAGTCGAAGTACTCCGGCGGCAGCGACAAGTGCACCGACTCGAAGTGCAAGAACGTGCTGATGATCGCGGACACCCGCGCGCTCGACAACCGGATGGTCCCCCTCATCCAGGCGGCGGCTGCCAAGATCGGCATCACGTTCCAGGTGCGCTCGATCAACGGTGCGTACACGACCATCCAGACCACCAACAAGAACATCCCGTTCTCGGAGCGCCCCGGCTGGGGTAAGGACTACGCCGACCCGTACACGTTCTTCGGCGAGCTCTTCGACAGCCGTGCACTGATCCCGTCCGGTAACACGAACTACTCGCTGGTCGGCATCACTCCGGAGATCAACACCGAGAAGAAGCTCGGCGTCACCGGCAACCTCGACAACGTCCCGTCGGTCAACGCCGACATCGACAAGTGCATCGGGAGGTCCGGCGACCGCCGCACGTCGTGCTGGGAAGACCTCGACAAGAAGATGATGACCGACGTCGTACCGTGGGTCCCGTACCTGTGGTCGAACAACGTCACCATCGTCGGGCCGACGGTCACGCACTGGAACTACGACCAGTTCTCCGACGGAACTGCGTACTCGCAGGTGTCGGTGAAGCAGTAACGAGGCATCATCAGGGTGGGGCGCCTCGGCGCCCCACCCTGACTTCGTTCTTCGACAGGAAGAAGGCGACGAGATGGTTTTCTACATCCTGAGACGGCTCGTGTGGACACTCGTCGTCGTCGCCTGCGTGATCGGCATCACGTTCGTCGTCTTCTACCTCCTGCCGGCCGGTGATCCCGCGCTGCGCTTCGCCGGCAAGAACCCGAACCCGACCGAGCTCGCGCTGATCCGCCACCGCCTCGGCCTCGACCAGGCGTGGTACGTCCAGTTCGGCAAGTTCATCAAGACGTTCTTCACGGGCGACCAGTACGGCTGGCCCGGCCTCGGCTACACCTTCGCCGGCGGCTCATCCGTGCTCGACCTGATCGCCGCGCGTGCGCCGCGCACGATCTTCCTGATCATCGGCGCCGCCACCATGTGGCTGAGCCTCGGGGTCGCGATCGGCATCATCTCCGCCGTCAAGCGCCGCACGCTCGTCGACCGCGGCGCGATGGGCTTCGCGCTCTTCGGAATCTCCGCGCCGGTCTTCTGGCTCGGGCTGATGTTCCTCTTCATCTTCTGGCGCAAGCTCGGCTGGACCGGCGGGACGGGATACATCTCACCCGCGGACAGCATCACGGGCTTCTTCTCGCACATGATCCTCCCCTGGACCGCGCTGGCCCTGCTCTACGCGGCCTTCTACGCCCGAATGACGCGGAACAACCTGCTGGAGACACTCGGGGAGGACTACATCCGGACAGCGCGCGCCAAGGGCCTGACGGAGCGCCAGGTGATCTTCAAGCACGGCCTGCGAGCTAGCCTGACACCGATCGTGACGATGTTCGGCCTCGATATCGCGCTGCTCGTCGGGGGCGCCGTGATCACCGAATCGGTGTTCAACCTCCAGGGCCTCGGTTACCTCGCGATCAACAGCGCCCTGACGCAGGATCTTCCCACGGTCGTGGGCGTCGTACTCGTAGCCGCCGTCGCGGTCGCCATCGCGAACCTCGTCGTCGACATTCTGTACGCGTTCATCGACCCGCGGGTCCGTTACGCGTGACGGACGATTCGAGGCTGCTCCTCGACGTCCGTGGCCTGACGGTCCGCTTCCCGACGTCCGACGGCGTCGTCCAGGCCGTCAGCAACGTCACGTTCTCGCTCTCACGCGGCGAGACGCTCGGCGTGGTCGGCGAGTCCGGATCGGGCAAGAGCGTCTCGAACCTCGCGATCATGGGACTGCTCAACCGCAACCGCGCCAACATCTCCGGCGAGGTGGAGTTCATGGGCCGCGATCTGCTCACGTTGCCGCCCGAGGAGCTCCGTCACATTCGCGGCAAGGACATCGCGATGGTCTTCCAGGATCCGTTCGCCTGCCTGCACCCGATGTATCGCGTCGGCGACCAGATCGCCGAGGCGGTGCTCGCGCATTCCGACGAAGGGAAGGATCACGCGCGCAAGCGAGCGGTCGAGATGCTCGGCCACGTCGGTATCCCGAACGCCAAGTCGCGGGCGCGCGACTACCCGCACCAGTACTCGGGAGGCATGCGCCAGCGCGCGATGATCGCGATGGCGCTCGTGCACAACCCATCGATCCTGATCGCCGACGAGCCCACGACCGCCCTCGACGTGACGGTGCAGGCGCAGATCCTCGAGCTGATCGAGGAGGTCAAGCGAGAGTTCGACATCGGCGTCATCCTCGTCACGCACGACCTCGGGGTCGTCGCCGAGACTGCAAACTCCGTGATGGTGATGTACGCGGGACGCGTGATGGAGTACGGGCCGGCAGGCGAGATCTTCGCGCAGCCGCAGCACCCCTACGCCTGGGGCCTGCTCGACTCGATGCCGACGATCGAGCGCCGCCTGAGCGCCCTCGTTCCGATCGAGGGCTCGCCGCCGTCTTTGCTCAACCCGCCCAACGGCTGCCCGTTCCACCCGCGGTGCCCGTACGCATTCGAGCCGTGCCCGACCGAGCGCCCACCACTCGTCGCGCCCGTGCCCGAGGCGCACCCCGACGCGTGTCACCTGCCGTGGGAGAAGAAGGTCGAGCTCGGCAGTCAGCGGGCCGTCACAACGGCCGTCGGGGAGAGCGCCGCATGAGCGACGTCGCCGCGCCGCCGACGACCGACAGTGCCGACAACCTCGTCGAGCTCTCGCACCTGACGAAGCGCTTCCGGGTGCAGCAGGGCGTGTTCGCGCGCGGCAAGGCAGAGGTCCATGCCGTCGAGGACGTGTCGCTGACCGTGCGCCGCGGCGAGACCCTTGGGATCGTGGGTGAGTCCGGCTGCGGCAAGTCGACGACCGCGCGGCTGATCCTGCGTCTGCTCGATCCAACGGCGGGGACGATCCGCTTCGACGGCCGGGACATCACCAAGCTCTCCCAGCGCCAGTTGCGGCCGCTGCGGCGTGAGATGCAGATGATCTTTCAGGACCCGTACTCGTCCCTGAACCCGCGCAAGACCGTCGGCCAGATCGTCGGGTCGCCGTTCGTGATCCACGGTGAGCGGAAGGCGAAGACGCGTGTTCAGGAGCTGCTCGAGACGGTCGGGCTGAGCCCGGAGCACTACAACCGCTACCCCCATGAGTTCTCGGGCGGCCAACGCCAGCGGATCGGCGTGGCCCGCGCACTGGCGCTCTCACCGAAGCTGATCATCTGCGACGAGCCTGTCTCGGCGCTCGACGTCTCGATCCAGGCGCAGGTGCTCAACCTCCTGCGGAGCCTGCAGCGCGACTTCAACCTGACCTACGTCTTCATCTCACACGATCTCTCCGTGATCCGCCAGATCGCCGACCGGATCGCGGTCATGTACCTCG
Organism: uncultured Actinomycetes bacterium; assembly: GCA_963698925.1. Taxonomy (GTDB): domain Bacteria; phylum Actinomycetota; class Thermoleophilia; order Gaiellales; family Gaiellaceae; genus PALSA-600. The sequence goes on along the minus strand of CAVOSR010000012.1, from coordinate 147,337 downwards.
GTCGCGTGGTCGAGCTCGGCAACAGCGAGGCGATCTACGAGCATCCGAAGCACCCCTACACCGGGGCGCTGCTCTCGGCGGTGCCGCGTGCGTCGACAGGTCGCCGTGAGCGGATCATGCTCACGGGCGATGTCCCGTCACCGATCGCACCGCCGCAGGCCTGCATCTTCCATACGCGCTGCCCGCGCTTCCATGCCGGGCACTGTGACGTCGACGCGCCGGAGCTGCGCGAGCTCGAGCCCGGCCACAACGCGGCCTGCCATTACCCGCTCGAGAAGTGGCCGATGACCGACGACGAGATCCGTCAGGCCGAGGGCGCGGAGCGACACGATCAGCCGCACCTCGAGGGCGCGGCCCAGCAGAGCTGAGCCGGCGCTAGACGACCACGCCGGCGAGCCGGTCGTGGACGAACCGCACGACCATCGCGCCTTCACCGACCGCTGTCGCGCACCGCTTGATCGAGCCCGACCGGACGTCGCCGGCGGCGAAGATCCCGGGCACGCTCGTCTCGAGCACGCCGTCGGCGCCTGCGTCCGCGCCGGTCAGGATGAAGCCCTTCGCGTCGCGCGCGACGACGTCGCCCAGCCAATCGGTGCACGGTGCTGCGCCGAGGAAGAAGAAGAGGAACGCCAGCGGCAGCCGCTCGCCGCTCTTCAACGTGACCGCCTCGAGCTCGCCGTCCCCGCCGTGAAGCTCCGCGATCTCGGTGCGGTCGCGCACGACCACTCCATAACGCTCGAGGTCGTGCACGAGATAGTCGGACATCGTCTCACGGAGGTCGGCGCGCCGATGGAGGAGCGTGACGAGCGCTCCACCGCGCGCCAGCCAGATCGCCGCCTGTGCCGCCGAGTTCCCACCGCCGACAACACCGACGCGGGTGGCGCCGCAGCGCTGCGCCTCCGGCGGCCCCGCCGCGTAGAACACGCTCACTCCCTCGAATTCGTCGAGGCGGTCGACCGGCAGGCGGCGATACTCGGCGCCGGTGGCGAGCACGACGGCGCGCGCCGCGATCTCATGGCCTTCCTCAAGGTGGACGACGTGCCGGTCGAAGCCCGGCTCGAGCGAGCGCGCGCGGTAGGGCGTCGCCGTGCGTGCTCCGAACTTCCGTGCCTGCGTGATCGCACGCGCCGCCAGCTCCGAGCCGCCGATGCCGGCGGGGAATCCGAGATAGTTCTCGATCCGGCGTGACGTCCCGGCCTGGCCGCCGAGCGCCGCACCTTCGATGACCAGCGTGTCGAGGCCCTCAGAGGCGCCGTAGACCGCGGCGCCGAGCCCGGCAGGCCCGCCGCCGACCACCACCAGGTCGACCTCCTCGCGTACGCCGAGCTCGAGGCCGATCCCGAGCGCACGCGAGAGCTCGCCGCTGGTCGGATTTCGCAGCTCGGGGCCTCCCGGCAGGCGAACGAGCGGGACCTCGGCCGGCTCGAGTGCTGCGAGCAGGCTGACCGCCTCCGGGTCCGCACGCATGCTCGGGATCGCGCCACGTGTACGGGAGACGCGAGAGTCGCGCGTAGTCGACGATCCGACGTGTCTCCTCCGACGAGCGTGGGCCGATCACCTCGATCCCGATGCCTTCGGTGCGTTGCAGCGCCTCGCGACGGGCGGTGAAGGTCGAGAGCAGCAGGTCGGCGAGCGGCCCGTCGTCGAAGAGCAAGGGCCGCAGGTCGTCGCGGTCGACGGCGATATAGCGCATGGGCTGCGTCGCGACCGCCGTCAGGTACGCCGTCTGGCCGGAGAGCAAATTGATCTCGCCGAGGAAGCCAGAAGCGCCGTGCCGGATGATCTCGTTGCCCGCCGCATCGAGGATCGCCGCTTCGCCTTCGACGATCGCGATGAACGGATAGCGCCGGTCGCCGATCCGGAAGAGCACGTCGCCGACAGCAGCCGTGCGCTCCTCGCCAAGTCGCGCAAGCGTCGCCAGTTGCGTCTCCGACAGAACCGCACGGGTGGGCGTCGTCACCCGACGGAGCCTAGCCAGCGCGGGTTGGACGGCAGAAGCTCACGAGTCTGGTTCGGCTGCGCCGAACCAGACTCGGAGTAACGACCTTACGCAGCGAGGCCGGCGAGCTCGCGCAACGCGGCGAGCCGCGACAGCGCCTGGCCCTCGAGCTGCCGGACGCGCTCGCGCGTCAGGTCGAGCTCGTGACCGATCGCCTCGAGCGTCCAGGGCTCGCCCTCGAAGCCGAACCGCAGCTCGAGGATCCGCCGCTCGCGCTCGGGCAGCGCGTCGAGTGCCTTGCGGATGTTCTGGCGGCGGAGGGACTCCTCGGCCTCCTCGAACGGATCCGCTGCCTCGCGGTCGGCGAAGAGGTCGCCGAGCTCGCCCTCGTCGTCCGCGCCGACCGTCTGGTTCAGCGAGACGGACGCGGACGCGGCGGAGAGCGCCTCCTCGACGTGCTGGAGCGGCAGACCCGTCGCCTCGGCGAGCTCTTCCTTCGTCGCTTCGCGGCCGAGCTCGACCTCGAGCCGGCGGCGCCGCGCGCGACAGCTTCTGCTGGCGCTCGACGACGTGCACCGGCACGCGGATCGTGCGCGCGTGGTTCGCGACCGCGCGCTGCACGCTCTGGCGGATCCACCAGGTCGCGTACGTCGAGAACTTGTAGCCACGGCGCCAGTCGAACTTCTCGACCGCGCGGTTCAGGCCGAGCGTGCCTTCCTGGATCAGGTCGAGGAACGGGACGCCGAGCCCGCGGTAACCCTTCGCAATCGACACGACGAGGCGCAGGTTGGACTCGATCATCCGGCGCTTGGCGCGGCCATCGCCGCGCTCGATCGCCTTTGCGAGCACGACCTCTTCGTGCGCCGTGAGCAGCTTGTGCTTGCCGACATCCGCGAGGAAGAGCTGCAGGCTGTCGCCCGCGCCCGAAGGTGCCGAAGCCTCGTAGATCACGGGCTCAGGCTTGTGCTTCGTGTTCTTCTCCTCGGTGACCGGCTCGCGGACCTCGAGCCCGATGCGCTCGAGCTCCTTGACCACGTCCGTGACCTCGCCCTCGGGCAGGTCGTTCTCGACGGCGAACGCCTCGAGCTCGGCAGGCTCGATCCAGCCGCGCTCCTCTCCTGCGGCGATCAGCGTCTGGGCACTCTCGGTCTCGAGCAATTCGGAAAGCTGGCTCTGAGTCAAGTCGGAATCGATGTCCTTTCGTTTCTGCGGACGCTTGTGCTCACCTGCAGGGAGGGCCAGAGTACCGGGTACCACCTATGTCAACGCGCGCGGCGGCGCACCCATTCCTGCTCGGCCAGGTCTGATTATGGACGACAGACCCGGATAAATGTTGGACGAACTGTTGCGGCTCTGTTACGAGCGCTTCTTGGCGGCGCGTTTCTTCTTGACCGGGCCTCGGTCGCGGCGGTCCTGGAGCAGCTCGGCGGCCCGCTCGGGCGTGATCGATTCGACCGAATCACCCGCTCGCAGGCTCGCATTCGTCTCACCGTCGGTCACGTAAGGCCCGAAGCGGCCCTCCTTGAGGACGACCGGCTGCTTGCTCACCGGATCCTCGCCCAGCTCCTTGAGCGGCGGGGCGGCGGCCCGGCGGCCCCGCTGCTTGGGCTCCGCCAGCTTGGCGAGCGCCTGCTCGAGCGTCACGGTGAACATGTCCTCCTCGGAGTCGAGCGACCGGGACTCCTTGCCCCTCTTCACGTACGGCCCGTAGCGGCCGTTCGTGACGATCACCTCTTCCCCGTCGAGCTCGCCGAGGGTGCGCGGCAGCGTCAGCAGGCGACAGCGCGTCTTCGAGGGTCACGGTCTCGGGGCTCATCGACTTGAGGAGCGAGGCGGTCTTCGGCTTCTCGTCGGAGCCCTCCTCGAGCAGCTCGGTCACGTATGGCCCGTAGCGCCCGGCCCGCAGCGCGATCGTCCGCCCGGTCTCGGGGTCGACCCCGAGCTCCTGCTCCTGGTTGCCCTGCGCGAGGATCTCCTCGGCCCGCTCGGGGGTCAGCTCGTCCGGCGCGATGTCGGGCGGCAGCGTCTGCCGGTCGGTGCCGCGCTCCAGGTACGGGCCGTAGCGGCCGACCCGCACGACGATGTCGGTGCGCGGCAGCGGCACCGTGTTGACCTCACGGGCGTCGATGTCGCCGAGATGCTGGTCGACGAGCGCCTTCAGGCCGTCCTGGTCGGAGCCGTTGCCGAAGTAGAACCGGCCGAGCCACTCGGTGCGCGACTCGTCGCCGCCCGCGATCTCGTCGAGGTCGTCCTCCATGCGCGCGGTGAACTCGTAGTCGACGAGGCGCGGGAAGTGTCGCTCGAGCAGGTTGACGACCGCGAAGGCGAGGAACTCCGGCACGAGCGCCTGGCCCTGCTTGCGCACGTAGCCGCGGTCGAGGATCGTGCCCATGATCGCGGCGTAGGTCGACGGGCGCCCGATGCCGCGCTCCTCGAGCGCCTTGACGAGGCTCGCCTCGGTGTAGCGCGAGGGCGGCGACGTCGAGTGTCCTTCCGGCGCGAGCGCCTTCGGATCGAGCGCGTCGCCCTCCGCAGCTGCGGCAGCCGCCTTTCCCTCCTTCACGACAGTATCGTCGCCGGCCTCGTCGCGGCCCTCCTCGTAGGCGAGCAGGAAGCCGCGGAACGTGATCACCGTGCCGGCCGTCCCGAACTCGGTCTTGCGACCGTCGGAGGCGTCGGCGCCGATGCGCACGGAGACGGTCTGGCCGCGGGCGTCCGCCATCTGCGACGCGACCGTGCGCTTCCAGATCAGGTCGTAGAGGTTGAACTCCTCGTTCGAGAGCTCGCGGCGCACCTGGTCCGGTGTGCGGAACCGGTCGCCCGCCGGGCGGATCGCCTCGTGCGCTTCCTGTGCGTTCTTGACCTTGCGCTCGTACCGGCGCGGCGCGTCGGGCACCGAGTCGGCGCCGTAGAGCTCGCGAGCCTGGTCGCGTGCAGCGGTCAGCGCCGACTCGGACAACGTCGTCGAGTCGGTGCGCATGTAGGTGATGTAGCCGTTCTCGTACAGGCGCTGGGCGGTGCGCATCGTCTGCTGCGAGGAGAGGCGCAGCTTGCGGCTCGCCTCCTGCTGCAGCGTCGAGGTCATGAACGGAGCGGCCGGGCGCCTGGTGTACGGCTTCTCCTCGACCGACGTGACGGTGAACGCGGCGCCGTCGAGCTTCGACGCGAGGTCGCGGGCGTCGGCCTCGCGCCAGCTGGACGGCGTCCTTGGTGCGCAGCGTGCCGTCCTGCCCGAAGTCCCGGCCCTGTGCGACCCGCTTGCCGTCGACGGCTGCGAGGCGCGCCGTGAACGTGCCGGGGTCGAGCGTCGCGACGATGTCCCAGTACTCGGCGGCGACGAACTGCATGCGCTCGCGCTCCCGCTCGACGACGAGCCGCGTTGCGACCGACTGCACGCGGCCGGCGGAAAGCCCCTGCATCACCTTGCGCCAGAGCACCGGCGAGACCTCGTAGCCGTACAGACGGTCGAGGATGCGCCGCGCCTCCTGCGCGTCGACGAGGCAGTTGTCGATGTCGCGCGTCTCGGTCGAGCGCGCGCTCGATCGCGGGCCGCGTGATCTCGTGGAAGACCATCCGGCGCACCGGCACCTTCGGCTTCAGCTCCTGGACGAGGTGCCAGGCGATCGCCTCGCCTTCGCGGTCTTCGTCCGTCGCGAGCAGGAGCTCGTCGGCGTTCTTCAGCTTCGCCTTCAGATCGGCGACGACCTTCTTCTTCCGGGAGTCGACGACGTAGAGCGGCTCGAAGCCCTCGTTGACGTTGACGCCGAGGCGCGCCCAGTCCTTGTCCTTGTCCTTGGCCGGGATCTCCGAGGCGTTGTTCGGCAGGTCGCGGATGTGGCCGATCGACGACTCGACGATGTAGTCGGAGCCGAGGTAGCCGGCGATCGTCTTCGCCTTGGCAGGCGACTCGACGATCACGAGTCTCTTTCCCTTGGTTGCAGCCATTTCGCGCGCCACCTTAGCGCTCCACTCCGGATCCGCGATACTCGCCGCCGATGCCACGTCCCCCGAGGCCCTCTCCGCTCTACTTCCTGATCGGCCTCGTTTCCTGGCCGCTGCTGCACTCGCTCTTCCGCTTTCGGGCCTACGGGACGGAGCATCTGCCCGCCGAGGGCGGCTACGTGCTCGCGGCCGGCCACCACTCGAATCTCGACCCCTGGGCGATCGGGCTCCCGCTCTGGCCGCGCCGGTATCTGCGCTTCATGGCCAAGTCGGAGCTCTTCTGGTTCCCGCTCGGGCCGTTCATCCGGGCCTGCGGCGCGTTCAAGGTGCGCCGCGGCCAGGCCGACCAGGAGGCGATCGCAGACCGCGGTCAACCTCGCGCGCAGCGGGCAACGTGATCGCGATGTTCCCGGAGGGCACCCGCCGGAAGAAGGGGCTGCTGAAGACCCGGCAGCCGCAGTCGCACACGGGCGCCGCGCGGATCGCGCTCGAAGCCGGCGTGCCGCTCGTGCCCGCCGGCATCCGCGGCACCGACGAGCTGGCGCGGCTCGGCGCCTGGCGAGTCCGCTACGGCGAGCCGGTCCAGCTCGACGATCTCGACGAGCTCGAGCCGCCTGAGGCGGCACGCGTCGCGACCGAGCGGGTGATGACGGCGATCCGCGAGCTCGAGGACTCGCTGTGAGCGGCACGCTGCTCGCGATCGACGGCGACTCGCTCGCCCACCGCGCCTACCACGCGATCCCGAAGTCGATCAAGGGCAACGGTCGTCCTGCGAACGCGCTCGTCGGCTTCGCCGGCTTCCTGCTGCGGCTCTGGGACGCGGAGCGGCCCGAGGCGGTGCTCGTCGGCTGGGACTCGCTCGAGACGCCGACGTACCGGCACGAGGCGCTGCCGGCCTACCAGTCGGGCCGCGAGTTCGACGATGCGCTGCTCGAGCAACTCGGACGGCTACCGGCACTCTGCGAGTCGTTCGGCTTCCAGGTCGGCAAGGCGGGCGGCTACGAGGCCGACGACTTCCTCGCCGCGGCCGCGCACGCGTGGCCCGGGCCGGTGACGGTCGTCACCTCCGACCGCGACGCGTATCAGCTCGTCAGCGACCGCGTCTCGATCCTGCAGCCGGTCAAGGGCGTCTCCGAGCTCGCGCGGATCGGCGTGCCCGAGGTGCGCGAGCGGTACGGCGTCGAGCCGCGAGCAGGTACCGGACTTCATCGCGCTCCGCGGCGACCCGTCGGACAAGATCCCGGGCGCCCCCGGCGTCGGCCCGAAGAAGGCAGCGGACGTGCTGAAGCAGCACGGCTCGCTCGCGCAGGCGCTCGCCGACGGCCGCTTCACGCCAGATCGCCGACGAGCTCCTGCTCTACCAGTCGATCGCGACGATGGACGCGCAGGCGCCGCTGCCGAAGCTGAAGCCGACGCCGCCCGACTGGGCGCGCGCCTCTGCCCACGCGCAGGAGCTGGGGCTCGAGTCGCTGTCGAAGCGCATCGCCGCCGCCGGCGGTTAGCCGACGATCCGACCGTCGTCGATCGACCACGAGCGATGCGCACGCTCGCGCGCATCCGGCTCGTGGGTCGCGACGAGACACGCGGCGCCTTCGCCGGCAGCTGCGGCGAGCGCACTCCAGACACGTTCCGCCGACGCGCTGTCCTGATGTGACGTCGGCTCGTCGACGAGCAGCACGGCGGGCCGCAGCACGAGCGCCCGGGCGACGGCGACGCGCTGCTGCTGCCCGATCGAGAGCTCGGTGACGGCGCGCCGCCCGAGGCCGTCGAGCCCGAGCCGCTCGAGCAGGTCGTGCACGTCCACCTCCCTGCCGAGGAGACGGCCGGGCAGCCCGACGTTCTCTGCGACGGTCAGCTCGGGCACGAGCCCGAAGCGCTGCGGCACGTAGCCGAGCGCTGCCCACGCCCGGCCGGCCGGTAGGTCGATGCGCCCACGATCCGGTCGCTGCCAGCCGCCGAGCAGCATCAGCAGCGTCGACTTGCCCGACCCGGAGCGTCCGACGGCCACCCCGAGCTCGCCGGCGTGCAGCTCGAGCGAGACGTCGTCCAGCGCAACGGTCTGCCCGTAGCTTCTCGACAGGTGCTCGGCACGCAGCGCGAGCGCTCCGCCGCTCGCCGCCGGGGGCGGCGCAGGATGAGTGGCGGCGCCGGCGTTTCGGCCCCGCGCGAGCTCGACCACGTGATCCGAGATCTCGAGCACCGCGGGATCGTGCGTCGCGACCACGACCGTCGTGCCGCGACTCGCTGCATCCGTGAGTGCGTCGAGCAGCGCGCGTGCGCTCTCATGGTCGAGCTCCGCCGTCGGTTCGTCGACGACCACGATCGGCGTGTTGCGGGCGAGCGCCACGGCGAGTGAGGCGCGCGCGAGCTCGCCGCCCGACAGCTGCGAGGCGCGAGCATCGCGGCGGTGCGCGATCCCGAGCCGCTCGAGCCATCGCCGTGTCGTCGGGAAGGTGCTCGGCGACGGTCAGGTGCGGGAAGAGGTTGTCGGCCGCGCGCTGGGAGACGAACGACACCTCCGTGCGGCGAAAATCGCGAATGACCGCGGCGCCGGCGGCGGTGAGATCGACGCCGTCCGCGACCACTCGCCCGCGCGTCGGCGCCTCGAGCCCTGCGAGCAACCTCAGCAGCGTCGACTTACCGCTACCGGAGACACCGACGAGCGCGGTCACCGCGGCCTGCGGGATCTCGGCGTCGACGTCGTGCAGAGCCTCGACGACGCCGGCCTCGACGGCATAGCGCTTGCTGACGTTCTCGACGAACAACATCGTCTCAGGCAACGCGCAGCGCCTCTCCCACTTCGCCGCGGCTCGCGAATGCTCCGGCGACGCCGCCGGCCACCGCAGCCACGAGCACGAGCAGCGCAAGCGACGCAACGAGCAGCGACCAGGGCACGACGAGGTGTGCCGACGGTGTGTACTGCGGCAAGGGATCGACGTGCGCGATGAGCGGCGCGGCGCCGATGAGCGCGGCCGCGGCTCCAGCGAGCGCGGCGAACCCGACGAGCGCTGCCGCCTCGACCGCAACAGACAGCGCCTGCAGACGGTCGCCGAAGCCCATCCGGCGCAGGAACGCCGAGGTGACCCGCTGCACGCGGGATCGCGCGTAGAGGTAGAGGAACAACGCTGCCAGTGCGACGAGCGCCGCGGCGAACGCGACGACGCGGATGAAGCCGTAGGCGCGCCCGGCAGTCGTCAGCTCGGCACTCGTGAGGAAGTGATCGACCGTCGTGATGAACGAGGGCGCGAGCGGCGAGCGCGCGAGCAGCCGCGAGACGCGCGCTGGGTCGCCCTTGGCCCACACGAACGTGTTCGAGTCCATGAGTGGATCGCCGACGACCCCTGCGGCCCGCTCGGCCCGTCGCAGCCGGTCGGCCGGCAGGACGAGCAGCGGCTCGCCGCGGACGCTGCCCGGAAAGGCGTCCGTCGTCGCGACGACCTTGACCGGAAGGGAGTGGCCGCCGAGGTCGATCGAGCGGACGTCGGCGGCTGCGCTGTTCGCGATCACCGGCAGCGCTGCATCCGACGACGTCAGTGCAGCGAGCGCCGTGCGCGGGTCGTTCGGCCACTCCCAGCGGATGACTCGACGCAGCGCTTCAGGATCGACGACCATCGCCTCGACCGTCGAGCCTCCGACGAAGACCGAGTCGAAGCTCTGAACGACGCGAGCGATCGGGACCGGAAACGAACGCGGCAAGCGCACGCTGCGAATCGATCAGCCCCTGGACGTCGCTTCCGTTCGCCACGAAGGCCTTCTCTCGGCTGTTGGAGGTCAGCGACGCGTCGAGCACCTCGGCGAACGTGACTGCGGCGAACGCAACGGCGGTCGTCACCGTCAGGAGCACGAGCAGCGTCCGCGCCGAGGCCAGCCTGCGCAGCGCGAGGTACAGCACGTTCGAGCGGGCCTCTCGCCGCCTGAGCGCCCGGCGAAGCACACGCGAGAGCAGCCCCGCGACGGCTGCGGCAAGGAGGAGTGGGAACAGCAGCACCGCGAGGCGGGGATGGGACCCGATCGCCTGGTTGTGCACCAGACCACCGCCGCGGCGAACCACGATGTAGGTCGCCACCGCAATCAGGAGGACAGGCACCTCCCAGGGAAGCGCGATGCGGTGCAGACCGTGAGTGCGCTCGATCGTCGGGCCGCGTGCCGCCCAGGCGCCGGCGGCGAGCGCGAGGACGGTCACGCCCGCACCGACGCACGCCGCGCCGAGGGCGCTCCGGACGACCGACCCCTCGACGGTTCCGGCGGGTGCAAACGCACGCACGATCAGGCCGGCGGCCAGAGCGCCGATTACGGTGCCGAGCGCAACGGGCAGCAGCGATTCCAGAGCAGTTCGAGCGGTGAAGACGATTCGCCGCTCGCCCTCGACGACCGAGAGCCGCGCTTCGCCGTCGCGGCGACGCACGTTGAACGCACCGGTGACGACGGCGGCCGCGACGGCGATCAGCGCAGCGAAGGCTGCGAGCAGTCCGATCACCGGCGACAGTGCATCGACACTTCGCCTGGCAAGCTCGACAGCCGACTCGAGAGAGCTCGACGAGACACAGCGCCCGCTCTGCCCGGGACGGCAACCGAGTGCGGCGCTCGTCGGATTCGTCTGCGCGAGAAGCCGCTGCGTCGCAGCGAACGTCGCGGCGAGGCGCTTGGCGCGTGCAGGCGTCATGTGGCGGACGTCGACCGGGAACTCGTACGTGTTCGCGAGGTAACCGCCACCGACGGTGCGCGCGATCTCGTAGAGCTGCTTGCGGTCGACGAGCAGGAACGTCGGTAGCGGTGAATCATCCGGATTCCGGGTTCGGAAGCGATACGTGAAGTTGACCCAGTACGGGTTGTCGCGGTCCGAGTCGAGCGTCAGGTACACGGCACCGACAGGGAACGAGACGGAGTGGATCGGCTTGTTGTCGTCCGACGTTTCGACGAGCTGGAGGCGACTGCCCGGCGTGGCACGGATGAGCTGCGCGACCGACTCGGCAACGAGGACACCGCTTCGACTGCGGCCCTGGACGAGCCGCACGTGCGCCCGTGCGCCGTCCCGCGCCATCGGGACGACGTAGAGCGGGATGCCGCCTTCGAGTGCCTGCCCACCGACCTGAGCAGACCCGGTCGTCGTGACGATCGGGTGCCTGGTCGACGGGAGCCGCAGTCCGAGCTTGCGGGCCGCGGCACGGCGGGCCGCGTCCGTGCGCGCGTTGCCGGGCGCGGGCTTGGTCTCGATCGTCAGCCCCGCGCCGAGCGGGGTGAGCTCGGCGAGCTTCGCCTTCAGCGACTCGCTCTCGACCGCGGCGCGGAGCAGTGGCGCGCCCGCCGCTGCCATCGCGACCAGCACCGCCGAGCAGGCGACGGCCACGAAGACGGAGCGGTGCTGCAAGAGGACGAGCGGCGCTTTCCGCCAGAGCGCGCGCGGCATGACGAGACCGTACAGCGACGGTCTATGCTCACGCGCCATGGACGACGCGACGCTCGAGGTGGTGCGCCGATCGAGCTCGTAAGCCACCGCCTGTTCTCGCAGCTGCACCCGACGGGTGGTCATCCAGAGTCACAGGCGACGGATCGAGGCGCTCCACGCCCGCTTCGACTTCGTCGAGTGCTCGGCAGCGACGCGAGGCGGACGTGCTGCAGTGTCACACGCCCGCGCTCGTCGAGGAGGTCCGCGACACGCGCGGCTGGATCGACGGCGACACGATCTGCACCGAGACGACGTTCGAGGCTGCGCTGCTCGCAGCGGGCGCGGCGATCGACGCAGTTCGCTGCGAGGGGTTCGCGCTGGCGCGCCCACCCGGCCATCACGCCGAGCACGGCCGTGCGATGGGCTTCTGCCTCTTCGACTCGATCGCGATCGCCGCACGCTGGGCGCAGACCGAGCTCGGTCTCGAGCGAGTCGCGATCGTCGACTGGGATGTGCATCACGGCAACGGGACGCAGGACATCGTCAGCGACGACCCGACGATCTTCTTCGCGTCACTGCACCAGTGGCCGTTCTATCCCGGCACGGGCGGGCCGAACGAGCAGGGCGCGACGCTCCTCAACCTGCCGCTCCCGGCCGGCACCGGCGATGCCGGGTACCTCGAGGCGTTCGAGGTCGTCGAGCGCGCCGTCAGTCTGTTCGAGCCGGAGCTGCTGCTCGTCTCCGCCGGCTTCGACGCGCACGACCGCGACCCACTCGCGGACATGAACCTGTCAGCGACGGGCTTCACCAAGCTGAGCCGGCGCTGCCGCGGCCTCGCCCCGCGCGTCGCCGCCGTGCTCGAGGGCGGCTACAACCTCGAGACGCTGCCCGACCTCGTTGCCGCAGCGCTCGAGGGCTTCGGCCCCTAGACGCGCAAACGCCCGGCGAGGGGAGCCGGGCGAGTGCCGCAGAAGGAAGGTGCCACCGGTTGACGCAGACAGAGTGTCGGCGGGCGGCCGAACCGGGCCGACACCTGCGCCGGGCGAATCGCATCCCTCATCGTGGGGGATGCCTCAGCGGGTGCCGGCGAGCTTTTCGAGTGCCTCGCGACGCGACGAGACGCCGAGCTTCGCGAGCAGGCTCTTCACGTGCGAGCGAACGGTGTGCTCGGAGATGAAGAGCCGCTGTGCGATCTCCTCGGTGCCGAGGTGGCGGTCGAGCAGCAGGAGCACCTCGAGCTCACGCGCCGAGAGCGCCTGGGCGACCGATTCGGGCACGACCGTCCTACCGCCCCCTTCGCGCACCTGGTCGAGCAGCCGGCGCGCGACGGCACCCGAGAGTGCGGCTTCGCCCTGGGCGACGCCGCGCAGGAACGCCACGATCCGGTCGGGCGGCTCGCTCTTCAGGAGGTAGCCGGCCGCGCCGCTGCGGATCGCCCCGAGCAGGCTGTCCTCGTCCTCCGACGCGGTCAGCACGACCACCTCGGTGTTCGGGGCGGCCTCTCGGAGCTTCGGCAGCGCCGTCAACCCATCCATGTCCGGCATCGAGAGGTCGAGCAGCACCAGGTCGGGCGCGAGCTCGCCGGCAAGGCCGATCGCCTCCTCCCCGCCGCCCGCCTGGCCGACCACGTCGAAGCCGTTCTGCTTCAGGAGCGCGGCGAGCGCGTCGCGCGTGAGCGGGTGGTCGTCGACGATGAGGATGCGCTCGGTCATGCGTTGCGGGGATTCTGCCGATAGATCCGGCGATGCAGGACGACCGCTGGGAAGGCTTCCTCTGGGGACAGGTGCTGCTGTTCGGGCTGCTCGCGGCCTCGCTCGGCCTCTTCCTGAGCTATCCGTCGCTCCGCACGCCGTACCAGCTGCCCGAGCTGAAGCTCGTGCTGGCGACGCTCTACATGCTCGCGGGCGGGCTCGTCGCCCTGCTGAGCGGAACGCGCTTCTCGGTCGAGGGGCGGCGGTTCGACCTCTTCCTCTGCTGCGGCTTCTTCGTGACCTCGATCTCGTGGCTGGCGTTCTCGATCATCCCGGCGGTCGCCCAGACCTCGGGGGGCCGCACCGAGCTCTGGGCAGCCGTGATCGGTCGAATGCTCGGCTGGGGGCTGATCGCCGTCGCCCCGTTCGCACGCGGGCGGGTCCAGCACAAGCGCTTCGTCCTCGGCAACTCGCTCGCGCTCTGCGTCGGCGCGCTGATCGTGACCTGGGGCACGAGCCGCTCACTCGGGATCGCGCTGCCGACCTTCGGATCGGGCCTCGACCCGGCGATGCCGCTGACGCTCACCGGCGCGTTGGCCGCCGCGGCGCTCCTCCACCTGCTCTCCGTGGTCGGGTTCAGCAACCGCTTCCGCGTCAAGGGCGAGGACCTCGACTACTGGCTCGCACTCGGCGCGATCCTGATGCTCTTCTCGTCGCTGCACTTCATCTTCACGCCGCTCGTCCGCGCCGGCGACGTCTCGCAGGGCGACTACCTGCGGCTGCTCGCCTACGGCGTCCTGCTCGTCGGCGTCTGGCGCGCGATCCGCGGCTCGGAGTTCGGACGTGCTGTCGCGGAGGAGCGCGCGCGCGTTGCGCGCGAGATCCACGACGGGCTCGCGCAGTATCTGTTCGCCGTTTCGACCCACGCCTCGATGCTCGAGGCAGGCGCCGATCCGAAGGAGACGATCCCGCGCCTGAAGGAGGCCGCGCTGCTCGCGCAGCAGGAGGCGCGCTACGCGATCCTCGCGCTGTCGTCCGCATCGGGACGCGCACCGTTCGACGCTGCGTTGCGGCGCTACATCGACGTGCTGACCGCGGACGGGGCGCTCGAGGTCGACCTGACGATCGACCCGTCGATCACGCTCGGTCCCGACGAGCAGATCGAGCTGTTCAAGATCGTGCAGGAGAGCCTCGGCAACGTGCGCAAGCACGCCGGGGCGCAGCGCGCTCATGTCGAGATCGGTGAGCGGCTCGGTGATCGGTTCGTGCTCGTGACCGACGACGGCGACGGCTTCGAGCTCGACGGCCAAGGCGCGGGCCAGGGTCTCCGGAACATGCGAGAGCGCGCGGCCACGATCGGCGGCGCCTTCTCGCTCCGCTCCGCGCCCGGCGCCGGCACCGCGCTCGAGATCGTCCTGCGCGCCTGACCGACCCGACGGGCACGCGGCGAGACCAGCTGAGTCTGACTCGAATCAGACTCAGGTCAGACTCAGGTCAGAGTCAGGTCAGACGTTGGGGCCGCCATCCTGGCGTACAACCCATCGGACCAAGAATGGAAAAGCCCTGCAAATGCAGGGCTTTTCTTTAGCAGGCCTGTAAGCCGGATTCTGTCGAGGGTGACCATCCCTCTCGGCAGCTACCCGGGCCCTCGGCGGGCAACCTGATGACGGGCCCTGTTCGCCTTGCACCGGACGGGGTTTGGCTAGCCGCCGCGTCGCCGCGGCGCTGGTGGGCTCTTACCCCACCGTTTCACCCTTACCGCCGGCCTCTCCGGAGATAGGCCGGAGGCGGTGTCCTTTCTGTTCCACTTTCCGTCGGCTTTCGCCCCCTGGCTTGCGCCAGCGTCCTGCCCTGTGGTGTCCGGACTTTCCTCGACGCCCGATCACTCGGAGCGCCGCGATCACCCGGCCTGCACCGTGGATTCTAGCCCTGATTCGAGCGCGTCCTCGTCGCCGAGCTGTCCGCCGCACTCGGGGCAGAAGACGCTGCCGCCGCGTGCGTGCATCACGAACTCGCCGCAGACGAGACACTCGAGCGAGGCGCCGCGCAGCAGCGCGGCCAGCTCCTGGTCGAGCGTGCGGTTGAACGAGGCGACGTTCATCGTGGCTGCCCGCACTGGTTGATTCCCGATCTCTCATCTAAAGCTCGCGGAAGACCCCCACGACCCGACCGAGGATCTGGACGTGCTGCGCGTAGATCGGCTCCATCGTCGCGTTCTCGGGCTGCAGCCGGACCCGGCCCTGCTCGCGGTAGAACGTCTTGACCGTCGCCTCGTCGGCCGACTCGTCGTCACCGGCGAGCGCGACGACGATCTCGCCGTTGCGCGCGTCCTGGGCGCGCTGCACGATCACGAGGTCGCCGTCGAGGATGCCGGCGTCGATCATCGACTCGCCCTTGACCCGCAGGAGGAAGTCGCCCTTCGTCGATGCGGGCATCGCCAGGTACTCCTCGATGTGCTCCTCGGCGAGCATCGGGCCGCCGGCGGCGATCTCGCCGACCAGCGGCAGACGGGCCACGTCGCGCTGCTCCGGCTCGGACTGCGCGGCAGGCTCGCGTCGCTCGCGGCCGATCAACTCGAGGGCGCGCGGCTTCGTCGGGTCGCGGCGCAGCAAGCCGGCGCGCTCGAGGTTCGCCAGGTGCGCGTGCACGGTCGACGGGCGACGCGAGGCCGACCTGCTCGCCGATCTCACGCACGGTCGGCGGATAGCCGTGACGGTCGACGTACTCGACCAGGTAGTTCCAGATCTCCTGCTGGCGGGCCGTGAGCACGGGGACTCCTCTGTTCATCGAAGATTTGACGGGACGAACGTGTGTTCGCCATCAGGGTAGAGTCTCCTGCGGACGCCGTCAACCCACGATCTGCAACGGATGTGGAACGAGCGAAGCCGCCCCCGGGGACGGCTTCGACGATGCGCTGGAGAGGACTTGAACCTCCACGACCGCAATGGCCACTAGGCCCTCAACCTAGCGCGTCTACCAATTCCGCCACCAGCGCCTGAGAGCGCGCTCAGTGTAGCCGTGCCTCAGCCGATCGGGGTCAGCTCGCGCTCGAGCGTCGCGCGCTCGGGCTCCAGCCAGGGCGGCAGCGAGAGGCCCAGGCCGAGCGACTCCGCGCGGCTCGTCGACGAGGAAGCCGGGGCCGTCGGTGGCGATCTCGATCAGCATCCCGTCGGGCATCCGGAAGTAGACGGACTGGAAGTACTTGCGGTCCTGCACCTGGGTCGGCTGCAGGCCGAGCTCCGTCAGGCGCTCGAGCCACGCCTCCAGCTCCGCGTCGCCGGGCGACGCGCCACGCGATGTGGTGCGTCGTCCCGGCTCCGATCAGCGCCGGCTCCTCGAGCGGCTCGCCGAAGCGGAGCGGGCCGTCCTCGGCGAACAGCCCGGCGTACAGGTCGACATTGCCGATCACGGCGACGTCGACGAGGCCGACGTGCTCCGCCGGCTAGCAGCCGCAGGCGCAGACCGTCCGGATCCTCGACCTCCTGCTCGGCGTCGACCGCCGGCGTCCCGAGCCCGACCGACTCGAGCGTGCCGCGGCCGAGGCGGCCCGGCTCGGCGCGCGGCCATTCGAAGAACGTGAGCAGCGTGCCCGGGCTGCCGGCCTCGTCACCGAAGTAGAGGTGGTAGCTGTGCGGATCGTCGAAGTTGACCGTCTTCTTGACGAGCGAGAAGCCGAGCCGTCGCGGTAGAAGTCGAGCGTCCGCTGCGCGTCGGAGCAGACGCAGGTGACGTGGTGCAGGGCCGCCAGCTGCATCGGGGCAGCTTACGGACAGCAGGCGGAAGAGCAGCACGCGATGTTGAGGAAGAAGAGCACCGCGATCAGCGCTGTCAGCGCGTCAGGTTGCGCTCGACGATGTGCGTCCCACCCTGCGACTGTGGCGTGAAGCCCATGCCGCCGAGACCGGTGTCCCGGCCCGAGTGCATCAGGATCAGCCCGACGAGCGCGGCGGAGAGCAGGACGTGGATGACGGCGAAGAACGGGCAGCATGCGGCGGAAGGGTAGCGGACGCCGGCCGGCCGACTTCAGGCTGCGGCGGCGTCGAGAATCGCCTGCAGCGAGGTCGCCGGCGATCTGATCCTTGGTCACGTAGCCGGCTGCGCCCGCCGCGCGCGCGCGGGAGATGTCCTGGGTGGCGTCGGAGCCGCGTGAGGACGATCACGCGCGCGTCGGGCACCTGCTCGCGGATGCGGGCGCGTCGCCGCGAAGCCGTCCATCACGGGCATGGCGATGTCCATCAGGACGACGTCGGGCTGCGTGCTCGCACGCGAGGTCGACGGCGCCGCTGCCGTCGGCGGCCCGCCCGACGACCGTGATCCGCCCGTCGGTCGAGAGAATCGCCTCGAGCGCCTCCGCGAAGAGGCGCTGGTCGTCGGCGATCAGCACGCGCACTGGTCGGCGCCCATGGAAGTACGGTACTCGCCGAAGTGGACGTCGATGAAGCCCGGCAGAAGATCCACGACCTGCTGCTGACCGGCGACAACCGGCTCAAGCAGGGGGTCTCGGCCGAGAAGATCCGTGCGAGCTACGAGCAGGCGCTCGCGCTCGCGCGGGAGATCACGGCCTCGAGGAGTCGGTGCGGCCGCTCGTCGAGATCAGGCTTGCCGATCTCGACAGGCTCGCCGGAGAATCTCCTCCACCCGCTCCACCTGCAGCCTGACGTCGTGCAGCCGCGCGGCCGCGCGGGCGGCCTCGTTCGGCGTGGGCAGCGTGGCGGCGGTCTCGAGCGCACGGAACAGGTCGTCGACGTCGAGCGGATCGACGAGCACGCCTGCCTCGGGCGGCACGAACTCGGGCGGGCCGCCGACGCGGGTCGCGACGACCGAGCGGCCGCACGCCATCGCCTTCGAGCAGCGCCTGACCGAACGGCTCGATCAACGCCGGGCCGCAGACGACGTCGGCCGCGCTCAGCCAGCGCGGGTACCTCGTCGTGCGGGACGCGTCCGATGACGATGACCCGCTCGCGCCCGTCGAGCGGCGTCGCGGAGCGGCCCGTCGCCGACGAACGTCAGCGAGCCGCGGCCGAGTCGCGCGAACGCGTCGGCGAGGCGGACGACGTTCTTGCGCTCGGTCAGCGAGCCGACGTGGACGAACGCCGGATGCTCGAGCTCGCGCGGCCGGCTCGGCGTCGGTGAAGCGCTCGAGATCGACGCCGGAGTCGACCACCTCGGTCTTCCCTCGCGCAGCGGGCAGCCGCTCCTCGAGCTCGCGGCGCAGGTACTCCGAGACGGCGATCACGGTGGACGCGCGGTCGACGACGCGACGGGTCAGGCGGGCGACGCCGGGCATGCGCGCCGATGTTCCGCGACGTCGCGGCCGTGCGCCGTCACGACGAGCGGCGCATCGACCTGCGCCGCGAACAGCCCGGCGGGCACGAGGAAGTGCGCCCAGACGACGTCGGGCCTCGCCGCGGCACGAACGCGGCGTCGCAGCTCGAGAAACCGGCGCTTGCCGCCGGCGCGTCGGTCGAGCACCGCGAGGTCGACCTCGTGGCCGCGCTCGCGGAGAACGCGCACCTGCTGCGCGACGAACGAGCCGAGGTCGGGGTCGTCCGGCCCGGGATACATCTGCGAGACGACGAGGATCTTCACGCCGTGCGGCCGACGAGCCGCGACAGCCCGCCGCGCCCTCGCTTGCGGGCGACGCTGGGGTCGAGCGCGAGCAGGACGAGGTCCGCGACGAGGTTGAGGAGGATGATCGATCGTCGCGGCGACGAGCGTGACCGCGAGGATCACCGGCAGGTCGTAGCCCTCGAAGCCGGCGAGGGCGCGGATCATCGTCCGTCCGAGGCCAGGGAGCCCGAAGACCGTCTCGATGTACATGGCGATCCCGATCGCCATCCCGATGTCCATCGCGACCATCGTCACCACCGGCGCGATCGCATTCCGCAGCGCGTGCGTGCGGATGACGCGGAACTCCGATGCGCCCTTGGCGCGTGCCGTGCGGATGTACGGCTCGTCGAGCACCTCCAGCATCCGTGCGCGCACGATCCGCATGTAGAGCGCGACGAAGAAGAGCGCGAACGTGAACCACGGCAGGACCAGGTGCCACGCCCACTGGCCGACGCCGCCGCATGGGAGCGGCGTCCCGGTCGGCGCGAACCGGCGTACCTGCTCGACCGCGGCCGCCGACGGTCTCGAGACGGTGCAGTAGCCCGACTGCGGGCAGCAGCTTCCACCGGTTGCCGACGAAGAGCTGCAGAAGGAGCCCGACGACGAGCGGATGGGTCGAGATGGCGGCGACCGCGATGCCGAGCGTCAGCCGGTCGGAGAACGAGCGCGGTCGGGTCGCCGCGTACGTCCCGAGCGGGATCGCCACGAGCAGGAGCAGCACGAAGCCGCCGAGCACGAGCGAGCCGGTGACCAGTGCGCCGCGCCAGACGATCTGCCCGACCGGCACGCCCGTCCGGCTGCCCGCCGAACGCGAAGCTGATCGTCGCCCACGAGATACCGAAGTCGCCGTGCACCGCGCGCTCCATGTACTTGCCGTACTGGACGATCGCGGGCGGTCGGTGCCGAGCCGGTGCTCGGCCTCCGCGATCTGCTGCGGCGAGGAGTGCTGCACGTCGACGAGGAACCCCGCCGGGTTCGCGGGCACCTTCAGGTAGACCGCGAAGGTGATCACCGAGAGGACGAACAGCAGCACGACCGTCACACCGAGCCGGCGCAACACGTAGCCGAGCATCAGCGCACGCTCCGGGGGTCGGTCGCCTCGCGCAGTCCCTCGCCGAACTGGTTGAGCGCGAACACCGTCAGGAAGATCGCGATCGACGGACAGAGCGTCAGCCACGGCTGCGTCGTCGCTGGGTTGTACGGGTTCGGGCTGAGGATCGAGCCCCAGGTCTGCGCGAGCAGGCTCCCCCAGCTCGCCGTCGGCAGCTTGATCCCGCGCCGAGGAACGTCACGCCGACCTCGATCATGATGTTGGTCGCGACGAGCAGGGTGCCGTAGGCGAGCAGCGGCGGCACGACGTGCGGAAGCAGGTGGGTGCGCATGATCCGCGAGTCGCTCGCGCCGACCATCTGCGCCGCCTCGACGAACTCGCGCCCGCGCAGCGACTGGATCTGGCCGCGCACGAGGCGCGCCGGGTAGAACCAGGTGAACGCACCGATGATCAGGATCAGCTGGAAGACGCCGTGGTTCAGCAGCCCGCCGAACGTCCAGCGCCGTCAGGCCGCGCGAGAACAGGCTGCCGATCATCACGAGGAAGAGCAGCAGGGGGAACGCCATCACGAGGTCGGTGAAGCGCGAGATGACGCTGTCGACGTAGCCGCCGAAGAAGCCTGCGAGCGAGCCGAGCAACGATGCCGATCCCGATCGCGAAGATCGCCGCCCCGATCGCGACCTCGAGCGAGACGCGGCCGCCGTACAGGATGCGCAGGAACTCGTCGCGCCCGAGTTGGCTGTCCGCGCCGAGCAGGAGCAGTGTCTTCGGCGTCCCTTGCGGCGGAGCGGGGTGGGTGAGCGCGAACGGATCGTCACCCGCCAGCCTCTGGCGTCGCCCAGGTGACGGTGAACGGGCCGGCCGGGCGCAGGCTGACGCTGACCGCGTAGGGGAAGAAATCGTTCGGCCCGTGCCCGACGAGCTTTCCGTAGAGCGGCGCGCCGGGGCCGACGGCGAAGATCATGACGAGCAGGAAGACGCCGCACACGACCGCCACGCCGATCGCGGCGCAGGCGCCGCCAGACGAGCGCCCACTGTCCCTGAGGGCGGGAAGACTCCGGGCCGTCGTCGTCATAGGCGAGCGCCGGCGCGCGTGAAGGATTCGCCACCGCCATCCGAGCGAGAGATTAGACGTGAGATCCGTTGTCAGCGCTTGTCGTGCTCGCCCCACTCGACGCGGAGCACGCCGCAGATCTCGCCGATCGTGCAGCGGGCGCGCAGGGCCTCCCGCATCGGGAAGAGCAGGTTGTCGGTGCCGCGCGCCGCGGCTCGCACGCGCCTCGAGAGCGGCCGCGGCCTCCTCGGCATTCCGCTCTGCGCGCACGCGGGCGGTGCGCTCGAGCTGCCGCTGCTCCGCCGCGGGGTCGATCGTCTGCAGCTCGATCCGGCGCCTCGACCTCGGCGGCGTACTTGTTGACGCCGACGATCACTCGCTCGCCGCCTTCGACCTGCTGCTGCCACGCGTACGCCGACGCCTCGATCTCGTTCTGGACGAAGCCCCTGCTCGACCGCGGCGACCGCGCCGCCGAGCTCGTCGACCCGCTCGATCAGCTCCGAGCGCGCGCGCCTCGAGCTCGTCGGTGAGCGCCTCGATGTAGTACGAGCCGCCGAGCGGGTCGGCGGTGTCGGTCGTGCCCGCTTCGGTCTGCAGGATCTGCTGCGTGCGCAGCGCGATCGTCGCGGCGCGCTCCGTCGGCAGCGCGAGCGCCTCGTCGAACGAGTTCGTGTGCAGCGACTGCGCGCCGCCGCAGACCGCCGACAGCGCCTGAATCGCGACGCGCACGATGTTGTTCTCGGGCTGCTGCGCGGTCAGCGTCGAGCCGCCGGTCTGCGCGTGGAAGCGCAGCGCGACCGCCTTCGCGTTCGTGGCGCCGAAGCGCTCGCGCATGATGCGCGCCCAGAGACGGCGCGCGGCGCGGAACTTCGCCACCTCCTGGAAGAAGTCGTTGTGCGCGTTGAAGAAGAACGACAACCGTGCGCCGAATGCGTCCGGCGAGAGCCCCGCCTCGACCGCCGCCGTGCAATAGGCGATGCCGTTGGCGAGCGTGAACGCGAGCTCCTGCACGGCAGTCGAGCCGGCCTCGCGGATGTGGTAGCCGGAGATCGAGATCGTGTTCCACGACGGGATCCGCTCCGCGCAGTAGGCGAAGAGATCCGTCGTCAGGCGCATCGACGGCCGCGGCGGGAAGATGTAGTTGCCGCGCGCGATGTACTCCTTGAGGATGTCGTTCTGCACCGTGCCGCGGAGCGCCGTGCTCGGCACGCCCTGCTCCTCGGCCACGAGCTCGTAGAGCAGCAGCAGGAGCGACGCCGGCGCGTTGATCGTCATCGACGTCGACACCTCGCCGAGCGGGATGCCGCCGAGCAGGATCTCCATGTCGGCGATCGAGTCGATCGCCACGCCGGTGCGGCCGACCTCGCCGAGCGACCGCGGGTCGTCCGAGTCGTAGCCGAGCTGCGTCGGCAGGTCGAAGGCGATCGACAGCCCCGTCTGCCCGCGCTCGAGCAGGTAGCGGTAGCGCTCGTTCGACTCCTCCGCCGAGGCGAAGCCTGCGTACTGGCGGATCGTCCACGGGCGGCCGCGGTACATGTCGCGGTACGGGCCGCGCGTGTACGGATACTCGCCCGGGCGGCTCGAGCCCGGTCGGGGCGTCCGCGGCCGTGTAGACCGGCTTCACCTCGATCCCGATTCCGTCTCGCGGCGGTCGGTGGCCGCCACGAGCCTGATCCTACGGCCGCGACGTACGGCTGTCGGTGTGATCAGCGTCCGCCTCTTCGCCGGCCTGCGCGAGCGCGCCGGCTGGTCGCAGCGCGAGGTCGAGGCCGCGACCGTGGCCGACGTCTGGCCGGCCCTCGGGCTCGGCGACGAGCCGAGCGGGCTGCTCTACGCCGTCAACAAGGAGTACGCCCCGCGCGAGCGGCGACTCGCCGACGGCGACGAGGTCGCGCTCATCCCGCCCGTCTCCGGCGGTGCCTTCCTGCTCAGCGACGAGCCGCTCTCGCTCGACCGGGTCGTCGACGAGGTGCGCGACGACCGCGCCGGCGCGATCGCCACGTTCACGGGCACGACCCGCATCCGTTCGCGCGACCGCGACGTGCAGTACCTCGACTACGAGGCCTACGAGGGCATGGCGGAGGGCTGATGAGCGAGATCGCGGCCGAGCTGCCGGACGGTACGAGCTCTGCGGCATCGCGATCCACCACCGGACCGGCCGCGTCGCAGATCGGCGAGACCTCCGTCGTGATCGCCGTCTCTGCCCCGCACCGCGCCGACGCGCTCGCCGCGTGCAAGGACGCGATCGACGAGCTCAAGGAGCGCGTGCCGCTCTGGAAGAAGGAGGTCTACGCGGGCGGCGAGGAATGGATCGGGCAAGGATCATGAGCGAGGACCACGACTACGAGCCGCTGCAGCCCGCAGCGCCGCGACTGGCGCGAGACGCGTCAAGCGCGCCTTCGGCCCGCTGATCGCCGCGGCGATCGCGCTCGCGAAGTTCTCGTTCGTGCTCGTCAAGTTCGGAAGCATCTTCATCACGATCGGCGTCTACGCCCTCGTCTTCGGCTGGACGTTCGCGGATCGGCTTCGTCCTGCTGATCCTGCTCCACGAGCTGGGCCACTACATCGAGGCGAAACGCGAGGGGCTCGGCCCGAAGCTGCCCGTGTTCATCCCGTTCCTCGGCGCGTACGTGAAGTACACGCGCGGCCATCCGTGGCAGACGGTCAAGGTCGCGATCGCCGGGCCGATCCTCGGCGGCCTCGCGGCGCTCGCCTGCTACCTCGTCGGCAAGTCGCGCGACTCGGATCAGCTGCTCGCGCTCGCCTATATCGGCTTCTTCCTCAACCTGATCAACCTGATCCCGGTCGGGATCCTCGACGGCGGCGCGATCTGGCGCTCCGCGCGCTGGCTGCGGCTCGGCGGCGGTCGCGGCAAGGCGATGGCCGCGTACGCGCTCCTCTTCGGCACCGCGGCGCTGCTCGTGCTCGGCATGGTCGCGTCGCACGTCCCGCGTAGCCGCGTGTGACGACGACGCGAAGATCCTCGACGAGGGAACCTCGCCGATCGACGCGTCGGTCGCGAAGATCGCCGACGAGTTCCGCGCCGGGTTCGAGAAGGTGGCCGAGATCGCGTCCCGGCGGTCACGCTGTTCGGGTGCGCACGTGTCTCGGAGGACAGCGCGCCCTACGCGCGGCGCGCGAGGTCGGGACGGAAGTTCGGCGAGGCCGGCTGGGCCGTCGTCACCGGCGGCGGCGGCGGCGTGATGGAGGGCGCGAACCGCGGCGCGCAGGAGGGCGGCGGGCTGTCGGTCGGCTTCAACATCGAGCTCCCGCACGAGCAGCATCCGAACCCGTACCTCGACATCGAGTACACGTTCGACCACTTCTACGCGCGCAAGGTCTGCTTCGTCCGCCCGTCGGAAGGGTTCGTGATCTTTCCCGGCGGCTTCGGCACGCTCGACGAGCTCTACGAGTCGCTGACGCTGATCCAGACCGGCAAGATCCGCCACTTCCCGGTCGTGCTCTTCGACTCGGACTACTGGGGCGAGATGATCGACTGGATCAAGCGCGAGCTGCTCGCCGACGGGATGATCTCGCCGGACGACATCGAGCTGCTGCACCTGACCGACGACGCGGACGACGCGGTGCGCCTCGTGCTCGAGTGCTACGAGCGCCGCTGCGCGTCGCGCCCCGAGGCGCCCGAGAAAGAGGACGCGCAGTAGCTCGAGACCCGGTGCCCGGCACCGGGGTGCCGGGCACCGACCCTAGACGCTCGAGGGCAGGACGATGTACGGGCCGGGCGGCGTCTTGCCCGGGCCGTAGACGGTCGTCGGGCTGTCGGGGATGTAGTGCGAGCGGAAGGTGTCGCTGTGCAGGAGCTTGCCGCCCGCGGTGTACACCTTTCGGTCGACCGTGACGTCGAAGCCCTTCTCGCCCGTGCCGGCGACGACCTTGACCGAGCCGCGCGGCGCGCTCGGGTCGACGGCGTAGTTCATCGACGGCCCCGTCCAGTTCAGCTGCGGCCCCGTGTGCGCGACGACGCGCCGGTGCTCGGGCGTGCCGTAGAACGTGAACGTCAGCGTCGAGTCGGTGTAGGTCGTCTTGATCAGGATCCCGTGCTTCAGGTCGTTGCGGAACTTGAAGTCCGGGCCGCCCCACGACACGGTCGCGTCACGCCCGATCGGGTAATGCGAGAGGTAGAGGTTGTGGTTCGTCCGCTCGAGGATCGGCAGGCCGATCTCGAACGCGTCGTTGAACAGCGTCGTCGCCGTCTGGCAGACGCCGCCGCCGATCGACGGCAGCACGAGCGAGCCGATGATCATCTGGCCCTCGAGGAACCCGCGCTCGGCCGTGCGCTCGCCGACGACGTCGTTGAACGAGAACGTCTCCCCCGGCTCGATCACCGTCCCGTCGATGAAGTCGGCCATCAGGTGCACGTTGTGGATCCGGTTCGACGACGACTCGCCCATCTGCGTCGTGTACGAGACGAGCTTCTCGCGGATGCCGAGCGCCTCCGCTTCCTCGGTCGTCAGATCGGCCTCGCGCTCGCCGAGCTCGATCTGCGCGAGGTGATTGCCGTGCGCGGCCTTCGTGACGGCGACGACGACCTTCGCCGGATCGACGTCGCGTCCCGGACGCGACGCGATCACGTGCACGCGGTCACCCGCGACGGCGAACTGGGCGTTGTGCGCGCGCTGGATCCACTTGCCGAGCCGCGGACGAACGACCTGCGCGAGACGCTCCGCGTCGAACCCGACCGCGAACCGGTGCTTGCGCGTCTTGATCTGGAGCGCGCGCGAGAGCTGCACCGGCGTCAGCGCGCCGAGCCGCGCGCCGTGGTAGTCGATCGCGACGGGCGCCGCGAGCAGCAGCTCTGCCGTGGACGCCGCGCTGCGCGCAGCCGGATCGAGGATCGCCGGCCGCACCTCGCTGAAGGGCGCGTCGACGGTGTCCACGTCGGCTGAGAGCAGGCTGAGCAAGGCGACCTTGTCGAGGCTGCGACCGACGCGGGCCGGGGTGACGACCGCCTTCGTCCCGTGCAGCGTCACCGCGGCGCTGAGGGGCGACTGGCCCGCGCGAGCGATCTCGGTCAGCACGTCGGCGGCGCCGCTGTGCGCGCGCGACCACCGGTTCGACCTCGACGTCGTGCGGCACGAGCAGCGACACGGTCGACCCCGCAGCGAGCGCGCGGGTCGCCGTCGCATCGACGTCGACCGACACGAGCCAGCCGCGCGGGACGTGGTAGGAGTGCCCGCCGGCGCGGATCGTGACCGGCCGCTTCGCCCAGCGCGCGAGCGTCGCGTCGATCTCCGCGCGCGACTTGCCGCCGACGTCGATCCCGAGCACGCGCACGCCCGGCTTGGCTGCGCCGCGGTACTCGAGCGCACGGGCGACGGCAGCGCCGATCGCGGCCAGCGCCACCACCGCAACCAGAACGATCACCCCCCGCTTCACCCTGACAGTGAAGCAGCGACTCCGGCCGGTCGCCGAAGCGCCCATTTGCAGCGGTTTCCCCTCGCGTATCGTGCGGATCGTGGAGCTGCGCGACCTGCCCTCCGTCGACGAGCTCGTCCGGCACAGCGACGACCCGCTCGCGGTCGACGCCGCACGCGCCGTCCTCGCGCGGGCGCGGGAGGAGATCCGGGCCGGCGCTCGACCCGGGCGACCTCGCCGCGCGGCTCTCGGCCGAGCTGGCCGGCGCGCGCCGCCCGACCCTGCGCCGCGTGCTGAACGCGACCGGCGTGATCGTCCACACGAACCTCGGCCGCGCACCGCTCTGCCGCCGGCGGCGATCGAGCGGGCGGTCGAGGTCGGCCGCGGCTACTCGAACCTCGAGTACGACCTGTCGGACGGGAGCGCGCGGCTCGCGGCAGGATCACGTGGCAGCGCTCCTGCGCCGGCTCACCGGCGCCGAGGCGGCGATCGTCGTCAACAACAACGCGGCGGCGATGCTGCTCGCGCTCGCCGCGCTCGCGGAGGGCCGCGACGTGCTCGTCTCGCGCGGCGAGCTGATCGAGATCGGCGACGGCTTCCGCATCCCCGACGTGCTCGCACGCTCGGGTGCGCGCCTCGTCGAGGTCGGGACGACGAATCGCACGCGCGCCGCCGACTACGACGCGGCCGTGACCCCGGACGCCGCGCTGCTGCTGCGCGTCCACCAGTCGAACTTCCGCGTCGTCGGCTTCGCCGAGCGCCCGTCGCTGAAGGAGCTCGCCGCCGTCGCCCGGAGCGCGCGAGCTCCCGCTCCTCGACGACCTCGGCTCGGGCGTCTTCGTCGACGTCGGCGACGAGCCGACCGCGCGCGGCTCGCTCGCGGACGGTGCCGACCTCGTCTGCTTCAGCGGCGACAAGCTGCTCGGCGGCCCGCAGGCCGGCATCGTCGTCGGGCGGGCCGACCTCGTCGAGCGCCTGCGCCGGCATCCGCTGCACCGCGCGCTGCGCATCGACAAGCTCGGCCTCGCGGCGCTCGAGGGAACGCTGCTGCTGTACCTCGACCCAGCCCGCGCGCGGCAGGAGGTGCCGGTGCTGCGGATGCTGCACGAGGACTCCGCCGACGTTCGCGCGCGCGCCGAGCGCCTCGTGCTCGCTGATCGGCGGCGACGGTCGAGGAGACGGTGGCTCGCGTCGGCGGCGGCGCGCTGCCGCTCACCGAGCTCCCGTCGTTCGCCTGCGCGGTCGAAGAGTAGCTCGCCGACGGCGCTGCGGTTGCGCGAGCACGCCGGTGATCGGCATCGTCCGCGACGGCCGGCTGCTGCTCGACTGCCGCACGCTCGCCGACGACGAGCTCGACGAGGTCGCCGCCGCGGTCCGTGCATGCCGCTGACGGTCGGGACCGCGGGCCACATCGACCACGGCAAGACGTGGCTCGTGCGGGCGCTTGACCGGCAAGGACACGGACCGGCTGCCCGAGGAGCAGGAGCGCGGGATCTCGATCGACCTCGGCTATGCGCCGCTCGACCTCGGCGACGGCAGGCAGGCATCGCTGATCGACGTGCCCGGCCACGAGCGGCTCGTCCGCACGATGATCGCCGGCGCGACCGGGATCGATCTCTTCCTGCTCGTGCTCGACGCGCAGGAGGGCGCGCGCCCGCAGACGCTCGAGCACCTCGCCGTGCTCCGCCTGCTCGGGGTCGACCGCGGCGTGGTCGCCGTCACGAAGGCCGACGCGGTCGACGACGAGACGCTCGAGCTGGCCCTCGAAGAGGCCCGGGAGCTCGTGCCGGGCGCCGAGGTCGTCGCCGTCTCGGCGAAGACCGGCGCCGGGCTCGACGAGCTGCGCGCCGCGCTCGCGCGCGTCGCGGTGGACGAACGCACCGACGACGGCGGCACCCGGCTCTACGTCGACCGCGCGTTCACCCTCCCCGGCATCGGCACGGTGGCGACCGGGACGCTCTGGGCGGGGCACGTCGCAGCCGGCGACCTCCTGCGGCTCGAGCCCGTGGGCCGGGTCGTGCGCGTGCGGAGCGTGCAGGTGCACGACACCACCGTCGACGAAGCCGCTGCCGGGCCAGCGCGTCGCGGTCAACCTGCCGACGCTCGAGCGCAGCGAGATCGGTCGTGGCGACGTGCTGGTCGCGCCGGGCTACTACCCCGTCACCTACCGGCTCGACGTCAAGCTCTCCGACGCGGCGGAGCTCCCGGCGGCCGCGACCGTCCACATCGGGACGAGCGCGGTCCCGGCGCGGATTGCACGCGACGGCGACTACGCGCAACTGCGACTCGCGGCACCGGTCGTCGCCGCACGCGGCGACCGGGTCGTCCTGCGCACCGAGACGACGGTCGGCGGCGGCACGGTGCTCGACCCGGCGCCGCCACGCCGCCTCGAGCGGCAGCGGCTCGAGCTGCTCGACGGCGGGACGCCGGAGGCGATCGTGGCCGCGCTCGTGCACGAGCCCGTCACGGGCCGTGAGCTTCAGGCGCGCGGCATCCTCCCTCCCGGCGAGCTCGCGCGCGGGCTCGCATCGCTCCGCTCGGCCGGCGAGCACGTCTTCGCGGACCAGTGGCTGGCCGATCTTCGCGCCGACGTGCACGCGCGTCTCGCCGAGCGCGCCAGGGCGAACCCGCTCGACCCCGGTCTGCCGCTCGCCGAGCTGCTGCCGAACGAGCCGTGGACGCCGCACGTGCTGAACCTGCTCGAGATCGAGCGGCGCGGCGCGAAGGGATACCTGCCCGGCGCGAGCGCCGCGCTCGGCGAGCGCGCCGACGCGGCCGCCGAGCTGGAGCAGCGCCTCGCTGCCGAGGAGATCGTCAAGGTCGACGACAAGCAGCTCGCGGGCTTCCTCGAGGAGCAGGGGCGGTTGCGGCGGGTCGGCGACGGCTTCGCGGTTGCACCGGGGCTCTACGACCGCGGCCGGGCAGCGCTGACGGAGCTCGACCCGATCACCCTCGCCGGGTTCCGGGACGAGCTCGGCATCGGCCGCCGCACCGCGCAGCTCCTGCTCGAGCGGTACGACGCTGACGGGCTGACGCTCCGCCGGGGTGACGTGCGAACGCTGCGGCGGGCCCGAGCCTGAATCGTCAGGCTCGTCGGGCGAGCACGTCGAGCAACAGCGCGACGAAGCGACGCGCGTCCGCGCCGAATGCAACGTGGCAGTTGGCGGGCTCCTTCGCGTGGGTCCGTGTGTCGATCACGGTACGCCCGAGCGTGCGCTCACCCGCCGTCTCGACGCGAACGTGGAGGCGCCGAGTGGTGACGACCTCGGGATCGACCAGCAGGGCCGTGCAGAGCGCGTCGTGCACCGGCGCGGCATCCGTCGCCGCGACACGCCCGCCGCGCGAGTAGGCGTCGACCCTGCGGCCTATGAACCGAGCGCCGGCCGTGCCCGCGGGAGTCCCGAGCGCCTCGAGGGCATCGCAGTCCGCCTTCGAAACGAGCGCCTGATGCGTCGCGTCGAGCGGCACGAGCGTCAGGTCGCGGATGCCCGCGGCGAACACCATGTCGGCTGCTTCTGGGTCCGCCCAGATGTTGAACTCCGCCGCCGCGGTCTCGTTGCCGAGCGCGTGGCCGCCGCCCATGATCACGACGCGGTGGACAGCGTCGGCGATCCGTGGGTCGATCGCGAGCGCGGCGCCGATGTTGCTCAGCGGGCCGACGGGCACGAGGGTGATCTCCTCCGTCGTCGAGCGCAGCGTCTCGACGAGGAACTCGACCGCGCCGGTGTCGTGCTTGACGCTCGTCGGCTCGGGGATCGGCAGCTCGGTTCCGTGCATGTCCTCGGCGGAATCGCGGCCGAACGACTTCGGCGTCGGGAAGTCCAGTCGGACGAGCGGCCGCGCCAGCCCTTCGTAGACCGGCACGTCCGAGCAACCGATGAAGTCGAGCACTCGCAGCGAATTGTCGGTGCAGTTGTGAACCGGGACGTTGCCGTTCACCGTCGTCACACCGACGAGCTCGAGCTCGGGATGCAGCGCGGCGAACATGATCGCGACTGCATCGTCAGTGCCCGTGTCGACGTCGAGGATCACCTTCTGCGGCACGCCCCTGAGCGTAGTCACAGGACGAAAAGAAGGAGCCGGGGGAGAACGGGCTGCGGCACCCGGTTCTCACCCCGGCTCCTCAAACCGCAGGAGGCAAGTGTTGCACGCGCGGCCCTGCGGAGACGAAGGCTGCGGTCAGGACGCCACGACCTTGAAGGAGCCGTGCATCATCGAGGAGTGCGGATCGCACCAGTAGCTGTACTTGCCGGGCTTGAGCGTGACGGTCCAGATCCGCTCGCCGACGCCGCCGACGGTCGTCGACTTGTTGACTCCCGGGCCTTTGAGATGAAAGTTGTGGATCTTGGACTTGTCCTCGACCTTGATGTGGTGCACGCCGGCCTTGACGGTCTTGACTGCCTTGTCGGCGCGATTCACGAACTCGATCTTGTAGTTCGGGTAGACCTCGCCCTTCAGGTCCCACGTGTCCTTGCTCGTGGCGGCGTTCACGCCCGCGACGGCCACGAGGGCGACGACGGCCAGCGAGAGCAGAAGCGTCAGGCGGTTGAACATGCGGATTCCTCCCTGTCGGTCGTTTGCGGCTTTCGATTGCGAGACGTGCCCGGGCGGTACCGGAAGCCGGACCGCCAAGACCGTTCGGTGAGACCCCGACGTCTCGTCTACCGTTGAAGTACGGGGGTCGTCCATGATCGGTTTTCGCGACGAGCTTCGACGCCGACGATGCCGACACACGCCGCCCCGCGCCCGCACACCGCCCGCACGCTCCTGATCCTCGGCGTCGCCGCGCTTGCGTTCGCGCTCGGGCAGACGACGCTGGTGCCCGCATTCCCGGAGCTCGCGCGCGCGCTGGACACCGACGCGAGCGGCGTTGCGTGGGCGATGACCGGATACCTCCTCGCCGCTGCCGTCTGCACGCCGGTCGTCGGCCGCCTCGGCGACATGTTCGGCAAGCGCAGGCTGCTCGTGATCGCGCTGCTCGCGTTCGCCGCCGGCTCGGTCGTCTCGGCCCTCGGCTCGGTGCTGTGGATCGTGGTCGCCGGCCGCGTGCTGCAGGGCGTCGGCGGCGGCATCTTCCCGCTCTGCTTCGGGATCATCCGCGACGAGTTCCCGCGCGACCGCGTCGCGCGCAGCGTCGGGCTGCTCTCAGCGCTCGCGGCGATCGGCGGCGGCCTCGGGCTCGTGATCGGCGGCCTCGTCGTCGACCACATCTCCTATCACTGGATCTTCTGGATCGGCGCGATCATGGGGCTCACCGCTGCAGTTGCCGCCCGACTGCTCGTGCCGGAATCGCCGGTCCGCAGCCCGGGCCGTGTCGACGTGCGCGGCGCACTCGTGCTCGGTGTCGGCCTCGTGCTGCCGCTGATCGGGATCTCGCAGGCGCATGTCTGGGGCTGGACGTCGGGCCGAACGCTCGGACTGATCGCGAGCGGCCTCGCGGTGCTGGCGGTGTGGGTCGCGATCGAGCGGAGGACGGAGCAACCGATCGCGGACATCCCGACCCTCGTCAAGGCGCCGGTGCTGATGACGAACCTCGCGACGCTGCTCGTCGGCTTCGGCATGTTCGGCTCGTTCATCCTGATCCCGCAACTGGCGGAAGCGCCGACGTCGACCGGCTACGGCCTCGGTCTCGACGCGACCGGCGCCGGCCTCCTGATGCTCCCCGGCTCGCTGCTCATGCTCGTGCTCGGCCCCTTCTCGGGTGTTCTCGGCTCACGCCTCGGCAACAAGGTGCCGCTGGCTGCCGGCAGCCTGATCGCCTCCCTCGGCCTACTGCTCCTCGGCGTTGCCCACGGCAGCACCGGCGAGATCCTCGTCTTCAGCGCATTGATGTTCTGCGGGATCGGCCTTGCCTTTGCGGCGATGCCGAACCTGATCATGGAGGCGGTGCCTCCGGCGCAGACGGGCGAGGCGACGGGCTTCAACGCGCTCGTGCGGTCGGTCGGCGCGTCGGTCGGAACGCAGGTGACGGCGACGATCCTCACCGGCAGCATCGTGGCGGGCGCCACCTTGCCGTCGAGCTCGGGCTACACGTACGCCTTCGCGGTCTCCGCGGGGGTGGCGGCGGTCGCCGCGATCGCCGCGGCGGCGATCCCGCGCGCGAGCCTACAAGTGCATGCGCACGCGCCTGCCCTCGACGAGGTCGGCGCGGCCTCGCCGCTCGGGGAGCCCGCGCTCGTCGTCGAGCAGCGGCCCTAGCTCGTTCGCGAGGGGAATCGACGGCAACGTTGAACCGGGCCGAATGGCCGAGGTGCCGAAGCTGTCCCTGATCGACCGCAGAGTGCGGAAGATCGCCAACGCCCGCTCGGTGACACTCGGGCTCGCGATCACGTTCGTCGTGCTGGCGCTCGTGTGCGCGATCGTCGTGCGCATCGTCGACGAGCACGACTTCCCCTCGCTCGGCCTGGCGTTGTGGTGGTCGTTGCAGACGGTCACGACCGTTGGCTACGGAGACGTCGTTCCGACGACGCGGGTGGGTCGCTTCGTCGGCGGCGTCGAGCTCGTGCTCGGCGTCTCCTTCGTCGCATTCCTGACCGCGGGTGTCACGAGCACCGTGGTCGAGCGCTCACGCGCACGCAACGAGGAGCGGAACCAGGTACGGCGTGAGGGCGACGTGAAGACGATCATGGACGCGCTGGCGGAGACGAAGACGGCGATCGCCGCCCTCGACGGTCGCCTCGACGCGATCGAGTCCAGGCTCAGCGCGTAGAGTTCGCGCGTGGGCTTCGCGGTCCCTGCAGCCGCATACGACCGTTTCATGGGCCGGTACTCCGTGCACCTCTCGGCGCAGCTCGCCGATCTGGCGGGCGTCGCTCCGGGGCAGCGTGTGCTCGATGTCGGCTGCGGCCCCGGCGCGTTGACGACGGAGCTGGTCGAGCGGGTCGGGCCGGAGTCGGTCAGCGCCGTCGATCCGTCCGAGTCCTTCGTCGCCGCGGCCCGAGCCCGCCACCCGGACGTCGACATCCACCAGGAGAGCGCCGAGCGGCTCTCGTACCCGGACGACACCTTCGACGCCTCGCTCGCGCAGCTCGTCGTCCACTTCATGTCGGACCCGGTCGCCGGACTCACGGAGATGCGCCGCGTGACGCGGCCCGGGGGCCGCGTCGCCGCATGCGTGTGGGATCACGCAGGCGGCACGGGACCGCTGAGCCCGTTGTGGGACGCGGCACGCGAGCTCGACCCGGCCGTGACGGACGAGTCGCAGCTTGCAGGCGCGCGTGAGGGCGACCTCACGAGGTTGTTCGGCGCCGCCGGCCTCAGCGAGATCACCGAGACGGCCCTGGTTGTGCGCGTCGAGCATCCGACGTTCGACGAGTGGTGGGAGCCGTTCACGCTCGGCGTCGGCCCGGCAGGCGTCTACGTCGCCAGGCTCGACGCAGAGCACCGGAGTGCGCTGCGCGACCAGTGCCGGGCGCAACTCCCCGAAGCACCGTTCGTCCTCGCCGCGCAGGCGTGGACCGCGCTCGGCGTCGCGTGACGGTGTCGGCTCAGCGCCGCGCGACGTAGACGAGCACGTCGTCGTCGACAGCCGGCGCGTCCTCTCGGTAGCCGCCCCGCACTTCGACCTCCGCGAAGCCGGCCCGTTCGAGCAGCAACAGCAGCTCGTCGCGAAAGTACCCACGAATCGAGATCGGGCGCGTCTCCTCGGCGACGAGCTCGCCGCCCACCCACTTGTCCGCGCGCATCTCGAGCGTGAGCGTCTGGTCGAGTGGGTCGAAGTCGGTCGCGCGCGCACGCAACTCGTACTCGCTGCCGTCGGCGGCGCGATCGCGCTGCCCGTGCGGCGGCCACGCTTCGGGCAGGCTCGCCCGCGCCGCCGTCGTCCAGAGCGGCCAGCGTCGTGCGTTCGCGTACGGCACCTCGTTGTCGAGCACCAGCGTCCCACCCGGCTCGAGCGCTCCGTGGAACCGGCGGAGCGCTTCCTCGTCCTGCGCACGTGTGCTCCCGAGGCCGAGCACGCCGCACGCGACGACGGTGCGGTAGCGGCGAGGCGGGTCGAGCTCGTGCAGCGCCTGCACGAACAGCCTCGGCGCGAACCCCTCGCGCTTCGCGCGCTCGCGACAGCGCGCGATCATGTCACCCGAGATGTCGCAACCGTCGACGTCGAAGCCTCGGCGCAACCAGGGCAGCAGCAACCGCCCGCTTCCGCAGCCCGCATCGAGCGCCGGCTGGCCGGCCGAGACGAAGCCGCCGTAGGCATCGATCTCAGGGCCGTCGACGTTGAACTCGGCCCACCACTCGGCGACGAGCCCGTAGTGCCAGGTCTGAGGTGCGGACATGCGCGCTCCTTGGTACGAACGTGGTGCGCGCAGTGAACCACGTTCAGCGTTCCCTCACGGCGCCGGGGCGATCCCGCTTCGGCCGCCGGTGCGAAGGGGACGGTCACCGCTCCAGTCGAGCTCGAACAGGTACCGGGAGCTCGCCAGCGCCGGGACGTGCGCGACGACGCGGTTGGTCGCCGACGAGACGATGTCGCCGTCGTCCGCGACCCACAGGTAACGGCCGTCGAGCCCGTACTGCAACCACCCCGCGCGGCCGCAGTCGCCGCCGCACGGGTGCTCTGACCCCTTCATCGAATGCGTCAGCCGCACGTCCGCGACGTGCCGCGGCGCCCGCTCCGGGACGCGCGCGACGTCGAAGACGTGGACGAAGCTGTTCGGCACGTCGATCACTGCGAGCGAGCGCCCGTCCGGGGTCAGGGCGATACCGTGGCTCGGCGTCCCGAGCGAGTGCCGCCACGGCCGGTCGATCGGCACGGTGTAGAGGACCCGCCCTGTGCGCAGGCTCGACACCTGGAAGCCGAGGAAGCCGGTCGCGGTCGTGTAGGCGAGCCGGCGCGTCTCGTCGATCGTGAACGGGCGAACGCCCGGCTTGAGCGGCCCGACGCGCTCGATGACCTCGTTCGTCCTCGTCGAGGCGACGACGAGGTAGCGCGAGTTGCGCGGGCCGAGATACACCGTCCTGCCGTCCGGTGAGACGATCGTGTTGTGCGGCCCCGGCGCGGCGTGGATCCGGGTGGTCACGTGCCCGGTGCGCGCGTCCACCACGTACCAGAGGTCACCCATCGTGCGCTCGCCCTCGGGCACGTACAGCGTGCGCCCGCTCGGAGTGATCGCGAGGCTGTCTGAGCCGGTCGACGAACGAGCGGCGCCAGAGCACGCGGTTTCGGAGCAGGTCGTACGCCACGAGACCGCCGTGACCGCTCGAGCCGCCGTTCCCGCCGACGCTCGCATAGACGGTCGCCCGCTGCGGATCCACGGCGACGCCGCGGAGCGAGTGGAACGCCGGAATGCGCACGCGCTCGACCAGGCGAAACGGCGGCTGCGCCTGGAACACGTCCAGCTCCCGATCGAGAAAGACGTACTCGTAGCGATGTGAGCCGGCGGCGCCCGGAGCACCCTCGCCGCGGAAGAGGACGGCGTCGCGCTGCGCGCCGCACGCGGAGCAGAGACCGACCGCGACAAGGACGACGACGAGCTTCACGGCCCGCTCATCATGGCGGCCGACGGGGCGGGCGGTGCCGCGCCGCCCGCCCCAGAGATGGATGCCGCACGGGGCCGCGACTGGCGTCGTGGTTCGGTGCCCTACGCGGCCGCTGGTTCCGGATCGGGCCGCACGAGCACGGTGACGAGCAGCTCGATCACCTCCGTGAGTCGACCGATCCGCCGTTGCGCGCGCATCAGCCGGGCGAGGCCGAAGCCGTGGCAGGTGGTCTTCCCGGAGCCCAGGAACGACCCCGCCCTCTACGATCACTGCTCTGGAGTGGCACGGGCCCGGTGGCCCAGCCGGTCTTCAAAACCGGCCCGGTGTGGCAACCCCACGCTTGCTCGGTTCGACTCCGGGGCCGCTCCGTTTGCCGCAGGGGGCGCGGCCGCCGCGCCCCCTGCTCCGTCGTTGCGGCTGCCGCGCGTCAGACCTTGAACCGCACGGAGGCAGCGTCGAGCGCGAACGGCGTCGGAAGCGAGACTGCAGGGTTCGCGCAGGCGGCCTGGGCGGCTGCCAGAGCAGCAAACGACGAGACCCACGAGAAGTCCGCTCCCATCGGCCCGCCCTTGTGGATCGAGTAGCCGTAGTACGGAGCCTCGAAGCCGGTGCCGGCAAACGACGTCTGGCGACCGACGACATAGACGGTCGTCCCCGCCGCCGTCGTGTACGAGCCCGAGCAGACCGAGCCGATGTACGAGAACGTCGAGGTCGGCGTCTGAACCGAGACCTTCGAGCTCTTGCCGTTGTTGCGGGCGTGGATCTGGAACTGGATGTGCCACTGGACGCCGCCGCCAAGCCGCTCCGTAGCGGTTCCGGCTGCCAGTAGCCGATTGTTGCCGTTGCTGTTGCTTGCTTGCCGTGGCCGTGGCCGCCGGCGGCGACAGGCACCGCGACGACGGCCAGTAGGGCGACAGTGCCTGCCGCGGCAAGCGATGCGGTTCTTCGTTGAACAAACCTCTTGGTCATCTCTCGATTTCTCCTTCCGCAGCAATCACGGGACCTCGAACGAGGCAGGGAGGTCATCCCCTACCGAAGACGATTCCGCGCAGGCACGGAACTTGCGGGCTGGCGCACCGTTAAGGCGAAACCAACGCACCGTCACGCGTCAGGTCGAACGTCGGCCCACCGATCAGGATCTCCTCGGGTGCGGCAACCTTTCGCCCGCAGCAACCTCGCCCACGCCCGTGGTGTCGAGCAGCCAGGGTTCGGCGCGCGAGCCGAACCCCTCGCGGCTGCAAGGTCGCGTTCAGGAGCGGCGCGATAGACACTCAGCGGCAAGGTGGACGGTCAAGACAGACGCGCCGGTCATCTTCCGAGACAGACGCGCCTACCTAGTGGGCGGCGGCTCGTCCACCAAGCCTCGCCTGCGCGGGGAGGGTCGTTTACCCCTCGATCCCTCCCCGCGAGGCCATGAGGTCGCGGAGAGTCCTCCTCCTATGAGACAGTCGCTGCACGCGGCGGATTCAGACCAGCGCGAGTGGGAACCACTCCGCCGACCCAATCCCCTAGGAGGCCCCATGCTCGTCCTGATCCTCGTGATCATCCTGATCTTCGCCATCTTCGGCGGCATCTTCATCAGCAAGTTCCTGTTCCTGCTCCTGCTCCTCCTGCTCATCCTCTTCCTCATGCGGGATCGCTTCTAGAACGGCGATCGGATCTGGACGGGCTGCCGGAACGTGGCTAAGGTGCGCCGGCAGTCCGTCACACCCAGGGGAGGGAAACGTGAAAAACGGCACC
Organism: uncultured Actinomycetes bacterium; assembly: GCA_963698925.1. Classification (GTDB taxonomy): domain Bacteria; phylum Actinomycetota; class Thermoleophilia; order Gaiellales; family Gaiellaceae; genus PALSA-600. The sequence continues at coordinate 110,068 of CAVOSR010000012.1, read as the reverse complement.
ATTGCGCTCATCGGAGCGCTCGCGGCATGCGCGATTCTGGCCGCGGCGGCAGTTGCGGCCAAGCCGGGCCCGGGGACCTCGACCGGGATCGGCTCGGTCTTCGTCTCGAACCCGGTGCAGAGCCTCGGCGACGAGACGCTCACCGACCAGAAGGATTCCGACGCCGCGGTACCAGCGTCGGCGTACTACGACGTCAACCTGACGAACCTCGACGGGAGCGGCTTCCTGTCGGGCGACTACGCGAAGGTGATCAGCGAGACCGGCAACCCGGCCTATTCGCCCACCAACACGTTCAGGTACACGCGCCAACAGGACGAGTTCGAGCAGACGATGGCGTACTACTGGATCACCGAGGCGCAGAAGTACATCCACACCCTCGGGTTCGGCGAGAGCCGCCGCGGCATCAACAACCGCCCGCAGCCCGTCCGGATCAACCAGTGGGGCGTCGACAACTCCTTCGCCACCGACCACCCGAAGAACGAGTTGCGTTTCGGCAAGGGCGGAGTCGATGACGCGGAGGACGCCGAGGTGATCCTCCACGAGTACGGGCACGCGATCCACTTCTCGCAGAACTTCTCGTTTGCCTCGGAAGAGGCAGGCGCGATCAGCGAGGGCTTCGGCGACTACTGGGCCGTCACGGTCGCGGACGTTGTCGGCAAGTCCCTCGGCGTCGCGAACAAGGAGCCGGTGCCGTGCGTCGCCGACTGGGACGCGACGTCCTATACGGCGGGGCCGATTCACTGCCTGCGGCGCGTCGACCTGAACCTGCACTACCCCGGCGACCTGAACGGCGAGGTGCACCACGACGGCCAGATCTGGTCGCGCGCACTGTGGGACATCCGCCAGTCGATCGGCAACGTCAAGGCCGACACGGTCATCCTTCAGGGATCGTTCGACTTTCCCGGGACGACGATGACGGCGCTCGCAATGAGCACCGTCGCCGCCGCGCAGCAGTTCTACGGCTCGCAGACGGCAGCCGCCGTCACCAAGGCGTTCGCGGACCGCGGGATTCTCTAGCCCGCCGCGAGGCGACCAGCTCGAGCCAGGGAGGGCCTGGGGCAACCCAGGCCCTCTTCAGCTCGTCGACTCGAAGCGCGAGACCTCGTCTGCGACCACCCGCGCCCACGCAGTTGCGCGGGGTAGTGGCACGGGCCGCCCCCGGGCGCGCGCAGCGCCAAGCCGTGCACCGCCCCGCGCAGGAGCGTGTACTCCCCGCGCGCGCCGGCGCGGAGGGCGCGCTCGAAGCCGGCGCGTGAGCTCGCGGCGCTGACGCCCGGGATCCCCGGCAGCGCACGATCGAGCGAGCCGTGCAGGACATGCAGCCGCTTGCCGGCCAGCGCGTCGAGCGGCAGCTGGTGCGGCAGCCACGGCGCGATCCCGACCACGACCCGTACCGACGCGTCATCTGCGACGACGCTCGAGACCGCGCCGCCCATCGAGAAGCCGACGAGCAGCGTCCGCCGGGCTGCGAGCTCGTCGAGCGCGGCGCGCGCATCGTCGATGCACGAGTCGAGGTGCTCCCACGACTTGATGCGGTACCTGAGCTCAGCGAAGCGTACGGCCGGGAAGGACGGTGCGAGCCGTCCGACGAGCCACTCCAGCGAGGCGCTCCACGTACCCTCGACCGCAGCTTTCTGGCCGCCGTTCACGCACAGCACCACGTCCGCCTGCGCGGGACCCGAGACACGAAGCTCTGCTCCCGTCGGCAGCCGGACCACGGCGAGCGACGATACCGCTGCTACTCTGGCTGCACGGACGCCACCTTGGCTGCCGTGAGATCTGGCTTCTCGTTCCTCCTTTTCAGGTTGTTCGAGTCTCTGTATCTCGAACCCCTGCTCTCAAGGAGTCGAACTTCATGTCACAGTCCTTCCAGGCGCTTGGCGTCAGCACGTCCGTCGTGCGCGCGCTCGGCCAACGCAACATCCATCGCCCGTTCGCGGTGCAGGAGCTCGTCCTACCGGACGCGCTCGGCGGCCTCGACATCCTCGCCGAGGCGCCCACCGGCTCGGGCAAGACACTCGCATTCGGAATTCCGCTCGTGGAGCGGACTCAGCCGCAGGGCTCACGCCCTGCGGCACTCGTTCTCGTCCCGACGCGTGAGCTGGCCACGCAGGTCGCATCCGACCTGAGGCCGCTCGCCGCCGCGAAGAACCTCCGCGTGGCGGCGGTCTACGGCGGCACCTCCGTCGGCGGCCAGACGAAGCTTGCGCGCGGCGCGAACATCCTGATCGCAACGCCGGGCCGGCTCAACGACCTGCTCGAGCGGAAGCTGATCTCGCTCGACAACGTGCGCGTGCTGGTGCTCGACGAGGCCGACCGGATGCTCGACATGGGCTTCAAGCCTCAGGTCAACCGCATCCTCGCCCACGTTCCGCGCAACCGGCAGACGCTGCTCTTCTCCGCAACGCTCGACGGCGCTGTCGCAGAGCTCGCGCGCGACTACACCGACAACGCCTCGCGGTTCCGCGCGGAGCTGCCGACAGAGCGCGAGAAGGGCGCGATCGAGCACGCCTTCGTGCCGGTCACCCTCGACGACAAGCTCGATCGGCTGGTCGAGCACCTGAACGCGGAGCGCGGCCTCGCGCTCGTGTTCGTGCGCACCAAGCACGGCGCCGACAAGCTCGTCAAGAAGCTCGCGCGCCAGAACGTCGTGGCGACGGCGATGCACGGGAACATGTCGCAGAACCAGCGGGAGCGCTCGCTCGCCCGGTTCGAGTCGGGCAAGGTCCCGACGCTCGTCGCGACGGATGTCGCCGCGCGCGGCCTCGACATCGACGACATCACGCACGTGATCAACTTCGACCCGCCCCACGGTGACGAGGACTACGTGCATCGCGTCGGCCGCACCGGCCGTGCCGGCCGCAGCGGCACCGGGATCACCTTCGTCCTCCCCGACCAGCAGACCGACGTCGGCAAGCTGGCCGGCCGCCTCGGGCACGGCGATGCCTTCGCCGCCTCGGGGATGCGCGCCACCACGACGCCCAAGCCGAAGCAGCGGGCGGGTAGGCAACGTCAGCGCCGCAGGGCATGATCTGACCATGAAAGGTCAAGAGAAGCCCAAGAAGACGGCGAAGAAGCAGCCGCAGAAGACGCTGAAGGAACGCCGGGCCGAGAAGCGCGCGGCCGAGGTCAAGAAGTCCAGCTCGATCTAGCGTCTGAACGTTGGACGACGCAGGGCGCCGCGGCGGGCGTCTAGGCTCGACCAGTCGTGAGCCTGAACCCCGTTCGCGTCCTGATCGTCGACGACCACCCGCTGTTCGCCGATTCGTTGAAGCTGCTCCTCGACCGAGACGACTCGGTCGAGGTGGTCGGCATCGCCTCCGACGGCCAGGAGGCGGTCGACCTGGCGCTGCTGCACGACGCCGAGGTCGTGCTGATGGACATCAGCCTGCCGACCTTCGACGGCTACGAGGCGACCCGACGCCTGCACGCGGTCAAGCATGCAGCGAAGGTGATCGCGCTCAGCGGGCACGACGCGAGCGAGGTGAGCGATGCGGCGCGCGCCGCCGGCATGGTCTCGTTCCTGAGCAAGGATCACGTCAGCCTGACGGTGCTCGGCGAGATCCACACCGCCGCCGGGCGCTGAGTGAACGAGTGTGCGTCAGTGCTGCGTCGCGCAGAACCTGTCGCCGGCAGTCACCTCGTCGAACAGCTTCAGCTGCTGCCGCTGCCAATTGACCTTGGTGCGGTCGTTGGGGTCCCACTTGCCCGGGTCGAGCGCCTCGGTGACGATGTCCGGCGTCACGCCCGGGCCGACGACGTTGATCCGGTAGCGGTCGCCGTGCCCAGCGGGGAGCGGCGGCTTGCCCGGCAGCGACACGTCGTGCGTCGGCCAGAACGAGTAACAGAATGCGCCGGTCGGCTTGCGGAAGACGATCGACGTCTCGCGCTCCCAGCCCGTCCCGTAGGCCGAGTCGTGCGTGTCGATGTAGAGGCTGCGGCCGTAGGTGTCGGTGGGCTCGCCGTTCGAGGTCGTGTGGAAGCCATGCACCGGCTTCCCGGCGTACGACATGCGCCCGAAGATGCCGTGCGCTTCGCCGTTGAACGCCCAGTCGGTGTAGAGCTCGACCTGCGCCAGCGGTCCCACCCAGTGCGACAGCCGTAGCTCCCAGGCGCGCTGCCACGACGTCCACGGCTTCCAACCGCGGTGCGGGAGGTTGCGCTGCCAGCGCTGCAGTGCCCAGTACGAGCCGTCGCGCGCCTTGCAGCCGGCGACGAAGTACGCGAGCTTCGGCCCGTCGTAGGGACCGCAGTCGTTGACGAAGCTGACCCAGACCGCGCGATGCTGCGTCTTCAAGCCGCCCGAGTAGTCGTGCTTGAAGCGCACCTGGGGCTTGCCAGAGTCGGGGGTGAGCGCGTTCAGCGCGCCCCAGACGAGCACGTGGCGGGTGATGCCCTTGGCCCGGTAGGTGACGAGGGCGGTCGAGCCGTGCGCGGCGATCTGCACGTTCGTCGCGTTCAGGTCGAGCAGGTCGGACGCGGCCGCAGGGCTCGTCCCGGCCAGGAGCGCGAACGCGGCGGCGAGCACGGCCCGCCGGAAGTGTCGAAGGACGGAAGGCATGACGGTTCCGCCGAACGTGTGCGGAACCCCTGTTCTACCAATTGCGGCCGGTCGTCAACCGAGCGTCGGCGCCGCACACCGAGCCGGCGCGCCGGCAGCCTGCGATGAGCGTCACACGCTGCTTAGGATGCCGCGATGACTCCGAGGACGATTGCCGCGGCGTTGACGCCGTTCACCGAGGGCGGCGGTGCTCTCGACGAAGCGACCTTCGAGCCGTATCTCGCCTTCTTGCAGGCGGGCGGTGTCGACGGGGTGCTCGCGCTCGGGACGACCGGCGAGGGAATCCTCCTCTCGCTCGCCGAGCGCAAGTCGGCGATCACGCGGTTCGCCGCTGGGCCGTTGGCCGTGCTCGCCCACTGCGGCGCACAGTCGACGGCGGACACGGTCGCCCTGGCGCAGCATGCCGCGGAAACCGGCGTCGAGGGTGTCGCGGTGATCGCACCGCCGTACTTCCAGCTCGACGACGGCGCCCTCCTCGCGCACTTCACCGCCGCAGCCCGCGCCTGCGCGCCTCTTCCCTTCTACGTCTACGAGCTCGAGAAGGCATCCGGCTATGCCATCCCGGTGCACGTGGTCGAGCAGCTGCGCGAATCCGTCGAAAACGTGGTCGGGATGAAGGTCTCGGACGCGCCGTTCGCCAAGGTGCAGCCGTACATGCTCGAAGGGCTCGACGTCTTCGTCGGTGCGGAGGCGTTGATCGCGCAAGGGCTCGAGGCGGGTGCCGCCGGCGCCGTCTCGGGGCTCGCGTCCGCGTTCCCGGAAGTCGTGTCCGAGGCGGTCCGCTCCGGCGACTCGACTGCGGCCGGCGAGCTGCGGACGGTGGTCGAGCGCTTCCCGCGGCACGCGGCACTGAAGGCCGTCGTTGCTGCGCGCGGTGTGCCGATGCGCCCGGACGTGCGAGGCCCTTTACGCGGGTTGACCGCGGCCGAGCGCGACGAGTTGCTCGCCGAAGTTCTGTCGGCCTGAGACGAGGCTTCCCGCCAGGCATAAGGTGGGTCCATGGGATCTCACACGATGGCCGATCCCGAAGAGTTCCCACCGGAGACGCGGTATGCGCGCAGTGGAGACTTCAGCATCGCGTTTCAGGTCGTGGGCGACGGCCCGATCGATCTCGTGTTCATTCCCGGCTTCGTCTCGAACCTCGAGCTGACGTGGGACTGGCCGCCGTTGGGCGCGTTCTACCGCGCGTTCACGTCGTTCGCGCGCGTGACCTTGTTCGACAAGCGCGGCACCGGTCTCTCCGATCGCGTGCGGCTGATGCCGTCGACGGACGAGAGAATGGACGACCTCCGCGCGGTGATGGACGCGAGCGATTGCGAACGCGCCGCTGTCGTCGGCATCTCCGAAGGCGCGCCGCTGGCGATCTCGTTCACCGCCGCGCATCCGGAGCGGGTCACGGCGCTGATCCTCTATGCGCCTCTGCCGAAGGCGACGCGAAGCGACGACTATCCGTGGGCACAACCGGCCGAGTGGTGGGAAGAGGTGGCCACACGGTTCGAGGAAGGATGGGGCAGCCCCGAGTACATGCACGCCGACGTCGCCTGGCGAGCTCCGAGCGAGAGCGACAACGAGGCGTTCGTACGCTGGTGGGGCATCTATCGCCGGCTCGGCGCGAGCCCGGGCGCCGCAGCAGACCTCACGCGGATGAACGCGCTCATCGACGTCCGAGACCTGTTGCCGCAGATCGCCGTGCCGACGTTGGTGCTCGCACGCGACCGCGACCTCGTGATCTCCGTCGAGCACGCCCGCTATGTCGCCGAGCACATCCCCGGCGCGACATATCTCGAGCTGAGCGGCGAAGACCACCTCCCCTTCGTCGGCGATGCGACCTCGGTCCTGACCGCAATCGCGCGCATGCTCGGTGTACAGGGCGAGTTGTCGATCGACGTGCCGGCCGTGCCGTCGACTGCCCGGCGACTGGACCGAGCATGCCGTTGCCGACGGGCTCTCGGCACGCGAACGCGAGGTGTTGCGATGGGTGGGCCGCGGCAAGCCGAACGCCGAGATCGCGACCGCGCTGTACATCTCGGAGTCAACCGTCCGGAAGCATCTGCAGAACGCGTACAAGAAGCTCGGTGTCGCGAGTCGCACGGCCGCGCTGGCGCTGCTGACCGGCAGCGACCGGTGAAGACTGAGTTTGAAACGGCACGCAGAACTCGCGGAATAGCGCATAGACCGCAGCACGCTGGGCTGCGACGCTGAATGCCCGCGGGTGCATGCCCGCGACAACGGAGGAGGACACATGAGGTTCCTCGCGGTCGCCGCCGTTTGCGCGGCGACTCTCCTCGCGCCTGTCGCATCGGCGTCATCGCCGCGAAGCGGCGCGCTCAATGTAACGAAGGAGTGCTCGGGCTTCAACGGCGGGCCAGGCTCGTATTGCAAGATCACGTCGTCGAATCTCGCGGCGATCGAGATCGGCTCCAAGATCATCTACCTGCAGCCGGGAGCCGTCGCCACTCCGCAGGGCAGCGACGTCGTCCTCGACCTACCCGGCCCCGGGAACAACACCGCGTTCGGCAACTGCTCACTGTCGGCCGGGCACTGCGTGTTCTGGGGTGGAACAGGCAAGTTCACCTGGTTCCACGCGAGCGTCGCTGTGTCGTCCATCGGCGGCCCCAACTGGGCCTGGGCCGGGACCTACAGCTTCAACCCGGACGACTGAGCGAACGCCACGCTCGACGACGAGCCGAGCCGGGAACGCGTCACGGCGTTCCCGGCTCCGCTCGCGGCACCGCTACGAGCGGCAGCCATCGGTCGGAACCTCGCCGAGGAACTGACGCGAGATTGACACCGATCGTTCACCAAGCTCCGACGCAACGGCTTGTACGTTTTTCGCGTGGTAGAGACGGCACGCCTGGCAGCGATCCCGTTGTTCGCGGGACTCGCAGAAGACGATCTGGCGGCGGTCGCCGCGGCGGCCTCCGAGCTGACCGCGGACCGGGGCCAGACTCTCGTGACGGAAGGCGAGTTCGGGCATGCCCTCTACGCGATCGAGTCCGGCACCGCGACTGTGCGCGCCGACGGCGCGGTCATTCGCACGCTCGCCTCCGGCGACGTGTTCGGCGAGATCGCGGTCGTCGTGTCGGGCCGGCGGACTGCGTCCGTCGTCGCGACGACGCCGGTGCAGCTGATCGCCCTGTTCAAGCGGGACATCTGGGCGCTCGAGCAGAGCTCGCCGCAGGCTGCGGAGCGTCTGCGGTCGCTGATCGCCGACCGCCAGTCGGCGCCGGCCTCGTAACGAGCCTCGGCACACCGCTCAGGCGATAGGGTCGCGCCGAGGTGACACGGCACCGGCTCTCGCGCGATCAGGTGATCTGGGCGTTCGGCCCCGACCTTCAGCCGGTGCTGGAGGTCGAGTCCGGCGACGTCGTCACCTTCGAGACCAACGACTGCTTCTCCGGCCAGATTCGCAGCGAGGACGACCTCGTCACCGAGATCGACCTGGGCCGGATCAACAGCGCAACGGGCCCGGTGGCCGTGCGTGGCGCCGAGCCTGGCGATTCGCTCGTGGCCGAGCTCCTCGACGTGCGGCCGGTCGAGTGGGGCGTCGCCACGCTGATCCCGGGCTTCGGGCAACTCGACCACCGCGTGCAGGCGCCGCTGACGCGCCTGTTCGAGGTCCGCGACGGCGTGGTCAAGATGAACGAGCGTGTGTCGTTCCCGGCCAGGCCGATGGTCGGCGTCGTCGGAGTCGCGACCGCGAGCGAGACACTCGCGACCGGGCACGCCGGGCAGCACGGCGGGAATCTGGACGATCACTGGCACGGCAAAGGCGCCCGCATCTTCTTCCCGGTGCGCCAGCCGGGCGGCCTCTTTGCGGTCGGCGACATGCACGCGTCGATGGGCGACGGCGAGATCTGCTTCACCGGCGTCGAGATTGCCGGTGAAGTCGACATCCGCTTCGAGCTGCTGAAAGGGAAGCAGGCGACGTGGCCGGTAACCGAGCTGCAGGACCGGTGGGTCCCCCACGCTTCGGCACCCGACTATGCCGACGCGCTGCGGCTCGTCTCCGAGGAGGCGGCGATGCTGCTCGTCGACGAGCACGGCTTCACGATCGAAGACGCGTTCGTCTTTCTCTCGGTCGCATGCGACGCAGGCGTCGCCCAGGCCTGCAAGCCCGCCGAGGGCTTCGGCACGATCGCCCGCTTCTCGATTCCGAAGATCGCGGCGTGCCCCGGGCCGTTCCGCGCGTAGCCGTCGCGCGGGGCCGACGCCGACGCGGTCAGCGAAGGGCTTCCTCGAACCTCGGGTCGTCGCGGACTGCGGCGAAGTCGTCGTCCCTGGGCGCCTGCTCGCGGAACGGTGGGTACCCCTCGATGCCCAGGCGGAGATGCTCGAACGTCTCGTCTCCCGTGTCGCCGGCGAGCGTCGCGAAGCACGCGTAGTTGTAGTGCAGCCCGGGGTGATCGGGCTTGACCTCGAGGCCGCTGCGCACCGCCTCGAGCGCGTCGGCGTAGCGCTGCTCACCGTAGGCAGTCATCGAGTCGCTGTGGAACTTCCACGCCTCACCCCAGTCGATCGCCTGGAAGGCCACGCCGGGAGTCGCGCCGAGCGCGAGGATCGTTCCGTCCCCGGTCGCCGACCGGCGCGACTCGGGCGGGACGTACACGAACGTCCCTGCCGGCGCCTCGACCTTCTCGCCGTCGATCTCGAACGTCGCGCTTCCGTCGAGCACGATGTACAGCTCCTCCTGGCCTGACCCGACCTCGTCGTGGTCGTTGACCAGCGTGCCGTCGTCGCCCGCTGTGAAGCCGTTCACTCCGAACGAGTGGATGCCGAGGTGCTCGCGCACCGGGATGTCTCTGCCGCGCCGCTCGATGTCGTCGAGGCGTGCGACCCGCCACTTCGGTGTGTCGTCCATCAGATTCCTTCCGTCGAGCGTTTTGTCGAGCGTCGATCCTAACCACTGCCGGGGGGCGACATTTGATCTGTGTTCAGCAGAGGTTCCTCTACGCGATCACCGTCACGTAGGCGCCGACGAGCGTCGCCCGTTGCTGGTCGACCGCGCCGGCGCGGCGATCGGCATGACCGTCCTGGAAGTGCGCAAACGCAGCCGTCGAAGCGATCGGATTGACCTCGTCCGCGCCGTGGTCGTGAAACGACACATGGATGAACGAGTCGTCAGCCAGCCTCAGCACGAGGTAGCTGACATTGTCGGGTCTCGTCGTCGCCAACTCGGCGAACACGCCTTCGACCCTCCGCTGGTTCTCGTCTGCCGCCTCGGCAGACGACATTGCATAACGGGTGACGAGCCGCTTCTCCACTGACCTGCTCCCTTGGTCGACGTCGAGGAGTAGACCGGTCAGAGGGCGATTCCTCATCGGTGCCGGCTGGACGTGCATCCGGCGTTAGGCTGAGACCGCGTGCTCATCACGTTTCCGGATGGCTCTCGGGTGCGTGCGTCGTCGCTCGCCGATCGCCGCGCGCACGATCCCGAGCGGTCGTATGGCCTCTACCTCGACCCGCGCTGGGAGCCCACGTGGTCGGCTGATCTGGTCGAGTGGCGGGACTTCGGATTGCCCGCCGACGCCGAGTCGGCCGCGGGCTCGATCCAGGGGGCCTTCGAGCGCGCGCGGCGCGGGGAACTGGTCGAGGTTGGCTGCATCGGAGGCCTGGGCCGGACGGGGACGGTCCTGGCGTGCATGGCCGTCCTGTCGGGCGTGCCGGGTCACGAGGCCGTCGCCTGGGTTCGCCGCGCGTACGACTCGCGGGCGGTCGAGACGGACGAGCAGGCGGAGTGGGTGCACTGGTTCGCCGACTTCGTGGCGTGTCCAGGCAGCCGCTAGTCTCTGGCCATGACGTCGCGGCCCCGCGTGGATGAGCTACTGCCGGTGCCGGCGGTTGCCCCGCGCCCGCCGTTCGTGCGCGTCCCGGTGTAGGCGCTCCCGCCGTCTCGGCCCGGAGCGCCGCAACGACCTCCGTCACCGCCCGTAGACGTCTACGAAGGAGACACGATGTTCGGAGCAACCCTGCTCGCGGGAGCGTCCCGATGAGCACCATGCCTTTGCCCGCGCAGTCGAGCGACTTCCCCGCCTGGTACGGCGAGGTCGTGCGCCGAGCCGGCCTGGCCGAGAACTCCGCCGTTCGCGGCGCGATGGTGATCAAGCCCTACGGCTACGCGATCTGGGAGACGATCCAGCGCGAGCTCGACGACCGGATCAAGGCGACCGGCCACGAGAATCTCTACTTCCCTTTGCTCGTGCCCGTCTCGGTGCTGGCGCAGGAGGGCGAGCTGATCGAAGGCTTCGCGCCCGAGGTGGCCGTCGTCACCGAGGCCGGTGGCAAGCGGCTGGAGGAGCCGCTCGCGGTGCGGCCCACCTCGGAAGCGCTGATCTGGTCGACGTACGCCCGTTGGGTGCAGTCGTACCGCGATCTGCCGCTGCTCTACAACCAGTGGGCCAACGTCGTCCGCTGGGAGCTGCGGCCGCGGCTCTTCTTGCGCACCAGCGAGTTCCTCTGGCAGGAGGGGCACACGGCGCACGAGACGGAGGAGGAGGCGATCGCGGAGACGCTGACGATCCTGCACGACGTCTACGCCGACGTGATCGAAAACGTCCTCGCGATCCCCGTGCTGCGTGGACGCAAGAGCGAGAGCGAGCGCTTCCCCGGCGCAGTCGACACCTACACGCTCGAGGCGATGATGCGCGACGGCAAGGCGCTCCAGACGGCGACGTCGCACTACCTCGGCCAGGGCTTCGCGCGCACGTTCGATGTTCGCTTCACCGGCCGCGATGGGCGCGAGCAGTATCCGTACGCGACCTCATGGGGCGCGACCACGCGGTTGGTCGGCGGCGTCGTGATGGCGCACGGAGACGACCGCGGGCTGCGGCTTCCGCCCCGCGTCGCACCGCTGCAGGTCGTGATCGTGCCGATCGTGCGCGAAGACGGCGCCGACGTGCGCCAGGCCGCCGCGGCGGTCGCCGACGAGCTGCGCGCGGCGGGCGTGCGCGTCCGAGTGGACGACCGGCCCGAGCACCGGCCCGGCTTCAAGTTCCACGAATGGGAGTTGAAGGGCGTGCCCATCCGCCTCGAGCTGGGCGGCCGCGACCTCGTCGCGGGAGCAGTCACCGTCGCGCGCCGCGACACCGGGGAAAGGCAGCAGGTCCCCCTGGCCCGGATCTCGGGCGCGGTCGAGGTGCTGCTGAGCGACATCCAGACGTCACTCTTCCGCTCCGCTCGCGACGAGCAGGAGCGGCGCACGCTCCGCGACCCCGGCAGCTACGACGAGCTGATCGGGTACCTGCGCGATGCGGGCGGCTTCGTCGCGGCGGGCTGGTGTGGGAGCCGGGAGTGCGAAGTGCGCGTCAAGGACGACAGCTCGGCGACGATCCGGTGCCTGCCGCTCGGTTCGCTGCGGCCGGAGTCACGTGCGTGCGTGGCGTGCGGGCGGGCGGCAGCGGACGAAGCCGTCTGGGCGCAGGCGTACTAGGACGACACTCCGTCGAACTGGTGCCTGGCACCTCGGTGCCAGGCATAAGTCGAGCGCTGATGCGCCTCTTGGGTCGAGCGGCAACTGCAGGGCGTGGGCGAGTGTTCACCAGAACGTCCTCGTTCACCGAGATCTTCAACCTCCGCATTCACGGCGGCGACGCTAGCATCGGCCTGTAAGGGGGTTGAGATGTCCTTTCGCCCAATCGTGCGCCGACTGATCGACAGTCGTGCCGGACGAACGGTGTTCGTCGTGACGCTGATCGTTCCAGCGGTCGGCGCGGCCGCCGCGCCGCGCTGGCAGCGGGGGAGCCATTGCCCGTGCCACGAACGGAAGTGGCTGCGGCGCGACACGGAGCCGAGCTCGTCGTCGCCGGCGGCTATCTCCCAGGGGGCGACTCGTCCGCGCAGGCGGACGCGTACTCGCCGACGCAGCAGCGTTGGCGGCGCCTGCCCGACGTTCCCGTCGCCGTCAACCATGCGATGGCCGCAACGTGGCGTGGCCGCGCGATCGTCGTCGGCGGCTACATCGGACGCAACGCGCCCAGCGACCGAGTGTTCGTGCTCGACGGCGAACGGTGGCGCGAGCTTCGGCGACTCCCCGCGGGCCGCGCGGCGGGCGGTGCCACGGTGATCGGCGACACGCTCTACGTCGTCGGCGGCATCGGGCCTACCGGCCTTGCGCGCGCGGCGCTCGCGCTCGACCTGCGGCGTGGTCACTGGCGGCAGATCCCCGGCCCAACGCCGCGCGAGCACCTTGCGGTCACCGCGGCGGCCGGCCGCGTGTACGCGCTCGCAGGGCGCACGGCCGGGCTCGACACCAACCTGCGCACGCTCGAGAGCTGGCAGCCCGGCGCGCGCCGCTGGACCCGACTCCCGCCCGTGCCGACGTCGCGTGGCGGGACCGGCGCGACCGTCGTCGGGGAAACGATCATCTCGATCGGCGGCGAGGAGCCCCGCGGCACGATCAAGCTCGTCTACGCGTACGACACTCGAACGGGGCGCTGGCGCCGCTTGCCGGATCTTCCGACGCCGCGGCACGGGCTCGGCGTCCTGTCGCTCGGCCGCACGGTGTACGCGATCGCGGGCGGCCCGCAGCCGGGCTTGACGACGAGCGGCGCGGTCGAGTCCCTGACGTTGCCTTGACGGGCTAGAGCTGCGGGCGGACGGATCACGTTCGCCGCGGTCGAGGACGTCGCCTCGGGCCAACGTGCCAGAGTGAACCTGAAGGCGCGGTTGTGCTACGGGTCGATGTGACGCCTGGGCGGTTCGTCTTTAAGGTTGTCGAATGGACATCCCGGAGCCTGTGCGGCTCCTTGCGCTGTACCCGTTTCGGGAGCTGCCGCGGCCGCCGGATGTCGAGCAGGTGGAGCTCGACGGGGCGTTTCTCGCCGTCAATCAATGGCCGACCGCGCAGATTGTGTCGATGCGCGGTGACGGCCCCGCCGATGTCGAGGCGACCGTGACGGCCGCGCGCGCCGTAGCCCGGGAGCGCGGCAAGACGATCTTGGCGTGGTGGGTGCCGCCGGATCAGGATCACGTCGCGCCGGCGCTCGAGGCGGCGGGGCTCGTGAACCAGGACACACCCGGGTTCGAGGCGATCGAGAATGCACTGGTGCTGCTGGCGCCGCCTCAGGGTGACCACCGCGTGGACGGTGTCGAGGTGCGGATGACCGAGACGTGGGAGGATTTCCGGGACGGGTCTCGCGTTGTCGAGAAGGCGTTCGGGATGCCCGTCGTGACGGACGACGAACTGCGCGCGCGGTACGACGACTACCGGCACCCGGACAACCCAGGGCGCGGTTTCATCGCGCTGATCGACGATCGCGTCGTCGGCACGTCGTTTGCCGCGTTCGGCGATGCGGGCGTGAATCTGTTCGGTGGCTCGGTGCTGCCGGAGGTGCGCGGACGGGGCGTGTATCGCGCACTCGTCCAGGCGCGCTGGGAGGCCGCGGCCGCGCGCGGGACGCCGGCGTTGACCGTGCAGGCCGGACGGATGTCGCGGCCGATTTGCGAGCGGCTTGGGTTCGTCTTCCTGGCGCCCGTGCGCGTCTTCGTCGACCTGCTCTAGCAGGAGGGTGGCGCTCCGGTTCAAGGCCCACTCGCTCGCGTGCGCCCGCGTTCCGGAATGAGAGCAGCAACATCGGCAGGGTAGGCACGTCGCGGCTGGTGGCAAGATGGGCGGGTGCCGCCGCCGCCCACGATCACGTCGCTGCTGGTGGCCGAGTTACTCGTCGAGGGCGAGCGTTGGCCGGTCTGCGTCCACGTCATCGACCATCCCGACGCCCGCGTGCTGGTCGACACCGGCATGACGGAGCTGCGTCCGGAGGTGGCCGACATGGACCCGCGGCTGATCCCGCTGAACGAGCAGGCCTTCGACCTCGCCGGCGTCGACGTCATCGTCAACACGCACCTGCACTTCGACCACTGCGGCGGCAACCACCTGTTCGCCGGACGCCCGATTTACGTTCAGCGGCAGGAGCTCGAGGACGCGCGCACGGAGGACGACTACACGATCCGCGAGTGGGTCGACGCGCCCGGCGTGAGCTACGAGCCGGTCGACGGCGAGCTCGAGCTCCTGCCCGGGCTCCGCCTCGTACCGGCGCCCGGCCACACGCGCGGTCTACAGGTGGTCGTCGTCGAGACGGGCGGGCGCCCCGTCGTCGTCGGCGGTGACGTGGCCGTCCGCTTCGGTGAGCTCGATGAGCCGCAGTCGGAAGGCCAGCTGCGGGTGCGCGCGCTCGAGCCCGAGCTCGTCTGGCTCGCCCACGAGCGCGAGCCCTGGCGGCCCTGACGCCCGAACCGCTGGTCGAGTTCTGTGGCGCCCGCTCAGGGATCGGCCGACGTGGCCGCGAGGAAGTCGAGGAGGAGCGTGGCGAGCTCGCCCGGTGCCTCTTCGGCGACGTGGTGGCCGCAGTCGATCGTCGCGCTGCGAACATCGGTCGCCCATGCTTGCCAGATCTCCGCGAAGCCGACGTCGTAGTTGAGCTCCGGGTCGTCCTTGAGCAATGAGACCACGAGCAGCGGGCAGGTGATCCGGCGTCCCGCAGCGCGGTCGGCTTCTTCGTGCTCGCGATCTTCGCGCAGGCCCGCGCGGTAGTCCTCGAGCATCGCGTGCACCACATCGGGGTCGCGGAGCGCTCGTCGGAGATCGGCAAACGCCTGCTCGCCCATGTGTTCCGGCGTTACGGCGTACCAGGCGTCGGGGTCGGCGTTGATCAACGCCTCGGCGGGCTTTCCAGCTGGGCGAAGAACCACCAGTGCCACCAGCTGAGCGCGAAGCGCCAGTCCGCTCGCTCGAGCCTCTCGACCAACGGCATCGCCTCGAGCACGACGAGCCGCTCGACCTTCGCCTGATGCTCGAGGGCAAGCCTCGTGGCGACGTACGAGCCACGGTCATGGCCGACCACGGCGAAGCGCTCGTGTCCGAGCGTGCTCATCACGCCGACGACGTCGCACGCCATCGCACGCTTGGTGTACGGCGCCACTTTCGACGATTGCCCGTATCCGCGCAGATCGGGGCACACGACGGTGTGGTGAGGCGCCAGGCGCGCAGCGACCATGTGCCAGGTCGCATGCGTGCGCGGATGCCCGTGAAGCAGCACGACCGGCGGCCCTTCGCCTCCATGGCGAACCCGCAGCGTTGCGCCCGCCCCGCCGTCAATGCGCTCGAGGGAGAACCCGTCGAAGAACGCCAACCCACGCAACGTGCCCCTGCGACGTCACGACCAATCCTCGCATTCCCAAGGCGCTGATGGCCGGATCCCCGCGGTCCAGTCCAGGTCTGCGTAGCGCGATCTAGGCAGGGACGTCCGGAGCGATCCGAATCAGGCGCTTGCCGACATTCTCTCCGCGATAGAGCCCTGCGATCGAACCCGGTGCCTGCTCGATTCCATCGAGGATGTCCTCTCGATAACGGATCTGTCCATTGCGCAGCCAGCTCTCGAGTTCCCGCAATGCCTCGGGATAGCGCCGGACATGGTCAAAGATGAGAAAACCCTGCATTCGCGCGCGTTTGACGAGAAGATGACGCTCGATCCGTGGTCCCTGGGGTGGCGGATCCCAGCTCGCGATCGACGCCGTCCCGCAGATGACCACCCGCGCTCCGACATTGAGACGTCGCATGACGGAGTCGCTGATCGAACCGGCCGTGTTGTCGAAATAGACGTCGACGCCCTCAGGGCAGGCAGCATCGAGTGCAGACTCGAGATCGTCAGCCTTGTAGTCGACCGCAGCGTCGTAGCCGAAGTCCGCGCGACACATACGCGCCTTGTCGGGCCCGCCGGCTATGCCGACGGTACGGCACTCCTTGATCTTGGCGATTTGACCGACGCATGACCCGACCGCTCCCGCTGCCGTCGATACGACCACGGTCTCGCCCGCCTCGGGCCGGCCAATGTCCAGAAGGGCGAAATAGGCTGTCAGACCATTGAGGCCGAGAACGCCAAGCGATGTCGAGACGGGCAAGCCCGAGCCGCCGACCTTGCGCTCGATCGCCTCGGCATCGACCACAGCGTAGTCCTGCCAGCCGAACATGCCGGTCACGTACTCGCCCGCGTGAAAGTCGGAGTTTCGCGACGCTTCGACCCGCCCGACGGCGAGCGAGCGCATGACCGCACCAAGCGCTACAGGATCGGAATAGTTGGCGACCGCGCTGACCCATCCACGCATCGCGGGATCCACCGACAGGTAGATATTGCGCACCACAACTTGGCCATCCGACGGGTCCGGCACGGGTGCTTCGACGATCTCGAAATGCTCCGCCTGGGGAATGCCGGACGGCCTGGACTTCAATCTGACCTGCCGGTTCACTCGTTGCTGCATCGCCAGTGGCCCCGCTGCACTCTAGTGCTCGCGTCTCGCCGCGCGGTATCGGCGACTCCTCGAGACACGCTGCGCTTGCCTTGGAGGCGGCTTTCGACGGGACGCGCCGGCGTTCGTCGAATGATCCGAGCGCGTTTGGGCGTTTCAGCCGATTTGCTCGGCCAGCCCGATGAGAATGCCCTCCGGGCCGCGGATGTAGCAGAGCCGGTACACGTCTTTGTACTGGACCACTTCGTCGACGAGCTGCGCGCCGTGCTCGCGGAGGCGGGCCAGCATGTCGTCGAGGTCGTCCACCGCGAACATGACGCGGAGGTAGCCGAGGGCGTTGACCGGGGCGTTCCGGTGATCGGCGACCGGAGGGGGCGTGAGGAAGCGCGAGAGCTCGATCCTGCCGTGGCCGTCCGGCATACGCATCATGGCGATCTCGACGCGCTGGTCGCGCAGTCCGGTGACGCGGCCCGACCAGTCCCCTTCGATCATGGCTCGCCCCTCGAGTTCGAGGCCCAGCTCGGCGAAAAACGAGATAGCAGCATCAAGCGACTCCACCACGATGCCCACGTTGTCCATCCGTTGCAGCGCCACGCGGTCATTGTCGCGGATCGCAACGATCGCCGATGAATTCATGGTGCGCCGCCGGTCACTACTGCGTACGGATCCGTCAGCGCGGGGTCGCTGAGACCCCGGATCGAAAGGAGCCCTCGATGAGGCAACCAGTGACTGAGCTCGACGCGCGCTTCAGCGACCGGGCCGCGGTCGCGACCGACTGGGACCAGACTCGCCGCGCGCTCGAAGACGCCGAGTTGTTCTGGATCGCGACCGTCCGAGCGGACGGTCGGCCGCATGTGACGCCACTCGTCGCTCTCTGGCTCGATGACGCGATCCATTTCGCGACCGGCGTGGGCGAGCAGAAGGCCGTGAACCTGAGAACCAACCAGAGCGTGATCCTGATGACCGGTTGCAACGACTGGAAGCGAGGACTCGACGTCGTGGTCGAGGGCGAGGCGGTGCGAGTGACAGAGCAGAGCCTCCTCGAACGGCTCGCAGAGGCGTGGGAGACGAAGTGGGACGGCCGCTGGCATTACGAGGTGCACGAGGGCGGTTTCCAGCACGAGGCAAACCACGCGATCCTCGTGTTCTCGGTGAAGCCCACCAAGGTGCTCGCGTTCGCCAAGGGCACCTTCGGTCAGACGCGCCACCGGTTCAATCAGGAATCGCCCTGACCTGGGCGAGTCGTGTGCGCCGGTGTTCGGGACTGCTTCCTGAAGAACAGACGCTGGATCTGGGGGGAACCGATGAGTTTTCGCCGGCTACCCCGTCTCTACCGCGTACAGGTCCGTAAGCGCCCAGAACGTTCTCGCCTACACCAACGAATTCGGGAGGCAACTTGAAGCTTCTTCTTACGTCCGCCGGCATCAAGAACGCGAGCATCCACGACGCACTGGTCGAACTGCTGGGCAAGCCGACCGCCGAGTGCGACGCCCTCTGCATTCCCACTGCCTTGTATGCGCATCCCTTCGCGGGTCCTCGCCAGGCATGGCAGTGCATCAGCGGGCAGGAGACGGGCACCCCCACGGTCGGACTGGGCTGGAAGTCCATGGGAGTGCTGGAGCTCACCGCCCTGCCGAGCCTCGACGAGGAGCGCTGGGTCCCGCTCGTCCGAGAGACCGACGTCCTGCTCGTCGAGGGCGGCGATGCGACGTACCTGTGCCACTGGATGCGGGCGTCCGGCTTGGCAGACCTGCTGCCGTCGCTGCCCGAGTCGGTCTGGGTCGGGGTGAGCGCCGGAAGCATGGTCATGACCCCCCGGATCGGTGACGACTTCGTGACCTGGCCGTCCGCGACAGACGACCGCACCCTAGGGATCGTCGACTTCTCGATCTTTCCGCACCTCGACAACCCCGACCTGCCGTGGAACACGATGGCCACCGCAGAAGAATGGGCGGCAGGCTTGTCAGGCCCCGCATACGCGATCGACGACGAGACCGCCTTGACGGTGGTCGACGGTACCGTCGAGGTCGTCTCCGAGGGGCACTGGAAACTGCTCACGCCCTAGGACTGAGACCCGAGCAAGCGATGCTGGAATGACGCCGGAACTCACTCGAGCGCACGGAGAGACTTCTCGTACCCAACTGCCCCGATGATGCTCGGGCGAGCAGCGATCGATGGCGCGTATCCGCCCGCGCCGACCTAGACGATGAACTTGACGAGCGCGACGACCACAACGATCGTCACGACGAGCATCAAGAGCGCGCCGAACGCGATTCCGAGCCCGCCGAGAGCGAGCCGGACGGGGAGGTTGGCAGGCGATGCATTCTCGTCCCCTTTCTTGCCGCCGAGAGCGCGGTCGAGTTGCTGGTGGACGTAGTTCTCGATGCGCTCGTCGAAGCGTTCCGCGAGCTCGTCGCCCCGCGACCGACTCGGCCCAGGCGGCCTCTCGTCCGCGTGGTAGCCGCGCGCAGCACCGTCGACCGAGACCTCGTAGATGTGCTCGTGCTGGACGTCCTTCAGATGCTTTTCGCCGAGGTCGAGCACGGCGACTCCGTCAGGAATGACGTTTCCGATCAGCGAACGCGTGGTCTCCGAGATGAGGATCTGGCCGCCTACGCCCGCGGAGGCGATCCGTGCCGCACGCACCACGTCCAGCCCGAGGTAGCCCTCGTCGCCGATGTGCGGCTCACCGGTGTGGAGCCCCATGCGGACGCGCACCTCGCGTCCGGCCGGCCAGTCGTGGCTCCGCAAGGCGCGCTGCGCCGCGACCGCACCGGTGACCGCGTCACGGGCGCGCGGGAACGAGTAGAAAAACGCGTCGCCCTGCGTGTCAACCTCAGAGCCGCCGGCAGCACCGAAGGCTTCTCGCACGATGCGCCGGTGATCGCGAGCGACGATCGCGTAGGCCTCGTCCCCCAACTCCTGTAGCAGGCGCGTCGAGCCCTCGATGTCGGTGAAGGCGAAGGTGACTGTGCCTGCGTGCTGCGTCACGGTGGAACCGTACTGATCCGGGTGCTCTGACGAGATGGGCGCGATACGCGATTGGCACCGCCGGCTTTCCGAACACGAATCAATTGCTGGCTGGTCGATCTCTGGTATCTGGGAGGACGACCGTGCGCTCAACCAGCGGACGGGCGTGATCGAGCTGCAGTTCGAGGCACATACTGAGAATCGCATGCAGGTGCTCTTTCACACCGTGCCTGAGAGAATGGTCGGCACCGTTCTCTATCCGCTGAATGAGCTCGAAGACATCGATCCGAAAGCGTGGCGGCGAGAACGCGAGAAGTACGCGGGTCGTGACCAGGTACTCGAGATGTGCGTTCCCCCTCTGCACTGTCTATGGAACGACGTACTCCACCTCAGCGCTGTCCACCCCGCGGACATCATCGCCGCCCTCGGCGACGTTGGCCTTGAGCCACTCCGAAGGCGATTCTTCGAGATCGATCCCTTCGAGCTCGACGTAGACCGCACCGTCGTCTTCGTCAACCACCATCGCGCAAGCGCCGCGGACGCCCTCGACGAGTCGCAGTGGATGCCCTTCAAGCCCGACGCGCTCACCGGGCTCTCCACCTTCAACGAAGCGAGCCGGCGCTACTACCGTGAATGCGCTCAGGTCGGGACGCAGGCCTTTGCTGTGGGGATACCTTCCGCACGTGCTCTATCGCGGCCCGCTCGACACGCGGGCGTTGCGGATCATCGACCTCTGAACTGCGGCGGTCGCCTCACCTGCGCCCGTGTTCCGCCATGACGCCGATCGCCCTGCGAGACCACCCGGCGGTGCAGCCCGAAGCTGCGAGCTTGAGCGCGACCATCAGCGGGCCGGGCTATGTTCGGAGCGACAGGACGATCGCGCCGTTCGCTCCCGCGACCACCTCGCGCAGCGCTTGTGCCACCTGATCGAGCGGACGGACGGACGCGATCGGCACGCCCTTAGGGCTGCCGTGGGCGAGCAGCTCCGCGAGCGGCCGAAAGCTGCTGACCATCAGGCCGGACGTAGACGTCGGTTACGACGACACCCCGTTCGCCCGCGGCGGGTCGCCCGTGATCTGGCGAGGTGGCCGCCGTCAGCGACCGCCTGCACGTTGCGGCCGAATGCCCTGATGCCGTCCGTCTTGCCCGGTCGTCGTGATCGGTAGATCATCCGCGTGTGCGCACCGATCTCCCTGTCGGAACCGTCACCTTCGTCTTTACCGACGTCGAGGGGTCGACCAGGCTGCTCCACGAGCTTGGCGAGGAGTCGTACGCGGACGCGCTCGCCGAACATCGACACATCATCCGTGAGGCCTGCATCGCCGAACGCGGGGTTGAGGTCGACACGCAGGGCGATGCCTTCTTCTTTGCGTTCGCGACTGCGCCGGCAGCTGTCTCGGCGGCGAAGAGCTTCAACAACGCGCTCTCGTCCGGACGTGTGCGCGTGCGGACCGGCATCCACACGGGCACACCGTTGCTTGCGGACGAGGGATACGTGGGATACGACGTTCATCGTGCGGCACGCATTGCAGGGGCTGCGCACGGCGGCCAAGTCGTCATCTCGACGTCGACCGCCGCACTCATCCAGAGCGGCGTCGAGCTCACCGACCTCGGCGACCACCGATTCAAGGACCTCGCGGCGTCCGAGCGCGTCTACCAACTCGGCAGGAGGCGCTTTCCGCCGCTCAAGAGCCTCTTCCGCACGAACCTCCCCATCCCAGCGAACCCACTCGTGGGGCGGAAGCAAGAGATCCTGGAGGTCCACCGGTTGCTCGGCAACGACACCCGCCTCGTCACGATCACCGGCCCCGGAGGTGTCGGTAAGACCCGCTTCGCGCTTGCGGCCGCCTCGGAAGCGTCCGACCGCTTTCCGGACGGTGTCTGGTTCGTCGACCTCTCACCGGTTCGCGATCCTGCGCTCGTCGGACCAACGATTGGCCACGCGATCGGGGCTGACGACGATGTCGTTCACCATCTGCGCGACCTGAGGACGCTACTTGTGCTCGACAACTTCGAGCAGGTCGTCGCGGCCGCTCGCGATCTGTCGCTTCTGCTCGGCGCTTGTCCCAACGTGCAAGTGCTGACGACCAGTCGTGAGCCTCTCCGCATCTCGCACGAGAAGGAGTACACGCTCGATCCCCTCCCTGAGGCGACCCGCGGTCGAGCTCTTTCGGCACCGAGCGGCTGCGGTCGCGCCCGACGTCGCCGTCGAGTACGCGCTCGCCGCGGAGATCTGCCTCCGACTCGACCGCCTGCCGCTCGCGATCGAGCTCGCGGCGGCCCGCTCGAGGGTGTTCCAGCCCGAGGTGCTCCTCGCGAGGCTCGAGCGTCGACTGCCTGTCCTCATTTCGCGAGCTCGGGACGTGACCGATCGCCAGCGCACGCTCCACGCCACAATCGCCTGGAGCTACGAGCTCCTCGATGCGGACGAGGCACGAGATTTTCGCGCGCTCGCTGTGTTTCGCGGCGGTGCGACGCTGGATGCGATCGAGGCGGTCACCGGAGCGGACGCGGACCTCGTCGAGTCGCTCGTTGACAAGAGCCTGCTCCGCCGTCGCCGCGGTCGCCTCGTCATGCTCGAAACCGTTCGCGAGTTCGCACTCGACGAGCTCGAGCGGGCAGACGAGTCGGCGTTGGTGCGCGATGCGCACGCCGCGTACTTCCTCGAGCTCGCCGAGGGTGCGAACCTGAACGCCGGGAGGCTCCGCGTCGGGGGACAGCGTCTCGACCTGGCGATTGCAGACCAGGACAACATCCGGCGTGCAATTGAGTGGACGAGCGAGAGCCGGGATCTCGAGCAGGCCCTTCGTCTGCTCGCCGCCATGGAGCAGTTCTGGGTAGTCAACGACCCACACGAGGGGGTTAGGCGACATGCTGCCGTGCTCGATCTCGACGGAGACGCCGACCCGGCACTTCAGGCTGAGGCACTGCGCTCGTACGCCAGCTCTGCGGACATCGCTGGCGATGGGGATCTCGCACTCGAGCTGTACGAACGCAGCCTTGCGATCTTCGACGAACTCGGCGACGCGCACGGTCGGGCAGTCCTGCTGCATCGATTTGCCATCCATGCGATGTTCGACGGCGACCTCGAGCGTGCTCGTGCCTTGGTCGGTGAGAGCCAGTCGCTCCACGAACGTCACGGCGACACCTGGGGACTCGCACAGACGGTCGGGACCTTCGGAGCGATTGCGCGAGACGAGGGTGATCTCGAGCAGGCGTCTGCGCTCGTTGCGGAGAGCGCACGACTCGCGGAGCAGGTCGGCGTCGCGTGGTGGCACGCCGGAATGATCATCGAGCTGGCGGCACTTTCGTTAGCGATGGAAAAGCTCGACGATGCAGACGAGAAGGCGCGTGCCGGCCTCCGGCTCGCCCGACAGCTGCACGACTACGGCGGCCGTGTCTTGGGTGTGGGTCTGCTCGCGTGCGTGGCCGGGGTGCGCGGGGACCCAGACCGGGCCGGGCGGCTGTGGGGCGCGATCGAGAACGATCACGTGCGCGCACCACTCGGCGGCTGGCCGCGCCACCGCGCGGGCTGTGAAGCAAGGCTCGTCGCGTCTTGCGGCGGCGCGGTGCTTGACGCCGCCGTGGCAACCGGGCGGCACCTCTCGCTTGACGACGCCGTCGCCCTGGCGCTCGACACGACATGACGAAGCGCGGCTGCGGCGAGGAGTGTCTGACACCTGACGCGTCAGGAGCAATCGCTCATGCCCGTCGCCGGCACCCCGAAGCCGCAGCAGGATAGTGTCACTCCGTGGTGATTCGCGAGGCGACCGATGCCGACGTCTCGGCGATCGCGCGGCTGCTGCTCGAGGCGGACAACGCGCGTGTGGCCTCTGCAGCCGGCGTCCTGCACATGCGCCGGACGCGGCCTGAACGCGGGCGGATGCTCGATCTGGTGGCGGAGATCGACGGCGCAGTCGTCGCCACAGGTGCCTCCGGATTGAACACTTCGACTACGACCGAGGGCGCGGCCTGGGCGTTTGTCACCGTTGACGCGCGGGCGCGCCGCCAGGGCACCGGGGACGCGCTGGGTGGCAAGCTTCTCGAGCACCTGCACGTGCTCGGCGCGACGAAGGCGACATCGTTCTTTCGGTGGACCGAAGAGGGCGAGCGGTGGGCGAGCGTGCGCGGGTGGTCTCGGCTTCTGGGCGGGCCGCTCATCGCGGTCGACCCGCGCACCGTGGCGGAACCGTCGATACCGACCGGTTACCGCTGTGTACCGATGTCCCGGGTTGCGCCGGAGGCCGTCTACGAAGCGGTCAGGGTGGCGGCGCTCGACGAGCCGACGCCCATCCGGCACGACGACATCCGGCTGGACGACTTCCTCCGTGAGTGGAACGAGCCGGACGCTGATCTCGAGTCGAGCACGGCCGTACTCGACGAAGGCGGCAGCGTCGTCGCGTTCACCTTCCTGAACGCTGCTGGAGAACGCGCCCAGCACGGCTTCACCGGAACGGTGCGCGAGCACCGGGGCCGCGGGCTCGCAACGGCGGCGAAGCGGTGCGCGCTCCGGACGGCGGCGGAGCGCGGAGTAACGCGCGTGACGACGTCGAACGCGGAGGAGAACGCGGCGATGCGCGCGATCAACCGCAAGCTCGGCTTCGAGCCAATCGGCGAGCATGTCATCTTCGGCCGCGATCTCTAGCGGCTTCCGGGAAGTCGCCTGCGCCGGCGTTCCTCAGTGCATCCTGAGGTTCTGCGATTCCCAAGCCGTACTCGGTGAGGGTTGTATGGTCCACGGGGTTGGCTGAACGCCTGAGGACATTGGAGACGTCGGACGGGAGGACGCTCGCCTTCGCGTGGTGGGGAGATCCAGACGGATTTCCCGTCTTGGGAAACCACGGCTGCCCGGGCTCTCGGTTTGCTCGCTGGCCCGACGAAGCCCTCTACACGCAGCTCGGGATCTTCCTCGTCACGCACGACAGGGCCGGTTATGCGCGATCCGGCCGCCGCCACGGACGCACGGTGGTGGACGAGGTCGACGACCTCGCCTTGCTGGCCGACCACCTCGGGATCGAGCGCTTTGGCGTGACGGGTGCGTCTGGAGGGGGGCCGCACGCTCTCGCGTGTGCGGCACGTCTTCCTGATCGAGTTGTCGGTGCAGTCGCGAGCGTCTGCATCGCACCGATCGGTGAGGGGGGAATGGAGTACGAGGACTGGGTCGACGGGATGGATCCGGAGAACGTCGAGTTCTCGAAGCTGGAGATCGCCGGCGACGAGCAAACGCTGACCGAGAGACTCGAAGGCTTACGCCAACACATTGCTGAGAACATCGAGGCTGATCCCAGGGCCGGGACCGAAGCCTTCGAGCTCGGCGCGTCCGACGAGGCCGCGTCGGCGATACCCGAGATGGCGCAAATGTCTGCAGAGTCAGGGGTCGAATGGACGCGAGGTGAGGTGGGTGGCTGGGTCGACGACTCGCTCGCGCTGGCTCGGCCATGGGGGTTCGATCTCAGCGAGATCAAGGTTCCCGTGCTGCTGCGCTACGGGCTGGTCGACGTCTTCGTCCCTCCCGGGCACGGCCGGTGGCTGGCAGCGCAGATCCCAGGCTGTGAAGTCGTGATCGAGGACGAAGCCGGCCACTACGCGCAAGACCCGGCGCGCACCACTGCCGAGAACCTCGACTGGCTGCGCCACCGCGTCGACGTGCCGAGGGAGTCAACGTGATCGAGCGCCGGCGTTCGAAATGACCCTGAGCTGGATTGATCGTCGCGCCTACATTTCAGGGCGTTGCGGTCTAGGTGATCGACGAGGCGGCGTAGACGCCCGAGACGCAGGGGAGCCTCGGCTGCACCGCGCTCACGCGCCGACGCGGTAGCGCACGTGAGTCGCGAGCGGCGAGTGGATGACCTCGACCGGCTCGAGGCCGGGATCGGCGACGCCGTCGAAGAGCCGCTCGCCGGAGCCGAGCAGGACGGGCGCGAAGTCGAGGACAAGCTCGTCGATCACGCCTGCCGCAAGCGCCTGGCGCACGGTCGACGCGCCGCCGGCGATGTCGACTCCGCGATCACCTGCGGCCTCGGAGGCGAGCGCGAACGCGGCGTCGAAGCCGTCGCAGACGAAAGAGAACGTCGTACCGCCCGCGAGCTCGATCGGCTCGTGCTCGTGGTGGGTGAGGACGAAGACCGGAGCGTGGTATGGCGGCTCGTCGCCCCACCAGCCGCGCCAGTCGCCCTGCCACGGTCCGCGAATCGGCCCGAACATGTTGCGTCCCATCACGTAGGCGCCGCGCGGGCGCAGTAGCAGGTCGCGTGCGCGGGCGTCGGCGTCGTGGAGCGGCTCGTCGATGTGCCAGTGGTGCAACTCGATACCGCGCCGGCCGAGAGGGTGCTCGAGGCTTTGGTCCGGTCCTGCGACAAAACCGTCGAGCGACATGGACATGTGGCAGGTGGTTTCGCTCATGCTGCTTTCGACTGCACCGTGCGCAGGAAATCATCGGTCTACCAGTCACATTCTTAGCGCGCAAACGGCACCACGCGTCGTCCGCGTCGTCGTGCTCCATAGGTCGAGCCTCATCGACCACGCGTCAGCAGCGGTGGAGATGTCGATTCGCAACTGCTGCTGGCTCAGACCGCTCGAACTTCGGCGAGCCGCTTGACTGCGAACTCGTCGGTCCCGCTGGGGTCCCAGCAGACGGCGGCTTCCCATGCGGCCGATGCTTGCGCGGCAACGTCGTGGGTGTCGTCGTCGAGACCGGCGGCGTTGTGTGGCAACACCAGGTCGAGGTCGGGGACGTCGAGGTGCGACTCGTCCCAGTCGATCAGCGCGACCCGATCCGCGGTCATGCGGACGTTGCCCGGGTTGGGGTCGCCGTGCACGACGCACCGCTCTCGTCCGGTGAGCCGCGCCCACGCTGCTCGGCACCGAACGACAGCCTCAGCCGGCATCGTGCCAAGGTCGATCTTCGTCCCGGTTTCCGCGTGCAGGAGGTCGGTCGACGATCGCCAGCCCGGACGTTGGGGCCAGCCGTGGGTCAGTCGGTGCAGCCGGCGGAGAGTGTCGGCGACGCGACGCCAGTCCGCCTCCGTTTCGGGCAGTCCGCCCTCCACGTGGGTCATCACGACCAGACCGTCGGCGAAGTCCCGGCCGTCCGTGGTCGGGATGGGCACCGGCACCGTCATCCCTTCACGGTCGAGGTGTCGCAACAGCTCGGTCTCCCACGACAGGTCGGCGTCGCTGCGCTTGCCGAGCCGACCGACGGCGAGCTGTCCATTGACGCGCACGGTCCACACCTCATTGACGCCAACTCCGCCAGTGAGCGGTTCGAGACGGGCGACGTCGTCGCCCCACTGATCGAGTGCCTCCCATCCCACCGCCACATCTTTGCGGAGGGTCATGAGGCGCTCGACGGCTGCTCAGCGACTGACAGCGACGCATGCGGGCTCGCGCGATACGTTCAGCCCGTGGTGTCGCGTCGCCGCTCTCCCTTCGCGTGGTCGCTCGTCCTACCGGTTGCTGCCGCCGAGCTACTGCTGCTCGTCGCGACGGCGAACCGCTATGGCTACCACCGCGACGAGTTGTACTTCCGCGTCGCTGCGCGGCACCCGGCCTGGGGGTACGACGACCAGCCGGCGCTGACGCCGCTGCTCGGGCGCTTCTCCGAGTGGTTGTTCGGAGAGACGCCGCGCGGGCTGCGCGTCGTCTCGGCGGTCGCGATCGCGCTCGTCGTGGTGCTCGTCGCGCTGATCGCGCGGGAGCTCGGCGCGGGACGTACGGGACAGGCGGTCGCCGCACTCTCGGCCGCTGCGTCCGGGGCCGCGATGGCGGTCGGGCATCTCCTCTCGACGACAACCTTCGACCTGTTCTTCTGGGTAACGATCGTCTACCTCGTGACGCGTCTCCTCGGCGGCGGGGACGAGCGGCAGTGGCTGCTCGTCGGCCTCGTCGCCGGCATCGGGCTCGAGAACAAGCACCTCGTGCTGCTCCTTCTCGGCGCGCTCGCGGTCGGCTGCCTCGCTCGACCGCCGCTGGGGGCTCGCACGCAGCCGTTGGCTCTGGGCGGGCGCCGCGCTCGCGCTCGCGATCTGGCTCCCGAACCTTCTCTGGCAGGCACAGCACGGCTGGCCGCAGCTCGAGCTCGCGAGCAAGATCAGCGACGAGGATCCGGTCGGCTACCGCGCGCAGCTGCTGCCGCTCCAGGTGCTGCTCGCCGGCCCGCTCCTCGCTCCGCTCTGGCTCGGCGGCCTCTGGTGGCTCCTGCGCCGCGAGGACGCCCGACCGTTCCGTCCGCTCGGCTTCGCCTACCTCGCGCTGCTCGCGCTCATGCTCGTGACCGGAGCGAAGCCGTACTACACGATGGGGCTGCTGCTCTCGCTGCTCGGAGCCGGCGGCGTCGTCGCCGAGCACTGGCTGCGGCGAGGGCGTGGACGCGGCCTCGCGCTCGGCGCCGCGATCGCCGTCTCCGCGGTGGTTGCGGCGCTGATCGCGCTCCCGCTCGTCCCGGTGCGTGACGTGCACGCGACGCCCATCGCCGACATCAACGAGGACGCGATCGAGACGATCGGCTGGCCCGGCTTCGTTGCCACGGTGGCGCGGGTCTGGAACCGCTTGCCGCCGGCGGAGCGCGCGAACGCCGTCGTGTACGCGACGAACTACGGCGAGGCGGGCGCGATCGCCCGCTACGGCCCGGCGCTCGGAATCCCGCGCGCCTACTCCGGGCACAACGCCTTCTGGCGCTTCGGTCGTCCGCGCGACGGCGCGCGCCCGATCGTCGTGATCGGCTATCGCAACCCTGCCCGGCTCCGCGGCACCTTCAGCGGCTGCAACCGCTCGGCGACGATCGACAACCGCGTCGACCTCGACAACGAGGAACAAGGCGCCCCCGTCTGGACGTGCGCGGCGACCGTCGGCTCGTGGTCGGAGCTCTGGCCGCGACTGCGCTCGCTCAACCCCTGACGAGCCATCTTCAACCAAGAGCGAGAGCCACGACCCTCACTCACTCAACGTGGGGAGGCAGTCTAGACTCGGCGAGTGCGCCGCGAGGACGTCTCGGACTGGCTTGAGCGTTACGTCGCCGCGTGGAAGAGCGGCGAACGGGAGGAGATCGAGGCGCTCTTTGGCAATGACGCGCGCTACCGGTATCACTCCTACGACGAGCCCCTCGTCGGGCAGGCCGCGATCGCCGACTCTTGGCTCGAAGATCCCGACGAGCCCGGAACCTTCGACGCGAGCTACGAGTGCTTCGCCGCCGACGGCAACGCCGCCGTGGCGATCGGAACGAGCACGTACTTCAAGGCAGACGGAGAAGTCGACCGCGTGTACGACAACGTCTTCCTGCTGCGCTTCGAGACGGGGGGCCGCTGCTCCGAGTTCACCGAGTGGTACGTGAAGCGTCCGTAGCCGCGAGTCGCGATGCTCGATTAGTCCTCAGCCGCCGACGGAGTGGGAGGAATGGACGCAGATGGCGTTTCCCGAGACGGGCGCCTACGTCGTGCCCGGCGCGCTCGTCCCCGTCGAGATCGACCGCGAACGCGACGAGGGAATCTACGCGGAACCGAACGTCTGGATGGTGCACCCCGGCGGCTGATCCGCACGCCACTCCACGGACGCCCCAGACTCATTGGTCAAGACGGAGCACGTCGCCTGGGCCAACGGCGCTTCTGCTTTCGTCGGAGGCGAAAGCCGCACTTCTGAGAGGATCGCACTCCCAACCGACAATCGGAGAGCCGATGCCCAGCGCCAGAGACGTGATCCTCAACCACATCGACGCGGTCAACGGCCGTGACAGCGACGCCGATCCGTGGGCTGCCGATGCGGAGATGACGGCGCCAGGCGCCGAGGTCAGCGGCCGCGACAATGTCATCGGCTTCCTCGCCGTGTTCCAGGAAGCGTTCCCGGACCTCCGCATCGAGATCGGGCAGCTCCTCACCGACGGGCCAGCCGCAGCGGCCGAGGGGACCCTCACGGGCACCCATAACGGTGTGCTCCACACCCCCAACGGCGATGTCGCGCCGACAGGACGAGCCGTTGAGCTCCCGTGGGCGGCGGTGTACCTCACCGACGGCGACACGCTGAAGTCCGAGCACCTGTTCTTCGACCAGATGGACTTCCTCGCTCAACTCGGCCTCCTGCCCGGCTAGTGCCGGAGGGCTGAGAATCGAGATTCGCTGCCCTGCGCGAGTGTTTCGCGATGCACCCTGAACCAGACCGCGGGGCGACTTCCACGAGGTGTTTTGACACCGGTGGTGTCCGACACCAGTCGGTGCCGTGGGCCAGTGTCCTACGCAGCGACGCCTGATCTCTCAGGGTCGCTTGCGACGGTTCTCTGCGGAGGACGTGCGGGCGTACGTCGGAGACGCACGCCCGCTTTTCTCATCACGCTGGGCAGTTGCTCGGCAGGATCGGAGTGTTGCCGCGCGTTGCGGCCCACCGAGCGCCGTACTGGTCGGTGACGTCCACCCCGCTCTTGGGGTCATAGATCAGGTCGAGCTGCCCGAGATCATTCTGCGGTGCGCCCTGTCCGACGAAGGGTGCCTCCTTGTTCGACCCGACCTCGAGACAGCGTCCGTCGATGAAGATATGCCCGGCGTTGTGCGCAGCAGCCGACGAGGCTCCGACGGCGGCGGCGAGCGTGGCGAGCAGTAGCGCGAGCTTGCGCATCTGGTCCTCCTCTTTCGGTGACGGCCGGCGCGATTACCTGAACGTGCGCACCGGAACTCGGGCCGACAGTACGCGGGTAGCCTCAACACCACAAGTACCGGTTCGGACTGAACGCTATAACTACAACTCATGCAGCTCGAATCGCGGTTACGCGCGTTCGCAGCCCTAGCGCGCGAAGGGTCGTTTTCGCGCGCAGCGGCGTCGCTCTACGTCACGCAGCCAGCTGTCTCGAAGCACGTCGCGTTGCTCGAAGCCGAGCTCGGCCGACAGCTCGTGGTGCGGGGGAGTCCGAGGGCGAGACTGACGCCAGCGGGCCAGATGCTCTCCGACTACGTCCTGCGGGCGGAGGCTCTGCTCGCAAACGCACAGCGCGCGCTCGACGCCGCGGCGGACGCGGATTCGGGGACGCTCTCCGTTACGGCGTCCGGCATTCCCGGCACGTACCTCCTCCCGATCGTGCTCGCCCGCTTCCACGAGCAGTACCCCTCGGTCGAGATCGAGTTCAGCCTCGACACCTCCGGGAATGCGCTCGAGATCGTTCGAGCGCACCGAGTGGAAATCGCCGTCGTGGGCGGAATGGCGGTGCCAGCCGAGCTCGATGCCGAGCCGCTTGCGGAGGACGACGTGGTGCTTGTCGGTCCGCGCGCGTTCGCCGGTCGTCGCATCCGGCCGAACGAGCTCGAAGGGGTGACGTGGATCTCGCGCGAGGAAGGATCCGCGACCCGGGCAGCAGTGGAAACCGCGCGCTGGCAGATCGGGCTCCGCGTCGTACGCACGCTCGAGTTGCCGTCGTGGGAGGCGGTGAAGCTCGCGGTGGCGAGCGGCGCAGGGATCGCCGCGATCAGCCGGTTCGCGCTCGGCCTGGAGCTCGAGGCCGGAACGCTCGTCGTTATTGATCTGCCCCGCTGGCGCGTGACGCGCACCATCGCCGCCGTGACCGCCCACGACGTACCGCTCACGCCACCCGCCGCAAACTTTCTCACACTGCTCCGCGAGACGCTATCGAGGCAACCCAACGCTCTCCAGGCTGGAGTCGAGGGAACACGACGGCCCCGACCGCGGGGTGCCACCAGCGCGCGTTCTCGGTGATTGACCACCGGCGGCCGGCGTCGGGGTTAACTCGGCTGCGGCAGTGTTCGGTGATGACGCCTGAGGCGGAGCGTTAAATTCGAGCTGTGGAGCGACGCGCACCTTGCCCGCCACAAGCGGAGGCGCACGCGCGCGCGGTGTGCGCCCGACTTAGACTCCGCGCATGGCGGCGTGCCCTGGCTGTGGTCGCGACAATGCGGACGAGGCACGGTTTTGCAGCGCGTGCGGCACTGAGCTGGCCGCCACCCCAGCGCAGCGCGAGATGCGCAAAGTCGTGACCGTACTTTTCTGCGATCTCGTCGGTTCGACCGCGCTCGGCGAGTCGACCGACCCGGAGGCCCTTCGGGCGCGTATGCGCCGCTATTTCGCGGACCTCCGTGCGATCCTCGAGCGGCACGGTGGCGCGGTCGAGAAGTTCGTAGGCGACGCCGTGATGGCCGTCTTCGGTATCCCTGTCGCGCACGAGGACGATGCGCTACGCGCGGTGCGCGCAGCGGTGGAAATGCGGGAAGCCGTGTCCGTTCACGGCCTCGAGTGCCGGATCGGCGTGAACACGGGTGAGGTTGTCGTCGGTGGCGAGGGAGAGACGCTCGTTACCGGAGACGCCGTCAATGTGGCAGCGCGCCTGGAACAGTCGGCAGGCGCAGGGGAGGTGCTGCATCGGGTCGCAAACGAGGCTGCTCGTGCGCGACGCCGTGCGTGTTGAGCTCCGTCGCTCCGTTGACGCTCAAGGGAAAGTCGCAACGCGTCGAGGCGTTCCGGCTGCTCGAGGTGATCGCAGGTGCGGAGCCCGTCGCGCGGCACCTCGAGAGCGTGCTCGTCGGCCGCGAGCGCGAGCGAACGCGGCTCCGGCGCGAGTACGAGGACACAGTCGCCGACCGCGCCTGCCGGCTGGTCACTCTGCTCGGTCCCGCCGGGGTCGGAAAGTCGCGGCTCGTTGCTGACTTCCTCGAGCACACCCGCCAGGAGGCAGACGTCCTACAGGGTCGCTGCCTCCACTACGGCGAGGGCATCACGTACTGGCCGCTCGTCGAGCTGCTGCTCGCGATCGGCGTCGGCCCGGACACGGTGCTCGGCAGCTCGGCCGCCGAGACGCAGCTCGCGTTCCGTCGTCTCCTCGAAGAGCGTGCCGCCAAGCGGCCGCAGATCGTCGTGTTCGACGACATCCAGTGGGCCGAGAGGACGTTCCTCGAGCTCATCGAGCACATCGCCGACCTCTCGCGCGGCGCGCCGATCCTGCTCCTCTGCGTCGCTCGTACCGAGCTGCTCGACACGCAGCCGGGATGGGGCGGTGGGAAGCTCAACGCGACTTCGCTCCTGCTCGAGCCGCTTGGCGACGAAGACTGCGACCGGCTGATCGACACGCTCGCGGCCGAAGCGATCGACGACGAGACGCGGCAGCGCATCATCGTCGCCTCGCAGGGGAACCCGCTCTTCGTCCACGAGATGCTCGCGATGGCGCGCGAGCAGCCAGGCGAGCGACAGATCGTCGTTCCGCCGACGATCCACGCGCTCCTTCAGGCACGCCTCGATCGGCTCTCCAGGCAACGAGCGCACCGTCATCGAGTGTGGTTCCGTGGAGGGACAGATCTTCCACCGCGGCTCGGTGGCCGAGCTCGCGCCGCCGGTTCGCTCAGACGTCGAAACGCATCTGTCCGCGCTCGTGCGCCAGGAGCTCATCCGTCCCGACAGCACCGTCTTTGCCGGCGACGAGGCCTTCCGCTTTCGCCACATCTTGATCCGCGATGCCGCCTACGAGTCCCTACCCAAGGCGACGCGGGCACAACTGCACGAGCAATTCGCGAACTGGCTGGACGGCCAGGAGCTCATCGAGCGCGACGAGATCCTCGGCTACCACCTCGAGCAGGCGCACCGCTACCGCAGGGAGCTCGACCCGGAAGCCGGCGAGCTGCCCGGCCTCGCCGGCCGCGCAGCGCAGCACCTCGCCGCGGCGGGCCGCGCTGCCCTCGACCGCGGTGACGTCCGCGCTGCACGCACGCTCCTCGAGCGCGCCACCGCCGTTCTCCCGCAGGACGACGAGCGAAGATTCGCGCACACGCCGGAGCTTGCGGACGTGTACCAGGAGACGGCAGACAAGCGCGCCTTCGAGATCCTCACGGAAGCGCGATCGGCGGGCAATCCAATCACGAGAGCGCGAGCCGCGGTGCGGCTCGGCACGTTCGACCTCGAGAGGCCGAGCGAGATCGCGAAGGATCAACGTGTCGCGTTGCTCGAGGAGGCTCGGGCCGTGTTCGAGGCCGAAAGCCATGACCTCGGACTGGCCGAGTACTGGCGGGCCGAGGCCGAGGAGCGGTGGAGCGCGGCCCGGGCGGCGGCGACCGCGGAGGCGTGCGAGCACGCCCTATTCCATCTCGAGCGGGCGGGCGCGGCCCAAAGCCACATAGGGCTACGCACCCGTCAGCTCCTGCTGACGACCTACATCTACAGCCCGATTCCGGTCGACGAGTGCCCTGGCACGCGTCAGCGAGCTCTCGCGCGACGACGATGGGCCGCTCGTACGCGCCGCTGAACGCAGCATCGTCATCGGCAGCCTCCTGTCAATGAAGGGCGAGATCGACCGCGCGCTCGAGCTAGTCCGCGGAGCCCGACAGACGTTCGCAGACGCGGGTCTCCTCGTCAGCGTGTGGCGAGGCACATTCGCAGGCGGACATCGAGATCAGAGCGGGGGCTTGGCAGAAAGCCGAGCGAACCCTCCGCAACGGCTTTGAGCGTCCTCGAGGAGCTCGGCGAGCACTCGTACTCCTCCACCATCGCCGCGCATACTCGCGATGGTTCTCGTCAGCCAGCGGAGCTGGCCGCCGCACGCGACGCGCTCGACCAAGCGCGCCGGATCACCGCTACTGACGATCTCCTCAACTTCGTGTTCATCGGCTTCGCCGAAGGGCGGTTGCTGGCCCACGAGAACAGGCTCGCGGAGGCCGAGGCCGTAGGGTCGGCACGCCGTCGAGCTCGCCGACCGCATCGACTTCTGCTTCGCGCGCCCGCTCGCGCACTCGTACTTCGCGGAGACGCTCGCGCTCGCGGGAAAGCCCGAGGAAGCCGCCCGCCACGCGACCACCGCGCTCGGGATCCTGGAGGCGAAGGGCGACGTCATGCTCGCCGCCCGCGTGCGAGAGCGGCTGGCTGCCGCTGGCGTTCCGACATCCGAAACGGTTTGATCCGGCGCTCCCCGTAGGGCTTCAAACGGGCCACACGCTGAGCTGGTCCAGCGTCCTCTCGTCCGACACCAACGCGGCCGTCGCCGCGACCACACCCTACGAGGGCTTGAGGTCGTCCATCGCCTGCCGGGCGCGTGCGTGGACGTCGGCGCGGCGGGTGTCCACGTCTGCGGCGACGGGATCCGGCGCGCGGTCGACGGGCGTCTCGCCGCCCTCGAACGCCTCGCGATCGGCCTCCAGGTCGCGCGAGGCGGCAAGCTTCGACGCGGAGCTCCTCCGCATGCGTGGCCTCGGCCCGCTCCGCCTCGGCCCGGGCGCGCCGCCGGAGCAGTGCGCGCACTCCAAGTGCGCCGGCCAGCACTGCGAGCAGGCGCTTCATGCGGGCGATGCTACACTGCCGCCGCTTCTCGCCACGCCCGTCGCGCCGTTCCCCGAAGCGGCGCAAGGAGGCGGGGCCGATTCAGTCCATGAGAAGGAGGAATTCGGGCTCTTGAACGACTACGAAATCATGTTGCTGCTCGACCCGGAGCTCTCCGAGGAGCGCGGTTCCGAGATCATCAAGCGCATCCGCGACGCCGTGGAAGGCGCCAAAGGCACCTGGGACGGCCACGAGCCGTGGGGACGCCGGCGTCTCGCGTTCGAGATCGACCACAAGACCGAGGCTGTCTACCACCTCCTGCTGTTCACGGCCCCGGCCGAGACGCTCGCCGAGATCACGCGTGTGCTGAAGATCACCGACGGCGTCATGCGCCACGGTGCCTTCCGCCGCGTCAAGGACGGTCACACCAAGGCGCCCTCGCAGGCACCGGCGGCGACGCCCGTGGCGGCCGCGTCCGGTTCCGACGATGACACCGACGGGCGCTCGGAGTAGCCTGGAACGTCCCGTAGGAGAGGAGCGAAAGAACCCATGGCAGCCAACATCAACCGCGTCGTCCTCGTCGGCAACCTGACCCGCGATCCAGAGCTGCGCCACACGCCCTCGGGCATGGCGGTCTGCAGCCTGCGCATCGCGGTCAACACGCGCCGCAAGGACAGCACCTCCGGCCAGTGGACGGAGAAGCCCAACTACTTCGACATCACCGTCTGGGGCAACCAGGGAGAGAGCTGCGCGCAGTACCTCTCCAAGGGCCGGCCCGTCGCGGTCGACGGACGCCTCGAGTGGCGCGAGTGGGACGCACAGGACGGCACGAAGCGCCAGGCGGTCGAGATCATCGCCGACAGCGTCCAGTTCCTCGGCGGCCGCGACGGCGGCGGCGAGGGCGGCGGCGGCAACCAGTTCGTGCCCGCGGGCGCGTCGAGTGGCTCCGACGCCGACTTCCAGGGCTCCGACGACGACATTCCGTTCTAAGGAGAGACAGTGCCAGCACCCAAGGGAAATTCCGACCGCGAGCGCAGCGGCGGCAGAGGCAAGCGCAACGCGCCGGCAGGGCCGGGGCGCCGCAAGTCCTGCTTCTTCTGCAAGTCGAAGGTCGACGAGGTCGATTACAAGAACGTCAACGAGCTGCGGCGCTACGTGTCGGAGAAGGGCAAGATCCGCAATCGCCGCATCAGCGGTGCCTGCCGGCGCCATCAGCGCCAAGTGGCCGTCGCCGTGAAGCGCGCACGCGAGCTCGCTCTCCTCCCGTACGTCGGCGACAAGTAGGTGGCGGTGGAAGTCGTTCTCAAGCAGGACGTCGACGCACTCGGCCTCCGTGGCGAGGTCGTGAACGTCGCGCGCGGCTACGCGCGCAACTTCCTCCTGCCGCGCGGGCTCGCCGAGGTGGCGACGCCCGGACTGCTCCGCGAGCTCGAGCGGCGCGACGCCCAGCGGGCGCGCCACGACGCGAAGAGCGTCGACGAGGCACGCGCGATCGCCGACCGCATCGACGGGATCGAGCTGCGCTTCGACGTCAACGCCGGCCCGACCGGCTCCCTCTTCGGCTCGGTCACCGCGACGCACGTCGCCGACCGGCTCTGGGAGCAGGAGAAGCTGCGCGTCGACCGCCGCAGGCTCCAGATGGAGACGATCAAGCGGATCGGTCGCTACACGGTGCCGTTCGAGGTCTTCACCGACGTGACCGCCGAGCTGAAGCTCGTCGTCGCGCCCGAGGGCGAGGAACTGCCGCCCGAGGAGGAGCTCGCCGAGCTCGAGGCCCAGGAGGCCGCGAAGGAGACAGCTGCTCAGGAGGCCGCCGTCGAGGAGGCCGCGGCGAGCGCCGCAGCCGTCGAGGAGGTCGTCGACGCCGAGGAGCACGCTCCGGACGAAGCCGAAGGCGAAGGGCCGGCCGAGATCGAGGCGGCCCTCGAGGACGCCGAGATCGACGCCCCGGAGGACGAGCCCGCCGCATAGCCCGTCCACAGGCTCTCCACGGGCCTGTGGAGATCTGTGCACCGCTTGTCCACAGGCCCCTCAGGCCTGTGGAACTCGTGCGGAACTTGTCGCAAAGACCGTCCGTTTCGTCCACTACCGGGATGCGAACACACGTTCTATAATCCCTGCATGAAGCCGGTCTTGCCGAACGAGGGGACGCCTTTCCACACCCTTTCCACGGAGGCAGAACCCGGGTCTACTACGCGCGAGATGTCCGCCGCCGCCCAGGCACTCGCGACCGCCCCGATCCCGCCTCAGAACCTCGACGCCGAAGAGTCGGTGCTCGGGGCGATGATGCTCTCTCCCCTGGCGATCGGGGCGGTCACCGAGTCCTCCAACCTGAGCGCGGCGGACTTCTATCGCGAGAGCCACGGGCACGTCTACAAGGCGATCCTCGCGCTGTACGCGAAGGGCGAGCCGGTCGACGCGATCACGGTCGTCGACGAGCTCGACCGCTCCTCGACGCTCGACGCCGCCGGCGGCCAGGAGCGCGTGCACGAGCTGGCGGCGCTCGTTCCGGCGGCCTCGAACGCCGCGCACTACGCGCGCATCGTCAGCGAGATGTCGACCCTGCGCGGCCTGATCCGCGCCGGCAACGACATCGCGCGGCTCGGCTTCGACCGGCCCGGCGAGACCGTCGAGCTCGTCGACAAGGCCGAGTCGATCGTCTTCAACCTCTCGCAGTCGCGGATCTCCAGCGAGTTCGCGCACATCGACGACCTGCTCAAGGACTCGTTCGAGACGATCACCAAGCTCTACGAGGCGGGCAGCGACATCACCGGCACGCCTGCGGGCTTCCGCGACCTCGACCGGCTGACGTCGGGCTTCCAGCCGGGCAACCTGATCATCGTCGCGGCGCGCCCGTCGATGGGCAAGTCCGCACTCGCGCTCTGCATGGCGTCGAACGTCGCCGTGCGCCACGACACGCCCGTCGCGCTGTTCACACTCGAGATGTCGAAGTCCGAAGTGACGCAGCGGCTGATGTGCTCCGAGGGCAAGGTCGAGTCGCAGCGGCTGCGCACCGGCAAGCTCGCCGTCGACGACTGGCCGCGGCTGACAGCGGCGTGCGACAAGCTCGCCAAGGCGCCGATCTACGTCGACGACACCGGCTCGATCACGATGATGGAGATCCGCTCGAAGCTGCGCCGGCTCAAGATGCGCGAGCCGAGCCTCGGGCTCGTGATCATCGACTACCTGCAGCTGATGACGAGCGGCACGACCGCCGAGAACCGCGTGCAGGAGGTGTCGCAGATCTCGCGCTCGCTCAAGGTGCTCGCGCGCGACCTCGAGGTGCCGATCATCGCCCTCTCGCAGCTGTCACGCGCGGTCGAGCAGCGCCACGACAAGCGGCCGATCCTCTCCGACCTGCGCGAGTCCGGGTCGATCGAGCAGGACGCCGACCTCGTGATGTTCGTCTACCGCGACGAGTACTACAACCCGGAGGAGACCGACTCCGCCGGCGTCGCCGAGCTGCTGCTCGCCAAGCACCGCAACGGCGCCACCGGCGTCGAGAAGCTCGCGTTCCAGAAGCGCTATGCCAAGTTCGCCGACCTGGCGGCCGCCTCGTGACGACCGTCTGGATCATGCCGTCGGCGACGTCGTACTCGTGCCTGTGCGAGACGTGCCTCGAAGCGGCACGCAGCTCGGGCGCGCTCTTCTCCGACGCGCTGCTCGCCGCGCGCGTCTCGGGTGATCTCTCGCCCGACATCGCAGGCATCGAGGTGCGCTGTGCCGCCGGCCACCCGCTCCTGCTGCGCCGCGGCGAGCGCCCGCCGGGGCTCGTGCGGCACGACGAGAGGCAGCTGCAGCTCCGGTGAAAGAGCGGCAGCATGTCTGGCTGGGGCCGGAGGCGACGACCTTCGACGAGCCCTGCGAGGCCTGCCTGTTGCTGCGCGAGTCGCTCGCTGCGGACTCGCTCGTCGTGCACGGCACGCTCCGGCCCGACGCCGACGTCGGCTTCACGACCTGCCCGCGGGGACACCGCATCGTGATGCACCGCGTCGCGCGCCGACTCGCGGTCGCCTAACCCGAGTTCGAAGGGCCGCATGGTGTCCGGCGCCCTCGCGGCGCCGGACACCCCTTCGACGCCCAGTGACCCGAGGCTCAGTGACCGACAGCCGGTGCCTCTAGACTGGCCGGGTGCCCTCGACCGTGATCGTCGGGGCGCAGTGGGGTGACGAAGGCAAGGGCAAGATCGTCGACCTGCTCGCCCAGGACTCGGACGTCGTGTGCCGCTACCAGGGCGGCCCGAACGCCGGGCACACGATCGTCGCCGGCGGTGAGACGTTCAAGATCCGCCAGACGCCGAGCGGCGTCATCTCCGGCAAGACGTCGGTGATCGGCGCGGGCTGCGTCGTCGACCCGCAGGTGCTGCTCGAAGAGCTCGACGACCTCGCCGCGCGCGGCGTCGACCCGTCGGTCGTCGTCGTCTCGGGCAACGCGCACCTGATCATGCCGTGGCACGTCGCGATCGACCAGGCGTCGGAACGGCGGCTCGGCAACCTGCAGATCGGCACGACGAGACGCGGCATCGGGCCGGCCTACGCCGACAAGGCGTCGCGGATCGGCATCCGCGTGCAGGACGTGCTCGACCCGAAGATCCTGCGGCAGAAGATCGAGGTCGCGCTGGCCGAGAAGAACCTCTGGCTGGAGCGCATCTACGAGACCGACGGCTTCGACCTCGAGACCGTCTGGTCGCAGTACGCGGGCCTCGCCGAGCGGCTCGCGCCGTATGTCGGCGATGCGTCGCTGCTCGTGGACGAAGCGCTGCGCGCCGGCAAGGACGTGCTCTTCGAAGGCGCGCAGGCGACGCTGCTCGACCTCGACCACGGCACGTATCCGTTCGTCACGTCGTCGAACCCGATCGCCTCCGGGGCTGCGACCGGGATGGGCATCGGCCCGACGCGGATCGACCGCGTGCTGGGCGTCTCGAAGGCGTACGTGACGCGCGTGGGCGAAGGGCCGTTCCCGTCCGAGATCCAAGGCCCCGACCAGGAGCGGCTGCGCGAGCTCGGCGGCGAGTACGGCACGGTCACCGGCCGCGAGCGGCGCTGCGGCTGGCTCGACCTCGTCGCGCTCCGCTACGCCGTCCGCGTCAACGGGATGACCTCGCTCGCTCTGACGAAGCTCGACGTCCTCTCCGATTTCGCCGAGCTGCCCGTCTGCGTGCGCTACCGGCTCCGTGACGGGACGGAGACAGAGCACTTCCCGGCGCACCAGTCGGACTTCCACCACGCGCAGCCGGTCTGGGAGACGCTCGCGGGCTGGCATCAGCCGCTCGACGATGCCTCGACGCTCGACGAACTGCCCGAGCCCGCGCGCGGCTACGTCGAGTTCGTCTCGCAGGCGCTCGACGTGCCGATCGAGCTCGTCGGCGTCGGCGCTGCGCGCGAGCGCGTGCTCGCCTGACCGACGTTCGAGCTACCTCGATGCTCGCCTACACGGCAGATGCGTGGACGCAGGTGCTGGTCGCGCTCTCGATCTTCGTGCCCGTCGTCGCCGCAGCGGTGCTCACCATCTGGGTGTTGCGCGGCGCGAAGAACGATCCGGACGAGCAGCGCCGCCGCCGCCTGCAGGCCGAGCACGAACGCGAGCCCGACTCCTAGGAAAGATCGGCCGGCGTGTCGACGTCGGCCACCACGTGCGGGTCGAGCTCGACCACTGTCACCTCGAGCTCGTCGTAGGCGCGGTAGAGCGCGTACGGGCCGGACGCGAGTCGCCGCTCGAGCTCCCGGAGCGATCGCTTCGACCAGGCGCCGGGGAGCGGGCCGGTTTGGGGTACCGCGGCATCGCGGCAGGCCTCGCCGAGGGCGCGCAGCGCCGCAGCGGTCATCCACGGGCAGTCGACGGGCAGGAACACGGCGACGTCGTGCTCCGCCGCACGCAGGCCCGCCACGACGCCGGCGATCGGGGCGCGTAGGTCCGCCGCGTCGGACAGGACGTCGAACGGCAGCTCCCCAGGCTTGCCGACGACGAGTACCTCGTCGCACGCCTCGGCGAGCACGCGTCGCCCGCGGTCGACGAGCAGCTCGCCGTCGACCTCGATGAGTGCCTTCGGCGAGCCGAAGCGCGTGCTTGCGCCGCCGACCAGCAGCACGCCCGTCAGCTGACGCGCCACGGCTCGCTGTAGACGTTGAGCCGCCCGTTGCGGACGAAGCCACAGAGCGTGACGCCTCGATCCCGAGCCAGCTCGACGGCGAGCGACGACGGCGCACCGACCGCGACGAGCACGGGACAGCCGGCGACGGCCGCCTTCTGCACGAGCTCGAACGAGAGCCTTCCGCTGACGCAGAGCACCGAGTCCTCGAGCGGCAAGAGCTTCGCTCGGAGAGCCCACCCGATCACCTTGTCCAGGGCGTTGTGACGGCCAACGTCCTCGCGTGCACAGAGCAATGTTCCCTCGCGGTCGAAGAGCCCGGTCGCGTGCAGGCCCCCGGTCGCGGCGAACGCGTCCTGTGCAGCGCGCAGCGCGTCGGGCAGCCCGGAGATCACGTCGGCACGAACGCGGAGCTGCGAGACGACCCGCTCGGCCCCGACGGAGACGGCCTCCAGCGCCCCTTTGCCGCAGACGCCGCAGGAGGACGTCGTGTAGAAGCTGCGCGCGAGTCGCGCGGCGTCGAAGCCGGGCGCGTCGAGCTCCACCGTGTTCGCGGCGAGATCGTCGGCGAGCCGCGCATCCGTCGCGCGCAGGCCCTCCGAGAGCGCGAAGCCGAGCGCGAGCTCCTCGTCGTGCCCTGGCGTCCGCATGGTCACCGCCACCGGCTGCCCGCCGATCCGGATCTCGAGCGGCTCCTCGACGGCGACGACGTCCTCGGCCTCGCCTTCCGGGATGCGAACGACGTCGACGCGCGCCGTCGCGTACGGCGGGACGGTCATCCGTCCAGTATCGATCAGGGGATGCCGGCGGTGGGGCCGTACTCGAACAGGTAGGCATAGAGCGAGCGATAGCTCTCCACCGCGACGGCGACGTCACCCGGGTCGAAGGACTCTCCGGAGTCGATCTGCTGCGTGACGCGGCGGGCCTCCTCGTACTCGCGCACGGTCTCCGGCTCGGCCAGCTCCTCCCCATCGCGTTCCTCGAGCGGAAAGCCGCGCGCCTGCATCATGCGGGCCACGAGCTGGTCGGCCTCGGCCAGCGCCTCGGTCGGCGACTCCTCGAGCAGCGGCTCGATCTGCGCCCACTCGGTCGCCCACTCGTGCTCGTCGATGCCCGGCTCTTGCATGAGGAAGGAATGCCCGCGACGCGATCGCCGTCAAACCCCGGAAGTAGACTCGCCGCGTGAAGGTCCTGGTCGTCGGCTCGGGCGCGCGCGAGCACGCACTCGCGTGGCGTCTCGCGCAGAGCCCGGCGTTGACGGAGCTCCACGCGGCGCCGGGCAACCCCGGCATCGCGAGCCTCGGCCGGTGCCATCCCGTCCGCGCCGACGACGGCGACGGTCTCCTCAGCCTGGCGCTGACGGTCGAGGCCGACCTCGTGGTGATCGGGCCGGAGGCCCCGCTCGTCGCCGGGATCGCCGACCTGCTGCGCCAGAACAGCATCGCGGTCTTCGGGCCGAGCGCGGCAGCGGCGCGGATCGAGGGGTCGAAGTCCTTCGCCAAGGACGTGCTGCGCGCGGCCGGCGTCCCGACGGCAGAGACGCTGTCCGTCGCGCGCGCTCCCTGCGTGGTCAAGGCCGACGGCCTCGCCTCCGGCAAAGGCGTCTTCGTCTGCCACACGAGCGACGAGGTCGACGCCGCGCTCGTCGCCGTCGCGGCGCTCGGCGGTGAGTTCGTGATCGAAGAGCTGCTCGACGGGCCGGAGGTGTCGCTGTTCGCGCTCTGCGACGGCCGGCGGTGCGTCCCGCTCGGAGCGGCGCAGGACTTCAAGCGGATCGGCGACGGCGACACCGGGCCGAACACCGGCGGGATGGGCGCCTACTCCCCGGTCTCCGGAGTCCCGGACGTCGAATCGCTCGTCGAGCAGGTCCACCAGCCGGTGCTCGACGAGCTCGCGCGGCGCGGCACGCCGTTCGTCGGCTGCCTCTTCGCCGGGTTGATGCTGACGCCGGAGCCGAAGGTGCTCGAGTTCAACGCGCGCTTCGGCGACCCGGAGACCCAGGTCCTGATGCCGCGCCTGCAGGGCGACCTGCTCGGGCCGCTGATGTCGGCGGCGCACGGCGACCTCGGCGGCGCAGCGATCGAGCTCTCCGCGGACAGTGCCGTCACGGTCGTGCTCGCCGGGCCGGACTACCCCGCCCGCAGCGACTACGCGGGCGCGCCGATCGAGGGGATCGCCGAGGCCGTGGCGACCGGCGCGCTCGTCTTCCACGGCGGCACGGCGGTTCGAGACGGCCGCGTGGTCACGAACGGCGGCAGAATCCTCTCCGTGACCGCGCTCGGCACCACACTCGCGGAGGCACGCGACCGCGCCTACGCGGCCGTCGACCTCGTCTCGTTCGAGGGCGCGCAGGCGCGGCGGGACATTGCGGCGGCGGCCGGTGGCTGAGCCCCTCGTCGGGATCCTCGTCGGGTCGGAGTCGGACCGCGAGCGGATGCAGGCGGCGCTCGACGAGCTCGACGCGCGCGGGATCGCGTGGGAGTTCGAGGTGCGCTCGGCCCACCGCAGCCCCGACGCCGTCGCCGAGTACGCGAAGGCGGCGGCCGGGCGCGGCCTGAAGGTGCTGATCTGCGGCGCCGGCCTGGCGGCGGCGCTCCCCGGCGTCGTCGCAGCGCACACCGAGCTGCCGGTGATCGGCGTCCCGCTGCGCTCGTCGATGTGCGTGCTCGACGGGCTCGACGCGCTGCTCTCGATCGTGCAGATGCCGCCGGGCGTCCCGGTCGCGACGGTCGGCGTCGACAACGCGAAGAACGCCGCCGTGCTGGCGGCGCGGATCCTCGCGCTGCTCGGCTTGCCGTAGGCCGGCGCGAGACTGGTGCCCCCGCCGTGCGGAGCGCGGGGCATCCTGGCCCGGCTCTAGACTGCCTGCGGTGATCGCCCGCTACTCCCGTCCGGAGATGAGCCGGATCTGGTCGGAGGAGGGCAAGCTGGCGCGCTGGCTCGAGGTCGAGCTCGCCGCGCTCGACGGCTGGGCCGAGGTCGGCGCCGTGCCGGCCGCCGACGTCGCGGCGATCCGCGCGGGCGCAGCGACGCCGACGCGCGAGCGCGTCGCCGAGATCGAGCAGACCACCGACCACGACCTCGCCGCCTTCGTCGACGCGGTCGCCGAGCAGCTCGGGCCCGAAGGGCGCTGGGTGCACTACGGGCTCACCTCGTCCGACGTCGTCGACACCGCGCTCGCGCTGCAGATCCGCGACGCGGGCGAGCTCGTCCTCGCCGGCCTCGACCGTGCGCTCGCCGCCGTCGTACGCCGTGCCGAGGAGCACCGGCAGAACGATCTGCAT
The DNA here is from genome assembly GCA_963698925.1 of uncultured Actinomycetes bacterium. GTDB lineage: Bacteria > Actinomycetota > Thermoleophilia > Gaiellales > Gaiellaceae > PALSA-600. The sequence goes on along the minus strand of CAVOSR010000012.1, from coordinate 65,700 downwards.
CGGCCGCTCGCACGGCATCCACGCCGAGCCGACGACGTTCGGCTGGAAGCTCGCCGGCTGGGCGTTCGAGCTCGACCGCGCCCGCGAGCGGCTCGATGCGGGCGCTCGAGGCGATGCCGCGTCGGCCAGCTCTCCGGCACGGTCGGGACGTACGCGGCGCTCGACCCCGAGGTCGAGCGGATCGCCTGCGAGCGCCTCGGGCTCGAGCCCGATCCGGTCTCGACGCAGGTGATCGCGCGCGACCGGCACGCCGAGCTGCTCTCCGCGCTCGCGCTCGTGCGCGACCTCGCTCGACCGGTTCGCGACCGAGATCCGGCACCTCGCGCGCACCGAGGTGCGCGAGGTCGAGGAGCCGTTCGCGACCGGCATGAAGGGCTCGTCGGCGATGCCGCACAAGCGCAACCCGAAGGTCGCCGAGCGGATCTCGGGCCTCGCGCGCGTCGTGCGCGCGGCCGCGGTCGTCGGGCTCGAGAACATGCCGCTCTGGCACGAGCGCGACATCTCGCACTCGTCCGCGGAGCGGATCGTCGATCCCGGACGCGTTCCTCGCGCTCGACTACATGCTCGACCGCTTCACCTGGATCGTCGACGGGCTCGTCGTCTATCCCGAGCGGATGCTGCGGAACCTCGAGGCCTCGCACGGGCTCTTCTTCTCGCACCGGCTGCTGCTCGCGCTCGTCGAGTCGGGGCTCGACCGCGCCGACGCGTACCGGCTCGTGCAGCGGAACGCGATGCGCGCGTGGGACGAGGAGCGCGACTTCCGCGACGCTCGTCGCGCGCCGACGCCGAGATCGCGCGCGCCTCGACGAGCCCGCGCTCGCGGCCGTGTTCGACCTCGACGCGACGATCGCCAACCTCGACAGCATCTTCGACCGCCTGCGCCGACTCGCCCCCAAGGAGGAACCCGTCCATGTCTGAAACCGCCGCTCACGTCGCGAGCGGCAAGGTGCGCGAGCTCTACGCGCTCGACGACGAGCGCCTGCTGCTCGTCGCGAGCGACCGCATCTCGACCTTCGACGTCGTGCTGCCGACCGAGATCCCCGACAAGGGACGCGTGCTCACCGGGCTCTCGGCGTTCTGGTTCGCGCGGACGGCCGGCGATCGTCCCGAACCACCTGCTCGCGCTGCGCGACGACGGGCGCTCGACCGAGTGCCGCGCGGCTCGAGATGCTGCCGATCGAGTGCGTCGTGCGCGGCTACCTCTCCGGCTCGGGCTGGAAGGACTACCGTCGCGACGGGCGAGGTGTGCGGCCACCGGCTCCCGGACCGGCCTCGTCGAGTCGGAGCAGCTGCCGGAGCCGATCTTCACGCCCGCGACGAAGGCGCAGACCGGGCCACGACGAGAACATCGACCGCGCCGCGGCCGTCGAGCTCGTCGGCGAGGAGCGCTTCGACGAGGTCGAGCGGGTCGCGCTCGAGCTCTACCGGCTTCGTCTCGGACTACGCCGCGAGCCGCGGGATCATCCTCGCCGACACGAAGCTCGAGTTCGGCCTCGACCGGGCCGGCCGGCTCGTGCTCGGCGACGAGGCGTTCACGCCCGACTCGTCGCGCTTCTGGCCGGCCGACGAGTACGCGCCGGGCGCGCGCCAGCCGTCGTTCGACAAGCAGTTCGTGCGCGACTACTGCGAGTCGCTCGGCTGGGACAAGACGCACCCGGGCCCCGAGCTGCCCGACGACGTCGTCGCCGGCACGCGCGCGCGCTACGTCGAGGCGTTCGAGCGGCTGACCGGGATCGCGTTCGCCGAGTACCTCGCGCGACCCGGAGGTGGTGCTCGCGATGAGGGCGACCGTGCTCGTCCGGCCGAAGCCGGGCATCCTCGACCCGCAGGGCCAGGCGGTCGAGAGCTCGCTCCGCCACCTCGGCTTCGCGGTCGGCGAGGCGCGCGTCGGCCGGCTCGTCGACGTCGAGCTCGCGACCGACGACGCGACGAGGCGCGCGCGCAGCTCGAGCGGATGTGCGAGCAGCTGCTCGCGAACCCGCTGATCGAGAGCTACGAGATCGAGCTCGGACGGGACACCGGTGACGGCGTGACGGACGCCGGCACGGCGCGGCCGGTGATCGCGGTCGTCGTCTTCCCCGGCTCGAACGACGACCGCGACGCGCAGCTCGCGCTCGAGCGGCTCGGCGCCGACGCGCCGCGCGTCTGGCACACCGACGAGGCGAGCTGCCGCGCGGGACGGCAGCCGTCGTCCTCCCGGGCGGGTTCTCGTACGGCGACTACCTGCGCTGCGGCGCGATCGCACGCTTCTCGCCGTCATGCGCGCGGTCGATCGCGTTCGCCGCCGACGGGCGGGCTCGTGCTCGGGATCTGCAACGGCTTCCAGATCCTGACCGAGGCCGGCCTGCTTCCCGGCGCGCTGCGCCCGAACGAGTCGCTCTCGTTCGTCTGCCGCGACGTCGCGCTCGCGCGTCGAGCGCACGGACACGCCGTTCACCGTCGCGCTGCGCGGTCGGGCAGACGCTGACGATCCCCGTCAAGCACGGCGACGGCTGCTGGTTCGCCGACGACGAGCTGCTCGCAGAGCTCGAGGCGAACGGCCAGATCCTCGCTGCGCTACGCGGCCGGGCGAGAACCCGAACGGCGCGGTCGCCGACGTCGCGGGCGTGCGGCAACGCGACGGCAACGTGTTCGGCCTGATGCCGCATCCGGAGCACGCCGTCGATCCGCTGCTCGGCTCGACCGACGGCGCGCTGATCCTCGGCTCGCTCGTCGACGCGGCTCGGGTGTCGGTCGCGGCGCTCGTCTAGGCGTCACCTCCCCCAAAGCCGAGCGCGTCGGCGAGCGCGGGTGTCTTGGCGAGGCCGGCGCGCAGCCGCTCGAGGTCACGCGCGCGCAGCGTGACGGGGCCGCGCCGGGCCGCGCCGTCGGTCGAGTACGCGAAGCGAACGAGACGCTCGCCGCGCTCGTCTTCGAGCAGCTCGACCACGGACGAGAAGCGCTTCTCGCCCGCGCGCTGCGGCAGGGCGAGCCGTTCGACGAGCGTTGCGGGACCCCAGGGAGTGGCGGTCGGTGGTCATGAAGCGACCGTAGTGGGGCAACTGCAACGCGTGGGAAACGCCTCTGTCACGAAAGTGTGAAATCGATCGAGTCTCAGGTTTGCCGTGCTGCATCGGCGTCCAATCAGTACCGATGGCTTCCCTGCCGCGCCTCACACTGCTCGCCGTCCTGGCCGCGACGCTCGCCGCCGCGACCGGGCTGGCCGCCGCGCCCGCCGACGCGGCCACCGGCGTCAAGTACGGGCTGACCGACGACGCCTGGCTGCAGAGCGGTCCGGGCTCGCTCGAAGCGAGACTGGCGCGGCTGCAGACGCTCGGAGTGAAGGTCGTCCGCTTCACGCTGCACTGGAACTCGATCGCCCCGGTGAAGCCCGACTCGCCGACCGATCCGGAGGACGCCGCGTACGACTGGAGCAAGGTCGATCCGGTGCTCATGGGCCTCCGCGCGCGCGGGATCACCGTGCTGCTGCAGCTGAACGGGGTGCCGACCTGGGCGAACGGCGGCCGGCCGTCGAACTACGCCCCCACCTCGGCGACGACCTTCCGCGACTTCGCAACCGCCGCCGCGCAACGCTATCCGTGGGTCAAGCGGTGGCTCGTCTGGAACGAGCCGAACCAGGCGCGCTGGCTCCGGCCGACCAGCGCTTCGATCTACACGACCCGGCTGCTCAACCCGGCGTATCTGGCGATCCACCGCGTGATCTCCGGCGTGCAGGTCGCGGGCGGCGGTACCGCTCCGCGCGGGTCGACCGGCGGTGTCTCGCCGGTTGCCTGGCTGGCCGGGATGCGGGCGGCACACGCACGGCTCGACGCCTACGCCCACAACCCGTACCCGCTCGACCCGAAGCGTGAGACCCCGTATCGAGGCGGCTGCACGACCTGTGCCACGATCACCATGGCGACGCTCAACAAGCTCGTCGGACTCGTCGCGCGAAGCTTCCCGCGCGCGCGCATCTGGCTGACCGAGTACGGCTACCAGACCAATCCGCCCGACCGGCTGCTCGGAGTCTCGCCGGCGCTGCAGGCGCGCTACGTCGGAGAAGGCGCGTACGTCGCCTACCGCACCGCACGGGTCGACCTGCTCATCCATTTCCTGGTGCGTGACGAGCCGAATCTCGCACGGTTCCAGAGCGGCCTGCTGACACTCGCCGGGAAGGCCAAGCCGGCGTACCCGGCCTACCAGCTGCCTCTGGCGCAGGTCTCGCGTTCGGGCAGCCGCACGTCGCTCTGGGGACAGCTACGAGCGCCAGGCGCCGGCGGCTCCGCACGGATCGAACGGCGGTCGGGCGGGATCTGGCGCACCGTCGCAACCGTGCGGCCGGGAGCCGGGCGTTTCTTCCGCTGGACGGGGACCCTGCTTCGCGGCACACAGCTGCGGCTGCACGCCGGGACGATCACCGGCGCGGCGATCACGATCGTCTGAGCCTCAGGCGTCGATCGTGACGTGCCCGGGCTGCGACGCGACGCGCTCGAGCCAACCTTCGATCGCCGGGTAGCGCTCCAGCACGAAGCCACCTTCGGGAGCGACGTGCGTGTATGCGTAGAGCGCGATGTCGGCGAGGGTCATCCCGTTGCCGACGAGCCAGTCACGGCCGACGAGATGCCCTTCCATCGCCGCCAGCGCACGGTGGCCGGCAGCGGTTCGCTCGGCCCGGCGCGGCTCAAACTGCTCCGGCTCGCCGGAATACGTCAGCCAGAAGCGTGCGACGGCGATCGCCGGCTCGTGGTCGTACTGCTCGAAGAACATCCACTGCAATACCTGCGCGCGCTCGTACGGATCGGCAGGGACGAAGCGCGTACCCTCGCCGAAGTACCAGAGGATGGCGCCGGACTCGGCGAGCGAGCGGCCGCCGTCGAGGACGAGCGTCGGGACCCGCTGCGCGGGGTTCAACCCACCGAGCAGCTGCGCGCGGTTCGACCGGTCGACGACGTCGACCGTCTGCCGCTCGAACGCGATCCCGAGGTGCGCGAGCAGCAAGCGCACCTTGTAACAGTTGCCCGAGACCGGGCTGTCGTAGAGAAGCATCCACCGTTCTTAGCAGGAGAGTCGCGGGCGGCGCGGCACGGGGATGCGCGTTAGGTTTGCTCCGATGAGCGACGAGTGTGCCGTTCCGATCCTCCCGGGCCGCGACCTGGACGAGCTGCTCGCCTTCTACAGCCGGCTCGGCTTCGAGAACCGCGGCGCCCCACACGAACGCTGGAACTACCTGATCATCGGCCGCGGTGGGATCGAGCTCCACTTCTATCTCGACCCCGACGTCGACCCACTGCTGACGTCCGGAATGTGTTACCTGCGCGTCAAAGATGCCGACGCGCTGTACGCCGAATGGAACGCGATCGGCGTGCCGACCGATCCGGCGACGGGCAGCCGCCTGCAGCCACCCGTCGACACCGAGTACGGCCTCCGCGAGCTCGCGCTCGTCGATCCGAGCGGGAACCTCCTGCGCGCAGGCTCCGTGCCCGGCTAGCGCGCAGGGTCGGCGGCCGCGAACACGGTCGCCCAGTCGTCCTTGATGCTCGCGACCGCCCAGTTGTCCTGCCGCGCGCGCTCGAGCGCCGTTTCCGCGCCGGTGGTGTAGTCGAACTCGCGCTCCGCGTCGTCGTGCAGCACGAGCAGCGGCAGGAAGGGCTTGTCCTCGTGCCAGGCGAAGTCGAGCATCGCGATGTCGCCGTTCGAGTTGCCGCCGGCGATGAGCGGACGGCGCCCGGCCCGGCTCCAGATTCGAATCGGCTTCTGCGGCCCGTCGTCCAGGTAGTCCGCTTCGGCCTTGTGCGTGATCGTGCCGCCGCGGTCGTTCGCCGCGTAGGCGAGTACCGCGGCGCTCCCGACCACCCGCTCGCGCGGGATGCCGTACACGTCCTGGGAGATCGGGCGCATGAAGTCGCGTCCGCCGCCCGAGACGATGTAGTTCGCGAACCCGTTCGCCGCCAGGTAGTCGAGCAGCTCGACCATCGGCCGATAGGCGCACTCGAGGTACCCGAAGCCGAGCGTCGGATGGCACGCGCTGCGCAGGAACGTGTCGGCCGCCGACTCGAACTCCTCGACGCTCATGCCGTCGTACGCCGCGAGGATGCCGCCGGCCATCACCTTCAGCTTGGCGTCGTCGCCGGCGTAGTGATCCATGACGACGGCGTTGAGCCACGCCACGTCCTGATCGTGCGCCGCCTGCCATGGCTGCCGCGTGCGCAGCTCGGGGTGCTGCTCGGCCATCTCCACGAGACGCCTGAGGATGAAGTCGGCCTGGATCGGCAGCGGCTTCTCGCACCAGAGCGTACCGTCGTTGTCGAAGACCGCGACCCGCTCCTCGACAGGTACCGGCTCGGACCCGTCGGCGCCGGTCACCCTGGAGACGAACTCGACGATGCGCTGCCGAACCGCTCCAGCGCGCCAGCTCTGCAGTTCGGTGGTCGTAGGCATCTGACGATCCTGGCCACGACCACCGCGTCGACCATCACCCAGACCGGATGAACGAGTGACCCCGTTCAGCCCGCGATGCGGTAGAGCACTCCCGCGCGGTTGTCCGCGAGCCAGACATAGCGGCCCTGCGTGCCGATGCCGTGCACGTCGACGCGGCCGGCTGCCCGCGTCACGGTCTGCACGCGCCCGGTCGCCGCCGTGACGCGACGGAGCGCCTGCATCGTCGGCAAGCCGGTCGGGTCGACCACAGCGCTGCGAACCGGCACCCAGAGCGTTCCCCCGGTCGCTGCGACGTCGATGCCGCCGGCGCCGATCTCGACCGTCGCCTTCACCGCACCCGTGCTCGGATCGACCTGCAGCAGGTCGGTGCCACGGCCGGTGATCCAGAGGTCGCCCGTGACCATGACCATCCGCTCGGGTGCATCGCCGGGAATCACGGCGACAAGAGACGGCGTGTTCGTGGCGAGATCGATCTTGAAGAGCTTGCGGTCACGGTGGTTGATCACCCAGGCGGCTGAGCCGGAGAAGGCCATGTCGGCCGGTCCGTCGCCGACCGCGATCCTGCGCAGGACGGCCCCGGCCTTCGAGACGCGGATCACCTGACCGCCCTGGTCGTCGGCGACCCACACCGAGCCGCCGCCCAGCCAGATGTTGTACGCGGCGGCGGCTCCAAGCGCGGTCCGCCGAGCGACCCGGCCGGTGGCAGGATCGATCTTCGTCAGGGTCGAGCCGCTGTCGAGTGCCCAGATCGAGCCGTAGCCCGCCGCGACGGCAAGCACCGGCGCATCGAGGCGCAACGACGGGCCGATCTTGTGCGTGCGGGTGTTGACGCGGACGACCCGCGCCTGCTCCTTGCAAGCGACCCACGCAAAACCACGGTCGAGTGCGAGTGTCATCGTCGGCCAGTACGGGCCTGCTCCCGCGCAGGCCTTGAACGTGACGGCGCCCGGCAATCGCCCGCCCGCAGCCGCCGACGCCTGCGTGACGAGCACGCCTCCGAGCAGCAGCGCGACGACCCACCGGCGCATGCCGGGAACGTACGCCGAGCGGACAGCGCGCCGCCAGCTCCGATCGACGATCTCGATCTGGATCAGCTACTCGGGGAGCCAGCCTTCGGGACAACGCCTGCGAGCCGACGGCGCGAACCGCGCGTACGCGTCGTTTGGATCGGTCGTCTCGCGCTCGACGCCTGCGCCGTGCCGGAGCGCCGAGGCGTCGACCGTGTACGCGCCCCAGTCCGGCGCCATCCAGTGCCCGCGCGCGCCGACGGCCAGCACGACACAGTGCCTCCCGCCTGCGCCGACGATCGCGTGGTTCGTCCCGGCCGGGCAGTGAAAGAAGTCCCACTGGCGCAGCGGGCGCTCCTCGCCTTCGACGATCAGGAGCGCCTCGCCGGCGAGCACGAGGAAGTCCTCCTGGTCGTTCTCGTAGTGGTACATCGCCATCGGCTCACCCGGTCCGAGAACGCCGATGTTGATCCCGAGCAGCGAGAAGTCCGCCTCGCCGTTCAGCCCCTCGAATTCGCAGTAGCCGACGCGCTCTCCGCGGGTCATCCAGGGCGCCTCGCGTGCGTTCAGGACGAACCAGCCCTTGCCCGTGGGCACGAGCCCGTGCTCGCTCTGCTCGAGCGGCGACTCCGGCACCATCGCGTCGGAAGTATGACGCAGGCGGAGCCGTGAACCGGGGTGAAGCGGCGTGGTCAACTGCAAGACAGGTGATTGAGTCAAGCGCGCCCTGGCAACGATGATCCGCATGTCGGGAAGGATCGAAGCGGCTCCCGGCGACCGCGAAATGACTGCGACGACCTCACACATCCAGCACTGCCGCCGCGTGTATCGCACCGGCGAAGGCACCACTCGGGAAGGACACTCCCTGTGATCCCCACGAGCATGTTCCTCAGCGTGGAGCTGGTCGGCGCGGCGCTGCTCGCCCTCTGGGTGGTCGCGCGGTACCCGGGCCTCGGCCCGAAATCGCTCCGGTCGGCGCTCGTGGTCGTCCTGGCCGGCTTCGGCGTGCTGCACCTCTCCATCGTCGGCCAGGCGCCCCTGATGAGCCTGCCGCACGGGGCATACGTCTTTCTCTTCGGCTCGGTCCTGCCGGGCTTCTTCACGGCCTTCCTGGCAACGGCGTGGTTGATGCGCGTGCTCGCCGGGGCGATGGGCGGCTCGGGCGGCGGTGGCGGCCACCGGGTCTCCCTGCCGACGCGCAGCTGACCGCCGACCGCACGTAGCTTCGAGCAGCGGTGCCTGGCACCGTCGGTCGACTCGTATCATCGTGGTGTGGTCGTCGAGGCACCGCTCGAGGACAAGGCCGACGTGGCATACGGCCGGTTCCCGCCGTCGCAGCAGGCGCGCTACCGCGACGGCCTGCTGCCAGTCGAGCCCGCTCCCATCTAGGCGCTGTGCAGCCCGACGAGTACCGCCTTTTCACCGACTCCCTGACCGAACGGCTTCGCGCCGACGGGCGCGCGATCGGGCTCGTCGCCGTCGGGTCGATGGCCGATCGTGACTACCCGCCCGACGCGTGGTCCGACCACGACTTCTTCGTGATCACGCCGCCGGGCGAGCAGGAGGAGCTCCGCAACGACCTCTCGTGGCTGCCGCGGCACGAGCGGATCGCGCTCTCGTTCCGCGAGACCGAGCACGGGTTGAACGTGATCTACGACGACGGTCACATGCTCGAGTTCGCCGTCTTCGACCTCGAGGAGATCGCGCTCGCCGGGGTCAACCGCTATCGCGTGCTGCTCGACCTCGGCGGGGTGGAAGAACGCATCGAGCACGTCGCCGCGAATCCGCGGCCGGAGCGGGAAGACACGTTCCTGTTCGGCAAGACGCTCGCCGCCGCGCTCGTTGCGTGGGGACGCGGGCGCCGCGGCGAGACGCTGAGTGCGGCGTTCCTCGTCACCTGGGGGACGACGTACCTCAACCGCCTCCTGATCCGAAACCTCCCGGCCGCGAACGCGTCGCTGCTCGACGGCTTCGACTCCCTCCGCCGGTTCGAGGGTGCATACCCGGAGCTCGGCGCCGAGCTTGCGGCGATCGTGCGCCTGGATCCCGTCGACGCCGGGCCGGCGTTGCTGGGCGTGCTCGAGCGCGAACTGCGGCCGCTCCGGCCCGACCTGCCGTGGGCGCGGGCTCGACGCGGTCCGGGCGCGGATGTCCGCGAGCTGAGCCGGCCGCCGCTCTCACCCTGATCGGACGAAGCCAGGCGGGCGCGGGAAACCGATCATGGGCTACCCCGCGACGCAAGGAGCCGATCGATGTCCGTCACGCACCCGCAAGGCCCGACGCTGCGGGCCTCCGACCTGTCAGTCCAGCCGATCTTCGAGATCGAGGGCAACCGCATACCCCGACATGACATCCCGGATGCGGAGATGTCGGCCGACACCGCCTACCAGATCATCCACGACGAGCTGATGCTCGACGGCAACGCACGCATGAACCTCGCCACCTTCGTCACGACCTGGATGGAGCCGCAGGCCGAGAAGCTGATGGCGGAGTGCTTCGACAAGAACATGATCGACAAGGACGAGTACCCGCAGACGGCCGAGCTCGAGGCCCGCTGCGTCAACATGCTCAGCCGGCTCTGGCACGCCCCGGCGGCCGATCAGGCGACCGGCTGCTCGACGACCGGGTCGAGCGAGGCGGCGATGCTGGGCGGTCTCGCCCTCAAGCGCCGCTGGCAGCAGCAGCGCGCACGCGACGGCAAGCCCGCCGACAAGCCCAACCTGGTGATGGGCATCAACGTCCAGATCTGCTGGGAGAAGTTCGCCAACTACTGGGACGTCGAGATGCGACTCGTGCCGATGGAGGGCGAGCGCTTTCATCTTTCGGCCGAAGAGGCTGTGAAGCTGTGTGACGAGAACACGATCGGCGTCGTCGCGATTCTCGGCTCGACCTTCGACGGGTCGTACGAGCCGGTCGCGGAGATCTGCGCGGCGCTCGACGATCTTCAGTCGACGCACGGGGCTCGATGTCCCGGTGCACGTGGACGGCGCGTCGGGCGGCTTCGTGGCGCCGTTCGTCGACCCGGAGCTGGAATGGGACTTCCGCCTGCCGCGGGTCGCCTCGATCAACACGTCGGGGCACAAGTACGGCCTCGTCTACCCCGGCGTCGGCTGGATCGTCTGGAGGGACTCTGCCGCCCTGCCGGAGGATCTCATCTTCTGGGTCAACTACCTCGGCGACAACATGCCGACGTTCGCACTCAATTTCTCGCGGCCCGGCGCGCAGGTGGTCGCCCAGTACTACAACCTCCTGCGCCTCGGCTTCGAGGGTTACCGCAAAGTACAGGCCTACGGACGCGACGTCGCGACCACGCTCTCGGCACGCATCGCCGGGCTCGGCCCGTTCGAGCTGATCACGCGCGGAGATGAGCTACCGGTGTTCGCGTTCACGCTCAGGGACGAGATCGACAACTTCAGCGTGTTCGACGTGTCGAACGTGCTGCGCGAGCGCGGCTGGCTCGTGCCCGCGTACACGTTCCCGGCCAACCGGACGGATCTGGCGGCGCTGCGGGTCGTCGTGAAGCAGGGCTTCTCCCACGACATGGCGGACATGCTCGTCGACGACCTGACCCGCCAGCTGCCTCGGCTGCAGAAGCAATCCGAGCCGGCAGTCGCCGGGGCGGACGCGTCGAACTTCCACCACTAGCCGACACCTGGGCGCGAGGGGTACTGCCGGTACCCGGATCAACGGGGCCGGTCAAGCGCGCGAGCGCCGTGCCAGAGTGAGGACCCGAACGGCACCGTTTCGGATCAAGCGGCCAGAGGAGCCCATGACCACGACAACCCCCGCTCTCACGCTCAACAACGACGTCGCGATGCCGATGCTCGGACTCGGCGTCTTCCAGAGCCCGCCCGAGGAAACGACCGCTGCGGTCGGGGCCGCGATCGCCGCCGGCTACCGCTTGGTCGACACCGCCGCCTCGTACGGAAACGAGCGTGAAGTGGGCGAGGCGGTCCGCGCCTCCGGGATCGACCGCAGCGAGCTGTTCATCACGACGAAGCTGTGGTTCAGCGACTACGGCTACGAGGAGGCGTTCGTCGGCTTCGAAGGGTGTCTCCGGCGCCTCGGGCTCGAGTCCATCGACCTCTTCCTGCTCCACCAGCCGGTCCCGACCGACTTCGAGGGGACGGTCGCGGCGTACCAGGCGATGGAGAAGCTGCTCGCCGAGGGCCGGGCGCGCGCGATCGGCGTCTCGAACTTCAGCGAGCAACATCTGGAGAGACTGATGCAGCAGACCGAGATCGTGCCGGCTGTGAATCAGGTGGAACTTCACCCGTTCTTCACGCAGCAACCGCTGCGCGCGTTCCACGCGGAGCACGGCATCACGACCGAGGCGTGGTCGCCGCTCGGCGGCATCCACGTCTACCGCCCGGCCGACCCGGACGCGGTTCTGAACGCGCTCGAGCATCCGACGATCACCGTCGATCGCCGCGAAGCACGGCAAGACTCCTGCGCAGGTGGTGCTGCGTTGGCACATCGAACACGGAGTCGTTGCGATTCCCAAATCGGTGAAACCGCACCGGATCGAGGAGAACTTCGACGTCTTCGACTTCGAACTGACCGCCGAGGAGGTCGCCGCGATCGACGCGCTCGACACCGGGGTGCGCGCGGGCCCGGACCCCGCGACGCTCAACATGACGACGTACCCGAAGAAGGTCGAGAACTGACGGCGGTCGCCGTCAGCGCCCGATGACTTCGATCCGGTAGCCGTCCGGATCCTGCACGAAGCAGAGCCACGAGCCGCCCTCGCGCACCTGGTACGGCTCCCGCTCGGGCTCGATGCCCTGCTCGGCGAGCCGGGCGAGCGTGCCGTCGAGGTCGTCGACGCCGATCGCGATGTGCCCATAGGCGGTGCCGAGCTCATAGGAGCGGCCGTCCTCGTTGTGCGTCAGCTCGAGCTCCTCCTCCTGGTCGGGGAAGCCGTAGAAGTAGAGCGTCGCCTCCTGCTCGCCGTTGCGGACGATCGGGGACTCGCGCCGGAACTCGTAGCCCAGCGCCTCGTAGAAGGCGCGGCTGCGCGCCGGGTCGGTGATGCGAAGCATGGTGTGGAGATAACGGGTCGCCATGCCCGAACCCTACGCGTCGAGGTCTTCGCGCAGCAGCGCGAACTGCACGGCGTCCTGCCACTCGCCGTGGCGCATGTATGCGCGCCGCTTGACGCCTTCGCGCACGAAGCCGACCCGCTCGGAGTGGCGGATCGCAGCGTCGTTGTAGCCGTAGCAGGCGAGCTCCAGGCGGTGGTAGCCGAGCTCGTCGAAGAGGTACCGCTGCAGGAGGCGTGCGCCTACGTCGGCCACGCCACGCCGGCGAAACGCCGGAGCGACCGCGAGCGCCTCGAGGTGCACGATCCGGTGCACCTCGCTCATTTCGCGGTAGCCGAACGCGCCGGCGCGCTCACCGTCGAGCTCGGCGATCAGCCGGCCGAACCGCTCGGGCTCACGCTGCGAGCGTTCGACGTCGGCGAGCACCTCGGCTCGGCCGCGCGACCGCTGGCCGCCGAGGAAGGGCTCGACGTCGTCGTCGGTGTAGAGGGCGATGAGCCAGTCGACGTCCTCCACCGTCGCGCGCCGTAACGTGACCACTCAGTCCACCGCGAGCGGCTCGGCCACGGGGGCCGGGCGTCGTTTCACCCGCGTGCCCAGTCCGACACCGGCGAGGATCAGCGCCAGGCCTGCGAAGGCGGAGGCCCCGAAACGCTCGCCAAGGAAGATCGCGCCGTAGGCGAGGGCGATCGGTGGAACGAGATACGTGACGAGCGAGGCGTACGCCGACCCGGCTCCCGCGACGAGCGTGAAGAACAGCAGGTAAGCAGCAGCAGTGGCGACGACACCGAGGACCGCGATCGACGCGAGCGTCTTCCAACCAGGAATGTGATCCGGTGCCAGCGCCACGCCCGCGGGCATCATGACCAACGCAGCGATCGCCGTCGTGCCGAACGCGACCACCGGAGGCTGCACCTCCGACAGATAGCGGCGCGCGAGCAGACCGCCGGCGCCGTAACAGATGGCCATGCCGACGACCGCGAGTGCGCCGAGCACCTTCGCCTGCGGCTGCGCCCCGACGAGCACCGCAACGCCGACAAAACCGACCACGACGCCGACGAGTCGGCCGCCCGTCACGCGCTGGTCACGGAAGAAGCCGTACGCGAGCAGCGCGTTGAAGATCGGCACGGACGCCTGGATGATCGACGCGAGCCCCGAGTCGATGCGCGTCTCTCCCCACGAGAGCAGCCAGAACGGGACGGCGGTGTTGAGCAGGCCGACGACGATCAGCGCCAGCCAGAAGGCGCGCACCTCGGCCCACGCAGCCCGGCGGCCGATTGCCACGAGCACGACCACTCCGAGCACCAGCGCCGCGACGCCGAGCCGCCCGAGAACGAGTGTCGCGGGATCGAGCTCCCGGACGGCAATCTTGATGAACATGAACGAGCTGCCCCAGATCAGGGCGAGCACGACGAGCATGGGCAGATAGCGACGGTTCATTGCTCTTGAAACGGCCCGAAGGTCATCCCTGTGAGATCTGAACGATTGCGGGCCGCCGATCGTTCCCGTCGGCCCGACGAGCTCCACGGGGGCCATCCTGGAGGCCGGGTATCCTGGCCCTCTGGCTGCCGTCGCCGACCAGCCGCTTCACCGTTCTCTCGGTCTCACCGACGGAGAGTTCGACCGTATCTGCGAGCTCCTCGGCCGCACGCCGAACGACTTCGAGCTCGCGGTCTTCTCGCTGCTCTGGTCGGAGCATTGCGGGTACAAGCACTCCGCAGCGCTCCTGCGCCGGTTGCCGTCGAGCGGCGAGCGCGTGCTGCAGGGGCCGGGCGAGAACGCCGGCGTGATCGACCTGGGCGACGGCGTCGCCGTGGCGTTCAAGGCCGAGTCGCACAACCATCCGTCCGCGGTCGAGCCGTTCCAGGGCGCCGCAACCGGCGTCGGCGGGATCCTGCGCGACATCGTCGCGATGGGCGCCCGGCCGATCGCGCTGCTCGACAGCCTGCGCTTCGGGAAGCCGGACTGGCATTTCCGCCGCGCCGTCGCAGGCATCGGCCACTACGGCAACTGCGTCGGCGTCCCGAACATCGGCGGCGAGTGCGCCTTCGACGAGGCGTACGCCCGCAATCCGCTCGTGAACGCGATGTGCGTGGGCCTCCTCCCGACGGAGCGCGTCCTCTCGGCGAAGGCCCAAGGCGTCGGCAACGCACTCGTCCTCTACGGCGCGCTGACCGGCCGGGACGGCATCGGCGGCGCCTCCGTCCTCGCCTCGCAGGACCTCGAGGGCTCGGACGAGAAGCGGCCGTCCGTCCAGATCGGCGATCCCTTCCGCGGCAAGGCGCTGATCGAGGTCTCCCTCGATCTCGTCGAGCAGGGCCTCGTCGTCTCGCTGCAGGACTGCGGGGCGGCCGGCCTCGCCTCGTCGCTCTCGGAGATGGCGCGCGACGGGATGGGCGTCGACGTGCACCTGGACCGCGTGCCGCTGCGCGAGAACGACATGGAACCGTGGGAGATCATGATCTCGGAGTCGCAGGAGCGGATGGTCGCGGTCGTCGCGCCCGAGCGGGTCGACGACGTGCGCGCCGTTTGCGACCGCTGGGAGCTGCCCTGCACGGTGATCGGCGCGGTCACCGACCACGGCGAGTTGCGCGCGCTCTCGGCCGGCGAGGTCGTCGGCTCGATCCCGGCCGGCCTGCTGACCGACGAGTGCCCGCGCTACGAGGTCGAGCAGGAGGCGCGAGAGACTGTCCCTGCCCCCGTCGACCCGATCAACGACGACGCGAAGACGTGGGTGTTCGAGCAGTACGACCACCTCGTCGGGTCTCGCACCGTGCGGCGCCCGGGCCTCGACGCCGCGGTGCTGCGCATCGACGGCACACGCGGGATCGCGGTCTCGCTCGACGGCCCGCCGCTCGGCTGCCGCAACCCGCTCGAGGCAGGCTGGTCGGCGGTGCTGGAGGCTGCGCTCAACGTCGCCTGCGCCGGCGGCGAGCCGCTCGCGCTCACCGACTGCCTCAACTTCGGCAACCCCGAGAAGCCCGAGATCGGCTGGGAGCTCGGGCAGGCGATCGAGGGCATCGCGCAGGCCGCGGAGTCGCTCGGCATCCCCGTCGTCTCCGGCAACGTCTCGCTCTACAACGAGACCGGCGGCGCCGCCGATCCCCCCGACGCCGGTCGTCGGCTGCGTCGGGCTCGTCCGCGACATCACGCGCATCCCCGACCGCTGGCGGCGTGGCGACCGGATCGTCCTGCTCCGCGGGTACGGCCACGGCTTCGTCGGCTTCGTCTGGCGGCACGCGCACCTGTTCACCCTTGCGCACGACGTCTCCGACGGGGGCGTCGTGCTCGCAGTCCGCGAGGCCGCGGAGTGGTCGGGCCTGCCCGCCGAGGTCGACGTCGTCGAGGGTCGCGGCGTCGTCGCCGCCGTCGCGCCCGGTACCGAGATCCCGTGGGACGACGTCGTCGAGCTCGGGACGGTCGCCTGATGTGTGGCGTCTTCGGCGTCCGTGCACCCGGCCGTGACGTCGCCCGCCTGAGCTACTTCGGGCTCTACGCGCTGCAGCACCGCGGCCAGGAGTCCGCCGGGATCGCCGTCTCCGAGGGAGGCCGGCTGACCGCCATGCGCGACCTCGGCCTCGTGCCGCAGGTCTTCGACGAACGCAGCCTCTCCGGTCTCCACGGCGAGCTCGCGATCGGGCACACGCGCTACTCGACGACCGGGGGCAACGCCTGGGAGAACGCGCAGCCGCTGCTGCACCACGGCCGCGTCCGCACGGTCGCGCTCGGCCACAACGGCAACCTCGTCAATGCGCAGGCGCTGCGGGAAGAGGTCGGCAAGCCGCTCGCGTCGACCTCCGACTCGGAGGTGATCGCCGCCCTGATCGCCGACGACGAGCGCCCGCTCGAGGCCGCGATCGCCGCCTGCATGGAGCGCCTCGAGGGTGCGGCGACCGTGGTCGGTCTCGCCGACGGCACGCTGTTCGCCTTCCGCGACCCGCACGGTTTCCGGCCGCTCGCGCTCGGGCGGCTCGGCGACGACCACGTCGTTGCATCCGAGACCTGCGCGCTCGACCTCGTCGGCGCCACCTTCGAGCGCGAGGTGCGCCCGGGTGAGCTCGTGCTGATCGACGACGGAGGGCTGCGCGCGATCCAGGCTGTCCCGGCCGCCGACCGCGGGGCGCTCTGCATCTTCGAGTTCTTCTACCTCGCCCGGCCCGACACGCGGCTGTCCGGCGTCGAGGTGCACGGCGCGCGCGTGCGCATGGGCGAGCGCCTCGCCGACGAGTCTCCGGTCGAGGCCGATCTGGTGCTGCCGATCCCCGACTCGGGCACGCCCGCGGCGATCGGCTTCGCACGTGCGACCGGGATCCCGTTCAGCGAAGGGCTGATCAAGAACCGCTACGTCGGCCGCACGTTCATCCAGCCCGAGCAGGGCATGCGTGAGCAGGGGATTCGCATGAAGTTCAACCCGCTCGCCGAGGTCGCGGGCCAGCGCCTCGTCGTCGTCGACGACTCGATCGTGCGCGGGTCGACCACGCGGCAGATCGTGACGATGCTCTTCGACGCCGGGGCGGCGGAGGTGCACGTCCGCATCTCCTCTCCGCCCGTCGTCTCACCGTGCTTCTACGGGATCGACCTCGCGTCCGAAGACGAGATGATCGCCTCGCACGCAAGCGTCGAAGAGGTGCGCGCGGCGATCGGTGCGACGACGCTCGCCTACCTCTCGCTCGAGGGCCTGCAGGCGGCGACGCGTCGGCCCGAAGGCGCGCTCTGCCGTGCCTGCCTGACGCGCGAATACCCGACGCGCGTGCCGGCAGACACGGCAAAGCTCCGTTTCGAGCCCGTGTAGCGGGGGCTACTGCTCGAGCACGCGGGAGGCCTTCGCGATCCCGCGCGAGATCAGGTACGCCGCGGTCGTCCACTTCATGAAGTCGACCCACTGCGGGCTGTCGACGCGGTCCGAGATGCCGGCGACGATCGCGATCAGGATCGAGGCGGCCGCGAGCATCACCCACTCGGCGTTGCCGGGGATCGGGAGACGCGCTCCTTCCGGCCAGTTCGGCCCGAGGGTGTACTGCGGCCGCGTCTCCGATTCGCTCGGGTTCTCCATGGCTCCTCCTACAAGACGATTGAGCGCAGGAGTTCAGCGCGAAGCGCTCAGATCCTCCGCGCGGCCGTAGCGCACGGCCCGCTTCACCTGCCGCGGATCGAAGCCCTGCTCGAGCAGGCGCTGCCGCGTCTCGCCCTCCGCCGCGAGCCGCAGGAAGAGCCATACGAGCACGCCGAGCGTCACGGCGGACCCTTCCGCCATCATCACGATCCCGCCGAGATTGAGGTCGTGCGACGGGGTGATCCCCCACTCCGGCGCGTGCTTGTAGACCGTGTAGAACATCGCGCTCGTCCACATGAACACGTTGCCGAGCACGGTCTCGATCATGCGGACGACGAAGATGTAGCCGATCTTCGCGCCCGTCCCGAACCACGCCGGTGCCGGGAGGGTCTCGACGACCGGCTCCCAGATCAGACAACCGCAGGTGAAGAACATGAAGTGCTCGAGCGCGTGCACGGAGTCGTGGTGGAGCGCGCCGTCGTAGAGGAACGGGATGTGCCAGATGTAGAGGTTGAGTGCCCACACAGGCAGCGCGACGAGCGGATGTGCCAGCACCCGTAGCCGGTCGACGCCGGGCAGCTTCAGCACGGGCTGCAGGATCGGGCCGGAGAGGCCCGCCATGAAGCAGAGCGGCGCGAGATCGCCGAGCACGACGTGCTGCAGCATGTGGATGAAGAAGAAGTGCTCCTCGCCGAGCGCGTCGACGGGCGAGTCGAGCGCGAACATCACGAGCGCGATCCCCGTCCAGAAGCTCGCCTGCTTCCAGCGGCTGACGGGCTGGCCCCGCGCCGCGAGCGTCTGCGTCCGCCGGAAATAGAGCAACGCCACGATTACCGTCGGGACGACCTGCAGCGGATCGAAGGTCCACGGGCTGAGCAGCGACGGCGAGTCCACGGCCCTTGGAAGGATAGGGGCGTGCACCTCTTCCACTACCACCTCGTCACCTCGGAGCTGCGGGACGTCGAGGCGCGCTACCTCGGGAAGCTCGGCTTCGACCTCGTCGCGCGCTACGGCCGCGTCGGCGACGACCACGTCGCGGTCGAGGCGGGCGTCTCGTGGGAGCAGCTCGATCGCGACGGCTTCAAGCTGCGGCTCTCGGAGCTCGAGCGGGGTGCGGTCAACGTCGTGGTCCAGCCGGGGCACTGGCGGCTGCCGCGGGTCGACCACGTGGGGGTCGCGCTCGACGAGGACGAGTTCCAGGAGGTGCTCGAGCGCGCCGCCCAGTGGAACCTGCGCGTGCAGGAGCATGGCGGCAGGCGCACCTTCGTGGCGACGAATGCCGGGTACCGGATCGAGGTGCACCCGCCGCGGGACTGGATCGACGAGCTGCTCGCCCACCAGTCCGAGCTGCGCCTGGCCGAGCTGCACCTGCGCGCCGACGAGCCGCAGGCCAAGGCCGGCGCGCTCGCGGACATCCTCGGGCTGGAGGCCGCCGGGAACGCGGTGCAGGTCGGCGAGACACTCGTCAGCTTCCTGCCGGACGGCCCCGAGGGCCGACCGGAGCTGGCCGGCGAGCGCTTCGCGTAGGCCGTTCGGCCGTGTCCCGGGGACTGTCCCTGGGACACGGCCGAACCGGCACGGCCGAGGGCGGTCGTATGCTCCTCTCCTTGGGGAGCCGGGCTCACAGCTACGACACCGCCGGGGTCTCGCTCGCGACCGCGGGCACGGTCGTCGACCGCCTGCGCGCGGCGGTCGAGTCGACCGGCGCGACCGGCTTCGGCGCGTTCGCGGGGCTGCACCCGCTCGACGACCACCGCCTCCTCGCCGCGTCCACCGACGGCGTCGGCACCAAGCTGGTCCTCGCCCGGGCGCGCGGCAGGCTGCGCGACTGCGGCGCAGACCTCGCCGCTCACTGCATCAACGACGTCGTCACCTGCGGTGCCGACCCGTTGATGCTGCTCGACTACGTCGCCGCGAACACGATCGAGCTCGACGAGGTCGCCGAGCTCGTGGACGGCGCCGCCGAGGTGTGCCGCGCCGCGGGCGTCGCGCTGGTCGGCGGCGAGACCGCCGAGCTGCCGGGCATCTATGCCGCGGGCGAGCTCGACTTCGCGGGCACGTGCGTGGGTGTCGTCGCCCGCGCGGATCTGATCGACGGCTCGCGCATCGAGGCCGGCGACGTGGTGGTGGGCTTCGCATCGTCGGGCCTGCACGCGAACGGCTTCACGCTTGCGCGCCGCGTGCTCGAGGACGAGGACTACGACGGCGACGATCTCCTCGCGCCGACGCGCCTCTACCTCGATGTCGCCCGCGCGCTGCGCGGGCGCGCCAAGGCGTTCGTGCACGTCACCGGCGGCGGCATCCTCGGCAACCTCGAGCGCGTGCTGCCCGACGGGCGCACCGGTGTGATCGACTGGGATGCGTGGCCCCGCCTGCCGGTCTTCGACTGGCTCGCGCGGCACATCGAGGAGGAGGAGCTCCGCCGCGTCTTCAACCTCGGCATCGGCTGGTGCGCCGTCGTCGCAGAGCCCGCAGACGGCGAGACCGTGATCGGGCGCATCGCATGATCGGCGTCCTCGTGAGCGGCAACGGGAGCAATCTGCAGGCGCTCGTCGACGCCGGACTGCCCGTCGTTGCGGTCGCCTCGAACCGCAAGGACGCCTACGCCCTGATCAGGGCGCGTGAGGCCGCCATCCCGGCGGCGACCTTTTCGCTCGACTGCCACGCAGATCGCGCCGAGCGCGACCTCGTGATGGCGACCTGGCTCGAGGAGCACGGCGTCGAGCTCGTCGTGCTCGCCGGCTACATGCACCTGCTGACGAAGCCGTTCCTCGACCGGTTCCCGGGGCGCATCGTCAACGTGCATCCTTCGCTGCTGCCCGCGTTCCCCGGCGCACACGCGATCGAGGACGCGCTCGCCGCCGGCGTCGAGACCACCGGCGTCACGGTCCACTACGTCGACGAGGGCCTCGACACGGGGGACGTGATCGCCCAGGTCGAGCTGCCCGTTGAGCCCCGCGCGTCGCTCGAAGCGCGCATTCACCAGGTCGAGCACCGCCTCCTGCCCCAGGTCGTCGGAGATCTATGCCCCGTGCGCTGATCAGCGTCTGGGAGAAGGATGGGGTCGACGAGCTCGCCCGCGGGCTCGCCGAGCTTGGCTGGGAGCTCGTCTCGTCGGGTGGCACCGCGACGTTCCTCGAGGAGCAAGGGCTCGAGGTGACGCGGGTCGAGGAGGTGACCGCGGCGCCGGAGATGCTCGGCGGGCGCGTCAAGACGCTGCACCCGCGCATCCACGCAGGGATCCTGGCGCGGCGCGACCTGCCCGAAGACACCGCGACGCTCGCCGAGCACGAGATCGAGCCGTTCGACCTGGTCTGCGTCAACCTCTATCCGTTCACGTCGGTCGCCGGACGGCGCGGCGTCACGGAGGCCGAGGTGGTCGAGATGATCGACGTCGGTGGCCCGTCGATGCTGCGCGCGGCGGCAAAGAACTTCGCACACGTCGCCGCGGTCTCTCGCGTCGACCAGTACGCCGTCGTGCTCGCCGAGCTACGCGAGCACGGAGCGGTCACGCTGGACACCCGCCGCGAGCTCGCGCGGGCAGCATTCGCCACGACCGCCGCCTACGAGGCGGCGATCGCGAACTGGTTCGGCGAGACCGGAGCAGTTCCCCGAGCAGCTGACGCTCACGTTCCAGAAGGTGACCGACCTCTCGTACGGCGAGAACCCGCACCAGGCGGCCGCCTACTATCGCGAGGAGGGCGCCCGCCGGCACCTCCTCTCGAAGGTCGAGCAACTCGGCGGCAAGGAGCTCTCGTACAACAACCTCGCCGATCTCGAAGCGGCACGCAGGATCCTGCGCGAGTTCGCGCTGCCCGCCGTCGTGATCGTCAAGCATGCGAACCCGTGCGGCGTGGCGGTCGCGGCGACGATCGAGGAAGCCTGGGAGCGCGCACTCGCCGCGGACCCGGTCTCGGCGTTCGGGTGCGTCGCCGTGCTGAACCGCCCCGTCTCCGCGGCGCTCGGAGCGCGCATCGCCGAGCACTTCGTCGAGGTGCTGCTCGCACCTGACTTCGACGACCTCGCCGTCGCGGCGCTGCGGTCGAAGAGGTCGCTGCGCATCCTCTCCGACCGCGAGCGCCGGTCCGAGACGCCCGGCGAGCGCGACGTGAAGCGCGTGCTCGGCGGGCTGCTCGTGCAGGACCGCGACAGCGACGTCCAGGACCGAGAGGCGATGGAGGTCGTCTGCGGCAAGGTGACCGAGGCGCAGTGGGGCGACCTGCTCTTCGCGTGGCGTATCTGCAAGCACGTCGCTTCGAACGCGATCGTGCTCGTCAAGGACCTGCGGACGATCGGCGTCGGCGCAGGGCAGATGAGCCGGGTCGACTCGGTGCGGATCGCGATCGAGAAGGCGGGTGCGTACGGCCACGATCTGGCCGGAGCAGCGCTGGCGAGCGACGCGTTCTTCCCGTTCGCCGACGGCCCGAAGCTGGCCCTCGACGCCGGCGTGACCGCGCTCGTGCAACCAGGTGGGTCACGCCGCGACGACGAGGTGATTGCAGCCGTCGACGCGGTGGGCGCAGCGATGGTGCTGACCGGGCGGCGCCACTTCCGCCACTAGCCGACCGCCGGTCGGAATAGCATCGCCGTGGGTCGCGTTTCCGCGCGCAAGGGGAATCGAAGGGAAGGAGCTGCAATGGCCGAGCTTGATCCGAGGCGCTGGACGGCGCTCGCAATCGTCTGCGCCGCGTTCTTCATGACCGTTCTCGACGTGTCGATCGTCAACGTCGCGCTGCCGTCGATCGGCAGAGCGCTGGACTTCTCGCGCGAGAACCTCCAGTGGGTGATCACCGCGTACGCGATCACCTTCGGCGGCTTCCTGCTGCTCGGCGGCCGTGCCGCCGACCTGCTCGGCCGGCGCCGCATCTTCCTCGCCGGCGTCGCCCTCTTCACCATCGCGTCCTTCCTCTGCGGCTTCGCCTGGTCCGAGGGCGTGCTGATCGGCGCCCGCGCGCTGCAGGGCCTCGGCGCCGCGATCATCTCGCCGGCCGCCCTCTCGATCATCATCACGACGTTCGAGGAAGGGCCCGAGCGCAACAAGGCGCTCGGTATCTGGGGCGCGATCGGCGGCTCCGGCGCCGCGGTCGGCGTGCTCGCCGGCGGTGTGCTGACGAAGTACCTCGGCTGGGAGTGGATCTTCTTCGTCAACGTCCCCGTCGGCATCGCCGCATTCCTGCTCGCACCGCGCTATCGTCCGCGAGAGCCGTTCGGAGCGCGAGAGCTCGTCCGACGTCGCGGGCGCCGTCACGGTGACGGCCGGGCTCGCGCTGTTCGTCTACGCGATCTCGAAGGCGCCTGACCACGGCTGGAGCTCCGCCTGGACGATCTCGCGGATCGTGGCGTCGCTCGTCCTGCTCGGCGATCTTCCTCGTTCATCGAGTCACGGGTGCGCTACCCGCTGATGCCGTTCTCGATCTTCCGCGTACGGACGCTCGCGGGCGCGAACGTGGCCGGCCTGCTGCTCGGCGCTGTCGTCTTCGCGAACTTCTTCATCCTCACCCTCTACGTGCAGAACGTGCTCGGCTGGTCGGCGCTCAGGACCGGGGTCACGTTCGTCGCAACGGCAGGCTCGGCCGTCCTCTGGGCCGGTGTCGCACAGGCGCTCGTCACGCGCATCGGCGCCAAGATCGTGATGGCGATCGGGTTCGTTGCGCTGACGCTCGGCATGCTCTGGTACACGCAGATCCCGGTCGATGCGTCGTACGCGACCGACCTGCTGCCCGGGTTACCTGCTCGTCGGATTCGCGCTGCCGTTCACGTTCGTCCCGGTCTCGATCGCCGCACTCGCCGGCGTCGAGGCGCACGAGGCGGGTCTCGCGTCGGGACTGATCAACACGGCGCAGCAGATCGGCGGTGCGATCGGAGTCGCGGTCTGCTCGTCGGTGCTCCTGACGCACTACGCGAACGCAGCCAAGGTGAGCCAGTTCGACGGCGAGGCGTTCACGCGCGGCTGCCAGCTGCGCGTTCTGGGTGACCGTCGGGGTCTCGGCTGGTCGGCCTGATCGCGACGCTCGTCCTGATCCGGCGCGACGAGCTGGCCGCGGCGGCGCCGGAGGGAGCCGATGACGGCGGGTAGAGCGCGTGGGTACGCTTCCGCCGCTCATGGCCCGCGAGTACCCAACCGTGATCGACCTGGTCGGCGACACGCCGATCGTCAGGCTCGACCGGGTTTCCCGCGACGTGCCCGGGACGATCCTGGCGAAGCTCGAGTTCCTGAATCCGGGCGGCTCCAACAAGGACCGGATCGGCCTCGCCATGATCGAGGCCGCCGAGCGAGACGGGAAGCTCAAGCCCGGCGGCACCATCGTCGAGCCCACCTCCGGCAACACCGGCGTCGGGCTTGCGATCGCGGCCGCCCAGAAGGGCTACCGCTGCATCTTCGTGATGCCCGACAAGATGAGCCAGGAGAAGATCTCGATGCTGCGCGGCTACGGCGCGGAGGTCGTGATCACACCGACGGCGGTCGAGCACGACTCGCCCGAGTCCTACTACTCCGTCTCGTCACGCCTCGCAGAGGAGATCCCCGGCGGGTTCAAGCCGGACCAGTACTCGAACATGGCGAACCCCGAGGCCCACTACCGCACGACCGGCCCCGAGATCTGGGAGCAGACCGGCGGCGAGCTCGACGCGATCGTGATCTCGGTCGGCACCGGCGGCACGATCAGCGGCGTCGGTCGTTACTTCAAGGAGCACAAGCCGGAGGTGAAGATCGTCGGCGTCGATCCCGAAGGCTCGGTCTACACGGCGAAGACCGAAGAGGATCTGCACCCGTACCTCGTCGAGGGGATCGGCAAGGACACGTGGCCCGACACGATGGACCGCGACGTCGTCGACGAGTGGGTGCGCGTCTCCGACCGCGACTCGTTCCTCGCAGCGCGCAGGCTCGCGCGCGAGGAGGGGCTGCTCGTGGGCGGCTCGTCCGGC
This sequence comes from uncultured Actinomycetes bacterium, assembly GCA_963698925.1. GTDB lineage: Bacteria > Actinomycetota > Thermoleophilia > Gaiellales > Gaiellaceae > PALSA-600. The sequence goes on along the minus strand of CAVOSR010000012.1, from coordinate 41,257 downwards.
TCGACGATCGCCGGAGCCCTCGTCTACGCGCGCGGCCTCGGCGCCGACTCGCAGGTGCTGACGGTCCTCCCGGACTCGGGCCGCTCGTACCTCTCGAGGTTCCTCGACGACAACTGGATGCTCGAGCACGGGTTCCTCGAGCGCTCGGCACCCGCGCCGACGGTACGCGAGCTGCTGCGGTCGAAGCAGGGCGAGACGCCGGCGTTCGTGACGATCTCTGCGCACCAGAAGGTCGCCGAGGCGATCGGTGTGATGGAGCAGTACTCGATCTCGCAGCTGCCGGTCGTCCGCGACGGTGAGGTGGCATCGCTCGCCGACGTGATCGGTTCGCTGCAAGACCGCGCGCTGCTCGACCGTGTCTTCAAGAACGCCGACGCGCTGCACGAGGACGTCGCTTCGGCGATGCAAGGCCCGCTCGCGACGGTCGAGGCGGATGCGTCGATCGACGAGATCGTGACGGCGCTGACCGGCGGCGCGAACGCGGTCGTCGTCGCCGACGGCGGCAAGCCGACCGGCGTCGTCACGCGCTCCGACCTGCTCGACTACCTCGCGCGCTGATGGACGAGCTCCTCGCGGAGCTGGTGCGTGAGGCGAGGCGACGACGACACGGTCGCCTCGTTCTCGGTGGCTCGCGACGGTGTGAGCCGGTCCGTCGATCTCCGCGCCGCCTCGACAGCAGCGCGCTCTGCAGCGAGATGTCGCCGCGGTGACGAGCGGCACGGCGTGCTCGCGCACCGCGAGTGGAAGCCCGAGCGCTCGCGAGCGTGGCCGCAGCGTCGGCATACGCACGCCGCTCACGCACGATCGAGCAGGTGGCGACTCGCGGAACGTCGGAGCTGCGTGTCGATCCGTCCACGAGAGCCAGAACGCAAGCGCCGAGCCGAGGTGGCGTTGCCTGAGAGCCTGACGGCGATCCGCCGCCTGGTCATCGGTCGTCAGGGGTTCGCGGGTCGCTTCCGCCGCTCGGACGAGACCGATGTCGAGGCGACGATCCGCCGGCTGAGCGCCGTGCAGCTGGACTCGATCACGGCGGTCGACCGCGCCCACCGGCTGACGCTCGGGGCGCGCATCGGTGCCTACCCACGGGACACCGTCGCACGACTGCTCGGCGAGGGTCGCATCTTCGAGTACTGGGCGCACGAGGCCTCGCTGCTGCCGATCGAGCTCTGGCCCCACTTCCGCACCGTGATGGAAGGCGGCGGCCACTGGGGCTCGCACGACCGGGCGCTGCGCGAGCACGCCGAACTCGTCGAGCCGGTGCTCGCCCGCATCCGCGAGGAGGGGCCGCTCGGCTCGCGCGACTTCGAGGGTCGGGCCGCGGGCAGCGGGATGTGGAACTGGAAGCCGGCGAAGATGGTGCTCGAGGCGCTCTGGGACCGTGGCCAGCTCGCGATCGCCGGCCGGCAGAGCTTCCAGCGCCGCTACGACCTGGCCGAGCGCGTGATCCCGGAGCACGTACTGGGCGCGCCGACCCCGTCAGAGGCCGAGACGCTGTGCGAGCTGTCGGTGCTCGCAGTCGGCGCGCGGGGAGCGCTGACCGAGCCCGCGATCCGCGAGCACTGGCGCCTCAAGGGCGGACGCGCACGCCTCCAACCGCAGCTCGACGCGCTCGTCGCCGAGGGCCGGCTGCGCGAGGTCGAGGCCGACGACGGCGGGGTGCCCTTCTACGTCCTGCCGGGCGAGGAGCTCGACGGCGCACCGGCGCCGCCGACGCTCATCTGCCCGTTCGACAACCTCGTCTGGGACCGCCCGCTGCTCGAGCGGCTCTTCGGCTTCAAGCACGTGATCGAGGTCTACAAGCGGGAGCACGAGCGCGCGTACGGTTACTACGTGCTGCCGCTGCTCGCAGGCGACCGTTTCATCGGCCGCGCCGACCTCAAGGCCGACCGCGCAGCAGGCGTGCTCCGCATCCGCCGTTTCACGCCGGAGCCGCGCGTCCGCGGCGATGTCGATGCGAAGCTGGAGAAGGCGGCGGCGAGACTCGCCCGGACACTCGGACTCGCTGGTGTCGAACGTGCGTGAGGTCTCGGTCGAGGAAGCACGCCGCATCGCGGTCCGCGCTCAACAGCTCGACGGCGCGGCGACCGATGTGCTCGAGACCGTGCGGCGTCTCGGGTTCCTGCAGCTCGATCCGATCTCGTCGGTCGCTCCTCCCCAGCATCTCGTGCTCTGGAGCAGGCTGGGCAGGGCGTACGACCGGTCCGAGCTCGACCACCTGCTCTGGGAGACGAAACAGCTGCTCGAGTGGAACGCATTCCTGTGGCCCGTCGAAGATCTGCCGTTGCTGCGCGCGCGCATGCGCTCGAAGGAGGGCACGTGGCAGCGGCACCGAGCCGAGTACCTGAAGTCGAACGCCCCGTTTCGCCGCTATGTCCTGCGCGAGCTCGAGCAACGCGGCCCGCTCCTCTCGCGCGAGATCGAGGACCACCGGCCGACGGGCCGCGAGGCGCACCGCTGGTGGGGCGAACGCAAGATGGGGCTGATGCTCGGCGTGCTGAACGCGATGGGCGAGGTCGCGGTCGTCGGGCGCCGCGGCAAGCAGCGCCTGTGGGACCTCGCCGAGCGCTGGTATCCCGAGACCGAGCGGATCCCGTGGGCGGAAGCGAAGCGGCAGATCGAGGACAAGCGCCTCCGATCGCTGGGCGTCGAGCTTCAGCGCGGCCGTCTCTTCGCCCACCCGGAGGCAGTGGACGGGCCCGTGCCGGCCGCGCGCGTCACGTTCCTGTCGCCCTTCGACCGCCTGATCCACGACCGCAACCGTGCGCTGGCGCTCTGGGACTTCTACTACCGCCTCGAGATGTACGTCCCGAAGGCGAAGCGCGAATACGGCTACTACGTCTTGCCGATCCTGCGCGGCGACCGCGTCGTCGGCCGGATCGAGCCGTTCCACGATCGCAAGGCCGGCGTGCTGCGCGTCCTCGGAACCTGGTGGGAGGGCCGCGCGTACGCGGTGGAGCGTCCGCTGAAGGATCTGGCGCGCTGGCTGGGCGCTGAACTCGTCTAGCCTGTGAACATGGATTTCGAGACGCGCGCGATCCACGACGGACAGGAGCCGGATCCGGCCACCGGCGCGATCATCACGCCGATCTACCAGACCTCCACGTACGTGCAGGAGGCGGTCGGCGAGCACAAGGGCTACGACTACTCGCGCGTCGGCAACCCGACCCGCACCGCGCTCCAGATCGCGCTCGCGAGTCTCGAGAACGCGCGCCACGGCGTCGCGTTCAGCTCCGGCATCGGCGCCACCTCGACGCTCATGCACCTCGTCGATCCGGGCGAGCGCGTCGTGCTGATCGCAGACGTCTACGGCGGCGTCTACCGGATGACGTCGCAGGTGTACGAGCCCAAGGGCTACAAGTTCACCTACGTCCCCGCGAGCGAGTTCGACGACAACCTCGCCTCCTACCTCGACGACGACGTGCGCATGGTGTGGGTCGAGACGCCGTCGAACCCGCTGCTCAACGTGGTCGACATCCGCAAGGCAGCCGCTGCCTCGCACGCGGTCGGCGCGACGCTCGTCGTCGACAACACGTTTGCGACGCCGTACCTGCAGCAGCCACTCGACCTCGGCGCCGACGCGGTCATCCACTCGACGACCAAGTACCTCGGCGGCCACAGTGACACCGTCGGCGGCTTCGTCGCGACGAACGACGACGCGCTGGGCGAGCGTCTCTTCTTCCTGCAGAAGTCGCTCGGCGCCGTTCCCGGCCCGTTCGACGCGTGGCTCGTCCTGCGCGGCCTCAAGACGCTCGCCGTCCGCATGCGCCAGCACTGCGAGAACGCGCGCAAGATCGCCGAGTACCTCGAGGGGCACGATGCGGTCGAGCGCGTTCTCTACCCGGGCCTCGCCTCTCATCCGAGCCACGCGGTCGCGCGCGCGCAGATGCGCGACTTCGGCGGGATGATCTCCTTCCTCACCGAGACGGACGAGGAGGCGGTCGAGTTGGTCGCGCGGACGAAGCTGTTCGCGCTCGCCGAGTCGCTCGGCGGCGTCGAGAGCCTGATCGAGCATCCGGCGCGCATGACGCATGCCTCGACGGCCGGCGCGCCGTTCGCACCGCCTCAGAATCTCGTGCGCCTGTCGGTCGGGATCGAGTCGGCCGACGACCTGATCGCGGACCTCGACGCCGCGCTCGTCAAGCGTCCGGCAGCCGCGCGCGCTTAAGTACCACCGGTGCAGCCGATCGACCTGCTCTTCGCCGGACGCAAACGCGCGATCGGGGTCTACCTCGTCGAGACCGACGACGGCCTCGCCCTCTTCGACTGCGGGCCCACCTCGACACGCGAGACGCTCGAAGCCGGGCTCGCAGAGCGCGGCGTCGGTCTCGCCGACCTCCGTCACCTCCTGCTCTCGCACATCCACCTCGACCACGCCGGCGCCGCCGGCCCGATCGTGCGCGACCATCCGCACCTGACGGTCTGGGTGTCCGAGATCGGCGCGCCGCACCTCGTCGATCCGTCGCGCCTCGAACGCTCGGCCCGGCGGCTCTACGGCGACCTCTTCGACCCGCTCTGGGGCGAGCTCGCGCCGGTGCCGGAGGCGAATGTCCGCATCGCCGCGGGCGACGTGCTGGGCTGGGAGTCGTTCCCGACGCAGGGTCACGCGTCGCACCACGTCAGCTACCTCCGCGACGGCACGCTGCTCGCCGGCGACGCGGCCGGCGTGCGGATGCCCGGGGCTGCGTATGTCCTACCGGTCTCGCCACCACCCGACGTCGACGTCGAGGCCTGGCACGCGACGACCGCCGCCATCCGCTCGCGCAGCCCGGAGCGGCTGGCGCTGATCCACTTCGGCGTGCACGACGACGTCGAGGCGCACCTCGACCGCCTCGACACGGAGCTCGACCGCTGGGCCGCCCGCGTGCGCGACGGGATGAGCCAGGAGGAGTTCGTCGAGGCAGCGCTCGCCGATGCCGGGGCCGACGCGGAGTCCTACGACCGCGTGGCGCCGTTCTGGCAGTCGTGGCACGGCATGAAGCGCTACTGGGAGACACGCGCGGAGACATGACCGACCACGAGGTGATCGAAGCGGCCGCGCTCGGCTCATCCGTGCGGGCGCTCGGCGGCAGAGCCGAGCTCGTCGGCGGCGCGCTCTGCGCGCAGCACGCCGGGCTACCGATCCCGGAGGCGAACCGGGCGATCCCGGTCGAGGAGCGAGTCGACCTCGGCGCGGTCTCCGACTGGTACGGCGGCACGACGCACGTCGTCGTCGCGCCGCCCGACCATCCCGGGCTCGTCGAAGCGCTGCCGCGCCTTGGCTACCAGCCCGCGCGCGCGTGGATGGCCTTCGAGCACGGCGGCGAGCCGGTCGAGCCGTCGCCCACCGAGCTGCGCGTCGAGGAGACAAACGACGCAGACGCATTCGAGCTCGCCCTCTTCGAGGGGTCCGGGATGCCGCAGGCGGCGCGCGGGCTCTTCACCCGGCTCGTCGGCCTGCCCGGCTGGCACTGCTTCGTCGCGTGGGCCGGCGACGAGCCGGCGGGCTGCGGCGCGCTCTACGTCGAGGGGCCGCTCGCGTGGCTCGGCATGGCCGCCACCCGGCCGGCCCTGCGCCGCCGCGGCGCGCAGCTCGCGATGCTGCGAGCCCGCATCGAGGCAGCGCGCACACTCGGCGCCGAGGCGCTCTACACCGAGACGGGCGCGGCCGGCGCCGAGGGCCCCGGGCCGTCGTATCGGAACATCCAGCGCGCCGGTTTTCGCGAGTCGTACCTGCGGCCGAACTGGCAGACCGCGTGAGTCGGCTCGGGCCGCTCCGCCACCGCGAGTTCCGCCTCCTCTTCGCCGGCCGCACGATCTCGATGGTGGGCAGCGCGATGGCGCCCGTCGCACTCGCGTTCGCCGTGCTCGACCTGACCGGCTCGACGACGGATCTCGGCCTCGTGCTGGCGGCGCGGCAGATCCCCGTCATCCTGCTGCTGCTCTTCGGCGGCGTCTGGGCAGACCGGCTGCCCCGCCACCACGTGATGGTCGCCTCCAATCTCGCCAGCGGCGCCAGTCAGGCCGTCATCGCCGTGCTGCTGCTCACCGGTCACGCGCAGATCTGGCAGCTCGCGTTGCTCGCCGCGCTGAACGGCGCTTCGTCGGCGTTCTTCTTCCCGGCGAGCACAGGCGTGATCCCGCAGACGGTGACGACGCCCTTGCTGCAGCAGGCGAATGCGATCCTGCGGCTGGCGCTGAACGCGACGAACATCACCGGCGCTGCGATCGGCGGCATCCTCGTGGCGGCCACGAGCCCCGGGACGGCGATCGCCGTCGACGCCGTTTCGTACTTCGCTGCCGCTCTGTGCATCGCCGCCATGCGCATCACAGCTGCCGAGCGGGTACCGGGAAGCACCGTCCTGCACGAGTTGCGTGAAGGCTGGCACGACTTCTGGGCGCGTACGTGGCTCTGGGTGATCGTGCTGCAGTTCGGCGTCGTCAACGCAGTCGAGAGCGGCGCCATTCAGGTGCTCGGCCCGGGGATCGCGAAGGACGATCTCGGCGGCCCGGCCGCGTGGGGCGCAGTGCTGACCGCCTCGTCGATCGGTCTTGTCCTCTGCGGGCTCTTGATGCTGCGCTGGCGGCCGCGACGGATCCTGCTCACGGCCACGCTCGCTGTCTTCCCACTCGCGCTTCCGCTGATTGCGCTCGCGATCCCTGCGCCGCTGGTCGTCGTGATCGTGTGCGCCTTCGCCGCCGGCTTCTCAGTCGAGATCTTCGGTGTGCTCTGGGACACATCGATGCAGCAGGAGATCCCGGCCGAGAAGCTCTCCCGGCTCTATTCCTATGACGCGCTCGGCTCGTGGGTGCTGATGCCGATCGCCTACGTCGTCGTGGGGCCGATCTCAACCGCCGTCGGGCACGACCGCGACACTGATCGGCTGCGCTCTCCTGACGATCGGAGCCACCGCGCCCGTCCTCCTCTCGCACGACGTGCGCACGCTCGAGCGTCGCTCCACGGCCCCCGTGGTCCCGGCTCCAGTCGGCGTGGGTTAGCTCTCGCGCAGGATGTTGCCGCCCGAGACCTGGGCGAGCGCCATCACCGTGATCTCGTCGATGTTCACGTTCGGCCGGCCGAGTCAGTGCGAAGAGCACGCAGTCGGCAACGTCCTCGGCGGTGATCGGGCCGCCCATCGCGACGTTCGAGTAGACGGCCTTGCCGGCGTCCGCGTCGCGGAAGCGCACGGCGGAGAAGTTCGTCTCCACCATCCCGGCGGCGATGTTCGTGATCCGGACGGGCTTGCCCTGCAGGTCGTCGCGGAGCGCGCGCGTGTAGCCGTGCACCGCGAACTTGGAGGCCACGTACGACGAGCCGTTCACGTACGACCAGATCCCGGCCACCGAGCCCATGTTGACGATGTGGCCGCCGTCGCCTTCGACCAGGCTGGGCAGGCAGAGCCGCGTCATCCGCATCAGCCCGAGCACGTTCGTCTCCAGCACCTGGCGCTCGTCCTCCTCGCGCGACTCCCAGACCGGGTCGCGGCCGAGCGCCAGACCCGCGTTGTTGAAGAGGATGTCGAGCCCGCCGAGCTCCGCGAGCGCACGCTCGACGAACGCGCGCGAGCTCTCCGGATCCGTGACGTCGAGGCTCCCGTCCCGGCGCGAGCCCGAGAACACGCGGGCTCCGGCTGCCTCGAGCGCCCGCGTGGTCGCTGCGCCGATCCCGCTCGACGCGCCGGTGACGATCACACGCTTGCCTGCCAGGTCGGTCATTCGAGGAGAGAGGTTAACGCTCGCCCAACAACTCGCGGCGGCGGAGGACGTCTAGGTTGGGGCGATGCAGCCTCCCGAGGAGAACGCCCCGCGCAGTCTCAAGCTCACGATCGTGTCGGTGGCGCTGCTGGCGTTGCTCGCGGTCGTGGCCTTCGCGAGCCGCAGCGGGCTCGGGCACGAGTCGCAGGCCCAGCCGACACCACGGTACGTCAGCTACGCCTTCACGCTCTTCCTGATCGTCTTCGTGCTCGCGATCCCGGTGGCCGCCTACGGGTTCCTGATCCAGGCCCGGGAGGGCAAGGTCGGGCCGCAAGAGCTTCAAGTCGCGCGTCATCTCGAACTTCGCGACGATGATCTTCTTCGGCTTTCTGGCGTTCATGCGTCATCTACATGAAGCGCCACCACAACCAGCTCTTCCACATCGACACATCGGCGCTCGACAAGTCGAAGAACGCGCTCAAGAACCGGCCGCACCGCACCGGTGCGGGGAAGTACGAGCCGCAGTTCGAATGGGCCGTCTTCTGGATCGCGCTCGCGGTGGCGGTGGTCGGCGTCGTGGCGATGTACATCCTCTACCGGCGCAGCAAGCAGCGGAAGGCACGCGCCGCCGAAGCAGAGCCGAGCGTGGCCGAGGATCTCGTTCAGTCGATGTCGAGCGCGATCGACGACCTCGAGGCAGAGCCGGATGCCCGCCGCGCCGTGATCGCCGCGTACGCGCGGATGGAAGGCGTGCTCGGCCGGCACGGGCTGCGGCGACGGCCGAGCGAGACGCCGCTCGAGTACCTGCGCCGCATCCTGCTCGGGCTCACCGACCGTGCCGATGCAGTGCGCCGGCTGACGCGCCTGTTCGAGCAGGCCAAGTTCAGCCGCCGCGAGATCGACCCGTCGATGAAGCAGGAAGCAATCGGCGCGCTGCGTGAGATTCGCGACGACATCGAGGCGACCGCATGAGGCGTCACCTGCTCGACCTGATCGTGATGTTCTTCTTCATCTCGATCATCTCGGGGTACGTCTCGCTCGCCCAACCCTCGGTGCGCAACGTGACGCTGCACGCGTACGTGTTCCTGGTCGGCGGCCTGCTGATGCTGGGCGTCGTCGCGGCCGCGGGCGACCGCGTTCCCCGCCGGCACCGGTCGGAGCTCGACGTGGCGCTCGCGGCCGGGAAGCGCCGCGAGAAGCCGCTGCCGGAGCTCGAGAAGCTCCAGCGTGAGGTCACGCTCGCGACGGCGTCGGCCTACGACCTGCACTACCGCCTGCTGCCGCACCTGCGCGAGATCGCGCAGATGCGACTCTCGCGCAGCGGCAAGGACGCCAACCGGGAGACGCTCGGGCGCTGGTGGGACCTCCTCCGACCGGACCGGCCGCCGCCCGAGGACCGGTTCGGCAAGGGCATCAGCGAGACCGACCTGCGCGCGCTCGTCGCCGACCTTGCGAGGATGTGAGAGATGGCGATGGAGCTCACCGAAGTCGGCCGCCTCTCGGGGCGCATCCTCGACGAGGTCGAGAAGGCAGTCATCGGCAAGCGTGACGCGCTCGAGCTGCTGCTCCTCGGCGTGCTCGCCGACGGAAACGTGCTGATCGAGGACTACCCCGGCCTGGCGAAGACGCTGATGGCGCGGTCGTTCGCGCGCAGCACCTCGCTCGACTTCTCGCGCATCCAGTTCACGCCCGACCTGATGCCGTCGGACGTGACCGGCTCGTCGATCTTCAACCAGCGCGAGTCGGACTTCGAGTTCCGGCCCGGCCCGATCTTCGCCAACCTCCTGCTCGCCGACGAGATCAACCGCGCTCCGCCGAAGACTCAGGCTGCGCTGCTCGAGGCCATGCAGGAACGGCAGGTGACGACCGAGGGCACGACACGCCGGCTCGGGCCGCCGTTCCTCGTGCTCGCCACGCAGAACCCGATCGAGTACGAGGGGACCTATCCGCTGCCGGAGGCGCAGCTCGACCGTTTCCTGCTGCGGATGTCCGTCGGCTACCCGACGCGCGAGGACGAGTGGCAGGTGCTCGCCGGTCGCGCCGAGCGCGGCCAGGACGAGGTCGAGCTGAGCGCCGTCGTCGACCGGGAGACGCTGCTCGAGATGCAGGCCGCGTGCGAAGAGGTGTACGTCTCCGAGCCGGTCGGCCTCTACATGGTCGACATCGCGGCGGCCACCCGAGACGCGCAGTCGATCCAGGTCGGCGCCTCGCCGCGCGGGTCGCTGGCCCTGATGAAGCTCTCGCGCTGCCGGGCGGCGCTCGACGGGCGCGACTACGTGACGCCCGACGACGTGAAGTCGGTCGCCGTCCCGGCGCTGGCGCACCGGCTGACGCTGCGGCCGGAGCTGTGGGTGCAGCGCGTCTCGGCCGAGGACGTCGTGCGGGAGCGGCTCGACACCGTGCCGACGCCTGCCGCCGAAGACCTCGCACGGGCTTGACCAGATCCGCGACCGCGAAGCTCGCGTCGTACGCGGGCATCTCGGCGGTCGGGCTGCTGGCCGCCCTCGTCTCGGCGCGCCCCGAGCTGGTCGCGGTGACGGCGCCGTTCCTGCTCGCACTGGGCGCAGGTCTCGCCCTCGCCACTCCGCCTCGTCTCAGCGTTGCGGTCACCCTCGACGAGAGCCGCGCGCTCGAAGGCGACGAGGTCGGCGCCCGCGTCGCGCTGCGGTCGACGACGCCGGTCGACCGCCTGGACGTCTACGTGCGCCTGCCCGAGGGGGTGACCCTCGCGGAGGGACGGAACCCCGTCGCGCTGCGACTTGCGAGCGGCCAGGAGCGCGAGCTCGAGCTGACGCTCCGGGCCGAGCGCTGGGGCGGCCATGTGATCGGCCCGACCTACGTGCGGGCGCGGGACCCGCTCGGCCTCCTGACCTGGGAGTCGACGGCAGAGACGCGGCCCGAGTTGCGGACGTATCCGCGGGAGTCGGTGCTGCGCCGCGTCGTCCAGGCCGCGGACACACAGGTCTTCGCGGGCAACGAGGTGGCGCGCGTCAAGGGCGAAGGGATCGAGTTCGCCGACATCCGCCTGTGGGGCGCCGGCGACACGCTGAAGCGGGTCAACTGGCGCGCGAGCGCGCGACGTGCCGACCTGTGGGTGAACGAGAGTCACCCGGAGCGGAACACCGACGTGATCATCTTCGTCGACTCGTTCGCCGAGGCGAGGCTGGGCGGCGAAGGGACGCTCGATCTCGCCGCGCGCGCGACGTCGGCCCTCGCGGACGCCTACGTGCGCCGCCGCGACCGCGTCGGTCTGATCGGCTTCGGAGGGATCCTCCGCTGGCTGGTCCCGGGCAGCGGGCTCGTGCAGCTCTACCGGATCGTCGACTCGCTGCTCGACACGCAGATCGTCCTCTCCTACTACTGGAAGGAGATCGACGTGATCCCGCGCCGCACGCTGCCGCCCAATGCACTCGTGCTCGCGCTCTCACCGCTGCTCGACCCCCGCTCCGTCGGTGCGTTGATCGACCTGCGTGCACGCGGTCATGATCTCGCGGTGATCGACGTCTCCCCCGTGCCGTTCACGAGACGGCCGGCGGGCGGGCTCGACTCGGTCGCGTACGACATCTGGACGCTCCGCCGTGACGCACTCCGTCACCGTCTGCGGAGCACGGGCGTGGCGGTCGTCGAGTGGGACAACGAGCTGCCGCTGCAGGCCGTCTTGGAGGAGGTGCGGGCATTCAGGCGCTACGCCCGGCACGCGCGCGGCTGATCACCGGCGTCGGCGCGCTGCTCGTGCTCGGCGGCGTGTGCGTCTACGCGGCGGCGTCCGCCGGTCGGCTCGCGCCGATCGCGCTGGTCACCGGCGCGCTCGCGGTCGGACTGCTTGCGCTCGGGATCGTTCTGCGCTGGCCGAGCATGATCCCGTGGACGATCGTGCTCGCTGCGGCGGGCTACCTCGCCGCGCGCCAGGGCACCGAGCTCGTCGACGGCTGGGCCGCGGCGATCGGAGTGCTGCTGCTGCTTGCAGCCGAGCTCGCGTCGTGGTCGATCGAGCACGACGCGCGGATTCGCAGCGAGCCGTCACTCGCCGTCCGGCGCGCCGCCACGCTCGCCGCCCTCTGCCTCGGTGCGCTGCTCGTGAACGTGATCCTGCTCGGCACGGCAGGGATCGCCGCATCCGCCGGCGTGCTGCTCGCGGCGGTCGGCGTTGCGGCTGCGGTCACGGCGCTGGCGATCGTCCTCCGGCTCGTGCGGGCGTGAGGCTGCTCCCGCTCGCACTCGCCGTCGGCCCCAGCCGCGACCTGCTGGTCGCCGACTGGGGCCGGGCGTGACCTACGCGATCGCTAAGCGACCTTGACGAGCGTGATGCGGGTCTGCGAGTGGCCGTTGGGCTCGTTCGCGACCGCTGTCACGGTGTACGTGTGCTTCTTCGCGGGCGTGAACGCCGGCGTGAACGAGACGGACTGGTCGGTGCCGAGCGACGCGGTCGGCGTCGCGCGGGCGACGACCTTCGAGCCGTCCTGCACCGTGTAGTAGACGCCGACCGGCGAACCGCTTGCCGAGTAGTAGCCGAGGTAGGGCACGTAGATCGTGATCCGCGGAGCCTTCCCGGCGGCAACCGTCAGCGTCTGGCCGTCGGTCAGCCGCGCGAGGGAGCTGAAGGTGTTGAACGCCGGCTTGTGGGCACCGCTCGCCACCTCGAGGCCGCTCTGCCACGGATTGCCGGTCGAGTCGCGGAAGATGAACCAGATGAACATCTGGATGTTCGGATCGTTCTTCGCGATCGTGAGCGCCTGCTTGGCGTACGCCGACTGCTTCGCCGTCGTGACGCCCTTGGGCTCGCCGGGCTTCGTCTCGTGGCCGTACTCGGTGATCCAGATGGGCACCGTGCGATGGAACGACGTCTTCAGCTGCTTCTCGAACAGCGGCAACGTCGACAGCGTCACGTTCGGATAGCGCACCTTCTGGAGCGGCGGCAGGTTCGGCGACGTCGGATACGGGTGATGTGCCCACGCGTCGAACTTGAGACCGCTCACCTTGCCGAGCAGCTTGGCGAACGTCCCCGGGGCGACACTGCCGCTGACACCCTGGAGCGGCTTGTCGCGGCCACGCGCCGACGTCTCGCCGATCGCGACCTTTGCGAGCGGATTGCCGGCCTTGACGCCTGCATACGCCGCCTTGTAGAGCTTGGCGTAGTTCGCCGGCCCGACGATCTTCTTGCCCGAGTACTGGGGCGCAAGGAAGAGCTCGATGTTCGGCTCGTTCCACACCGACCACAGCCCGACCGTGCCGTGCCCCGAGCGGCCGTTGTACCGCGTCGCGAGCATCTTGGTGAACGTGGTCAGGTCGGAGAGCCGCGTCGGCAGGCGGTTCGGCGTCTTGTTGCCGTTGGCCCACTTCGGAGTACCGGTGACGTTGATCATCACGCGCAGACCTTCGACCGCGGACGAGAAGACGAGCTCGTCGAGGTCCGCAAGCCGGTACGCGGGATCGTCGCCGTTCGACGGGCTCGACGGCCGCGTCGGTGCGATCGCAGCCCAGCTGGCGGTCGTGTGGATGACCGAAGCGCCGGCTGCCGCCGCGCCTGCGAGGTTCGCCTTGCGTGCGGCGGAGAAGCGGAACGAGCTGTCGTCGAAGAATCCGATGGGCATGCGAGTCGCCGCCTGAACGCCGGCCGCGGGAACCGCGAGCAGCGCGACGAATGCGATCAGCACGAGGCGTACGGCTTTCTGCACGGGCGATTCTCCTCCTGTTGTTCCTGGGCCGGCGGGCCGCCGGACGGTAGCGATGCGGTTTGAGCGGGATGTAAAGAGGACGAGCCTCTACGCTGCCCCCGGTGAAACGGCCCTTCTCGGTTCCACTTCTCCCCCTCGCGCTCCTGCTCTGGCTGGCGCTCGGGACCGCGCTCGCGGCATTCACGAGCAAGGTCGCTGACTGGTTCGTGATGACGGACGAGCTGCTCTACGAGCGACTCGCGCTCAGCATCGCGCGCACGCATTCGCCGCTGCCGCGCGTGCACACCGAGGTGGTCTCGAACATCAACCAGCTGTATCCGCTCGTGATCGCTCCCGTCTTCCGGCACGGCGCGATCCTGCACGGCTTTCACCAGGCGCACGTCCTGAATGCCTTCGTCATGAGCTCGGCGTCGATCCCCGCCTACCTGCTCGCACGACGCGCTGACGTCGAACCGGTTGCTTCCGTTCGTCGTCGCGGCGCTCACGGTCACCGTGCCGTGGATCACGCTCTCGTCCTTTCTCCTCACCGAGGTCGCCGCCTACCCGGCCTTCGTCTGGGGGCTGCTTGCGATCCAGGCCGCCGTCGCACGCCCGTCGATCGCACGCGACCTGCTCGCGGTGGTGGCAATCGGCGTCGCGGTGCTTGCGCGGACGCAGTTCTACGCCCTCGCTGCGGTGCTGCCGGCCGTCCTTGTCGCCGATGCGCTCGTCGGCCGGCGCTTCCGTGCGGCGCTGCGCGAGCACGTTGCGCTCGTCGTCGTCTACGTCGTCGGCGCGGTCGCTGCACTCGCGCTGGGCGCCACCGGCCACGGCCTGCTCGGGACGTATGCGCAGACGGCGAGGGGCAACCCGCTGCCGCGGGAGATCCTCGAGTCCGCACCCTCGCACCTCGCCGTGGTCGCCCTGGCAGGCGGCCTGATCCCGTTCCTGGTCGGCGGCGCGTGGGCGGTCTCGAACCTCCTGCGCATCGATCGCGGCGAGGGGCGTGCATTCGCGTGGCTGACGGTCGTCACCGTCGTCGTTCTGACCGTCGAGGTGGCGTCGTTCGTTCTGCGGTTCGGCGGCGGACTGGTACGCGAGCGCTACCTCTTCTACCTGACGCCCCTGCTGCTCTGTGCGTTCGCGGCGGCTCTGTCGGCGCCGCGACTCCCACGCTGGTCGCTGCTCGTCCCACTCTCGATCCTCACCGTGGGATTCTGGCACGCACCGATCACGGCCTACGAGAAGCTGAACGTCGACACTCCCGCATCCGTGCTCTACGACTGGCTGTTGACGACGATGCAGGGCACGGCCGGCACGCGGGTCGCGCTCGTGCTCGCCTCCGTCGTCATCTGCCTGATCGTCGTCGAGGGCGGGCTTCTGCTGCCGCGCGCGCCGTTCGCGGTCGCGCTCTGTGCGCTCCTGCTGGTCGCCCTGCCTGCGGAGACCGGCTACGCGTTCAAGCGCCTCTTCGCCGTCAACGGGACGTCCGGGCTGCCGCTGACGCTCGACCAGAGCGTCGTGTTCGGCTGGGTCGATCGGACGATCACGACGACGTCCGAGGCGATGATGGTGCCGTACCCGGTGATCCGCGACGACTACTGGGCGAACATCGGCTTCTGGTGGGACTTCGAGTTCTGGAACAAGTCGGTCGACCGCGAGGCGGCGCCGCCGAACCAGTTCTCGGGCACGCCGGGAAGCTTTCCCAAGCTCGACATCCGCTTCGACCCGCGGACCGGCCTTTCGAACGTCGACGTCGACTCCTACATCGCACAGGCCGTCGGGGACGTGCGCTTCCACCTGAAGGGTCGCTTCCTCGCGACCCAGCGTGACGTGAGCATCGTCTTCCCCGACCGGCCGTGGCGCGCCGACTGGGTGACGCGCGGGCTGTATCCCGACGGCTGGTCGCGGCCGGGGCGCGTCGCGCACATCAAGGTCTTCCCGGACGCGGCGCAGCGCGGCCCGGTGCTGCGGTCGCTCACGGTCTCCCTGCGCGCGCCGGAGGGCACGTCCCGCCCGACGACCTTCGCGTCGAACGCGGGCCGCTGGCCGGTCACGGTGGGCTCGGACACCGTCCAGCAGACCGTCAGCGTCTGCGTGCCCCGCAAGGCGCCCGCCGAGGTGTCGATGGACGTGCGCGGGGCGTCGCCGGTCCCGGGCGACCCGAGCACGATCGAGACGTTCGCCCAGCCGCGCCAGGCCGGTGTGCTGCTCGGCTCGATCTCGCTCGCGGGCGAGCTCGGCGCTAGCTGCGTACCCAGTCGCTGAACAGCGCGAGCAGCTCGCGCTCGGCCTCGGGCGACAGGTCGTCGGGCGTGAGCGTGCCGGTGACGCGGATCGTCTGGCGCATCTGCTCGAGGTAGGTCGTGCACTTGCCGCACCCGGCGATGTGATCTTCGAAGCGCCGCAGGTCGCCGGGGGCGAGCGCCCCTTCGAGGTAGTCGGTGACGAGCTCGACGAGCTCCTGGCAGCTGAGTGATTCGAGAGCGTTCATCCGGTTTCCGATCCGAGGTAGTCCTCGAGCGCCTGGCGGACGCGCGAGCGGGCGCGGTGCAGGAGCACACGTTGATTGACCTCCGAGATGTCGAGAGCGTTACAGACCTCCTCCGACGACCACCCGTCGACGTCGCGCAACCGGATCACCGCGGCCTGATTCGCCGGCAGCTCGTCGATCGCGGCCGCGATCCGGGCCTGCGTCTCGGCGGCGAGCAGCCGCTCCTCCGGCAGGTCACGCGGCGGCGCCGACCAGTGCCCGGGGTAGCGCTCGTCGTCCTCGGGCCGGAAGCGGTCGGGGTCGACCGCGGCCTCGGGGACGCGACCCGGGTCCTGCAGCGACGAGAACGGCACGACGCGCCCCTCGCGCTGCGCGCGGGTCTTGGCCGTGTTGACGAGGATGCGGAAGACCCAGGTCTTGAGCGACGAGCGCCCCTCGAAGCGATCGAGCGCGTTCAGGACTCGCACCCACGTCTCCTGCACGACCTCCTCGGCGATCGCCCGTGACGGGACGAAGATCTGAGCGACGCGCAGCAGCGAGGCGTTCCACTCACCCACGATCTGCCGGAACGTCGCCTCGTCGCCTGCGCGCAGCGAGGCGACGAGCTGCTCGTCGATCGGCTCCACGGAGGAGAACGTACTACGCTGACGCCGCGTGGAGATCCTCGGTCTCGTCTTCGCGGGCACCGCGACCGACCGCCGGCCCGAGATGGCCGCGTTCGCACGCGACGCGCTCGGGCTCACACAAGTCGAGGTCGCCGGTGCCTCGGCGGACATGTTCGAGCTGCCCGACGGGTCGCGCTTCGCGATCTCGGGGCCGCGCGAGCTGGGTGAGACCTCGCGCACCCTCGGCTTCCGCGTTGCCGACCTCGATCTCGCGCTGGCCGAGCTGCGCGCGGCCGGTGTCTGGACGGACGAGCCGGCCGAGAACGAGCTCTACCGCTACGCCCATTTCCGGCCGCCGGACGGTCAGTTGTACGAACTCGTCGAGGAGGCGTAGGGTCCTCGCACCGACAAGGAGGCACCGATGGCACTGGCACGTGTTGTGACGTTCGACGGAGTCGACAAGGACCGGATCGAGCAGATGAAGAGCGAGATGGAGGGCAGCGAGCGGCCCGAGGGTGTGCCTGCGTCAGCGAGATCATCGTGCTCCACGATCCCGACGCGTCGAAATCGGTCGCGATCGTCTTCTTCGAGAACGAGGCCGACTACAAGGTGGGCGACGCGGCCCTCGACGCGATGCCGGCCGGCGACACGCCGGGCAGCCGCACATCGGTCACGAAGTACGACGTCGCGATCCGCATGAAGGTGTAGCCGACGGAACGCCATACTCGTCGGCGATGACGGCAGCCGGCGTGCCGGAACTCGACGGAGAGCTGCGGCTGCGCCTGAGCCGTCGGTTCGGCAGCGCGATCGATGCCTGGCTCGATGCGCTGCCCGCTGCGCTCGCCGAGCTCGCCGAGCGCTGGGAGCTCGAGTGGGACATCGCTGATCCAGCGCGGGAGCAGGTCCGTCGTGATCCGCTGCGGTTTGGCGGACGGTCGTCGCGCTGTGCTGAAAGCGAGCCCGGACCACGAGCGGATCGGGCTCGAGGCGGCCGTCAACCAGAAGGCGAAGAATCGCCACCTAATCGGAACGAGGCGGAACGGACGCGAACGATCGGAAAGATTCTTCTAGACCGCGGGGTTGAGAGGTTGCGGGCACCAAGAAGATGGCCTTGCCAGCCCGGGCGATGAGACCCCGTTACACTCACGCACGCCTCATGACAGGCCCCGCGATCTACCAGGCCCGTGCGAGGGGGCAGATGCGATCTGCGAACCCTCCGCACGGCCTAGAGATTCACGAACTCAGGGACGACGGTGAGCCCGTATGCGGCCCAAAGCCGGACTCGCATCACAAGGAGGGCCGGATGACGCTGGTCAAGCTGGATGCGGGGCCGGTGACCTGCAAGAGCTGCGCCAAGATCACCAGCCACTGATCGCCAACGACGCCAGTTCACTGGCCTTCGCGGGCTTGGGGTCTGCTGCCAGTCAAAAGGAAACGGCCCTGAAACGGGAAAGGCCCGTGGGTACGGGCCTTTCTCGCTGTGATGCTGTGTTGCGTTACTTGCTTTTCGCCTGGACCGGCTTCCCGATCGGCGAGTGTGCTGCGTCGGCGCCGCCACCGACGGAGCTGACGTAGTCGCCGTGGTTCTGGTCGGTGGTCGCGGGGGTGAACGGCGGAGCCGTCACCCGGATCTCGAAGGACCACGGCGACGGCTTGTTGACCTTCGCCTCGAGGAAGAGGCTGCCGTCGGTCGGTGCGTTGACCACGATGTACTCGAGGCCGTCGGTGCGCATCGAGACGTAGCTGACCTTGTCGGCGCTGAGCGTGCCGAGATGTTCTCGTCAGCCCCGGTGAGCGAAACCGCGGGTCGAGGCCGTCGGTCCTGCCCGGTGATAACGCCGTTGCCGGAGAACGAGCCGTCCGACTGGACCGTGACCGTGTAGGTGTGCGTCCAGACGTTGTCGAACTGGTGCTCGGCACCGGCAGGCTCGGTGACGGTGAACGTCGCTGTCGACGGTGCCTGGTTGCGCGCCACGTCTGCTGACGCTGTCGCTGCCACGATGAAGGACGCGAGCGCCGCGAGCGCGGCAAAGATGATGAACTTACGCATGTGTTGCCTTCCACTTGGGGGTTGATTTCGCACTACCCAAGGTAGGAGCGGGCTGCCGCGCCGGCCATGACACGATGGTGTCGGCCTCCCGACACTTATCCGGCAAGTGTCAGTGGATGTCTGGCGCTGGGTCAAACCGTGCGAGCCTGTGCTCGGCGACCCGGAGCGCTCTAGCGTCTGCGGCCGTTCTCGAAACTCCCCGGCAAGCGTCGGATCATCGCGTCTCCCGATGGGACGCGACCATTCTTCTGCATCAGGGCGGCGTTGCGGTATTCCTCGCAGAAGCCGCTTTCAGTGAGCACCTTCATCTCCTTGCACCGATCGCAGCGCATGGCGATCTTCCGAATCCTCATCTTCTTGTGGCGGGCCACGGGAACGACGGTACCCAGGGTCTGTGGGGCTGGGTATCACCAATCGTGTCGGTGCCCGACGGCGCGGATCAGTGGATGGCCGGCGCCAGGCGTGGCCGCGCACGCTCGTGCTCGGCGAGCCGCCGATGCAGCTCGGGGGTTCTCGGCCTCGAGCTGGTCGATCACCTTCTCGTAGTGGTCGAGCATCGCCCGGTCGGTGCGGTTCTCAACGTGTAATCTGTCGGCCGCCCGAGCAGTTGCACGGCTTGCACGCGGCTTGCAGGTTGGTCGAGTCGATGCCACCGATCGTGTAGCCCAGGCGATTGAACGCTTCGCGCTCCACTTCCGGGACCCGATCGATGATGTGCGCCATCCGCGCCCACCTCGTCCAGAACGGAATCACCGCATCGCTCGTCAACCAGAACTCGCCAAGCTGCGAGCGATGGTGAAGATACGGCGGCGTGGCAATGTCGAGCTCGAATGGCGCACCGCTCGGCAACGGCTTGCTCCACAGGGCCTGGTGATACCTCCGGAGTGTTGGACTGGACGAGTCCGGATCTGCTCCGGGCGGGGTGTCAGACCTGAAGTCGAAGGCGATATCGATCAGTCGCATGCGAGTCGATGAGCGAACCGGCCAAGACGGCCATTCTTGCTCAACCGAGGTTCGTACAACAGAGCTAAGCCCGACCGCGCTTCAGTCATCAGACTGGTTCCGTGCCTCCCTGCCCGACGGGTGGGGACCTCGACGGCAAATCCCAAGGTCACAGACGGGGGTCGTCGCGGGTGCCGCGCCCATGATCAGGTCGTTCCGCGACGTCCGCACCGTTTGAGAGCGCGCTCGGGTCAATACAGGGTCGACAGCGCACGAGCAGGGATCGTCGGACTTCGTCGCCTCAGCCTACTGCTCGATCAGGACTTGAAGATCGTCGCTGCTCAGTTCGCGAGCTGGGTCGGGCTTGCCGTTGACGAGCGCCCCCTCGGCTCGCAGCATCTCCATGGGGTCACGCTCGTCGTCGGGGTCGCTCCATCTGAAGTTCGGCGCGACCGTGCCGTCGCTCTTGAGGATCCGGTGGGCGTTCGTGCACTGCTGGCAGGTGGCGACGTGGGCGCCGAGCGGCTGGGCTGCCGTCCCGACGGCATCCGCCAGGCTGCCGTAGGTGGTCCAGTGGCCCGCCGGCAGCGCTTCGAGGATCGTGTGGAGCGCCGACCAGTCGAAGCTCGCTGTCGTCTTCGCGGGATCGCTGGCCGGTGTAGACGGCGCGGACATCGAGGAGCCTGCGACCGTCGGGCAGGCTCCAGAACCACCAGCCGTTCGTCACTGATCCTTTGACGTAGCGACCCGCCCCGGACGGCGAGTCGAAGGTCTTGCCGTCGACTTCGAGCAGTCCGTCAGGGCGCACGATCGCAGTGCGCGGTTCCCCACGTCCCCGTGCCGCGGGGTCAGCACTCGTGCCCGGGGTTAGGAGCCCCGCCTCGACGAGGTGCTTGATCTGGATCCAGCCGGCGGACTTCTCGTGCGGATCGACGACGATCGCCCTCGTGTCCCGTCCGGGACCGGCCACGTCGCCAGCAGCACGTCGATCATCGCGTCGGTTCGCGCGTCGATGCCGGCCTCGTCCCAGGTGCCGTCGACGGTCGAGAGGAGTCGGCTGTTGAGAAGCAGCGTGTCGTGCGCCTGCAGCGCCTCACGCTTGGACGCCCAGGGGCCGTTTGAGACCTTCGAGTTCAGCGACGCTGGTCAGCAGGGTGAGGTTCCCGAGTCGGTGGACGTGCTCGGCTCGGACCTCCTCGGCCTCGCTCGTCGTGCACCGGCCAGTTGTCGGCCCACTTCTGCGGGAGGATGTGCTCGATCGGGTAGCCGCGCCGCGGCACCTGCGGCTGGTTGGTCGCGCCGCCGATACTGCGTCCTCGATGGCCTCGAGGAGCATCCGCAGACGCGCCTTCTTGAAGCGGCGGAAGCACCTGCTCGGTCCGCAGCGCATCGCGGATCTTCGTCATCCCCCGGCCAGTACGTGCTGGTCACGTTGAGCCGCGACAGGTGCCGCTCGATGCTGTCGCCGAGCTCGTCCGGCGTGAGTGCGTTCGTGCACGCGGATGATGTCCGCGACGATGCGTCCCATGTCGGCCGATGCTCAGGCGCAGGAGCTGGCGTCGGACCAGCCAGCTCTCGGCTAGCGACGTCACGCGGTCGATCACGTCGGCGGGCACCTCGCGCGCCGGGCTCGTGCAGCCAGATCAGCAGCGGCTTGAGCAGTTCGCTGTCCGATGCCTTCATCCGGTAGACGGCGAGCTCAACCCGGTTGAGCTGCCGGTCGCGATCGTCGGCTGCCGTCGTCCAGGCCTCGTACGTCTCGGCCTGCTCGCGGATGACGGGGAGGAGGTCGGCGACCTTCTGTCCGTTCTCGAGGTCGACCTGTTCGACGTACTGCTTGAATCGCGTGAACGTCGCGCGAGGGCTGACCTCCTCGCCGAGCCGCGAGATCAGCCACTGGTTGAAGAACAGCGAGCTTCGCTGCGTCGTGTAGCGGCCGACGCTGACCTCCTTCTCCCAGAACTCCGTCTCGAACGGCCAGTCGTCGAGATGCGCGCGCGTGTCTGCGCCCTCTGCGGCCAGTCGCTGGAAGACGAAGTTCCTGATGAGGTCCGCGGCCGTGAGCGGAGTACCCCGCGCGTTCAGCGTCTCGAAGATCTCCTGCGAGTTCTCGTTGAGCGTGAGGTTGATGGCGACGAGCTGCAGTCCGCGGGTGAGTACGCCCGTGAGCGCCTGGGCACGCTCGGCGGCGCCGTCGGCGTCTGAGTCCAACCACTCGCTCACGGCGCCTGTGAAGTACTCGTGCGCCCGGACGACACGCGACGCCGCATGAGCGAGCGTCTCGTGGTCGACGGGCGCCTCGGCGTCCATCACCTCGTCGAACGCATCGCGGTCCCTGTTGCTGTGCCGGAGCTTGAGCCGCGTGTCTGCCGCGCCCGGGACATAGATGTCCTCGTTGTGCGTGAGTCGATCGAGCTGTCCCGCAAGCGCGTCTTGGCCGAGCGCCTCGAGCGCCGCCGCGGTTGCGTCCATGAGCAGCTGCAAGCGTCGTCAGGCGCTGCTGACCGTCGATGATGCTGCTCGCTTGCAGATCTCCGAGGATCGGCTCCTGGGCCTGGACCACGATCGCGCCGAGAAAGTGCCTGGCATCCGCCGGCCGGTCGGCGCAAGCCGGAGCTCCGCCAGCCGCCGCACGTCCTGCCATAGCGGCGCCCACTGCTCCTCCTTCTCCCAGACGTACGGTCGCTGGAACGGCGGCACCACCAGGTGCTGCGGCTGCATGAAGACATCCTGCGGCGTCCGGACGTTCGTTTCCATCAGACAGCCCAGCCAGTCTATTTCAGTGCCGACACCGTCAAGAAAGCTGCTTCATCCTGACGGAGCGGGTTCAGATCGATCGGCGCGTGCTTGAAGTCGCGCTCGCGGTCACTGTCGTCTGCAGAGGGCAACGAACTGGTCAACCGCGACGCAACGTCGCGGCGAATGGGCGGTGACGGGATCGAACCGCCGACCTCCTGGGTGTAAACCAGGCGCTCTCCCAGCTGAGCTAACCGCCCCACACGAACGGTACAGCGATGATGGGTCGGTGGACGTGAAGCCCATCCCCGGGCTCGAGCAGCTTCCGTATGCGGAGGTGTGGCTGCGCACGGCGGACGAAGCGGCCTGGCGCGAGGCGTCGCGGCTCGCGCGCGAGCTCGGCAAGGACGGGCTCGAGGTCTGGACGACCGACGAGACGCCGGAGGTGGCTGCGTTTCTCGAGGAGCGTGACTACGAGATCGTGCGTCGTTATGTGATCTCGGAGCTCGACGTCGCGACCGCGCCGGAGCCGGAGCCGCCCGGGGTGCCGTTGACCACGTTCGCCCTGCGCCCCGACCTCGGCGAGCAGCTCTACACGATTGCCTGCGAGTCGTATCCCGATCAGCCCGGACGGTCCGACCAGCAGATGTCGCCGTACGAAGGCTGGCGCTCGTGGGGCCTCGACCCGCATCCGCCGGAGGCGTACTTCATCGCGCTCGACGGCGACCGCGCGCTCGGCTACGGGTACCTCGACATCGAGGGCGACCAGGGTCATCACGGGTTCACGGCGATCGCGCGCGCCGAGCGCGGTCGCGGCCTGGCGGGCGCGATCAAGCGCGCGCAGATCGCGTGGGCGAAGGCGAACGGCCTCGCCACGCTGCGCACCGCCAACGAGGTGCGCCTGCCGCAGATGCTCGCGCTGAACGAACGGTACGGGTACCGCCCGCTCTACACGGAGCTCGTGCTTCGCGGGCCTGCTGCGTAATTCGGGTCCGCCCCACGCCGAAGAGGTGGGATGCGTGATCTCGGGTCTTTCCAGCGATGCCTTCTGAGCGCTGAACGCACTGCAGGTTCCACGGGGTACTCGAGTCGAGCCATACCCCAACGGGGGAGCGGCCCGTCGCCGCTGGTCAGGGCGTCTTTGTCGCCGTTAGAAGTCGACCCGCAGGATTCGGCCTTCGGTCCCAACCAGCCAGGCGGTCTGCGGGCTTCCGAACGCGACTCCCCAGAAGTTGGTCACACCAGGCAACGTGGACCACGAGCCGCCCTCGTCGGGTGTCCACGCCGCGCCTCCCGGGCCCGGTGACGACGACCGTCCTCCCGTGCGGCCTGGCCTGGCCGGCGTCGGCCGCGTAGCTGAGGCCGAAGACGGTTCCGATGTTGGGCTGCTGCGGGGTGACCACCCACGTCTTGCCGCCGTCGCTCGAGGTCGCGGTCTGATCG
Source organism: uncultured Actinomycetes bacterium (assembly GCA_963698925.1). Lineage (GTDB taxonomy): Bacteria > Actinomycetota > Thermoleophilia > Gaiellales > Gaiellaceae > PALSA-600. The sequence goes on along the minus strand of CAVOSR010000012.1, from coordinate 17,662 downwards.
AACGGCGGGGCCGTTGGATCGAGATCTCCGCCGCCCACCATCCCGTGCTGCCCGTCCCTGAAGGCCACGCTGAACAGGCCCGCGCTCGGCGAACCGCGCAGCGGTGAGTCGTAGGCGTTCCATGTGTCGCCGCCGTCGCGCGTGACGAGGACCCTGGACGGGGACGCGCCTCCGGTGACAGCCCAGGCGTTGTTCTTGCCCTCCGTCGCGACACAGGTGCCGCTCGACGCGAAGAAGGACTCGCCGGGAAGCGCCGCAGGCTCGTTGCCGGCGATGCTCTCCCACGTCAGTCCGTTCGTCGTTCGCACCACCGGGAATTGCCCGTTCACGGAGTCGCTCTGGGCAAAGCCCCGTGTGGGCGTCCAGAAGGCGAAGCAGTCGAAGAATGCGGCCGGATCCTGGTTCTGGAACTGCTGCGACCACGTCGTGCCACCGTCGGTTGTCTTGTAGATCCGGGAATCGCTGCCTGGGCCGATGGAGAGCAGATACGCGACCGTGTCGCTCACGCCCTCGACGTCGCGAAACTGCAGCGACTCGGCACCGGGCACGACACCGGACCTCCACGTCGTGCCCCCGTTGGTCGTGACGGCGAAGGTGCCGCCACGCCCGCTCGCCCACACCACACGCTTGTTCACGGGGCTCACGGCGATCAGACCCTGCGTCGTGCCGCTGTCCTGCGGCGTCAGCGTCGGCGGGTGTGCGGCAGCCTGATTGGTGGCAGAGCTCTGTGTCGCTCCCACAAGGCCGATGGCTACTACGGTGGAGAGACCGGTGAGAAGAAACGCCGACGAACGTCCAAACATGGAATCCCCCTAGAGGCAGCGTTGTGGCCCGCGCGGACGGGTCAGTCTATAACGCGCGCAGGCTCGCGAGTCCCCTCCTACCCGCCTGCGTTCCGGGACGTGCGGAGGCCTCTGCTTCGAGAGCTACGTACGGCCTCCTTGGCATCGTCGCCCGGAACGAAAGCTGCGTATCTCCTGTTTGGCTTTGTTGTTGAACCGGAAAAGGTTGACGTATGTTGGCGTTCGCGCGGGCGACCGGGACCGAGGAACGACCGGCACGCGATGCTGCGAGCGCGCTGTGAGCAGCGCGATTCGGGTGCCGGAGACGTTCGGTCTTGACGGCGACGATGCAAGGGAAACGCTGGCGGACGTCGGGAAGAAGAAGCTGCTGAAGGATGCGTTCGTGCGTCTGCGCGCAGCGGATGGGACGAGCCACGCGCGTTCGCTCGCGTTCATGGTCTCGCTCTGCCTCGTGCAGGCCTTGATCGTTTTGCTCGGCGTCGCGGCGTCATCGGCGAGCGTGGGTTTGACGACGGCGGTGGCAGACAACATCAGCGGTGCTGTCCCCGGGCCAGCGGGGTCGCTGCTCACCGAGACCGTGGAGCAGGCACGGAGACTGCATGAGCGGCACCAGTTCGTTCCGCTGCTGATGGCGGTTGCGGGTTTGGTCGTGACCGCAACTTTTGCGATGGGTCAGGTTGAGCGTGGCCTGAACAGAATCTACGGCGTCGAGCGCGACAGACCGGCCGCCGCCAAATACAAGCGGGCGCTCTACCTCGCCTTGACCGTTGGCCCGCTGTTTGCTGTCGCATTGCTGTTCATCGGCTTCGCGCCCGACCCTGACGCGCCAACGACAGGAACCCTCGGCACGGTCTGGATCTACGGCCGCTGGCTGCTGGCACTCGCTCTCATCGTCGCTGCGCTTGGGCTGCTTCTGCGCTTCAGCCCCAACCGCCACCAGCCGGGCCACGCCTGGCTCACCTTCGGCGCGCTCACCGGCGTCATTCTCTGGATTGCGGCGACGGTCCTGCTCGCGCTCGGATTTCGGCTCGCGTCAACGTTCCCGCAGACCTATGGATCGCTGGCGGGCGTCGTCGCTCTCCTCCTCTGGGGCTACCTCTCTGCGCTCGCCATCTTCTACGGCGTTGCTGTCGCCGCCCAGCTCGAAGCCGAACGGGCAGTCAGCGGTGAGATCGCCGCTCTAGCCGACGACCCGCTGCCTGTCGCGGCGCCGCTCGACCTGGTCCACCGCAGCTGATCAATCGGCACCGAACGCGAGCCCGGCGGCGGAGTGAAGCCGACGTGTTGAGGTTGCTCGAGGTGAGCCGATGCAGCTGAGACTTCGCGAGCGACGAGCATCTTGAACGCCAACCGGAGACGACATCTGAACGTCGCGAGCCAGGGCGGGGACGCGAGCTGCCGGCACGACGTCGATCCGAGCCGCGTTGAGGAACGACACGGACTTGCCTTGCTCAGCTCGCGCGAATTAGTCGAGCGGTCGTCGAACACGGATACTGAACACATGCGATCGGGGCCTTCGGTCGAGTACGCGATCCTCGGCCCGCTCGAGGCACGCGTCGACGGCCGGCGCGTCCCGCTCGGCGGCGCGCGGCAGCGGGCCGTGCTCGTCTGCCTCCTCGTCCGCCCGAACACCGTCGTGCCGGCGACGCGGATCGTCGACGAGGTGTGGCCCGACGATCCGCCCGCGACCGCGACGAATCTCGTCCAGGGCTACGTCTCGAATCTGCGCAAGACGCTCGGGCGGGCCGCGATCGAGACCGAGGGCGCCGGCTACCGCATCCGGGTCGAGTCGCTCGACCTGCTCGAGTTCGAGCGGCTGTACCGACATCGGCGCGCGCGCACTCGAGGACGGACGCGCTCGACGAGGCGCGCGGAGCGTTCCGCGCCGCGCTCGCCTCTGGCGCGGGCCGGCGCTCGGCGACCTCGTCGGACGAGCACGTCCTCCAGCCGTTTGTCGCGCGGCTCGAGGAGCTCCGGACTGCTCGCCCGCCAGCGCCTCCTCGAGGCGGAGCTCGCCTGCGGTCGTGCGAGGACGAGGCCGTCGGCCGAGGCGGCATCGCTCGTCCAGCGAGCACCCGCTGCGCGAGCGCCCGCGCGCGCTGCTGATGCGCGCGCTCTACGCGCTGCGGCCGGCAGGTGGAGGCGCTCCAGGTCTATCGCGAGGGGCGCGACCTGCTCGTCGCCGAGCTCGGGATCGAGCCGGGCGAGGAGCTTCGCGAGCTCGAGCGGGCGATCCTGCAGCCAGGACCCGTGCACTCGCCGAGTCCAGGCAGTGTCGAGCGCCCGGCCGCACGGCCCGACGATCGTCGTCGGCGCATTCGACGTCGAGGCCGTCGACGAGCTGCTGGCGGCGACAGCGCCGCTCGCCCGCGACGCTGCGGCGGAGGTCGTCGTTGCCCTCACCGTCGCCGAGCGCCGCGGACCTCGGTGACGCGGCGCGCGACCTCGAGCGTGCGCCGGAACGAGTCTCGCCGCGGCCGGCATCTTCGTGCGGGCGGCGGCGTTCACGTCGCTGACGCCGGGCGCCGACATTGCGCGAGTCGCCGACGAGCAGCATGCGGATCTCGTGCTCGTCGCCGCGCCCGAGCGCACGCTCGAGGACGCGCGGCTGATCGCGCTGCTCGACGACGCACCGTGCGACGTCGCGATACTGGTTGGCGGCGAGCTTCGCGACGGCGCCGTCGTCGTCCCGTTCACCGGCGCCGAGCACGACTGGGCAGCGATCGAGCTCGGCGGCTGGCTCGCCCGCGGTACCGGGTCGACGCTCCAGGTCGTCGGCGCCGCCGCCGTCGACGGCGCACGCGATGCGAGCATGCTGCTCGGGAACGCATCGCTCGCCGTCCAGCGGACGCTCGGGCGTCGACGGCAGAGCCGGTGCTGGTCGACCCGACCGGCGACGCGCTGATCGAGGCGACGCGCGACTGCCGGTGTCGTCGTCGTCGGGCTGACCGAACGCTGGCGACGAGAGGGACTCGGTCCGTGTTCGCTCAGCGCTCGCCGCCCAGAGCGAGCGGCCGACGCTGCTCGTGCACCGCGGCCTGCGACCGGGCGCGCTCGCACCTGCGCGGTCCGCGACGCGGTTCACCTGGACGGTCACCGCCGGCTGACGAGCGAACGCGCATAGGCCGGCGTCGCGGCGCGGCGACACGGCGGGCGGCACGCGGCCGAGCGATCTCCGAGCGCGAGAGCAGGCCGCCGAGCAGCGGCGGCACCGTCGCGAGGCGCGCGAGCAGCCTGCTGACCGCCCGAGGTGTGCCGGACGAGCGTCACGCGGCACGACGGCCTGACCGTCGCGGTCGATCTCGCAGCGAGCCCGTCCGGCAGACGGAGGTTCAGGCGCGCGAGCGACGTCCGCAGGTCGCCGCCGCGAGCGGCGCCCTGGAGCACCGCCTCGACGCTCGTGTCGAAGTCGACTCGTGAAGCCCGACTGCGGCGGCGGATGCCGGCAGCCCGGGGAAGGCCGCGCGCAGCCGCTGCGCCGAACGACCTGGATCGCGGGCGGCGGCACGCGACGCGCCGGGCGAGACGACGCCCGCGCAGCAGCCGCGCCGGCGCGTGGATCGGACGAGATCCCGAGCCCGACGATCAGCCGGCGCGCGCCGAACGCGTCGCGGAGCGTCGGCAACAGCACGGCCGGATCCGTGACGCCGGCCGACGAAGACGGCGACGCCGTCGACGCGACGCGCGAGATCGCCGGGCGGCCGTCGGCGTTAGCGTCGAGCGGGAACGCCAGGCTGCGGTCGACACGTGCCGCCGACGGCGCAGAACTCGGCGGTGAACGCCGCCGACTCGTCCCAGCCCTCCTCGTCGTCCTCGACGAGGACGGCCGCGCGGCGCCACCCGAGCCTGCGATACGCGTAGAAGCCGAGCCCGGCCGCCTGCTGCGCGAAGCTCGGCCGGACGCGGAACAGGTTCGGCGCTCGGCCGCTGCAGCGTCACCTCGCTGCGGGCCCGACGTCGCGGCGACGAACGCGACCTCGGGATAGCGTCGCGCGATCTGCCCGAGCACGATGCCGTCTCCGGGCCACGTACCGCCGACGACGACGTCGGCGTGCTCCTCCTCGACGAGTCGCCGCGTCTCGCGATCAGCGTCGTGAACTCGCCGCCCTCGTCGCATCCGATCAGCAGCCGTGCGCGTCGGCCGTCGCCGAGAGTCCGCCTCGGTGACGCCGTCGGCCGGGTCGGCCGACCGGAGGTGCGCGCCGCGGTCGAGGAACGGCAGCTCCGCGCCGGCGAGCTCGAGGTCCTGGTAACCGCGGAAGAAGCCGAAGCAGTCGACGATGCACGCGCGACGCGCAGCGGCGCGCGCCGTGCCGCGACCGACCGCGGCGAGGACCGCCGCTGCCGCGCCACGGCGACGACGGCGCCGCGGCCGCGACGAGCGACGGCTCTACGCCGCATCGGACGTCACCCAGACGGCGTCGTGCGCCGGCTCGCGACCTCGAGCGGCCGCCCCGGAACGCGCACGGTCTCCAGGACGCGCTGCGCCGCTCGACGCCGATGCGGTCGACGGCACCGTCGAGGGAGCAGGCGACCCAGAGCGAGCCGCGCGTCGCGGCGATTCCGGCGGCGCCGCGGCAGACGTCGGATGCGGGCAGTGACGGCATGCGTTCGCGCGTCGAGGGCGACGACGCGGTCGTCGAGAGGGTCGGTGATCCAGACGCGTCCCGCGGCGTAGACGAGCGACCGCGGCGGGAAGTCGAGGCGCGTCGTGCTCCGGATCGCGCCGCGTGCGCGGGTCGAGCTGCCACAGCCGCCGGTCGAGCGCGTCGCCGAGCACCCAGAGCGAACCGCCGCCGAGTGCGAGTGCGCGGAACTGGACGCGGTCGTTCTCCGCCGTCAGCGGGTGACGGATACGGGATGAAGACGTGCCGGATGCGACGGAGCGGTCCGTCGTCGGTGCTGAGACGGTCGACGAACGGACAGCCGGCGACCCAGACGACGCCCTCGCCCGAGGCGATCGTGCATGCCTGGACCTCGACGCCGCCCTCGCGATGCCCCGTCGCGGCGTCGTACCGGACGACGGTGCCCGAGAACGCATTCGGCCCGTCGGAGGCGACGTACACCTTCCCGCCGAGCACCGCGAGGAACGCGGCTCGCCCGACGTGACGACGCGCGTGAACGTGCCGGTCCGCGGGTTGAACCGCCAGAGCGCCTGGGTGCGGACGTCGGCCACCCAGACGTTGCCGCCGGCGACCGCGACCGCGTCCGGCGACCCGGGAACCGCGGCTCGCGCCGTCACGTCGCGCAGCTGTCGGGTCGATCCGGACAAGTGATCCGTCCGCCGCGGCCGGCCGGCCGCCGCGCGTCAGGAGCGCCGACCGCGATCGCCACGGTCGCGGCGACGCCAGCAGCCCGGCCATGACGCAGCAGCGCGCTGGAGCCGCCTCGCCGGACGCTGCGCGGGCGGCGACGCCGAGCGCCGCCGCTGCGGCGTCGACGAAGACGCGGCAGCCGTCGTAGCGCTCCGCCGGATCCTTCGCGAGCGCCCGCTGCAGCACGCACGTCGACTGCCGGCCGGCAGATCCGGACGTTCCGCGCAGCTCGCGCGCGGCGGCGGCTCCTGCAGGTGCGCGAACACGGTCGCCACCTCCGAGCCGGGCGTGAACGGCAGCGTTCCGGTCAGCAGCTCGAACAGGAGGCAGCCGAGCGCGTACTGATCGGCGCGGCCGTCGAGGTCGTCGCCGCGGATCTGCTCCGGCGCGACGTAGTCGACGGTGCCCATGAACTGGCCGTCCGTCGGCCCAGTGTCCGACGCGCTCTGCGTCAGCCCGAAGTCAGCGAGGTAACAGTGCTCGCGCTGCCCGGGCTGGTCGACGAGCACGTTGCTCGCCTTCACGTCGCGATGGACGAGTCCGCGTTCGTGCGCAGCGTCGAGGGCGTCCGCCACCTGAGCTGCGATCCGAACCGCGCGCGTCGGATTCGAGCCGGCCCTCGCGACGGAGCAGCGTCCGCAGGTCGGCGACCGTCGACGAAGCGCATCGCGATGAAAAGGCGGCCGTCCGCCTCGCCCGCCTCGTAGATCGGGATCACATTCGGGTGGTCGAGCGCGGCGGCGAGCCGCGATTCGCGGAGCATCCGCTCTCGGAACCGCTCGTCGGCGCATGAGCTCGAGCCGGAGCAGCTTCAGCGCGACCGGACGGGCGAGCGCGACGTCGAGCGCACGGTAGACGTCGCCCATGCCGCCGCGGCCGATCCGCTCCTTCGATCCGATACCCGGCGATGACGTCCGCCGGTGCCGCGCCTTCCACCGCCATTCGGTCTCCTCCTCGCGAGTCAGCCTGCACGATCGGACGGGGCGAGGCAACGGCGCGCCGCTGCCTCGCCCCGCTCTGGCTCAGGGCAGATCGAGGTGGCCGCGGTAGTACGCGCAGCCCGTCACCGGATCGTCCTTGAAGTCGAGGACACCCGTCACGCCGGCGAAGTCGCCCGTGCCGCCGACGATCGGGTGGTGGCACCGGCCGTGCAGCTCCGTCGTGAACGACGGGTCGTACTTCGCCGTGAACGTGAACTCGAAGTCGATCGTCCCGGCGAGATCGCCGGTGTCGCACGTGCCGTTCGCGTTCGCGTCGAGGCAACCGACGAACGTCTCCGTTCCGCCTCCCTGGACTCCCCCGGAGACTTCGAACCCGCTCACGTAGAACGACGGTCGTCCACCAGACGCCGATCAGGCTCCCGCTCATCAGATACGACCCGTCGCCCTGCTCCGCCGACTGAACGCCGCGCACCTGAATCGCTGACGGCCTGCGCGGTCGAGGCGAGTGCCGCCGCCGCGAGAGCCATAGCCACCAAACCGAATACCTTCCGCATGTCCTACCGCCTCCTCCGATGATTGACAGTCGGAGGATCAGGCGCCGCCGCTGGAGGATTGCTGGAGCCCTGCTGGGTGGTGGTCTCGTCGCCACGAGGCGCGTGCCACTTACCCTCGATGCGCCCGGCACGTCGGCGTCTTCGAAACAGCCACTCTCAAAGCCTCCGGTATCGACTCGCTCGCCCACCACGAGCTTCAGGTCGCACGCCGAGTACTCGACCACGTGAGGTGGCATTACGACCCGCAACATCGTGCTCGCCGTCGCCGCGCCGCGGCACCCTCACAGAGGCCGCCGGACGAGCGCTCAGCGAAGCAGACGCAACGGCCTACGCGCTCAAGATTCTCGTCACCGCCCCTCTCACGACTGTGTCGACCGGCAATCCGGCCGGCTCGACTGGCGCGGTGCCGCGGGACCCAAAGGGTCCGTAAGGTGAACTGGGTCGATGCCGAGTCCGGGCCAGATCCAGCGCACGTACTTCGTGCTGCTCCTCGGGAACACGCTGGCCGCGTCGTTGATTTGGGGAATCAACACGATCTTCCTGCTCGACGCCGGGCTTTCGAACTTCGAGGCGTTCGCTGCCAACGCGTTCTTCACGGCCGGCATGGTCCTGTTCGAGGTCCCAACTGGGATCGTCGCCGACACCGTCGGGCGTCGCGCCTCGTATCTCCTCGGGACGCTGACGCTTGCGTTCTCGACGCTGCTCTACGTCCTGCTTTGGCGGCTGGAGGCTCCCTTTTGGCAGTGGGCAATCGTCTCGATCCTGATCGGGCTCGGGTTCACGTTCTTCTCGGGCGCGGTTGAGGCCTGGCTCGTCGACGCCCTCGCGGCGACCGGCTTCACCGGCGAGCTGGAGGCCGTCTTCGCGCGGGGGCAGATCGTCACGGGAGTCGCGATGCTCGTCGGTTCGGTGGCGGGCGGGCTCATCGCCGCGCAGTGGAGCCTCGGCGTACCGTTCGTGCTCCGCGGCGTGATCCTGGTCGTGATGTTCGTCGTCGCCTTCCGCGTGATGCGAGACATCGGCTTCACGCCCGAGCCGGGGGGCCGGCCGCTCGCCGAGATGCGCAGGATCGCCGGAGCCTCGATCGACTACGGGTGGCGGGTTCCCGCGGTCAAGTGGCTGATGGTCGAGTCGCTGTTCACGGGCGGCGTCGGGATCTACGTCTTCTACGCGCTGCAGCCCTACCTGCTCGAGCTCTGGGGCGACCCGCACGCGTACCAGATCGCCGGCCTCGTGGCGGCGATCGTCGCCGGTGCGCAGATCCTCGGCGGGCTGGCGGCCCCGTGGATCCGGCGGCGCTTCCGCCGGCGCACCTCCGCGCTGATCGCGACCGCAGCGCTCAGCTCGCTGACGCTCGTCCTGATCGGCCTCGTCGCGAGCTTCTGGGTCGCCGTCATCCTGATCGTCGTCTGGGGCCTGCTGTTCGCGGCCTCCATGCCGATCCGTCAGACCTACCTCAATGGGCTGATTCCGTCGCAGCAGCGCGCGACGATCCTTTCCTTCGACTCGATGATGAGCTCGACCGGCGGGGTCTGGACGCAGCCCGTGCTCGGGCGGGCCGCCGACCTCTGGGGGTACGGGACGTCGTACGTGATCGGCGCCGTGATCTCCGCGGTCGCCCTGCCGACCCTTGCATTCTCGCGACGCCAGAACGCACCCGCCGACCTCGTCGAGGCCACGGACGCCCAGATCACCCCCGAGCCTGCGTAATCCGGCCATGCGCGTCACCACACCGACCGACTGCCGCTGGTCGGTGACGTCGGCCGGCGTGGCCTGCCCGGAGTCGAAGTCGGCTCGGCTAAGAACCTGGTCAACGAGGAGCGTCGCGGTCTACCATTCGGTCGGGATGCCGGCAGGAGGCTGATGTGGGCAAGGTCGAGTCAAGCGTGACCATCGCGCGACCGGTCGAGGACGTCTATCGCCACTTTCTCGAGCTGGACAAGAACGCGACGGACCCGGACACCGAGTCAGTGGATAAGGAGCCGCCCGGGCCGACTCAGGCCGGAACGCTTTTTCGCTTCCACCACAAAAAGGGGCGCGAGACAACGATGCGCTTCGTCGCACTTGAGCCGCAGCGTCGGATCGAAATCGAAGGAGACGTTGGTCCTGCGAAGCCAACCGGAGACTTGCTCTTCGAGTCAGTGGAAGGCGGCACCAAGCTAACCGCGCGACTCGAACCCAATCCGGTCGGTCCGCTGAAGCTGATGCCGCCGCTTGCCGGGATGATCGGCCAGCGGATCTGGGATAAACGGCTCGCGCGGATCAAGGCTGCGCTGGAGGAGGAACCGAAGTTGCCTTGACGTCACTCTGGTGGGCGTCGGCGTCGTTTCAATCTGCGCCGCACTTGACCGAATCTCTACCGCCGCCGGCTACGCGCACATCAGCGCTTCCGGTTGTCACCGGAGTTGTGCGTGTGTGTGTTGCAGCTCCGGTGTGGTAACCGCGGGCAGGCGGCGGGGGTGAGTCCGCCGCTCGTCCGGCTTCTACTGGCGCCCGAGGGCGACGCGGAGCTCCGCTTCGTCGTCGGTGATCAACTCACCGCTGATGTCGACTGTCACCTGGTCGATCGTTCCGCTGAAGGTGAACGGCGAGGTGTAATCGGGCGTGACAGCGGAGCCGGGATTGGAACCGCATGCCAGTGCGCCGGGGTTGATCGCAAATGGCACCGTGACCGGCGCCTCGGCGTTCCCGGCGAGCTCGCCGTCGATGTACAGCTGGAGTCTCCCCGCTGCTCCCTTGCCGGCGGCCATGTCGGGCTCACCGGTCGGCTCGAACTCGAAACGAAGCCGATGCTTTCCCGGTGACAACTCGTTGTCGGAATGGACGCTGTACATGCCGCGATTGAGGTAGTTGTGGACGTAGTGGAGCTTCCCACCCTGGATGTAGAACGAATAGCCGCCGGCGGAGCTGCCTTGACTGAGCAGGACGCCCTCGGCTCCACCTTCCGGGATGTCGACGTCCGCCGTAATGCTGTGCGGCCGGTTCAGGACCCTCGGCCCGGCGAAGAAGGGAACCGATTGCGTTCCCGAGCGATAGACGTACTGATTGCGCGGCGCCGCGATGAGCGGCTTCTCCCCGATCAACCTGGCGAGGCCGCTGCCGTCGATGGGCATGACGTTGTACTTGCCGGCCTCGACGTACCAGGTCCCGATCAGCTCGGTCAGCTTCTCCGGGTTCTCGGCAGCGAGGTTGTGGTTCTCCGCGAAGTCCTCGGCGACGTGGTAAAGCTCCCAGCCTGTTGTGTCCAGACTGGTCAGGGTCTGGGCAGAGATCGGCTGGCCGAACGGCATGCCCGCCTCGGTGAACGATGGTCCGGGCCACGGGCAGACCGCCCGCCAGCCGTCCTTGTAGATCGAACGGTGGCCGAGCATCTCGAAGTACTGGGTGCTCCTTCCACTCGTGGCTGTCGAGTCGGCGAAGGTGTGAGCGAGGCTCACGCCGTGAATCGGTGCCTGGCTGATACCTCTGATCGCCATCGGCGCTTCGATGCCAAGCGCGTCGAGCACTGTCGGGACCATGTCGATCGCGTGTGCATATTGCGTGCGCACCTCGCCCTTCGCCTTGATGCTCTGCGGCCAGTGCACGATGAACGGATCGCTGACGCCGCCGCGGTAGGTCTCACGCTTCCAGCGGCGGAACGGCGTGTTGCCTGCCCACGTCCAGCCCCAGGGATAGTGGTTGAAGTGCTTCGGGCCGCCGATCTCGTCGATCACGTTCATGCTGTCCTCGAGCGACGACTGCACGTTGTTGAAGAACTGGGCCTCGTTCGTCGTACCGGTGGGTCCCCCCTCTGCACTAGCACCGTTGTCGGAGATGACCATCACGATCGTGTTCTCGAGCTGTCCCTCCTCATCCAGGAAATCGAGCAGGCGCCCGAGCTGATCGTCGGTGTGGCTCAGGAACCCTGCGAACACTTCCATCATCCGGCTGTACAGCTTGCGTGCATCCGCCGGGAGCGCAGCCCAGTCGGGAACGTCAGGATCATGGCGCGACAGCTCGGCGTCAGCCGGGACGATCCCGAGCTCCTTCTGACGCGCGAACACGCCCTCCCGGTAGGCATCCCAGCCCTCGTCGAACGCGCCGGCGTACTTATCCGCCCATTCCTTCGGAACATGATGGGGTGCATGTGTCGCGCCGAAGCACAGGTGGAGATAGAACGGCTTGTCCGGATCGACTTGCCTGCTATCTGAGATGAAGCCGATTGCCTTATCGACGAGGTCGACGCTCAGGTGGTACCCGTCCTCCGGCGTCCGCGGAGGCTCGACCTGGTGGTTGTCGTAAACGAGGTCCGGATACCACTGGCTCGTATCGCCGCCGAGGAACCCGTAGAAGCGCTCGAACCCGCGCCCTAGCGGCCAGCGTGTGTACGGCCCGGCCGCGGTTTCTTCGTTCGAGGGCGTCAGGTGCCACTTGCCGACCATGAACGTGTTGTAACCGTGCTCGACCAGCGTCTCGGACAGCATTCCGTTCTCGAAGGGCATCACGCCGTCGTACCCGGGGAATCCTGTGGCGAGCTCAGTGATGCATGCCATCCCGTTGCTGTGGTGGTTGCGGCCGGTGACGATGCACGACCGACTCGGCGAGCACAGCGCGGTCGTGTGCATGTTCGTGTAACGCAGGCCACCGTCTGCCAGTCGGTCGAAGTTGGGCGTGTCAATGGGGCTGCCGTAGCAACCCAGCTGGCCGAAACCTGTGTCATCCATGACCACGAAGAGCACGTTCGGCGAACCCTGCTTCGCGCGCCGAATGGCCCGCCATGCGGGACTGGACTCGTCGGCTGTTCGGCCGACGACGCCGGGGAACCGTTCCCCTTCCTTGTACTCGACGATTGGCATGGGCCGGACTCCTCTCGGGAGCTAGCGGATCGAGGCAGGGCCAACGTCGGAGAGGTCCCGCGCGCGCTCAGTCTCCGCGAGCGTCCGACGCTTCTCATCATCCGGTTGGGATGAGTGCTCGGACGGCAACCCCGTGCGAGGTACGGCTCCCTCGATGGCGTGAATCGTCATCCGATTCGTCTCGACGTCACCACTGGTCGCGCGTTGTTAGTCCCCGGCCCCGTGGTACATCGCCTACCCGTCGCCCCCCACAGCCGGGGCGTCTGAGGGGAGCGAAGGTGCGGATGGCGGGAAATCGTAGGGGCACTGGGCGAATCCAAGGACCGCACCGGTTCGACTGCACTGCACGGCTCGCAACGCGTGCAGGCTGTGGCTCGGCTCAACCACGCGGTTCACCGCAACATCCGGTTGCGACCTGCCACCGAATACCCCCAACGGGATTCGAACCCGTGTCGCCGGCGTGAAAGGCCGGTGTCCTAGGCCACTAGACGATGGGGGCCTGGGCAGGAGGGTACCGTTGCCACGTGACCGAGATTCGCGACGCGACGTGGGACGACTTCGACGCCGTGGTCGATCTGCTGGACGCGCGCAGCCGCGCCGTCTTCGGGATCTCGGAGGTGCAGGCCGCGCACGTCCGCCAGCGCTGGGAGCTACCCGGCTTCGACCGCGGCTGGGTCGCCGAGTCCGACGGCACTCTGGTGGGCTACGCCTCACTGGATTCGACCCAGGAGCCGACGATCGCAGTCGGCGAGTCGGAAGTTGCCGACCGGTTGCTCGAGCGCGTGCTGGCCCGGGCGCGGGAGCGCGGGTTCGACCACGTCGCGCTGACGGCGGTTCGCGAGGACGCGCCGCTCTGGGCGCTGGCCGAGCGGAGCGGCTTCGAGCTCAACCGCGAGATCCTGCGCATGTGGCGGCCGCTCGACGGCGAGCTGCCGGTCGCGACGTGGCCCGCGGGCGTCACGGTGCGCACGTACACCGACCCGGACGGCGCTCCCGTGCACGCACTCCTCGACGAGGCGTACGCCGGCTGGGACCAGGACCATGTCGCGCGCGACCACGACTCGTGGCTGACGTTCATGACCGACCACGACGAGTTCGACCCGTCGGTCTGGTTCTTGGTGGAGCGCGACGACCGGCTCGTGGCGTGCGCGCTGCACTGGAAGGTGCACGAGGGCCGCGGCTGGGTGAAGGACATCGTCGTTCGTGAGAGCGAGCGCGGCCACGGGCTCGGCAGGGCGCTCCTGCACCACGCGTTCCGCACGTATGCGGGGCAGGGCGCGACGAGCGTCGGGTTGAAGGTCGACTCGACGAACCCGACCGGAGCGCCTCAGCTGTACGAGCGCGTTGGCTTCGTCACTGACCAGCGGTACGGCATCTGGACGAAACGGCTGTGAGCACGACCGCCGCCGCCGTCTCGTTGAGGCGCTGGCTGCGCCGTCAGCTGCGCGAGCCTGCGCCCGAGCGCGAGCGGCTCGAGGCGGCGATCGCACACGACGACCCCGCCGAGGCGCGCCGGCTCGTCGTGCGGATGCCCTTCACCGATGCACAGCGGCGCCACCTCGAGCGGTTGCTCGACGAGTGGGAGCGCAGCTCATAGCGATCGCTTAGTCCGCGCTCGGTGGGCTCCAAGGTCGGGGCGTGATGGTGGAGGTCGACACCACTCGACGGGAAGGAGTCCAGCAATGGACACGCACCAGGAATCGCCGAAGCGCCCCAACGGCCTCGTCCGCTTCGCCGCGGCAGCTGCAATCGCGGTCGGCCTCGGCGTCGGGAGCTATGGGATCGCAAGCGCCGCCAGCGGTAGCGACACGACGCCGACGAACCCGGCGCCGCCCGGCGCGGATGCGCAGGCCCCGTGGGGACATCAGCGCAGCGACGAGACGCCGCTCACCGGTGACGCGCTCGCGAAGGTCACTGCGATCGCGAAGGCGAAGGTCTCCGGCGGCACGGTGATCCGTGTCGAGACGGACGCGGACGGCGTGGCGGCCTACGAGGCGCACATGACAAAGGCCGACGGCTCGCCGGTGACGGTGTACGTCGACAAGGACTTCAACTTCGTCAGCGTCGAGTCGCGCTAGCGCTTGACGCGACGGCGGACGACCTGGATGCCCCATGCCTCATCCGAGGCGAAGAGGGCATCCGGGTCGACGTCGTCGAGCCAGCCGATGAAGTGCTGCTCCGGCTCGGCCTCGGTCGAGCCGTAGACGGCCGCTCGCCCGGAGTCCAGTTGCGCGAGGAGATCGTCGCCGCGCTCCAGGGCCGCGAGACGTTCCTCGACCGCGCTCCCTTCCGCGTACCCTTTGCCCACGTGCTCAAGGGTACTCCCCTCGAGCAGCAAAGGGGCCGGTAGCTCAGCTGGTAGAGCAGGGGACTTTTAATCCCAAGGTCGCAGGTTCGAGACCTGCCCGGCCCATCCGGAAAGACCTGCTCAGGATCGTTTCGTGTTGCTTGGAGCGGCGCGTGCGCATGAGCCGCAGTCCTGCCTGGTAACCGCCCGCTCAGCCCGGGGGGCTCAGCCGGCGAGCAGATCGACGACCGCGAGGATGCCCACGCCGACGATGATCGCGCGGAGCGTGGTCGGTTTCAAGCGCTTCGCGAAGCGTGCCCCGAACTGAGCGCCGACGATCGAGGCAACTGCAATTGTCGCGGCCGGGCCCCACTCGACGTGCGCGGCGAGCAGGAAGTACACCCCGGCGACGCCATTCACGGAGCCGGTCAGGACTGTCTTCAGCGCGTTCGCGCGTTGCAGGTCCTGCGCGAGCAGGACGGCGAGGATCGCGATCAGAATGATCCCCTGGCCCGCACCGAAGTAGCCGCCGTAGACCGCACTCGCGAAAACCGCGACCAGCGCCACGGCGCGGCGCCGAGACCCGATCCCGCCTTCGTGCTTCGTGAACCGCGCACCGAGCCGCGGCTGCAGGACGGTCAGGATAAGCGCGAGGGTGATGAAACCCGGCACGATTTCCGCGAACGACGACGCGGGGAGCACGAGCAGCAACACGGCGCCGATCGCGCCGCCGAGCGCTGAACTCACACCCAGCGAGATAGCCGCTCCGCGCTGGCCGGCCAGCAGCCTCCGATAGCCCCAAGCTCCTGAGGCCGAGCCCGGCGCGAGGCCGATCGTGTTCGCGACGTTCGCGGTGACGGGCGCGTAGCCAAAAGCGAGCAGCACCGGGAACGTGATCAGCGTCCCGCTGCCGACTACGGTGTTGATCGCACCGGCGGCAACGCCCGCGAGCGCCAGAGACGCGATCTGGGCAGCGCTCATCGCCCACTCCCCGGCAACGTCATGCACCCTTCCGGATCGGGTGAGACGGCGGGCCATGCGAGGCCCGCCGTCTCGTGCTCTTGTGTTGCGACTGCCACGTTGAGACCTGGTCGCGCAGGCGGCCTACGGCCGCGGGACGCCGTTGACGAACAGCTGGAGCGTGCCCGCCGCCAGACCGGCGGAGTCGACCGCGTCCGTGCCTGCGAGTGTGTTGACGTCGAGCCGGTCGGCGGCCTCCGTGTCGAGGAGCTCGACCGTCGCTGCGAGACCGCTCACCTTCACACCGTCGGCGTCGCCGTTGACGGTGACGTTGTCGTTGCCGTTGGTGCCCTCGACGACGACCTGAGCGGGGACTCTGTCACCGGCTGTGCCGAAGAAGCTGACGGCGAGATCGACGTTCACGTTCTGGACGTCCGTCCCGGACAGGTCGTGCACCGTGACGACGTCGGCGCCGCCGAGCGCGTTGAAGTCGACCCGCTCGACGCCGTGGGTGTCCATCGTGATGTTGCCCGGGTTGCGGAAGAAGCGGAGGTGGTTCCCGTTCGCGGACAGGTCGACCGTCTCCGCTGCGGCGGCCCCGTTGAACCTCAGCGTGTCGGTGCCGGCGTGGCCCTCGATCGTGTCGCTGCCGTCGCCGGGATCCCAGACGAAGGTGTCGTCGCCGGACCCGAGCTGGGCCGTGTCGGCGCCGCCGTTCCCGTCGATCGAGTCGTTGCCGTCCCCGCCGAGCAGCAGCTCGTTGCCTGGACCGCCGGCGATCCCGTCTTTCCCGGCGCCACCGTCGAGGCTGTCGGTGATCGCCTGGTTCGCGAGGCCGGTAGCCGAGATCGTGTCGCTGCCGCCGAGGCCGTCAAGCGTCAGCTGGTCTGTGGGCTCCTGGTGGGTGATCGCGACGCGTGCCTGCAGGCCGGTCACGACAACACCGGATGCGTCTCCGGCAGCGGTGATGGTGTCGTCGAGCTCGGTGCCGTTGACCGTGACCGTGTCGACCGCTCCGTCCCCGGTGACAACGCCGAAGCTGCCGGCGAGATCGACGTTGACGTTCTGGACGTCGGTGCCGGACAGGTCGTTCACCGTGACCGTGTCCGCGCCGCCGAGCGCGTTGAAGTCGGCTCGCTCGACGCCCTGCGTGTCCATCGTGATGTTTCCCTGAGTGCGGAAGAACCGGAGCCGGTTACCGGTCGCCGACAGGTCGACCTGCTCGGCGGCGGCGGCGCCATTGAACACCATCGTGTCGGTGCCGTCCTGACCCTCGATCGTGTCGCTGCCGTCGCCCGGATCCCAAACGAAGGTGTCATCGCCTGCGCCGAGCGCAGCCTGATCGTTGCCGCCGTTGCCGTCGATCGTGTCGTTCCCATCGCCGCCGACCAGCGTCTCGACACCGGAGCCACCGTCGATCGTGTCGTTCCCATCGCCACCGTCAACGACCGTCGGGATGACATTCGTGAAGGCGCCGTTGCTCTCGTCGATGCGTACGAAGTCGTCGCCCGCCTCGGCATCGATCACGATCGCGCGGAGTCTGTTGCGGTCGAAGCTGAAGTCGGCCGCGCCGTCATCACCGACGTCGACGAGGAGAACGTCTGGGTCCCCCGCCTGAAGGCGAACCGCGATCTTGTCGGCCACCGTGGTGCCTTCGATGGTGAGCAAGCCACGGTGCAGCTTGGGCTTCTTGAATTGACCCAAAGCACGGTCATGCGCGCTGTGGTTGGCCTTGTAGCGAAGCGGTGCGTTTCCGTGACTGGCGAACGCCGCGGTGGCGGTGGCGGCGGCGAGGCCGGCAACGACCACGGAGGTCGAAAGCGCAACCCGGGCGCCCCGCGCGATGCGGGAGATTCTGCGTTGCGAGAGGTTCTTCATCTCTGCGGGTCTCCTTTCGGACGAGCCGCAATGGCTCTCGAGATTGGCTGATCTGTTCGATGGTCGGGGCAGCGGACGCGCGTTCGCAC
>CAVOSR010000011.1:0-150607 GCA_963698925.1 uncultured Actinomycetes bacterium | reverse complement strand
TATGTCCTGTACTTGGTTCGGTTGGTCTTGCTACCTCGCCGTAAAACGCGGTGACAGCCTCTTCCTCGTTGTAGACCGGGGCTACGACAGTGAGCGTCCTCACAGTCGTGATTACCTGCCAGAACTCCTGCGAGTCAACGTTGCCACAGCGCGAGAGCGTACCCAATGCTCGTTAGCGGACGAGAACGACCTCGGAACACCCCGGCCCGGGTCACGATCCGGGGGAGCTTGCCTCCTTCACCGTGGTTCGCGTCTACCGTCGACCCTCCAGCAGCCGCCAGAGCCTGCTCGTAA
Source organism: uncultured Actinomycetes bacterium (assembly GCA_963698925.1). Taxonomy (GTDB): domain Bacteria; phylum Actinomycetota; class Thermoleophilia; order Gaiellales; family Gaiellaceae; genus PALSA-600. Next base: position 150,313 of record CAVOSR010000011.1, on the reverse strand, counting down.
GCGGCGTTCATGACCGCGGCGTCGAGGTTGCTCTCGGCAAATAGCGCGGGCCGAACGCCGCAGCCGTTCGAGCTCTTCCGGATCGTCCGCGAGGCGACGGAGGTGCTGCGCGATCGCGCGCGTGTCGCCGGGCTCGACCAGGAAACCGGTCTCGCCGTCATGGACGAGCGCCGGCAGCCCTCCGACGCGCGAGGCGATCACCGGCACGCCAAGGGCGAGCGCCTCGAGCACGACGACCGGGCGACCGTCGAGTGTCGACGGGAGAACGAGCACGTCGAGCGACGCCAGGTGGGCGCGAATGTCGTCGACGACGCCGAGAAAGCTGAATGAGCCCTCCGCCAGTCCGGCCGCGCGACGGCGCACCGCAGACTCGAGCGGCCCCGCACCCGTCATCAGCGAACTGGAACCGCGGGTCCGGGAGCATCCGGGCCAGATCGACGAACGCAAGCGGCGCCTTCTCCTCCGCAAGCCGGCCGCTGAACCCGACGCGCAGCGGAAGCCCTCGGTGGCGCTCTGCCGGGCGATACGCGATAGAGGTCGACGCCGCTCTCGATCACCTGGATCGACGCTTCGTCCTGCCCGTGAGCCACCAGCCAGTCCCTGACCTCCGCGCTTTCGCAGAGGTGCAGGTCGATCTGGTCGCTGTAGCGCCGGTTGTTCTCGACGTGTCCCTTGGTGTTGAAGAGCAGATCGACAACTCGGAGCTGCGGATGCCGCCGCCGTAGCTCCGGGAGCTGGTGGTAGGTGAACTCGCTGCCGGCGATCAACACCACATCGACCTCCTTGACCTCGACGAGATACTCGAGGAAGTCGCCCCAGTAGCCGCGGCGCAACAGGAGCGGCAGGCGGTAGATCTCCAGCGTCGATTCCTCGAACCACGGCGAAGAGTCCCCGAACTTCGGATCGGCCGCGATCGTCGTCACGACGACGATCCTGAAACCGGTCTCCACAAGATGCTTCGCGATGCCGCTGAGCAGGCGTTCGCCGCCGCCGATGAACATGAACGGCAGTGCGAGCAGGACCGTCGGCCGGTGCACTCGGCTCGACGACCTTGAGATTGTCGAAGGCACCTTCCACCGTGATGTTCATAGCTCGGCGGCGCGCCGACTCGTCGAGCGCGTCGGGGGTCAGGACGTCTTCGTTGGACGCTCTTACCGCCGTCCGGTGAGCATCCATTTCGGGCACGTCGCCGCCCTGCCGACTGAGGCTCTCGGTCGAGTGCACGCGGTAACGGAACAACGGTTCCTGGATATTGGTGATCCGGGCTCCGAGAGCCGCGATGCGCTGCCAGAGCCGCCAATCCTCGTAGACGTAGGACTCGCCCGAGCCCCGCGTCGTGGAAGCCGCCCGCTCGCTCCCAGAGCTCGCGCCGGAAGACAGCGACGGTCGTCACGCAGTTGTCACGCACCATGTCACTGAGGTCCGGGTTCGGCTTCAAGCCGAAGAAGTCGTCCGCGAGGCCGAAGCACTGGGTCGTCGTGCTCACGAGGTCGTAGCCGCGGCGCTCGAGCAGATACAACGCCATCTCGAGGTAGCGCGGGTCGAGCAGGTCGTCCGCATCGAGACACGCCACGTAGCGACCACGCGCACGCTCGATCCCGTAATTGCGGTTGTCGCCCACGAGGTGGCGGCCGTCGGTGCGCAACAGCACCGTCGTGCGCGGCGGCGGCTCGGCCGCGAGTCGCCGCATCGTCTCGATCGTCTCGGGATCGTCGGAGCCGCCGTCGACTACCAGTACCTCGCAGAGCCCGACTGCGGTCTGGGCGAGCACCGAGGAGATCGCCTCCTCGACGTAGGCGCCGTAGTTGAAACAGACCACCACCACACTGACCAGAGGAAGCTCAGCCGGCCACGGGTCGGCCCGGAGGGTGACCGGCTTGCGCCGGACGGCCTCGGCCTCGCGACGGTCGAGCTCTCCCTTGACGAGCCAGCCTGCCCGTTCCTTGAAGCCGGCGAGGTCGCCGTGCGCGACGAGCCTCACCGCCGTGCCGAACCGCCGGAGGCTGAAGAGCGGAACAACATGGCGCAGGCGCGCCGTGCGCCGCATGCGCTCCCAGGCGGCCATCACTCGCTCCGCGCGAACACGTGGGTCTCGATGCCGAGCTCAGGCAGATGGGTCGCGAACTCGAGCGGGCGTTGCACGCCGCCGCCTGACGGCGGGAGGCACATGGTGAGAAGCCGGATTTTCACCGAGGCTGATCGTAGTCGGCGCCGTCGTCGGGTCGGTTACCTTGTCCGCCGTGCCGCCCGCCACGCGTTCCGCACGGCGGCGTTCTCTACATCGCCTTGCTTTTGGCGGCAGTCATCCTTTGATCCTCACTGCAGGCTGTTCCGATCCCCCCGGTCTCGTGCTTCCGTCCTGGCGGTCTTGTATCCCCGGTGACGGCGACGCTCGAGTGGCCGACACGTTGCGCGATCACCGGCAGCGGCACCCCGCCGCCATGAGGTACGTGACGTGTCCGTGCCGAAGGTCGGAGAGCGCACCGCCTTCGTTGTCCGATGCGTGGAGTGCGGCTGCGGTCCCCACGAGGACGCTTCGTCGTCACGGGGAGCACTGCATGAGCTCAGCGCGAAGTCTAGGCGCTGCGGTGACCGTACCGCGTTCGCGCCCCAAGAAAAGGGCCTGGGCGGATCGTCGCCTGCTCGCGCAGAAACGTTGGCAGCTCCGCCAACGTCGTCCTGCCCGCGACGGCGTTCAGAGCCCGCGACCGTGCGGTCGGAGTCTCCTCCGTGAGCACCTGCGTCACCGGCACGCCGAGTCGCTGGGCGGCGGCGGCCGTCGAGAACACGTAGAACCGCTCGCGCCTCGGAGGCGCACCCGGCCGTAGGCCATCGTCGACGATCAGAAGTCGCTCGAAACCTTCGAGCCCGAGGTAGCCGGAGGGCCGGGCGAACACCCGCGCGGAGCGCAGGACGGCCGCGATCCGGGCCGTCCCGGTGATGCCGTAAAGGTAGGCACCGACGCCTCGCAGGTGCCCGTGGTCGTAACGCCGAGGGTACGCCGCGTCCCAGTCGAGGATCACGGGCTCGACGTCCGGGACGAGCAGCAATGCCCGCAAGACCGCGCCGAGTCTTTCGTCCGAACCGAGCAGCGCGATCCGGCGACGGTCGACGATCTCGAACGACAGCCGCTGCGCCTTCCCGAACCAGCGGACGTGCTCGTGCACGAGATCGACCTCGAGCTCACGGATCGCTGAACCCGCGGGAGGATCCAGGTGGACTGGAATTGTGACGGTCTCACCCGGTCCGATTGTGGCCGGCAACGAGCTGCGAACACCTTCACCGCTCCCCTCCCAGCGCACGCCGACGGTGATCGCGCCACCACGCTGCCAGGGTGTGTCGCCAAGGTTGGTCACACGTGCGGAGATCGTCTGGCGCACCCCGGCAACGAGCCGTACTGGTGCGCCCGAGAGATCGATCAGTGCGTCGTAGAGGGACTCAGGATGAGGTTCTCCCGGCCAGGCGGCGTCGATCTCCTCACGCCGTCCGCGCTCGATCACGACAGCGGAAACGGGCGTCGGCGTGTGCTCCAACACTCCACCGATCAGCAGCCGGTCGTGCGCGGGCACGGGGCCGAGCCGCAAGTCGCTCCGTAGCTCAGGAACGTAATAGCCGGTGTTGTGCGAGTACGCGCCCGCCCGCATCCCGGGTCGGGCCCGTTCGTAAGCCGCGGCCTTTGCGAGGCGCTGCTCACGGGAATTGATGGCCGTATCGAGGTGCCAGAGCGGCGCGTCGACGAACCGCATCGGCCCTTCGCAGATCACCGGCCGGTGAAATTCGTCGGAGAACCGCAGGAAGCGCGGATCCGCACGCACCAGCCGCAATTGATAGTCGGCGTCCCAGGGCGCCTCAGCGAGGAATGTCTTCGGATCCGGGTAGAGCCAACGGCGCGCGATCCAGCAGTGCGTCAGCTCCGGAAGCTGCAGGAGCGACGGCAACTCCCCGAGCAATGCGGCGCTCGGCACCTCGTCGTCGTCGATGTTGAAGATCCAGTCGCTGCTGCACAGGCCGAACAGCCACGGAATCGGCCGGTCGCCAGGCGCCCGGTGCGGAAACAGCACCAACCGGTCAGCAGCCTCGGCCAGGACGCGGGCTGAGCTCTCGTTGCGGTCGTCGAGGGCGACCACGATCTCGTCGACGACCGGTCGCAAGAGCCGCAGGATGCCTGCCAGCCGCAGCGGATCGTGCCCGCCTGTGAGGCACGCAACGGAGACCGTCGCGCGTTCACCCTCGACGTCTCTCGGGTCGGTTGCGCGCGCAGTCGTCGCTGCCGAAGTCACGGGTCTAACCTAGACCGCTCCCGCCTCAGTCGCAACGCGGCAAAAGGCCAGGAAATCTCTGGATGTGAAACGGTTGCGGCACGTGAGCAAATCGATGCAGCCTCCCGCCAGTACTTCGACCCGAGCTACTTCCACTGGCAGGCGGAGCGCGCGCTCGCGTCCGCGCGCGTCGTGGTGCCGACGCTGATCGAGCTCTTCGAACCGGCGAGCGTGCTCGACGTCGGCTGCGGAACGGGCGCGTGGTTGCAGGCCTTCGTGGAGAACGGTGTCTCCGACGTCATTGGTATCGACGGTGACTACGTCGCACGGGCTGACCTGCGGATCGGCGAAGAGCGGTTCGTCCCGGCGGATCTCGAAGTGCTGCCGCCACTCGAGCGGCGCTTCGACCTCGCGATCTCGCTCGAGGCAGCCCACTACGCCGCTCAGTCGGCCGCGCGCTCGATCGTGGCGACTCTGTGCGCAGCGGACGTCGTCTACTTCTCGGCGGCGGTGCCGGGCCAGCCGGGAGGCCCGGGGCACAACCTGCAGTGGCCGGCGTACTGGAGCGAGCTCTTCGCCGAGCACGGATACCGCTGCGCCGACGTCCTACGGGCGATGTGGTGGGAGCATCCCGACGTCGACTGGTGGTACGCCCAGAACGGGCTGCTGTTCGTCTCGTCCGAGCTTCCTCAGCCCGAGGGCACCGGAACGCCGCTCGCGCTCGTGCACCCGCTGCTGCTCGCCGAGGTCACGGCCGACCGCAGCGCGGACGAGGCTGAGGAAGTGCCTGTGCGGCGTGGGCGGCTGACACAGCTGCTCCGGCGCAAGGACTGAAGAGCTCCCGCGTTGGGCTCGAACCAACCGAGCACCGGCGTCGGCTAGACAGCAAAGCCGCACTGGGCAGCCTCAGCGCAGGTCCTTGTTCGACTCCATGTCGAACCACATCGCGAAGAGCGTGAACTGGCTGCCCGAGATCAGGAGCAGTGCGACGAGCACGATCGTCGCCGGCGTGATCGGGTTGCCGCCGAAGCGCAGCACCGTCTCGAAGATCCCGAGCGCAAGGCCGATCGTTGTCATGACGAAGCCGAGGAAGTAGAAGAAGACGAGCGGATGGAAGTCGCGGATCACGTACTTCTCGCGCATCCGCCAGAAGAAGCCCTTCCAGAGCAGCCACGAGATGCGCGGCACGACTCGTCGGATCTTGATGCCCGAGCGCTCGCCGACGCCGTAGATGGGCCGCGAAGGGAAGTCACGCACGCGCGCGTTCCAGACGTTCAGGTGGACGAGCATGTCGTTCGGGAAGCCGTAGGACACGTAGACGCGATCGAGGTCGAGCAGCTGCAGCATCCGTAGTGAGATGACGGTGTAGCCGGCCTGGCTGTCCGCGATGTGCCAGTAACCCGAGGCGACTTTCGTGAAGAGGCTCAGGATCGCGTTGCCGACGTAGCGATTGCGCGGAATCAGCTTCCACGCGCTGCCGGTGAAGAGCCTGTTCGCCTTCGCGTAGTCGAGCTCGTCGCGCACGACCGGCAGCGCGAAGAACTCGAGCTCGTCGGGGTCCATCTGGTTGTCTCCGGCCATCACGGCAGTGGCGCCCATGCGGTGCGAGAGGGCACGCTTGTATCCCGTGACGATCGCAGCCCCGACCCCACGGTTCTCCGGATGCACGACCACCTCGATTCGCGGATCGTCGACCGACCGAGCGCGCTCGGCCGTTCCGTCAGTCGAGGCATCGTCGACCACGAAGATGCGGTCGACGAAGCTCGGAATCCCCTGCAGGGTTGCCGTGATCAGGTCTTCCTCGTTGTGCGCCGGTACGACGACTGCGATCGACTGACCTTCGAGCATTGACCCGTATTCTCGCTACTGCCGCGCTTGCCTTTGACCATCGCTAGCGTTCCGCGCGTGAGCGACCGCGCGTTCACGCGCAGTGTGGCCGTTCTTGCCGTGCTGAGAATCGTCCCCGCGCTGGTCGTGCTGGCGGCGGACGGGCACAGCCTGCCCCTGCTGCCGGGTTCCCGGTACGGCCCGCCGACCGGCGACACCTACGGGTTCTACGCGGCAGCGCGTGAGTTCATCTCCGCCTGGGGACATGTCGCGAAGCCGGTCGTCCTGGTGCTCGTGTTGCTGGTCGCCGCCGGCGGCTACGGGGCTTGGCACCTGTGGAGAAGGGGCCGGAGAGCGTGGTCGGTCGTGCTCGCAGCGACGATGATCGGCGTCGTCACGTCCGCGGCCATCCGCGAGATGGGGCCGACGGGGGCCGGCGCCGTCGGCTGGCCGATCGTCTGGGCGATCCCGCTCGCCCCGCTCCGGGTGCTGCACGCACTCTCGTACCACCGCGCGTTCTACGCCGGGACGGCGATCCTGATCGCCTCCAACGTCGCCACCGTGATCGCGACCGCTGTTATCGCGAGACGGCTCATTCCCGGACGGCTCGCGCTCGTTCCACCCGCGCTGCTCGTCGTTTGGCCGTTCCTGATGCGCCTGATCGAGGGCACGGGGAACGGCGTTTACGGCTCGTGGCTGGTCGATGCCGGCATCGCGCTCTACAGCGAGCCGCTCTCGACCGCGCTGGTCACCGTCGCACTGGCATTGATCGTCCTCCGAGCCGACTCCGCCGACCTGGCAGCAGTGGCGGGCGCGGCGATGGCGCTCGCGACCGCCGTGCGAGTCTCGAACGCCACTGTGGCGATCGTGCTCTTCCTCGCGCTTTGTGTCGTGCGTGCCTGGCGAAGCACGCTCGCATACGCAGTCGCGGGGATCGGGCTCGTGACGATCGCCGCGGTGTTCTGGTCGCGCGGCTACTCGTCGTTCCACAATCGACCGTCGAAGGAGGCGCCGAACGGCCTCTTTTCGTGGCATTACGTCGTGCGCTCGTGGCGCGACTCGTCGGTCTTCGACTGGAAGATGCTCGTCATCCTGTTACCGCTGCCGCTGCTCGGCGCGTGGGTACTACGCCGCCGGCCGCTCGAGCTCGTCGCGCTGAGCGGAACGGTGGTCGTGACGGCGCTCTTCTACAGCCTCTACTACATCACCGCGCTCCATCCGCGGTTCCTCTACGTCGCGCTACCCGCCCTCTTCGTGCTTGCGGGCATCGGAGCGCAGCCGCTGGTCGAGCGCATGACAAAGCGACCTGTCTGATCAGGCTGGGTTCGACCGGCGATCGACGACGATCGCGACGATCACGCCGAGCAGCAGCCCGATCAGCGCGCCGACGAGCATCGAGCTGCGGCGCGAGTGCGCCGACGCCTTGACCGCTCGCGCGGGGACGATGATCTTGGCGCTCTCGACCTGGGTCGCAAACGCGAGCTGCTGCTGGAGGGTCTCCTGCTGGGCGATCAGGTTGCCGAGCCGGGCCTCGGCATTGTCTTCCTGGCTGACGATCACCAGCTGATCGAGGGGGTTCAGGTTCTTCGCCGCCTTCGTCGCAGCCGTGAGCACCGCGAGCCGGCGGTTGATCGAGTCGAGCTGCGAGTTGACGCTCTTCAGCGTCGCCTGGAAGGTGCGGATCTTGACGCCGACGTAGGCAGCGGTCGTCTTGGCGACGACAAGGTCGGCCAGCGCGTTCGCGGCGGCCGTCGTGTTGAGCGGCTTCGAACCGGTGACGGTGAGCGAGATCAACGGTGTCGAGCGCGTCGCACCCGCGCCCGTCGCCGTCCCGACCTGCGCCACCGAGACGTGCCCCCGCAGTGCGGCCGGGCGCATGTCGGCGCGATTCGCCGCCTGTGCCTGCGCCGATGCCGAGCTGACGATCTGCGAGACGGCGCGTGGGTTCGTGCCGAACCCGTTCACGAGCGCACCGCCCGGCGAGGTGGGCTGGCCGAGCGAGATGAGTGCGGTCGACTTGTAGACCGTGCCGCCGCGGAATGAGAAGAGGACGCCCAAGATCGCCCCGAGCACGAGCCCGGCGACTGGGATCCACCAGAGGGCGACGATCGCTCGACGCCAGCGGCCGAGGTCGACCTCGCGCTCGTCGAGGTCGTCCGCAGTCCCGCGAGTGCGCCGGGGGGCCGTCATCGGGGGTTGACCCTACCGCAGGCTTCTCCGAGGGCAACCGCTCCTCGCTTCACGTTCACCTCCGCGCCGTAGAGCGCGATGTGGCAGATGTTGCGACGCGCTCGCTTGGCGTCCTTGCCGAGTCGAACCGCGAGCGGCCGCGTTCCGATCACCCGCAGGTGACGGAAGCCCGCCCGGCGCAGCACGCGGAGGGCGGTCGCTGCGCTCAGCTTGCGCTGCGTCGCCTTGCGCCGCTCGTCGAGGCCGTAGAGGCGGGCGTTGCCGATCAGGTAGAGGCGGGTGGCATCGGCGACGACCGGCGAGTACTTGCCGTCGGGGAACGTCCAGACCGGCCGGCCCGAGGTCGCGTCGAGCGCGTAGGTCGTTCCCTTCAGGGTCGCGAAGTAGACGCGACCGGCGACGACGGTGGCCGAACCGGAGATCGGCCCATTCGCCTTGAACTGCCAGAGGATCGCGCCGGTCGCCGCGTCGAAGGCGAAGAACCGATGAGAGTACGAGCCCGCGAAGACGCGGTCGCGCCAGACGGCCGGAGACGCGTAGACGAAACCACCCGTCGACTGCGACCAGCGCAGCTTCCCGCTCGAGGCACCGAACGAATACATCTTGCCGTCGGTGGCGCCGATGTAGACGCGGCCGTACGCCACCGCAGGTGAGCCGTAGAAGTTGCCGCCGTGACCGAAGCGGCGCTGCGCCTTCGCCTGCCAGAGGATCTTGCCGGAGCGGATGTCGAGCGCGTACACGTGGCCCGAGTAGTCCCCGACGTACAGCTGCTCGCCCGCGACCGAGACGCCGCTCTTCACCTGCCCGTGCAGCTTGCGCACCCACCGCAGCTTGCCGCTCCGCTGCTTGAACGCGTACACGCGCCCGCTCCAGTCACCGACGAACACCGAGCCGGCAGTCACAACGGGCGACGACTCCGACGGGTAGATCGTCTTGCGCCACAGGACCCGCCCGTGACCCACCGTGAACGCGATCAGCTCCCCGGTCAGCTTGCCGCTCGGCTTGCGGTTACAGGGCGGCGCGTTCAGGAACGTCTCGTAGACGACATGGCCCGCAACGGCGGGCGAAGAAGCGTTGCACCGATGCGAGACGTACTTCCAGGCCTTGCGTCCGTTCTTCGCGCCGATTGCGAACAGCACCCCCGCATTGTTGGAAAAGAAGAGGCGCCCGTACGCGACGGCAGGGGGAAATTCGACGAGCGTGCGGGCGCGGTAGGTCCAGGCTCGCCTGAACGGGGGCGCGAGCGCGACCCCGTTCGCGAACCGGAGTCGCTGCGGATCGTGACCGTAGGTCGGCCACGCGACGCCGGGCTCCTTCGGTCGCGCCGGCACCACTTCCTGCGTCGTCACGAACTCGACCGTCGACGAGCCCTTGACGTCGCGCGACTGCTGCTTGACGTGCAGGTAGTAGGCAACTCCGGCGCCTGCGAGCAGCAACACGAGCGCGAGCGACCGCGAATGCGGCGCAGCCTCACCGCTCCTCCACCGCGTAGACGCGCGAGTAGCCGTGCAGCAGCAGCCGCTTGCCGGCGCCTGACACCGGCACGTATTCGCCGTGTGGGAAGTTCAGCACGATCCGACCGCTGCGCGCATCGACGCCGAGGATGCGATGTGCGAACGAGCCCGCGTATGCGACGCCGTCGACCACCGTCGCGGCGCCCGAGATCGGGCCGCCCGTGCGGTGCGACCAGAGGGTGCGGCCGTTCGCGGCCGAGAGACCATAGAAGACGCCGTTGTACGAGCCGAAGAACACGCGGCCCTGCGCGACCGCGGGCGACGAGTAGACGTACGAGCCGGTATTCCGCCGCCAGAGATAGCGGCCCGAGGTGGAGAACGCCGTCAGTGAGCCGCCCGTCGAGCTGGGGACGAACACGCGCCTCGCAGCCACCGCCGGCGTGCCGTAGACGCGACCGTTGACGCTGCGCGACCAGCGCGTCGCGCCGGTACGAGCGTTGAGCGCGAGCAGGCGCCCGCAATAGTCGCCGATGTAGAGCGTCGATCCGGAGAGCGCGGCGGAGGACGTGACCTTGCAGCCGCCGTACCGCCGCCAGCGCACCTTGTGCGTCCGCAGGTCGAGCGCGGTGATCGTGCCGTTCCAGGCGCCGAAGACGTCGGCCCCCTTGACGATCACGGGCGACGACTCGACGGGCGAGCCCACCGTGTAGTGCCAGAGCAGCTTGCCGTCGGAGCGGCGCAGCACCCAGATGTGGCCGTCCATCCCGTGCACGATCAGCTGGTCGCGCCACACTGCGGGCGACGCGGCCATCTTGCCGCGAGGCGTGTCGCGCCGCCAGACGATGTCGCCGTTTCGCATCGAGATCGCCCGGACGGTGCCCTTCGCGTTCGCGATGTATGCCACCCCGTCCTGGACGACGGCGGGAAACTCGATCAGCGTGCCGAGCCCGCGCGACCAGACGACTCGGAACGGCGGACGGACGGCTGATGTCGTCGTGCGACTGCGTGCGCTGCGGATCGGCGCCGTACATCGCCCACTGCAGCGAGCGGCGGTAGATACGCACGGTCGACTTCGGATGGGTGCGGAACGGCAACCGCACGGCGCGCTCGCCGTAGCCGGGCTTCTCAGCCGTCGTCACGAGGGCCGAGCGCCGCAGCAGCTTCACGCGGGCGACGCCGTGCCGGTCGCTGCGCGCCGAGCGCGTCCCGATCGTGACGCGCGCCCCACGGATGCGGCGGTTCGTGTCGCCGTCGACGACCGTCACCTGGACCGCGGTCGGCCGGTCCGGAGCCGCGTGCCGGACGGTCGGCCGTCGCACGGTCTGCGCCGGCTTCGACGCCGTACGAGTGGTCGTGGTGGTCGCGGCCTCGTGGCGCGACCCGCAGCCGCCGAGCAGCACCGCCCCGGCGAGGAGCAAGACGAGCCTCCTCACGCCTCCTCGGGCACCGCCTCCGCCTGCGGATCCGCCGGCTCGAGGGTGCCGCCGCGATCCTCGAGGATCAGCTCCGAGAAGAAGCGCGTCATGATCACGCCCTCGCGGAAGTCGCCGAGCTGCGGCTCGGGATGCTCGCCGTTCGCGAGCGCGATCGCGAGCTCCGGGTAGCGCGACCCTGCGGCCGTCGGCAGCGGAAAGCCGCCGCCGAAGCGCGGGTTGACGTCGGTCACCTGCAACTCCCCGCCCGGCTCACGAAAGCACTGAACGTTCGCGGGCCCGATGATCCCGAGCGCCTCGGAGACACGCGCGCCGAACTCGACGAGGTCGGTGTCCTTGATCGTCATGCCCTTGATCGATTCGCCGCCCTTCGACTCGATCATCGTCCGGGGGATCGCGGCGAGGCAGCGCGAGTCGAAATCGCAGAAGACGTCGATCGAGAACTCCTCGCCGAGGCAGACCGCCTGCACCATCGAGTCGGCGGTCGTGTAGCGGAGGAAGAACTCGAGCTCGGTCTCGTTCTCGGCGCGGTAGATGTGACGCGACCCGAAGCCCTTGCGCGCCTTGACGAGCACGGGGTAGCGGACGTTGCCGGGCGCCTCCGTCGGCAGCCAGGTGGGCGGCGAGCCGATCCCCTGTTCTTCGAAGAACGCGTGGGCGAGGTACTTGTCGGAGCAGCGCCGCGATCGTCTCCGGCCCCGGCACGAGGACGGTGGCGCGCGAGCTCGTCGCGTGCGTTCGCGAGCTGCAGGTGGTCGAGGTCGGTGAGCGGGACGATCAGGCGGACGTCGTGCAGCTGCACGAGGTCGCGCAGCGCATCGATGTAGCCCGGGTCGTCGACCCGCGGCACGAGCGCCCTGCGGTCGGCGTGGTAGAGCGCGGGAGCAAGCTGGTCGATGTCGGTCGCGATCGTCGTCGCACCGGCACGGCCGAACGCGGTGACGATGTCGACCCGTTGCCCGGCGCACGTGAAGAGGACGGCCGTCACAGCGGCTCAGGGTACCGCGCGGCCCAGAAGGCGCCGGTCGGGGCGGTCAGGCGCTCCAGCCGCCGGTCTTGCCCTTGTAGGTGCCGCCGAAGAGGGCGAGTGGCGTCCGGAGCAGGATCAGCAGGTCGGTCTTCCAGTCGTGGTGGCGGACGTACCAGAGGTCGAGCTCGATCCGCTCGGCCCAGGGCAGGGAGGCGCGACCGTGGATCTGCGCCCAGCCGGTGATCCCCGGCTTGACGTCGAGCCGGTGCAGCTGGCGTTCGTCGTAGCGCTCGACCTGGTAGCGGAGCGTCGGTCTCGGCCCGATCACGGCCATGTCGCCGCGGACGACGTTCCAGAGCTGCGGCAGCTCGTCCACGCTCATACGGCGCAGGACGCGCCCGACCTTCGTGATGCGGGAATCGCCCCGGTCGATCGCATATCCGGCTCCCTGACTCTCGGCGTCGACGATCATCGTGCGCAGCTTCAGCAGCTCGAAGTCGACCCCGTCCTTGCCGACGCGGGTCTGGCGGTAGAGCACGGGCCCGCGATCCTCGAGCTTGACGGCGAGCGCGCCGGCGGCGAGCAGTGGGCTCGTGACGACGAGTCCGATGCCGGCGATGGCGACGTCGAGTGCGCGGTTCACGACTCGAAACGTATCGCGCACGACTCAATCCTCTGACCGGCACCGTCTAGGATCGGCGCGGTTGAAGCCGACCCTTGATCAGCGACGCGCCGTCACCGTGGCCGCGGTGCTTCTCGTCTTCTTCGCCGGCTGGCTGGGGCTGATGAGCCTCAAGCTGACGACGAATGCGACGGATGTGCCGCGGTACCACACGTACGGCACGGCGATCCGCGCCGGCAGCGTTCCGTATCGTGACTTCCGGGTCGAGTATCCACCGGCTGCGCTGCCGACGTTCGTGCTGCCGGCCCTTGCGAGCACGAGTTATCACGGATACCGCATCGCGTTCGAGTTGCTGATGGCGCTCTTTGGCTGCGGTCTACTCGTCACGACGGCGTTGAGCCTCATTCGGCTGGGTGACCGCCTCGGTCCTGCGCTGGGCTTCGTCGCGGCTGCGACGCTCGCGCTCGGCCCGATCGTCCTCGGACACTACGACCTGTGGCCCGCGTTACTCGTCTCCGGCGCGCTTGCGGCCCTCCTCTGGGAGCGCGTGTGGGTCGCCGCGGTGCTGCTCGGCCTCGCGGTCGCCGCGAAGATCTACGCGGTCGTGCTGCTGCCGCTCGCCGTGGTGTGGCTTTGGCGAAGGGCCGGGCATCGAGCCGCAGTGGCAATGGCTCGGGCTCGCCGTCGGCACGACCGCCCTGTGTTTCTTGCCGTTCTTGATCGCCTCGCCCGGTGGACTGATGTGGAGCCTGACCGAGCAGGCCGGCAGGCCGTTGCAGCTCGAGAGCACAGCGGCAGCCGTACTGCTCGCGGCTCACCAACTGTTCTCGCTCTCGATCGGCGTCGAGTTCTCCCACTCGTCCGTCAACCTTGGCGGCAAGCTCCCCGCCGCCGCGGCGGCGGCCACTGTCGCTTCGAGGCGTTGGTGCTGATCCTGACGTGGGTCCTGTTCGCGCGCGGGCCGCTCGATGCACGGCGGCTCGTCCGCGCATCGACAACGGCCGTCCTCGCCTTCGTTCTGCTCGGGAAGGTGCTCTCGCCGCAATTCCTGATCTGGATGATCCCGCTGGTCTCCGCTCCTCGGCGGGTCGCTCGCACTCATCGGGTCGGCAATCGTCGGTGCCGCAGCCGTCTTCACACGACTCTATTTCCCTGGTCGCTGGAGCGGACCTGATCCACTTCGAGGCGACTCCGACCGCGCTACTCGTGATCCGCAACGGGCTGTTGCTGTGCCTGCTCGCCGCGCTGCTTGTCCAGGCCGCGCGGTCACGTCCCGAACGTTCGGTGTCCGCCTAGGAGAGATCAGCGTGTTCCATCCGCGACCTCCCACGTGGCCGGGACGCCGCGCAGGAGGTAGTTGCGGAGCGCGACGACAGTCGCCCACGACACGAGCACGTAGTAGCGGGCAATTCCGACACCGACCGCCGCCGCTGCGAGCAGCGCGAGTTGCGCGACCAGTACGGCGTCGTAGACCGGGCCTTCGAAGACGAGCGCAACCGACGTCGCGAGCAGAACCAGATGCAGGACGCCTGAGGCGTACCGCAGCGCGCGGTGCGAGACGAGCTCGAGCCTGTAGAGCGGACCGGTGCGGCGCAGCATCTTCCCGCGCAAGAGAATCAGCCAGCAGTGCTCGAACATGCGCACCTTGCGGCGGTACTCCGTCTCGTTCGTGGGTGTCGCCCTCTCGAACGCGTGCGCTGTCGGCTCGTAGACAGCTCGGCGACCACGCTGCACCATCAGGTACGGAAGCGAGAGGTCATGTCCGAAACGCGGGTCGACCTCGACGTAGTCGGATCGTCGCACTGCGTAGATCGAACCGTTCCCACCGGTAACGGACCCGAGTCTCGACTCTGCAGCTCGGACGCCCAGCTCATAGCGCCAATAGACCCCTTCCTTGTTGCGACCGTCAGCTCCGACGATTCGAAGCTGCCCGCAGACATAGGCGACAGTGGCGTCGGCAAACGGTCGCACAAGCCGGCGCAGCGCGTCGGGCGCCCACGTGGCGTTTGCGTCCGAGAATGCGACGACTTCCGCATCGGACTGTCGAACGGCGTGATCCTGCGCCGCGACCTTGCCACCGCGCAGATTCGAGATCACCTTCACGCCGGGGTATGAGAGCGCGATCTCCTCGGTGCGGTCGGAAGACGCGTCGGAGGTGACGACGATCTCGAGCCGCTCTCGTGGATAGTCGAGCTCGAGGAGGTTCTCGATCCGGCGAGCGATCACGGTCTCTTCGTTGTACGCGGCGATGATGATCGTCACCGTGGGCTCGATCTCGGCGTCCCGGAAACGCCTCGGCCGCAGCTTCGCGAGCCCGCCCACGAAAGCGGGGTAGGCCACGTGGGTCCAGACGAGGCAGGCGAGACTCGCCCAGAACACGACTTTGACGAAGATCATCTCGGAGTCGACACCGGCGAGGTCGACGCTCCAGGCCTCGGGCGTGGGGTCGCGTCGTGCACGCGGCCGATCGTACCCGGAACAGGCCTGCGGCTTCCGAGACAGCTCGGACGAAGGGCGCGCTAGCCTGCGGGCTTCGTGGGCAGCCCCGCCAGCACCGACCGCTTCCTGACGAAGCCGATGGCCGTGGCGTTCGCGCTCTACGGCCTCTTCGCGGTCACGTTCGCCCATTTCCAGATCACCGGCGACGCCCTCGTCTACTTCAACCCGATGCGGCGGTTCTTCGGCGAGCATCCCGATTTCGCCTTCGCGTACCAGTTCGGGAGCGACATGTGGAACTGGCCGTTCTTCCTCGTCGGGAAGCTGTTCGGCGCGATCTTCGGGCTGCAGCCGCACACGTTCCACGTCAGCTTCGAGGAGATCTCGATCACAATCGCGACTCAGGTTGCGTTCGTGCTGACCCTCTATCTCGGGTGGCGCCTACTGCGTGAGCTCGATTTGCCGGCCGGCCCGGCCGTCCTCTTCTTGACGACCTTCGGTAGTCCGCTCTTCTACTACGTGATCTTCGACCCGGCGATGAAGCACGCGGTCGACACGCTCTGGATCACCGCAGCGGTGTACGTGCTTCTGCGGATCTACGACGAGGGCACTGACCGACAAGCCGTCATGCTCGGGCTACTCGTCGCAGTTGCGCTGAATACGCGCTACGTGAACTTCGCGTTCTTCTTCGTCGCAGCGTGCTGCCTGCTCGCCTTCAAGCGGTATCGACCGCTGGCCGTCGGTGGGGCGACTGCGCTGATCGCTGGCCCGCTGATCTTCGCACTCCCGGCACTGCGGGGGATCTCCTACTTCACCCCCAGCTACTTCCCGGAACCGTCGGCCGTCGGCCGGTACGCGCTTGGCTCACATCCGCTGCTCGCCAACACGCGAAATCCTCTCAACGGGTTCGATCCGGTCACGCCGCTCAAGATGCTGGGGAGCGACCACCGCGGTCTGTTCCTGTGGACGCCGTTGACGGCGCTCGCGGTCGTCGGCTTCGTCCTCCTCGTCTACCGCGCGAGACACGACGATCGTCGGCAGTTCCTCTGGACGTTGTCGGCCTCGGCCTTCGCGCTGCTGTTCGCGCATTCGATCTGGGGTTTCTGGGACGGCGCGTTCTCGTTCTCGAGTCGCTTCCTCACTGCCCTGTTCCCGGTGTTCCTGATCGGCGTGGCCGAGTTGCGGCGGCGCTTCGGTGCGCCGATCTACGCGCTCCTGATCGTGTGCGTAGCGTGGTCAATGATGCTCGCGTTCGTGCACTACATCGGCTACGACGGGAATCACGGCAGGCGACGGAGTCGCGACGGACGTGGGCCGTGACCAGGCAGACGCACGATCAGCTGGAGCACAAGCTGAAGCTTCGCGCGACGGACCGCTGGAAGTACCTGTGGGCTCTCGTGCACGGCAACGATCCGCAGCATGTGAACGGACCTTGAGGCCGCGGCTCGTGCGGGGCGCCTCGTCGACTGAGGTCGGCTCGCCACGTGCCTGCGGTTACCCTGTGCGACTTGGACGCCGCCGCCGCACGCCCTCGGCTTCTCGTTTTCAATCAGTACTACTACCCGGGGCTCGAGGCCACCGCCCACCTCCTGACGGAGCTCTGCGAGCACCTCGCTGCCGACTACTCGGTCACGGTGATCACGGGTCGCCTCCACGGTCGCGATGATCCCGACTACGAGGTGCGCAACGACGTCGAGATCATCCGTCTGCACTCGACGTCCTACGACCGCACCTCTCTGCACCGGAGGGCGGCGAACTACGTGACGTATCTGCTGAGGGCACTGCGACGTGGCATCACCATGAAGCGGCCCGACGTCGTGCTGTGCATGACAGATCCTCCGCTGGTCGGTGATGTCGCCTATCTGGTTGCCCGACGATTTCGGCGCCCGCTCGTCGTCGTCAGTCAGGACGTCTTTCCCGAGATCGCCGTCAACGTCGGCCGACTTCGCCAGCCGCTTCTGATCGGCGTCCTTACGCACGCTGATCCGCTTCTATCTACGCCGGGCCGACCGTCTGGTTGCAATCGGTCCCGTCATGAAGGAACGACTCGTCGCGAAGGGTGCTCGGCCGGAGCGGATCGAGGTGATCCCGAACTGGGTCGACGTCGATGCGCTCACGCCACAGCCGAAGGACAACGAGTGGGCGCAGGAGCAGGGGCTGGTCGACAAATTCGTCGTCATGCACTCCGGGAACATCGGCCACGCCCAGAATCTCGACGTCCTGATGGACGCCGCGACCAGGCTCGACGACCTCGACCGACTCTCGATCGTCCTGATCGGTACGGGCGCGCGCTTGGCCCACACTCGTTCGCTCGCGAACCAACTCGGTGCCGATCGGGTGTCGTTCCTGCCCTACCAGCCGCGTGAGCGCATCTCGCTCTCGCTCTCGACCGCCGACGTTCACTTCCTGGGGCTCACCCAGGGTCTCGCCGGTTTCGTCGTCCCGAGCCGTCTCTACGGCATCCTCGCGGCGGGTCGCCCAATCCTCGCAGCGGTTGACCGCGACAGCGAGACGAGCGCACTCGTGCAGGAGATCGGCTGCGGCCTCGTCATCCCGCCGGCACGCCCCGATCTCGTCGCCGAAGCCATTCGGTCGCTTGCTCGCGGTGACCACGACCTCGAGGAAATGGGTCGCAAGGGCCGCGCGTACGTCGAGACGCACGGAAGCCTTGACAGCGCGGTCGCCCGATACCGGCAGCTGCTGCTCGATGTCCGCACGTAACTCGGTGAGGACAACGGGACGCGAACTGGCCGGGCCTGCCCTGCTGGTGGTGATCGTTGCGGCGCAGCTGCTCCTGCAAGGTCGACTGCTCCACAACGGCGCCAACTTCGACGAGGGCGTCTATCTCGCCGCAGTCGATGCGCTCCGGCACGGTCAGCAACTCGGCACGGACGTCTTCGCCGCGCAGTTCCCTGGGTTCTACGACCTGCTACGCGTCGCAGCGGTGGCGGCAGGTACGAGCATCACGGGCATCAGGGCCGTGCTGATCGTGGTCTTCTGCCTCGGCACCGTCGGCGCCTGGCTGATCGGTCGACGCTTCGGCGGCACACCGGGTGCCGCGTTGACGGCGGGGCTCTTCGTGGTCGCGCCGCCGCTCGACCTGTTCGGGAGTCAGGTGATCGCAGACCCGCCTGCGCTTGCGCTGACGGTGCTCGCGGTCGGGCTTGCGACGGTCGGAGGGCCGGTAGCGGCCATCGGCGCGGGTATCGCCTTTGCGCTGGGCCTCTCCGTGAAGCTCACAGCCGTCACCGCGGTTCCCGCGCTCGTCTGGTACTTGCGCAGGCGAACGCTCTTGGCGGTGTCGGCGGCCCTGGTCGTCGGGCTCGTCCTGCTCGCGCTGCACGCGGGGCAACTGGGGAGCCTCTGGGAGAGCGCCGTTCGCTACCACGAGGACGCGCGCTCCACGCCGGCCGTCATCCCGCATCCGCATCGCCAGATCCTCGACCAGATCCCGCACCGGACACCGTTCTTCTGGCTGTCACTGGCGGCGATCCTGCTCGCCGTGACGGAGATCGCGCGCCGTCGCCGGCTCGAGTCCTGGCCGCTGTGGCTCTGGAGCGCGCTGACGGTCGTCTTCCTGCTGCTGCACGCGCCGCTGCACTACAACCACTTGATCCTCTTTCCCGGCGTGCTCGCGGTCGCGGTGGGTGCGACCTTGGCCCCGGTCGTCCAAGCGCGTCCCGCGCTCTGGGCGCTAGCTGCACTGGTTCTCACCGCCGCCTACGTTCAGCAGTGGCATCGCGTCGACACCGGACGATTCGACGAGCCATCGTCGAACGTGGCAGCCTCGCGCGCGCTGGAACGCCTCATCCCACCCGGCAGCCTGACCATCGACGACCGGCCGATCATCTCCTTTCGCGCGCACCGGCAAGTCGTGGGGCCGCTCGTCGACCTCGCGACACTTCGGTTCGAGACCCGATCGCTCACCGACGAGAAGGTGCTGTCCGCGCTGCCCGCGGCCTCTGCGGTCGTCGTCTCGCGCGAGCTTCGTCGCCATCCACGTGTCCTGCGCGCACTCGACGGATCGTTTCGCCTTCGGTACGACCGCGGCGGGGTTCGCATCTGGGTCAGACGCTGAGCGCGCCTGCGTACACGCCCAAGAGCGCTCGTGCAGCACCGGCTTGGCCGAAGGGCGCAGCAGCCCGGCGTCCCGCGTCACCGAGGTCCGCCCGCCGCGAAGGATCGTCCAACAGCGCCCGAATGGCATCGCCGAGCGCTGCGGCATCACGGGGCTCGACGTACACCACGCCGTCGCTGAGGTCGATGAGACCACCGACTCGCGTCGCCACCACCGGGCGCCCGTACGCGAGTGCCTCGCGCGCCGTCATGCCGTAGCCCTCGCGCCGTGACGGGACGCAGACGACGGCAGCACGCTCGTAGTAGGCGCCGAGCTCGGACGGCGCGCACGAACCCCACCGCCTCCGGGACGCGTGACCGCAGCGGGCCGTCGCCGACGATCACGCGCGGCAGCCCCTCGGTCGCCTCGACGAAGTCGAGAATGCCCTTCTCCTCGCTCAGCCGTCCCGCGTAGAGCACGTGCGGCGGGTCATCCGGCTCCCCGACGTGCTCCGGGATCGCGACTCCGGTCGGAACCACCTCCACGCGTTCGGCGCCGAGCGACCGAGCCTCATCGGCGAGAAAGCTCGACGCCGCGATCACGGTGCGCGCCCCGCGCAGCAGCGGGCGCACGAGCGCGGGCGCCCGGCGCGCGAGCTCGACGTCCGTCCCCCACACCTGCAGCACGTAGGGCTTCCCCGTCGCCTTCGCTGCGAGCGCCGACGGGATCCAGTGCGCATGGACCAGGTCGGCGTCACGTGCCGCCACGCGCGCGGCTCGTGCGTACGCAGCGAGGAACGCCGGCACGAGCGCGAGCTTCCACGGTGCGCCGCGCAGGTTCTGTGCGATGCCGCCGCCGTACGCGACGCCGAAGTCGTGGAACGTCGCCGGCGAGACGACGTCGACCTCGACCCCCAGCGCGCGCACGCCCTCGACGGCGGAGGCGACGAAGTTCCCGGCGACGTCGTCCGCGTCGCGCGGGTACGACGTCGTCAGGACGACGACCTTCATTCGCGCGGCCGCGCGAACACGACCGGGATCGCGACGGCGAGCGCCATGAACACGTAGAAGTAATAGAACTGCATCGTCAGGTAGAACGCGTTCGCCGCGAGCGTGCCGGCGAGCGCCGCCGTGCAGCCCCACGCGAGCGGCCGCACGCGGGCGGCGAGCGGATCGCGAGCGGCCGCAAGCGCACGGCCGAGGGCGCGCGCCGCGCCGAGCCGGCGGAAGACCCAGATCATGAAGACGGCGAAGAGCAGCGCGCCGACGAGGCCCGTCTCGACGATCAGCGCCACGTAGAACGAGTGCGGGCCCCAGTTGCTCTTGCCGGTCACGAACTCGTAGTAGACGGAGAACGTGTTCAGCCCGAGCCCGAACAGCGGATCGGTGCGCAGCACGTGCGGGATGAAGCCGTAGACCGAGAAGTGAACGTTCTCCGAGCCGCCGCTCGTCTGCACCCGCGAGCGCAGCACGGTCTCGAAGAACGAGCGGCGCGAGAGCACGATCGCCAGGAGCAGCACCAGCACGCCGCCGATCGGGACGAGGAGCGCCGGCCGGTACAGGTGCCGGCGATACGGCACGGCGAGGATCAGCGCGCCGACCGCCAGGCCGAGCAGGCCGCTGCGCGAGAGCGTGGCCACCTCGACGAAGAAGAGGAAGCCGATCACCGGCATCAGCCACTTGCGCCACCGGTTCCCTTGCTCGAGCCGCAGGTAGAGCGGCGTCAGGATCAGCAGCGGCACGATCAGCATGATCCCGAGGTGGTTCGGGTCGCCGGTCATGGCGTTCGGCCGGTAGACGCTCGCCCCGTTGATCGCGCCGTAGACGTTGATCTGGCTGGCGCCGCCGGTGATCGGCGAGAGGAC
This sequence comes from uncultured Actinomycetes bacterium, assembly GCA_963698925.1. Classification (GTDB taxonomy): domain Bacteria; phylum Actinomycetota; class Thermoleophilia; order Gaiellales; family Gaiellaceae; genus PALSA-600. The sequence goes on along the minus strand of CAVOSR010000011.1, from coordinate 129,201 downwards.
CGTCGCGTCGAGGTTGGCGCCGCGCCGCGCGTCGAGCAGCTGCAGCACGCCGTAGATCGCGTTGACGACGATGCCGGCGCTGAACCAGGCGAGCGTGCGCCAGAAGTACGCCTGCCCGCGCCGTGACAGCCAGACGACGGCGGCGGCCAGGAACGCGAAGTGGATCAGCCACTTCGTCAGCCCCTTGGCCCACTGCGCGAGCGCGTCGGAGTCGGAGAGGTCGAAGTAGCCGGCGAGGTAGACGAGCAGGAAGCACGCGAAGAAGCCGAGCAGGACGGCTGTCGTGCGCGGCACGCGCCAGCGGCGCGTCGTGACGACGAACGCGACGAGGAACAGGATCGCGAGCACGTCCGCGAGCGACACGGTGCCGGCGACGTTCCAGTGCACCTTCTCGAAGGTGACGCAGAAGACGCTCGCCAGGAAGAGGAAGCTCGTCGCGCGAATCACGCGAGCCGCTCCAGCAGCCGCGCCAGGTCGGCGACGCGCGAACGGCGCGAGACCTTCTCCTGCCACTCCTCGGAGAGCGCCGTGCCGGCGAGCGATCCGTCGCGCCAGCGCCCGTGCAGGTCGCGCAGCGCCGCGGCGATCCCGTCGACGTCCTCGGGCGCGACGACGACGCCCGCGCCCGACTCGCGGATCAGCTCCGCCGCGGCACCGTCCGGCGGCACGAGCGCCAGGATCGGCCGCTCCGCGGCGAGGTACTCGAAGACCTTGCCGCTGAGCACGCCCTTGCCGCGGCCACCCGCCTCGGGGATGAGGAGCAGGAGCACCTCGGAGTCGCGCTGGAGCTGGAGCGAGGTGCGCCGGGGCGCATACGGGATCAGCTCGAGCCGCTCGCCGAGGCCCTGCGCCTCAGCCCACTCGCGGTCGGACGAGCGAAAGTCGCCGAGGAAACGGGCGACGACGTCGTCGAGGCCCGACTGCTGCAGCGCGGTCAGAAACGGGCGCGGGTCGCGCTTGCCGAAGAACGAGCCGGCATGCGTGATCCGGAAGGTATCGCTCGGCGTGTACTCGATGCCCGCGAAGTCGTCGAAGTCGGAGCCGTTCGCGATCGTCACGACCTCGCCCGCGGGCGTGCGCTCGCGCATTTCCTCGGCGATCGCCTCGGAGACGGCGACGATCGCGTCGGCCTGGCGGGTGACGAGGTGTGCGACGGCGTGCTCGCCCTGCTCCTTCGCCCGGACGAGCAGCCGCTCCGCGTGCCGGTGCGGGTGCGCGACGACGGAGTCGCGCAGGTCCGCGACCCAGGGCACGCCCGCCGCGCGCTTGACGGCGGCGCCGACGAGGTGAACGGACGACGGCGGCGACGTCGTGATCACCGCGTCGATCCCCTCGCGGCGCGCGATCCTGATGGCGGCCGGGATCGCCGTCAGGTTCCAGCTCACGTTCTCGTCGGGAACGAGCAGGCGCCTGCCCGCCAGGCGCGCCTGCACGCCGAGCCGCTCGAGACCCTTCGTGCCGTGCAGCTCCTCGGCAGGCTTGCGCCCCTTCGGCCCGAGGTAGCGCGCGCGGTGCACCCAGGCGAGCGTCGGCGGCGGCAGATCCTCGTCGCGGTGGATCCACTTCGGATCGTCGGGCGCGAGCACGTGCGTCTCGATCCCGAGCTCCGGCAAGTGCGTCGCGAACTTGAGCGGCCGCTGCACGCCGCCGCCGCCGGCGGGCGGGAAGTACATCGTCACCAGCAGCACCTTCATTGCGGGAGACGATAGAGGCGGCCGTTGCGGATCGCCCAGGTAGCGCCGTAGCGCTTGGCGACGCGCGGGTCGCTCGTCAGCACCCAGTGGCGGACGGCCCGAGCCCGGCCGTACGGGTCGTTCGGCTTGGTGTTCGCGACGTGGCTGACGGGCAGCGCGACGACGTACACCGGCGCCTGCGCGGTGACGCGGTAGCTCGTCTTGACAGGCGCGAGCACAATCGCCTTTTCGGGCACAACGGTGCGCAGGCGGTCGACGAGCCGCGGCGAGAGCGCGAACGGGTCCTCCTGGACGCGTGGGCTCCAGTGCCAGAGCCCGTGCACGAAGACCGGCAGCACGAAGCAGGCGGCAGCTGCTGCGCCGAGCCCGTGGTGCTCGCGCAGGTCGGGACGGCGCAGCAAGCCTGCGACGAGTGCGATCGCGCCGCCCGCGAGCGCAATCCACATCGCCGCCGCCGGTCCGCCGTGGCGCAGGCCGTACTCGAAGTCACCCGGCCAGAGCCGCTGCAGGACGATCCCCGCGGCAAGCGCTCCCGGCAGGACGAGCGCGCTCCGCGCCAGCAGCGCGAACGCGCCGACGAGCGCGAAGAGCAGCGGCGCGAAGCCCGCGACCCGGCGCGCCTGCGAGAGCGAGACCGCGTCGGAGAAGTGCACGAACAGCCACGGCAGCTCGGCCAGCAGCAGCACCGACAGCGAGCCTGCGAGCGCGAAGGCCGCCCACCGCCGCCGCAGTGCCAGCCCCGCGAGCGGCAACAGGAGCAGCGACGCGACCGCCACGGCGCCGCTGCGACCGAAGACCTCCGGCGCCAGGCGGAAGTGGTGCTCGTCGCGCACGACGAGCTGGTCACCGTAGTGCTGCAGCCCGCGCAGGCGCTCGCCCGGCCCGGGGTTGTGAGAGACGGTCTCGTTCACGATCGGACGCAGCCAGAGCAGCACGAAGGCGGTCGGCACGATGCCGGCCGCGAGCATCGGCGTCCACGTCCGCCACTCGCGCGCACGCAGGAGGGTGAACGCCGCGAGCGGCAGGAGCACGAAGAGCGCGTAGGTCGGATGCACGAGTGCGAGCGCGCCGAAGGCCGCGGCGAGCGCTGCCGGCCGCGACCAGAAGAAGAGCGCGATCGCTGCGGGCACGAGCAGCTGCCGCGCGGCTGTGCCGGGCAGCGTCAGCGTCGCGTACGAGCCGCCGTGGCCCGGGCCGAAGCAGAAGACCGCGAGCGAGAGGACGACGAGCGACGAGCCTGCCCAGCGCGCCCCGAAGACGGCGACGCCCGCCTCCCAGGTGACGGCGAGCGCGATCGGCACCAGCAGAGACGGCTCGTGGCGCACGACGATCTCGGGGTCGACGCCCGAGAACCACGAGACGAGCGCGAGCACCTCATGCCAGAGCGGGAAGGCGTAACCGGGATGCAGCCCGCCGTCCTTGAACTCGTCGACCGTGCGCAGGTGCAGCGACGTCAGGTCGACGAGCTTGCGGACCCGCGCCTCGTGGAAGAGACCGTCACCGATGACGACGCCCTCGACCTGCCAGAGCGCCCACCCGAGCACGACGCCGACGGCGAGCCACGCGCGCGAACGTGGTTCGCCGAGTGGAACAGGGCGACGAACACGGTGTGCAACGACACCGACGACGAAGATCAGGGCCAGCACCGCGACCGCGAGGTGGATCGAGTGGTGCAGCGTGAGGACCGTCGCCCAGGCGACGAAGACGCTGGCCATCGTCCAGGCCAGCACGGCCGAGACACTGCGCTGGCCGAGCGCGCGCGCGACAGCCCAGCCGGGAGCGAGGACGCAGAGCGTCCCGAACGCGAGTCGCAGGTAGTCGATCACTTCTTCAGCAGCGTCCGTGCGTCGCCGGACCGCAGGAAGCGGACACCCTCGCGGTACTCGTCGCGGCGCAGCACCGCCGCGCGGAGCTGCAGCGAGACGAGCAGCAGCCTGCGCACGCGCTCGGCCTCCCGCGGCCCCCGGTGCTTGTCGAACCAGCGCAGGTGGCCGCGCAGGTTCTCGACGTAGAGCGTGCCGCCGTGGGAGGCGCCCCCGACGTGCACCACCTCGGCGTCCGGGAAGAACAGCACCTTCCAGCCCGCGCGGCGGAAGCGCGTCATCCAGTCGACCTCCTCGCTGAACATGAAGAAGTCCTCGTCGAAGAGCCCGACCGCGTCGACCGCCTCGCGGCGCACGAGCAGCGCCGGGCCGAAGAGCCAGTCGGCCTCCGTCACCTCCTCGTGGTCGAAGCCGCCTGCGTAGAGCGGATTGAGCCGCCGCGAGCGCGGGGCGAGCTTGCGGATGAACAGGTACTCGGTCGCCAGGCGCCAGAGCGTCGGCTCGCCGCGCACGGAGCGCTGCAGGGAGCCGTCGGGGTTCCGCAGCCGCGGGCCGACGACGGCGGCGCCGGGGTGCGCGTCGGCGAAGGCGACGAGCTTGTCGAGCCCGTCGCCGACCACCCAGGCGTCGGAGTTGAGCAGGAAGAAGTAGCGGCCGTCGGCGATGCGCATGCCCGAGTTGTTGCCGCCGCCCATGCCGCGGTTCTCCTGCTCGATCACGCGCACGTGCGGGAACTGCACCCGCACGAGCTCGACCGTGCCGTCGGTCGAGCCGTGGTCGACGACGATCACGTCCCGCCCGTGCACCGACGCGAGGCACTGCTCGATCCAGGGCAGCGCGTTCCACGTCACGACGACGACCGTGACGTCAGCCACTGCGCCCGGGGATCGCACTCTTCGACTCCGGAGTACGCCGGTCGAACACCTGCTCCCAGAGGATCACCGCCAGCCCCGGCAGTGCCAGCAAGATCGTCATCACGAAGAAGAGAAAGCCGCACGCGAACGCCGTGTCGGGGTCGACGCCGAGGTTCCCGAGGAAGCTGACGAAGAACGCCTCGCGCACGCCGAGGCCGTTGACGGTGAACGGGACGAGCATGACGAGGAAGAGCAGCGGCCCGAGCACGATGTACGGCAGCAGCGAGAGGTGGATGCCGACCGCGCGGCCGGAGGCATAGATCGCGAGCACGCGGGTGAGCTGCAGCGCGACGCTGACCGCGCAGACGACGAGCAGCGTGCCCGGGTGGTCGCGGTAGCCGTGGATCCCTACGTAGACGGCCCGCGCCGGCCGCTCGACCCGGAACCGGCGCGCGAGGGGCAGCATGAAGGCGAGCCGCCGGCGCACGGCGTGCGAGAAGAAGACGAATCCGGCCACGATCGCGCCCGCCACGAAGATGGCCTCGGGCAACAGGTAGCCGCCGATCGGATACCGCCCGAGCGCGAGCAGGAAACCGACACCGGCGAGCAGCAGCGTCACCGCGCCGCCGAGCGCGCGCTCGAGCAGTACCGACCCCGTGATCGGCGTGCCCTGGCCCGGATGCCGTCGCAGCGTCTCGATGATCCGCGAGGCGTCGCCGCCGACCGCCGTCGGGAGGATCTGCCCCCAGGCGTACGAGACGAAGTAGGTGCGCGTCAGCCAGGGCACGCCTTCGCGCACATGGCGGACGGCGAGTAATTGCTGCCAGCGCCAGGCCATCGGCGGAACCGTCACGATCGTCAGCAACGCCGACGCGATCAGCCAGGGGACGCTCGCAGAGCCGAGGATGTCCAGCGTCTTGCCGAGGTCGATCTTGAGGACGATGTAGGTGACCGCGAGCGCCGTGACGACGAGCGTCGCGACGACGCGGAGCCGGCCTTTCATCAGGCGAGGCGCTCGTGTACGCGTCGGAGCGCCGCCACCGCATCGCGAATGTCGTCGTCGGAATGCGCGGGTGAAAGCGGCAGGGAGAGCACCTCGGCGCCTGCACGCTCGGTCACGGGCAGCTCGGGCTGGTGCGGCGCGAGCCGGTCGCGGTACGCGCTCAGCTTGTGCACAGGCAGGAAGTGAATCGACGTGCCGATGTTCTCGTCGGTCAACGCGCGCTGCACCTCGTCGCGGTCTGCGAACGAGATCCGGACGACGTAGAGGTGGTTGGCATGCACGTCGCGCGGGTCCCGGGCGACCGCGTCGACGCCGTCGAGGTCGGCGATGCCCTCGTCGTAGAGCGCGACCTGGCGGCGCCTGAGCTCGCCGTGGCGGTCGACCTTGTCGAGCTGGACGAGCGCGATCGACGCGAGGACGTCGCTGAGGTTCGCCTTGTACCCAGGCACGGCGATGTCGTAGAGCGAGCCGTGGCCGCGGCGCATGACCCGCAGATCGTCGAGCGCTTCGGCGACGTCGTCGCGGTTCGTCGAGATCAGCCCGCCCTCGCCCGCGGCGATGTTCTTCGTCGCGTACAGCGAGAAGCACGTCAGGTCGGAGACCGCGCCGACCTTGCGGTCGCGGTAGCGCGACTCTGCGGCATGCGCGGCGTCCTCGACGACCGGCAGCCCGAGCGCGACGAGCTCGTCGAGGTCGGCCGGCTGCCCGTAGAGGTCGACCGGGACGATCGCCTTCGTACGCTCGTTGACGAGCTCGCGGGCGTGCACCGGATCGATGTTCAGCGTGTCGTCGCGCACGTCGGCGAAGACAGGGGTCGCGCCGCAGTGCACGATCACATTGGCGGTCGACGGCCAGGTGATCGAGGTCGTGATCACCTCGTCGCCCGGACCGACGCCGAGCGCGACCAAGGAGAGGTGCAGGGCCGCGGTGCACGACGACACCGCCAGCACGTGCTTCGCCTCGAGGTAGTCGCACATCCGCGCCTCGAGCTCCGCGGTGCGGGGGCCGGTCGTCAGCCAGCCGGAGCGCAGCGTCTCGGCGACGGCCTCGACCTCTTCTTCCGTGATCGCCGGTGGCTGGAAGGAGAGGAACTCAGTTCGTCTGGTGGAGGAGAGCTCCGGCATCCGCGGTGAGGAAGCGTACGCGGTCGGCCGCCGCGTCCGCGCGCGCCAGGGCCTCCGCCCGCGAGCCCCCGACCGCGAGCACGGCTCCGGCCCGGTCGGCGCCGCGCCGGAGCGGCGTGAACACGTACCCCGGCTCGCGATAGACGCGGATCCGCCGCACGCCCTCGAGCCCCTCCGGCAGCTCGACCGACTCCAGGGCTCCTACCGGCGCGACGAGGAAGCGCGTGACCGCGCCGCCGACCAGCTCCTTGTGCCAACGTGGCACAGGCACGGCTCCCAGCGCGGCGTCGAGCGCGAGCCCGTTCAGGTCGACGCCCGTCACCGCCTCGACGAGCTCCGCGTCGTGGCCGCCGCCGAGCCGCGCTGCGACCTCGATCACCTTCGGCCCGTCAGGGCCGACGCGGAGCTGCGTGTAGGACGGCCCGTTCTCGATCCCGAGCGCCGCGGCGGCGGCGGCCGCGGTGCCAGGCACCGCGGCGTCTGGCACCGAGCTGGGCCAGACGTGCGCGAGGGCGACGCCGAAGGCCGGCGGCTCGGCCGTCAGCCGGTCGGTGACGACGAGGGCCGTGAACTCGCCGCCGGCCGAGAAGCCGACCACCGTCACCTCCGGCCCGTCGACGAGCTCCTCGACGAGCGCGAGCCCGTTCCGTGCGGCGCTGCGCGCGGTCTCGATCGCCGCCGGCAACTCGGCCGGATCCGTGACGAGCGTCAGCCCCTTCTGCCCCTGCCGGTCGGGCGCCTTGACGACCACCGGCCCCGTCACCGCGGGCACCTCGTCGCCGCCGCCGACCACCCACGAGCGAGGCTGCGGCACGCCTGCCTCCTCGAGGCGCGCGCGCTGGCGCAGCTTGTTGGTCGCGAGCACCGCCGTCTCGGGCGAGATCGGGTGCGGCAGGCCCGCGCGCTGCGCGATCCGCGCCGCCACGCTCACGGGCCAATCGGTGCCGGGGGAGATCAGCCCGTCGATCTCCAGGGCGCCGACGAGCCGCTCGATCGCGGGCTCGTCCTCGGTCGAGAGGATGCAGCGCCGGCCGGCGAAGCGGAAGCCGGGCGCGCCGGGATCGCGGTCGACGACCGCCGTCCAGACACCGCGCGCCCGCGCGGCCTCCAGCAGCCCGAGCTGTGCGGGACCGGCCCCTAGGACGAGTAGGCGCGGGCTTCCCGAGCGAGGATCGCTCTCCACCACGCCTCATTGTCGCGATACCACGCGACGGTGCGCTCGAGCCCCTCCTCGAACGAGGTGCGCGCGGTCCAGCCGACCAGCCGCTGCGTCTTCTCGGTCGAGCCGATGTGGCGGTCGACCTGGCCCAGCCGCTCCGGCACGTGCAACTTCAGCTCGGCGGGCTTGTCGAGCACGCCGAGCACCAGGTCCGCGATGTCGGAGACCGAGATGTCGACGCCGGTGGCGACGTTGAGCACCTCGCCGGCGATCGCGTCGAGCGGCGTCTCGATGATCGCCTCGATCGCCTCGGCGTCGTCGGTCACATAGAGCCAGTCGCGCGAAGCGTGACCGTCGCCGTGGATCGTCAGAGGCTCGTCGGCGAGCGCCTGGGTGATGAAGCGAGGCACCACCTTCTCGGGATGCTGGCGCGGCCCGTAGTTGTTGAACGGGCGCACGATCACGATCGGGAGGTCGTACGTCGTCCAGTACGAGTAGGCGAGCCGGTCGGCGCCGGCCTTCGTGGCCGCGTACGGCGAGCGCGGGTTGAGCGGGTGCTCCTCGTCCATCGGGGCGCTCTCGGCGGTGCCGTACACCTCGGAGGACGAGATCAGGATGAAGCGCTCGACCGGCGTGACGCGGATCGCATCGAGCAGGATCTGCGTGCCTTCGACGTTCGTGGTCACGAATTCGGAGGCGCCGTGCTCGATCGACTTCTCGACGTGCGACTCGGCGGCCGCGTTGACGATCACGTCGACGCCCTCGACGAGCTGCCGGACGAGGCCCTGGTCGCGAATGTCGCCGTGCACGAACGAGAGCCGCTCGTGGCTCATCACGTCGGCGAGGTTCTCGAGGTTGCCTGCGTAGGTGAGCGCGTCGAGCGTGACGACCTCGTAGTCGGTCGCCTCGAGGAGATGGCAGATGAAGTTCGACGAGATGAACCCCGCTCCGCCGGTGACCAGCACGCGCTTCCGCCTCACAGCTCCTCCTCGATCGAGTACAGCGGCCTGCCCTCGACGTCGCGCTGGACGCGGCCGAGCGACTCACCGATGAGCGCCAGGACGAATCCCTGGATGCCGAGCACCAGAACAATGCCTGCTCCGGCGAACAGCGGGCCGGGGAAGTTGCTGTTGACGATCCAGTAGGCGACGCCGTAGATCCCGATCGCAGAGGCCGCAAGCGTGCAGACGAGCCCGAGCGTCACCCCGATCCATTGCACGGGCTGCGGCCAGAAGCCCGCGACGACGTGCAGTGCGAGACGCACCAGGCGGATCGGCGAGTAGCGCGAGCCCGACTGGGAGGGCGCGTGCGAGACGTCGACCTCCTCGACGGAGGCGCCCGACGAGAGCACCAGCGCCTTCGTGAACTTCTGCCGCCCGATCGACCCCATCATCGGCTCGATCACGGAGCGGCGGTAGCCGTTGAACGCACAGCCGTAGTCGGAGATCGCGACTCCGGTGAAGCGGCGCAGCAGCCCGTTGATCACGCGGCTCGGCAGCGTGCGTCCGGGCGAGTCGCGGCGCGCGATGCGCCGGCCCGAGGCGACGTCCGCGCGCGTGAGTGCATCGAGCAGCTTCGGAATGTCCTCCGGCTCGTTCTGCAGGTCGCCGTCCATCGTCACGATCAGGTCGCCGCGCGCGCGGGAGAGCCCCGCGTGCATCGCCGGGTGCTGGCCGAAGTTGCGCTTGAAGCGGATCACATGCACGCGCGCAGTCCGCCTCGTGCAGCGCGCGCAGCTTCGCGAAGGTGCCGTCGGTCGAGCCGTCGTCGACGAAGACGGCCTCCCACTCGCGGCCGTCGAGCGCCGCGACGAGCCGGCGATGCAGCTCGTCGACCGCGCCCTCCTCGTTCAGCACCGTGATCACGACCGAGACGCTCACGGCCGGGACACTAGACGCCGAAGATCAATCGTCCGCCGCCGACGTCGAACGTGACGGCGAAGCGGCGCAGGAACTCGTCGCCGACGAGACCGTCGTAGATGATCCGCTGGAACATCACCGCGGGGTCGTCCTGCGCGAGCTCGGGGGCGGCCGCCGGATGGATCGCACCGGCCAGTGTCGTGAACGAGCGCGTGTAGGTGTGCCCCGTCTCGTCCGTCCCCTCGACTCTGCGCACGCGCGGATCGTCGAGCTCGATGCCGAGCTCCGGTGCGAGGCGCTCGTCGAGGATCAGCTCGCCGCTGCCCATGTCGACCTCGACCTCCGCCGGGCGGCCGGTCGGCAAGGTCAGCGGCAGGTGGACCGTCACGGAGGGGCCGTCGCGCTCGACGCGCACGTCGACCTGACGGCCGGCACTCGCCCGCACCGCCAGCGTCTCGGGCGTCTCGAGCTCGACGACGCCGCGTGGATAGTCGACGGTGAACGGCGTCTCGTCGAAGAACGCGAGCGAGAGGAATCCGCCGATGTGGGCGAAGCTCTCCGGGAAGCCGCTCGTGTCGAAGATGCCGACCCGGTCGTCGGTGCGCTCGAGCTCGCCGAACGCGATCGTCGTCGGGGCTGCGAGCGTCACCTCGACCTCCTGGCCGGACATGCGCCGCCCGCTGAACGTCCGGCCGCTCGGGACGCAGCCGACGGCGCCGGCGACCGCGGCGGAGACGAGCGTCAGACCGATCCCCGAGTCGAGCACGAACTGCGACTCGAGCGAGCCGTCGATCGTGACCGGAACGGTCACGAGGTGCTGCAGGTAGTCGAACGGGATCGCAGGCAACGCCGCCGACGCTAACACCCTCACACGCCCCTAACCGGCGGCCCGTAGGTTCTGGCGCGTGCGGGCGGGCGACGTGGTGCTGAAGCGTTCGATCTACGGCGGCAACGTGCGCTGGACGTTCCCGCACCGCTACGTCGGGCGCTGGGCGTGACCGCATCGCGATCTACTGCGGTCCGGGGAACCAGGGGAAGGCGATGCGACGCGGCCCGGAGGGCTACCTCGAGCGCTGGATGACGGACGCTCCGCCGTTCGACACCGAGTGGGAGCAGACGCACGTGCTGCGCTTCGAGCGGCCTGATGCGCGGCACAGCGTCGAGATCTACTGGACGACGGACTGGGAGCAGCTCAGCTGGTACGTCAACCTGCAGACACCGACCGTCTTCCAGAACGGCTGGATCGACACGACCGACCAGGCGCTCGACATCGTCGTCAGCCCGGACGGCGAGTGGCGCTGGAAGGACGAGGACGAGCTCGAGGAGGCCGTCGAGCTCGGCATCTGGACACCCGCGCAGGCCGACGAGATCCGCGCCGAGGGAGAACGGGTCGTCGCGGAGCGGCCGTGGCCGACGGGCTGGGAGGACTGGCGCCCGCCGGCGCACTGGGGGCCGCTCGGCCTGCCGCGGGACTGGCATGTGGTCTGAGGGCGACGTCGTCCTCCGCCGCGAGGTGCTGAACGACGGCCGCTGCTGGTTCCAGTTGCCGGTGCGCGTCGTCCGGGACGACGACGAGCTGCTCGCGACCTACATCCCGAGCGGCGCCGTCCTCGAGTTCCCGCCCGGCGAATGGCCGATCGCGGGCGGCCGCCACCCCTGGAGCGTCAAGGAGCGCTGGGAGGGCAACGGCGTCCTGATGCTGCAGCGACCCGGCGAGGCGCACGCGATCTGGGTCTTCTGGTTCGGCGCCGAGCGCGAGTTCCGCGGCTGGTACGTGAACCTGCAGGAGCCGTTTCGCCGCACGGTCGCGGGCTACGACACGCAGGACCTGGAGCTCGATCTCTGGGTGCCGGTCGGCGGACCGTGGGAGTGGAAGGACGACGAACTGCTCGACGTCCGCGTCGCCGAGGGGCGCTTCACCCCCGAGCAGGCCGAGGCGGCGCGCGAGGAGGGCCGTCGGGTCGGGGCCCTGATCGACGCAGGCGAGCGCTGGTGGGACGACGGGTGGGCGTCCTGGCGGCCGCCGGACGGCTGGGACGAGGCAGGCGTGAGCGACCTGGCGAGGCGGTTCCCGACCCTGCTCGCGTTCGTCACGCTCGGGCTCTTCTGGGGCGCGTGGGCCTCGGTGCTCCCGGACGTGCAGCGCGCGACCGGCGTGTCCAAGGGCGCGCTCGGCATCGCGCTCCTCTGCGTCGCACTCGGCTCGATCCCGTCGATGCTCTTCATCGCCGGGCCCGGCCGTCGACCGCTGGGGCAGCCGGGCGGTGGCCGTCTCCGGCGCCGTCTTCGCCGCGGCGACGACGCTGCCGGGGCTGGCAGGCTCGCTTCCCTTGCTCGCTCTGGCGCTGCTCGTCGCGGGCGGCGCGTCGGGCGCGCTCGACGTCGGCATCAACGCGAACGCGGGCCGTCTGGAGGCGGAGAGCGGCCGGCGGATCATGCCGATGGCGCACGGGCTGTACTCGGTCGGCATCCTCGTCGGCGCAGTCGGAGCCGGCCTCGCGCGCAGCGCGGGCGCACACCGCGAGACGATCCTGCTCGCCGTCGCCGTGCTGATCGCGATCACGGCCGGCCTGCTCGGCACCGAGCGCATCGAGCCGGCACCCAGCGAGGGGACGCACACGATCCGAATCGAGCGCGCCCTGCTCGGGCTCGGCATCCTCTGCGCCGTCGCGTTCGTCGTCGAGGGCGGGATCGAGAGCTGGAGCGCACTCTTCCTCGAGCGCGAGCTGGACGCGTCGCCTGCCGTCAGCGGCCTCGGCCCGGGCGTCTTCGGCGCCTCGATGGCGGTCGGCCGCTTCTACGGCCAGGGCACGCGCTTCGGCGAGCGCACGCTGCTCGTCGGGAGCGGGCTGCTCGCGGCGTGCGGCTGCTTCCTCGCCGCAGTCGCGCCAAGCTCGCCGGTCGCGCTCGTCGGGCTGGCACTCGGCGGCGCGGGCGTCGCGCTCTACGCGCCGATCGTGTTCGGCGCGGGCGGCAGGCGCGGGGCGAGCGCGGTCGCGACGGTGACGACGCTCGGCTACTTCGGCCTGCTCGTGGGACCGGCGCTCGTCGGCGGCGTCGCGCAGGTGACGTCGCTGCGCGGCTCCTTCGTCGTGCTCGCCCTGGTCGCGGGCGCGGTCGGTCTCGCCGCGCGGCGCGCGAAGCTGGATTAACCATTGACGAGGTCGCGCAGCTTCAACGTCGTGTTCAGGTTGCGCACCGTCATCTGCTTGTACTCGGGGCGGCGGGAGAGCTTCACCATCGACGACCTCGTCAGGCTCGCGACCTCGGCGGCCCAGAGGAGCGTGCCCTTGACGTAGACGACCTCCTCGATCCCGTCCTTCGGCTCGAGCTCGGCGACGAGCGAGGCGCGGTCGATCTCCCGCGCCAGGAAGACGCCGTTGCAGCGCAGCTTCGCGTTGCCGATCCACTTCTTGGGCACGGCCTTCGCGACCGCCTCCAGTTGCGCGCCGGTACGCACGAACACCTTCACGTCGAGCGAGAAGCGCCGCTCGATCGCCCGCTCGAGCTCCGCTTCGAGCGCAGCGGCGCTGCGCCGAGGCGCCTCGAAGATCACGTTGCCGCTCGCGATGTAGGTGGTGACGTTCGCGTGGCCGACCTCGCTCACGCACTCGCGCAGGTCGCTCATGGGGATCAGCGCCTTGCCGCCGACGTTGATCCCGCGCAGAAGAGCCGCGTAGCGCACGGCCGCAGTATGCGGAACGGGCCGTGTCCCGGGGACAGTCCCCGGGACACGGCCCAATCCGTCACGTCCTCGGGTCTGACCCCAGGACACCGCGCAAACCGACACGTCCTCGGGTCTGACCCCGAAGACACCGCGCGCGAACGGTCAGTCGACGGGGACCGGTGCCACCTGCTCGGCCCGTGGCCGCCGCTTGATCCCGAAGGCAGCGATCGAGCCGAGAGCGACGATCGCGGCGCCGACGTAGACGGCGGGCGTCATGCCGTCGACGAACGCCTCGCCGCTCGTGTAGCCGCCGTAGTGGGCGAAGACCGAGGCGAGCACCGCGACGCCGAAGACGCCGCCGAGCTCACGGACGGCGTTGTTGGCGCCCGAGGCCTGGCCCTCTTCCTCCGGCTTGACCGACGAGAGCACGACGTTCGCGACCGGCGCGAAGAAGAGCGCCATGCCCGCGCCCGAGAGCGCGAACGGGATCACGAGCGAGCTGTACGGAGTCGTCGGCGTCGAGACGTTCGCGATCCAGGCGAGCCCGATCGCCTGCAACGCGAGCCCGAGCCCCATCAGCTTGTGGCCGCCGACCCTGTCGGAGAGCGCACCGGCGATCGGCGCAATGAAGATCGGCATCGCCGTCCACGGGAGGATGCGCAGCCCGGACTGCAGCGGCGAGTAGCCCTGCACGGTCTGGAAGAACTGCGCGAGCAGGAAGATCGAGCCGAACATCCCGAAGAACATGAAGAGGCTCGAGACGTTCGCGAGCGCGAACGTCCGGTTGCGGAAGAAGCGCATCGGGAGCATCGGAGCCGGGGTGCGGAGCTCCCACCACACGAAGGCGCCGACCACGAGCGCACCGCCGACGAGCGCACCGAGGATCTCGGGCGAGCCCCAGCCGACCGAGTTGCCGCGCACGAGGCCCCAGACGATCCCGAACAGGCCCGCGCTCGCGAGCCCGACGCCCGGGAGGTCGAGGCGGCTCGCCGGCCCGTACGACTCCTTCAGGCGGAAGAGCGCGAGCGGCGCGAGCACCAGGCCGATCGGCACGTTCAGCCAGAAGATCCAGTGCCACGAGATGCCGGAGACGACGGCGCCGCCGACGAGCGGGCCGAGCGCGACCGCCAGGCCGCTGATGCCGCCCCACGCCCCGAGTGCGAGGCCGCGCCGCTCGGCCGGAACGGCCGCCGAGAGGATCGTCAGCGTCAGCGGCATCACGATCGCGCCGCCGGCTCCCTGCACCGCGCGCGCGATGTCGAGCGCCAGGATCGAGGGCGCGAGGGCGGCCGCCGCGGAGGCGAGGGTGAAGATGCCGATCCCGATCGAGAACATCAGCCGGCGGCCGAAGCGGTCGCCGAGGGCTGCGCCCGTGAGGAGGAGCACCGCGAAGGTGAGCGTGTAGGCGTTGACCGTCCACTCGAGGCCGGAGAGGCCGGAGTCCAGGTCCTCGCGGATCACGGGTAGCGCCGTCGTGACGACGAGGTTGTCGAGCGTGACCATGAAGAGCGCCACCGAGGTGATCGCGAATGTCCACCACATACCTGCGTTGCTTGCTTTGTGAGTCATCACTTACCTCCGGTCGAAAAAAAGACGGTCAGTCGGTCTTGCAGCCCTCGACGAGGCGAGCGCCCCAGGGCTCGGTCGGCGCCTCCATCGAGGCGAGGACGTTGAGGAGCATGCCGCCGGCGAAGAAGGCGGAGATCTCCTCCTGGCTCGCGCCCGAGACGCGCTCGACGTAGGTGACGAGGTCGCCGAAGCCGTTGCGCACGACCGCGGCGATCTCGGGGTCACCCGAGGCGGCGTAGGCCTGCATCTGCGCCCGCAGGTACGTCCGGTCGGATGCGAGCAGCTCTCCGTAGGCGGCGCCGATCGCCTCCAGCGCCTCCTGGCCGCGCTTGCCCTCGGCCGCCTTCTGCATCAGCTCGAGGGTCTGGCGGAAGCAGCGGGCGACGCCCGCGACGTACAGCTCCTTCTTCGTGCCGAACAGCCGGAAGATGTAGGGCTGGGAGATGCCGGCCCTGCGGGCGATCTCGTCCGTCGAGGCGCCGTGCAGCCCCTGGTCGGCGAAGACCTCGAGGGCCGCGTCGAGGATCTCCTCGCGCCGCTCCTCCTTCGACTTCCGCTCGCTCGTCGCGACCATGGGCGAGAGATTAGTGGTTACTTACTAACTTGTCAAGCGCCTCGGCCACGCGATCGAGCTCGCCCTCGGAGAGGCGGGTGTGGAACGGGAGCGCGAGCGCCCGCTCGAAGACGCGCGCCGCGCCGGGGAAGTCGCCCTGGTCGCGGTAGGCGCCGAGCTGGTGGAGGGCGTACGTGCCGATCTGCGCCTCGATCCCCTGCGCTCGCAGCCCGGCCATGATCCGGTCGCGGTCGTCGACCTGCAGGACGTAGGCCTGCCAGCCGTGCACGTCGCCGTCGTCGGCGCGCGGCAGGAGGAGCGGCAGGTGACTGAGCCGGTCGCTGTAGCCGTCTGCCACGCGCGCACGCTCGGCGAGCAGCTCGTCGAGCCGGCGCATCTGCGGGATCCCGACGGCGCAGAGGATGTCCGAGAGCCGGTAGTTGAGGCCGGGCGCCGGCATGTCGGGCGGGACGAGCGAGCGCCAGCCGTGGTTGCGGAACGTCGCGACGGCCTCGGCGATCGCGGCGTCGTTCGTCGTGACCGCGCCGCCTTCGCCCGTCGTGACGATCTTGCGCGGGTGGAAGCTGAGACAGCCGAGCAGGCCGAGCCCGCCGCACGCGCGCCCGCGGTAGCGCGCGCCGAGCGCCCCCGCCGCGTCCTCGAGCACGAGCAGCTCGCTCGGGAGGTCCTCCAGCGGCGCGGGCCGTCCGAAGAGGTGCACGGCCAGGACCGCCTTCGTGCGCGGGCCGACCTCCACCTGCGCCGGGTCGATGTTCATCGTCTCCGGATCCACGTCGACGAGCACCGGCTTCAGCCCCGCGAGCTCGACGACGTTCCCCGTCGCAGGGAATGTGTACGCAGGCACCAGGATCTCGTCGCCGTGCTCGAGCCCGAGCGCGAGCACCGCGAGGTGCAGCGCCGCGGTGCCCGACGTGACCGCCAGAGCGTGCTCGACCTCGCACGCGGCCGCGAGCTGGGCCTCGAACTCGCCGACCTTCGGCCCCATCGTGAGCATGCCGCTCTCGAGGACGCCCGCGACCTCGTCCAGCTCGGGCTGACCGACCGACGGCCAGCCTAAGCGGACTGGAGTGTCTTCTCTCGGTACCACGCGATCGTCTGCTCGAGGCCTTCGTCGAGCTCCACGGCGGGCTCCCAGCCGAGCACCTCGCGGGCCTTCTTGACGTTCGGGATGCGCAGCTCGACGTCGGCGTAGTGCAGCGGCTGGAAGACGATCTCACCGCGCGCGCCGCTGATGCGCTTGATGCGCTGCGCGAGGTCGAAGATCGTCACCGCCGCGCGCGGGTTGCCGATGTTGAAGGTCTGGCCGACCGCGGCGGGATGCTCGAGACAGAGCAGGACACCCGCGACCATGTCGGTCACGTACGTCCACGCGCGGATCTGCGAGCCGTCGCCGTGGATGGTCAGGTCGCGGTCGGCGATCGCGGCCTCGATGAACGCCCGAATCGCCCCGCCGCCGATCTGGCCCGGGCCGAAGATGTTGAAGGGGTGCACCGTCACCGTCGGCAGCTGCAGCTCGTCGTGGTAGGCGTGCGCCATGTGCTCGCCGGCGAGCTTCGAGACGGCGTAGGTCCAGCGCGCCTCGCCGACCGAGCCGATCGTCGACACCTGACCTTCCTCGACGTTGAGCGCGTGCGTCCCGAAGACCTCGCTGGTCGAGAAGTCCACGAAGCGCTCGAGCGTCGGGAGCGTCGTCAGCGCCGCCTCGAGCGCGTTGTAGGTGCCGATCACGTTCACGCGCATGGTGCGCACCGGGCTCTCGAGCACCGTGTCGACGCCGGCGATCGCCGCGCAGTGGACGAAGTGCGTCGCGCCCTGCGCCGCCTCCCTGAGCGCGGCCGCGTCGAGGATGTCGCCCTGGATCAGCTCGAAGTTCGGATGGTCGGCGAGCTCGAGCCCGCTCAGCGCGTCCCGGTGCAGGTTGTCGTAGGCGACGATCGTGTTGCGATCGATCAGCTCGCGCGCCAGCGTCGTGCCGATGAAACCGGCGCCGCCGGTGATGAAGATCCGTTTCCCGTCGAGCATCGCGAGAAGACTAGCTCTTGGATCCGCGGCGCGCTGTCGCCCAAGTAGCATCGCGCCGTGCCGAAGACCGTCCTCTTCGTCGGCGCCGGGCGCCACCAGCGCCGCGCGATCGTGCGGGCGAAGGAGCTCGGCCTCCGGGTGGCGGCAGTCGACAAGAACCCGGACGCGCTCGGGCTGCAGGAGGCCGACATCGCCAAGGTGGTCGACTTCTCGGACGTGGCCGCGGTGCTCAAGGCGACCGCACGCCTGAAGCTCGACGGCGTGCTCACCGTCAGCGCCGACCGCGCCGTGCCGGTCGTCGCTGCAGTCGCCGAGGCGCGCGGACTGCCGGGCATCGGCACGCACACGGCACATCTGATGACGCACAAGGTCGCGATGCGCGCCCGGCTCGCCGACGCGGGCGTGCCCCAGCCCCGCTTCGCGGCGGTCCGTACGCTCTCGGAGCGCCGTCGTGCCGCCGACGAGGTCGGCTTCCCGGCGGTGCTCAAGCCGGCCGACTCGGGCGGGCAGCGCGGCGTGTTCCGGGTCGAGTCGATGGACGACATCGAGCGGCACCTGCACGAGGCGCTCGCGGCCTCGCCCAGCGGCGAGGCGATCCTCGAGGAGTTCGTCGAGGGGATGGAGATGAACGGGATCGTGCTCGCGCGCGGCGGCGAGACGATTCCGCTGACGCTCTCGGACCGCCGCCGGCCGCCGGGCGTCGGGTTCGGCGTCGGCTGGATCCACGTCTACCCCGCGACGGTCTACGGCTACCAGCTCGAGGAGTCGGAGCGCGTCGCGGCGCACACCGTGCGTGCCCTCGGCCTGCAGACGGGGATCGCCTTCCCCCAGCTGATCGCACACCCGGACGGGCGCGTGCTCGTCGTCGAGTGCGCTGCGCGGATCCCCGGCGGGCAGATGGCCGACCTCGTCCGCTGGGCGACGGGCGTCGACCTGGTCGAGGTGCAGCTCCGGATGGCGCTCGGCGAGGAGCTGCCCGACGAGCTCGTGCACGCGAAGTTCAAGCAGCCGCTCGCGATCCGCTTCCTGACGGCGCAGCCCGGCCCGCTGCCGACAGGCCGCGTCAAGCGCATCGGCCCGCTCGACAAGGTGCTCGCGTTTCCCGGTGTCGTGCAGGCGGACGTCTATCTGCAAGTCGGCGAGACGATCCGCCCTGTGCGCCTCGACGGCGACCGGCGCGGCTACGTGATCGCGACCGCGGACACGAACCTCGAGGCGCTCGACCGCGCCGAGGCCGCCGCCGGTCTGCTCGACGTGGAGGTCGAGTGAGCGACCCGCGCACCGCTCTCGTCGGCGCAGGCTACGACGCGATGGCCGACACGTGGGAAACGTGGTCGTCGGCGATCGCCGACGACCCGCGGCGCGTGTGGCTGCAGCGGCTCGTCGAGCGCCTGCCCGACGGCGCAGAGGTCCTCGAGCTCGGCTGCGGCAACGGCACCGTCGAGACGATCGAGCTCGCGCGGCGCTTCCACCTGACCGGCGTCGACCTCTCGGAGGAGCAGCTGCGCCGTGCGCGGCTGCGTGTGCCCGGCGCGAGGTTCGTCCATGGTGACCTGACGTCGCTCGAGCTGGAGCCCGGGTCACTCGACGCCGTCTGCGCCTTCTACGTCCTCAACCATGTGCCGCGCGAGCTGCTGCCGGCGCTCTTCGCGCGCGTCCACGACTGGTTGCGCCCGGGTGGGCTGTTTCTCGCGACGCTCGGAGCGAGCGACCTGGAGGGCTGGCAGGGCGAGTGGCTTGGGGTCCCGATGTACTTCTCCGGTCACGAGCCTGCGCGCAACCGCGAGCTGCTCGCGTCGTTCGAGTTGATCGGCGACGAGGTCGTCACGATTGCGGAGCCGGAGGGTGACGTGGCGTTCCACTGGGTGCTCGCGCAGCGATGACCTGCGACTTCTCGCTCGGGCACTACCGCGAGCTGCTGCAGGCGGCGCGGGCCGGCGGCTATCGCTGGGCCGGCTTCGACCGCGCGCCGCAGGCGGGCGACTTGATCCTCCGCCACGACGTCGACCTCTCGCTCGACGGCGCGCTCGCCGTGGCGGAGGTCGAGGCGTCGGAGGGCGCGTGGTCGACGTGGTTCCTGATGACGCGCTCGGTCTTCTACAACCTCGCATCGAGCGAGGGCGACAGCGCGATCGCGCGCCTCCGCGAGCTCGGCCACCGGGTCGCGCATCACGCCGTCTATCCACACCTCGATCTCGACGACCGCTTCGACCCGGTCGTCGCGTGGCACAACCCCGACCCCGAGTACATGAAGGCGCCGATCGACGGCGTCGTCAACGTGATGGAGGAGCCGTTCTTCGATCCGGAGCACTACCGCTCGGACTCGAACCAGACGTGGCGGCACGGCTGCCCGCACGAGCAGCTCGCTGCGGGCGCGTTCGAGTGGCTGCAGCTGCTGACCCATCCGGAGATCTGGGCGTTCGACGGCGCCACGATGCGCGAGTCGATGGAGTCGATGCTCGATGCCGACCGAGCTGCGCGGTTCGAGCACCTGCGCCACGACCGCATCGACCTGTCCTAGCCGCCGTGGAGGAGGTCCCTCTCGCCGGCGGAGACATGAACCTCGTCGTGCGGGCGGGAGACACGATTCGCCGGCCCCCGCAGCCTCCGGGCGTACGTGCGCTTCTGCGGTGGTACGAGCACGCCGGCTTCGACGGCGCGCCGCGCTTCCTCGGCGACGACGCGCAGGGCCGGGAGATCCTGTCGTTCGTCGAGGGCGAGGCGGCGCTCGCGCCGATCCCGGCGGGCGACGAGGTCGTGATCGCGCTGGGGCGGCTGGTGCGCGCCGCCCACGATGCGCAGGACGGCTTCGTCCCGCCGCCCGACCCGGGCTGGCGCTGGGGGTACCCCGAGGACGGCGACGAGGTGATCGGCCACGGTGACCTCTACTGGACGAACGTCGTCCTCCGCGGCGGACTGCCCGCGGCGCTGATCGACTGGGAGCTCGCGCGGCCGATGACACGCGTGCTCGAGATCGCGCTCGCGGCGACCTACTGGGCGCCGATCCGCATCGACGAGCAGTGCGAGCAGTGGGGCCTGCTGCTTCCGCTCGCGCGGCGCGGCGAGCGGCTCCGGCTGCTGTGCGACGCCTACGGGCTGGACGGCGCACAGCGCGCGAGCCTCGTCGAGGAGCTGATCGTGTACCGCCGGCGGCGGATCGAGAACGGCGACTTCCGCGGCACCGCCACGCCCGAGGTGATCCGCGCGAACCTGCGCTGGACGGAGACGCACGCGTCCGAACTCGCTACGTTCCTCGCGTGAAGCCGCTCACCGTCATGGTCACCGCCTCCGGCGCTCCCGGCACGGCGGCGCTCCTGCGCGCACTGCGCGACGAACGGCGAGCGCGAGGTGCGGCTCGTCGGCACGGACATGAGCGAGCGCTCGGTCGGGCGCCATCTCTGCGACGCCTTCCACATCGTTCCCGGCGGCGCCGATCCCGCGTTTCCGGATGCGGTCTTGCGGATCGCCGAACGGGAAGGCGTCGACGCAATCCTGCCGCAGTCCTCGTTCGACCTCGAGGGCCTGGCCCAGCACGTGGCGCGGTTCCCGATGCCGGTGCTGGTCTCGAAGCCGGACACGATCCGCCGCTCGAACGACAAGGCGGAGACGTACGAGCTGCTGCACCGCCTCGGGGTGAAGGCGCCGCAGTTCAAGCGCGTCAACGGGGCGCGTGAAGTGGCTGCGGCAGCCGAGGAGCTCGGGTACCCGGAGCGGCCGGTCTGCTTCAAGCCGGTGTTCTCGTCGGGATCGCGCGGCTTCCGGATCCTCGACCCGACGGTCGACCGCGCGCACCAGTTGCTGAACGAGCGTCCTGGGTCGGTCGCGATGCGCCTCGACGAGGCGGTCGAGCTGCTGCCCGACGAGGGCGGGCCCGACCTGCTCGTGATGGAGCTCGCGACGGGCGGCGAGGTGACGATCGACGGGATCGCGAACGGCCGCGAGATCGTGCTCGGTCATCCGAAGACGCGGGAGGCGATGCGCGCCGGGCTCGCGATGTACTTCGTCACGCTCGAGGACCCGGAGCTGATGCGAGTCGGCAACACGATCGTCGAGGACCTCGGGATCGAGCACTTCTTCAACATCCAGCTCGTCGGCGACCACGTGATCGAGATCAACCCGCGGATCTCGACGATCGTCTACCAGGAGGATCTGAACATCCCGTATCTCGGCGTCAAGCGCGCGGTCGGGGAGATCACCGAGGACGAGCTGCGCGGCTACGCCTCGCGCATCCGTCCGGGTCGCACCGCCTTGCGCTACTTCGACCAGCTCGAGTTCGACTGATGCGCCGAACGAGCCAGGTCCCGGGGACTGTCCCTGGGACATGACCCTGCGGGTCACGCACTGCCCGGTCAACGTCGCCGGCATCCCGTGGGAGAACGTGCAGGCGCTCCGGCGCAAGGGGGTCGAGGCCAGGCTCGTCGTGTTCGAGCGGGGCCAGCTGCACCCCGAAGCCGACCTCTCGCTCGAGCGCCACGGGCCGCTGCCGCGCCGGCTTGCGCAGCAGTTCGCGGCCTTCGCGAGGCTCGCGCCCACGACCGACGTCTTCCACTTCTACTTCGGCCTGACGCTGATCCCGAAGTCGCTGCAGTTCCCGCTCCTGCGCCTCCTGCGCAAGAAGAGCGTGTTCCACTACCTGGGCTCCGACATCCGCGGCAAGTCGCCCGATGAGCTCGCGTTCGGCAAGCGCGCCGACGCGGAGATCGTCGGCTCCTACGACGCGATCCGCTGGGTGCCCGAGGCGCACGTGATCCCGCCGGGCCTCGACCTGCGCCCGTTCACGCCCGTGCCGCCCTCCGACAGCCCCCGGCCGCTCGTCGTGCACGCTCCGTCGAACCGGGAGAAGAAGGGAACGCGTTGGGTGATCGAGGCATGCGAGCAGCTCGACGTCGAGCTCGACATCGTCGAGGGCGTCCCGCACGACGTCGCCCGCGAGCGCTACGCGCGCGCCGACATCGCCGTCGACCAGCTGAACGCCGGCTGGCACGGCATCTTCGCGCTCGAATCGATGGCGCTCGGCAAGCCCGTCGTCACCTACCTCAAGCCCGACGTGGTCGAGCGCAGCGCGGAGGGATACGGGATCCGCCTTCCGGTCGTCTCGGCGACGAAGGAGACGCTCGTCGACGTGCTGCGGCCGCTCGTGGAGCAACCCGCGTTGCGACGCGAGCTCGGGGCGGCGAGCCGCGCCTACGTCGAGCAGGTGCACGACATCGACCGCGTGGCCGACCGCCTGGTCGACGTCTACCGTTCCCTCTAGGTGTCGCTGACGTTCCAGATCCGGCGGCTGGCGCGGCACTCCGCGATCTACGGGCTCGGCGGCATCCTCTCGCGCATCCTCGCAGTGCTGCTGCTGCCGCTCTACACGTCGTACCTCGGCACCGCGGGCTTCGGCAAGATCGAGCAGATCACGGCGCTGACGACCGTGCTCGTGATCGTGCTCTCCGCCGGGATCTCGAGCGCGTTCTTCCGCTTCTACTTCGACTCGAAGGATCCCGAGCGCCGCGTCGCTGTCGTCCGCACGACCTTCTGGTTCACGATGTCGATGGCGACCGTCGGGCTGATCCTCGGCTGCGCCTTCGCGACGCCGATCGCGCACCTGCTCAGCCTCGGCGACGACCCGTGGCTCGTGCGGGCCGGCGCCGTCGGACTCTGGGCGCAGATGAACTACTCGCAGCTGACGAACCTGTTCCGCGCCGAGGAGCGGGCCGTCCAGTTCGTTCTGGCGAGCATCGCCAACATCCTGATCACCGTCGGCATGACGGTCCTGCTCGTCGTCGTGCTCGACAAGGGAGCGACTGGCGCTGTCGTCGGCAACTTCATCGGGACGCTCGCCGTCTACCTCGTGCTGCTCGTCTACCGCCGCTACCAGCTCGGATTGCAGTTCGACCGGGTGCTCTTCCGCGAGATGAACCGCTTCGGGATGCCGCTCGTGCCGTCGGCGCTCTTCCTCTGGGCGATCAACTTCGTCGACCGGCTCTTCGTCGGCCACTTCAAGGGCATCGCCGAGGTCGGCGTCTACTCGCTCGCGGTCCGCACATCGAGCGTGGTCGTCTTTCTGATGATCGCGTTCCGGCTCGCGTGGCCCGCGTTCGCCTACTCGATCGACGACGACTCGGCGGCCAAGCGGACGTACGCGTTCGTCCTCACCTACCTGCTGTTCGTCTGCTGCTGGATGTCGCTCGCGCTCGGAGTGCTCGCGCCGTGGCTCGTGAGGATCCTGGCGCCGTCGAGCCCCGCCTTCTACCGGGCCGACGAGGCGGTCGGGCTGCTCTCGTTCGCGTCGAGCGCGTACGCCGGCTACACCGTGCTCGCGATCGGCATCGGGCGTGCGCGCCGCACGCAGTACAACTGGATCGTCAGCGGCGTCGCGGCCGCCCTCAACATCGCGCTGAACTTCGCGCTCATCCCGCCCTACGGGATGATGGGCGCCGCCGTCGCCACGGCCGCCGCCTACGTCACGCTCTTCGCCGGCATGGCGATCAACTCGCAGCAGGTCTACCCAGTGCCCTACCAGTGGCGGCGCGTGCTGACCCTGAGCGGCCTCGCGATCGTGCTGACCGTGGCCGGCTACGCCTCGGGCTCGCTGGCGCTCGCGATCATCCTCTGTGTCGCGTACCCGCTCCTGCTGCTGCCGCTCGGCTTCTACCTGCCGGCGGAGCGTGCCCGCCTCAGGCGGCTCGTGCCGCTGGGGGGCTAGGAGGCGTCGCCGCGGCGACGGGCGAGCATGCCGAGGCCACCGGCCGCAGCGAGCGCGAGCGCGAGACCGCCGAGCACGAGCAGTGGCACCGGCACTCCACCGCCGTCACTGCCGTCGGCTACGGGAGAAGAGGCGATCGTGGAGACGCCGACGGTCGAATCCGGCTGTCGTGTCGTCGTGGCCGGAGTTCGGACCCGAGATCTCGGACTTCGCCAGGCCCTTGCCCACCTGATTCGGGACGTTGCTCTTGCCGTGACTGCGTGCGATCGCGGCCTGCATGGCGGCGCGGATGTCGTCGGTCAGGCTCGAGTAGATCTGGGCGTCGCCGTGGACGTGCCTGATCGCGTCCCGGTAACAGGAGATCGGATACGTCGACGCGATCTTGCCGTCGTGGTACCAGTCGTCGTAGATGTCGTTGCGGCACGGGCCGGCAGCCGAAGCCTGTGCGGGAATCGCCGTCGCGGCGACGACGAGCACGGCGAGGAGGAGCAGTCGCTTCATCGGTGCCATGTTCCCTACGACCGAGAAAGATCCACCCTGGATGCGGTAAGGCTTCCGTAAAGACTCACGGGCCGAGCAAGCAGGCGTCGTGACACGAGCCGGAGACGGCGATCCGCGCAAGCAGCGCCCCGCGGCGGTCGAGCACCGCGAGCGTGCCGCGGTTGAGCGAAGCGGTGATGACGCGGCCGAAGCCGTACTGGACGTTGTACGAGCCGACGGGGACCGGCGTCGTGCGCAGCAGCCGTCCGGCCCTGTCGAGCACGCGGAGCAATCCGGCGTCGCCGCTCGTGACGAACACGCGGCTCGCGCCGAACGTCACATGCTGCGGGGCGTCGTCGGCCGCGTGGACGGCGCTGCCGATCGCAAGCCGGGGCTCGGCGCCGGCGGTCACCCAGAGCCGGCCGTCGGGCGCGTGGCCGACGTCGTGAGCGCCGAAGCCCGGCGTCAGCGTCGCGACGTGCCGGAGGGCTGCGGTGTCGACGACCGCGACGTGCTCCGAGGCGGAGCCGAGCGCGACCCAGAGGCGACGGCCCGCAGCGTCGATCGTCAGATGGCGCGCCCAGCCTGAGAGCTTCACGCGCCCGAGCAGCCGTCCGGCGGCGACGTCGAGCACCGAGACGCTGCTCCGGCCCGAGTCGGTCACGAACGCGTGCCTGCCGTCGGGATGCGCCGCGGTGTACCTCGGCTCGACGAGACCGCGCACGACGTGGCGCACACCCGTCCGGTCGACGATCGAGACGGCGCCGACCGCCGTGTGGCAGACCACGGCGCGATCGCCGACGAGCTCGATCGCACGCGGATCGGGAAGGGTCTGCAGCGAACGCACCACGCGAAAGGCTCCGAGGTCGACGACCGCGAGCCGCGCTTCTGCGTCGCAGGTCACGAGCGCCGACGGTGCGGGCGCGGTCAGGGCGGCACGGAGGCCGAGCGGCGCCGCCGCGGCGAGCGCGAGGAACTCGGTGCGGTTCACACTCCGTCTACGCGCACGCGGCCAGACGGGGTCCCGGCCGCCGAGGTTAGGTTTGCCGTGTGAGCCACCCCGAGCTCTCGACCGAACAGGCCTACGTCGACCGGGCCTACGAGCATCTCGAGCGGATGCGCGACGCGGTCGCCGGAGCAGGCGACCGCGTCGACGGCGAGGTCGCGCAGGCCGCGATGGACGCGTGGGCAGCCAAGCGCCTGCGCACCTTCGAGGATGCCGAGCAGGGCCTCTGCTTCGGCCGCCTCGACTTCGAGCAGGTGCCACGCCCGCTCTACGTGGGGCGCCGCTGGGTGCACGACGACGAGCGCCGGCAGCTGGTCGTCAACTGGCAGGCGCCCGCCGCGCGGCCGTTCTACACCGCGACACCGGCGGATCCGCACGGGGTCAGCCTCCGACGCCGTTTCCGCACCGACGGCCGCCGTCTGCTCGACATCGCCGACGAGTCGCTCGACGGCACGATCCTCGACGGCGCCGCCGTCGGCGACTTCCTGCTCGAGGAGCTGGAGCGGGACCGCGACGTGCACATGCGCGACATCGTCGCGACGATCCAGACCGACCAGTATCGGCTGATCACGGCCGAGCCGACACCGCCGCTCGTGATTCAGGGCGGCCCCGGCACGGGGAAGACGGCGGTCGGCCTGCACCGCGCATCGTTCCTCCTCTACACGCACCGCGACACACTGGCTCGCCGCGGCGTCCTCGTGATCGGCCCGAACCGCACCTTCATGGAGTACGTGTCGCACGTCCTGCCGGCCCTCGGCGAGAACGCCGTCGAGCAGCGCGCTGTCTCCGAGCTCGTCGACGGCGTGGAGCCGGAGCTGCGGGACCCGTCGCCGGTCGCGGCGCTGAAAGCAGACCTGCGCATGGCCGAGGTGATCGAGCGCGCGGCCGAGACCCGCCTCGTCTCGGAGCCGGTCGAGCTCGTCCTGCGCCTCGAAGGCTCGTTCATCTCCGTGCGGCTGCGCGAGGTGCGTGAGCTGCTCGAGCAGGCACGGGCCGAGAACGGCACGACCGCGACCGGACGCGAGCGCTTCCGGATGAGCCTCCTGCGCCGCTTCTACGAGCACTACGGCAGCACGCTCGGCGGCGCGGCGACCCGCAACTTCGAAGAGGTCGAGCAGGCGCTGCGCGCGCAGGGCTATCTCGACAGCGTGCTCAAGGCGGCGTGGCCGCTCGTACCCCCCGACCGGCTCGTGCGCTCGCTGCTCACGAACAGGGCCGCGCTCGCCGAGGCGGCCGACGGCATCCTGGAGCCCGACGAGCAGCGACTGCTCTACCGGAGGGCTCCGGGTTGGTCGGACGCCGACGTGTCGCTGCTGGACGAGGCGCGAGCGCTCCTCGCCGCGCCGCCCCACGCCTACGGCCATGTGATCGTCGACGAGGCGCAGGACCTGACGCCGATGCAGCTGCGGATGGTCTCGCGACGGGCACGGGACGGGTCGCTGACGATCCTCGGCGACGTCGCCCAGGCGACCGGCGCCGTTACGTATCGGAGCTGGAACGAGGTGCTGCCGCACCTGCCCCGCGGAGACGAAGCCACCGTCGAGGAGCTGCGCCACGCCTACCGCGTGCCGCGCGAGATCATGGACGTTGCGCTCCCGCTCCTGCAGACGATCG
Source organism: uncultured Actinomycetes bacterium (assembly GCA_963698925.1). Classification (GTDB taxonomy): domain Bacteria; phylum Actinomycetota; class Thermoleophilia; order Gaiellales; family Gaiellaceae; genus PALSA-600. The sequence continues at coordinate 102,059 of CAVOSR010000011.1, read as the reverse complement.
CGCCCGACGTCGCGCCGCCGATCTCCTACCGCACCGGCGCGGCGCCGCCCACGTTCCGCCGGGTCGAAGAGGAGCATCTGCTGACCGAGGCGTTCCACGAAGCGGAGCGGCTCGCACAGGCCGACGGCCTGCTGGCGCTGATCGTGCCCGACGAGCTGATCGGCGCGATCGAGCCGGGCGATCTCTGGGACGGCGTGCCGCTCCTGACGCCGCGGCAGGCGAAAGGACTCGAGTTCGACCACGTCGTCGTGGTCGAGCCGGCGCTCGTCGCCGCACACGAGCAGGGTCTGCGCGAGCTCTACGTTGCGCTGACGCGGCCGACGAAGTCGCTGGTCGTCGTCCACGCGCGCGACCTGCCGAGCGCACTTAGTCCATGATGGACTAATCCGTGCTAGACTGCGCGCGTGCCGACGGCCGTGCGCACCGAGCAGCTGACGACGACGGAGGCCGCCGTGCTGGCCCTGCTCGCGATCGAGGGCGAGCGGTCGGGCTACGACCTGCTCAAGCTCGTCCAGCAGGCGATCGCACACGTCTGGTCGCCGGCACGGAGCGGCCTCTACGCCGTCCTGCCGCGCCTGGCGACGAAACGGGCTCGCCTCCCACCGCACCGTCGCGCAGGCGACCCGACCCGACAAGCAGCTCTACTCGATCACGCGCACCGGCCGTGCGTCGCTCGACGAGTGGCTCGAGACCATCGAGCCGGGTGCGCGCGACACCTTCTTCCTGAAGCTGTTCGTCGGCAAGCTGACGACGCCCGAGGTCCTGCTTGCGCACGTGGAGCAGTTCGTCGCCGACACCGAAGAGCGGCTCGGGGAGCTGCAGGCGATCGAGCCGACGAATACGAATCGCGGCCACGACTGGTTCCACCGGCACATGCTCCGGTACGGGATCGAGCAGGCCGAGCGCGAGCTCCAGTGGGCGGACGGAGTCGCGCGCGCCCTGAAGCGAGGGCCGCGGTGATCCGCGTGCTGGCCTCTGCCGCCGCGCTTGCGGCCGCCCTCCCCGCAGGCGCCCACGCATCGTCGTGGACGGGCAGCTTCCGCCTGCCTGCGAACGCCGAGCAGGTGGCGCTCTCGGTCGAGCTCACGGCCGGTCGCGCCACGGTCGCGCTCGGGCCCGGGCACATGGGCCGCACGACGCTGACGGCGACGAACCGCGGCGGCCGCGTGCGCTTCACCCTGCCGGGCGGGGTCGTCTTCGACGGTCGGCGCAGCGGACGGGCCTTTGCAGGCACGGTGCGCCAGGGTGCGCTGCGCGGCACCTTCCGCATCGCCCCGGGCACCTCGCGGGTGCTCCCGGCGCTCGGCCTCTACCGTGCCGCGGACGGCGCAGCTGTTGCCGTCGTGCAGGCGATTGGCCTGCCGACCTGGCTCGTCGAGCTCCCGTCGGGCGACATCCACGGGCTGAACGCGAAGCTGACGACCGTCGGCGCGCGCGTCGGCAACACCTCGGGCGCCGGCTCGCTCGCCGTCACTCCGGCCTCCCTCACGTGGACACACGCCGGCGGCGCGAAGCGGTACACGCGGGTGCGGCTGCATCAGCGGGAGGTTCGGGTCGGTGTCGACGCGGCGACCCTCAGCATCCCGGACGGTCCCGGGCCGTTTCCCGCCGTCGTGATGACGCACGGCTCCGGCCCTCAGACCCGCGAGGAGTTCCAGGTCTTCGCCGCGTTCTGCGAGCTGCTGGGCATCGCCGTGATCGCGGACGACAAGCGCGGCATCGGGCAGTCGCGGCGGGATGTATCCAGGCGAGCGCGCCGTGCCGTCGACGATCGACGTGCTCGCACGGGACGCGCAGGCGGAAGCGCGGTACCTCGCAACGCTCCCGCAGATCGACCGGTCGCGGATCGGCGTCCTCGGCGACAGTCAGGCGGGTTGGATCATCGCGCTCGCGGCTGCGCGGGAGCCGCTCTTCCGCTGGGCGGTCGCCGCTCGCCGGCCCGACGGCCACCGTCGACGAGACCGACGCCTGGGGCCAGCTCGCCGGCCAGGGGCAAGGCCCGAAGTCGGGGAGCGACGACGAGATGCTGGCGCAGGTGCGCGCCGGCGGGCGCGGCGGCTTCGACCCGGTGCCGTGGCTGCGCAAGCTGACGATCCCCGTGCACTGGGTCTTCGCCGACGACGACCGCAACGTGCCGACGCAGCTCTGCATCGAGCGGCTGCGGCAGCTTCAGCCGGGCCACGACTTCACGTGGACGACGATCCACGCCACGCACACACTGCTCGAGCTGCCGAGCGGCCTGAACAGCCGACATCCCGCGCTCGCGCGGGTTCGGGTCGACGCTCTGGCCGTCGGTCGCGGCCTGGCTGGCCGAGCACGAGATCGTGCGCTGAGCCCGCGCGGCTTACGCGACGGCGAGCACGAGCGTGTTGCCCGACGGATCGTCCACACGCTCGCCGCCGATGCGGCCCGCGACCTCGTCACGCGAGGCCGCGTCCGGGAGCAGGATCGTGTAGTGCTGCAGCGTCGCGCTGCCCGGCGGCGCCTGGCCCGCGCCGCGGCTCTCCCAGGTGTTGCCGCCGAGGTGGTGGTGATAGCCGCCCGCACTGAGGAAGGCCGCCTCCGGCCCGAGTTGCGCCATCAGGTCGAAGCCGAGCAGGTCGCGGTAGAAGGCGATCGTCTCGTCGACGTCGGAGACGCGCAGGTGGACGTGGCCCATCGTCGTCCCGTCCGGCAGGCCGTCGTACGCCGCGTCTCTCGCCGGCCTGCAGCTGCAGCAGGTCGTCGACGTCGAGCGGCCAGCTGCCCATCCGCTGCACCTTGCCGTCCCAGAGCTCGCGTGAGCGGTCGCTGTAGATCTCGATCCCGTGGTGGTCGGGGTCGCGCAGGTAGAGCGCCTCGCTGACGAAGTGGTCGGACGCGCCGGTCAGGGACACCTGGTCGCGCGCAGCGTGCGCGAGCCAGCGCGCGAGGTCGATCCGCTCGGGCACGAGCAGCGCGAAGTGGAAGAGGCCGGAGCTGCCGTCGGCGGGTGTCGCGCCGGGCAGCTCGGTCAGGTGCAACAGCGGCTCGGCACCGGCGCCGAGCGTCGCGACGCCGGCTGCCTCGTCGAGGACGGCCAGTCCGATCGAGGTGCGGTAGTAGTCGAGCGAGCGCCGCAGATCCGCAACCGTCAGATGAACGGCACCCATGCGCGTCTGCGGCGGCATGATCGGCACGCCCGCCAGTCTAGGGGCGAAGGTGCTCAAAGGCTCGTCGTCGACTGGGATAGGGTGCGCGGACTGTCTCCGAGGGGTCGAGGGCCGTGACGAGAATCCTGATCGTCGATGACGAGTCCAGCATGCGGTTTCTCCTGCGCACGACCTTCGAGCTGGACGGCTACGACGTCGACGAGGCGGTGAACGGACGGGTCGCGGCGGACTTGCTCGAGAGCAACCGCGATACCGCCTGGTCTCGACCGACTTCATGATGCCGGTGATGAACGGTGGCGAGCTGATCGACCGCATCCGGAAGCAACCCGAGCACCGAGGGGATTCCCATCATCCTCGTCAGCTCCAGCCCCGGCTCCGAGCGGCGCACGCGAGGCGGACGCGTTCTTCCGGAAGCCGTTCGACCCGAGAGCCTGCTGGACGTGCCCACGAGCTCCTCGGCGACGGCTCATGACGATGCTGACGACCGGCGACGGGGCCTCGACGCGATCCTGGGTGGAGGTGTCGCGGCCGGCTCGCTGCTCGTGATCGGCGGGCCGCCCGGCAGCGGCAAGACGATCCTCGCGCAGCAGCTCTGCTTCGCCAACGCCACCGCCGAGCGGCCCGCGCTGTACTACACGACGTGGTCCGAGCCGCACGACAAGCTGGTGCGGCATCTCTCGAGCGTTCTCGTTCTTCGAATCGAACGCGCTCGGCGAGCGCGTCGAGTTCGTCCACCTCGCCGACCTGGTCGACAGGGACGCAACGGGCCTCTCGGGCGCAGCCGACGAGATCCTCCGCCGCAGCGTCGCGAGCAAGCCGTCGGTGATCGTGATCGACAGCAGCAAGGCGCTGCACGACGTCGTCGAGCCCAGTGAGTTCAGACGCGCCGTGTACGACCTCGCGAGCAAGGTCGCCTACAGCGAGGCGCTCCTGATCATGGTCGGCGAGTACGCCGCCGAGGAGACGCGCACCAAGCCGGAGTTCGCCGTCGCCGACGGGATCATCCAGCTCGAGAACGAGGCAAGCGGGCCGATCGACCGCCGTCGCCTGCGCGTGCTGAAGATGCGCGGCGCCGAAGTGATGTCGGGGCAGCACAGCTTCCGCATCAGCAGCGACGGCTTCGAGGCGTTCCCGCGGCTCGAGACGACGCTGCCGAAGCACGTCGCCGCGCACGCCGGGCGCGCCGCGTTCGGCCTGCCCGTGCTGGACGACGCGATCGGCGGCGGCATCCCGCGCGGCGACTCGACGCTTGCGATCGGGCCGTCGGGGATCGGCAAGACCCTGCTCGCGCTGTCGTTCATCAACGCGGGGCTCCGGAACGGCGAGCGCTGCCTGCACCTCTCCTTGCAGGAGAACGACGTCCAGGTGCGCGAGAAGGCAGCCGCGGCCGGGTTCGACTGGTGCGTCGTATTCGGATGGTCAGCTGACGGTGCGGCACATCGCGCCGGTCGAGGTCGACCTCGATCAGGTGGGAACGTTCGTGCGGACGGAGCTCGCCCGCGGTGACGTCAAGCGTGTCGTCGATCGACAGCCTCGCCGAGCTGGACGTTCGCGTCGCGCGACAACGACCGGCTGCCCGGCTACGTCTGGGCGCTCGGCGGTTTCGTGCGGGCGGCCGGCGGCACGACGATCTTCACCAACGAGATGGCCGCCCTCGGCAGCGGCAACGACCTCGGAGGCCTCTCGTTCATCTTCAACAACGTGTTCTTCATGCGCTACGTCGAGCTCGAATCGGCCCTGCATCGGGGACTGAGCGTGCTGAAGATGCGGCAGAGCGAGCACGAGAAGTCTCTCCTCGAGTTCACGATCGGCAACGACGGGATGACTTTCGGAGAGCCGTTCACGGGCGTCACGGGCATGCTCGGCTGGAGCGCGCTCCGCAGCATCGACTGATCAGCCCCCCTGCTTCTCCATCAGCCGTCCCTCGCGGATCGTCCGCTCCATCTCCTTCGACTGCTCGCGGTACCAGCTGCCGTCCTCGAACTGGATCGCCGGGTAGGACGACTGGCCGGTGCCCTCGATCAGCGCGGTGCGCTTGCTCCGGCCGGGCCACGAGCCCTTGACGACCTCGTACTCGATCCCCTGGTCGTCGAGCGCCTTCTGCACCCGCCAGCACGGATGCCCTCCCAGCTTCGCCCACATGTTCTGGCAGCGATGCAGCTTCACGGGCAACGGTCGCCTCCTCTCGCTCGGTCAGGCGAATCATCCCATCCCGGGCTCCGCGTGGCGGCGTCAGGCACACTCGGGCGCGGTGAGCAGCGTGACGATCCGGCCCGAGCTCCCGAGCGATCACGCCGCGATCGACGCGGTCGTGCGCGCGGCGTTCGGCGGCCATCCCGACGAGGTCTCGCTGCTCGTCGAGCGCATCCGGGCGTCCGAGCACTACGTGCCGGAGCTCGCGCTCCTCGCCGAAGACGCATCCGGGGTGGTCGGTCACGTGATGCTGAGCTTCGTGGGTGTCGAGGGCGGTTCGCGTCCCGAGCTTCTGATCCTGACGCCGATGTCGGTTCGGCCGGACCGCCAGCGAGCGCGGCGTCGGCACGCACCTGATCGAGCGAAGTGCTGCGTCGCGCCGAGAACGCCGGCCAGCCGGCCGTGCTCGTCGAGGGCATCCCCGCCTACTACCCGCGCTTCGGGTTCGAACGCGCGAGCCCACTCGGCTTCACCGCGCCACACGCCTCGATCCCCGACGACGCATTCATGGTCAAGCGGCTCGCAGGGTACGACGACGATCTGGCCGGCCGCGTCACCTACCCGGCGGCGTTCGACCACCTCCAGTACTAGAGACTTGAGCTCGTGACGGGCCCCGGAGCCGATCGAGATCCGCCGGCTGGCGGGCGACGCGCTGCAGGCGCAGCTCGATGGGCTCGCCGCGGTGCTCGCCGACTGCGTCGCCGGCGGTGCGTCGGTCAGCTACATGGACCCGTTCTCGCACGCCGACGCGAGAGCCGCCTTCGAAGGCTTCGCGCGCGAGGTCGATGCCGGCCGCCGGCTGCTGCTCGCCGCCTTCGAGGGTGAGACCGTGGTCGGCACCGTGCAGGTGCTGCTCTCGTTCCCGCCGAACCAGCCACACCGCGGCGAGATCGCGAAGCTGCTCGTCCACCGCTCGGCGCGCAAACGAGGCGTCGCACAGAGCCTGATGGCGCGCGCCGAGGAGGAGGCGCGCAGCGGAGGCCAAGACGCTGCTCGTGCTCGACACCGTCACGGGCGACCCCGCGGAGCGCCTCTACGCGCGACTCGGCTGGACTGCGATCGGATCGATCCCCGGCTATGCGCTGTACCCGGACGGGCGCCCGTGCGCAACGACCGTCTTCTGGAAGGAGGTCTGACCGCTCGAATCAACGCGCAGCGGGCGTTTTCAGGACGAGCACCGGGGAAGAACCCTCCTTCAACAAGGAGGAGTACCGATGAGCACAACTCTGATCGTGGTGATCGTGATCGTGGCGATCATCGTCGTGGCGCTGATCGCCCTCGCGGCGTCGCGCACCCGCGCGAAGAAGGTCGAAGAGCAACGCGTCGAGGCGCGTGAGCACCGCGAAGCCGCGGAGTCCAAGTCGCGTGAGGCGGACAAGGCAAAGCTGCAGGCGGACGAGCGCGCCGCGCAGGCCCGCCGGCAGCAGGCCGAAGCCGAGGAGCAGGCCGAGAAGGCACGCGCCCAGCAGGCCGAGGCCGAGGAGCTGCGTCAGCACGCGAACGAGATCGACCCTGACACCGAGACCGACACCGAGGCGGCAGCCGACGATCGGGCCGAGAGCGAGGTCCGCTAGGCGTCGGCGATCGGACGACCGACGACGAGCGCGTCGCGCACCTCGGCGGGGAGGTCGCGATAGCTCGCGTCGGGCAGCACGCCGAGCGCGTCGAGCGCCTTCGACCAGAAGCAGCGCACCGACGCGGCGAGCACGACGTCCATGATCTCCTCCTCGGAGAGGCCCAGCTCTCGGAGCGGCCGAAGATCCGCTTCATCGATCGCCGCTGCATCGTCCACGACCCGCTCGGCAAGATCCATCACTGCGATGTCGACATCGTCGAGCCCCGCGGCGCGGGGGTCGCGCACGATCTCGACCACCGGCTCGTTGTATTGATCGAGCAGCACCGACCCGTGCGCGAGGCTGCAATAGCTCGAGCGCAGCCGTCGCGCGGCTGCGAGCGTTGCGAGCTCGTAGCGCCTCAGGTCCATCGGAGCCTTGATCGCGCCGAGCAGCTGCAGCCACGCCGCGTAGACCTCGGGACGCGCAGCGAATGCGCGCTCGTAGTTCGTCGGCTCGGAGCTCACAGGAGCAGTCCCATCTCGATCGCGTCCCAGAGCTCACCGCTCGAGCGCCGGTAGTGCTTGACGCGCCGGCCCTCCTCGACGAACCCGAACTTGCGGTAGAGCGCGATCCCGGCGTCGTTGTGCGGGAACACGCTCAGGCTGAGCTTGTGCAGGCCTCGCCTGCGCGCCCACTCGATCGCGCCGGCCAGCAGCGCCGAGCCGACGCCGAGCCCGCGGCGGTCCCGCGCGACGGTCATGCCGATCTCGCCCACCCCGAACCGGCTTGCGTCCACGTGGATCGAGCCGACGATCTCGTCACCGTCGACGGCGACGAGCGTCCCGTCGAGCCGCCAGCTCGCAGCACGCTCGTCGATGTCGACGGGCGGCTCGGTCGCGATCCCGTCGCGCTCCTCGGCGACCGCCGCGAACAACTCGGCCAGCGGCCTGCGGTCGCCGTCCTCGGCGGCCCTGATGCTGATCGCATGCTCATTCGTCAATCTTCCTTCACCACCGGACCTCGCCCACCACGCGCAGCGTATAACGGCCGGTGCTCACCGTCCTCTCCGCGCTCGCCGCCTTGCTCGCCGGGGGCGCGGCGCCGCCGGCCGTCCTGCCGGGAGGAGCCGGGTGGCACGTGGGCGTTGCGCGGATCGCCGCGGCCGGCTGCCCGCGGTGCGTGCAGACCGCGAGCTGGGCGTCCTCGGTTCCCTACGCCGACCCGCCCAACCAGCTCCCGCCGTGGCGCACGCTCGCGGCGCTGCCGCGCCACGGCTCGCTCGTGCACGTCACGCGTGCCTGGGAGCCGTCGCCGCCGCGCTGGATCTACCGGACGCGGCCGCTGCGAATCGTCCGGGCGGCCGTCCACTCGAACTTCGAGGGCAACGCAGGTGCGAGAGTCTCCGTCTGGAGCGCGTCGACCTGGCGGGCCGGGTCGTACGTGACTGTCTGGGTCTTCTTCGGCACGCCCGCGCCACCCGCCTCGAACGTGGCGCGCGCGCAGGCCGAGCTCGACCGGACGTCGTTCCCGCCCTGGCACCTCCGGCGCTGAGCGCGCGTCACGGCGCCGCGAGCTACGGTGGGCGCCCATGGGCGAGGTTTCCCAGGCGCAATTCCTGATCGCGTTCATCTGCGCCGCGGCGGCGGGCACGGGCGTCTTCTTTCACGCCGAACGGAACCGAATCGGCCATCCATCGGCCTGGGCGAGCTTCGTCTTTCTCTTCCTTCTGATCGGCCTGCCCGCCTACGCGGTCAAGGTGTGGCGGGTACGGCGCGCCCGGCGCGCCGCCGAGTCCGACGAGAGCCGGCTCAGCTGACGACGCGGTACACCTGGAACACCTCGGCGTACTCGCGGTTCACGTTGATGCCGTGTGTGCGCGCGACGCTCCAGACGTAGTCGGAGTTCGCGTACCGACGGTGCTGTTGTGATGCGTACTTCTCGAGTGCGGCCACCTTGCGCTCGACGTGCTCCTTCCGCAAGGCGAAGTACGCCTGATAGCTGAAATCGAAGTTGTTCCAGGGGATCTCGTACCCGAGCACCGTCGTGCGCTTGAACGCCCGCAACCCCTCCTGCGCGATCGTCTGGTGATCCTGGTGCACGTCGTGCAACGACGGCATGAAGACGCAGTCCGGTTCCCAGTCGTTCCAGATCTCGATCAGCAGCTCGAGGATCTCCTGGCGGTGGTCCGGGAACGTGCGCACGTCGAAGTCGTGCACGGTCAGGCTCTCGGCGGGGATCCCGAGCTCGGTCGTCGCCTCGCGCACCTCACGCGCGAGCGTGTCGGGCGCGAAGCCTTCGGGCAGCGAGCGGGTGGCGATCGAGAACGCGACGTAGCGCACCTCGGCGCCGTTCTCGACGAGCCGGGCCATCGTGCCCCCGCAGCCGAACTCCCCGTCGTCGGTGTGTGGCGCGAGCACGAGCGCGCGCTGGACGCCGCTGATCACGCAGCGGGCTCCCGCACGGGCGCGACCGCGCGCGCTCCGACTGCGATCAGCGCGAGCAGGCCCCAGAACGTGGGGTCCTCGAAGAGAGCGTTGTAGAAGATGCAGTGCACGAGGATCGCGCTCAAGGCTAGTCCGAACGCCAGTCGTGCGTCTCCGTCGAACCCGGGCCGGATGCCCCGGAACGCCGTCGCGAGGGCGGTGCCCGCGAGCACGAGCAGCAGGATGAGCCCGGGCAGGCCCGTCTCGGCGGCGACGGTGATCGGGGTCGTGTGCGACGCCGCGGCCTTCGGAGACTTGCCGCGCAGGTGCGTCAGGTCCGCGTACGCACGACGGAAGCCGCCGATGCCGACACCGATGATCGGATGCTGAACCGCGACCTTGCCGCCCTTCGAGACGAGCGTCGAGCGGCCGCCCGTCGCACTCGCGAGCGACGACGACGACTTCCCCTCGAGGCGGTGGCGGATCTGCGGCGACGCGATCCCGGCGAAGACGAGCGCCACCGCCGCGACGGCGACGAGCGCCAGGCTCCGCCAGCGCCACACGACGACGGCGCAGAGCGTCGCCGCGGCGAGCAGCGCGAGGAAGCTCGACTGCGAGAACGACGGCAGCAGCCCCGCCCACGTGATCACGACCGTCAGCGTCGCCGCGACCGCCCAGAGCGGGTCACCGCGGCGGCGCAGGATGACGACGAGGCTGGCCAGGATGCCGACGACCAGGAAGCGGCCGTAGATCGACGGGTCGTAGAACACCGAGTTGACGCGGTAGAACCACCCGTTCGGCGCGTACGCATTGTCGACCCGCACCTTCGGGTTCCAGAAGATGTCGCGCGACTCGTACTGGACGATCCCGATCACCGCGAAGACGAGCGCCATCAGGACGAGCTGGACGTAGAGCGCCAGCACCCAGGGCCGTGACCAGACGAGCCGGGCGAGGACGACCGCGAGCAGACCGAACGGCAGGATGAAGAACAGGAGCTCGATCGCTCCCTGCCGGACGTCCTTCGTCCACAGGAACGACAGGCCCTCCCACGCCGACGAAGAGCGCGAGCGGCCAGGCGAGCGGGCCGAGCTCGCGCGATCGGAGCTCCTCGCCGAAGAGCTCCCACGCGAGCGCGAGCGCGGCGACCGCGACGACCCCGTAGAGCGGCAGCAGCAGATTGGCCTCCGTCGAGCCGACGTGGACCGGGATGCGGGCCGGGACGCACGCGAGCGTCGCAAGGGCGAGCAGCCATGGCAGCCGGAGCACCACCCATGCGCCCGCCACCCCGAAGACCACGGCGAGCACTGCAGCCGCGGCGAGCACCCGATGGTGACCGGCGGGCGCGAGGTAGACCGTCAGCGCTCCGCAGCCGACCGCCCACGCGGCGAGACCGGCGACCCGCAGGTCGCGCCGCGTCCCCACCGCGAGCAGGGCGAGTCCGAGCGCTCCGCCGGCGCCCGCGATCTGCGCGACGACGTCGCTCATGCAACCACCACCGTGGCCTTCGCGGCGTGGCCCGCCGCGAACACGTAGAGCCGGTAGACGCCGCTCGACTTCGGTGCGCGGAAGTGCAGCGTGCCCGGAGCGCTGGACGCCCGAGCGGCCGTGCAGCTTCCAGTTGACCCGCGGCGCATCCGTCGAGACGCGCAGGGCGAACTTGCCACCCGGCTTGACGACGACACGGTCGCGCGCCAGCGCCAGATACCGCACCTGCGCAATCGCGAACGGGAAGCCCTTGGAGACGTTGCCCGCCCGGTCGCGCGCCGAGATCGTCAGCAGGTAGCGGCCGGGCTTCGCACGCACGAGTAGCCCCTGCGAGTTCCTGGCCTTGCCGTTCCAGACGATCTCGTCCGCCGTCTTCTGTCCCTTGGTCAGGAGGACACGCCGCCCGCGCACGGCGAGGATCGCGTGCGCCGGCTCGCTCAGCTTGTACGGGATGCGAAACGTGTCGCGGCGGCCGTCGCCGTCGGGTGAGAGCAGCGGGTACTGCGGATGCTTGACGGTCACGGTCGGAGGCTTGGTGTCGAGCACGATCGGGCTCGGCAGCACAATCGTGCGATGCGAGCGCCCGAGCTTGACGACGGGCTCGTAGACGCCGTCTGGCTGCACGATCCCGGCAGGCGAGAATCCGTCCCAGATCAGGTCGAACCTGGCGCCGCGCGGCGCACTGCGGTTCGTCAGCAGGGTCCTGACGTTGTGGCCGTCCGAGTCGCGGATCCAGACCGAAATGCGCTCCCGAGTCCGCAGCCGGAACCGCACGTGAGCCACGCGCTTGATCGTTCCCTCAGGCGAGAAGAGCGGGTCGACCCGCGTGGCGGCGATCGGCGACTTGTCGAGCTTGGCGCCCTCGGTGATCGCAAAGGCCACAGCCGTCGCCGCGAGCAGGGCGAGGACGACCACCGTCGACAGAACCCGGGCCACGAGCCGACGATTGTACGTCGGCGTCAGTGACCAGAGCGCCCGAGGGCTCAAGGAGCCTCCGGACGGCGTCGCCGTTGACATCCCGAGGTCGAAGGAGGACAGTCAAGGATCCTCAACGGGGAGGATGTGATGACGAAACTGCGGACGCTCCTGGTGGCCGTCGCACTCCTGTGTGTCTGTGCAGGCGCGGAGGCCGGGGGAGCCGTCGCCGGACCGGGAAAGATCGCCTGGAGCAAGTGCTTCGCGCAGATCGGGCCGTTTCAGTGCGGAACCGTGCAGGTGCCGCTCGACTACGACAGTCCGAACGGCACGACGATCTCGCTGGCGCTGGTTCGCCTACCTGCGACCGATCCGGCGCATCGAATCGGCTCGCTCTTCTTGAACCCCGGCGGACCCGGCGGGTCGGGCGTCGACTACACGGTCTTCGCGGGGCCGTTCCTCTACACGGACGAGGTGCGCGCGAAGTTCGATCTCGTCGGCTTCGACCCGCGCGGGACGAACCGCAGCACGGCGCTGCGTTGTTTCGGCACCGACAAACAGTGGGGGCCGTTCTTCACTCCCTTCTCGTTCCCGAGCACGCCGGCGGAAGAGCAGATCTGGATCAACGCCGATCTGTATCTCGATTCGAATTGCGGACAGCGCGGCGGCCAAATCGGGGACCACATGGCGACGGCCGACGTCGCCCGCGATCTCGACGTGCTGCGCCAGGCCGTCGGCGACGCGCAGCTCAGCTACGCGGGCGTCTCATACGGGACGTTCCTCGGGCAGACGTACGCGAACATGTTCCCGACCAACGTGCGGGCGATGATCATCGACGGCGTCCTCGATCCGATCGCGTGGACGACAGGGACCGGCAACGGCTCGACGGTGCCGTTCTCGACGCGCCTGCGCAGCGACGCCGGCGCGCAAGCGACGCTCGACGAGTTCTTCCGGCTGTGCGATGCCGGCGGCGCAAATTGTGCGTTCGCCCCGCACAGCGCGGCGCGATTTGCCGCGCTCGGCGCGCAGCTACAGGCGCATCCGGCTGTCGATCACGTTCCCAGACGGCTCGACCGGCGAATTGAACTACTCGAACCTGATCGGGGTGACGCTCGGCGCGCTGTACGACTCGTCCTCCTGGGAGTCCTTCGCGGAGGCGCTCGCCGATGTCGCAGGGCAAGTCGGTCCGGCGACGCTGGGTGCCCGGCTGCAGCCGTTCTGGCATCCGACGAACGCGTACATCCCGAAGCGAGGCTTCCCGCACTACGTGAACGCCCTCGAGGGCTTCCCGGCGGTCGCCTGCTCCGACTCCGACAACCCGCAGTCGTATGCCGCCTGGTCGATCAACGGGGCGGCGGCGGACGCGGCGTTCGGCTACTTCGGCCGGATCTGGACGTGGGCCTCGTCGATCTGCGCCGCCTGGCCGACGAGCGACGCCGATCGCTACACGGGGCCGTTCACGAACGTCACCGTCAATCCGGTGCTCATCATCGGGAACCAGTTCGACCCCGCGACTCGCTACCAGGGCGCCGTGATCGCGTCGAACCTGCTGCCGAACTCACGGTTGTTGACCGTCCACGGGTGGGGGCACACGTCTCTCTTCCTCTCGTCGTGCGCCGATGCGGTGCAGACGCGCTACCTCGTGAACCTGGCCCTGCCGAGTGTCGGCACCGTCTGCGAGCAGGATCACGTGCCGTTCACCGGCTGAGGACCACGCGGTGGGCGCAGCGGCCGCTGCGCCCACCGCGGTCTTTCGACTGCCCGGTCAGCCGACGAGCGCCTGCACGGTGCGCGCCAGGCCCTCGTCGAGCTGCACCTCCGGCTCGAAGCCGAGCACCTCGCGCGCGGTGTCGATACGTGCCCAGGAGTCGCGGATGTCGCCGGCGCGCGGCGGGAGGTAGTCGATCTGCGGCTCCTTGCCGAGGATCGCCGCCGATCGAGCGGGCGACCGCGTTCACCGTCGCCGGTGAGCCGGCGGCGACGTTGAGGATCCGCCCGTTCGCGTCCGGCGCGTCAGCGGCTCGCATCGTCGCGTCGACGACGTTGTCGACGTACGTGAAGTCACGCGACTGCTCGCCGTCGCCGAAGACGGTGATCCGGCGGTCCGCGGCGATCGGCGGTGATGAAGAGCGGGATGACCGCCGCATACTGCGAGTGCGGGCTCTGGCGCGGTCCGAAGACGTTGAAGTAGCGCAGCACGACCGACTCGAACCGGTGATAGACGCGACTGAAGCTGACGCAATGGCGCTCTGCCGCGAGCTTGGCGACGCCATACGGCGAGATCGGGTCGGCGGCCATCTCCTCGGTCAGCGGCAGGTCGTCACGCGAGCCGTAGATCGAGGAGCTCGACGAGTAGACGACGCGGCGAATCCCCTCGTCGCGCGCCGCGAGCAGGATGTTCAGAGTGCCGTCGACGTTGACGGCATTCGACGTGAGCGGATCCTGCACCGAGCGCGGCACCGAGCCGAGCGCGCCGAGATGGAAGACGACCTCGACCCCGCGCACAGCCGCGTGGCACCGCTCGTACGACCGGAGCTCGCCCTCGACGATCTCGACGTCGAGCCCGTCGAGGTTGTCGCGGCTGCCGGTCGCGAAGTTGTCGAGCACGCGCACCTCGTCGCCGCGCTCGAGCAGGGCGCGCACGAGGTTCGACCCGATGAAGCCGGCACCGCCGGTGACGAGCACGTTCACGCGCGGGAATCTACCGCGGGGTTGTAAGCGAACTGGGCTCGAGTCGCTCGAGCCGGCGGAGCCGCACCTCGCGCAGCCGCAACGCGAGCCAGACGAGCAGCGCGACCGCACCGACGGCGACGCCGCCTTCGATGATCTGCGTCGCGCCCGGCACCTCGACCAGCTTGATCCCCGACAGGATCAGGACGAACGCGAACGCGGTGCGCAGCGCGCGCTCCGGGACCCGGATCGAGAGGTGCGACCCGATCAGGACGCCGGGAATCGAGCCGACGAGCAGCCAGGCCATCGCGTGCAGGTCGACGTTGCCGTGCAGCAGGTGACCGGCGCCCGCGACCCAGAGCAGGAGCGCCGCGTGCAGCAGGTCGGTGCCGACGATCCGCGGCGCGGTCAGCGGCCAGATCAGCAGCATCGCGAGGCCGAAGAACGTGCCCGAGCCGACCGACGTCAGGCCGACGACGAACCCGCAGGTCGCGCCGATCGAGGATCGCGATCACCTTGTCGTTCCGGTTCAGCAGCAGCGGCCGGCGTTGCTGTGCCTGCCGCGGATGAACATCTTGATCGCGAAGCCGATCCCGCCGAGGATCAGCGCCCCGCCGACGACCCGCCCCATCGCCGACTGGGTGCCGTCCGAGAACGAGCTCGCGATCTGCACGCCGACGAGCGACATCGGCGCCGAGCCCGACGAGCATCCAGAGCGCGAGCGAGGCGTGCACGTTGCCGAGCCGCCGATGGTGCACCGCGCCGAACGACTTGAAGACCGCGCCGTGCAAGATGTCGGTGCCGACCGCGGCCGTCGGGTAGAAGCCGAAGAGAAGGATCAGCATCGGCGTCATCAGGCTGCCGCCGCCCATGCCCGTCATGCCGACGAGGACGCCGACCGCGGCGCCCGCGAGCGCGAACTCCCAGGTCAGGACCGCGCTCCGGGGATCGGGCACGAGACGAACGGGCGCCCGCGCAGCAGACAGGCCAGCTTGTACAGCCGGCAGCCCGTGCAGAAACCGGTCACCGCCGCGAGCAGCGCCAGCGCCGCGACGAGCAGCCCGAGCGCCGCACCGAGGGTGGTCAGCCCGGTCGCGTAGGCGACCGACGACGCCGCCAGGACGACGAGGCCGACGACGTTCGCCGCACGCGGCGGGCGCGAGTCCTCGAGCTCACCCTCGCCGAACCGCGGCTGCAAGAGCTCGAAGTACGCGAGACACGGGAGGCAGTAACGCCGGCCGAACGTCAAGCCGACGGCGAGCTGCAGCGCGAGCAGGGCGAGCAGCCACCACCAGCCGGTCGCGACGGCCAGCAGCGAAAGGACGCCGATCACCGACTGGTTCGTGCGCGGCGCGCGGGAGTCGATCACGTCGAGGTCACGGTACGGATGGGCGCGAGGCGCGACCATCAGACGCGTCGACGACCATGCCCGCGCCGACGGTGTCGTTCGTCGACTCGTCGATCAGGACGAAGGCGCCCGTCGCGCGGTTGCGCGCATACGGGTCGACCGCGAGCGGCTCGGCGAGGCGGAAGCGCACGACGCCGAGGTCGTTCAGCTCCAGCTTCCCGGGCGCCGGGCGATCGACGAGCGTCTCGATCTCGACCACCGACACGATCTCGTCGACACGCGCCGGCACGGTGCGCGTCGTGTGCTTGACGAGCAGGCGCGCGCGGTCCTCGAGCGGCTTCTCGGTCATCCAGCAGACACGCGCCGTCAGCTCGCGCGCGGCGATCGCGGAGTCGACCGGGTCGGCGAGCAGGTCGCCGCGCGAGACGTCGACGTCGTCCTCGAGCCGGATCGTCACCGACTGGCCGGGCAGCGCCTCGTCGATCTCGCCGAGCGCGGTGTCGATCGGCCGCGACGCGGCTGCGGAGCCCGGACGGCAGCACGACGACCTCGTCGCCGGCCTGCCAGACGCCGCCTGCGACCTGCCCGGCGTAGCCGCGGTAGTCGTGGTGCTCGTCGGCCATCGGCCGGATCACCCACTGCACCGGGAAGCGGCGGTCGTTGAGATTCCGGTCGCCCGCGAGCTCGAGCGTCTCGAGGTGCTCGAGCAGCGTCGGCCCGGAGAACCACGGCATCGCGTCGGTGCGGTCGACGACGTTGTCGCCCTTCAGAGCGGACATCGGGATCGCCAGCGTGTCGTGCAGGCCGAGCATGCGCGTCGAGCCCGGCGAGCTCGCGTGCGATCTCGTCGAAGCGCTCCTCCGAGTAGTCGACGAGATCCATCTTGTTGACCGCGAACACGACGTGCGGCAGCTCGAGCATCGAGGTGATGTACGAGTGACGGCGCGTCTGCTCGATCACGCCCTTGCGCGCGTCGACGAGGATCACCGCGACGTCGGCCGTCGATGCGCCCGTGACCATGTTGCGCGTGTACTGCACGTGGCCCGGCGCGTCCGCCAGCTGGAAGCGGCGGCGCGGCGTCACGAACGAGCGGTAGGCGACGTCGATCGTGATCCCCTGCTCGCGCTCGGCACGCAGGCCGTCGGTCAGCAGCGCGAGGTCGACGTAGTCGTGGCCGCGCCGGCGCGACGCGTCCTCGATGTGCTCGAGCTGGTCGACGAGGATCTGCTTCGTGTCGAAGAGCAGCCGGCCGATCAGCGTCGACTTGCCGTCGTCGACGGAGCCCGCCGTGACGAGACGGCAGAGCTCGGTGTCGAGGAGCTCCTTAGAAGTAGCCAACGCGTTTCCTGTCCTCCATCGCGGCCTCGCTGACGCGGTCGTCCGCGCGCGTCTCGCCGCGCTCGGTGATGCGCGTCGCCGCGATCTCGGTCACGACCGCGTCGATCGTCGACGCGTCGCTGACGACGCCGCCGGTGCACGACATGTCGCCGACCGTGCGGAAGCGGACGTTCGCGGTGAACGGCTCCTCGTGCGGGAAGCGCTCGACGAAATCGGAGACCGCGTAGAGCATCCCGTCGCGCTTGAACACCTCGCGCTCGTGCGAGAAGTAGATCGCCGGCAGCTCGAGGTTCTCGCGAGCGATGTACTGCCACACGTCGAGCTCGGTCCAGTTCGAGATCGGGAAGACGCGAATGTGCTCGCCCTTGCGGATGCGCGCGTTGTAGAGATTCCACAGCTCGGGGCGCTGCGCTCGCGGGTTCCACTGGCCGAAGTCGTCGCGGAAGCTGAAGATGCGCTCCTTGGCACGCGCGCGCTCCTCGTCGCGGCGCGCACCGCCCATCGCCGCGTCGAACTGGTGCTCCTCGATGGCGTCGAGCAGCGTCGTCGTCTGCAGCTGGTTGCGCGAGGCGCGCGGCCCGGTCTGCTCCTGCACGCGGCCCTTGTCGATCGACTCCTGCACACTGGCGACGACGAGGCGCTCGCCGAGCTCGGCGACCCGGCGGTCGCGGTACTCGAGCACCTCGGGGAAGTTGTGGCCCGTGTCGACGTGCATGACCGGGAACGGGAATTTGGCGGGACGGAACGCCTTCTCCGCCAGGCGCAGCATGACGATCGAGTCCTTGCCCCCGGAGAAGAGCAGCACGGGCCGCTCACGCTCGGCCGCGACCTCGCGCATGATGTGGATCGCCTCGGACTCGAGCTCGTCGAGATGCGAGAGCGTCTGGCGGGAGACCGACTGGCTCACGAGGTCTCCCCCTCGACATGCAGGCCGCACTCCGTGCGGTCGGTGCCGGCCCAGCGGCCCTCGCGGCCGGCGCCCGGGCAGCGTCGAATGGGTGTCGCCGATCGACGCGTAGCCGCGATCGTGCAGCGGGTTGTAGGGCAGCCCGCGCTCGCGGATGTAGGCCCAGCAGTCGTCGTCGCTCCAGTCGGCGAGCGGGTTGGCCTTCCACAGCTCGTGCGCGGCGTCCCAGCCGAGCTTCGCTGCGCTCGCACGCGTCGGAGACTGGTCGCGGCGAACGCCGGTGATCCAGGCGTCGAGCCCGCCCAGCGCGCGGACGAGCGGCTCGACCTTGGCGATCGCGAGGTAGAGCTCGGGCTTGCGCTCCCAGAGCCCCTCGCCGTGCGTCCCGGCGAGCTGCTCGGCGCTCGGGCCCTCGTACACCTCCACCTTCGTGTCGTAGCGCTGCTCGACCTCGCGCCAGAGCTCGTACGTCTCGGGGAAGAGGTAGTGCGTGTCGATCGCGAAGACGCGCGCCTTCGGCTCGATCCCGAAGAGCAGGTCGAGCAGCACGGTCTCCTCCTTCTGGAACGAGCACGCGAGCGCGACCCGGCCGGGGAACTGGTCGACGCAGTAGCGGAGCACTTCCTCGGCGCTCATCGCCTCGACGACCTCCGGATCAGGAAGCGTGAACGTGCTTGCCGGTGTCGTCGGACTCACTGAGCAGCACCTCCTTCAGCGTGTCGCCCCGCAGGCCGAGCCGGAGCGTCTCGAGCGGGATCAGCTCGTCGGGCGGGATGTTGCCGAGGTTGACCGACGGGCCGAACTCCTTCACGAACCACGCCTGAGCGGCCTTCGACGGCGCCTCGAAGATGATGTTCGCCGGGCCGACGACGTTCGCGATCTCGCCGATCAGCTCGGTGCGCATGCCGCCATCGGAGTCGAAGATGCCGGCGGTGCCGCCCTCGCGCGCTTCGGTGATCACCTTCCACGCGCCGGCCGCGAGCTCGTCGTTCAGCCACGTCGTCCACTGGTCGGCGGTGTACTCGACCGACGAGTCCTTGGAGCCGACCTCGGAGAGCACCGTGAAGTCGCGTGCGAAATCCGCGATCAGCTCGAGCTTGCGCTCGCGCGGGATGTCGATCGTGCCGTCGGAGATCTCGACGTGCGTGAGGCCGAGCTCGGTCAGCCACTGCTTGTACTCGTCGAGCTTGTCGCGGGCGTAGACGACCTCGAAGAACGTGCCGCCGAAGACGACGGGCTTGTCGCGCAGCACGTCGAGCTTGCGCTCGAGGTTCTGCGTCACGTAGGCGGTGCCCCAGCCGAGCTTGACGATCGAGATGTGATCGCCGGCGACCGTGAGGACGTCCTCCCAGGCGCGCGGGCCGAGACCCTTGTCGATCACATGGGTCAGGCCGACGTGCTCTCCGAGTCCGAGGCTCAAAGCCGGGCAAAGAGCTCCTCCAGCTTGGCTTTCGCGCGCGTCTGCACGTCGCGGTAGAGCGAGTTGCCGTGGGCGTCGATGCCGACCGTGAGCGGGCCGAAGTCCTTGACGCGGAACTTCCAGAGGCACTCGGGCATCAGCTCTTCCCACATCACCTCTTCGATCTCCTCGATCTGCGTCGTCTCGAGCGCAGCGGCGCCGCCGACGATCGCGAAATAGACCATCCCGAGCTCGTGCATGGGCTCGATCGCCTCGTCGGGGAAGCCGCCCTTGCCACAGATCGCGCGCACGCCGTACTGGCGGCCGAGCGGCTCGGTGAAGCGGACCATCCGTGCGCTCGTCGTCGTGCCGATGCAGATCTTCTCGTAGGTCCCTCTGCCCTCTGCGTCCTCGGAGACCTTGCGCACGTTCGGCGCTGTGTGCAGGAGAAACGCGCCGGACAGATTCATCGGCGGCTCCACGCCCTGGTCGAAGATGCGGATCTGCGTGCGGTCGCGGATGCCGATGATGTGCCCCTGAACGGTCACCTCGTCGCCGGCCTGCAGCTTGAGGATCTCCTGCGGGTCGGTGATCGGGAACGTGACGGTGTGGTTGGCCATCTCTAGGCCTCGCGGTCGTAGTCGATGGAACCGTCGGCCGAGATGTGCGCGGACGCGCGGCGCGCGGCCCAGCACTGGTAGTTGACGGCAACCGGGTTCAGCGTCATGTGCGTGTCCGCGTGCTCGATGTGGCACTGCAGGACGGTCACGTCGCCGCCGAGCCCCATCGGGCCGATGCCCGTCTCGTTCAGGAGCCCGAACAGCTCGTCCTCGAGCTGCGCGACGATCGGATCGGGGTTGCGCGTGCCGATCGGGCGCATGATCGCGTCCTTCGCGAGCGCCATCGCGTAGTCGGCGGAGCCGCCGATCCCGACACCGACGATGCCCGGCGGGCACGGCTTGCCGCCGGCACCCACGATCGACTCGAGCACGAACTGCTTGATGCCCTTCACGCCGTCGGCGGGCACGCACATCTTGAGGAAGCTCATGTTCTCGGAGCCGGAGCCCTTCGGGACGCATTTCACGTCGAGGCCGTCCCAGTCCTGGATGAACTCCCAGTGCACGATCGGCAGGCGGTAGCCGATGTTCGGGCCGGTGTTCTCGCGCGTGATCGTGTGTACCGCGTTCGAACGCAGCGGATGCTCGATCGTGGCGCGCGCGGTTCCGTCGCGGAGCCCTTCGTAGATGCGCGCTGGGTGAAGCGGGAAGTGCTCGCCGACCTTCGCGTGGTAGACGGCGATGCCGGTGTCCTGACAGACGAGGTTCTTCTCGCTGTCGGCGATGTTGATGTTCTTGTGGATCGTCTCGAGGACGCGCTTGCCCGGAACGGACGTCTCGCGGAGGCGCGCTTCGGCCAGCGCATCGCGGAGGTCCTGCGGGATGTCCTTCAGCGCCCACACGTAGAGGTGCGCGGCGGCGTCCTCCACCGCGTGCTGCAGATCGGTCGTCACGTCGATGCTCATGCCTTCGCTTTCTCGGCGGCCGAGCGGCCCGCACGACGGCCGAAGACGACGCACTCGAGCAACGAGTTGCCCATCATGCGGTTGCGTCCGTGCGTGCCGCCGGCGATCTCGCCGCACGCGTAGACGCCTTCGAGCGTCGTGGCGGCATCCGTGTCGATCACGAGGCCGCCGTTCTGGTAGTGGAGGACGGGGTAGGTGAGGATCTTCTCGTGCAGCGGGTCGATGCCCGCACTGCGGTAACGGCGGAGCATGTAGGGCAGCGAGACCTCGGCGTCGGCCTCGGAGATGCGAGTCGTGTCGAGGTAGACCGCGGGACGACCGTCGGGTGTCGTGGTCCCGTTGCCCTTCTCCACCTCGTCGAAGATCGCCTGGCTGACGGCGTCGCGCGGGCCGAGCGAGTCGGTGAACTCCTCGCCTTCGCCGTTCAGGAGCACTGCGCCGTAGGCGCGCGTCGTCTCGGGGATCGAGTAGCCCTGCATGTTGGGCGGCCATGCACCACCATTGGGGTGGTACTGCAGCGCGTCGAGGTCGCGCGCCTCGGCGCCCAGCGCGAGCGCGAGCTTCGTCACCTCGCCTGTGGCGTTCGGATGGTTGGTCGAGAGCTCGTGGCGCTCCTCGGCCTCGGCGTAACAGCGGCCGCCCGCGGCGAGCACCACGGTGCCGGCCTCGACCTCGTGCTCGCCGACGCGCGCCCGCCAGTGCCCGTTGACCTGTGTGAGCTCCTGCAGCGGCGCGTTCGTGAAGCTGGTGGCGTTGCCCGCCTCCCAGGCGTCGCGCAGCCCCTTCGTGATCGCGTGGCCCGTGCGGTCGCCGACCTGGAGCAGCCGCTTCGCGGTCGCACCCCCGCAGCGCGCGAGCCGGTAGCTGCGCCCGTCGCCGTCGCGGGTGAACTCGACGCCGAGCTCCTCGAGCCAGTGGATGGCCGACGGTGCGTCGCCGGTCAGCGCCTCGACGAGCCGCATGTCGGCCGTCTCGTGCGAGGAGGTCCAGACGTCCTGCGCGTGCTGCTCGGGGGAGTCGTCCTCGCCGAAGGAGGCCTGGATGCCGCCCTGGGCCTTGGAGGAGTTGTTGGCCTGCAGCGAGCCCTTGGTCGCGATCGCGACCCGGGCGCCCGCCCGGTCGGCGGAGACGGCGGCAGCGAGCCCCGCGGCGCCGCTGCCGACCACGAGCACGTCGAAGGAATGGGCCGCCGTCGCCACGGAGCGAATATACCTGACATTAGAACTTCTTATGCATTGTTCACTGCCGCGGTGAGGAAGGCCGCCCTCCGAGTGACACATCTCTCGCAGCCCTCCGGGCAAGGGCCCGAACGGCCACGTCCCAGGGACAGTCCCTGGACAGGGCCCGTACGGCCGTGTCGCAGGGACAGTCCCCGGGACACGGCCCGAAGGATCAACTCACCAGATCGAGCGCAGCATCGCCTCGATCTCCGCCGGCGAGGCGGGGCGCGGATTCGCCTGGTTGCCCGCGCGCTCGGCCGCGGCGGCGGCCACGTCCGACAGTTGATCCTCGGGGATCCCCTCGTCGCGCAGCCGGTTGAAGCCGCCGAGCTGCGCGAGCTCGCGGGCGCGCTCGACGGCGTCGCCGCGCAGGGCCGCGCCGAAGCGCGTCACCGCCTCGGGTGCATGCGCCCGGTTGAACTCGAGCGCAGGCGGCAGGCAGAGCGCGTTCATCGCACCGTGCGGCACGCCGAAGCGACCGCCGAGCGCCTGCGCCATCGCATGTCCGAGAGCGAGGCCCGACAGGGACAGCGCGCGGCCCGCGTGCATCGCTCCCTTCTGCAGCTCCTCGCGCGCATCGCGGTCGTGCCCGTCGGCGACCACACCGGGTAGCGCCGCGGCGATGATCCGCGTACCCGCGAGCGCTTGCACGTCTGCATCGCTGTTGTGGCCTTCGACGTAGAGAGCCTCGGCGCAGTGGGCGAGCGCGTTCAGCGCCGTGCCGGCCGACTCCGACGTCGGCAGGTCGAGCGTCAGGTCGACGTCGTAGACGATCGCGACGGGTGTCGCGCCGCGCCCGCTGCCCTGGATGCGCCGGTCCGGCGAGCGGATGCCGTAGAACGTCGTCCACTCCGCACCGGAATACGTCGTCGGCACGTGCACCACCGGCAGCCCGCTCTGCGCCGACGCGTACTTGCCCGTGTCGATCGCCGAGCCGCCGCCGACGGCGAGGATGCCGTCCGCGTCGGGAGGCACCTCGGCCCGCTCGGAGGGGACTTCGTTCCACCAGCCCGCGTTCGGCCGGCAGGTCGAGCCCGCGCCAGCGTTCGCTCGCGATCACGAACGGCCGGCGGATCGCCACCTCGTCGAGCGTGGCGGGCAGGTCCGCGAGCGACCAGCGGACGATCATCCGAGCCGCTCCCGTCGCGTACTCGAGGAACGAGCGCGCGGCGCGCGTCTCGGCCCGACCCGTCGCGCGCACCAGGTAGATCTCGCGCTCGAGCTCGAGCCCGGCGACGCGGGCCTCGACCAGTGTCCCGGCGTCGAGGTCGTTCTCGACGGAGGAACGCGAGATGAAGGTGACGCCGTAGCCGCCGCGCACGGCGCTCGTGACGGACTCCTGCAGACCCAGCTCCAGCCGGACGTGCAGATCGCGCAGCCGCATCCCGGCGCGCTGCAGCTCGTCCTCGATCATCTGCCGCACGCCTGCGCCGTCCTGCATGACGATCAGTGTCTCACCGCGGAGCTCGTCGAGCTCGACGTTCCTGCCCGCGAAGCGGTGACCGGGTGGGCATGCGAGCACGACGGTGTCGCGGAAGAACGCCTCGTAGTCGACGCCTCGGTGGCGCGGCGCCGCGCCGACGACCCCGAGCTCGAGGCTGCGGTCGGCGACCCGCTCGATCACCGTCTGCGTGTCGAAGACACTGAGCGCGACGTGCAACTGCGGGTGCACCTCCGCGAACTGGCAGAGCAGCTGCGAGAGCACGACGCCGCCCGGCCCCGTCGACGCGCCGATCTCGAACGTGCCGTCGAGCTCGCCGGTCGCCTCCTGGGCGAGTCCCGCGACGATGTCCTCCTCGAGCTGCAGCAGCCGCTGCGCCCCGCGGTAGAGCCGGAGGCCGGCCTCGGTCGGCTCGACGCGGCGGCCCGAGCGGTCGAACAGCTGCGTGCCGAGGCGCTTCTCGAGCGAGCGCACCTGCAGCGAGACCGCGGGCTGGGTGACCCCGAGGCGTTCGGCGGCCTGGGAGAACGACTTGCGCTCGACCACCTCGCAGAACGCCTGCAGCTGCCGCGTGTCCATAAGCGACGCTTATGGTAACAGTCAGGCTTGCCGCAGCTCCAGCCGGTTGCCGAACGGATCGGCGGCGTACGCCCGGTCGACGCCCGGGATCGTCTCGTCCGGGACGACGTCGACGCCCGCGGCGCGCAGCCGCTCGGCGAGAGCCGGCAGGTCTGAGACGAGGAGCCCGGGATGGGCCTTCCGAGCAGGCGCGAAGGGGTCCTCGACGCCGACGTGGAGCTCCTGCGCGCCGGCCCGAAACCAGCAGCCGCCGCGTGCCGCGAGCGGCTCGGGCTTCGGCAGCTCGTCCAGCCCGAGCAGCCCGCCGTAGAACGCCCGCGCCGCCTCCTCGCAGCCCGCCGGCGCCGCCACCTGCACGTGGTCGATCCCGAGGATGCTCACCGCGCACGGTCTACCATCGATCGCGTGACGGCCGCGCCACCGCAGCTCGAGAACACGCTGATCCGCGGCTACACACGACTCGCCACGGACGCCGAGCACCGCCGCATCGACGCCGAGCTGCGCACCCTCGACATCCTCCTCGCGAGCCTGTTCGGGCTGATCGCGCTGCCCTTCGCGCTCGTGATCGCGCTCGTCGTGCTCTTCAGCAGCGGCCGGCCGGTCTTCTACCGCGGCGAACGCGTCGGCCGGCGTGGCCATTTCTTCCAGATGCTCAAGTTCAGGACGATGCGGCCCGGCGCCGAGGAGCGAATCGGGCAGTTCCTCGGCGAGCAGCTGATCGAGGCGAACGCCGACGAGCTGACAGGGGTCGGCCACTGGCTGAAGCGGTCGCAGCTCGACGAGATCCCGCAGCTCTGGAACGTTCTCCGCGGGGACATGTCGTTCGTCGGGCCGCGGCCGATCAGGCCACGGTTCTTCGCCGAGCTCGCACAGGACCTGCCCGCCTACTGGCAGCGCCTCGTCGTCCGCCCCGGCCTGACCGGCTTCGCGCAGGTACGGCACGGCTACGAGACGTCGATGGCCGAGAAGCTCGCGCACGACCTGGAGTGGATCGCCGACCGTTCGGTGCGGCTCTACCTGCGCACCGTGTTCGTGACGGGCGTCCGCGTCCTCGTCCAGACGCTCTTCCACCGTCCCTAGACTGCACCTCGTGTGCGGGATCTGCGGAATCGCGACCGACCGCGGCGCCGTCGACCCCGAGCGGCTGCGCGCGATGGCGGCCACGCTCGTGCATCGTGGTCCCGACTCGGAGGGCGCACACCTCGACGGCCCCGTCGGGATCGCGGCACGGCGGCTCGCGATCATCGACCTGACCGGCGGCGACCAGCCGATCGCGAACGAAGACGGGTCGGTCGTCGTCGTGCAGAACGGCGAGCTCTACAACTACCGCGACCTGATGCGCGAGCTCGAGCGCGCCGGGCACACATTCCGGACGCGCTGCGACACCGAGGTGCTCGTGCACGGCTACGAAGAGTGGGGTCGTGAGCTGTGGCCGCGCCTGCGCGGGATGTTCGCGGTGGCCGTCTGGGATGCGCGGCGGAGGCGGCTGACGCTCGCGCGCGATCGCTTCGGGATCAAGCCGCTCTACTACCGGAACGCGGGCGGCGAGCTGTCGTTCTCGTCGGAGCTCGACGCGCTGCCGCAGGGCGAGGTCGACCTCGATGCGCTCGAGGCCTTCCTCGCGTTCAACTCGATCCCCGCTCCACTCTCGATCTTCCGCGACATCCGCAAGCTGCCGCCCGGCCACACGCTCACCTGGCACGAGGGCGGCGTCGAGCTCGACCGATATGCGCGCACCGGCCCGCTGCCTGCGCGCCACGACGAGGACGAGGCGGAACTGGTCGAGGAGTGCCGCGCGCGGCTGCGTGACTCCGTGCGCGCACACCTGATCGCCGACGTGCCGGTCGGCGTGCTGCTCTCCGGCGGCGTCGACTCGGGTGCGCTCGCGGCGCTCGCGGCCGAGGAGTCGCCAGAGGCAGTGCGCACCTTCTCGATCGGCTTCGAGGAGGCGTCGTTCGACGAGCTGGCCGGGGCGCGGGCTGTCGCACAGCGCTACGGGACGCAGCATCGCGAGCTCGTCCTCCGCCCCGACGCGGCGCTGCTGCTCCCCGCGCTTGCGGACGCATTCGACGAGCCGTTCGCCGACTCGTCCGCGCTGCCGACCTACCTCGTCTCGAAGCTCGCCTCCGAGGACGTCAAGGTCGCGCTGTCGGGCGAGGGCAGCGACGAGCTCTTTGGCGGCTACTACACCTACTCCGCGGACCTGCTCGCCGAGCGCATCGGGCCGCTCGCAACGCTTGCGCGCCCACTGGTCGAGCGGCTGCCGACGTCGACGCGCCGGGTCAGCTTCGACTACAAGGCGAAGCGCTTCGCGCGCGCGGCACACCTGCCGCCGCTCGAGCGCCACCACGGCTGGAAGGAGATCTTCGCCGCAGACGCCCGCGCCGAGCTGACGGGCCGACCGAGCGGCTTCGACCCACTGACGACCTACCGCGAGCGATTCGCGGAGACCGAGGGTCACGAGCTCCTGACGCGGCTCCAGGACGTCGACTTCGGCCTCTACCTCGTCGACGACCTGCTGACGAAGACCGATCGCGCTTCGATGGCGTGGTCGCTCGAGGCACGCGTGCCGTTCATGGACACCGTGGTCGCGAACTTCGCCTTCTCGCTCCCCGTCCGGCACAAGGTGCGCGGCCTCTCGAAGAAGCGACTGTTGCGCAAGGCGGTCGAGCCGCTCCTCCCCGACGAGGTCGTCCACGGACGGAAGCGCGGCTTTTCGATCCCGGCGGCCGCGTGGCTGCGCGGCGACCTGCAGCCATTCGCGCGCGAGACGCTCGCACCCGAGGTGATCCGCCGCCAGGGATTCCTGCAGCCGGAGGCCGTCACGCGGGTGCTCGACGAGCACGTGGCCGGCCGCGAGGACTTGTCGCGCCAGGTGTGGGGACTACTCGCGTTCACGCTCTGGTACGAGCGCCACGTCGAAGGCGTCAGGCGCGACGTGCATCTGGAAGCGTTGACGGTATGAAGGTCTGGGTCGACCTGACCGCCTCTGCGCACCCGCTGGTGTTCCGGCCGCTCGTCGAGCTGCTGGAGGCCCAGGGTCACGACGTCGAGATCACGACGCGCGACTACGCACAGACGATTCAGCTGATCGAGTCGCACGGAATGACCGCGACGGTGATCGGCCACCACGGCGGCCGCTCGTCCACCGGCAAGGCGCGCCAGATGCTGTCGCGGCTGCAGGCGCTGCACAAGTGGGCGAAACCACGCAACTTCGATCTCGCGCTTGCACACGGCTCGCATGAGCTGGCGATGACGGCACGCAGGTTGGGCATCCCGAGCTCGACGACGTTCGACTACGAGTGGGCGTGGCTGCAGCACCAGCTCGGCTGCCGCGCGGCGACGCGCGTGGTGGTACCCGCATCGATCCCGCCCGAACGGCTCGCCAGGTACGGCGCCAAGCCGCCGAAGCTCCAGCAGTACCCGGGGCTGAAGGAGGAGTACTACCTCTCTGACTTCGAGCCCGACGCAACCGTGCTGACCGACTGGAAGATCGACCCGGCGCGCGTGCTCGTGGTGCTGCGACCGCCGCCTGACGTGTCGCTCTACCACCGCCATTCGAATCCGCTTTTTCCGCAGACGCTCGAGCACGTCGGACGCCTCGACGACGTGCAGGCGTTCGTGATCCCGCGCACCGACGAGCAGCGGGACTTCGTCAAGTCGCTCGCACTGCCGTCGGTGATCGTTCCCGACGAGGCCGTCGACGCACAGAGCCTGATCGCCTACTCCGACCTCGTCGTCTCGGCCGGCGGCACGATGAACCGCGAGGCTGCCGCGCTCGGGGTGCCGGTCTACACGACCTACGGCGGCAGGCTCGGCGGCGTCGACGAGCAGCTGATCCGAGAGGAACGCCTGCGCCCGCTGACCGACCCGCGCGCACTCGACCTGCACAAGCGCGACAACGACGAGAGTGGCCGCGTGCGCCGCGATCCGCAGCTGATGCTCGACCTATTGCTCAGCGCGCTGAACGCTTAGTCGCGGCCGACGACCGCCAGCACCTGGTCGCCGTAGCGCTCGAGCTTGACGGGCCCGACACCCGGCAGCGACGCGAGGTCATGCAGCGTGCGCGGGCGCGTGCGCGCGATCGCGTCGAGCGTCTTGTTGTCGAAGACCACGTACGGTGGCACCTCGTCCTCCTCGGCGCGCGCGCGGCGCCACACCGCGAGCTCGTGGTAGAGGCCGTCGGAGCCCGGCGTCGGCACGAACGTGCCCTTCCTCGGCTTCGGATCGCCGAGTGGTGTCGGCGCAGCGATCCCGAGCTCGTCGAGAAAGCGGCTCGGACGGCTCGACCACGTCAGCCACAGCACCTGCCTGGCGCGCGTCATCCCGACGTAGAGCAGGCGGCGCTCCTCCGCGATCTCCGCCGGCGTGCGCGCCTGGCGTGAGGGCAGCTCCTTCTCCTCGAGACGCGGCAGGAACACGGCGTCGAACTCGAGCCCTTTCGAACGGTGCAGCGTCAAGAGGTTCACGCCCTTCGCCGCATCGGCGCCGGAGTCGAACCGGCGGCGCAGGTCGGCGACGAACTCCGCGGCGCTGCCGTCGAAGACCGACGCCAGCGAGACGAGACGGGCGAGGTCGGTCTGACGCACGAGCTCGCGCTCGCCGAGCTTGTCGGGCAGCGGCTCGAGCCAGCCCGCGTCGAGCGCCGCGGCGCGCACCGCTTCTTCCGCGCCGGCGTCTGCCACACGCTCGAGCCGGCGGAGCAGTCGGCGCGCGGCGTCTCGCTCGAGCAGCGACGCGCCCTGGAAGGGGATGTGCGCGTCGTGCAGCAGCTCTTCGAAGTCGGTCAGCCGCGCATTCGTGCGGGCGAGGATCGCCGTGCGTTCGTACGGCGGGCCGAGCCTGCGTAGCTCGGCCACGATCGCCGCTCCCTCGGCCTCCGCGGTGCCGAAGGACCGCACCACCGGGTCCGGCCCGTCGCCGAGCGTCGGCCGCAGGGTCTTCTCCGCGCCGCCGAGCTTCGGGACGAGCCGGTTCGCGAGCTCGAGCACCTGCGGCGTCGAGCGGTAGTTCTCCTCGAGCCGCACGACGAGTGCGTGGGGATAGCGGCGCGGGACGTCGAGCAGGTGCTCCGGCCCGGCACCGGTGAACGCGTAGATCGACTGGTAGTCGTCGCCGACCACGCACAGGTCGTCGCCGTCGCCGAGCCAGTGCTCGAGCAGCTGCTGCTGGAGGAGGTTGACGTCCTGGTACTCGTCGACCGTGAATGCGCGGTACTGGGCGCGGAACGTGTCTCGCGCATGCGCGTTCTCCTCGAAGAGACGCACTGCGAGCTCGAGCAGGTCCTCGAAGTCGATCAGTCCCTCCGCCTGCTTGCGGCGCTCGTACTCGCGGAACACGCGGTCCATCAGATCGACCGGGATCGGCGGCTCGCGGCCCTCGGCCTCCGCGCGATAGCGCTCGACCGGGATGCGGCGGTTCTTCGCCCACTCGATCTCGGTGGCAAGGTCGCCGGCCGGGCGGAACTTGAAGGGCGCCGGCAGCGAGTTCGCGATCTGGCGCAGCGCCAGCGCCTTCGACGGCAGGATCCGGCCGACGCTCTCGGGCGCGAAGTGGCGAAGCTGGCGGAGCGCGGCCGAGTGGAACGTCCCGGCGCGGACGCGCTGCACGCCGAGGCCTGCCAGGCGGGCGCGCAGCTCGCCGGCGGCCTTGTCGGTGAACGTGACCGCCATGATCCTCGTCGGCTCGAATGCGCCCGACGCAACCTGCTGGGCGATCCGGCGGGTGATCGTCGTCGTCTTGCCGGAACCGGCCCCCGCGAGAATGCAGACGGGGCCGCGCACCGCCTCGGCGGCACGCCGCTGCTCGGGGTTCAGGCCGTCGAGCGGGTCCATGTCGCCACGGTACCCCCGCCGTCGGCGTGGGCCTGTGACGAAAGGCAAACGACGATCAGACCCCGCGCTCGGGCTCGCGCCCCGCTCTCGCGTCCGCGCGGCGGTGGAGCTCGGGGCTGACGGCGTGCGCGCTGTTTTCCGGGGTCAGACCCGAGGGCAAGCCTGATCTGGACACGGCTCTTGGGCGCGCGGCGCTCTCAGGTGCTGAGAAGCCGCGAGAGCGCAAGGCCCTCGCCGACGTGCTCGATGAACCGCACTCGCGCCCGCGGACCGCCGCCGTACAGCTCGAGCAGCCCCTCGACGTCCAGAAAGGCCGCGGCGTCGACGGCTCCCGCGGTTGCCAGGTAGCTGCTGGCCGCCCAGGACTCGGGGGAGCGGACGAGTCCCGCGCGAACCGGGTTCAAGATCACGTACCTCGCGATCGAGACGGGGCCGGCTTCGTCGTCTGCCACTCGATTCCAGAAACGGCGCTCCCACAACGCACCCTCGCGTCCCGTCTTCCGGTTGAACCAACGCGCATAGCCGGACTTCAGCCACTGCATCCCGCCGGAGAGGTTCGAATGTGGGGTGTCCAGAAGCAGATGAAAGTGATTCGGCATCACGCAGTACGCGTACAACCGCCAGCCGTAGCGCTCGACGGCACTCGCGACCAGACCGACGAAGGTCTCGGTGTCGTGGGGCACGAGGCCGCAGAAGATCTGGCGCTTGTCGACCGCGCGACAACCAACGTGGTAGATCAGATCCGGACTCAGAATGCGCGTCGGCCGGGGCACCAGGCGAACGTAGCGTTGGCGGCAACGCCCCGACGAAAGCGGCACCGAATTGTTCCCAATGCCATGTACGTCTCCGCCACTTCCGGGGTCAGACCCCGAAGGCGGCCCGTCGGGCAGTGGCCGGTGAGTCAGTGCAGCGTGTCCTCCAGCAAGGCCTCGCGGCCCGTGCGCTGCGGCTGCTTGACCATCGAGCCGAGCTTGCCGACCACGCCGAGCGTGTCGCCCTCCTCGACCAGGCGCTCGAGCTCCGCGAGCTCGTCCTCGAGCCAGCCCGCGTCGATCTGAGGACGGGCGGCGCGCATGATCTTCGGATGCGAGGTCGGGCCGACCGCCTCGCCCTCGTTCCAGAGCACCTCGTGCACCTTCTCGCCGGCGCGCGACCCGGTGAAGACGATCGCGACGTCCTCCTCCTTGCGCCCGGAGAGGCGGATCATCTGCTTCGCGAGGTCGAGGATCCGGACGGGCTCGCCCATGTCCAGCACGTAGACCTGACCACGGCCGCCCATCGCCCCGGCCTGCACGACGAGCGACGAGGCCTCCGGGATCGTCATGAAGAAGCGCGTCATCTCCGGGTTCGTCACCGTCACCGGCCCACCGCGCTCGATCTGGCGGCGGAAGATCGGGATCACCGAGCCCGACGAGCCGAGCACATTGCCGAAGCGGACGGCGACGAAGCGCGTCTCGACCTCGGGATGCAGTGCGAACGACTCGACGATCCATTCGCAGATCGCCTTCGACTGGCCCATCACGTTCTTCGGGTTCGCGGCCTTGTCGGTCGAGATCAGCACGAACCGCTCGACGCCGAACTCGACCGCGACCTCGGCGAGCGACCGCGTTGCGAGGACGTTGTTCGAGACGGCCTGCAACGGGTTCGCCTCGAGCATCCCGACGTGCTTGTACGCGGCGGCGTGGAAGACGACCTTCGGCTGGTAGCGCTCGAACACCTGGCGCATCTTCGAGCGGTCGCCCGTGTCGGCGAGCACGGGGATCGCGGCCGGGAACGCGCGCTCGTCGACGAGCTCGCGCTCGATCTCGAACAGCGGCGACTCTCCCTTGTCGACCAGCACGAGCCGTGCGGCGCCGAGCCGCGCGAGCTGGCGGCAGAGCTCCGACCCGATCGAGCCGCCTGCTCCTGTGACGAGGACGGTCTTGTCCTTGACGTACGTGGCAACCGCGTTCAGGTCGACCTCGACCTGCTGGCGGCCGAGCACGTCCTCGACCTGCACTGGCCTGATCTGACGGCCGAGGTTGAGGTCGCCGGCGATCAGCTCGTGCAGCCCGGGCAACGTCTTCACGGGCACGTTCTGCGCGCGGCAGGCCTCGACGATCTGGCGGCGCACCGCGCCCGGCGCCGACGGGATCGCGATCAGCACCTCGTCGGGCTTGTTGTCCCGTAGGACGTGCGCGATGTCGTCGGTCGTACCGAGGATGCGGACGCCGTGGATGCGATCGCCGCGCTTGCGTGGGTCGTCGTCGATGAAACCGATCGGCGTGTAGTGGAGCTGCCGGTTGCGCTGCATCTCGCGCACCATCAGCTGGCCCGCGTCGCCGGCGCCGACGATCAGCACCTCCTTGCCGTGAGCGACGAGCGGGCCTTGCGGGCGCTCGATCAGCGTCCGGGCGAGCAGGCGCGAGCCCGCGACGAACGCGAGCAGGAGCAGGAAGTCGAGTGCCGCCACTCCCCGCGGCAGGCGCGAGGTGTTCTCGGGCGGGAATGCGTAGAGCACGAGGTACGTGAGCGCCGAGGCCACGGTGACACCGCGTGCGGCGCCCCACATGTCTCGCGTCGAGACGTACCGCCACCAGCGGTTGTAGAAGCCGAAGAGGATGAACGTCCCGAGCTTCAACGCGACCACGAGCGCGACGACCTGCCAGTCGAGCAGGTGGCGATAGAAGACGGGCGTCGACTGGTCGAAGCGCAGGAAGAACGTCAGCCGCCACGCGGCGATGATCAGGACCGCGTCGAAGACGAGCTGCCAGACCCGGTGACGGTTCACCGGGAGCCTGATCACGACGCGACGAGCTCGGAGGCGCGCTTCAGGACGGAGACGACCTCGTCCTGCTGCTCCTCCGTGATCCCGGCCCAGAGCGGCAGGCAGAGATTCTCGCGCGACGCCTTCTCCGTCTCCGGGAAGTCGCCCTCGGAGTAGCCGAGGTAGCGCAGCGCCGGCTGCAGGTGGAGCGGCGGCCGGTAGTAGACGGAGAATCCGATGTCCGCTGCCCTGAGCGCCTCGGCGAGGCGGTCGCGCTCGGGGGAGCGGACGCAATACATGTGGTAGACGTGACCGTCGTCGTCCTCGGGCGTCTCGACGAGCCCCGTCAGCAACTCCGTGTAGTGCGCCGCAGCCTCACGTCGCAGGTGGTTCCACTCGTCGATGTGCTGCAGGAAGATCCGCAGGAACGCCGCCTGCATCGCGTCGAGGCGCGAGTTGTAACCGACGTAGGTGAACTCGGTCTTGGCCTTCGAGCCGTGGAAGCGCAGCATGCGCAGCTTCTCGGCGAGCGCAGCGTCGTTGACGGCGATCAGGCCGCCGTCGCCGAGCGCGAACAGGTTCTTGGTCGGGAAGAAGCTGAAGGTGGACGCGATGCTCGTGGCGATCCCCGTCGCGCCGTAGGCCTGTGCCGCGTCCTCGATCACCGGCAGGCCGAACCCGCTCAGGTCGGGCGCCGGGCGGCCGAACAGGTGCACCGGCATGATCGCCTTCGTCTTGTCGGTGAGCTTGCGCTCGACCTGCGCCGGGTCGAGGTTGAGCGTCGTCGCATCGATGTCGGCGAAGACGGGCGTCGCACCGCGTCTGGCGATCGCCTCGGCAGTGGCGTAGAAGGTGAACGACGGGCAGATGACCTCGTCGCCGGGGCCGATATCCATTGCGTCGAGCACGAGCACGAGCGCGTCGGTGCCGTTGGCGCAGCTGACGGTGTCCTGGACGCCGAGATGGGCCGCCGCCTCGCGCTCGAAGGCATCGACCTCGGGGCCGAAGATGAACGTGCCGGAGTCGAGCGTGCGCGCGAACGCGTCCTTCAACTCGGGAATGAGGGGCGCGTACTGCGCCTTGACATCGACGTGAGGGATCGCCATCAGCCGGAGTGCATCGTAGCTTGACGCTTACGACGCAGGAGCCAGTACGCGACGAGAGCCACAAATCCTGCGACAACCGCGATCTCGACGTAGCGGAAGTCGTGGTGGAAGGTCTCGTAGCTACTGCCGAGCGCCCAGCCGATGCCGGCGAGCACGAGGCACCAGAGCGTGTTGCCGAGCAGCGTGAACACGTTGTAGCGGCGAAACGGCATCTCGAACACGCCGGCCGGGATCGAGATGAACGACCGCGCGACCGGCGTGATCCGCCCGAGGAAGACGGCCCAGTCGTCCCACCGGTCGAACCACCGGTCGGCGCGCTCGATCCGTTCGTGGGTCAGATGGAGCCAGCGGCCGTGACGTTCGAGGAACGGACGCCCACCGTGGTCGCCGATCCACCAGCCGAGGTCCGCGCCGATCTGGTAGCCGAGCACGCCGGCCGCGACGACCACGAGGTAGGCGGTGAGCCCCGTCACGTGCCAGCCGAAGACGTCGACCGTATGCGTCAGCGCACCCGATGCGAGTGCGCCCGCGTAGACCATCACGAGCTCGCTCGCCGCGGGGAAGACGGCGTCGATCAGCATCAGGAGGAAGACGGCGAGCACGCCGTAGTGCGCGAGCCATGAAGTCACGCGGCGACTCTACTTACGCGCGCCTGAAACCGAACTGAACTGCCAGGTCCGACGTACCGACCGTGCTCGTCGTGAACACGTGCCCGACGTACGCCCCCGTGTAGGCCTTCGTCCCGAGCGGGAGGCGGCCGTCCCAGACGAGCGACTGCTCGCCTGCCTGCAGCGACACCGCTGCGACCGTGCGCATCACGACTCCCGTCTTCGTCTCGATCTGCAGGCGCACCTTCGCAGCGCGCGCGAGCGTGAAGCGGAACGTCGCGCGTCCCCGAGCCAGCCGAGGCCCCGAGAGACCCTTCAGCGTGGTGTCGTATCTGAAGGTGCGGTCGATCGTCGACGTGCGCCCGAGATCGTCGAGCGCCTGGACGTTCCAATGCCAGGTCCCCTCGGCATCGTAGGCGGCGAAGGTGAACGGGTAGGAGCCGGGCTGGTGTGTGACGCCGGTCTCGAGCACGCGCGGCACGTTGTCGGGGCCGATCAGCTGCGCGGTCACCTTCGACGGCCTGACGATCTTGTAGCTGAGCGGCTCGACCGAGCGAGCCGGGTCGCCGTTGAGCAGCGGCAGCGGCGGCTGTGCTGCGAAGACGCCGAAGTACTGAACGAGCAGCGCTTCCTTGACGGGTCGCTCGCCGCTCAATCCGCTCGGTCGGTTCAGCAGCTGTCCGTCGAACGCAACGGACACGGAGTCGCCGGGGTCGACGGCGGAGGCGCTGACGGCCCCGAGGCGCTGCAGTGTCTGTCCGAGCTCGAAGCTCGTCAGGCCAACGCTGTACCCCGGCTGGCGGCCGTCGACCGCCACGAGCACGATGCGCCCGTCGGCGAGCTGGCCGACGCCGGCGCGCGGGTCACGCTGGGTCACCTGATCGTTGGTGAAGTCCTCGAGCGAACGGAAGACCGGCTTGCCGTTGCGCACGAGCACGGGGCCGCCGCCGAGCGCCGAGACGACACCCGCCCAGGCCGGCTGCAGGATCAGCCGCGAGGTCACCGAGGTGCCGGTGGGCGCCTCGGCCTGGAGCTTGGCCGCGGTCGCGCCGGTCGCCATCAGCACGGCGCCACCGAGCGGAACGAGATCTCCGCCGCCGACGGTCGCGGACGTCACGGTCGCCGTCAGGTCGACATTCGGCGCAGCTGCGGGGAACGGCTGGAGCACGACCGACGCGGCGTTCGCAATGCGGGGCGTGCGTGTGCCGTAGGCGGGTGTGAAGAGCACGACCTGGCCGGGTGCGGGCGTCTGGTTGATCCCGCTCAGCGGCCGGCGCTGACCGGTTCCCTTCCACGTGCCGAAGAACTTGACGCGGTCGACGTGCAGCGCGCCTACGGAGTCGATCCCGATCGACGAGCGAGCCGAGAGTGGCGGGTGGAGCAGCACGCCGCCGGACATGAAGATGCCGCTCGGGTGGGCGTCGGTTGCGTTGAAGAGGTCGCCGTTGATCCCGGCGACGGTCGCCGACGCCGAGATGTCCTTCTCCATCTCGGTGACACGTTGCTTGCCGCCGAGCACCGAGCTGCGCGCGAGCACCGGCGCGAGCTGGTAGAGCCCGTTCTGGTCGCCCGGCCTGGGCGCCCTGAGCACGTGCACGACAACAGCGCCGTGCGGCGTGAACTGCACGGTCTTCTCGTAGGTGACCCCCGGCATCAGAGTCACCGGACCGGCCGCCTGCGCCGGCGCGGCGAACGCGCCCAGCAGCAGGACGATTGTCAGTAGGCGACGCATCACGAC
Organism: uncultured Actinomycetes bacterium; assembly: GCA_963698925.1. Taxonomy (GTDB): domain Bacteria; phylum Actinomycetota; class Thermoleophilia; order Gaiellales; family Gaiellaceae; genus PALSA-600. The sequence continues at coordinate 65,900 of CAVOSR010000011.1, read as the reverse complement.
CCGCGGCCGAGAGTAGCCCAGGCTCCCGACAGGGCCGGAAGTTCCTTACGAACTCCGAACTGCGGGCGGTGACCACCCTTCTGCCGATACGTTGCAGGCGTGAGCACGGCTGCTTCCGGTACCCGCACAGCCCTGGTCGAGGATCTGATGGGGCGCTTCGCGCACATCCCGCCGGAGGCCGTTTTGAAGGAAGACCTGCTCCGTACGGGCATCGCGTTCGACGACTCCGCCCTCACCCACAACCTCGAGGGCGACGTGAAGCCGAAGTCCTACTTCATCTTCTCGTTCGACCAGAAGCCGCTCGCGCAACTCGGCGAGGCCGCCAGGCGCCGGCCGCCGGAGGAGCTCGCGCTCAGCGGCGGGCCGTACGCGCTGCGCCGCACGATCGTCTCGGTACGCGTCAATCCCGACTCGCCCTACGGCGTCGCCGTCGGCGAGGACGGTGAGCTTCGCCTCTCGCTGGACGGCCGCGAGATCGCCGATGTCGGCCTGCCGCCGATGCCGGAGTACTACCGCCACGAGCTCGCGAACGGCAAGACGGTGATGGAGACCGCGCCGACGATCCAGTGGGGCTACCTGATCTACCTGACGGTGTTGCGCCTCTGCCAGTACTTCGGCGCCAAGGAGGAGTGCGGCTTCTGCGACATCAACCACAACTGGCGCCAGCACAAGAAGGAGGGCCGCCCGTACACGGGGGTCAAGCCGGTGGAGGACGTGCTCGAGGCGCTCGCGATCATCGACCGCTACGACACCGCGAAGACGTCGAAGGCGTACACGCTGACCGGCGGGTCGGTCACGAGCACGGTCGACGGGCTCGCCGAAGCCGACTTCTACGGCCGGTACGCACAGGCGATCGAGGAGCGCTTCCCTGGGCGGTGGATCGGCAAGGTCGTCGCGCAGGCGCTGCCGCGCGCCGACGTGCAGCGCTACAAGGATTACGGCATCACGATCTACCACCCGAACTACGAGGTGTGGGACAAGCGCTTGTTCGAGATCATCTCGCCGGGCAAGGAGCGCTACGTCGGACGCGAGGAATGGCACCGCCGGATCCTCGACGCGGCCGAGGTGTTCGGGCCGCGATTCGTGATCCCGAACTTCGTCGCCGGCGTCGAGATGGCGAAGCCGTTCGGCTTCGAGACGATCGACGAGGCGATCGCGTCGACGACGGAGGGGCTCGACTACTTCATGAGCCGCGGCGTCACGCCGCGCTTCACGACGTGGTGCCCCGAGCCGACGACGCCGCTGGGCCGCGACAACCCGAACGGCGCGCCGCTCGAGTACCACATCCGCCTGCTCGAGGCCTACCGCGCGACGCTCGACCAGCACGGCCTGAAGCCGCCTCCGGGCTACGGCATCGCTGGCCCGGGCAAGGCTGTGTTCTCCGTCAGCTCCTTCATGGACACGCTCGATCCCGACGAAGTGACGGTCGAGGAGGCCGTGCCCGCGTGACCGCCCGGATTTCCGTCGACGAGGCGCGCACGCTCTGGAACGAGGCGTCCGACGAGGAGCTGAAGGAACTGGCGCGCGCGGCGCGCAACCGCTGGCACGAGCCGGATCACGCGACCTACATGGTGATGCGGATCATCAACTACACGAACGTCTGCGTCGCGCAGTGCGACTACTGCGCCTTCTACGTGCTCCCGAACCAGGAGGGCGGGTACGTCCTCTCGCGCAAGGACGTGTTCGCCAAGATCGACGACCTGCTCGAGGTCGGCGGCGATCTCGTCGCATTCAACGGCGGGTTCAACCCGAAGCTGCCGCTCGACTTCTACTGCGATCTGTTCGCGGCGGTGCGCGCGCGCTACGGCGATCGCATCGAGTTCTACGCGCTGACGATCGCGGAGTTCGTCTATCTCGCGGACCGTGCGAAGCTCTCGTACGCGGACGCTGCGGCGCGGCTGCGCGACGCGGGTGTGCACTGGGTGACGGGCGGCGGGAGTGAGATTCTCACGGAGGATTTCCGCAAGCGGCACGCCAAGTTCAAGTACACGGTGCGCGAGTACTTCGAGGCACAGCGGGCGATCGTCGAGAGCGGCATGAAGACGACCGCGACGATGGTGATTGGCTTCGACGAGACGCTCGACGAGCGCCTCGAGCACCTGCAGCGGACGCGCGACTTCCAGGACGGGTGCCTGCGCGACGGCCTCGACGGGCTGTTCTCGTTCCTCTGCTGGACGTACAAGCCGTACGGCACCGCGTTCGCCGGTGTCGAGATCGACGCGCACGAGTACTGGCGGCACATCGCGCTCAGCCGCATCTTCCTCGACAACATCAAGCACGTGCGCACGTCCGTGCTGACGCAGAACGAAGAGGCCTTCCGTGCGCTCGACTACGGCGCGGACGACTTCGACCTGCCGCTCGAGGACGAGGTCACGCAGAAGGCGGGCGCCCGCATCGAGCTCGACCTCGAGCGGCTGCTGGCCGTCCCGCGCCGGCTCGGCTACGAGGTCGAGTACCGCCGGGCCGAGCGCCCGGCCGCGCTGACCGCGTAGCGCTTCTCCTCGCCCCACCGGCCGCGTCTCCCCGAGCCCAGTCCGGGATGTGAAGCGCACTTCACGGTGGCTGCCACCGGACTGGTCTCGGCGCGACAGGTCCCTGGCTCTGGGACCCGCTCGGAGACACGGGTTCTCGACTTGCAACATCTCTGTTGCATAGATAGGATGCTCGTGATGCGTGAGGTGGACTCCGAGTTGCAGGCCGCCACGATCACCGTTCTGCGCGAGCGGGGGTGGGACGGGCTCACGCTCGAGCGGGTGGCGGAGGTGGCCGGACGGGCCCGGACGACGCTCTGGCGGCAGGGGCTGACCCGCGACCTCCTGATCGGGGCGCTCGTCGGCGGGCTGGCGGAGGACTTCCGGCGCTCGATGTTCCCCGTGCTCACCGCCGGCGGCACGGGCCGCGAGCGGCTCGTGCTCGGGCTGGACGCGCTCTGCGACCTGCTCGACCGCCACCTGCCGCTCCTGCTCGCCACCGACGAGGCGTTCCATCAGGCGCCGGCGCCGGGCCAGCCGCCCGACTACCTGCGCCCGTTCATCACGTTCCTGCGCGACGGCGCCGCCGACGGCTCGCTCGGGCCGGTCGACGACCCCGTCGAGACCGCCGACGTCCTCTTCAACGCGGTCGCCTGGCCGTACGTGCACCTGCGCGGCCGCCACGCATGGCCCGCCGACCGGGCGCGGGCCCGGATCGTCGGGCTCGTCCTGGATGGAATCGCACCACGAAAGGAGACCTGAGATGAGCATCCCCTACGCCGAACCGCTGACCCCTCGCGAGCCCGGGCCGCGCGAGATCCCGGAGCCGCCCCGGCGCGGCGAGCCCGGCGGCAAGCCGTGCGCGATCTGCGGCGGCTCCACCACGAGCGCTCTCTGGTCCGACGAGAACTGGACGCTGCACGCCCCCGTCGGCGGCAGCCTGCCCGGGACCGTCTGGATCGCGAGCCGCGAGCACTTCGACTCGTTCGCCGACATGCCGGCCCACCTCGCAGCCGACTTCGGACGCGTCGTCGCGCGCGCCGAGACGGCGATCCTCGCGCTCGGCGACGTCGGCCGCGTGCACCTCTACCGCTGGGGCGACGGCGGCGCGCACTTCCACGTGTGGCTGCTGCCGCGGCCGCTCGGGATGGTCGAGGCAGCCGGGATGATGCTGCCGCTCTGGGAGGACGTGCTGCCGAACGTCCCGGACGAGGAGCTGACGGCAGCCGCGCAGCGCGTCGCCGACCGGATGTGAGCACGCTCGCCCGCCGCCTCGGCACGCGCGACGCCGTCGTGATCGGGCTCGGCTCGATGATCGGGGCGGGCGTGTTCGCCGCGTTCGCCCCGGCCGCCGAGGCGGCCGGCAGCGGGCTGCTGCTCGGCCTGGCGCTGGCCGCCGGCGTCGCGTTCTGCAACGCCACCGCATCCGCGCAGCTCGCCGCGCAGTACCCGACCTCGGGCGGCACCTACGTCTACGGACGCGAGCGGCTCGGCGAGTGGTGGGGCTTCCTCGCCGGCTGGGGCTTCGTGATCGGGAAGACCGGCTCGTGCGCCGCGATGGCGCTCACCTTCGCGTCGTACGCCGTGCACGGATCGCTCCACCTACAGCGCTTCGTCGCGCTGCTCGCGGTCGTCGCCCTGACCGCCGTCAACCTGCGTGGGATCACGCGCACCGCAGCGCTCGCGCGGGTGCTCGTCGCCTTGTCGATCGCCGCGCTGCTCGTCGTCGTCGGCGCGATCGCCTTCAGCGGGAACACCGATGCAGCCCGCCTCGACGATCTGCCGTTCGGCACCGGCGGCGCGCATGGGATCTTCCAGGCGGCGGCGCTGCTCTTCTTCGCGTTTGCCGGCTACGCGCGGATCGCCACGCTCGGCGAGGAGGTCCGCGAGCCCGAGCGGACGATTCCACGAGCGATCCCGATCGCACTCGGGATCGTCGTCGCGCTCTATGCGATCGTCGCAGTCGCAGCGCTGCTCGCCGCCGGCCCCGACGCACTCGCAGCCTCCCCGGCGCCGCTCGTCACGGCGGTCGACGCGGTCGGTGCAGCCTGGGCGTCACCGATCGTCCGCGTGGGCGCCGCGGTCGCGAGCCTCGGCTCGCTGCTCGCACTCGTTGCCGGGCTCGGACGCACGAGTCTCGCGATGGCGCGCAACGGCGACCTGCCGCGGCCGCTCGCGGCGGTCGAGCCGCGCCGTCAGGTACCGCACAACGCGGAGCTCGCGGTCGGGGCGGCCGTCGCCGTGCTCGTCCTGACGACCGACCTGCGGGCGGCGATCGGGTTCTCGTCGTTCGGCGTGCTCCTCTACTACGCGATCGCGAACGCATCCGCGTGGACGCAGGATGCAGAGCACCGCCGGTGGCCGCGCTGGCTGAACGTCGCGGGCGGGGTGGCCTGCATCGCGCTCGTTGCGGCGCTCCCGCTCGTGGACATCGTCGCCGGGCTGATCGTGCTCGCCGTCGGCCTCGCGGGGCGTGCAGCGCTCAGACGGTCGCGCCGGCGCTGACGAATCGCAGCTCGGGCACCTCGTCCAGCTCGCCGACGTCGCGCGCCAGCTCGAGGAACGTGTAGAGACCGGCGCGCTCGCGCGGGCCGAAGCGGTAGCGCAGTTTCTCGAAGTAGCGCGCGAGAAAGCCCGCCGGGTAGCCGTACCGGTCGGAGGACTCGAACGCGAGCTGCTCGGGCTCGGCGCGCGCCGCACGCAGCGAGGCGACAAGTGCTTCCTCGAGCTCGAGCAGGTCGGGATGCGAGGGCTCCGGAGCCGCCCAGACGGCGAAGACCATCGGCAGGCCGGTGCGCTCGAGCCAGAGGCGGCCCAGGTCGTGATGCGGCGTCGGATCCTCGAAGGCGGACTTCAGGGCGGCGTCGCCGATCAGCAGCTTCGCCTCCGCGGCCTCACCGAGCGGCACGAGCTCCGCGTCGGGGAAGAGCACGCGCGTCAGCACGACGGACGTCGCAGACTCCGGCGTCACGGCGACGGTGCGGATCCGGTCGAGCGGCGTCTTGGAGATCAGCTGAATCGACTCGACGGCGCCCTCGCTCGAGACGCACAGCCGCGGCAGGAGGCGCAGCGTCGCCGCGTTGCGCGCATACTCGATCGACGAGATCGGCGCGACGTCGAGCTCGCCCGCGACGAGCCGGCGGTTGAGATCGGTCGGGACGCCGACGACCTCCTCGACCTCCGCGTCGAGGCGGTAGAAGACGGGCGCCATGTTCACATAGCCGATGCGGCCGAGCTTGATCACGGTGTCAGCCTGCCCGGTCCACGACGGCGTACGTCAGAGCCTCGAGCTCCTCGCGGTGCTGCACGTCCCCCAGGCACCCGCGGGCGCGCGCGGCGTAGTCGAGCGCGGCATCGCGCGAGCGGGCGAGCGCGTCGGTCGACGCGACCGCGACGAGCGCGCCGTCGAGCGGGCCGCCGGCGAGTGCCGCGCGCACGACCTCGTTCTGGGCGGCCGCGAGCAACAGCGGCATCGTCGGCGTGCCTTCGCGCAGGTCGGTACCGGGGATCTTGCCCGTCTGCTGCGTCTCGCCCGCGCAGTCGAGGATGTCGTCGGCGATCTGGAACGCGATGCCCAGGTTGAGCCCATACGCGCCCATGCTCTCGTCGCCGTCCGAGCCGAGCAGGCAGGCGGCCTCGATCAGCTTGCCGGTCTTGAGCGAGCAGCGCTCGAGGTAGGCCGCGACGGGCGTGGCAGGGTCATGCGTCTGCAGCTTCTGCATCGCCTCACCACGTGCGAGGCAAAGGGCCGCTTCGGCGAGCGTCGCGACCGAACGCTCGTCGCCGGTGTCCGTGAGCACACGGAACGCACATGCATAGAGGTAGTCACCCGCGGCTTTCGCAGCGTCCGCACCGTAGACCGACCACGCCGCCGGCAGGCCGCGGCGCAGGCGCGCACCGTCGACGAGGTCGTCGTGCACCAACGTCGCCATGTGCACCATCTCGACCGACACGCCGGCAGGCACCGACGGGTCTCCGGGCGCGGTCAGGAAGCAGAGCAGCGGACGAAGTCGCTTGCCGCCTGCGGAGAGCGCCTCGCCGGCGACTTCTTGCGCCAGACCCGGCTGCGCCGTGACGGCACGCGCCAGCGCAGCCTCGACCTCCGCCATGTAACCGGCCAGACCAGGCGTCGCATGTACCTGGGCAAGCGCGCTCACTCGGCCGTCCCGGTGTGCAACGCGACGATCGTGCCGGCCATCAGCGTGAACCGTATGTCTCCGAAGCCACTCTCGCGCATCAACCCCGCGAGACCCTCGGCCGGTGGGAAGCGCTTCACGGACGCCGGCAGGTACGTATACGCGGAGCCGCCGGGCAACACCTTCCCGAGCAGCGGCACGACCCGGTCGAACCAGAGCGAGAAGAACGGCTTCAGCGCACCACGCGGCTGCGTGATCTCGAGGATCGCCAACCGGCCGCCGGGCCGGAGCACGCGCCGCAACTCGGTCAGTGCGAGCGGCAGGTCGGCGACGTTGCGCACGCCGAACCCGACGGTCGCGGCGTCGAACGTCCCGTCGGCGAACGGGAGCGCGAGCATGTCGCCCTGTATCCAGTCGATGCGCGTCTCCTTGCGACGCGCGCGCTCGAGCATCCGCTCTGCGAAGTCGAGTCCCGTCACCTTGCCCGCGCCGGCCTTGAGATCCGCGATCGCGAGATCGCCGGTGCCGCACGCCGCGTCGAGCACGCGGTCGCCGGGGCGCACGGCGGACGCTGCGGCAAGCCGACGCCACCGCAGGTCGAGTCCCGCGGTCATGACGCGGTTCATCACGTCGTAGACGGGAGCGATACGGTCGAACATCGAGCGCACGGAGTCGGGCGCGAGCGTCATGCGAAAGCTCCCCGGAAGTCACGCATCGACGTCAGAGTACGCGCGCGACGGCGCGCGGGAAGCTACTTCGGGCCTTTGGAGGCTTCCAAGAACGCAGCGAGCTGCCGTCAGGCGAACGGCGCCGAGCCCCGAGAACGACGGCATCGGCGACCCCGAGTTCACGCACGCAGGGCACTTCAGGTGAGCGATCTGGAAGGCGAGGCCCTTGTTCTTCGCGCCTTCCGCGGTCAGCTCGGGCGCGCCGAGGTTCTGGCCGCCGTCGCCGAGATACACGTGGCAGTTGAGACAGCCCGAGACCGCGAACAGCTGCGCTCCTTTGATCGCGACCGGGTTGTTCTCGAAGCCTTGCTGCTTCGCCCAGCTCGGAACGTGTACGAGCAGCTCGCTGCCGAGCGCCTCCTTGGCCGTTGCTCCCTTGTACGTGAGCACGCCCATCGAGATGACGACGAGAATCGACGCGATGATCGCCACGGGACGGCGCGACAGCCTGCGCTCGGGGCGGATGTCGATGAACGGCAACGCGAGCAGCAGCACGAGCGCGATCGTCGGGATGCCGATCGTGCCGAGCAGCACCGTGTCCGGCCACTTGAAGATCCGGAGCAGGTAGAACAGGAAGTAGAAGTACCAGTCCGGGCGCGGGACGAAGTTGATCGTGCCAGGGTCAGCGGGATCGTCGTAGAGCTTTCCGAGCCAGCCCGTCTCCGTCGTCTGGTGGTCGCCGGGAGTCGAGTACTTCCAGACGACCGCGAGGCCGATGATGACCACGATGACGACGAACGACATGATCGTGTCGTGCCACATCGCGAACGGGAAGAACGGCTTCCCGCGCTCCTTGACGTCAGCCTTGTACTGCTGAAAGACCCGGCGGCGCTCGACGATGCGTTCGCTCGGCACGGCTCAGCGACCTCTCCGCGAGTAGCGCGTCAGGCCGCTGCGGCGGCCGCCGTTCTCGGGTGCCTTTGCGATCGGCCCGGTGCCGGCCGCTTCCTTCGACCACGGCGGCGACGTGACGCCGAGCCGCACGACGAGGTACATGTGCAACCCGATCAGCGCGAAGATCGCGCCGGGGATCAGCAGCATGTGGATCGCGTAGAAGCGCGAGAGCGTGTCGGCGTTGATCGCCGTGCCCCCTTGCAGGAACTGCGCGATGAACGGCCCGAGGAACGGCGCGGTGCCGTTGATGTTGATGCCGACGATCGTCGCCCAGTACGCCGTCTGATCCCACGGCAGCAGGTAGCCGGTGAAGCCCTCGCCGAGGCCCATCGCGAGCAGCAGCACGCCGAGGATCCAGTTCAGCTCGCGCGGGTACTTGTACGCGCCGAACAGGAACACGCGCCCCATGTGCAGGAACATGAGGATGATGAAGACGGATGCGCCCCAGCGGTGCATGCCGCGCACGAGCCAGCCGGCGAAGATGTCGTTCGTGATGTGCTGGATCGACGAGTAGGCGCTCTTCGGATCCGGCTTGTAGTACATCGCGAGGATCGCGCCGGTCACCGCCTGCACGAGGAACGCGGTGAGCGTCGCCGAGCCGAGCGTCTGGAACCAGTTGATGTCGCCGGGCACCTTGCGGAAGAGGAAGTACTTGACCCCGCCGATGAGCCCCGAGCGCTCCTCGAGCCAGTCGAGCGGGTACATGATCGCCTGCTGGAGCGTGGTCGCTCTTCTTGGGTTTCGTGGTCGTCGCCATCAGTGGGGAGGTTGGATCGGGTAGAGCCACGACTCGAGGCCGTCGACGTGCTCGCCCGGATACGCGAACATCCACTCGTGGATCTTGGCCTGCGCGCCGGTACCGTCGACGTTCGAGACCGCGAAGGCCTGGCCGATGAAGAGGTTGCCGTTGCGGATCGAGAACGAGTAACGGTCGAGCGCGCGGACCGGCGGGCCCGAGGTGCGGTTGCCCTCGGTGTCGTACTGACCGCCGTGGCACGGGCAGCCGAAGCCGGCGATCGAAATCGTCGGGACCAACGTCACATCCTTGTAGCGCTTGCTCGCCTGCGCATCGAGGGGCCCGTTCGGCTGCACCGGGCAGCCGAGGTGCGCACAGTGGTTCGAGATGATCGTGAAGCTGGGCAGGCCGTTCAGCTGGCCGTTGTTGCGCACGAACGCGGTGCGGCGCGAGACGTGCCCGGCCTGGACGTCCGTCAGGTACGTCGCGACGATGAACTTACCCTCGGGATAGTTGGTCATCGGGCCGATGTCGTGATCCTTCTCGCCCTGCTCGAGGAACGCCGGCGCGACCATGAACCCGAGCACCGGCACGGTCACGAGCCCGCCGATCACAGCGCCGAGGCCGAGCGTCGAGAGCCTCGAGGAACTTCGAGCGCGGGTAGCGGTCGGCCGGATCCTCGGGCGGCAGCGGTTCGTCTGCCTGCGCTCGCGGCGACGGCCGAGCCCTCCGGCGCCACCTCGTCGGCGTGGGCCAGGTCGGTGCCGGTGGTCAGGTCGCGCACCCAGAGAAACGCGAAGACGAGCGCGATGATCGCGCCGAGGGCGGCGACGTACCACGAGACGATCAGCCCGACGAGCAGCACGACGACGCCGACGGCGAAGCCGACCGGCCAGAGGCTCGGGCCCGGGACGTGCGGGTGGTCGTCGTGGCGGGTGCGCCAAGGGCTTCTAGGCGGGATTCAAGCGGTCGGGGACGCAGCGGGTCAACGTCGTAACAGCCGGCGCGAACTCTGACGGATCCCGCCGTTTCCTGCCTGGGGAACTGTTCCCAGCCCATACTCCTCCCAGCGACGGTCGACGAGCTCCCGGATCGCCGTGTCCATCTCGATCTCGGGCGGCCACTCGCGCGTGCCCTCGAGCGGGCCTTTGGCGGTCGCGTCGATGCCGATCTTGCCGCCGATGAACTGCAGCGTCGGGGCATGGTCGAGATGGTCGAGCGGCCCTTCGGTGATCAGCACGTCGCGCTTCGGGTCGACGTTCGCGCCGACGTAGAACAGGACCTGCGTTGTAGTCGTGGACGTCCACGTGCTCGTCGACGATCACGATCCCCTTCGTCAGGCTGAGCATCCCGAGCCCCCAGATCGCGTGCATCACCTTGCGCGCATGGCCGGGGAACGCCTTCTTGATCGAGACGATCGCGAGATTGTGGAACGCGCCCGCGACCGGCAGGTCGTAGTCGACGATCTCCGGCACGGTCATCCGCACGGCGGGCAGGAAGATGCGCTCGGTCGCCTTGCCGAGCCACGCGTCCTCCTGCGGCGGCTTGCCGACGACGATCGACGGGTAGATCGCGTCGCGTCCGCATCGTGATCGCCGTCACGTTGAAGACCGGGAACTGCTCGGCCGGGGTGTAGTAGCCGGTGTGGTCGCCGAACGGGCCCTCCGCGGTGAGCTCGTCCTTGTCGATGTAGCCCTCGAGCACGATCTCGGCGTCGGCCGGCACCTCGAGGTCGACCGTGACGCCCTTGACGAGCTCGACCGGCTCGCCGCGCAGGAAGCCCGCGACCATGAACTCGTCGATGTGCTTCGGCAGCGGCGCGCTCGCGGAGTACGCGGTGATCGGGTCGAGGCCGAGCGCGACCGCGACCTCCATGCGGCCCTCGGTGAAGAGGTAGTCGGCGCGACCGTCCTTGTGGATCTGCCAGTGCATCGCGGTCGAGCGCGGGCCGAGCACCTGCATGCGATACATGCCGACGTTGCGCCGGCCCGTGCGCGGGTCGCGCGTGATCACGGCCGGGAGCGTGATGAACGGGCCTGCGTCGCCCGGCCAGGCGGTCTGCACGGGCAGCCGCGCGAGGTCGACGTCGTCACCCTGGAGCACGATCTCCTGGCTGGCGCCGCGGCGCACGATCTTCGGGCGCGAATCGGCGATCGACTTCAGCGTCTTCAGGCCGCGCACCTTCGCCGCGAGCCCTTCGGGCGGCTGCAGCTCGAGGATCTCCGCCGAGTTGCGCGCCGATGTCGTCGAGCCGCTCGACGCCGAACGCGAGACACATGCGCCGCTCGGTGCCGAACTGGTTGATCAGCAGTGGGTGCTGCGCGCCCTTCGGGTGCTCGAAGAGCAGCGCCGGCCCGCCCGCCTTGACGGTGCGGTCGACGATCTCCGTCACCTCGAGCCGCGGATCGACCTCGGCCGCGACGCGAACGAGCTCGCCCTCGCGCTCGAGGAGCGCGATCCACTCGCGCAGGTCGCGGGCGATCGCCATCGCGCCTCGACTGAGCTCAGTACGCCTGGCCGCGTGCGCGGGCGCGCTCGTGGCGGCGATGGTTCAGCCAATGTGAGAGCTCGCCGAGCCCGATCACCACGAGGAAGATCAGCCCGGTCACGAGCATCCCGATGATGACGTGCTTGCCCTCCGTGGCCGCGTCGAAGATCACGGCCGGACTCTATCCGAGTGGCGCGCGAGTGCGTCCGCCACCGCATCGTCGCCGGGAGCGCCGCCGAGCGCACGCGCAGCATCGACCCACGCCTCGCCGTCGCCGGGCGAGCCGTCGGCGCGCAGCGCGGCGCAACGCGAGATCAGCTCCGCGAGCACGGCGACCGCTGCGACGCCGCCCGCTTCGGCGATGCGGACGAGCCCGTGCGCATAGAGATAGTCGCCGAGCAGCACCGCTTCGTCGGCGTCGGGCGGCTCGAACAGGCGCGGCGTCCCGTAGTGGGTGAGGTAGGCCTCGTAGACCGTCTCGAGGCCGAGCGCGAGCTCGGGCGGCGCCAGCGGCGAGAAGACCGGCTGCCAGCTCGGGTCGGGCCGCAGGGCAGCCGCCCAGACGTCGCTCTCGGCCCGCGCGCCGTCGGCGATCGCCTCAACGACCGAGGACATCGCCCACCGCCTCGATCGTCGCGTCGATCTCGTCGTCGCCGTGGGCGAGTGACGGAAACAGGCACTCGTACTGGCTCGGCGCGACATAGACGCCCCGCTCGAGCAGTCCCCGGAAGAGTGTCGCGTAGCGCTCGGTGTCGAGCTCGGCGAATCGCTCGACCGGCTCGGCGCGGCCGGCGAACAGCGTCAGCATCGCACCCACGCGCTGCACGCGCCCGAACGGCGCGAGGCCGCGCTCGAGCCTGGCGGCGCGCTGCTCGAGCTCGTCGTAGACCTGCGGATCGCGCAGCCGGCGCAGGACGGCGAGCCCCGCGGCGGTCGCGAGCGGGTTGCCGCTGAGCGTGCCTGCCTGGTAGACCGCGCCCGCCGGAGCGAGGTGGTCCATCGCGTCGGCGCTGCCGCCGAACGCGGCCAGCGGCAGCCCGCCGCCGACGATCTTTCCGAGGATCGTCAGGTCGGGAAGGACGCCGAACCGCGCCTGCGCGCCGCCGCGCGCGACCCGGAAGCCGGTGATCACCTCGTCGAAGACGAGCAGTGCGCCCGACGCGTCGCAGAGGAGACGCAGCGACTCGAGGAAGCCAGGTGCCGGCGGGACGCAACCCATGTTCCCTGCAACCGGCTCGACGACGATCGCGGCCAGTCCTTCCCCGTAGCGCTCGACCGCGGCGGCGACGGCGTCGACGTCGTTGTACTCGCAGACGATCGTGTCGGCGGTGACACCGCTCGGCACGCCGGGCGAGGCCGGGATGCCGAGCGTCGCGAGCCCGGAGCCGGCGCTCGCGAGGAACTGGTCGGCGTGGCCGTGGTAGCAGCCTGCGAACGTGATCACGCGGTCACGGCGCGTGATGCCGCGAGCGAGCCGCACCGCCGACATGGCGGCCTCGGTGCCGGACGACACGAGCCGTACACGCTCCACGGACGGCACCGCGTCGACGATCTCCTGCGCGAGCTCGACCTCGCGCTCGGTCGGCGCGCCGAAGCTCGTTCCGTCGAGCGCCGCGGTCGCGCACCGCCTCGACGGTCTCCGGGTCCGCGTGACCGAAGATCAGCGGCCCCCACGACTGCACCCAGTCGAGCAGGCGGGCACCCTCGGCCGTCTCGACGTACGCGCCGTCGCCGCGGCGCACGAAGAACGGCTCGTCGAGGCCGACGCCGCGCATCGCGCGCACCGGCGAGTTGACGCCGCCGGGAATCACCTTCAGCGCCCGATGCCAGAGCTCACTGCGGACGAGCGACGTCACAGCCAGGAGGCGAAGTCCTTCGCCCAGTAGGTGAAGATCACGTCGGCGCCTGCGCGCTTGATCGCCGTCAGCGACTCGAGCGCGGCTGCGCGCTCGTCGAGGTCGCCCGCCGCAGCCGCGGCCTTGATCATCGCGTACTCACCGCTCACGTTGTAGGCCGCCAACGGAAGGTCGAAGCGGTCGCGGACCGCGCGCAGCACGTCGAGATACGGGAGCGCGGGCTTGACCATCAGCATGTCCGCGCCCTCGGCCACGTCCTGCGCGCACTCGCGCAGGGCCTCGCGGACGTTCCCCGGGTCCATCTGGTAGCCGCGCCGGTCGCCGAAGGACGGGGCGCTGTCCGCGACGTCGCGAAACGGGCCGTAGAACGCAGAGGCGTACTTGGCCGAGTAGGCGATGATCGGCGTCTGCGGCAGCTGCTCGCGAATCGCCGCGACGCGACCGTCCATCATGTCGCTCGGGGCGACGGCGTCGGCGCCGGCCTCGACATGCGAGACCGCCGTGCGCGCGAGCAGCTCGACCGACGCGTCGTTGTCGACCTCGCCGCCCGAGATCACGCCGCAGTGCCCGTGCGAGGTGTACTCGCACAGACAGACGTCGGTGACGAGCAGCAGCTCCGGGAAGCGCGGACGAAGCGCCCTCAGCGCCTGCTGCACGATTCCGTCCTCGATCCAGGCGCCCGATCCTTCGTCGTCCTTCGCCTCCGGGATGCCGAAGAGCATCACGCCGGGAACACCGATCCGTACGAGCTCCTCGACCTCGCGCACGAGCGAGTCGACCGTATGCCGTGACATCGCCGGCAGGCGCTCGTTGGTCAGGGCCTCGGGGGCGACGAACAGCGGCAGGACGAGGTCGTCGAGCGAGAGCGACGTCTCGCGCACGAGGTCGCGAAGCGGCTCGGAGCGGCGGAGCCGGCGCAGGCGGGTGGCGGGGAAGGAGCTCACGACTTCAGAGTACGCGGCGGCGTGAGCTCGACCTCGACCGGCACCGGCTCGTCCTTCCAGGGCTCGAGGTCGATCCGGTCGGCGAAGAACTCCCAGATCGCGCGGCCGACCGCGAGCAGCGGCAACGCCGTCAGCGCCCCCGGCAGCCCGTAGAACTCGGCGCCGGCCGCCAGCCCGAAGATCACGAGCAGCGGATGCAGCCGCAGCGCGTTGCCCATCACGTTCGGCACGACGACGTGACCTTCGATCTGCTGGATGCCGAGGAAGAGCAGGGCCACCCACAGCGCGGAGATCGGGTCGACCACGAGTGCATAGATGAACGGCGGCGCTGCGCCGAGCCACGGGCCGAGGTACGGGATCACCTCGGTCAACGCCACCCACGCGCCAAAGAGGAGCGCGTACTGCTCGCCGCCCGGCAACAGGCCGGTCGCCGCGAGCACCCATAACCCGACTCCGGCGCTGACGCCGATGATCAACGACAGCGCGACCTGTCCGCGAACGTACGACGCGAGCGAGTTCTCGATGCTGCGCAACAGCGGCTGCTCGCCCGGTCGCGGCGGGAACCGCCTGTCGACGATGCGCCCGAGCTTCTGCATGTCGAGCAACATGTAGATCGAGATCACGACGAGCAGCACGACGGAGAAGAGCGTCTTGCCGATCGACACCGCGGCGCCCTCGACGAACGAGACGACGCGGTCCGTGTTCTTGCCGATGTCGCGCTCCTGCACCTGGCGCACGAGGTCGTGCCCGCGCTTCTGCATCTTGAGCGCCTGCAGGTGATGGGTGTTCAGCCAGATCTGCAGCCGGTCGACGTCCCGGTCCGCCGCCGTCTGTCCGGCTGTGTCGACACGATGCGTGAAGTAGTCGTTGAACCTGTTGGCCGCGGTCTTGGTCTCACCGATCACCGCGGTCGCCACCGCCACGATGACGAGCCCCAGCGCAGCCGCGAAGCTCAGGAAGACGATCGCGACCGAGAGGCCGCGCGGGATTCTGGCCCGCTGCAGCGCCCGCACGAGCGGGTCGAGCAGCAGCGCGGTCAGCGCCGCGACGAGGAAGAGGAAGACCACGTGACCCGCCGCGGACAGCAGGATCCACGCGAACACGACCAGCAGGGGCAGGCCGACCAGCTGCACCCAGCGCGGGATCTCGATGCGCGGCGGGCGTCCGATCGCGCTCACAGGGGCGATGCTACCGCCACCGTGGTCGCGCTCAGGCCTCCCGACTGGGACTGGACGTTCGGCACCAACGGCGCCCTGGCGTTGAAAGCCCCTGAGCCGTTCGCTACGGTGCCCGGCATGTCGCCCCCGGTGAAGCGCCGGCGCGTCCCAGCCTCGCGGCGCCGGCACCTGGAGCGTGAGCGGCGTCTGCGCCGCCTCGCCGCCCTGATCGCAATCGTCCTCGTGGCGCTCGTGACGCTGCTCCTGTCCGCCTTCGGCGGCTCCGGCAAGCCTGCCGCCGCGCCCGCGCCCGCCAGCGCGTCGCGGCTCGTCCCGGCCGGCCCGCCGCAGCCCGAGGTGATCGCCAAGCTCGACTCGCTGCACCTGCAGCTGCCCGTCAGCCAGAGCCGCGTCACGGCGATCGGCTTCCAGGGCGGGAGCGCCAACGCGCTCGCCGTCGACCCGCTCGGCACCCAGGCGAACCAGGGCCTCCTGCGCCGGCTCGCGCGCCGGGTCTTCGGCGGCGCCTCGGGTACGCGGCGCTGGTATCAGCTGCCGGGCGGGCAGGGCCCGGCGACGTCGGCACTCGACGTCGGCGCAGCGGCAGGGACCGACGTCTACGCGCCCGTGGACGGCACCGTCGTGGCGATCGAGGACGTCGTCATGAACGACCGCATTCTCGGCTCGCGCATCGACGTGCAGCCGACGGGCGCGCCCTCGCTCGTCGTCTCGATCTCGCACGTGCGTGTCGACCCGGCGCTGACCGTCGGTGCGACCCTGACCGCCGCCGGATCGAAGCTCGGCACGATCGTCGACTTCTCGCACGCCGAGCGCCAGTCACTCGCGCGGTATACGAACGACTCGGGGAACCACGTCGTCGTCGAGGTTCGCCCCTCGGCGGCCCTCTCGCTGGGCTAGCCCTGCGCATCCTCTTCGTCGCCGACGTGTTCGGCGCGCCCGGACGCCGGGCGGTCGAGACGCGACTGCCGTCACTCCGCGAGGAGCTGGGCGCAGACTTCTGCATCGTCAACGGCGAGAACATCGCCGCGGGCCGCGGCATCACCGCGAAGCTCGCCGACAAACTGTTGGTTTCGCGGCGCCGACGTCGTCACGCTCGGCAACTGGACGTGGGGCCAACAGGGGTTCGCGCCCTACCTCTCCGGCACCGACCGCGTGCTGCGCCCGGCGAACCTCTCGCCGCAGACGCCGGGGACCGGGATGGCCGTGCACGACGGCGTCGCCGTGATCAACCTGCTCGGCATCTTCTCGCTCGACCCGTTCGAGAGCCCGTTCCTCGCCGCCGACCGGCTGGTCGCCGAGGCAAGCAGCCGGACGCCGGTGATCGTCGTCGACTTCCACGCCGAGGCGACGAGCGAGAAGGTGGCGCTCGCGCGCTACCTGGACGGCCGTGTGACCGCGGTGCTCGGCACGCACACGCACGTGCAGACGAGCGACGCGCGCGTGCTCGCGGGCGGCACGGCGGCGATCACCGACGCCGGCATGACCGGCCCGCACGACTCGGTGATCGGGAGCGACGAGCACAACGCGATCAAGCGCTTCGTGACGGGCATGCCGACGCGGCTCGAGCCTGCGACCGGCGACGTCCGCATCGAAGGCGCCCTGATCGAGTGTGGCCCCGACGGCCGTGCAACCAGTTGCGTCGCGGTAAAGGTGGCGGTCGGCGAGACCCTGACCCGCTGAACGTGGCTCCGCCTGCGGCGGAGCCACGTTCAGGCGCGGGTCTTACTTGAGGTCGGCGAGAATCTCGGCGGCCGCGCGCTCGCCGGTCTCGACGCCGCCCTGCAGATAGCCCTGGAAGTCCTGCGAGGTGTGCTCGCCGGCGAAGTGGCAGGTGCCGCTCGCCTCGCTCTCGGCGCCCGAGAACTTGGTGTACTGGCCCGCCTTCCAGTAGGAGTACGAGCCCTTCGTCCACGGATCGCCGGTCCACCAGTCGCGCGTCACCTTGCCGTTCCACTGCGCGGTCGCACCCGCCAGGACCGGCTCGACCTGCTCGAGGAACGTCGCGGCCTGCGACTCGGGCGTGCCGCTGCCGACCGCGACGCCGGGGTTGCCGCCCGTGTACCAGACGAGCAGTCCGCTCTTGCCGGCCTGCGCGCGCGAGACCTCCCACGTGTTCTGGTAGCCGCGGTCGGAGTACGTCTCGCCGTTCAGCCCCTGGCCGCGCCAGAAGCGTGACGCGAACTGCAGGTGAACCTTGGCGTTCGTTCCCATGCCGAGCTCCCTGATCGCGGTCGTCTTGACCGCGTTGAAGCCGGCCTTCGAGAAGCTGATGTCACGCAGCATCGTGAACGGCAGCGCGAGCACGACGTGGTCCGCGACCTGCGTGAACGAGCCCAGCCCGTTCGCGAAGGTCAGCGTGTAGGAGGCGTCCGCGTTCTTCTTGATCACCGTGAGCGCGGCGGAGGTCGTGATCTGCGACGCGAGCTTCGCCGCGAGCAGCGTCGGGATCTGGTCGTTGCCTCCGCGCACATGGTATTTCTCGTTCGACTTGCCGAAGACGCGGAACTGCCCCTGGCCCGCGTAGCCGAGCAGGTAGAGCATGTTCAGCGAGCTCTGCACGGTCGTCTCGGCCCCGTACTCGATGTTGTAGGCGACGTCGAGCATCGCACCCAGCGGCGAACGATGCCCGCCGGGGACGTAGCTCTCGATCCACTGGTAGATCGTCATCCGGTCGAGCTCCTGCCCGCGCGGCGTGTAGAGGTTGTAGTGCGTCGGGTAGCTCGCGGCGGAGATGTCCGAGTGGATCTGCTGCCAGATGCCCTTGATGTCATTGGTCATCTGCGTGAACGTGTACGGCTTGCCGAAGAAATTGCCGACCTCTTCGGTGCCGTTCGTCTCGGCCTGGACGAGGTTGTCGAGCGTGAGGCCGAGCTCCTGCGCGAGCTGCTTGATCGCGATGTGGTTCGAGTCGATCAGCTCGCCGCCGTGCTCGTAGATCTGCCCATCGGCGAAGTCGCCGCGGCCGGTCCAGCAGCGGCCGCCGATCCGGTCGGAGCCTTCGTAGACCTGCGCCGCGTACCCCGCCTGCTGCAGACGGTAGGCCGCCGTCAGGCCGGCGAGGCCGGCACCGACGACGACGATCCGGGTCGAGGCGAGCGACCTCGCCCCGGCCGGACGGGCGAACGCGCCGAGCAGCGAAGCTCCCGCCAGTGCGGACCCTGCCCCGGCGAGCAGCTGCCGTCTCGTCGTGCGACCTTCTTCGTCGGCGATCTTCGAGACCGCCTCTTCAACGGCGTTCGCCAGCGGCGTGCGCGCCATCTGTGCCCCTCCCCGGGTCGAGTTGACTTGTCTTGAAATGTGATGCATTCACCCCGTGCGCGCAAGCCGGGCAGGCCAGACGAGCACGGCGAGCAGTGCCACGAGTACCAGATCGCGGAACAAGACGACGCCGGCATTCCGGAACTCGAGCGCGTAGTCGAAATACCGCTGGGGAAACCACACCTGGGTGAGAAGCAGCGCTACGGTCAGGAGCGCCGTCGCGGCCAGGCCCCGTCGGCCGCGTACGAGCGGAACGAGCGGCAGCAGCCAGATCAGGTACTGCGGGGAAAGCACCTTGCCGAGCACGACGAAGGCGCACGTGCAGGCCGCGGCGTACCGGAGCAGCCGCTCGCTCGTCGCAGGGCCGCGCGCGAAGGCGATCCACAGGGCGACCAGCACGAGCGCCTGCAGCCCCCCGAACGCGACACCGAGTGCGTGGTGCCCGACAACGTTCTGCGAACCGTGCGACGTGACGATCTCGGGGTGCGAGAACGTCGTCAGGAACGCCGCGCCGAGGCTCTCGACCTGCAGCGGGCGCGACGCCTGGCCGCTCACGCTGTCCCAGAGGCCGTCCGGCGAGACGACTGCGAACGGCAAGCGTGACGGCAAGCAGCACCGCCGCCCCGGCGAGCGGCGCGAGCGGGCGGCCGCGGCGGATCGACCAGGCGAGCGCGAGCGGCACGAGCACGAGCGGCCAGAGCTTCGCCGCGACCGCAGCGCCGAGCAGCGCCCAGCCGGTGCGGTGCCGGCCTGCGAGCAGCAGCGCGAGCGACGCGGTCGCGAGCAGGACGGGCCAGAGGTCGAAGCGCGAGAGGATCAGCGACCCGACGAGCAACGGCCCGACCGCCACGTAGAGCGCCGCCTGCGGCCGGATCGACGCGACGACCCAGACGAGCAGGAGCCCGCAGAGCGCCATCAGCCAGGCGAACGATGTCGCGTAGACGCCGTGCATGAACATCGGCAGCAGGAACACCGGCAGCGCACCGGGCGGGTACTCGACGGCGAAGTCGCGATAGGGGACGAGGCCGTCCCGCATCGCCCTGCCGTAGGTCAGGTACGTCGGCCAGTCGACAAGTTGCCCGTGCGCCCAGAACCACGTGTGCACCAGCCCCCACGCGACGAGGAAGACCGCACCCGCCGCGAGCGCGGCGGTGACCCGGTCAGCGAACGGGGAGAAGCTCGAGACTCGGCTCGTCATCCTCGACCGGCGCCGGCGGCGGCTTCGGGTCGCCCGGCAGCGCGGCGACGAGCGCCAGCGCGACGAACGGGAAGAACCATGGGAGATACAGGTAGGACCAGTGCGTCAGCACGAGCTCGAAGCCGACCAGCACGGCACCGGTGAGCGCCGCGAGCCGCAGCGGCGAACGGCGTCGCGGGAACCAGGCAAGTGCGAGCGAGCCGATGACGAGCACGACCTGCAGCACGCGCTGCACGAGATGCAGGTCGGGAATCCCCTGCGCGTGGTACTGCCGCCAGTCCCAGAGGGAGAACGGCGAGTCGCGGCCGATCTGGAACGCGACCGTGCGGTCGTAGAAGACCCGGGCCGCGTGCAACGGTGACGGCTCGAGGAGGAGGACGAAGAAGACGACCAGCGTCGTCGCCGCAAAGGCCGCCAGGTAGACGGCGACGTTGCGAGGACGGCGCGCCTCCGGGTACCCGGACCAGAGCGGCACCAGCAAGAGCGATGCGAACTTCGTCCACCCCGACAGGGCAACGGCGGCGCCACGTGCGACGGGGCTCGTCAGAGCGAGGAAGCCCCACACGAGCAACGCGGGAGCGATCGAGTCGTTCGTGTTGGAGCTGGAGGCGTACTGCGAGAAGGGCCACGTCACCCACGCAAACGCGAGCGCGGCCGCGAGCTGCGGCCCGCCGAACCGCCGCCCGACGAGCGCGAGGCCGATCAGGCAGATCGTGTCGAACAGGATCGAGGTGAGGTGCACACCGCGCAGGCCGTCCCACTTGTGGCTCCAGCCGAAGATGGCATAACCAGGGATGTACGCCAGGTACGAGACCGGTCCGTACGTATCTCCGAGCGGATTCGCCGTCTCGCACTTGCCGTTCGTCTGAATGCGGTCCCGCACCTCGCCCTCGCTGTCGGCGAGGCCGCACTTCCGTTGCGGGTCCTCGACCGGGAAGTGACCGTATGGGCTCTGGCCGTGCACGATCCGGTCGGCGCCGATGATCCCCGAGTATCCGACGTCGATCACATTCGATGCGCGCGCGTTCAGGCCGACGCGGAAGCCGGCGATGAACACGGTCGCGGCGGCGAGCAGCCAGATCGGCCACACGGGAGCACCGCGCGACGGTCTGTCGCCGCGCGCGATCCAGAGACAGCGCACCAGCACCCAGGCGAGCGGCGGGTACGCCAGCGACATCGCAGCAAACACGTGCCCGTGATTGAAGAACCAGAGCGAGACGGAGAAGGAGAGGAGCACGAGCAGGTCGGCGTTGCGCACCGTGAGCAGGCGGCGCCAGTCGACGAGCCCGAGCAGGAAGAGCGCGCAGAAACTCAGCCAGACCGAGTAGCTGTTGATCTTGGCGCCTCCGAACGCACCGGAGTAACCGCGCGCCATCCGCCAGGCGACCTGCGGCCCGGTCCACGCCTCGGTGACGGCGCCGGAAGCATCGTCGACGCGGCCGGTTGCGATCTCCCCGGCGTCGCGGTCGAAGACATTGACCGTCCACACGCCTTGCTTGAAGGTCGCGCTCGTCGTCGGCTTCGGGTACCGCTTCAGCCAGTTCGCGACCTTGTCGTAGTCCAGGAAGATGGCGGTCACCTGCGCATCGTTGGAGCGCGGCTTCGCCGTGGCGAGCGGCGAGGTCGCCGTCAACGGGTTCGTGACCGTGCTCGTCTGCTGGGACCGCGTCGTCGCTGCGTGCGCGGCCGGTACGAGGGCCAGCGCGAGCGCCGCGAGCAGGGCAAGCCTCAACGCCGAAATGACCAGAGCTTGTTGCCGAGGAAGTTGAGCGGCATCACGAGCACGATCGCGATCGCCTGCGAGACGATCTTGCCCCAGCCGAGCCAGTCGAGGAAGACGAGCAGCCAGAGCTGGTTGACCGCCAGGGCGGCGAGCGCGACGACGAAGAACCTGACGCCCTGCAACGCGAAGTCGCCCTTCTGGTCGGAGAACGTCCAGTGCCGGTTCCACCAGTAGTTGTTGCCTGCGGAGACGACGAACGACACCAGGGCGGCCTTGTGCGCGCCGATGCCGAGCAACGCCGCGTAGACGACGAGGTTGACGACGTATCCGCTCAGACCGACGAGGCCGAACTTCGCGAGCTGAACCCAGTTGTGAGGGGCGCGCAGAGCGCGCGCCGTGCGAGCGGCGACCTCGGACACGGAGCGAGGCTACCTCACGCTGCGGTGCGGGCTTCCCGGGGAGAGCCCGAAGTTGCGCAGGACGGTTTCCTTGATCCCCGTGATCGACGCCGGCGGGTCGCCGAGCCCGACCGCGAGCATCGGCACCTCCGAGTCGGCGACCTCGAGCGAGCCGTGGCTGCCACCGCCGAGGTGGTCGCGTCCTGCCAGGTCGGTGAACTCCCAGCCGGGAGCCGCGGAGACGAGCACCTCCCCGGCATTGGGGTTGCGCAGAGCAGCCGCAGCGCGTTCGCGTCCGTGCGGAACCTCGTCGAGAAGCGCCTCGTCCTCGTCGCCGTCGCGCCGTGCGACCACCCGGCCGTCCTCCCTGAAGAGGACGATCCCCGCCGCGGGCTGCGCGTCGAGTCGCATCGCGACGCCGCGTGGATCGTCCGTGTAGACCATCCCGGCACGATTGGAGGCGGTGACGAGGTCGTCGCCCGCCTCGAGCCGCGCCGACTGCTCGACGTGGGACTGCCCGTGATCGGAGCAGACGAGCACGGCGTAGCGCTCCAGGAACTCATCCGGGCCGCCGGCCGCATCCATCAGCGCCGCGATCGCCGCGTCGCTGCGGGCGAGCGCCTCGTGCGCACTGTCGGGACCTGTGGCGTGCGAGGCGAAGTCGTAGTCGGGGAGGTAGTAGACGAGGAAGTCGAATCCGTCGCGCGTGACGAGCCAACGCCCGACCCACGCGGCGTACGCGTCGATCGAGCCGAGCGCGCGGTTGCGCACGGCGATCGGAGCGCCGGTCTTGTCGCTCTCGTACAGGGAGTAGAAGAAGAACCGCTTCGGGCCGTAGACGGCCGGCACGCCCGGGATCGTCGGCAGGTGGCGGTTGGGCCCGCGGTAGCAGGTGATGTTGATCGCGCCGCTCGTCAGCCCTGTGCTCTCGAGCGCCTCGTAGATCGTCTCGGCGCCGCGGCTCAAGTGCTTCGCGTTCAGGTCGATCACCGTGTCCCGTAGCGACCGCGCGATCCCCGCTGCGCGCACCGCGCCGAACGACGAGCCGTACTCGACGATCCGCTGCTCGCCGCGATGCCACCAGACGAGATGCGGTATCTCGTGCACGTCGGGATGTGCACCCGTTGCGATCGACGACAGGCACACCGGCGTCAGCGACGGGAACGTCGACGTCGCACGGCGATAGGTGCCGTGGTCGGCAAGGAACCTGATCGCCGGGGTGTCGGCTGCTTCGAACATCGACGGCGTCAAGCCGTCGATCACCACGAGGACGACCGGCTTCGGCTTCAATCGCGCGAGAGGACGCGCAGCCCCGCGTGGCGGTCGGGTGACCGGCGGCGCAGACGTGCGCCGAGCACCGGAACCGCAAGCGCCTCGAGATAGCCGAGCACGGGCACGAACGCGAGCGCCGCTCCGACGAGCGCAACGAGCCCGAGCAGGATTGCGGTCCCGCCGCGAGTCCCGCCGCGGCGCAACGCACCGGTGACGATCGGCGCCGCGCCGAAGGTGCCGCACGCGGCGCCGACGAGCACCGCCGATCGCTTCTCCCCAGCCGAAGATCAACAGCCCGGCGACGACCGCGATCGCGCCTGCCGCGACGAACGCCGGCACGGCACGCCCGAGCGCCGCCACCAGCGCGACGCCGATCGACGTCCCGAGGCCGGCCATGATCCCGATCGTGTACCAGTCGCCCATCGACTCCGAGTGTAGTGGCGGGAGTTTGAGTGACCGGCCTCTTCGGGAAGAGGTTTTGTCCAACCCCGTCAAGCCGGAGGATTCATGTCAGGCGATGCCCTGCCCTTGCTCGTCTTCTTCTCGTCCACCCAGTCAGGCCCCTCCAGGCGTATGGAGAGCCTCGTCGCCCACATCGCGCGCAAGGAGCGCGACCGGCTGCGCGTGATCCAGGTGGACGTCGACCAGCGCGCCGACCTCGTCGAGAAGCTCGCCGTCGAGAGCGTGCCGACGCTCGTGCTCGTGATCGATCGCAAGGCCGTCGCCCGCCTCGACGGTCGCGCGAGCGCACCGCGGATCGAAGCGATGCTCGAAGAGCGGCTCGCGCCGGTGACCGCGTAGGGCAGAGCGAACGCGGAGTACGCGTTACGAGCCCTGCAAGCGTTGAATGACCGCGAGCGTGAACGCGGCCGCACGCGCACCGTCGACCACGCGGTGGTCGAACGTCACGCTGATGTTCCCCATCGTGCGCACGACGATCTCTCCGTCGCGCACGGCGGCGCGCGGTGCGATGCGGTGGACGCCGAGGATGCCGACTTCGGGGTGGTTGATGAGCGGAGTCACGAACAGGCCCGCGAGCTTGCCGGCGCTCGTGACGGTGAATGTCGAGCCACGCAGCTCCTCCGGTGCGAGCTTGCCGTCGCGCGCCTTCTCGGCGAGCTCGTCGACGTCGCCGCGCAGCTCGTCGAGGCCGCGCGACTCGCAGCCGCGAACGACGGGGACGACGAGGCCCTGCTCGGTCTGGACGGCAACGCCGAGGTCGTAGCGGTCGAGGTAGACGAGCTCGTCGCCCTCCAGGCGCGCGTTCAGCTCGGGGAACTCCTGCAGCGACAGCGCGGTCGCGCGCAGCACGAGTGGCAGCAGCTGCTTCAGGTCGACGTCGGTGAAGTCGCACTCCTCGACGTAGGTGACGGCAGGGATCTCGCGGTGCGCACGCGTCAGGTGCTCCACGATCTGGCGTCGGACGCCGCGCACCTGCACGCGCCGGCCTTCGGCCGGCGCAGCTTCACCGGCGGCGGCGCGCACGTCGGCCTCGCTGATCCGGCCGCCTGGACCGGTCGGCGTCACCGTGGCGAGCTCGACGCCGAGCTCCTGCGCGACGCGCCGCACGAGCGGGGTCGCCTGCACCCTCGCGCCACCCTGGCTCGGCTGGACCGGTCCCGGGGACAGTCCCCTGGACACGTCGGCTGCGGGCGCGTCCGCCGTCGGCGTGTCGCCGTCGTCCTCGGCGCCGATCACGACGAGCACCGCGCCGACCGGCGCGACCTCGCCTTCCGCGACGAGGATGCGCGAGACGACGCCCGCTGCCGGTGACGGGATCTCGACCGTCGTCTTGTCGGTCTGGATCTCGACGAGCGGCTGGTCCTCGGCGATCTCGTCGCCGACGGCGACGAGCCAGCGCGCCACTTCACCCTCGGTCAGCCCCTCGCCCAGGTCGGGCAGCTTGAACGCGTACGCCACGGCGGAGCAGACTAGCTGCGGGGGCGCCCGACCCAGGCGCTCGCCGGAACGAGCAGGATGCGCAGCCCCTCGCCGGCCCGCCAGAGGGACACTGCCTGCTCGTCGCCCGCCAGCTCCGCCGTCACCTCTCGTGGGACGTAGCCCGCTTGCAGCGTGCGCTCCCTGTTCCAAACGCCCACGGCGTTCGCGTCGTGCTCGTTCTCGGGCTCCGGCACGAGCGCCAGCCGCGCGCCGGGATCGAACGACCGATCGGCGACCGCCTCCGGGCGGAACGAGACGCCGGCCACCGGGACGACGCGGATCCGCGCGTCCTCCCAGCTCACAGGCTCGCCGGTCGCGGCGTCGCGCAGGTGATACCCGGCGCCGCGCCGGTCACGCTCGAGCCAGAGGCGGAGCCGCCCGCTCACCGCCAGGCGTCGTCGCGCAGCACCGCGTGCACGCCCTGCTGACCGTTCACGACCTGCGTCACGCGCAGGTCGACGACGACGCTCGCCAGGGCGAGTGCATCGCTCGCGTCGAGGCCGCGCTCGCGGCCCATCAGTGCCACCATGCCGTCGACGGCGATCTTGGCCGCGCGGCCGAGGTTCTCGTCGAATCCGAATGTGAGCCACGCGCCGTCGATGCGCGCACATGGCCACTCGAGCGTCAGGTCGTCCCGCACGTCGAGCGTCAGCTGCGCCCGGGACGGACACTCGATCGCCGTGCCACTGACCTCGCCGTCGCCCTGCAGCGCATGCCCGTCGCCGGCGGAGAAGAGTGCGCCGTCGACCGGAATGGGCAGATAGAGAGTCGTCCCGGCAACGAGCTCCTTGCAGTCGATGTTCCCACCCTGTGGACGCGGCGGGATCGTCGAATGAACACCGTGCTCGACCGGTGGCATGCCCAGCACGCCGAGAAACGGGCGCAGCGTCACCATCTGCCCGGTCGAGGCGCGGCCCGTCTCGCCCTCGAGCTCCCAGTCGATCTTGTGCGGAGGTTCTGTCAGCGTCACGCCCCAGGACCCGGGCTCGACCTCGTCGATGTGCACCGCGAGCGTCTGCCCGGCCCGCGCGCCGCGCACCTCGATCGGCCCGGCGAGCGCGTGCCCGTCGTCCTCGGGCGAGGAGCGCGGCTCGAAGGACGTGCGATCGTCGAGCTCCCAGCCCGCGTTCGGAGTCGCGAACCGGAGCGAGTCGCCCGGGTCGACCGCCAGCACCGCCGGCAGGTCGCGGGAGAAGTGCCCGTGCAGCGTCGCGCGCTCGAGCGGCAGCTCGTGGATCACGACGTCAGCCGGCGGATCGCCGCCGAGACGCGCTCCGCGGACGGCACGTACGCGTCCTCGATCGTCCAGTACGGGTACGGGACGTCGTAGCCCGTGACGCGCAGCACCGGCCCGTGCAGGTCGAAGATCGCCTGCTCGGCGATCAGCGCAGCGAGCTCTGCACCGAAGCCGGCCGTGCGCGGTGCCTCGTGCACGATCACGACGCGCCCCGTCTTGGCGACGGAGGCGAGGATCGTGGCTTCGTCGAGCGGGCGGAGCGAGCGGATGTCGACCACTTCGCACGAGACGTCGGCCGCGTCCGCGGCCTGCTCGCAGACGTTGACCATCGCGCCGTACGCGATCAGCGTGACGTCGGAGCCCTCGCGCGCAATGCGAGCCTGACCGAGCGGGACGACGTAATCGCCGTCGGGCACCTCGCCGCGCGCCGTGCGGTAGACGAGCTTCGGCTCGAAGATGACGACCGGGTCGGGATCGCGGATCGCAGCGGCGAGCAGGCCCTTGGCGTCGGCCGGTGTCGACGGGATCGCGACCTTGATTCCCGGCGTATGCACGTAGTACGCCTCGGGCGAGTCGTCGTGCAACTCGGGTGCGCGGACGCCGCCGCCGTAGGGCATCCGGATCGTCAGCGGGAACGTCATCTTCCCGCCGGTGCGCCAGCGGTAGCGGCCGACGTGCGTGATCAGCTGGTCGAGACACGGGTACGAGAACGCGTCGTACTGCATCTCGCAGACGGGCCGCCAGCCGGCCATGCAGAGCCCGACCGCCGTGCCGAGGATGCCCGCCTCGGCGAGCGGCGTGTCGACGCAGCGGGACGAGCCGAACCGGTCGAGCAGGCCCGCCGTCGCGCGGAAGACGCCGCCGGCACGGCCGACGTCCTCGCCGAGCACGAGCACGTCGTCGTCGCGCGCGAGCTCGACGTGCAGCGCGTCGTTGACCGCTTCGACGAGCGTCAGCTCAGCCACGGCGCATGTTGGGTGGAGGGTCGACGTAAGCGTGCGTGAAGAGCAGCTCCGGGTCGGGCGGCGCCTCGGCCTCCGCCGCGGCGATGCCGGCGCGCAGCAGGTCCTCGGCCTCCTTGCGCACGGCTTCGGCGCGTTCGTCGTCGAGCACGCCGATGCGGCGCAGGAACGTCTCGTACTGGCCGACGCACTCACGTGCCCGCTCTTCCTCGACACGTGCGAGGTCGATGTACGCACGCGGGTCGTCGGCGGTCGCGTGCGGCGCGGCACGGTAGTGCACGGCCTCGATCAGGGTCGGCCCTCCGCCCGAGCGCGCACGCTCGACAGCCGCGCGCGCTGCTTCGTGCACGGCGAGGACGTCGAGCCCGTCGACGCGCACGCCGGGGATGCCGTAGCCGACCGCCTTGTCGGCGAGCGTCTCGGCGCGGGTCTGCGCCTCGACGGGGGTCGAGATCGCCCAGCCGTTGTTGTTGCAGACGAACACGACCGGCGCGTTCATCACGGCCGCGAAGTTGACTCCCTCGTGGAACGCGCCCTCGCTCGTCGCGCCGTCGCCGAAGAACGCCATCGAGACGGTGTCCTCGCCGCGCAGCTTCTTCCCCCACGCGAGCCCGGTGGCGTGCGGCAGGTGCGTCGCGATCGGGACGCAGATCGACGCGACGTTCCAGTCCGCCGGGTTCCACCAGCCGGACGGATGGCCACGCCACCACTGCAAGATCGTCTCGGCCGGCATGCCGCGCACGAGCCCGATCGCCGACTCGCGATACGAAGGGAAGATCCAGTCCTCGTCGGTGAGCGCGAACGTCGCGCCCGCCTGGATCGCCTCGTGGTTCCAGAAGATGGCGTAGGTCCCGATGCGCCCTTGCCGGTGGTAGACGACGGAGCGCTCGTCGTAGGTGCGCAACAGCACCATGCGGCGGTACAGCTCGAGGAGATCGCTCTCTGTCAAGCCGTCCGGAGCCGCGTCGGCATCCAAGCGCCGGAGGGCGTCAGTCGCCGCCATGCGGCGCGAAACCTACCTGAGCCCCAACTGCTCGGCCTGCCAGGTGACCTGGTCGTCGAAGGCACGCCGGTTCAGGCCGTGTCCGGCGGCGTACCAGCGCACCCGCGGGTGGCCGGGGGCCGCCGCGATCAGCCGCTCGAGCCCGGGACGGCCGACCTGGTCGTCGGCCCGGCCCGCCTGCAGGAAGAGCACGGCCTTCGCCCGGCGCAGCCAGTGCACCGGCACAGGCTCGCCACGGCCGGAGAGGATCCCGACCGCCTTCAGCCGCGGCTCGTCGCCGGCGAGGATCGCCGCGGTCTGGCCGCCGAGCGAGAAGCCGACCACACCGAGCTCGTCGGGATCGACGTCGGCTCGCGCCGCGAGCGACGTCGAGCGCACGCCGCGCGTTGACGACGAGTGGACGAAAGGTCTGCGCGTCGTTCGGCTGCGAGATGGTCATCGTCACGGCCCCGCGGGTGGCGAGCTCGAGCGCGGGCAGCAACAGATCCTCGCGATTGCCGCCGCTGCCGTGCAGGAAGAGGACGGCCGGGTGCCGCCCGGGGCTGCGAGGCACGGCGAGGAACGCATTGACCCGCCGCGCGCCCTGGAACGCGATGACGTGGACGGCGACCTTCGGCCCCGACAGGGCGACCCCCGCGTCCCGGACGCCGAGCGCCCGCTGCCGGTCGTAGGCGAACGGATCGGGAGCAGCCGCGTGCGAGCCGCAGCCCGCGAGCAGGATCAGCGCCGCGCTACACGAGCACAGAGATCGCATCGCGCGTCACCTCGAACACCGCCTCGTCGACGTCGCCGAGATCCTCTCCGTCGGCCTGGAGCGGCAGCGGCACGTCGCACCGGACGGCGATCCGGTCGAGGTCGTGCCCCGTGAGCACGTCCTCGGCCTCGAGCTGCCCCTTGCCCCGGACCAGGTAGCGCGTGAGGCGTGCCACGTCGCGGGCGCGCACGCGCGTGGGCGCGATGAAGTCGATGCCCTCCTCGAACTCGCGCGTCGGGTGCGACGCGCAACGGCACCGATCCCGCGTACGAGTACGGGTTCCCGTTGGCGACGAGGACGAACGCCGCACGGCCGACGCCCTCGATCTCGAGAAGCGGGTCCCAGCGGCCGCGCCGCTCGACCAGCATCTTGGTGATCAGCCGCGCAAACGTGAGATCGCCGGGCCGTGCTCCGTCCGCGCCGCGGCCGAGCTCGTCGAGCCGCCGCACCGCCTCGGCGTCGAAGCCGAGGCCGGCAGAGAAGCAGAAGCGGCGACCGTTGACCGACCCGAGTGAGATGCGCCGAACGCGGTCCTCGCCGAGCGCGGCGCCCACCGCCCGCGCCGCCGCGACGGGATCGCGCGGGAGGCCGAGCGCGCGCGGGAACACACTCGTCCCGCCGCCCGGCAGGAAACCGAAGGGGACGCCGCCGTCGGAGCCGTTCAGCGCCTCGTTGTAGGTGCCGTCGCCCGAGAAGACGACGATCGCGTCGACGCGTCCAGCGAACTCGGCTGCGAGCTCGGTCGCATGGCCGGGCCGCTGGGTGAATTCCGTCTCGCAGCTCGGCGGACTCGCGCAGCGCCCGCTCGACGGCGGTGATCCGCTTACCGGTGACGTTCGTCGAGTACGGGTTGACGATCAGGACCGCGCGCTTCACGCTCACGAGCATGCCACGCACCGCCCTGATCGTCGCCGTCCCGGAGGCCGAGCAGGCTGTCGCGGCCCTGCGACTGCAGCACGACAGCAGCGCAGCTCTCGGCGTGCCGGCGCACCTGACGATCCTCTTTCCGTTTCTCGACGCCGCAGAGATCGACGAAGACGCGATCGGGGAGGTACTCGCAGGCCACGAGGCCTTCGACTTCGAGCTGGTCTCGGTCGAGACGTTCGATGACGGCCATGTCTACCTGGCGCCGACCCAAGCGGAGCGCTTCGTCTCGCTGACGCGCTCTGTGTGGCGTCGCTGGCCCGACCATCCCCCGTACGAAGGGGCGTTCGAAACGGTCGTCCCGCACCTGACGGTCTCCGACGAGCCGATCGAGTGCGCGGTCGAGTTGCCGATTCCCGCGCGGGCAGATGCGGTGACGCTCATCGAGGAGGGAGCAGACGGACGCTGGTTCAGCCGGCGGCGATTCGCACTTCCAGCTGGATCGTGAGTGCGCCGGCGAATCGGTGGTTCAGCGACGCGAGGCGTAGCCGCGCATGCCGTCCAGCAGCGATTCGGCCAGCCGGTCTGCGAGCTCGTCGGTCGGGGTGCCCGGCCGCATCCAGGTGTACGCCCAGTTCGCGGCCGAGAGAAAGAGCAGGCCGGCGGTGGCAAGGTCGAGATCGGTGCGGAGGTCGCCGCGCTCGACGCCCTCCCGGAAGAGCTCCCGGACACGGTCCTCGTAGCGACGGCGTTCGGCGAGGAACTGCGCACGGCGCTCGCCTTCGAGGTACCGCCACTCGCGCACGAAGACGGTCGCGATGTCGAGCTGGCCGGCGACGACGGCGAGGTGCGCGCGCAGCGCGAGGCGGATGCGCTCCGGTGCCGGCGCCGGCGGGACGCCGTCGAGCCCCGCGTGGAACGCGTCGGCCCCCTCCTGCGCGAGCTCCCAGAGCAGGTCTTCCTTGGAGTCGATGTGGTGGTAGAGGGACGGCTTCTGGACGCCGAGCTCGCCCGCGAGGTCGGCCAGGGACGTGCCCTGGTAGCCCCGCTCGGCGAAGAGGCGGGCGGCGATGCGCGTTAGCTCCTCGCGGCGCGCGGACATCTATGATTCACAGCCTAACGATCGGTAGGTAGGGAGGCCACATCGTGGATGCGCGCACACAGGAGTTCCTCGACCACGTCCAGGCCGGCGGGCAGGTCGAGGCGACCGACTGGCTGCCGGACGAGTACCGGCAGAAGCTGATCAAGTTCATCGAGATGCACGCGAACTCGGAGCTGATGGGCGTGCTCCCTGAGCGCGAATGGATCCTGAAGGCGCCGACGCTGCAGCGGAAGCTCGCGCTCACGGCGAAGGTGCAGGACGAGGTCGGCCATGCGCAGCTGATCTACCGCGTCGCCGAGGACCTCGGCAAGCCGCGCGACGAGATGTTCGCCGACCTGCTCTCGGGCAAGAGCAAGTTCCACAACGTCTTCCACTACCCGACCGTTTCCTGGGGAGATGTCGGGGTGATTGCCTGGCTCGTCGACGCGGCGGCGATCATCAGCCAGAAGGCCCTCCTCAAGTGCTCGTACGCGCCGTACGCGCGGATCATGAAGAAGATCTGCTGGGAGGAGTCCTTCCACATCCTCCACGGCCGCGACGTGATCCTCACGCTGATGACCGGCACCGACGAGCAGCGCGAGCTGGTGCAGGAAGCGCTGAACCGCTGGTGGGGGCCGCTGATGCAGTTCCACGGCAACCCGATCTCGCGCGACGAGGATCCGATGTTCGTCTGGCGGATCAAGTCGCAGGGCAACGAGGAGGCGCGGCAGCAGTTCCTCGAGGGCTACGTGCCGCAGATCTGGGAGCTCGGGCTGACGGTGCCCGACCCGAGCCTGCGCCGCTCGGACGACGGCGTCTGGGAGTACAGCGAGCCCGACTGGGCCGAGCTGAAGTCGGTCGTCACCGGGCACGGGCCACGCTCGCAGGAGCGGCTCCAGTTCCGCCGCCGCTTCCTCGACCAGGAGAAGTGGGTCCGCGACACCGTGCTCGCGGCCTGATGCCGATCTTCGAGGTGTTCCGGCAGGAGAAGAAGGGGCAGCCGTTCGCGCACGCCGGCTCGGTCGAGGCGCCCGACGCCGCCTTCGCGCGAAGCGTGGGCGCGCGAGCAGTACGGCCGGCGCGGCGAGAGCGAGGCGCTCTGGCTCGTGCCGCGCGAGTCGATGCACGCGATCACCGACTGGGCCGACGAGTTCGACCTCAAGTACCGCCGCGTCGACGGCTACTCGATCAAGGCACGGCTGAAGGAGGCACGTGAGCGAGCGGGCACAGCTGCTCCTGTCGATCGCTGACGACGAGCTGATCCTCGGCTGGCGCGACTCGGAGTGGACGGGGATCGCGCCGACGCTCGAGGAGGACGTCGCGTTCTCGTCGATCGCGCAGAACGAGATCGGCCACGCGCGCGCGCTCTACGAGCTCGCGGCCGCCGAGCTCGGAGGCGACGCCGACGCGCTCGCGTTCGACCGCAAGCCGGACGAGTACCGCTGCGCCCCGCTCGTCGAGCTGCACCTGCTCGAGTGGGCGCACACGATCGCGCGGCGGTGGCTGTACGAAGAGGCCGACCACATTCGCATCGAGGCGCTGAAGGACGGCGACGACGTCGAGCTCGCGGGTCTCGCGGCGAAGATCGACCGCGAGGAGGTCTACCACCGGATCCACGCACAGATGTGGGCAGAGCGGCTACGCGACGAGCCGCGCTTCCGCGAGGCGGCCGAGGAGCTGTGGCCGTACGCGCTCGGCGTGCTGCCGGAGGAGCTCAGACCCGAGCTCGCGCGCCGGGTCGGGCTTCGTGCGGACTCGTCCGTAGCCGTCGAGCGTGGCACGCACACCGGCGAGCTCGAGCCGCTCTGGCAGGAGATGACGGAGGTGCGGCGCTCCGTCCCGGGCGCGACATGGTGACGGCCGACGAGGTGTGGGCGGCGCTGGACGAGATCCCCGATCCGGAGATCCCGGTCATCTCGCTCGTCGACCTGGGCGTGATCCGCGACGTGTCGGTCGACGGCGACACCGTGCGCGTCGAGTTCACCCCGACGTTCCTCGGCTGCCCCGCGCTCGAGGTGATGCGGCACGCGCTCGAGGAGACGGTCGCAGGACTCGGCGCGCGAGACCCGAGGTGGCGGTGATCCAGGACGACTCGTGGTCGACCGACCGCATCACCGCCGCGGGACGCGAGAAGCTGCGCGTCGCGGGCCTCGCGCCGCCGGCGCCGCGTTCGGCGGGTGAAACGACGCTCGTGCAGCTGCAATCGAAGGCGTTCCGCTGCCCCTACTGCGGCTCGACCGAGACCCGGCTCGAGAACATCTTCGGACCGACACCGTGCCGCTCGATCCGCTGGTGCGAGAGCTGCCGCCAGCCGTTCGAGCAGTTCAAGACGATCTGAACCTCAGCGCTTCGCCAGCGTGACGAGGATGAGCTGCGCCGACGGCACGGCCGAGACGAGCGTGAAGTCCGCGGGCACCTCGAAGCGAAGCCCCGTCGCGCTTGTACGGGCCGGCGGCCCGCTCGGTTTGGCCGTTCGTCGAAATCGTCCGGATGGACGAGCCCGAAATCATCCGCATAACCGATAGGGCCGGCGCGTACCGTCGCTTGCAGTGGGTCGCAAAACCAAGCAGGAGGAAGTCCAATGATGCACGTCCACTTTCATCTCGACCGTCAGCGTGAGCATCGACGGGAACTGGACCGCAAGCTCGAGCTCAACCGGCTCCGCACCGAGGCGCGCGAGGCACGCCGCCCGCTGCCGAAGCCGGTGCTGCTGAGCGTCGTCAACGCCGATGCCGCAGAGGTCGCCCAGCTCGCCGCACTCAACGAGGCTCCTGCGCCGTCTGGGCTACAGCTCGTCGCGAGCGTCGACGGCGAGATCGTGGCCGCCCAGGGGCTGGAGAACAAGCGCGTGCTGACCGATCCGTTCCGCAAGACAGCGCACCTCACACGGCTGCTTGCCATCCACGCGAAGGGCGTCCTCGCAGACCGCGCAGCCTGAGCCGTCACGACGATCTGACGAGGCGTCCCGGCCCGCTGTCGGCGAGCGCGGTCAACTGCTCGGCGGAGAGACCGTAGGTCTCCACCATCCACCAGGTGACGCCGGCGTCCTCGTACTCCTCGATCTGCGCATCGCCTCGGTCATCCCAGCCCCAGATCGCGCAGTCACCGCGCGCTCGCTCCGGCAGCCCGGCGAGGAGCTCATGCACCGCCTGGGGCGGCGGCGGTCGGAACCGGCCATCCGCGGACCGCACCGTCGGGAAGACCCCGTCCGCGTGCTCGATGCCGTGGGGTGGTAGACGGCGGGGCCAGACGCCGCTCGCCCACACCGGGAAGTCGACCGGCTCGTCGAGAAAGCGGACGGGTGCATCCTGCTCGCCGACGTCCTCGGCGGCGGCCAGGCGTCGAACCAGCGCAAGCCCCTCGTCGAGCTTGTCGGCGCGCGCACGCCAGTCGGCGTCCTCGCCGAAGCGGGTGTAGTCGTCCGGCGCGCCGAGCCCGATGCCGAGCACGAAGCGACCGGGGGCAAGTCGCGCGAGCGACAACGCCTCGAGCGCGGCCTTCTGTGGCCGCCGACGCGCGAGCGGGACGATCAGCGGGCCGATCACGATGCGCTCCGTCCGCGCCGCGACCGCAGCGAGCGCGACCCACGGATCGACGAGCGGAGGCGGCTGCACCGCCAGGTGGTCCCAGAGGAAGAAGCCGTCCCAGCCTGCAGCTTCCGCGCGCAGGGCGAGCTCGGCGAGAAACCGGGGGTCGCCCGTCCCGCCGAAGTTCGGCGAGTAGAAGCCGTAGCGCACCGTCAGACCGGGGGCTCCGGGTCGTACTGGATGTAGCGCCGGACCGAGCGTGCGCGCTCGGGGGACTCGAGCCGCGCGACGAGATGCAGCGCCATGTCGATCCCGGCCGAGACGCCCGCCGCGGTGACGATGTCGCCGTCGTCGACGAAGCGCGCGTCTGCGTCGACGTTCACGCCGTAGGCGGCGAGTCGACTGGTCTCCGCCACGGTGCGCACCGAGATCTCGCGCTCGCTCTCGCGTGCCCAGGCGGTCAGCACCTCGTAGGGGCCTGCGAAGTCGAGCTCCTCCACGCCGTCCCAGAGCACGACGCCGATCGCCAGATCGTCCATCGCAAGAGCATGCACTGCAGCCTGGAAGCCGGGAGGGAACTTCTCGATCGTCGATCACTCGCGCGCCGCGCGCTCAAAAGCCGCGCGAACCTCCGACGAAGGGGGACACGTGCCCGCACCCGAGCGAAGGCGACCACTCGATCCTCGTCTACGCGCGCACGAAGCACGGTCGCCGCGCGGCGCTGCGAGTGCCGGTGGTCGTGGCGAACGCGCCGATGTTCCCGCCCGCGCTCGCCGGCAACTGGCCGGCGCGCCAGGCGACCCCGGATCTGTAAGGTCGGACCCGTGGCGCACGTGCGCATCCTCTACTGCCCCGTCTGATCGGGCTACGACCGGCGGGCCGCGAGTCTCGTGGCCGAGTTGAACGGGACGGAGCACCTGGCCGAGATGGAAGCCGGCGAGTCGAGCCAGTTCGACGTGCTCGTCGACGGCGAGCTCGCATTCTCGAAGCAACGTGAGGGCCGTTTCCCGGAACTGGCCGACGTCCTCGCCCTGCTCCCATAACGCGCGCTCAACACAACTGCTCGCTACCCTCGTCGCCGATGCGCCGCCTCCTGCTCCTCCTGCTCCTCGTGCTCGTCCCACTCGCCGTTGCCGCGTGCGGGGATGACGCGAAACGGACCGGCTCCGGCACGACGCCGACGACGACCTCCGGCGACCCGCAGAGCCAGCAGGGGTATGTCAGCGCCGGCAACCAGGTCTGCATCCGCTCGGACAAGCGGATCTTCAAGATCGGACGCCTGACGCGCGACCCCAAGGGCTGGGGTCGGACCGCTGCGTCGGCGCGCCTGGCGTTGACCGAGATGAAGCGCGTGACCCCGCCGGCGGAGCGCGCCGACGTGTTCCGTCAGATGCTGCGCTACGGAAACGCGTTGACGCTTGCGATCCAGGAGGTGCACGACGCACTCGTCAAGAAGGACTACGACACGGCGTCCGCCGCCCAACTCGCAGCGGGCCAGCTGCAGGACCGGGTGCACGCCGCCGCCAAGACGGCAGGGCTCACCTTCTGCCAGCAGAACCTGACCAACTGGCCTGCGTAGACGGCTTCTAGGCGGTCGGCCCGCCGGAGAAGCTCGGATACTTGCCGGTCAGCAGGAAGAGGTAGCAGTAGGTCTGCATCTCGTACTGGAACATCCATGCGCTGATGTCGCGCATGCCCTTGTGCATCCGGCCGAACGCGAGTGAGTAGAACCAGCCGAGGAACGCGACCAGCATGTTGACCACCCGGAAGACGTAGGCGAGGAGCAGCGCCGGGATGGCGAGGAGCAGACGGAAGAACACGGTCAGCCGGCTCTGCGGCACCGCAGGGTCGACGCGCAGGTCGATCGGATACGTGCCCGGCGAGCCGGCGAAGGGCGGCCACGGATTGGCGAGCAGCAGCACGTAGGCGTTCACGTGGGTCGTACAACGCTGGTAGCGGGCGAGGAAATCGTGCAGCCCATCCGGCACCCGCCCGGTGAACAACGCCGCGAACCAGGCGATCAGCAGGGCGATGCCCGCGACGATCCCGAAGAAGTAGAGCCAGATGAACTGCGGGATCGCAAGCAGCAGCCGAAAGAAGACCGTCAGCCGGCTGCGGTGCAGGTCGTCGTCGACGATGAGCCCGACAGCGTGGTGGTCGGCGCTGGCCGTGGTTGCGGTGTCCGTCACGATTCGCCCCTTTCGAACTGGAAGCCGGTTCCACTCGCAAGTGTGGGGTATCGATCGGTCAGCAAGAGGAGGTACGCGACCGTCTGCTGCTGGTAGCGGAGGCAGTAGGCGCCGAGATTCTGGAACCCGGACGGAACGCGTGCGACTGCGAGGGCGACGAACCAGGAGAGCAGGGCGACGATGAAGAGCACGACGGCGAGCACATACGAGAAGACGATCGCCGGGATGGCGAGCGGGAGGCGGAACCCGATCTTCCACCGCGACTGGGTCACCGGCGGGTCGACACGGAGGTCGACGGGATACGTATTCGGCCAGCCGCGAAACTTCGGGTAGGGGTCGGCCAGCATGAAGACGTAGGCCTGGACGTGGGTGGAGTACCGCACATAGCGCGCCAGCCAGTCGTGCACCGCAAGGGGCGTCCGGCCGCGCACGAGCGCGATGAACCAGTTGACGATCGCCACCACCAGCGCGACGAGGCCCCAGTACTCGACGAGGTAGAGGTGCGGAAGTGCAAGAGGGAGGCGCAGGGCCGTCGTCAGCCGCCAGCGCCGCCGGTCATCTCGGTCGACCACCGTGATCGGATGCAGGCGCTCGACGTCTGCCCCGGTGAACTCCGCGGGGCGCTTGGCGAGAAACGCGGCGACGCCCTCCGTGAAGTCGTGGGTCCGCGTCATCTCCGACTGCGTCACGGCCTCGAGCTCGAGCTGCTCCGCGAAGGTCGTGTCCTCCGCGGCATCGAGGAGTCGCTTGGTCTGCCAGACGGCCCGCGTCGGCATCGCGGCGTACAGCTCCGCGACCTCGTGGGCGCGCTGCTCGAGCTCATCCGTCGGCACGACCTCCGAGACGAGCCCCCACGAGCGCGCCTCCTCGGCGCCGACGCGGCGGCCGGTCGTCAGCCACTCGAAGGAGCGGGCGGCGCCGAGCAGCCGGCGCACGAGCCACGTGCCGCCGGAGTCGGGCACGAGGCCGATGTTGATGAAGGCCGGCACGAAGCTTGCGCCGTCGGCGGCGATGCGGATGTCGCAGGCGAGCGCCAGCGACATCCCCGCACCCGCGGCCGGGCCGTTGACAGCGGCGATCACGGGCTTCTCGAGCGCGCGGATCGCGGTCACGTTGCGGTGGTAGTTCCGGCGGAGGTTGTCGGCGACGTCGCCGGCCCCGCTCGAGAACTCCTGCAGGTCCTGCCCCACGCAGAAGCCGCGGCCGGCGCCGGTGATCACGACCGCGCGCACCGCCGGATCCTCCGCCTCGCGCAGCGCGGCCTGGAGCGCGCGATGCGTCGCGCCGTTGAGCGCGTTCAGCACGTCGGGTCGATTGAGCGTGATCGTCAAGACCGCCCCCGCCCGCGTCACCTCGACGTCGGCCATCGCGAGGACCATAACCGCACTAGAGTCCGCCCGGTGACCGACGCCTACGCTGCCTTCCCGAGCCTCGAGCTCGACCACCCGGCGCCGCATGTGCTTCGGCTGACGCTCCGCGCGCCGGGCAAGCTGAACGCCGTCAGCGGCACGATGCACCGTGAGCTGGCGGGCGTGTGGCGGACGATCGCGCAAGACGACGAAACGCGCGCAGTGATCGTCCGCGGCGCAGACGGCGCGTTCAGCGCCGGCGGCGACCTCGACCTCGTGCTCGAGATCGCCAACGACTACGAGACCCGCCTACGCGTGTTCCACGAGGCGCGCGACCTCGTCTACAACGTGATCGACTGCCCGAAGCCGATCGTCTCGGCGATGACCGGCCCTGCCGTCGGAGCCGGGCTGGCCGTCGGGCTGCTCGCCGACGTGTCGATCGCGACGCCCGCGGCACGCATCGTCGACGGCCACACCAAGCTCGGTGTCGCGGCGGGCGACCATGCCGCGATCGTCTGGCCGCTGCTCTGCGGGATGGCGAAGGCGAAGTACCACCTCCTGCTCTGCGAGCCGGTCGACGGCGTCGAGGCGGAACGGATCGGGCTCGTGTCGCTCTGCGTGCCGGAGGAGGAGCTCGAAGAACGCGCGCTCGCGATCGCGACGCGGCTCGCCGAGGGATCGCAGCCCGCGCTCCGGCACACGAAGCTGGCCCTCAACAACTGGCTGCGACTCGCGGGGCCGGCGTTCGACGCGTCGCTCGCGCTCGAGTTCCTCGACATGACAGGCCCCGACGTGCACGAAGGCGTCGCCGCCGTGCGCGAGAAGCGCAAGCCGAGCTTCGGCTAGTCGAGCGCCACGAACTCAACCGTGGGCTGCGGAAAGCCCCGCTTGTACGCGTCCTTGCCCGTCGCCATGAACTCATCCGATGACGCGGCCGCCTTGAAGACGTCGCGATCCGGGAACTCCCACTCGGCGTAGTAGCGGTGCGCCGGCTCGCCCATCGGGCTGCCGAAGACCTGCCCGTGGCGGAACGTCCCGCCCGGCACCTGCCGGCACAGCTCGGCGTGCTCGGCGTACGCCGTCGCGTCGGGCTCTTCGTCGTACAGTACGAGCACTCTGACCATGCCTGCCCCCTTCGTCGGAGAGAAAGGAGCGTAACCATGCCCGGCAAGATCGTTCACTTCGAGCTGCTCGCCGCCGACGCGGACCGCGCGACGAGCTTCTGGAGCGGGTTGTTCCCCTGGCAGGTCGGAGCCAGCACGATGGAGGGGTTCGACTATCGGATGTTCCAGACCGCGGATGACCAGGGCGGCGCGATCTATCCGTCCGAGAACCCCGGCAGCCTGATCGTCTACTTCGACACCGACGACATCGACGCGTCGGTCGCGCAGGTACGCGAGCTCGGCGGGCAGGCCGAGGAGAAGCAGCCGGTTCCGACGCACGGGTGGTTCGCGGCGTGCAAGGACACCGAAGGCAACAGCTTCAGCCTCTGGCAAGGCGACCCGAACGCCGCTTGACGGGCACCGCCGTCCTCCTGACGGTCCTCGCCGGCCTCGCCGGCTCGGTGCAGGTCGCTGTCATGGGCCGCTTCGGCGACCGGATCGGCGTGCTCGAGGCGCTGACGTTCGCCACCGCCGTGCAGCTCGTTGCTCTCGGCGACGATCCTCGTCGTCGCCCGCATGGGGCTCGGAGGGCTGGGCGGGGCCTTCCGGGCGCCGACGTGGATGTGGCTCGGCGGCCTGATGGGCCTGACGGTCGTCTTCACGATCACGTTCGCGCAGCCCCGCATCGGCGCGACGGCGACGATCGGGATCCTGATCGCGGGACAGCTCGTGATGGGCGCCGTGATCGACCGCTACGGGCTCTTCGGCGTCGAGCAGATAGACATCTCGCTGCCGCGCGCGCTCGGAATCGTGCTGCTGGGAATCGGCGCGGGTCTCTCGCTCGTTCGATAGCTCCTGATGACGCACGGGGCGAAGGTGTGGACCGCGCTGGTCACGGTCTACGTGATCTGGGGCTCGACGTATCTCGGGATCGCCGTCACCGGCGAGACGATCGCGCCGCTCTTCGCCGCGTCGACGCGCTTCATCGCGGCGGGCTCGCTGATGGTGCTCGTCGTCCTGCTGCGCGGCGGGATGCTGCGCGTCTCGCGCCGCGCGCTCGGATCGTGCATCGTGATCGGGATCCTGCTCCCGGGCGCGAACGCCGTGCTCTTCTTCGCCGAGCGCAACGTGCCGACCGGGCTCGCCTCGCTGATCATCGCGTCGGTGCCGTTGTGGGTCGTCGTCCTCCGGCTCGCGGGCCGTGAGCGGCTGCCGTGGCAGGCGCTCGCCGGGGTCGGAGTCGGCTTCGCGGGCGTCGCCGTGCTGGCGCAGCCCTCCGGCGGCGCGACCGCGGGCGGGATCGGGCTCTGCGTCCTCTCGGCGATCATGTGGTCGGTCGGCTCGGTGCTCTCCGCCCGCGTGACGATGCCCGACGACCCCTTCGCCGCGACCGCATACGAGATGCTTGCGGGCGGGCTCGTGATGCTCCCGCTCGCGCTCTTCACGGTGCATGACTTCTCACCGTCGACGGCCTCGATCCTCGGCTGGATCTACCTCGTCACCTTCGGGTCGATCGTCGGCTACACGGCCTACGTCTGGCTGCTCGCGAACGCGCCGCTCGGCCTGGTCTCGACGTACGCGTACGTCAACCCGGTGGTGGCGATCGCGCTCGGCGTCGCGTTCCGCGGCGAGCAGCTGACGTGGCGGCTGCTCGTCGGCGCAGCGATCGTCGTCATCTCGGTCGCGACCGTCGTGCGGCAGGAGCCGCCGTCGGCGACGCAGCTGGAAGAGGGCGTGCGTTAGCGTGGCCCGATGACCGAGCTGATCGTCGGGCGCGTGCTCGAGGTGAGTGACCACCCGGGTCGCGCGCGCCCTCCTACCTCCTGCGGATCGACCTCGGCGGCCGCGGCGAGCGCGAGGCGCAGATGGAGCCCGGCGGCTACGCGAAGGACGAGCTCGTCGGCTCGCTGATCGTCGTCTCGCTCGACGACGAGCCGATTCTGCTCGCTGCGCGCTCGCATGCGCACGGTCCGGTGCTGGTGCGACCGGACGGCGACGTCGAGCCGGGCACGATCGTCGCGTGAAGCTCGGCATCATCGTCCCGCAGGGGTGGCGCGAGGACCTCGACGGCCGCGACTTCGAGACGATGGTGGCAGTCGCGCACCGCGTCGAGGAGCTCGGACTCGACTCGATCTGGCTCTACGACCACCTGCAGACGCGCGCCGGCGACCCGGACGTCCTGCTCGAGTGCTGGACGTCGCTCGCCGCGCTCGCCCGCGAGACGTCGCGTGTGCGCCTGGGGCAGATCGTGACGTGTGCGCTCTACCGCAACCCGGGCTTGCTCGCGCAGATGGCGGCGACGGTCGATGCGGCGAGCGGCGGCCGCGTCGTCGTGGGCGTCGGCGCCGGCTGGGACGAGCGGGAGTACGTCGACTTCGGCTACGGCGAGTCGCTGCCGCCGGTCCGGGAACGCCTCGCGCAGCTCGAGCGCACGCTGCAGACACTGCGCGAGCGCCAGCGCTCTCCGATCCTCGTCGGAGGAGGCGGCGAGAAGGTGCTGCTGCGGCTGGTCGCGCAGCACGCCGACGCGTGCAACTTCACGGACTCGTTCGACCCCGCGTTCTATCGGCACAAGCTGGACGTCCTGCGCAGGCATTGCGACGAGGTGGGCCGCGACTACGACGCGATCGAGAAGACGGCGTCGTTCACCGTCAACGCGGGCGACGAGGTCGACCTCCCAGCCCTCGCCGCCGCGGGAATCGAGACGTTCATCGTCTACCTCGACCCGCCGACCGATCTCGAGCGACTGGAACGCTTCGCCCGAACGGCCCTGTCCGGGATGTGAAGCGCACTTCACAGTGGCTGCCACCGTGACGTGAACGTCACGAACCACACACAGGCAGCGCCGGCCGGGATTGCGCGTCGACCCTCGGCAGGAGCCGTAGTTTTCCGCAGCGGCTCGGGCGTAGCATCGGCTTGTGGTCCGCAGGCTCACGCTTCTCACCGCCGCGGCGCTGCTGGTGGTCGGGTGCGGCAGCACGAAGACCGTCACCGTCACGGTCGCGACGACGAGCTCTCCCGGCACCAGCAACGTCAGCGCTCTGGTCGCCGAAGGTGCTCACACGTTCAACCAGTTCGCGTGCGAGCAATGCCACGGCCCGAACGGAAGCGGTGGTGTCTCAGCAGCGGTGCCGGCGCTGAAGGTCGTCGGCAAGGCGATGACCGCCGCGCAGCTTCGCACCATCATCGACCACGGGCTCGGTCAACCGGCGAACCCGACCAAGCCGTACATGCCGGTCTGGGGCCAGGTGATCTCCGCACGGCAAGTGAGTGCGTTGATCGCGTACCTGCACGCGGGCCTGCCCTCCGTCGTGGGAGCCACACCGGTGCCCGTCCAGACCGACCAGGGACC
Source organism: uncultured Actinomycetes bacterium (assembly GCA_963698925.1). Taxonomy (GTDB): domain Bacteria; phylum Actinomycetota; class Thermoleophilia; order Gaiellales; family Gaiellaceae; genus PALSA-600. The sequence goes on along the minus strand of CAVOSR010000011.1, from coordinate 23,258 downwards.
GATCGTCGAGGGCTCACAGCTCTACGTCCGCAACGGCTGCGTCAACTGCCACGGCCCGAACGGCCTCGGCGGTGTGCCGAACCCGGTCGCGGAGGACAAGACGATCCCTGCGCTGTCGGGCGCAGACTTCTTCACCGAGTTCAACACCGACGAGAAGATCAGTGACGTGATCCGGACGGGCAGCGTGCTCGGGCGCGCCCCGATCGTCTCGATGCCGCACTGGGGCGGCATCATCACCGACGTACAACTCCAGGCGCTCGTCGCGTACATCAAGACGCTGAAGCACGGCTAGAGGCAGATGTCGTCCGGGCGGACCGGGCACGCGCGTCAGGTCGCGGCCCGTCGCCGCGCGCAGCGCGGCGACGACGGCCGCGGTCGAGACGACGGTCGGCGGCTCGCCGACGCCCTTCGCTCCGTAGGGGGCGTCGGGCTCCGGGTCCTCGATCAGCACCGACTCGACCGGCGGCATGTCCAGGGTGGTCGGGATCAGGTAGTCGGTGAAGCTCGCGTTCGTGATCAGGCCGTCCCGCGTCTGGATCTCTTCCATCAGCGCGAGCCCGAGGCCCTGCGCGGTGCCGCCCTCGATCTGGCCCTCGACCTGCTGCGGATTGATCGCCTTCCCGACGTCCTGCGCGGCGCCGATCCAGACGACGCGGGTCAGCCCGAGATCCACGTCCACCTCCGCGACCACCTTCATCGCGCAGGCGGCGAACGCCACGTGCGCGCGCTCGCCCGTGATCTGCCCCGTCTCCGGATCGAGCGGCGTCGTGCGCGGGTGGCGGTAGATCGTCTCGACGTCGACCTCCTCGCCGGGCCTGCGCGCCTGCTCTTCGAGCGCCTCGCGGCACGCGTCCCGCACCGCGCCCGCCGCCATCCACGTCATCCGCGACGCCGAGGCCGAGCCGGACGAGTCGACGGTCGCCGTCTGGACCGGGGCGAGCCGCACGTTCTCGATCCCGAGCTCGGTGCGCGCGACCTGCAGGATCACGCCGGTGACGCCCTGGCCGACCTCGGCTGCCGCGCAGTGCACCTCGGCCGAGCCGTCGGCGAGGATGCGCACGCGCGCTGCGCAGTAGTCGTCGAAGCCCTCCGAGTAGGCGATGTTCTTGAAGCCGACGGCGAACCCGACGCCGCGCCGCACTCCTTCGCCGTCGCGTCGTGTTCCCGGCGCCGCCCGGCAGGCGCAAGCGGGTCGCGCGGCAGCTCCTCCTGCGGCGGCGGCTCGAGCGCCGCGGCGGCGCGGATCGTCTCGGCGATCGGCAGCGAACCGGTGATCGTCTGTCCGGTCGGCAGCACGTCGCCCGGCTTGAGCGCGTTCAGCAGCCGCAGCTCGATCGGGTCGATGTCGAGCGCCGCGGCGAGCTTGTCCATCTGCGCCTCGGCGGCGAACGCCGTCTGCACTGCGCCGAAGCCGCGCATCGCGCCGCACGGCGGGTTGTTCGAGTAGACCGACGTCGACTCGATCAGCGCGTTCGGCGTCTCGTACGGCCCGACCGCGAACGACGCTGCGTTCGACGTGACCGCCGTCGAGCTGCGACGCGTACGCGCCGCCGTCGAGCAGGATCCGCATGCGCACGTTGACGAGCTTCCCTGCGCGCGTCGCGCGGTGCTCGCACCAGATGCGCGCCGGATGCCGGTGCACGTGGCCGGTGAACGACTCCTCGCGGTTGTAGACGATCTTCACCGGCCGATTCGTGTGCAGCGCGAGCATCGCGCCGTGCACCTGCATCGACAGGTCTTCGCGCCCGCCGAACGCGCCGCCGACACCGCCGAGGTGGATGCGCACCTGTTCGAGCGCGCAGCCCGAGGCACGGCGCGACCTGCGCGCGGTCGACGTGCAGCCACTGCGTCGCGACGTAGATGTCGACACCGCCCTCGCCGTCCGGCACGGCGAGCCCGGACTCCGGGCCGAGGAACGCCTGGTCCTGGATGCCGATGTCGTAGACGCCCTCGACGCGTGACGTCCGCCGGTCGCCTCGGGGTCACCGTGCCGGATCACCATGTGACGGACGACGTTCGGCCGGTCGTCCTCGCTGTAGCCGTGCCCACGCGTCGGCTTCTCCGGGTGCAGGTCGGGCAGCTCGGTCGCGCGCTCCATGTCGGCGACGGGCTCGAGCGGCTCGTACTCGACGACGATCCGCTCGGCGGCGCGCCGCGCCTGCTCCGGATGATCGGCGGCGACGAGCGCGACCGGCTCGCCGTAATAGAGGACGCGGTCGATCGCGAGCACCGGCTGATCCGGGAACTCGAGGCCGTACGTCTTCTTGCCCGGGACGTCCTCGTGCGTCAGCACCGCGTGCACGCCCGGCATCGAGACCGCCTGCGGAGATGTCGATCGAGACGATGCGTGCGTGCGCGTGTGGGCTGCGCAGCGTGTGACCCCAGAGCATCCCCGGGACGATCAGGTCGCTCGCGTACGCGAACTCGCCCTTCACCTTCGGCGGCGCGTCGACACGCGCGACGAGCTCACCCACCTTGCCGACCTGCAGCGTGCGGGACGCGGTCTGCGTCATGACGCACCCGCGGCGAGGCGCACCGCGTCGAAGATCTTCGCGTAGCCCGTGCAGCGACAGAGGTTGCCGGAGAGCGCCTCGCGGATCTCGTCGTCGGACGGGCTCGCGTTGCGCTGCAGGAGATCCGCGGTCGCGACGACCAGCCCCGGTGTGCAGAAGCCGCACTGCACCGCGCCGGCGTCGACGAACGCCTGCTGCACGGCGTGCAGCCGCTCGCCCTCCGCCAGTCCTTCGACCGTCGTCACCTCGTGGCCGTCGGCCTGCGCCGCGAGCACGAGACACGCGCAGACGAGCGTCCCGTCGAGCAGCACCGAGCACGAGCCGCACTCCCCCTGCTCGCACGCGTTCTTCGACCCGGGGAAGCCGAGCTTCTCGCGCAGCGCGAAGAGCAGCGACTCCCCTTCCCAGCAGTCCGCCTCGTGCTCCTCGCCGTTGACCCGAACGGTGATCCTCATGCGAGCACCCGCTCGAGCGCCCGCCGCGTCAGCACCCGCAAGGCGTGCCGGCGGTACGCCTCGGTGCCCCGCACGTCGTCGATCGGCGCCGCGGCCGCGGCGACGCGCTCCGGGAACGAGTCGGCCTCGTCGCGCGGCGCGGTCACGAGCACCGGCCGCGGCGCCGCCGACCCGAACGACGCGCGTAGCTCGTCGCCCGCCGAGACCGACAGCGAGACCACGGCGATCACCATCGCGTTGCGCGGCCCGATCTTCATGAACGTCTGGGGTGCATTCGACGGAGTCAAATGCACAGCCACGATCAGCTCGTCGGGCTCGAGTGCAGTTCGCTTGACGCCGGTGACGAACTCGCCGAGCGGCAACCGGCGTGTGCCCCGCACGGACGCACATTCGACCTCGGCGTCCTCGACGAGCAGCGGCGGCAGCGCGTCGCCCGCCGGCGAGGCCGTACCGAGGTTGCCGCCGATCGTTCCCCGGTTGCGGATCTGGGGCGAGCCGACCGTGCGCGACGCCTCGGCGAGCGCAGGCAGCACCTCGCGCAGCTCGCCGTGCTCGATCTCGGCGTACGTCAGGCCCGCTCCGAGCCGCAGCGCCCCGTTCCGGCGCGACCAGCCGCGCAGCTCGGTCACCTCGTTCAGATTGAGCATCGCCTCGGGCCGCCCGCGGTCGAAGTTGAGCGCGACCATGACGTCGGTCCCGCCCTGGATCGGCCAGGCGTCGGGATGGTCGGACTTGAGGCGCAGAGCGTCGTCGAGCGTGCGTGGTGTTAGGACTTCCACGGGACGGACTGTACGGTTCTGCAGCAATGGACGCACCCCTCTCGCGTCGACTGGCCGTGGCGCGCGGTGACGAGCCGGCCGACGTCGTCATCCGCGGCGGCAAGGTGCTCTCGGTCTTCACACGGGAGTGGCTCGAGACGGATGTCGCGATCGTCGACGGCTGGATCGCCGGGCTCGGGGACTACGACGGCCGGGACGAGATCGACGCAAGCGGGCGCTGGGTCGTCCCGGGTTTCATCGACGCCCACATGCACCTCGAGTCGTCGAAGCTCCTGGTCGACGAGTTCGCACGACTCGTCCTGCCGTTCGGCACGACCGCCGTGGTGGCGGATCCGCACGAGATCGCCAACGTGCTCGGCACCGACGGCGTGCACTGGCTGCTCGACGCGACTGCCGGACTGCCGCTCGACGTCTACTTCATGGCGTCGTCGTGCGTGCCGGCGTCGGACTTCGAGTCGCCACGGCGGCGGCTGAGCCCGGGCGATCTCGACGCGCTGCTGCGCCGCCGGCGCGTGATCGGCGTCGCCGAGATGATGAATTTCCCCGGCGTGATCGGCGGCGCGCCCGCGGAGCTCGCGAAGCTCGGGCTCGCCCAGCACGTCGACGGTCACGCGCCCGGTGTGCTCGGCCGGTCGCTGATGGCGTACGCCGCAGCGGGGATCCGTTCCGATCACGAGGCGTACACGGTCGAGGAGGGCCGCGAGCGCCTGCGCGCGGGGATGTGGCTGCTGATTCGCGAAGGCTCGGCCGCACGCAACCTGCAGGCGCTGTTGCCGCTCCTGGCGGAGTACGGCCCGGCGCGGATCGCCTTCTGCACCGACGACCGCGAGCCGGAGCACATCGCCGACGACGGGCACATCAACTCGATGATCCGCGCTGCCGTGGCGTTCGGGATCCCCGCCGAGGATGCGCTCACTGCTGCCACCCTGAGCCCCTCGCTCTGGCACGGCCTCGCCCACCTCGGCGCGGTCGCACCCGGCTACCACGCCGACCTGCTCGTGCTTCCCGACCTCGAGCGCTTCGTGCCCGAGCTCGTGCTCAAGCGCGGCAGCCCGGCGGCGGAGATCCCGGAGGCGGAGGTGCCCGACTGGGTGCGGCACACCGTGCGGATCGGCGCGTTCGGTCCGGAGATGTTCCGGATCCCGTGGTCGGGCGGCGACGCGCGCGTGATCGGGATCGTGCCGGGCCAGATCCTCACCGACTCGCTCGTCGACCGGCCCGCGCACCGGGCCGGAGAGGCGCTGCCCGACCCGGAGCGCGACCTGGCCAAGATCGCGGTCGTCGAGCGGCACCTCGGCACGGGCCGCGTCGGTCTCGGCTTCGTGCGCGGCTTCGGCCTGCAGCGTGGCGCACTCGCGTCGTCGGTCGCACATGACGCACACAACGTCGTCGTGGTCGGGATGAACGACGCATCGATGGCGGCGGCGGTCCGCCGCCTTGCGAACCGCGGTGGCGGCATCGTCGTCGTCGACGGAGCCGAGGTGCTCGCCGAGCTGCCGCTGCCGGTCGCCGGCCTGCTCTCCGATGCGCCGCTCGCGGAGGTGCTCGAGGCGTCGCACGCGGTGATCGCCGCCGCCCGTGCAGCTCGGGTGCGAGCTCGAGGCGCCGTTCCAGCACCTCGCCTTCCTCGCGCTCTCGGTGATCCCGTCGCTCAAGATCACGGACCGCGGGCTCGTCGACGTCGACCGCTTCGAGCTCGTGCCGCTGGAGGCCGCGCAGTGATCCTCGGCAACGCCTGGGTGCTGACCTGCGACGACGCCGGGACCGAGCACGAGCGCGGCTGGATCAGGATCGAGGACGGCCTCGTCGCGGCGCTCGGCTCGGGCGACGCGCCCGAGGGGGCCGACGACCTCGCCGGCGCCGTCGTGACGCCCGGCCTCGTCAACACCCACCACCACCTCTACCAGACGCTGACGCGCGCCCGGGCGCAGCAGGCCGACCTCTTCACCTGGTTGCAGACCCTCTACCCGACCTGGGCGCGGATCGACGACCAGATGCTCTACGCCGCGGCGCGTGCCGGGCTCGCCGAGCTCGCGCTGTCCGGCTGCACGACGGTCTTCGATCACCATTACGTCTTCCCGCGCGGCGTCAGCGGGCTGGTCGAGGCCGAGCTGACGGCCGCGCAGGAGCTGGGCGTGCGCATCGTCGCATCGCGCGGCTCGATGGACCTCGGGGAGTCCGACGGCGGCCTGCCTCCCGACTCGCTCGTCGAGTCGGTCGACGACATCCTGGCGGACACCGAGCGCCTCGCCGGCCTCGCCGACGGGGATCGCATCGGGATCGCGGTCGCGCCGTGCTCGCCGTTCTCCGTCACGACGCGCCTGATGGAGGAGTCGGCGCAGCTCGCACGTCGCCTGGGTCTGCAGCTGCACACGCACCTTGCAGAAACCATCGAGGAGAACGCGTTCTGCCACGAGCTCTTCGGCTGCACACCGGTCGAGTACCTGGAGCGTGTCGGCTGGGTGGCCGACGACGTGTGGTGCGCGCACTGCGTGCACCTCTCGGACGGCGACGTGCAGACGTTCGGCACGCAGGGCGTCGGCGTCGCGCACTGCCCGACGTCGAACCTCCGCCTCGGCGCGGGCGTCGCACCGGTGCGCGAGCTGCTCGACGCGGGCGTCCGCGTCGGTCTCGGCGTCGACGGCACCGCATCCAACGAGCGCGGCGACCTCTTCCTCGAGGTGAAGCAGGCGCTCCTCGTCGCGCGCGGCCGCGGAGGTGGCGACGCGATGACCGCCCGCGACGCGCTCCGGCTCGGGACGCGCGGCGGAGCATCGGTGCTGCGGCGAGACGACATCGGCTCGATCGAACCGGGGAAGCGCGCCGACTTCGCGATCTGGCGCACCGACGGCCTCGAGTTCGGAGGCGCGGACGACCTGGTCGCGAACCTCGTGCTGAGCGGCCCGCACCGCGTCGACCGGTTGATCGTCGGCGGCGAGGACGTCGTGCGCGGCGGTGGGCTCGTGCACGCGGACGAGCAGGAGATCGCGGCCGAGCACCGCAAGGAAGCCCGGAGGCTGTGGCAATGACCATCTCGACTCACGTGCTCGACACGGAACGCGGCCGGCCGGCGGCCGGCGTGCGCGTCGAGCTGTACGGCCCGGACGGATCGCTCGCCGGTGAGGGGGTGACCGACGACGACGGCCGCATCGCACGCCTCGCCGAGGCGGGCGCCGGCACCTACCGGATCGTCTTCCACCCTCCGTCGCCGTTCTTCAAGCGCGTGGAGCTCGAGATCGAGCTCGGAGAGGGCCACTTCCACGTTCCGTTGCTGATCTCGTCGTACGGATGCGCGAGCTACCGCGGCAGCTGACGGCGGAGCAGCTCACCGAGCTGTTCGAAGGACGGACGCGGTTCGTCGAGCGCCTCGCCGCGCTGGAGGACCCGCTGGGCAAGGCACGCGACGTGGCGCTCGAGTTGTCCGCCGACGAGCAGAAGGAGCTGCTCGACGCCCACCCGGCGATCGGCGGCCAACCTACGTCCGCCCGCTCCGCCGCCGAGCAAGGCGGCGACGACGACCCGAGCGTGCTCGCCGAGCTCGCACAGCTGAACGCCGACTACGAGGCGAAGTTCGGCTTTCGCTTCGTCGTCTTCGTCAACCGCCGGCCGCGGCGCGAGATCGTGCCCATCCTCCGCGAGCGCCTGCAGCGCAGCCGCGACGAGGAGCTGGCGACCGGCGTCGACGAGCTCGTCCAGATCGCGATCGACAGGTGGCAGACGTCCTAGCACTCTCCGGCATCTGGTGGGACTGGGGAAACATCCTCTTCCGCTGGCTGCACGTGATCGCGGCGATGGCGTGGATCGGCGCGTCGTTCTACTTCATCGCGCTCGACAACCACCTCGAGCCGCCCAAGGATCCGGACGACGCCCGGCGCGGCGTGGGCGGCGAGGCCTGGGAGGTGCACGGCGGCGGCTTCTACCGCGTCGAGAAGTTCCGCGTCGCACCGGAGCGGCTACCGGAGCCGCTGCACTGGTTCAAGTGGGAGGCGTACACGACGTGGCTCTCCGGCTTCGCGCTCTTCATCGTCGTCTACTACGCGCACGCATCGTCGTATCTCGTCGACACGTCGGTCGCCGATCTCGAGGCGTGGCAGGCGATCGCACTCTCGATCGCGGGCCTCGCGCTGGCGTGGCTCGTCTACGACGCCCTCTGCCGCGTCTTCGCCGACGACGAGGGGCTGCTCGCAGTCCTCGTCTTCGCGTTCATCTGCGCGTCGGCGTGGGCGTCGTTCCACCTGTTCGCGCCGCGCGCCGCCTACCTGCAGGTGGGCGCGATGATCGGGACGATGATGGTCGGGAACGTCTTCTTCGTGATCATCCCCGCGCACTGGAAGCTGGTCCGCGCGAAGGAGGCAGGCGTCGAGCCCGATCCGAAGTGGAACCGCGACGGCAAGACACGCTCCGTGCACAACAACTACCTCACGCTGCCGGTCGTCTTCGCCATGCTTTCGAACCACTTCCCGCTGACGTACGGCAACCCCCACAGCTGGCTCGTGCTCGTCGCGCTGATGGCGATCGGCGCACTCGTACGGCACTACTTCAACCTCCGGCACCGCGGGCTCAACGTCTGGCCGATCCTGGGGCTGGCGGGGGTGTGCGTGCTAGCCGTCGCCCTGCTGACGCGGTAGGACGTAGCTCATGTGCGTCACGTTCGGCGAGGCCTGTGTCTCGACGAGCTCGAGCTGCGTCGAGTCGACGCCTTCGAAGAGCCGCGTGCCCGAGCCGAGGAGGACCGGCGCGACGTGGAGATCGAGCCGGTCGAGCAGGCCCGCGCGCAGCGCTTGCGTGCCGACGCTCGCCCCGCCGCCGATCCGCACGTCCTGACCGGCGGCAGCCGCTCTCGCCTGCTCGACGGCCGACGCGACACCGTCGGTGACGAAGGTGAACACGGTGCCGTTCGCGTACTGCATCGCCTCGCGCGCGTGGTGCGTGACGACGAAGACCGGCACACCGAACGGCGGCTCATCGCCCCACCAGCCACCCGCGTTGGGGTCGTCCTCCCACGGGCCTGCCCCGCCGCTGAACATCTTGCGTCCCATCACACCCGCGCCGAGCGTGGCGAGCCCTCGGGCCACGAGTGCGTCGTCTGCGTCGTGGACGCCGCCTTCCTGGCCGTGCTGCGACCGGAAGGTGGCGAGGCCGAAGATCCATTCGTGCAGGAGCTCGCCGCTCTGCCCGAGCGGATCCTCGAGCGACGGATGCGGCCCGGCGACATAGCCGTCGAGCGACATCGAGATGTCGAGAATGATCTGGGTCATGCCGGTAAGACGACGGCCCGGCGGCTAAATCATCGCCGGCTCGACGCGCCGGCTGCGGCGCACGAGCCAGATCGCGGCCGCCATGGCGGGGACCATCAGGCCGAGCAGGCCGAACTCGAGCAGCGTGTTGGTGAGAGCGCGACCGGTCAGCGGGCTGCGCTCGAACTGGGCAGTGACGATCAGGATCCGGCGGACGACGGCGATCAGGCCGATGTAGAGGAACGGCTCGACGGCGATCTCGTGCGTGCGGACGACGAAGCGCAGCGTGTAGAGGAGCTCCCCGACGATCAACGCGAGCAGAACACGGTCGAGCACCAGCACTGCGACGTCGACTGCACCGGCGTGATGGTCGATTCCACGTATGAGGCCGCTGACGGTCCCGATGATGATGAGCACCCCGGCCACGCCGAGCAGGACGCCGACCGACGCGTAGAGCACGAGCTCGAACGAGACGAGGCCGTCACTGACCGCGCTCGTGCCGCGCGCAACCGTCGCGCTGGCGTCGTCCCGGGCTCCCATCGAAAGATCCTAGATGACGTCGACAGGTAGGGTCTCGCCGTGCTGGAGATCGTCGCAGCGGGCATGCGCTTCGTCGCGCGGTGGGAGGAAGCGCTGGCGCCGAAGACGGTCGCAGCCTTCAAGGCGTCGCTGCCCCTCGACGACCGGATCATCCACTGTCGCTGGAGCGGCGAGTCGAACTGGATCCCGTGGGGAGACCGCGACTTCGGCATCGGGCCGGAGAACGCGACGTCGTATCCGCACCCCGGCGAGCTGGCGCTCTACCCCGGCGGGCAGAGCGAGACGGAGCTGCTCTTTCCGTACGGCTACTGCTCGTTCGCGTCGAAGGCCGGTCATCTCTGGGCGAACCACTTCGCGACCCTCGTCGAGGGCGCGGAGCGACTGCCCGAGCTCGGCCGCCTCACCCTCTGGGAAGGCGCCCAGCAGATCACGTTCCGCGAGGTCTAGTCCGCCTACGACGCGGCGAGCCGGCGCGCGAGCTCTTGCTCGCACTCGGCGAGCAGCTCGGCGACCGCGCGCCTGTCGGCGTCGGAGAACTCCCGCGGCTCTTCCCAGCTCACGTTGGCCGAGCCGATCACCGTGCCCGTGGCGCCGTACAGCGGCAGCGTGGCGCAGGCGTGATCCTCCTCGCGAACGCGCACGAGACCCGGGTGGTCACAGGCGAGGTGTTCGTTGCTCGTGATGAAGATCGCCTCGCCGCTGCGGATCACACGCGCGAGCGGGTACGGAGCGTCGACGGGGAACGCCAGCCGAACCGGGGAGGTGGAGAACGGCGTCACGCGCGCGACCTCGAGCATCCGGCCGTCGCCCGACAGGGTCGCGACGAACCCCGCGTCGGCGCCGAGCCCGGCGAGCCTCCCCCCGAGCAGCTTTGCCACGTCGTCCAGGGCGCCGAGCGAGCCGGCGGCGTACACGCCCTCGAGCCGGTGCATCAGCTCTCCGTTCTCGTCGCCGCCCGACACCAGGGCCTGATTCTGCTCACTCGGATCACGCTGCGCAAACGGGCGCCACGCGACCCCTATTCCCGCCCGAGCAGGACCTTCGCGGCGCGCTCGGCGAGGTCGAACGCGCGGCCGAAGATCTCGGGCGCGTCGGCCTCGGCGGGCGCGGCGAGCCATTCGCGCAGCCCGGCCGGGTAGACGGCGGCGAGCAGGGTCGCGGCGAGGCGCCGCGAGGTCTCCGTCGCCTCCGGGTAATCCCGCCGCAGCCCGCGCAGGATCGTCTCGCCGAGCCGGGCGGTCAGCTCGAGGCGATGGCCCGAGATGCGGGGGTGCGCGACGAACTTCGACTGCTGGACGAAGAGCTCGCGGTTGCGCGAGACGAACTCGGCGCCCTCGAGAAAGCCGCGGCGAACCGTCTCGAAGACGGGATCCCCGGTCGCGATCTCCTCCTCGACGCGCCCGATCAGCTCGGGCGAGTAGGCGAAGACGACCTCGGCTTTCGTCTCGAAGTAGCGGAAGAACGTGCGCGGCGAGACCATCGCCGCCTCGGCGATCTCCTCGACGGTAACCTCGTCGAAGCCGCGCTGCTCGAACAGGTCGAGCGCCGCCTGCTTGAGGGCGATCTTCGTCTGGTGCTTCTTGCGCTCGCGCAGGCTGTCGGCATTCATCCCGTTTCCATTCTAGAGAAAATGACAGTTGCTGTAAATTGACACTCATGACATTTGTCGGTAGCGACCCGACCGCGACCCGGGCCCAGATGGATGCGGTGCTGCAGGCCGTCTCCGCGACCGTCTGGGTGCTCGACCGCGACCTGCGCTTCCGGGCGAGCCACGGCGTCGTCCCGCGCCGTCGCGGTCTCGCCCACGACCGGCTGGTCGGGCTCCACCTCGACGACTACCTCGGCTCCGGGCCGGCCCCCGAGCGCGAGCTGATCACGAGCGCCCTCGACGGGGCGCGCACGATGTTCTCGACCGTCCACGCGGACGGCCGGGAACTGGAGAACTTCGTCGGCCCGCTGCAGGAGGACGACCAGACCGTGACCGGGATCGTCGGTGTCTCGATCGACGTGACCGAGCGCAATCGCCGGGTGCACGAGCGCGACGAGCGGCTGCGGCTGATGCTCAGTCAGGTGCCCGCGTTCCTCTGGACGACCGACCTCGACCTGCGCGTGACGGAGCTGGTCGGCGAGGCGGCGAACCTCGCCGGTCTGCCCCCGCTGGGCGAGCGGCTGCCCGACTTCTGGGGCACGAGCGACTCGGCCGGGGCGGTCGACGCACATGCGCGCGCCGCCGAGGGAGAGTCGGTCGAGTACGAGGCCACGATCTTCGGCCGCACGCTCGTCTCCCGCCTCGAGCCGCTCCGGAACGCCGTCGGCGAGATCGTGGGCGTCGTGGGCGCGGCTATCGACGTCACGGCCGAACGCCGGCTGCAGCAGGAGCTGGGCCGCGCGCAGCAGCTGGAAGCGCTCGGCCGCTTTGCAGGCAGCGTCGCGCACGACATCAACAACATGCTCTTCGGCATCAACGGCTTCATCGACCTCGCGCTCACGCGGGAGATCGACGACGAGGCGGAGCGACACCTGCGAAGCGCCAGTGCGACGCTCGAACGCTCCGCGGAGATGACGCGCCAGCTGCTCGCGTTCAGCCGCGGCCAGGCGGTCGAGCTTCAGCCGGTCTCGCTCACCGGCGCCGTGCGGGCTGCGTCCCCCCTGCTCGAGCAGCTGGCCGGCGACGAGTGCCTGATCGAGTTGGCGCTCTGCGACGGGCTGCCGCACGTGATGGCCGACCCCACGCAGCTCGAGCAGGTGCTCACGAATCTCGTCGTCAACGCACGCGACGCCGGCAGCAGCACGATCGTCGTCGCGACGCGCCTCCGCGTGCTCGACGAGCCGCTCGCAACCGACGGCTCCGATCTCCGGCCCGGCTCATGGGTCGAGCTCGCGGTCTCCGACGACGGCGACGGCATGGACGCCGACACGAAGGCGCGCCTCTTCGAGCCGTTCTTCACGACGAAGGATGAGGGCACAGGGCTCGGTCTCGCCACCGTCTTCTCGCTCGTCCGCCGCGCCGGCGGCGGGATCGTCGTCGAGTCGAGCCCCGGTGCGGGGACGACGCTGCGCCTGCTGTTCGCCTCGCGCTAGCGCTCCTCGCGCACGTACGGCGTCCCCAGCGCGGCGGGCGCCCCGAGCCTGCGGCGGGCGCCTGCGCTCGAGACGAGCACCAGCACGACGATCGTCATCACGTACGGCAGTGCCTGGAAGAGCTCGGGCGGGATGCCGCCGAGGATGCCGCGCGCCTGGAACGTGAACGGGATGCCGGAGAAGGCGCCGAAGAGGTAGGCGCCGACGAGGCAGAACGCCGGCCGCCAGAACGCGAAGATCACGAGCGCGATCGCGATCCAGCCCGCGCCGGCCGTGATCCCGTCGACCCACTGCGGCGTGATCGCGAGCGTGAAGCACGCGCCGCCCACGCCTGCGAACGCGCCGCCGGCCATCGTGTGGGCGTAGCGGTAGGCGACGACGTTGATGCCCATCGCGTCGGCGGCCGCGGGCGACTCGCCGACGGCACGCACGTTCAGGCCCGGCCGTGTGCGGTTGAGATAGAGCGCAACGAGCACGACGCAGACCCACGACGCGTAGACGAGCACCGACTGCTTGAAGAAGATCGGGCCGACGACGTCGGCCGTCTGCCAGCTGCGCGGCAGGAACGGCTCGAACGAATGGCGCGCCGGCGCGTCCGCAAGGTGCAGGTCGTTGCCGAGGTACGACGAGAGCCCGGCCGCGCCGGCGAAGATCGTCAGCGCGAGCCCCGAGACGATTTGGTTCGCGCGCAGCGTGACGACGAGGAACGCGAGGATCGCCGCCATCGACGCACCCGCGATCGCCGCCACGAGGATCGCGAGCGGCAGCGACCCGGTGCGCTGCACGGCCCAGAAGCCGAGCACGGCGCCGGTCAGCATCATCCCCTCGACCCCGAGGTTGAGCACACCCGAGCGCTCGGCGAGCAGCTCGCCGAGCGCGGCGTAGAGCAGCGGCGTGCCGTAGACGACCGCCGACGCGAGCACGACGACGAGCACCGAGCTGTTGACGCTGCCCGCGGCGAGGATCACGCGGCGGCCTCAGCCACGCGAACGCGGCGCGAGAACCGCACCCGGTAACGGACGAGCAGCTCGCCGCCGAGCGCCGAGAAGAGGATCAGCCCCTGCATCACGCCGACGAGCCCCGACGGAAAGTCGGCGCCCTGGAGTGTGTAGCCCGCGTTCTGCAGGCCGCCGAGCAGGACCGCGATCAGCACGACCGCGAACGGGTTGTAGCGCGCAAGCGCGGCGATCACGATCCCCGCGTAGCCGTACCCGGCAGCCGTCAGGCCGCGCGGGTCGAGACTGTGGCGGAAGTCGCCGTCCTGCGACGCGCCGCCGATGCCGGCGACAGCACCGGAGAGCGCCATCACCGCGAGGATCTTCCGCCTGGTGCGCATGCCCGCGTACCTCGCAGCGCGCGGCGAGTCGCCGATCACCTGCACCTCGAAGCCGAACCGCGTGCGTGTGTAGAGCAGCCAGATCCCCGCCGCGATCACCACCCCGAGCAGGAAGCCGAACGGCAACACCAGCGACCCGACGTGCGAGACCGGCCAGCTCGCGGCCTCGGGCAGGTTCTTGCCCTGCGGGAAGACCTTCGCCGTCGGGCTCGACGTGTCGCGCCAGTACGACTCCGAATCGAAGATCAGATAGCTGATCACGAGGGCGACGACGTAGTTGAGCATCAGCGACGTGATGATCTCGTTGGTCGAGAGGTACGCCTTCAGGATCGCCGGGATCAGCGCCAGCGCGGCGCCGCCGGCGGCGCCGGCCAGGATCATCGCCGGAATCGAAAGCCACCCGGAATGATTCCCGATCGCGATGCCGGCGGCCGCTCCGGTAATCGCGCCTGCGAGCAACTGCCCCTCGCCGCCGATGTTGAAGAGCTGCATCCGGAACGCGACGGCTGCGCAGAGCCCGGTGAAGAGGAGCGGCGTCGCCGAGATGAGCGTCGCGTTGAGCGACTGCTCGCCGACGAACGCCGAGTCGAACAGCCGGCGGAAGGTGTGTCCCGGCGGGTGGTGGGTCGCGAGCAACACGATCGCCATCACGACGAACGCGACGAGGATCGAGCCGATCGGGACGGCGACGAGAAGCCACCGCGGCTGCTTGAGACGGCGCTCGACGCGGATCATGCGCCGTGGCCCCCGGCCATCATCAGGCCGAGCTCCTCGACCGTCGCCCCGTCCGCGGCGACCTCGCCGACGATCGCGCCCTCGTACATGACCGCAATCCGGTCGGCGAGCGCCAGGATCTCGTCCAGGTCCTCGGAGATCAGCAGCACCCCGACGCCGTCCGCCGCGGCAGCGCGGAGATACCCGTGCACCGTCTCGATCGCCGAGACGTCGAGGCCGCGCGTCGGCGACGCAGCGACGAGCACGCGCGGCTCGCCCTCGAACTCGCGTGCGAGCACGACCTTCTGCAGGTTGCCACCGGAGAGCCGGCGCGCCGGCAGGTCGGGACCGCCCCCGCGAACGTCGTACCGCTCGATCAGCCGTGCGGCGAGCTCGCGGATCGTGCGCAGCCGGAGCATCGGCCCCTTGGTGACGCTCCCGCCGCGATACGACTTGAGCACGACGTTGGACGCAATCGACAGCGAGGGCGCAACGCCGGTGTGCAGCCGGTCTTCGGGCACGTGCGCGACGTGGGCGCGGATCGCCTCGCGTGCGTCGCCCCCGCGGAGAGCCTTGTTCGACACGACGACGGAGCCGGCGGAGGCGCGGCGCATCCCGGTCACCGTCTCGGCGAGCTCGCGCTGGCCGTTGCCGGCGACGCCTGCGATCGCGAGGATCTCCCCGGCCGCGACCGTCAGCGACACCTGCCGCAAGGCCTCACCGCCGCGGTCACCGAGCGCCGACAGGCCGCGCACCTCGAGCACGGGCGCGCCGATCTCGGTCGTCCGCGCGCGCCGCTCGGGCGCGGCGACGTCGCGGCCGACCATCAGCGCGGCGAGCGAGCGCGGCGTCGAGTCGGCGGTGTCGACCGTTGCGACGGTCTTGCCCGCGCGCAGCACCGTCACCCGGTCGGAGACCGCCTTGACCTCGTGCAGCTTGTGCGAGATGAAGATCACCGTCCGGCCTTCGGCCGCCATGACCCGCAGCGTCTCGAACAGCGACTCCGCCTCCTGCGGCGTCAGCACCGCCGTCGGCTCGTCGAGGATCAGGACGCGCGCCTGGCGGTAGAGCGCCTTCAGGAGCTCGACGCGCTGCTGCTCACCGAGCGAGAGCTGCCAGACGCGCGCCCGCGGGTCGACGGCGATGCGGTAACGCTTGCCGAGCTCTGCGACGGCGCGCTCGATCCGCCGCGGGTTGACCGCAAACGCCTTCCCCGCGCCCCGGTGGTCACCCAGGATCACGTTCTCGGCGACGGTGAACGGGGCGACGAGCCGGAAGTGCTGGTGCACCATGCAGATGCCCGCGTCGAGCGCGTCGCGCGGCGACGAGAACGCGACCCGCTCGCCGTGCAGCCAGACCTCGCCCTCGTCGGGGCGGTACAGCCCGGTGAGGATGTTCGAGAGCGTCGACTTGCCCGCCCCGTTCTCTCCGAGCAGCGCGTGCACCTCGCCCTCCGCGGCCTCGAACTCGACGCCGTCGTTTGCGACGACGCCGGGGAAGCGCTTCGTGATTCCTCGGAGCGCGACGGCGGGTGGCATGAACAGGGATGGCGGGCGAGACGCGACGTCTCGCCCGCCCCGGAGGCGCTAGCCCTTCGGGCTCCCGATGACGCCCTTCACCAGCCAGTTCATCGCATAGAGCTCGTTCACCGTCATGCGGTGACCCTTCTTGATGCGCAACTTGCCCTTCTGGTCGTACAGCGGCCCTTCGAACTCGTAGAACGAGCCGTTGACGAGCGCGGCGCGCTTCGCGGCGATCTTCGCCTTTGTCGCGGCCGTGACGCGCGGGCCGTAGGAAGCGAGTCCGACCATCCCGTCCTTGATGTTCCCGTAGTAGAAGCCGGTCTTCCAGGTGCCGTCCATGGCTGCCTTGACGCGCTTCGCGTAGTACGGGCCCCAGTGGTAGACAGCGGCCGTCAGCCATGACTTCGGCGCGAACTTCTTCGCGTCGGAGTCGTATCCGACCCAAGGGATCTTGGCCGACTCGGCGTACTGCCCCGCGGCCGGGCTGTCGACGTTCTGTCCGATCACGTCGGCACCTGCAGCGTGGAGGTTCTCGGCCGCCTTCTTCTCCTTGTCAGGCGAGAACCACGAGTTCGTCCAGATCAGCTTGACCTTGACGCCCGGGTGCGTCGCCTGCGCGCCGAGCGCGAAGGCGTTCGCGTGCCGAATCACCTCGGGGATCGCGAATGGGACGACGTAGCCGATCGTCCCGGACTTCGTCGCCGCGCCTGCGGTCATGCCCGAGAGGTAGATCGCGTCCTCGCCTGCGCCGAAGTACTCGGCCATGTTCTTGCTCGTGATCGTCCCGGTCGCCATCTCGAACTTGACGTCCGGATTCTTCTTCGCAGCGGCCGCCATCGCCGGCTGGAAGCCGAAGGACGTCGCAAAGATGATCTTGTTGCCGTCCCTGATCAGGCTGTCGATCACCTGCGCGACCTGCGGCCCTTCGGGGACGTTCTCCTTGTAGGTCGTCTGCACCTTCGAACCGAGCGCCTTCTGCACCGCGAGCCGGCCCTGGTCATGTGCCTGCGACCAACCGCCGTCGTTGTGCGGGCCGACGTAGATCCACGCGGCCTTGAAGGTCGCATTCGGCTTCGCCGTCCCGGGCGACGTGCCCAGGGCCAGAACGGCGGACGCCGCCGCGATCACGAACAGGACCGCGGCGAGCGCGAGTGTCCTCTTGGTCAATGTGCTCCTCTCCTCCTGAAAAACCGGGTGTGCCGGGGGGTGGAGGCGAATCTATCCGACCTCTCGGTCGGCTTCTAGGCCCGTTCGGGAAGTGCCTGCAAGACGGGGTCTTCGGCGCTCCACGGGAAGACGATCCAGCGATCGGTGCGGCGCCAGACGTACTCGCACTTGACCGTCGAGCGGGGCTTTTCGTAGAGGACCGCGCAGCGCACCTCGGCCACCTTCCCGGAGCAGAACTCCTGCACGAGCTCGAGCGTCGCTCCGGTGTCCGCGACGTCGTCGGCGATCAGGACCTTGAAGTCGGCGAAGTCGACGAGGTCGGGCACCGGCGGCAGGATCATCGGGATGTCGAGCCGCTCGTCGACGCCGGTGTAGAACTCGACGTTCATCGTGAACGTGTTCTTGACGCCGAGCGCGTAGCCGAGCGCACCGCACACGAGCAGGCCGCCGCGCGCGATCCCGAGGATCAGGTCGGGCCGGTAGCCGTCGTCCGCGATCGCCTGCGCGAGCTCACGCGCCCCTGTCCCGAGGTCGTCCCAGCTCATCAGCTCGCGGTCCGCTCCGGCCAGGCCGCACCTCCGCTCTCCGGCGGCTCCGCCGAGCCTACGCCGCGATTCGTCAAGACACGAGCCTAGCGAGCGCGTCGGTGAGCGCATCGACGGCGAGCGCGATGTCGTCCGCGCTCGACAGCTCGTCGGGGTGGTGGCTGATCCCGCCGTTCAGGGAGCGCACGAACAGCATCGACGACCGCACGCCCGCTGCGGCGAGCATCATCGCATCGTGCCCCGCACCCGAGACGAGCCGCGGCGCGTCCGGGAGGACGGCCGCGAAGGCGTCGCTCATCGGCACGGGATCGGAGCGCCAGTTGACGCTCGAAGCCGATCTCCTCGACCAGTGCGTCGAGGAGTGCCGCGTCGGCGGAGCGCGCGTCGACCGACACTGTCACCCGCGCCGGGACGACATTGGTGGCGTTCGGCTCCACCTCGACCGCGCCTACGGTCGCCACCGTGCCCTCGCGCGCGCACGCACGGACGTGGAGGATGAACCGTGCAGCCTCGAGGAGCGCGTCGGCGCGCGCGTCCATGGGCGTCGTGCCGGCGTGGTCGGCGCGCCCCTCGAACACCTTGAAGCCGCGAGCCTGGCCCGCGATCGCGCTGACCACACCCAGCGACTCGTCGAGCTGCGCCAGCACGGGGCCTTGCTCGATGTGCACCTCGAGGAAGGCCGCGGGGAGATCGGTGACCCGCTTGCTCCCCATCGGCCCCGTCTCCTCGGCGCGAAACGCGACCACGGCGAGTGGCGCATCCGGGAGCCGCTCCGCTGCTTCGATCGCGGCGACGACCCCGAGCGCACCGTCGAACCGACCCGCGGTCGGGACGCTGTCGAGATGGGACCCCGACCACACGCGCGCCTCGCCGCGGCGGCCGAACAGGTTGCCGGCTTCGTCGCTCGAGACCTCGAGCCCGGCTTCGCGGAGCCAGCCGGCGGCGAGCTCGTGGGCGGCGTCCTCCTCGGGCGAGTACCCGGCGCGATGCTGCCCGATCGCGTAGAGCTCGTCGAGCCGGGCGAGGATCCGGTTCATGCGCGCAATGCTCGCAGGACGTGGCGCCCGGCGAGCGGCAGCAGCGCGATCGAGGCGAAGCCCCACCGCCACGACGTCGCGGCGACGAGCACGCCGAAGAGCGGCGGGTAGGTCGCCCCGACGAGGTTCAGCACCGTCTGCTGCAGCCCGATCGCGGCGCCGCTGCGTGCGCGGCCGGCGATCTCCGTCGCGGCCGCGAACGCGAGGCCGTTCCAGCTCATCGCGAAGACGCCGGTGACGACGAGCGAGGGCACGAGCAGCCAGAGTGGCGCGCCGACCAGGAGCGCCGTGGTGAAGGTCAACGCCGCGCTGGCGAGCGCGATCGCGCGCAGCGGCGCGATACGATCGCCCGCGACATCCGACCATCGTCCCGCGCCGATGCGAGCGCCGATGCCACACAGCTGGATCGCCGCCAGCACGCCTGCGGCGGTCCCGGCGTCCAAGCCACGCCGGTCGTGCAGGAACAGCACCGCGAAGCCGACGACGCACATCTGCGGCGCCACGACGAGCGCGCTGCCCGCCGCGAGGGACCAGACTCTGCTGTCGCGTAACGGCGCAGGCCCCGTGTGCACGACGTCGTCATCAGGAGCATCACCGCGCAGCACGATCCCGCCGACGACCGCGGCTGCGAGGCACGCGGCGCCGAGGACGCCGAACGCCCAGGGGATTCCCCAGGTGTGCTCGATCGGCGGGATGCAGACCGAGACCGCGAAGCCGCCGATCGGGATCGCCGTCTGGCGAATGCCGAGCGCCAGCCCTCGCTGCTGGGCGGGGAACCACGACATGACGGCGCGGCCGCTCGACGAGTGGACGCTCGCGCCCGCGAGCCCCGTCGCGAAGAGACAGGCGAAGAGCGCCCAGAAGCTCTGCGCCTGCGCGGCCAGGAGCAGGGCGAGGCCGCAGGAGCCAATCCCGACGACGAGCACCACGCGCTCGCCGAAGCGGTCTGCGGCCATCCCCCACGGCACGAGGGTCAGGACCGAGCCGAGGAGCGACGCCGAGATGAGAACGCCGGTCTGACCGAGCGAGAGGTCGTACTGATCGCGCAGCGCCGGGGCGAGCACTGCGACGCCGAACCAGATCGCAGAGTACGTCGACTGGGCGAATGTCCCGGCGGCGAGGACCGCCCAGCGGTACGACCGGCGCGGCTACAGCCCGAACGGGTTCGTCGGCCGCGTGCCCGTGTACGTCACGACCGACTTCGTCTCGAGGTAGAGATCGAGCGTTTCAACGGCGAGCTCGCGGCCGAAGCCGGACTGCTTGTAGCCGCCGAACGGGATGCCCGGAAACGCGGTGTACGGCATGTTGATCCCGACGGTGCCCGACTTGATCTTCGACGCGACCCGGTGGCCGCGGCCGGGGTCGCCCGTCCAGACCGTCGCCATCAGCCCGTACTTGACGTCGTTCGCGATGCGGATCGCATCGGCTTCGTCTTCGAACGGGATCACGGTGACGACGGGCCCGAAGATCTCTTCCTGCGCGGCAACCATCTGGTTGCCCACCCGGGCGATCACCGTCGGCGGGTAGAACGCGCCCGGCCCGTCGCCGATCGCACCGCCGGTCGTGACCTCCGCGCCCTCGTCGCGCGCACCCTCGACGAATCCGTGCACCTTGTCGCGGTGCGAGGCCGAGATCAGCGAGCCCATCTGGGTCTCGCTCTCGAGCGGATCGCCGACCTTGACGCGCTGCGCGAGCTCGGTCACCTGCGCGACGACGTCGTCGTAGATCGACTGCTCGACGAGGAGGCGCGAGCGCGCCTCGCAGGACTGGCCGGCCGCCGCGTAGATCGCCCACACACTTGCCGGAACGGCGTCCGCGAGATCGGCGTCGGCAAAGAGCAGGTTCGGGCTCTTGCCGCCGAGCTCGAGCGTGACGCGCTTGATCGGGTCGGAGCAGAGGCGCATGATCTCGCCACCCGTCCTGGTCGAGCCGGTGAACGCGACCTTGTCGACGCCGGGATGCTTCACGAGATAGGCGCCGGTGGTCGGGCCGTCACCAGGGACGATGTTGATCACGCCCGCAGGGAACCCCACCTCGGCCGCAAGCTCTGCGATGCGCAGCACGCTGAGTGGCGTCTGAGGATCGGGCTTCAGCACGACCGAGCAGCCGGCGGCGAGCGCAGGAGCGAGCTTCCACGTCGACATCAGCAGCGGGTAGTTCCAGGGCACGATCTGCGCCGCGACGCCGACCGGCTCCTTCTGCGAGTAGAAGAGCAGCGAGCCGCCGATCGGATTGGAGCGCCCGGCGATCGTCGCGATCGCCGACGCGTAGAAGCGGAAGTACTCGGCTGCGCCTGCGATCTCGGCCTTGACCGACGAGATCGCCTTCCCGACGTTGCGCGACTCGAGCTCGGCGAGCTCCTTGCGGTTCGCCGTAACCGCATCGGCGAGCGCATGCAGCAGGCGCGAACGCTCGGTGCCGGGCGTCTTGCCCCACGCACCGTCGAGCGCGGTCCGCGCGGCGGCGACCGCGCGGTCGACGTCGGCCTCGCCGCCCATCGCGGCGCGGGCAAGCAGCTCGCCCGTGGCGGGCTCGGAGAGGTCGCGAACCTCCCCGGAGTCCGGCTCGACGACCTCGCCGTCGATGAAGAGCCCGTGCTCGGTCGCGACCGCCATGCCGGTGACTCTAGCTCGGACGCGTACCCCGGTATGTGGTTCAGGACGACGTTCCGGCACCCCCGGTACGTGGTTCAGGACACCGTTGCGAGCAGGTCGCCGATCCGGACGTGTTCGGTCAGCAGCTGGGTGAAGCGGGCTGGGTCGCCGCCGACGTAGGCCCGGCAGAGATCGCGGCCGGCCGAGTAGGTGACGACGTACGCGCGCCAGGTCGGGTCGGTGGCGAAGCTGACGCTGTGCTTCGCCTGCTCGGGCGGGACGAGGCTCCACCGCTCGATGTAGGCCTGAGCCTCGTCGTGTGAGGCTGCGTGCTGATGGATCATCAGCGCCGCGTCGAGGCCGACCGTCCGGAGCGGCTCGAGCGCCTTCGAGACTCGCTCGCCGAGCTCGGGGTTGACCTCGATGCCGTGCCTGCGCAGGACGTCGTAGGCAGCCGCGCGCGTCTCCTCGGAGAGGAAGTCGCCGCCGGTCTCCGCGATCCCTTCGCTGAGGACGGCCTGCGGCGTCGGCACGAGCTGCATCGACTCTTCGATCGCGCCGCGGTCGCGGGCGAGCAGCTGCTCCTTCACCGCGTGCTCGGTGTGGTGGCCGGGGTACACCTCGTGCGCCGCGAGATGAATCAGGTCGAGGCCGGTCGTCGGCACGTCGACGTTCATCACGACCCGGCTGCGCAGATCGCCGAGGTAGTAGTTGAACGCCCACCACGGCTCGTCGGTGACCGGATCGATCGTGAGCGCCTCGCCTTCGGGCAGCTCGACGAACGCGAGTGTCTGGTCGCGCAGGATCGGCAACAGGTCGTTCAGCACCGGCACGGCGAGTGCGCCGTCGACCAGGTGCCGCGTGCGCCACGCCTGCCGCCGCTCGTAGAGCGAGCCGTCGCCGGGCAGGAGCTCGTCGAGCTCGGCGTGCACCGCCTCGTAGACGTCCTGGTCGACGAGCTCGGGACGCACGCCGTAACACCCCTCGACCTCGTCCGCGTAGGAGATGTCGTCGCCTGCGAGGACATGCGCATAGGTGGCGCAGCCCTTCACCTGGTCGAAGAGCCACCCGTCGGGCAGCTCGGCGAGGAGCGCGTCACCGTCGGCCGCGAGCTGCGCCGCGTCGACCTTGCCCTCCGCCTCGACCTGCTCCTGGAGCTCGGCCGGCCCGTAGTAGGAGTCGACGAGCCCGTCGACGTGCCGGCCGAGCCTCAGCCCGAGCTGCAGATACCGCTCTGCGTGTGTCATGTGCTCCTCTCGAAAAGTGCCGCCTGTCCCTGTCCGACGCCGACGCACATCGTCGCCACGCCGAGTTTCGCCTCGCGCCGCCGCAGCTCGTGCAGCAGCGTGACGACGAGTCGCGCGCCGCTCATGCCGAGCGGATGCCCCACCGCGATCGCGCCGCCGTTGACGTTCACCTTCTCCTCGTCGAAGCCCAGCTCGCGCACGACCGCCAGCGACTGGGACGCGAACGCCTCGTTCAGCTCCAGCAGGTCGACATCCGCGACGGAGAGCCCCGTGCGCTCGAGCAGCCGCCGCACCGCCGGCACCGGCCCGATGCCCATCACGCGCGGGTCGACTCCGGCGACCGCCGACCCGCGGAAGCGGCCGAGCGGCTCGACCCCGAGCTCGCGCGCCTTCTCCTCGGACGCGATCACGAGCGCGGCCGCGCCGTCGTTCAGCCCCGACGAGTTGCCGGCGGTCACGGTGCCGCCCTGGCGAAACGCGGGACGCAGGG